>JBGAHL010000061.1:0-10389 GCA_044226205.1 Saprospiraceae bacterium
GGATATTCAAAAAGCGAAAGACCGCCTGGGCCAATTACCATGTGGCTGGGACTGCAAAAACTCCAGACCTATGTGAATGCACAGGCCCTCTTTGCTAAAAATAACGATACCTAATGTCAATGAACTCATTTTGTGTGCATTCCGTAGGTGAAAACACCAAGCAGGGCCAAACCAGTTACTTATTAATGAAAAAAAACTGCCCCTCACGGGTCTGGGCCTAGCCCAGTTTTTCTTTCAAGAAAAACCCTGTGTAGCTGTCCTTTACTTCTGCCAGTTCTTCCGGCCGGCCTTCGAACACGAGTTGTCCGCCTCCGACGCCGCCTTCGGGGCCGAGGTCGATCACCCAGTCGGCCGATTTGATCACCTCCATGTTGTGCTCCACCACGAGGACGGAATGTCCTTTTTCCACGAGGGCGTTCATTGCGTTGAGCAGTTTGAGAATGTCGTGAAAATGCAGGCCCGTGGTGGGTTCGTCGAAGATGAAAAAGATGTGGCCGTTGGCGTTTTCGCGGATGAGGAAGGAGGCCAGTTTGACCCGTTGCGCTTCGCCGCCCGAGAGGGTGCTGCTCGATTGTCCGAGGCGTACGTAGCCCAGCCCGACCTCGTGGAGCGGTCGTATGCGCTCGACGATATCCTTGTTGCCGGCGAAAAATTCGAGGGCTTCCTCGATGCTCATTTCCAGCACTTCGAAGATGTTTTTCCCTTTGTATTGCACGTCGAGCACTTCCTGTTTGAAGCGCCGGCCCTTGCATTCCTCGCATTCGAGGTGCACGTCGGCCAGGAACTGCATTTCGATCACCTGTTCGCCTTCGCCCTTGCAGGCTTCGCAGCGCCCGCCTTCCACGTTGAAGCTGAAATGTTTGGGCTGAAAACCGCGGATGCGGCTCAATTGCTGGCCTGCAAACAGGTCGCGGATGTAATCGTAGGCCTTGACGTAGGTGACCGGGTTGGAGCGGCTGCTTTTGCCGATCGGGCTTTGGTTGACGAACTCCACGCGGCTGACCTTTTTGACGGGGCCTTCGAGGCCGTCGAAAATGCCCGGCTGCTTGCCCGGGTTGTCGGGCAGGTGCTGCATGAGGGCCGGGGTGAGGATGTCGCGCACGAGGGTGGTTTTGCCCGAGCCCGACACACCGCTCACGACGGTCAGGCAGTGCAGCGGAATGCGCACGCTGACGTTGCGAAGGTTGTGCTGGCGGGCGCCTTTTAGGGTCAGGAAATCCGTGGTTTTGCGCCGGACTTTCGGGGTCGGGATTTCTTTTTTGCCGCTCAGGTATTGCGCGGTCAGGCTTTCCGGCGCGGCCTTGCCGATGTCCGTAATGGGGCCGGCAAAGACCACGTTGCCACCGTGCACGCCTGCTTCGGGGCCCATATCGACGAGAAAATCAGCGTTTTTGATCACCTCTTCCTCGTGTTCGACCACCACGACGGTATTACCCAGATCGCGGAGATTTTTGAGCACACGCACCAGACGGCCCGTGTCGCGCGGGTGCAGGCCGACGGAAGGCTCGTCGAGCAGGTACATGGATGCGGTGAGGTTGGAGCCCAGGGTGCGCGTCAGGTGGATGCGTTGGGTTTCGCCGCCCGAGAGGGTGCTCGAGATGCGGTCGAGGGTGAGGTAGCCCAGACCCAGTTCGACCATAAAATCGAGGCGTCCGTTGATCTCCAGCAGCAGTCGTTTGGCGACTGCCCGGTCGTGTTCGCTGATGCTCAGGCTTTTGAAAAACTGCTGCACTTCATCGAGCGGCAGGGTGGTCAGTTCGGCGATGTTGCGGCCGTCGATTTTGACGCAAAGCGCTTCGCTGCGCAGGCGGCCGCCGTCGCAGGTGGGGCAGACCGTGCGCCCCCGGTAGCGGGCGAGGGTGACGCGGTTCTGGATTTTGTAGGTTTTGCTTTCCAGTTCCTGAAAAAAGGCGTTGATCCCTTCGAAATGCTGGTTGCCGGTCCAGAGCAGTTTTTGTTCCGCTTTGCTCAACTCCTCGTAGGGCTTGTGCACGGGGAAGTCGAAGTGGTGGGCCTGGTTGAGGAAATGCGACAGCCATTCGCCGTATTTCTCGCCTTTCCAGGGGGCGATGGCGCTGTCGTACACCGATTTGGTCTTGTCGGGCACCACCTTGTCGGGATCGATGCCGAGCACGCGGCCGTAGCCCTCGCAGGTCGGACAGGCGCCGTAGGGGTTGTTGTAGTTGAACAATTGCGGCGACGGCTCCGGAAATTCGATGCCGTCGAGTTCGAAGCGGTTGTTGAAGCCCAGTGTGGTCGCGTTTTCGCCCACGGTTTGCACGAGGCATTCGCCCTCACTTTCCTGAAACGCCGTGTTGATCGAATCGGCCAGGCGCATCCAGGCGCTTTCTTCCTCGTCGGCCTTGACCACGAATCGGTCGATCAGCAGGGTCAGGCCTTTTTCGCGGAAGGTGTAGGCGGGTTGGGTGATGTCGATTGCGGCTGTGTTTCCGCCGGGTTTCACTTCGGCTTCTTCCTTTTTATTTACCCTTCCTCCTTTGTTAACCCCAGCCCCAGCACCTCCTCAATCCGCAAGGTCTCCTCTCCCAATTGCACGCGGGTGTAGCCTTTTTGCAACAAAAGGTTTAGTTCCTGTTCGAGGCTGCGCTCGCGGTATTTTTTGGGAAAAGGCATGAGAATCATGCCGCGGGCGCCTTCCGGCAGCTGGCGGATATAGTCGATGACATCGGCGACCTCGTGTTTTCTGACGAGGCCTCCGCTGACGGGCGAGTAGAACTTGCCGATGCGGGCAAACAGCAGACGAATGAAGTCGTAGATCTCCGTCATGCTGCCCACGGTGGAGCGCGCGTTGCCGGTGGTGACCCGCTGTTCGATGGCGATAGCCGGGCAAATACCGCGGATATAATCCACGTCCGGCTTTTTCATACGGCCCAAAAACTGCCTCGCGTAGCTCGAAAGGCTTTCCACGTAGCGGCGCTGGCCCTCTGCGTAGAGGGTGTCCATGGTGATCGACGATTTGCCCGAACCCGAGACGCCCGTGACGACGACCAGTTGGTTTTTGGGCAGGCGCAGATCAACGTTGCGCAGGTTGTTGGTGCGCGCGCCTTTGATGGAAATAAACTTGGGATCGACCAGATCCGTGTCGAGATCAGGGGCGAGGGAGGCGGCCTTTTTGTGTTTAGTCATGGCAGAAAACGGCAAGAGCGCAAAATTCCGGAAAATAGCCGTTTTAAAAAAATTGTTTTAAAAAAGCCGGCAAAATAATCGCGGCCAGGAACATGCCCGATCAGGAGCAACCGACTTTAAAAAGTCCGAAAAAGACGGCCAGCCAAAGCAGACCTTTGATAAGGAAGAACAAAAAACCGGCCACTCCGAGCCGGCGGAACCATGTTTTCCAGTTCTTTTTTTCCATGTTCGGAGCGTCTTTTTCCCGGTTGAGCGGCTTTGTTGTCGTCGAATTCATGCAAGTTACGGACTTTGGTTGTGTCACCCGCCAACCGCGAAGGTTGGGGTTTGATGACAAAAGTAGTTTTGGACAGATGCGAAATTTTATCCTTTTTTCCTGTCTGGTGCTGGGTGTCTGGCTGACGGCTTGCCAACATGATCCTTTTAATGATCCCGTCGACCCGCCAGTTGATCCCCCGGTGACCGATCCGACCGACACCCTGCCCTCCGGCACGGGCTCGGGCGTACCTTGCGACCCCGACAGCGTGTACTTCCAAAACACCATTTTGCCGCTTCTGGTTGCCAATTGTTCGCAATCCGGATGTCATAATCCAACCGACCACAGCGAAGGCGTGGTGCTCAACACGTATTCGTCGGTGCTTTCGACCGTCGAGCACGTCACGTCGACCGACTGGAATGAAAACAAACTGATCCGGGCCATCACCGAAACCGATCCGGAAAAATTTATGCCGCAGGCGCCCAATCCGCCCCTTTCTGCCGCCCAAATCAACCTGCTGAAAACCTGGATCAGCCAGGGCGCGCAAAACAACGGCTGTAACGAAAGTTACACGGGTTGCAGCACCGACGGGGTGACCTACGCCAACTTCTTCCAGCCCCTCGTGCAGGCCAAATGCCAGGGTTGCCACAGCGCGGCCTCCGCACAGGGCGGTATTGTGCTCAGCAATTACAACAATGCCAAAACCCTGGCGCTCAACGGTCGGCTTTACGCCGCCGTGACGCGCAGCACCAACTGGATGCCCAACGGCGGCGCCCGGCTCGATGCCTGTACCATCGACAAAATAAAAGCCTGGGCCGACGCCGGGGCGCCTCAGAATTAAACGTTATGAAGGGCATGAAAACAGTCCTCGTCTTGCTTGTTCCCGTCCTGTTTTTGCTGCTCGGCATGCTGCCGGCCTGCTATTACGACAACGAGGAGGAACTTTACGGCGGGTGCGACACCGCGGGCGTCAGCTACGCCGGCTTTATCCGTCCCCTGCTCGACAATAAATGCACCCCCTCGTGCCACAGCGGCGCACAACCCACAGGCAACCTGGATTTCACCCAGTACGCCGTCGTGCGCACCGCCGCCATCGACGGCCGGCTTTACGCCGCCGTGACGCGCAGTGTCGACTGGATGCCGCAAAACGGCCCCCGACTCGACAATTGCACCCTCTCGATGATCGATGCCTGGATAAAAGCCGGGGCATTGAACAACTGATGTAAAACACTTATTATCAATAATTTACTGTATTTATGAAAAAAGTCATTTTGGCAATCCTCGCCCTCGCCCTCATCGGCTCCGGCGTGGGCTACTATCTCTGGAACAAGCCGCACCAGGACATTGCCGCCTCGAAAACGGACGTTGCTATCGACGCCAAACAACTGTTCGATGAGTTCAACAACGATGAAACGGCGGCCACCGCGAAATACCTCGATAAAATGATCGCTGTGAGCGGCACCGTCAAATCGTCCGAAACCGACGCCGAAGGCACCACCAAGGTGATGTTCGACACGGGCAGCGACTTCGGCGTGTCCTGCGAACTCGACAAATTCGCCAAACACCCGCGCACCGATTTCAAGGCCGGCGAAACCGTGACCCTCAAAGGACTCTGCTCCGGCTTCAATTTCGACGTGCAGATATCGCGCTGCGTCGAGGCGAAATAGGTCTCCATCCCTCTTCATTTTAAACATCATAGCCATGCAAAAATCCCTGTCTGTCTTTTTATTGCTGGCTGTTTCGCTGTGCGCTCAATCGGCGCATGCCCAACGCTTTTTTACCCGCGACGGCAAGGTTCGGTTTTTCTCGGAAGCCAAACTGGAGAACATCGAAGCCGTGAATAAAAGCGGCACTGCCGTGTTCGACATTGCCACCGGCAAAATGGAATGGAAGGTCCTGATCAAAAATTTTCTTTTTGAAAAAGCCCTGATGCAGGAACATTTTAATGAAAATTACATGGAATCGACCCGGTATCCGGCGGCGACGTTCAAAGGCTACGTGACCAATCTGGGTGAAGTCAAATTCGACACCGACGGCACCTACCCGGTCACCGTGAAAGGCAAAATGAACCTTCACAACGTAGAGCGCGAAGCCGAAATAAGCGGGACGATCACTGTGGCGGGTGAACAACTGATCGTCCATGCCGATTTTATGATCAGGTGTTCCGACTACAACATCAAAATCGAGGCCCAGAAAGTGTCCAACATTTCCAACAACATCAAAGTGACGGTGGATGCGACCCTGGCGCCCATGAAATGAGCGTGACGCATTTTACCGTACCATGAAGCGATCTTTTTTGCTGCTGTTGCTGCTTTGCCGATTCTTTTCCCTGCACGCCCAGGACGACGGTCAGGACCTGCTGTCGCTGCTGGGCGACGAACCGACGACCGATCTGGCCCGCGCCAGTTTTAAAACCACCCGGGTCGTCAACGGCCATTCCATCGAAAATACCGCCCCCGGCGTGCTCGACGTCCGGATTTCGCACCGCTTCGCTCCTGTGCGCCGGGGGTTATACGACCTGTTCGGCCTAGATGGCGCTTCCATTCGGATCGGTCTGGACTATGGCATCACCGACCGGCTCATGGTGGGAATCGGCCGCAGCAGCCGGGAAAAACTCTTCGACGGTTTTGTGAAATACCGCTTGCTGTGGCAATCGACCGGGGAGCATACCATGCCCTTGTCAGTGTCCTATTTCACGGATATCGAGGTCAAAACCATCGAGTTTGAAGACCCTTCGCGCCCCAATCTTTTTACTTCCCGGCTTTATTTCACCCACCAGCTGCTGATTGCCCGCAAATTCAACGAGCGACTGACTTTGCAGGTGGCGCCCACCCTGGTGCACCTCAACCTCGTGCCCACGAAAGCCGACAAAAACGACGTGTTTTCCATCGGATTTGCCGGCCGCATCAAGCTGAGCCGGCGGGTTACCCTCAATGCGGAGTATTATTACACGCCCTCCGGGCAAATGAACCGCCCCTACGCGCAGCCGCTGGCCATCGGTTTCGATATCGAGACGGGCGGGCACGTTTTCCAGCTCCACTTTACCAATGCTGCCGACATGGCCTACAAGGGCCTGATCACGCAAACCGATGAAAAATGGCTGGCCAAAAGCGACGATGGCGATCTGGTGTCGGGTATCCGCTTCGGGTTCAACCTGTCGCGGGTGTTTACCGTTGTGCGGCCCAAGGATTTTTGAAAAAAGCGGGCAGGGCGCTGCACGCCTTGAATGGCTCAAACCAGCGTATTGTACATCCGTAAACTTTGTTCCACTGCTTCGCGCTTGGGCTCCACGAGGTGCAGGTCGAACGGCTTGTCGGGGTTGGGAACCGCGATTCTGACTGCGCCGGCGGCATTTTTTTTGTCCTGCTGCATCATTTGCCACAAGCGGGGGAATGCCGTTTCGGGGATGATCCTGTGCGGGAAAAAACGGCCGATGAGTCCGCTGACCTTTTGCGTGTACGCCTGATCGCCGCGGGCCAGCCATGTTTCACAGATCATGCCTGCCGCCACCGCCTCGCCGTGGGTGAGCGGATCGGCGCTGTTGAGCCAGTAACTTTCGAGGGCGTGCCCGATGGTGTGCCCGAAATTGAGCAGCGCGCGCAAGCCTTTTTCGAGCGGGTCTTCGGCCACCACACGCACTTTAACGCCGATGGATGCCGGCAAATATGCTTGACAATCCGCCACGCTCAGCTGCTCCGTCCGTTCGATTTGTTCCAGCAGTGCGGGCGCTCCGATCAGGGCGTGTTTGATCACTTCGGCAAAACCGCTGAGCAACTCGCGCCGGGGCAGGGTTTGTAAAAATACGGGATCGGCGAACACGGCTTTGGGTTGCTGAAATACGCCGAGGGTGTTTTTAATACCTTGAAAATCAATGCCTGTTTTGCCGCCAATGGCCGCGTCGGTCATGGAAAGCAGGGTGGTCGGCGCCTGCACGAAATCGATGCCGCGTTTGAAGGTGGCGGCGCAAAAGCCGCCCAGATCGCCCACGACCCCGCCGCCCAAGTTGATGACCAGCGCCTTGCGGTCGAGTTGGGCGGCCAGCATGCCGGCCCACACTGTTTCGCAGGTGGAGAGGGTTTTGTGTGTTTCCCCGGCGGGGATTTCAACAATGTACAAATCGGCGGCTGGCAGCCCGGTTTGTTCCAGCAAGACGGGCAGGCACAGCGCGCAGGTATTCGCGTCCACGACAACGGCGATGCGGGAATAGCGCTGGCGGCCGAGCCAGTCGGGGAAACCATCGCTCAGGGGCGCGCAGAAGATCGCGCTGTCGTGCAGTTGGAAGGCGGGACTCATGCGCTCAGGCGACGGGCATTTTGATTTCGATGCGGGTGCCTTTGCCGGGTTCGCTGTTCAGGTCGATCTTCCAGTTGTGCTCGTCGGCCATTTTTTTGACGTAAAAAAGGCCCAGGCCGAAACCTTTGACGTTGTGCACGTTGCCGGTCGGCACGCGGTGAAATTTGTCAAAAACCCGCCGCTGGTGTTCTTTCGGGATGCCGATGCCGTTGTCTTGCACGCTCAGGGTGACATCCTGGCCGATGCGCTGGAGGTCGATCGTGATTTCCGGCGCGCCGCGCGAATATTTGACCGCGTTGTCCACCAGGTTGTGCAGGATATTGGTCAGGTGGAGTTTGTCGGCTTTGATGTGCACGGGGGTATCGGGCAGCGACAGGTGCAGCTGGCCGCCTTCGCGTTCGTGCACTTTCAGTTCGAGGGAAGGAAGCATGTCGCGGACAAACTCGGTGAGTTCGAGGCGTTCGAAGTGGAGTTCGATGTTGTCGCGTTCGACTTTGGCCAGCTGGAGTACTTTTTCGACCTGACTGTTGAGGCGCATGACCTGTTCCTTGAGGATGCCCGCGTAGCGGCTCAGGCGGGTGTCGTCCAGTATCTTTTCGTTTTTAAGAAAAACGTCGGTCGAGATATTGATGGTGGAGATAGGGGTTTTGAACTCGTGGGTCATGTTGTTGATAAAATCCCGCTGGAGTTCGGAGAGTTGTTTTTGACGCAGGATGACGAACATGGCATAGATAAAAAACGCCACGGTGATCAGCATGAGCACGGTAAACACCACCACGATCCACATATTGCTGAGCAGGTGGGCATTTTTGCCGGGAAAACGCACCCCGAAGTAATAGATGTACTCTTCGTGGTTGTGGTGGGCGGTCAGGGGTTCGGCGGCGGGCGCTACTTCGCCCACGGCCGAGGGCGTTCGGTATTTGACCACTTTACCGCTGACCATCTGGTTGCTGGAGCAGTCGAAAATGCCGTACTGAAAATCTTCCCGCATGCCCTGTTTTTCAAAAGCCTGCTGGAGGTAGAACTGCAGATCGTCTTCCCTGAACGGGTTTTCGATGTTGACGACGTAGTAATTGGAATTGACCTGGTCGATCAGGTTGGTTCTTTTGAGTTCGAATTGGCCTTTGACGGCAAGGTCGTTGGCGGCATCGAGCAGGGCCTGATTGACTTTCCGGTGGAATTCGCGTTCCTGCAGGTCCCAGGTGCGTATCACCCAGTAGGTCTGCACGGTGATCAGGCTGAGGATGGAAAAGGCGCCCAGCAGGATGACGCGGCGAATGATGGTATTGGTCATGTGATGGTATTGACAAGGACGAATTACGGCGCGACAGGAAAGGTGTGAGAGCCGTTCGTGTCGATCAAGTCCCAAAAATAAAAAAGCAAAACCTGCCGCGGGGCGGGTTTTGCTTTTCGTTTGCGTTTATTTGCCGGCCTGTGATCAGGCTTCCTCGGCGACAACTTCGAAGTTGACCGGAGCAACCACATCGGCGTGGAACTTGATGTGGGCGGTATAGGAGCCGAGCTCTTTCACTTCCTCCGGCATTTCGACGATGCGTTTTTCCACGTCGATATCCACTTGTTCCTTGATCGCGTTGATCAGGTGCTGTGCGGTGACGGAGCCGAAGAGGCGGCCGCTTTCACCGGCTTTGGCAGCGATTTTGAGGCCTGCGGCGGCCAGTTTGGCAGCATAGCCCTGGTAGGTCGTCACCATGGCGGCTTCTTTTTTAGCCGCTTGTTTTTTCAGACCGTCCAGTTTGGCCATGTTGGACTTGTTGGCCACGATGGCCAGTCCCTGGGGTATGAGGTAGTTGCGGCCGTAACCGTCCTTTACTTTGACGACATCGTGTTTGGCGCCTACCTTTTCGATATGATCGAGCAAAATGATTTCCATCTCAATAAATGAATGAGTAGATGAACGAATGGGTGGTTATTTCATCAAGTCGGCCACGTAAGGCAGCATAGCCAGGTGGCGGGCGCGCTTAACGGCCGTAGACACGCGGCGCTGATATTTCAGGCTGTTGCCGGTGATGCGGCGCGGCAGCAGTTTGCCTTGCTCGTTGATGAACTGGAGGAGGAAATCAGCGTCTTTGTAATCGATGTATTTGATGCCGAACTTGCGGAAACGGCAGTATTTTTTGCGACGAAGCCCGATTTTCGGGTTGCTCAAAAATTTGACGTCTTCTCTTGAAGCTGCCATAAGTTATGGTAATTAATGGATGATTGTTGATGGTGAATTCCGGATTGCGAAGGGTAAAACCCACCAGCAATCAATTCGCGTCCAGGTCGACCACGGAAGGTGCGGGCACCTCTTCTTCGGTGACGGCAGCCACGGGGGCCGGTGCTTCGACTTTCTTCTTCGTACCAATGCGGCCGTTGCGTTTGTCGTCGTTGTACTTGACGCCGTACTTGTCGAGTTTGACGGTCAGGAAGCGCAGAATGCGTTCGTCGCGCTTCATGTTGAGTTCGAACTTGGCCAGCCAATTGGCGCCGTCGCAACCGAACTCGATGTTGAAATAAACGCCCGAAGAACGTTTGTTGATCGGGTAGGCCAGTTGTCGGAGGCCCAACTCGTCCACCGCCACGATAGTGACGCCAAAGCCTTTCAGCTCTTTTTGAACGTGTTCCGCTGTCGCTTTTACTTCATCGCCCGACAGTACAGGATCTACGATGAAGGTGACTTCATAATGTCTCAT
>JBGAHL010000018.1:0-97759 GCA_044226205.1 Saprospiraceae bacterium
GCCCAATTCATCAACAATTGGTGCCATAGAACAGGAAATCGGCACCGAAAAGCTTCGATGCCGATTTACAGATTCCGTCAGGCCATCTCTAATTGCCTCGCACATTGCTTGGCTCAAAATTCGGGATGACTCATGTTTTTATTTAATTCAAGTGACCATACCCGCTTGCACTTTTTCACCGCAAAGGCGCCAAGACACCAAGAAATTCGCGAACCCTTCGCGTGTTTGCGGTAAAAATGCAGTGGGTATAGTCACCTTGATTCAAATGCCTGATTACCTGTTTTTTAATTAAAACGTCACACCCAGCCGAGCAAAGATGCGCATCCCGTTGCCGCCCATCTGAACGGCATCCCATACGCCACCGGTTTCGGTGTTGTAGGCCCAGCCCGGCGCGCCGGGGGCGTAGCCGAGGTCGGGATGTACGTTGAGGAAGTTGTCGACGCCAAGGTGCAGGGTGGCGTTTTTGACAAAGCGCCAGGAGGCGTAAGCATCGGGCACGAACTTGGCGCCGTAGATGTATTCGTCGGGCACGTAGCCGCTGCCGTCGTCTTTGGGCACCTCGGGATCGATACCCAGGCCGCTTTCGCCGTAGCCTTGCAGCACGATTTCGCCGAAGTAGTTGAGGCGCGTGCCGATGGTGAAGTTGCCGAAGCCGTATTCGATGGTGGAAGCGAGTTTCACCGGCGGCGCGGACGCCAGAATGAACTTCTGTTCGCGGCTGCTCAGGAAGGTTTTGCGGTGGTTTTCCGTGTCGTTCAGCGCCGTGGGGACGTTGACGTCGTCGATGGTCATTTTCTGGATGTTGGCGGCCACGAGGAAACGGAAATGGCGGTTCTCCATGCGGCGGTTGTAGTCGAGCACGAGGTCGATACCGCGGTTGGTGGTGTTCACGGCGTTGGCGA
This sequence comes from Saprospiraceae bacterium, assembly GCA_044226205.1. GTDB lineage: Bacteria > Bacteroidota > Bacteroidia > Chitinophagales > Saprospiraceae > M3007. The sequence continues at coordinate 903 of JBGAHL010000018.1, forward strand.
AGAACTGGGCCAGGCTCACGTTGAGGCGATTGAGCTCGTCGGTGAGGGCGGGGTTGAGGGTGGTATCGCTGGCATCGAATTGGCCGGAAAGCACCACGCGGTCTTTCACCTGCACCTGGTAGGCGTCGAGCGTGATCGTGAATTCGCGGATCGGGCGCCACGAGAAGCCCAGACTGGCGCTAAACGATTTTTCCTCCGTCAGTTCGGGAATGCCTGCCGCGCGGGTGATCGGGTTGTTGTTGGGCGCGATTTTCACCTCGGCGATATTGCCGCCCTGCACCGTGGTGAAGGTGGAACTGAAATTGATCTGCTGCAGCGAGGGTGCACGGAAACCCGTGCTGGCCGAGCCGCGGAGATTGAAATTGTCGGTGATTTTGTAGCGGGCCGAGAGTTTGCCGTTGGCGGTAAAGCCGAAGTCGGAGTAGTTCTCAAGGCGCACGGCGCCGCCTACCAGAAAACGATCGGTCACGTCGAGTTCGACGTCGGCGTAGGCGCCTACGCAACTGCGGCTGGCGTCGGCCTCGTCGGAGGGCTGGTAGCCCGGGAAGCCCTGGGCGCCCGAAGCCTTGTCGGGGTCGTAGTTGCGGTAAGACGCTTCTTCGCCTGCGTAAAGCTGGTATTTTTCGAGACGGAATTCGGCCCCGAAAGCCAGGTTGAAGCCCGACATGATATCGGGGTACAGGCGGCTGAGGTTCAGGTTAGTCGTGTTTTGCAGGAAATTGAAACCACCGTCGTCGAAATGAGTTTGGGCGAAGCCCAGGCCGGCATTGAAGGTTTTGTCGCCGAAGAAATGGAAGTCGTTGTAGCCCGTGGCGTTGCTCAGGTCCCAGTTCCAGTCTTCGCCGAAATTGCCGCGCAAGCCGGCTGCAAGCGACAGATCCTGAATTTCGGTCTGGATGTGCGGGTTGTAAAACAGTTCGCCGCCCGGCGTCGTCATGGTAATGCCGTCCACAGGGATCGGATTGCCGTTGTCGTCGGTGGGGAAGCGTTCGGGGCGCGCCGAGAAATTGCGGGTAAAGGCGTAGGCGTCCGATTCCTTGCGCGTGAAGCCGCCGAAGGTGTAGAGGGTCAGTTTGTCGTTATCCCTGAAAGGAATTTCAGCGTTGAACATGCCGCCGTACGATTTCAGGGAGCCGTCGCCGTGCGCGCGGCGGTAGATGTCGACGGGCAGTACGCCGGCGAGGTCCTGGCGGTAGGTTTTGCCGGCGTTGGCGTAGTTGAGTGTCAGGTTGAGGAAGCCGCCTTTTTGACCCAGCGGCAGTCCGTAATTGGCGGCGGCGCTGTACGTTACGCCGTCCATTTTGTCTTCAAAAACGTACTGGCCTTTCAGTTCGTCGCCGTACACGTCCTTGGCGCCGTCTTTCAGGTAGGCCGGGTTGTAATCGGAGTCGAGGTAGCCGGAGAAACCGAAGTCGGCCGAGCCCGAGCGCACATTTTTTTTCAAAATAATATTGATCACACCCGCGATAGCGTCGGAGCCGTACTGGGCGGAAGCGCCGTCGCGCAGGATCTCGATGCGGTCGATGGATTGTGCGGGAATGGCGCTCAGGTCGGTGCCGGCGTTGCCGCGGCCGCGGGTGCCGAACACGGCGACGAAGGCCGTCTGGTGGCGGCGTTTGCCGTTGACGAGCACCAGCGTCTGGTCGGGACCGAGGCCGCGCAGGGTGGCCAGATCGATGTGGTCGGCGCCGTCGGAACCGCTTTGTTTGTTGTAGTTGAAGGAGGGGGCGCTGTAATTGAGCATCGACGTGACGTCGTAGCGGGCCGTGGTGGGCGCTACCTGCCCGACGTTGATCACGTCCACAGGCACAGGCGTCTCCGTTTGAACGCGGTTGCCGCGTCGCGAACCGACGATCACGATCTGCTCCAGCAGGGTTTCATCGGTCACGAGGGTGACGTCGAGCGTGGTGCGGCCGCCCAACGAGATTTCCTGGGTGGCAAAGCCCGTGTAGGAAAATACCACGACCGCGTTGGCACTGCTGACGCGCAGCGAGTAAGTGCCGTCGATGCCCGAAGCGGCACCAGTAGTGGTGCCTTTTTCTTTAATCGTGACGCCGGCGAGGCCCTGGCCCGTGTTGTCGGTCACCCGTCCGCGGACGGTATTCTGGGCGGAAAGCCCGGGCAGTCCTGCGAACAAAAACAGCAGGAAGACAAACAGTTGCTTCATACAAAATTGAGTTTTAGAAAATGAGTTCAGGAAAAATCGGGCTTTCGGTAGTCGCGCCAAAGGTAATATGTCGCTTGCGCTGATACTATAATTTAATCTTCCCGCCCACAGGCGTGTCCCGGCGTTCAAAAATGCAGGGCCAATACCTGAAATGTCTGCACTTCCCACCCTAACTTTCGGACATGGATCAACAGCAGATCAAACATTGGATCGCCGAAGGCGACACAGGAGCGGCGCTCCGTCAGCTGCTCTCGGATGCGAGGGGAACTGCCGCTGAAAACGAACTGCTGCTGCTGGCCGCCCGTTTTCAAAAATACGAGCAAACCGTGCGCCTCGGCACGGCGAGTGAAGAAGAAAACCGCCAGGAACTCAACCGAATCAATTTCGCCCTCCTGCAACTGGCTGATACTTTCGCCGAATGGTCCGTGCAAAAAGTAACCCGCCCGGCGCGCAAGTGGTACTGGCTGCTCGTTCCGCTGGCTGCGGCCCTCGCGCTGCTCTGGTATTTTGCTCAAAAACGGCCCGGCGCACCCTCCGAAGGGGTGGTTTACCAGTTTCGCTACAAACAACACGGCATTCCAAGCGACGTACTGCACCAAATAGATTCCCTGCAAAAGGTGGGTCAAATGCTTCGCGACCTTTCGCTGGGGCCGCGCGGCGAATGGGCTGTTCTTTACGGTCGCAACCGCTTTTTGCACAACGGCAGCTTGTCCAACCTGCTTCTCCGGCAGATGGACACCCTCCAGCGGCTGCACGACGCGGAATTCAAAGGGCTCTATCTGGGCGCCAATTCGGAGGCTTTGCTGCGTTTTAACCGCAACGAATTCTGGTTTTCCGAGCAGCATGGCCTGCCTTCCAGTTTGATCGACACCCTTTTCCTTTGCTATCGGCTCGACCGCGAGATTCGCGACGCCGCCGTGGCACCCGACGGCTCTTGGGTGGTGCTGTGGAATCAGGCGGGTTTTACCTGCGAAAACGTGCACGACTCCCTCTACACCTACCTGCGCCGTTCGAGCATGGAATACAACCGGCCGCTCAAAGGCATCACGTTCAGCACCGACGGCGGCTGGGTGCTGCTCTACGATTTCAACAATTACTGGTTCGGATTTGTCGATCCAGCCTTGACCGAAGCGCTGGCCGAGCTCAGGGAAAACCGGCAGGAAATCCTCGATGTTTTTATGCGAAGGGGCGATGAATGGCTCGTTTTGTATCGCTAGGCAAGCCCCGAATCAAGGCGCTTGGGGCAGTGCCGGCTCCGGGCAAATGTTAGCTTTTTCGTAATCTTGCAGCGATACGCCCCTCTGTCCGATCTTTCGTATTTCTGATTGATACTGCTGTCTCATGAGAAAACTCTACACTGTCCTCCTGTCCTGTCTGTTTTTTTGGTCTTTTTCCCTGCGGGCGCAATGCCCGATCACGGTGAACGCGGGTGAAGATATTTATCTGTGCAGTCCGCCCACGCCCACGGAGCTCAACGGAAGCATCGATGGCGATTACCTTTCCTTCGCCTGGACGCCCCTTTCGGGCCTGTCCAATACCAACACCTTGTCGCCCGGGGTGAATGTGACCCAGACCTCAACTTATGTGTTGACCGCCACCACGGTCGATCCTTCCAATAACCTGATCGCCAACGGGGATTTTGAAGGCGGCAATTCGGACTTCTCCAGCGACTACGTGTTTAATCCCGGAGACCTGGTGCCGGAAGGCTATTACGATGTATTGGACAATCCACAGGACGACCACCCCGGCTTTCAACCCTGCAACGACCACACTTCGGGCAGCGGCAACATGATGGTGGTCAATGGCGCCGGCACCCCCAATCAGGACGTTTGGTGCCAAACGGTGTCCGTGATGCCCAATACCCAGTATGCTTTTTCTGCCTGGGTGACCACGGTGGTGGCGGCTTCGCCGGCCCTCCTCCAGTTTTCCATCAACGGACAAACGATCGGACCGATCTTCAGCGCGCCGAGCCAAACCTGTGTGTGGCAGAATTTTTACCAAATCTGGAACAGCGGCAGCGCCTCCAGCGCGACGATTTGTATCGTCAATATGAATACGACCCTCGGCGGTAACGACTTCGCACTCGACGATATCTCGTTTTCACCCATTTGCAAAGTGAGCGACACGGTCGTGGTGCATGTCGTCACGGTGACCGCCGTGGCGGCCCCGACGGTTATCACGATCCCCTGCGAGGGCGCCACGGTGACGCTTTCGGGCGCCGGCAGCAGCACGGGCATCAATTATTCCTACCAATGGGACACCCCCGACGGCAATATCGTGTCGGGCGAAAACACCCTGAACCCGGTTGTGAATGCCCCTGGACAATACATTTTGACCGTAACTTTTGAAAAAGACGGCTACATCTGCGAAAAGACAGCCATAGTAAACGTCATTCTTTCCCCCAATCCCTTGTCCGCATGGATCAACCCGCCGCAACCGCTTGGTTGTGGAAGTTCGGGTACGACCAACCTCGTCGGCAACTCCAACCAGGGCGCTGTCAGCTGGCAATGGTCCACCAACGACGGCAATATCGTGTCGGGACAAAACGCCAAAACCTGTGTCGTCAACGCTCCCGGGATTTACGAACTGCTGGTGACCAATATTATCAATGGCTGCACGGCCGTCGTGGAAGTGTCGGTGACAACCGCCACCAACCCGCCGCTGGCCAACGCCGCCGCCGGCACAATCACCTGCATCGACACAACAACCGTCCTGTCGGGCGCGGGCAGCAGCACGGGCAACAACATCACCTATTCCTGGACGACCTCCAACGGCACGATCCTGTCGGGTCAAAATACCCTCAACGCCGTGGCCGGCACGCCGGGAACTTATTTTTTACATGTCACCAATACTTCCAACAACTGTATCGCCAACGACACGGTGACGGTCAGCGGCAACCTTGCGCCGCCTGTCCCGGGTATCCAGACACCCGGCACCCTGACCTGCGCCAACGATACCCTGACCCTTTCCGGCACCGTGGCGCCGGCAAATGCAAGTTTTACCTGGGCAGCCTCCGGCGGGGGCAATATCACGGGCGGCAACGGTACCCTTAACCCGCAGATCAATACGCCCGGCACCTACACCCTGTCCGCCACCAACCCGGCCAATGGTTGCAAGGCCTCCGCAAGCGTCAATGTGACGCAAAACATCCTTGCGCCAACGGTGAATATCCAGCCGGCCGACTCGATCACCTGTCAGTCGCCGAGCATTTCTCTCGACGGCTCCGCTTCGTCGAACGGCGCCACGTACAGTTTCCAATGGACGGCTTCCGGCGGCGGCAACGTGGTGAGCGGCGACACGACGCTGGCGCCTGTTGTCAATGCAGCCGGTGTTTATACTTTGTTGATTACAAATAACTTAAATGGCTGCACGGCTTCCGGGGCAGTACCCGTTGTGGCCGACCAGAATGTCGTGTCGGCGGTAGCCAATTCACCCGACACCCTGACCTGCGCTGCCGATACTATCGCACTGAATGCGGGCGGTTCATCGAGCGGGCCCTCGATCACCTACGCATGGAGCACCGGCAACGGCAATATTGTTGGCGGTGGCGGCACGCCCAACCCGATGGTCGATCTGCCCGGCACTTACCAGTTGCTCGTGACCAATACGGCCAACGGTTGTTCGGCAACCGACCTGGTGCAAGTGTCGCAAAACACGGCCCAGCCGCAGTTGCAGATCGTGCCGCCCGGCGAACTTACCTGTGCAAACCCTGTGCAGTCACTTTCGGGGCAAAACCTTTCCGCCGGCAATTTCATCTATGCATGGACGACTTCCGGCGGCGGCAATATTTTGTCGGGCGACAGTACCCTGAACCCCGTCGTGAACACGGCGGGCAATTACACCCTTACTGCCTGGAACCTCAACAACGGATGCTCTTCACAGGTCTCCACTTCGGTGACAGTCGAAACGGGTACTCCGACCGCTGTGATCGCCCCGGCGCCTGTGCTCAATTGTTCCCTGCTCTCGATCACCCTCAATACGGGGGGCTCCTCCACGGGCGCCCAGTACACCTACGATTGGGCGGTTTCTCCCGGCGGCAACATCAGCGCGGGCGACGGCACCCAGGCCCCGGTCGTCGATGCGCCCGGACAATATTCCCTGACGATTACCAATAACCAGAACGGTTGCACGGCCACCAGTACGGTCACGGTCAGCCAGGATGTCGCCCTTCCCCTTGCCGATGCGGGCGCCGACGGCTTGCTCAATTGCTACAATCCTGTGTTCAACCTCGCCGCGGCCTTGCCTCCCGGCCCCGGCATGCAATTCCAGTGGACTACCTCGGGCGGTAATTTGATTGGCGACCCCGGTGCGACCAGCATTGACTGCGACCAGGCCGGGACCTATTATTTGATGGTGACCAATACGGTCAACCATTGTGTGAGCATGGACACCGTATTGGTGACGGCCAATCAGACCGATCCTGCGCTGAGCCTGGCCACACCGGCAGTGCTGGGCTGCGTGCTGACCCAGACGAGCCTTTCCGCCACGGCCTCCGGCAGCACCCCTGCGTTGACTTACAACTGGCAAACTGCCGACGGACAATTCGTGTCGGGGCAGTCTGGCGCTACTCCGGTCGTTGATGCCCCGGGCACTTATCAGCTCACGGTTACCGACCCGGTCAACGGCTGCACCACGACCGGCCAGGTTGCCGTTTTGGAAAACCTGACGCCGCCGATCGTACAAATTGACCCGCCTTCCGTGCTCACCTGCGCGTTGACCCAGTTCAATTTGCAAGGCGACGGTACAGGCAATGCAAGCTGGTCAACTGCCGATGGCAACATCGTGTCCGGAGGCAGTCAGTTTGGCCCCACGCTCATCGATGCGCCGGGCACCTATGTGCTCAGTTCCGTCGATCCCGTCAATGGTTGTACGGCCCAGACTTCGGTCACGGTGGCCCAGAATGTTACGGAGCCCGCGGTCAGTGCCGGCACGGATGCGACCCTGAGTTGTGCGGTCAACAGCCTGGGACTCAGCGGCTCCGCCAATGGTCAGGGTACGCTGGGTTACACCTGGACGCCCACGGCGGGCGGCAATATTTTGAGCGGCGCTAATACGCCGACTCCGGTCATCGATGCGCCGGGTATTTACACCCTGTTGGTCACCGATGCTGCCAATGGTTGCACCAGTTCCGACGCGGTACAAATTTTTGAAGACGCCAACGCGCCGCAGGCCGATGCCGGCGCACCCTCGACCCTCAATTGCCTGGTCGGACAAATTACCCTCAACGGCAGCGGCAGCACCGGCGCGGGTATTTCCTACCAATGGACGGCGTCCGGCGGCGGCAATATTTTGAGCAATGCCAATACCCTTTCTCCCACGATCAATGCCCCCGGGGTGTATGAACTGTTGGTTACCAATGCCAATAACGGTTGCACCGCCACGGCTACATTGACCATTCCGCAAGACATTGAAAATCCGCAAGTGGATGCCGGCGCGGGCCCCGTTTTGACCTGCACCCAAACCTCCCAGGGATTGAGCGCCACGGCTACTACCCTCAACGGCGGCGCCCTGCAATACAGCTGGCAAACGACCGGCGGCGCCATACTCTCGGGCGCCAATACGCCGACTCCGATTATCGGCGCGGCAGGGGTGTATGTTTTAACCGTACAAAACCTGCTCAACGGCTGCACGGCTACCGATCAGACCACGGTCAGCATCGATACGCTGGCCCCGACCATCGCCGCGGCAGCACCGACAACCCTGACCTGTTCACTTCCGCAGGTCAGTGTAAACGGCACGGTTCAGCAACCGGCCAACGGCTTCACGGCGTCCTGGACGACCGCAACCGGCAATATCCTGAGCGGAGCAAATACCCTAAATATTACCGTGGATCAGCCCGGTACGTACCAGTTATTGGTGCAAAATCAGCAGAACGGCTGTACCACCACGGCATCGGCAGGCGTGCAACAAAACATTTTGCCGCCCGTAGCCAGCGTCGCGCCGGCTGCTATGATTACCTGCGACGACCCGCAAATCAGTCTCGACGCGACGGGTTCCTCCAGTATCGAAGCGCTGTCGTTTTCCTGGACCGCTTCAAACGGCGGCGTGATAACGACCGGGAGCAACAGCGCCACTCCAGGCGTCTCGGCGGCCGGTACCTACACCGTTGTCGTGACCAACCAGGGCAACGGTTGTACGGACAGCGCCGTTCAGACCGTCGCTATCGATACGCTTGCGCCGGCAACTGCCATTATTTCGCCTTTGCCGCTCACCTGCACGCGCGACACGGTGACGCTCAATGCCGGGGCATCCGACAGCGGCCCCAATTTTTCTGCGACCTGGACGACCACTGGCGGGCATTTTACCAGCGGGCAAAATACCCTGTTCCCGGGTGCCGATCAGCCGGGCCTGTACACCCTCGTAGTAGAAAACCTGAGCACTGGCTGTACCGGCACGGCCAATATTAACCTGCCTCAAAATATCGCCCCGCCGCAAGCGGACGCCGGCCCGCCGGCTGCGCTGGATTGCTCGCAACCGCAGGCTGTGTTGCAGGGCAGCAGCACGACGCAAGCCACCTTGAGTTATCAATGGGCGACGAACGGCGGCCAAATCGTGTCGGGCGGCAGCACGGCTAACCCGACAGTCGGTACGGCCGGACAATATCAGCTGACCGTTACGAACACGGAAAACGGTTGCACGGCAAGCGATCAGGTGCTGGTCACCGAAATTCCGCCCCCGGTTTTTGATCCAACACCCGAGCACCCTGACTGCCTCGATCCCAAAGGCGAAATCGATTTCGGAACGGTCAGCGGCGGTACGCCGCCCTTCCGGTATTCCATAGATGGCGGCGTTCATTTTCAAAACAACCCGGTATTCGGCAACCTTTCGGCGAATACTTACGAACTAGTTGTGACGGACGATCACGGCTGCACAGCCGAAGACCAATTGACGCTCAACGAGCCGATATTCCCCACCGTCACTTTGCCGAATGCCCTCACCATCGAACTGGGCGACAGCGAGCAATTGCACCCGGAAATCAACTTGTCCTATAGCGATATCGCCAGTTGGCAATGGTCGCCGGCCGATTACCTGTCGTGCAACGATTGTCCCGAACCGACCGTATTGCCCCTGCGCAGCACCCTGTATCACCTGACCATCACCGATGCAAACGGGTGCACGGCTTCGGCGCCGGTGCAGGTGCGCGTCAACCGGCAGAAGAGCATTTATGCACCCAATATTTTCTCGCCGAATGGCGACGGGGTGAATGAGACATTCAAAATCTTCGGCAAAGGCGTGACCGACATTCGGAATCTGGCGGTGTTTGACCGCTGGGGCAACCAGGTGTTTTTTACCGAACATCTCGACCCGATCAGCGAAGACGGCGGCTGGAATGGCACCTTCAGAGGCGCCGATCTCAACCCGGGCGTGTTTGTCTGGCAAGCCGTGGTCGAGTTTCTCGACGGGGAAGTGCTGGTGTTTGCCGGTGACGTTACCCTCGAAAGATAGGCTTCAAATTTTGAATTAAATTTGAACGACTTGTGGGGAAAACGACAATGGATGCCCGGGAAAACTGCAATTTGCGGGCTTTAAAAGCAATGGCCATGCCTGAAAAAAGCGGCACCGGCATAATTGTCGGTCGATTTCAAACCTATAAGCTCAATGCTGAACACCAGCGGTTGATCGATACCGTGGTGGCGCGCCACAAACGGGTGCTGGTCTTTCTGGGCTCCAATCCCGCGCCCAGCGAGGTCAATCCCCTTGATTTCAAATGGCGACGCGAACTTTTTGACGGACCCTACAAGGACAAAGTCGAGGTGCTGGAAGTGCCGGATGCGCCCGACGACCGAATCTGGAGCCAGGAACTCGATCGGCGTATCCTCGAATTGCGCCCGGAAGGTGAAGTGATGCTTTATGGTACGGCATCGGGTTTTTGCGAGGCGTACAGCGGCCGTTATCCCACGGAAGTGCTCGAAGCCGAAGAAGAAGGCGAGACTTTCGATCTGGATACTTCGGAGGGGCGCATCGACCCGGCCAGCTTTCGGGCCGGCGCCATTTATGCCATGTTGTGCCGCTTCCCGACGGCTTACCCGACCGTGGATATCGCGGTGTTGCGCGACGACGGGCGGGAGGTGTTGCTGGCGCGCAAGGAAAACGAATTGAAATGGCGCTTTCCGGGCGGTTTTGCCGATCCTTCTGATGAGAGTTTTGAAATCACGGCGATTCGCGAACTGGTTGAGGAGTGCGGCGAAATCCGGATCGACAACCTGCTGTATCTGGGCTCCCTGAAAATGGACGACTGGCGCTATCGCGGCACGCTCGACAGCGTGATTACCCATTTTTACGTGTGTGAGTGGGTCGATGGCGATGCGCAGCCCGACGACGATATTGCCGAACTGCGGTGGTTCAAAACGGAAGGACTTCTGCCCGAAGCCCTCATGCCCGTTCACCGGCCGCTCCTGGAATTGCTGAAACTTTACCTTTCCTGACCGGTTTTATTCCACTTACTGCGCAGTCTCCACAACGACCGGCGCTTCCTCTTCCGGGGCATCGATCACGTCGATTTCGAAACGCAGGTTTTCGATGATGAATTCCTGACGCTCGGGTGTGTTTTTACCCATGTAGTAGTCGAGCACGTGGTCGAGGTTGGTGTCTTCCGGCAGGTAAACAGGCTCCAGGCGAATGTCTTCGCCGATGAAGCCGCCGAATTCGTTGGGGGAAATTTCACCCAGACCTTTAAAACGGGTAATCTCCGGCTTGCCGCGGAGTTTTTTGATCGCAGCCTGTTTTTCCGCCTCGGTGTAGCAGTAGAACGTCTGCTGTTTGTCGCGCACCCTGAACAAGGGCGTTTCAAGGATGTACAGGTGGCCGTTGCGCACGAGGTCGGGGAAAAACTGGAGGAAAAACGTGAGCAGCAGCAGGCGAATGTGCATCCCGTCCACATCGGCGTCGGTGGCGATCACCACGCGGTTGTAACGCAGATCGTCGAGGGAGTCTTCGATATTGAGCGCGTGCTGGAGCAGGTTGAATTCTTCGTTTTGATAGACCACTTTTTTGGTCATGCCGTAGCAGTTCAGCGGCTTGCCGCGCAGGCTGAACACGGCTTGTGAATTCACGTTGCGGGCCTTGGTCAGCGAGCCGCTGGCCGAGTCGCCCTCGGTGATAAAAATGGTACTGGCCAGGCGCAGTTCTTCGCTGCATTTTTCATTGAGGTGGTAGCGGCAGTCGCGCAGTTTTTTGTTGTGGATATTGGCTTTTTTGGCGCGTTCGTTGGCCAGTTTTTTGACATCGGCAATTTCCTTGCGTTCCCGTTCCGACTGTTGGATGCGTTTGAGCAATTCCTTGGCGATGTCGGGGTTTTTGTGCAGAAAATTGTCGAGTTCGCGGGTCAAAAACTCGCTCATCCAGGTACGGATAGCAGGGCCGTCGGGCGCGATGCGCTCGGAGCCGAGGCGGGTTTTGGTCTGACTTTCAAACACGGGTTCTTCCACCCTGACAGCCACGGCAGCGATGATGCTTTCCCGAATATCCTTGGCGTCGAACTGTTTTTTGTAGTGCTCGCGCACCACTTTGACCAATGCTTCGCGGAAGGCGTTGAGGTGGGTGCCGCCCTGCGTGGTGTTCTGCCCGTTGACGAAAGAATAGTATTGCTCGCCGTAGTGGTCGCCGTGCGTCAGGGCGATTTCCACATCTTCGCCGCGCAGGTGGATGATGGGGTAGCGTATTTTTTCGGCGTTGGTTTTTTTCTCCAGCAGGTCGAGCAGGCCGTTTTTCGATTGAAAACTGCGGCCGTTGAAATTGATTTTCAGGCCTGCGTTGAGGTAGGCGTAGTTCCAGAGTTGTTGCTCGACGTACTCATTCACCCAGCGGAAATGCCGGAACATGCCGTTGTCGGGTTTGAAATGGATAATGGTGCCGTTGTCTTCCTTGGAAGGCTCGATCTTGCTTTCTTTTTTGAGGTTGCCGAACTGAAATTCGGCCCATTTGGCCTGGCCTTCGCGGATAGCCGTGACTTTGAAGTACTCCGAAAGTGCATTCACAGCCTTTGTACCCACGCCGTTGAGGCCAACCGATTTTTTAAACGCCTTGGAGTCGTATTTGGCGCCGGTGTTGATCTTGGACACCACGTCCACAACCTTCCCGAGCGGGATGCCGCGCCCGTAGTCGCGCACAGTGACACCCGCTTCGTTGATGACCACGTCGATCTGGCGGCCGAAACCCATGGCAAACTCGTCGATCGAGTTGTCGAGCACCTCTTTCAGCAGCACGTAAATGCCATCGTCGGGCGTGGAGCCGTCGCCGAGCTTGCCGATGTACATGCCCGGGCGCAGACGGATGTGTTCGCGCCAGTCAAGTGATTTGATTTCGTCTTCGGTGTAACGGATTTCCTGCATGGGTGCTTGCTTGTTCGTTGATCCTTGATCGCCGACCCTGGAACGGGTATTGGTTGCTGCCGCTTTACCCGCGGCTTTGCCCGGTTTGGATGATTTGTAAGTCGCGCCCAAAATACGAGAGTTTTGAGTGATGGAAAAACTTTGACACAAAACAGTGGGCGAAATTAGGGTATTTTTAAAAATAAAAACAAATTGTTTTTAAAATAAACCTTTCCCCCGAATCCGCTTCGGCAAGGCTGAAAGCGGCAGGGCACAGTCTGGGTGAGTGACGGTGTTTTTGAAAAAAAAAGTAGTGGAAGTCTAACGCGCTGGTTGTCAATTCGTTTGCCGCACAAACGCCAGCCCTTCATCGATCCATCGGCTCAAATCACGGTCGGAATCAAACCCTTCGGGTGCGACGTACAAAAAGCCTTTCAGGGGCCGGCCGGTGAAATCCATTTTCCGGCAATGCGGCTCTTGCAGGGCTGCTTCGAAATTTGATTCGACGATGCGGACCATAAGTTCGTCCTTGACGATGCCGCAGGCCATTTTGCCGCCGACCAGAAAGGCCAGCCCGCCAAACATTTTCTTTTCTTCAAAAGCGGTTTTTTCGCCGAGTATTTGCCGCATTCGTTCGGCCAGATGTGTGTCGAAAGCCATGAACCGTTCGGAGTTTAGACGGCAAATTGCCGCAGGTGATGGTCGATGTGAAGCCAGCTCAGGGTGCCCCATTGTTCGGGCGCCAGTTCGCCGAAAGCGTTGTGCGGCGCCCAGGGACCGTTGTGCCCGCGGGCGTGGGCGTCGTCGAGGTTGTCGAGAAGGCGTTGTTTTTCCTGTTCGAAAACAGGGTCGCCGGAGACGAGAAAGTATTTCGAGGTGGGCAAATTGTGCTTGAATTCGGTTTTGCCCAACACATACCATTTGAGCAGGCGGCGCGTCAGGAAGTTGCCTTCGGGCGGCAATTGCAGCTTGCCGAGGCCGACTTCCAGGGGCACGTTGGTGTGGGATAACATTTGGGCTACGCTCATTTTGCCCCACTGACGGGCGGCATCGGGTTGCAAGCTGATGATACGAGCGCGCATTGCAGCGTACTCCACGGGATCAAAAATGCTCTTTTGCTCCATGTTCTGTTACAGCGTTTTTACATAATCGAGCGAAGCGCGGGCCCATTCCGGCCAGCGGGAAGCATAGTGGGCGGGGATCTGAATCCAGCCGTTCATGGGTGGCCTTTCGGCCATCGGTTGGAAAACGTGGGCGCCGTCGAGGCTGAGCGCTTCCTGCTGCGCTTCGCCGTGGAGTTTGAAGACCAAAACGTCTTCTTTGGGCCAGTAAATGAAGGCCGCTTTGCCGTTGGGCGCCTTGATGCAGGGGCAGCCAAACATCTTGCTTTTTTTCCCGTCGGGCAAACTGTCCGCGATTTGATGGTAAAGGGTTTCTGCCGTGCTCATCGTGTTGAAGACCTTGAAAAAGAAGACTCAAACCTAGGCAGATTTCAATTAAAAAACAATTTGTTTTTGATAGGTGTGTCTGTTTATACATTTTCACCGCCAAGACGCTGAGAAGTTCGCGAACCCTTTGCGCCTTGGCGGTGAATTTTAACAGTGGCGACTTGATCGACTGCAAGCCGCAACAAGCCTTGTTTGAAAAAATTAAAAATCGGTATCGAGCACTTCGGCGGGTTGTTCGTCTTCCTCGCGGTAGGAGATGGCCCACAGGCCGGCCATGGTGAAAAGGCCGTTGATGAGGATGGTGAGGAAGCCGACGTCCACCCATTTTTTCAAACTGATTTCAAGCACCCAGGTCAGGATGGGCGCCGCGACACAGACATAGGGGGCGAACTTGTCGCGGACGTGCAGGGAGGTAAACAGCCCGAAAATATACAAACCCAGCAAGGGGCCGTAGGTGTAGCCTGCGATGCGGAAGATCACGTTGATCACGGCATCACTGCTCACGACATTGAGAACGAGGATAATGACCACAAACAGCGCGGAAAAGCCGAGGTGGGTCAGCGTGCGCAGGCGTTTTTGGCGGGCGTGTTCAGCCGCGATGCGCGCTTCGTTTTCAGCATCGGAAAAACGGAGGTCGTGTCGGGGCGCATTGCGCTCGAAGCCCAGAAAATCGATACAAAAACTGGTGGTCAGGGCAGTCAGGGCCGAATCGGAACTGGCGTAGGTAGACGCAATCAGTCCGAGAATAAAGAAAATACCAGCGGCCGTATCGAGGTGATTGAAGGCAATCTGGGGGTAAAGCAGGTCGGTGCGTCCCGGAATTTCGAGGCCCAGCGCCCCGGCGTACAGGTAGAGCAGCGCCCCCAGCAGCAGGAACAGGAAATTGATGACGACCAGGTAAATGCAAAAGACCAGCATGTTTTTCTGGGCTTCGCGGATGTTCTTGCAAGCCAGGTTTTTTTGCATCAAATCCTGGTCGAGGCCGGTCATAACGATGGCGATGAGCGCTCCCGACACGAACTGTTTGACGAAATGGTTGGGGTCACTTAAAAAGTTGTCCCAGAAAAACATTTTGCCGTAGCGGCCCATTGCCGCCGGCACGATCTCGCCAATGCCCAGGTTCATCGCTTTGCCGATCGTGACCACCGTGAACACCAGCGCGGCGATGAAAAAGGTGGTCATGATCGTATCCGTCCAGATGATCGTTTTCAAACCGCCCTTGAACGTGTAGCCGTAAATCAGCGCCAGCATAACGATGACCGTGATCGGAAAGGGTATTCCAAGCGGCTGAAATACAAACATTTGTAACACAGACGCCGCCAGAAACATCCGCGCGGCCGAGCCCAGCGTGCGCGACAGCAGGAAGAACGCGGCGCCGGTTTTGTAGGAAAGCCAGCCGAAACGCTGTTCGAGATAACCGTAGATCGAGGTCAGTTGCAGGCGGTAATACAAGGGCATCAGCACCGTCGCGATGAAAAGATACCCGAGCAGGTAACCCATGACCACCTGCATGTAGGAAAAGGCCATGTTGAGGCCACTGCCGCCCACTTTGCCCGGTATGGAGATAAAAGTGACGCCGCTGATACTCGTCCCGATCATGGCGTAGGCCACTACGTACCAGGGCACCTGACGGTTGGCCAGAAAGAACCCTTCATTGCCCACATTGCGGCCGGTACGCCAGGCTACGACGACCAACATCCCGAAATACAACAGGAGTACGATCAGGACAAGCATTGGCGTGAGGTGCTGTGGCATAACGGGAGCTGTTTATTGTTTGGGGGGCTTTGCAGGGGCAAAAGTAGGTTTTTCCTGATAATGCCCCCGGGCAGCAACTTTTTAGTACGAGTCAGGCTGGTTAATATTTTTGTAAAAGGCGTGTTCGGGAAATGTAGTTTGGCTGAGGTGTCGGATTGCCCGGCGTTTGGGGCATGAATTAATTTATACGCCGAAAAATCATTGGAATGAAAAAAGTGAATTACGTTTGTCAAACCGTCCTGTCACAAATTATTTTACATTAAACTATCCTGTGTATGAAGTACAAAAACTTGCAAAGGGGGCTACTGCTTTTTGCGGTATTCCTCGTGTCGCTATCGGCGGCAATGGCGCAATTCACAGCATCGGGGCATGTCGCGGACGTCAACGGCGACGCGCTGCCCGGCGCCACGGTAACAGTAGCCGGCCTCACGGGGCTCGGCGCTTCAACCGACCTTGAAGGTAATTTCAGAATTTCATTACCTGGCAACCAGGCCCGGCTGACCGTCTCCTACACCGGCTACAAATCGGTGACCGTGGAAGTCAGCAACAGCAACCCGACGGCTGATATTCGCCTCGATGAAGACTTTGCCGGTCTTGACGAGGTGATCGTCACGGGTTTGGCTACCAACGTCAAACGCTCGAATGCGGCCAACGCCGTATCGCTCATCACCGGCCGCGAACTCACCGGCACTACCGTGCAGCAAACGGTAGACGGCGCCCTCTACGGCAAACTGACGGGCGCTACCATCAACGCTAACTCGGGCTCGCCGGGCGGCGGTATTTCCATGAAATTCCGCGGCATCACCACCCTGACCGGCAACTCGCAGCCCCTGTTTATCATCGACGGTGTTTATATCGACAACTCCGCCATTCCCAACGCGGCCAACATCGTGTCGGGCGCCTACCGCGACGGCCGGGCGTTTTCCGATCAGGACAACCCTTCGAACCGCCTCGCCGACATCGATCCCGAAGACATCGAAAGGATCGAAATCCTGAAAGGTGCTTCCACGGCCGCTATTTACGGCTCGCGAGCCGGTACGGGCGTTGTGATCATCACGACCAAACGCGGTCAGACGGGCGCCCCGACGGTGTCAGTTTCCCAATCCGTCGGCTTCGCCCGCGCCTTGCGTCTGCTGGGCGTACGCGAGTACGACGAAGCCAAAGTGCGCGCTCAGTACGCAACCCAGCAGGATCCCAATGGCGACGTACAGGCCAATCTTTTCCTGGAGGCTCAGAAAAATGGTAAAATTTATGACTACGAAGACGAACTCTACGGCAATACGGGCTTGCTGAGTACGACCCGCCTGAGCGTTTCCGGGGGCACGGGCGATACCAAATACTTCGCAGGCTTTACTTACAAGGACGAAGAAGGTATTGTCAAAAATACCGGCTACAACCGCCTCGGCTTCCGTCTCAACCTCGACCAGCGCCTGTCCAAGTGGTTCGACGTCCAGCTCAGTTCCGCCTTCACCCGTTCCAGAGCGGATCGCGGTTACTTCAACAACGACAATACTTCCACGACCAACAGTATTGCCCTGTCGTCCACGCCACCCTGGGCCCAGCTGCATCCCGATGCGCAAGGCAACTACCCCAACAACCCCTACGCGGCAGCCAACTTCCTCCAGACGGTGGATGAAATGACCAACCGCGAAAATGTCAACCGCGTGATTACGGGCGTTACGCTGACCACGCACCTGATGGAGCGCGAAAATCAAAGCCTGCGCCTGATCGTGCGCGGCGGTATCGACCACTACGGTCTTACGACGAAAGTCATTTTCCCGCGCACGCTCCAGTTCCAGAAAGACGGTCAGGGAACCAATGGTTTCGTGGCGCTCGGCAACACGTTCAATACCAACCAGAACCTCGGCGCTTACCTCGTGCACACCCTCGATGGCAATTCGCTCGACTTCCGCACGCAGGTGGGTATGACGGGTGAAAACTTCGATCAGAATACCGTCATCGGCACCGCATCCTTCCTCATCGGTTCGCAAACCAATCTTGACCAGGCCGATTCGCGCAACAACGTTCAGCGCCGCATTATTCAAAAAGACCGCGGTTTCTTCGTGCAGGAAGAAGTCAACTGGCAGGATCGGGTCATCGTCACGCTCGGCCTGCGCGGCGACAAATCCACCAACAACGGCGACGCCAACAAACTCTTCTACTACCCGCGCGGTTCCGTGGCGCTCAACCTCGGTCAGTGGTTCGGCTTCGCCGATGCCAGCTCGAAAACCGGCCTGAGCCTCTTCAAGCTGCGCGCTGCCTACGGCGAATCGGGTAACTTCCCGGCCTACGGCGCCATCTACACACCGCTCAACGCCGTTTCGATCGACGGCTCCACGGGCTCTTTGATCGGCATTACGCGCGGCAACGACCAGCTCGGCCCCGAGCGTCAGCGTGAACTCGAAGCCGGTTTCGATATCGGCTTGCTGTCCAACCGCGTCACCCTCGAAGCCACGGTGTACAACAAAGTCATCAACGACTTCCTCCTGCGCGTTGCCGTTCCGCTTGCCTCGGGCTACTCCACCAGCTGGGCCAATGCGGGCGACTTGCAGAACCAGGGCATCGAAATCGGCGTGGGCGTCACGCCCGTGGCTACCCGCGATCTGGTGTGGAACAACCAGTTCAATTTCTGGCTCAACCGCTCGGAGATCACCAAACTCAACGTACCCGACTTCGACGAAGGCGGTTTTGCCCCGATTCTCGGCGTATTCCACATCGAACAAGGCAAGAGCGCCACGCAGATCGTGGGCAGCGTTCCGCTTGAAGACGACAACGACGGCGTGAAAGACGGTCTCACCGCACTCGGCGATGCTGAACCCGACTTCAACCTCTCCTGGGGCGGTAGTTTGTTGTGGAAAAAATTCGACCTCAACTGGCTCTGGCACTGGAAACAGGGCGGCAACAACGTCAACCTGACCACCCTGCTGTACGACCTGGGCGGCCAAACCTGGGATTACGACGACAAAACCCTCGATCCCACCGGCCAACTCTCCAACGGCCCGTACCGCATCAGCCAGCTCGGCGCCAATGCCGCACCGTTTATCGAAAACTCGGGCTACATCCGCCTGCGCGAAGTGGGCCTGAGCTACAACGTCGGCCGCTCGCTTTGGGATAAAATGAGCCTGCGCGTAGGCGTTTCCGGCCGCAACCTGCTCAACTTCTTCGACTACAACAGCTATGATCCCGAGGTGTCCAACTTCGGCTTCCGCGCCATCAGTTCGAACATCGAAGTCAACCCGTTCCCGTCTTCGAAGAGTTTCTTCTTCAACATCAGCGCGACCTTCTAAAATGTTGGCACAAGTCTGATTATCAATTTTTTAAAAGAAAAAAATATGTTGCTACATAAAAAACTCCTCGCTCCGCTTTCCAGCATCCTGGCCTTTGCCGTGCTGCTGAACTTCGGCGCCTGCAAACTGGAGGATCTTGAAGATCCGAACAACCCCGGCGCATCCATCATCCAGGAGAACGCGACCATTGCAGAAGTGCAAAACGTGGTCGACGGCATCCAGTCGGGCATGCGCAACAACCTGCCCATTTATTACGACGGCGTCGGCGTCATCGGCCGCGAATTCTGGCGTTTTTCGGGCTCCGACCCGCGTTATACCCGTGATTTGCTGGGTAGCGAAGACGCTGTGCTCGACCCGGGCGGTTTTTACACCACCAATGCATACGGTTCCCGCTACCGCGTTGTGCGCAACTGCTATATTCTTGAAAACGCCGTTGCCAATTCCTCTGACCCTGCCATCGACGCCGGCGCCATCAAGGCAGCCAACGGTTTTTCCAAAACCATCCGCGCACATGAAATGCTGCTTGCACTGGTACAACAATGGGACAACGGCATTCGCGTCGACGTCGCCGATCCCGACCGTCTGGGGCCTTTCCTGAACAAGGATGCAGCCCTCGACGCCCTCGCAGCACTGCTCGACGAAGCGTACGATGACCTGACCAATGCCGGTCCGAAGTTCCCGTTCAAGCTCCGCTCCGGTTTTGCAGGTTTTGATACCCCGGGCACTTTCGCCGAGTTCAACCGAGCTTTGGCGGCCCGCGTGGATGCTTACCGCGCCGACTGGAACGGCGTCATCGATGCCCTGAACCTCTCATTCATCGATCAGGGTGGCGATCTGAACGCTGGCGTTTACTATGTCTATTCGATTTCCGGCGGCGACCTGCTCAACGAAATGTATCAGACCCCCACGGCTACCGGCGAGATCCGCATTGTGCACCCGAGCTTCAAAACCGATGCCGACGCAGGCGACGACCGCCTGGCCAAAGCCTTCCTGCGCGCCGATGCACCCACTCAGTCGGGCCTGTCGGGCAACCTCGGTTTCAATGTCTACGCCTCCAACACCTCGTCCATTCCGGTGATTCGCAACGAAGAACTCATCCTGCTCCTGGCAGAAGCCAATATCAATCTTGGCGGCGGCGGGCTCACGATTGGCAAGGGTCTGCTCGACGCCATCCGCGCTTCGCACGGCCTCGGCGGCACTTCGGCAACTACCCAGGACGAACTCATCGATGAAATGCTGAAACAGCGCCGTTATTCGCTTTTCGGCGAAGGCCACCGCTGGGCCGACATGCGCCGCTACGGTCGCCTCAACCAGCTGCCCATCGACCGACCGGGCGACGATGTCTGGGATCGCTTCCCGCGCCCGGCCAACGATTGATCTGCTTGTTGCACGTTTTTGTTAAAAATAAAAATCCCCGCTTCGGTAGTCCGGAGCGGGGATTTCATTTGAAAAGTGGCAAAAATCAGCGCTTATTTTTTGCCGTAACGGCGCATGTATTCACGCCAGGTGATCATGCGTTGTTGGTCTTCGTCCCAAAGTTTGTTGAACATGCAGCGCAGGCTTTGGATAAAAGTGATTTTGTTGGCAACTTCATCCAAAACCGGGTTTTCGCGGTGGCAACGCGCCAATTCGTAATTGGGTACCAGGGAGTTGAGGTGGTGAATGTGGTGGTACCCGATATTGCCGGTCAGCCAGTGGAAAAGGCGGGGCAGTTTGTAATAGGTGCTGCCCTGAATGGCCGCGCGGATGTAGTCCCACTTGTCTTTCCAGGCTTTGTACGTGGTTTCATGCTGGTGTTGTACGTAGAAAAACCAGATGGCGATGATGCTGAAAAACGCCAGAATCGGCAGGTGCACCATCACGAACGCTTTGTAGCCCAGCAGCAGCACAACGCCCACATGGATGCCGATAAGCAACAGGTTGTGGCGGATGAGCGATTTGCGGGCGTGCTCAAAACTTTTCATCCGGATAAACGGCAGACGGCTGTGGATAAGCGTGTACCACAAGGGGGCAATGACGAAAAGAATGATGGGGTTGCGGAACACGATGTAGCGGAATTTTCCCATGCGGCTCAATTGGCGGAACTCGTTGACCGTCAGCAGGTTGATGTCGCCAATGTCGCGGTGTTCCCAAAGGATGCCGTTGTGCCCGTGGTGGAAATTGTGGCTTTTTGCCCAGTAACGGTAGGGCATGAAACTAATCATACTGCATACCTGGCCGATGATGTCGTTCGCCTTTTTATTGGCGGTAAACGACTGGTGACCGCAGTCGTGCTGGATGATAAAGATTCGAACCATGAAAAAAGCATTGACTACAGCCAGACCTAGGGTAAGCCAGAAAGAAACATCGAGCAGGAGGTACATGGCAACCCAGATCGCGAGAAACGGCAGGAAACTGTTCAGAATCTGGATGGTCGCTTTGCGGGAGTTGGGGAGTTGGTAAGCTTTGACAATGACGGGTAATTTCTGCAGAATGGCAGTGTCGTGTGCGGGTTGTCGCATAATGTCAGGTTGGTAAAAAAATAATGCTGAAATGACGGCAGCGGAGGAGAGGCAAGTACGCTTGAAGGAAACAAGGTTCCTTCAACCGGTACACAAAGGTCGCTCATCGCTACCCGTAATCCATTTGGTCCGGCGGGGCGCCGCGAAGGCGGCGGCGAAGGTCGAGGTTTTGTCGCAAGGCTGTTTGTAAATCACCGGGGAAATTTCCGGGCTCGCTATTTTTACCCGGTTTCCGCGTTCGCGCGGTCAAATTTTCGGTTCGCTCCAAATGCTCCAGCGACTCTTTTTCTTCCTTCGGCGATTGCGTTACCCGGGTTCGGCCCGATACTGGGAGCGCCGCTATGCCTCGGGCGGCCATTCGGGCAGCGGCTCGGGCGGGCGGCTCGCGGTGTTCAAAGCCGATTTTTTAAACCGTTTTGTCGTGGAAAAAAACGTGCAGCAGGTGCTCGAACTGGGTTGCGGCGACGGCCAACAACTGGCGCTTGCACAATATCCTGCCTACACGGGGCTGGATATTTCGGCCTCGGCCATCGCCATTTGCCGGCTGCGGTTTGCAAACGACCCGACCAAACGTTTCCAACTTTACCGCGCCGACGAGTTTCAACCCGCTGATCATCAGGCAGATATGGCGATCTCGCTCGAAGTGATTTTTCACCTGACCGAGCAGGAGGCGTACGAACAGCACCTGCGCCATTTGTTCGCCAGCGCCAGGCACTGGGTGCTTGTTTTTTCGGCAAACGAAGAAGGCCGGACGCCCTATCCGCACTTTCGGCTGCGACGGTTCACACCCGACGTCGAGCGCTGGGCGCCCGACTGGCAATTGCTGGAAATCGTGCCGAACCCTTATCCCGAAGAAAGTGTTTCGCAGTTTTTTGTGTTTGGCAAAAACACCTGAGCGCATGTTGAACATCTCCGTTTGCAGCCCGGCAAGGAAAAACGCAACCTGCACTGACACCTCCCGGCGATTCCTTTACCTTCGCTCCACGTGTTCGCAAGCGACCCGCACCGCCCGACGACATCATGACGACCGAACAGTTCAAAGCATTTTTCCCAACCATCCCGCTGCTGCCCGGCATTTACAAGTTTCTCGACGCCGAGGGCACTATTTTGTACGTGGGCAAAGCCAAAAACCTGCGCAACAGGCTTTCCTCCTATTTCGGCGAAAAAAAACACACCACGGCCAAAACGAAGGCGCTGACCCGCCATGCCGACCACATCGAATTTACCATCGTGGAGACGGAGACGGACGCGCTTTTACTCGAAAATACATTGATCAAAAAACACCAGCCGCGCTACAACGTGATGCTCAAGGACGAAAAATCGCCGCTGGTGTACATCTGCATCAAAAAAGAACGCTTCCCGAGGGTCTTCCTTGCGCGTAAAACCATCAAGGACGGTTCGACCTATTTCGGGCCTTATTTGTCCAAATTCAGGGTGGAACAGATCACGGTGCTGATCCGCAAACTGTTCCAGTTGCGCACCTGCAACCTCTTTTTGTCGGAGGAAAACATTGCCAAAGGCAAATTCAAACCCTGTCTGGAGTACCACATCAAAAACTGCGCGGCGCCCTGTGTCGGCTACGAAACCGAGGAGGCTTACAACGCGAAAGTCGAGCAGATCAAAAATATCCTTCGGGGCAATTTCGCGGCCGTCAAAACTCACCTGCGCGAGGAAATGCAGCGCCTTGCCGAAAACCTGCAATTCGAGCAGGCGCAGGCGATGAAAGAAAAACTGGCGCTTTTCGAAGATTATCAGGGCAAAAGCACGGTGGTCAATCCCAATATCCGCGACGTGGATGTGTTCGCCATCGCCGACGACGACAAGGAGGCTTTTGTCAACTACCTGAAAGTGGTCAATGGCGCGGTGATTCACACCTACACCCTTACCCTTACCAAAAACCTCGACGAAGACCGCGAGACGCTGCTGGTTTTCGCCATTCAGGAACTGCTCAACAAATTCGACAGCAACCCGCCGGAAATTATCGTGCCCATGCCCGTGGCATTGCCCGGCCTCGAAGACACGACGATCACTGTGCCCAAGATCGGCGACAAGAAAAAACTGCTCGAACTCTCCGAGAAAAACGTGCAGTATCATTTGTTGCAAAAAAAGAAACAGGCCCTCGGCGCCACCGGCCGGCAAACGCCTGCCGAACGCATCCTCCGCACCTTACAGGCCGACCTGAACATGACGGAAGTGCCGCTGCACCTCGAATGTTTCGATAACTCCAACATCCACGGCACCAACCCCGTGTCGTCGTGCGTGGTTTTTCGCAATGCCAAACCCTCCAAACGCGATTACCGACATTACAACGTCAAAACGGTGGAAGGCCCCAACGACTTCGCTTCCATGGAGGAGGTGGTGTACCGCCGCTACAAACGACTGCTGGCCGAAGGACAGAGCCTGCCCCAACTCATCATCATCGACGGCGGCAAAGGCCAGCTTTCGGCAGCCATGAAAAGCCTGCGCGCCCTCGATCTGGAAGGCAAGGTGACGGTGATCGGTATTGCCAAAAAACTGGAGGAAATCTATTTTCCGGACGACTCCGTGCCGCTGCACATCAATAAAAAATCGGAGTCGCTCAAACTCATTCAACAGGCCCGCAACGAGGCCCACCGATTTGCCATCACTTTCCACCGCGACCAGCGCAGCCGCAATTTTATCAAAACGGAACTGACCGGGATAGCCGGAATCGGTGAAAAAACCGCCGAAAAACTGTTGACCCATTTCGGGTCCCTGGCCCGCGTCCGCGAAGCCGAACATGCTGCAATCGAGCAACTTATAGGAAAAGCAGCGGCTGAAAAGCTGAGAAAACATTTTGAAGAGGCCGCCTCCTAAGTGCTTTTGCTCAAAATACTGCAAAATTTAATTGCAACTGGTTAGGTCAGAGCGATGAGGACACTGCCGCTTCTGGCACCCCACCCCCAGCCCCTCCCCCTCCGGGGAGGGGAGCCGATCCAGCTTAGTATCTTTTCAGTCAAATTGTCTGATAAGCAACAACTTGCGATCTACTCCCCTCCCCGGAGGGGGAGGGGCCGGGGGTGGGGTATCAGAAGCGGGCAAAGGTCCACTCAATATCTCCACGTTAATCTAACCAGTTACATTTAATTTTAAATCCCGGCCAACTGCCGGGGTGACTCCAAGTCACCCCGGCAGTAACAAGCTCAGCCTCTTCGGCAGTGTCATTTTTTACTCATGGTCACGACGTACTTCAAAATAGAATCTTCGGTCGCGGCGTCGATCTTGGCCTTTTTGGCCATGGGCGGCACAATTTTGCGCCAGCCGGCCTCGTCGAGAGCGCGGGGCGATTTCAGGCCGTGGCATTTGCCGCAATTTTCCTTGTAAAGCATGTGGCCTTTTTGAAGGTCGGCGAGGGTGTAGCCGGGGAATTTTTGCGCGCCGCGCGCGGCGTCGGCTTCTTTCGGCGTTGCAATTTTGGCGGTGCCGCAAGCGGTGATGAACAGGACGATCAATGCGAATACCAGTCTGTGCATAGGGCAGATAAGGTTAGTTGACAGGAATTAGAGTTTGTTGACGTGGCGAATGTAGGGCAGGGCTTGAATATTTTCTCCACTCATTCCACCACCTTGAAGGTGGTTCGGCGGTTGGCCTGGTGTTCGCTTTCGGTGCAGCGGGCGCAGGCGCATCCCACGGCTGGTTGGGTTTCGCCGTAGCCGATGGCAGACAGCCGGTTTGGATCTATTCCTTTGGAAATCAGATAATTGACCGCACTTTCGGCGCGCCGCTGAGAGAGGGTCTGGTTGTAATTGTCGTTGCCTCGGCAATCGGTGTGGCTGCCCAGCTGGATGCGGATCGACGGATTTTGTTTGAGCACATCGGCCAGCCGGTTGAGGGTCGGCTCCGCGTCCGGGCGGATATCCCATTTGTCGTAGTCGTAATAAATGTTTTCAAGCACGATTTCCTGGTTGCGGTAAATTTTATCCAGAACAATCTCGATCTCAAAGGTTTGCACCGGGTTAGCGGGGTCTTTGGCAATGCCTTTGGTACTGAATTTCGCGACGTTGGAGAGGTAGCCGTCGTGGCTGGCGGAAAAATTGTAGTCGGTATTTTCGGCCAGGGTCATGCTGAAAAAGCCGTCGCTTTTGACCGTCAGGGTTTGTTTTTTGTTGCCCGTTTCGATCACGACGCTTGCGCCGTCGAGCGGGCGGCGACCCAACACCTTGCTGTTGGGATCGTCGGCGGTGGCAAATATTTTTTCCAAAACGTAGCCTTCCAGCAACATTTTATACACCACAGGGCCCGTGGGGATCGTGTCGATTTTGGGCGCTTGGGGCGGGGGGACGCGTTGTTCGTAGCGGTAAATATCGTCGCCGCCGCGGCCGCCGGGCCGGTTGGAGGTGAAGAAGCCTTCACGGATCAGATCGCCCGGCCGGGTAGCGGTGTTTGCAGCTTGCCGGCGGGTGGTGATGAAGCCGAAATCGTCGGAGCCGCTGTTGACCGGCGGTTTCAGGTTGTAAGGCGGGGCCCAGGCGTT
This sequence comes from Saprospiraceae bacterium, assembly GCA_044226205.1. Taxonomy (GTDB): domain Bacteria; phylum Bacteroidota; class Bacteroidia; order Chitinophagales; family Saprospiraceae; genus M3007. Next base: position 26,863 of record JBGAHL010000018.1, read on the forward strand.
TTTGTCCATGCGGTAGGTTCGATAAACATCGAGCCCGCCCATGCCCGTCAGCCCGTCGGAGGCGAAATAGAGGGTGTCGGCGTCGAGGGTCGGGAACACTTCGTTGCCCGGGGTATTGAGGTTGCGGCTGAGGATTCGGGGCTCTTCCCAGCCATTTTCCGCCTGAAGATTGCGTTGCACGGCATACAGGTCGTAGCCGCCCCAGCCTTCGGGGTCGTTGCAGGAGAAATAAAGCGTGCGGCCGTCGGCCGAGAGCGCGGGGTGGAGGTAGTTGATTTTTTCTTTTTGGAAAGGAAGGGGGGTGGGGGCGCTCCAGCCCGCGTCGGGGTCTTCTTTTTTGGCGTAATAAATTTTGCAGTACTGGTCGTCGCCTTTGTATGCGCCGATAGCCCGCACGAAAAATACTTCCAGGCCATTGGCGCTGAAGGTTGCAGTGCCTTCATTGCCCGTGCTATTCAATTGGCTGTCAAATATTTGGGCGCTGGCCGATTCGGACTCCACGATAAAAAGGTCCATGAAGCGATTGCCGGTCCAGCCGTAGTTTTTGGCGCCGGTGCTCATCAGGCGGTCGCTGGAAAAAATGATGCGGCCGTCGGCGAAGCGCGCTGGCGAAAAGTCATTTTGCGGGCTGTTGAACGGCGCCGACTCGACGACCCAGCCGTTGGAAGGGGCCTGTTTGATCCAGTCTTGCGCCACGGTGCAGGTGGTCAGTTCCTTGCGGTATTCGTACGGTGAGCCGATTTCGATACCCAGATTTTTAAAGGTTTCGGCGGCCTCCGGGTAGCGTTCGAGTTTTTTGAGCGTGTAGGCGGTCGCTTTCAGGGCATCCGCGCCGTAGTTGTTGTCGTAAGCGGTTTTGAACCAGTCGAGCGCACGCGCGTCCTGACCGTTGCGGGCCAGGGCGTCGCCAAGTTGGTAGGCGATTTTGCCGCGTTCGCTACGGGTTTTGGCGCGGCCAAACTCTTTTTCCAGCATGGGAATGGCCACGGCGTATTGCTTGCGCTCGTAGGCGGTTTGGCCGTCTTTTATTTTCAGGGTGTAAGAGCAAGCTGCCGCGAACAAAAGCAGGAGGAACAGGCTTGACAGTCGAAATCGGGACATAAGCGGTGATTTATTTGGACAAACGAAAATAAGGGTCCTTCTGTTTTCCTGACACTGCGCCCGGGCCTTGGGCTGCCTGCCAAAACCTTTTTTTCTCGGAAAAAGCAGCTGTCGGGCAAAGATGACGCTGTTTGAAAATTGTTTAGTACGATTTTTGTTTCCCCGGCGTTTACCTATGCCCCGGGTATATTTCTTCAATAACATCCAACCAGACCGGAATAGTTTTAATGGAAAGATTCCTCGCGAGTTGCCGCCCAGTCTTCTTCTTGATTTTCTTGTTCATTGGCAAAATCGGCGCCCTGTCGGCCCAGGTCACCAAGCCCAAACCGCCTGTGTCGGCCGCCACCGACGTGGTCACGCCCAAAGCCGGCGCCACCACCGCGGCTGCCGTGGAAATTGCTGATGAAGAGGCTTTTAAGCCGCACCCGATCGATACCACGCGCAACCTTTCGGTGATCACCTTCGGTTCCTGCAACAAACTCGACAAACCCCAGATGATGTGGGATGCCGTGGCCGCCAACAACCCCAACCTGTGGATTTGGCTGGGCGATATCATCTACGCCGACACCTCGGATATGAAAGCCCTGTGGGCGCATTACAAACGTCTGAAAACCAACCCCTTTTACCGAAAAGTTGCATCAAAGACCCAGGTGATCGGCGTGTACGACGACCACGATTTCGGGGTCAACGACTGCGGCGGCGGCTACCCGATGAAAAAACAGTCGAAGAAAATCCTCATGGACTTTCTCGACGTGCCGCTCAATTCGCCCCTCCGCAAACGGGAAGGCGCCTACCAGTCCTACCTGTTTGGTACGGGTGAGCAACGCATTAAAATCATCGTGCTCGACACCCGTTATTTCCGCGACACCCTCGTGCCCGATCCCACCAAGCAGCGCCGCTACATCCCCAATACCACCGGCGATATGCTCGGCGAGGCGCAATGGGCCTGGCTCGAACACGAACTGCGCACCAGCCCTGCCAACCTCAATATTTTGTGCTCCAGCATTCAAGTGGTAGCCGATGATCACGGGCATGAAAAATGGGGCAATTTCCCCAATTGCCGCAAACGACTGCTCAACCTGATCGTCAAAACCCAGCCCAAAAACCTGATGATCCTGTCGGGCGACCGCCACATGGCGGAAATTTCGCGCATGGACCTGCAAGGCTTGCCATACCCGCTTTACGATTTTACTTCCAGCGGAATGACGCACATACGAAGCGGCAACAGCGAAACCAATCGCTATCGGGTCGGCAACCTGGTATTGGAAAAAAACTTTGGTATGTTAAAAATCTGGTGGGAAAACGGCCGCCCGGTAGTTTCCATGCAGGTGCACGGGCTGAACAATGTGTTGCTGATGGAACAGGTGGTCAGGTATTGAGGCCGTCCGCTGCTGTAGCGCCGACTGTAGCGCCGACCTCCAGGTCGGCGCCAAAAATCGAGTACTAAAAACGAAACGGTATCCTGCGTACTGACCGTTCGCTGGCATTGAATTCACAGCTTTCTCATTGTTTCGCTGAGAGATGCCCGATTTTTGTCGCCGACCTGGAGGTCGGCGCTACAGCAGCACGACAATTGTACATTTGCCCCATGGAATTACTCAAGCAACAAATTGAAGCCCTGGTTTTTGCGTCGCCGCAGCCCATTCCATTGGCCGAGATAAAAGCCGTGTTGGAGGAATTGTCGCAGGGCGCCGTGACGGAAGATGATATTGCCGAAGCCCTCGCCCAGACCCGGCAACAATACCAGGGTGAATCGTACGCGTTTGAACTGGTGGAAATTGCTGGCGGTTATCAGTTCCTGACCAAGGGCGCCTACCACAACGTAATTGCCATTCACCTCAAACAAACAACCAAAAAACGGCTCTCGCAGGCTGCCCTCGAAACCCTCGCCCTGATCGCGTACAAACAGCCCGTCAGCAAGTCCGAACTGGAAGAAATCCGCGGTGTGAGCTGCGATTATGCCCTCAACAAACTTTTGGAAAAAGAACTTGTTATGATCTCCGGCCGCAGCGAAGGCCCCGGCCGACCGCTACTGTACTCGACCACTGATAAATTTATGGACTACATGGGCATCCGTAGCCTCGGCGACCTGCCCAAAATCAAGGAATTCGCGCCGGTCGAAAATACGGTCGGCGAAGTACCTTCCGCCGAAGAACCCGTGCCACCCCAGGAGATTTGAATCCCCTTGCTACAAACAACATGAGTACCGAACCGAACATACTGGTCAACCGGGTCGCCAACAGCAACCTGATCACCATCGACCTGGAAGAACTTTATCCGGAAGGCGAAATCGTACCTTTCGACCTCAAGGACTTCCTTTTTATGGGCCTGATTCTCAAGGAAAAAGACTTTAGGGAGGCCTTGAAAAACCTCGACTGGTCGCAGTACGCGGGTAAAAACCTCGCGGTGTTTTGCTCCGCCGACGCCATCGTGCCGATGTGGGCCTACATGCTGGTGGCCACCTACGCCGCTCCGGTGGCCAATGACGTCGCTTTCGCGACCCCCGAACAATACGTGGCCACGGCTTTTGCGCAAAAAATCGCCACACTCGACCTTTCAGGATTCGAAGGCAAACGACTGGTCATCAAAGGCTGCAGCGACAAACCTGTGCCGCCATCGGCCTATCTCGACATTACCAAAAGACTCAGGCCCCTGGCCCGAAGTATCATGTTCGGAGAGCCTTGCTCTACCGTTCCGGTTTATAAAAAGCCTGTTGAAGGACAAAGCGCCGACTAATTGTCGGCGTTTTTCGTTTACATGGAGTTGTAAAACATCCGCAACTTCCGAGAATATTGGCAACTTTGTTGTCTGCAATCCAGTAAATCGCCCTATGGTTAATACACGTATTTTGCTCGTTGTCAATGCTTTTCTGGTCGCTGCCTTGCTTTGGGTCGGCTTTGCCGCCTTTAAGGGCAATGGCTCCGGCGGCGGATTTAACGTACCCGAACAAACGGTGCGTTCGATCAGCCTCGACAAGGATTTTAATTTCTGTGGTGAAAAATTCCCGATGGACAACTGGGACGTTCGCCAGCGGCTCGACGCCGAATTGCTGCGCAATGTGTATTTTCATTCGCAAACCATTCTGGCCATCAAACGCGCCAATTCCCTGTTTCCGGTCATCGAGCCGATCCTGAAAGAGGAGGGCATGCCCGACGATCTCAAATACCTGGCAGTGGCCGAGAGCGCCTTGTCCAATACCGTTTCCCCGGCAGGAGCGAGAGGGGTCTGGCAGTTTATGAAAGATGCCGCCGGGGAGTATGGGCTGGAAGTCAATACCGAAATCGACGAACGCTACCACCTCGAAAAAGCCACCCATGCGGCTTGCAAATACCTCAAAAACGAACGCAATACCCTCGGCTCATGGGTTTTTGCTGCCGCTGCCTACAATGGCGGCCACGGCCGGATCGCTTCGGAAAAAGCCACCCAACGGGCACAGAACTTTTTCGACCTCAACCTCGCCGCCGATGAAACCATGCGCTATCCGTTCCGTATTGTGGCCATCAAGGAGGTCATGCAGCACCCGGAGGAATATGAATACGTCATTTCCAAAGAGCACCTCTACCCGCCGCTGACAGAGTTTAAAACGGTGACGGTCAATGGCCCGGTGGCCAGCTGGGGCGACTTCGCGGTAGAGCACGGCACGACGTACCGCATGTTGAAACTGTACAATCCCTGGCTGATTGACAACAAATTGACCAACAAGGCCGGGAAAACTTACGAAATCAGGTTGCCTAAGTAACGCCGACCTGTAGCGCCGACCTCCAGGTCGGCGCCAAAAATCGAGTGCTAAAAACGAAACGTAATTCTACTTCCTGCCTGTTCGCTGGCTTGACTTCCGTTCCTTACCCATTGTTTCGCTGAGAGATGCCCGATTTTTGGCCCCGACCTGGAGGTCGGGGCTACAGCGGCGCCAAAAATCGAGTACCAAAAACGCAACGGCGTTCGACTTACTTGCCTGTTCGCTGGCTTGACTTCCGTTCCTTACCCATTGTTTCGCTGAGAGATGCCCGATTTTTGGCCCCGACCTGGAGGTCGGGGCTACAGCGGCGCTACAGGTTCCGCATCAGTCCCGCGTACTTCACCCTCTTCACGGCCGACTTTTTAAACACGCGCCCGAACACAGCCTCCGTCATTTCCTGCCAGTCGCGCTTCGTCATCCCGAGCAATTCAGGGTGGGGCTCAAAGGCAGGCTCCTGGTGCCGCTGCGCAAAACGGTTCCAGGGGCAGACCTCCTGACAAACATCGCAACCGAAGGCCCAATTGTCCATCTTCCCTTTGAATTCGGCCGGAATTTCATCCCGCAACTCGATGGTGAGGTAAGAGATGCAGCGGGAAGCGTCGAGGAAATAACCTTCCGGAGCAATGGCCTGCGTTGGGCAGGCATCGATACAACGCCGGCAGGTGCCGCAGTGGTCGCGAACAGGGTCGTCGTAAACCAGCGGAAGGTCGCAGATGATCTCGGCCAGAAAAAAATAGGACCCTCTGCGCGGATGAATGGTGAGGGTGTGGCGGCCGTTCCAGCCCAGACCCGCGCGTTGCGCCCACTCGCGTTCGAGCACCGGAGCGCTGTCGACAAAACACCGCCCGTCGATGTCGCCGATCTGTTCGCGCATGAAAGCCAGCAAGGCTTTCAGTTTGTCTTTGACCACAAAATGATAGTCCTCTCCGTAGGCATACTGACTGATGCGCGGTGCATCCGGATCCTGTTGTTTTTCGGGATTGTGGTAGTTGAACGTCAGACAAATCAGGGTTTTAGCGCCCGGCACGAGCAAAGTCGGGTCGACCCGCATATCGAAATGATTGGCCATGTAAGCCATGCGACCATGCGCGCCTTGCGACAACCATTGTTCAAGGCGCCGAGCGGCATCGTCGAGGCGTTCGGCCCTGGCAAAACCCACGAACTCGAAGCCGAGGCGATGCGCTTCGGCCCGGATCAGATCGCTGTGGCGCTGCTCATTGGTCATGGGACAAAAGTAAAACGAGGCGGCTTCCCTTGTGCCTGCCCTTGGCTTTCCTTTGTTTTTTGACCAAAACTGCGCTTTTGTAAATGCGCGACATCCCATTTGAAATTTCAGAAATTGCGCCGCCAAACAGATATTTTTATCAAAAAAAGACAACTATGAAACCCGTTCAGATTTTTTTCTTCCTGCTGGTTGCCAGCACGCTCCCGGCCCAGAACTACCATCTATTTATTCAGTACGGCGTCTATCGCGACGAATTTTCAGCCCCCGAACTGGCAATATGCTACTACACTTACGGCACGCGCTACTGGTTTTCAGGCGATACGGCGGTGAACGGACAGACCTACTTCAAACTTTGGGCAAGTCCGATTTACAGTGACCCTTCCGCTCCGTCCTTCTGTCCGCCTTACACGGTCGATACGATGGACCGCATCTTGTATGGGTTGATGCGGGAGGATTTACCGTCGCGCAGGGTGTATCGTTATTACCCCGAAGCCGGCGCGGAATATTTGTTGTACGATTTCAATGCGCTGCCCGGGGATTCGCTGGAGGTCGGTTATCCGCAGACCTGGGTGTACGTCGGGCAGTCGTTCACGGAAATCTGGAACGACGGTTCGGAGCGCAATGTGTGGAACATTGAATCCACGACAGCTGGCGCCACCTTGTGGGTAGAAAGTTTGGGCAATAAAAACGGCATTTGGGCGCCGGCCGGCGGGATCTGCCTGTGTCCATACACCGTGTGTTATCAGCAGGACGGCAACAACCTTTACGGCGCTACCTGCGCAACTGCAGTGGCCGCCGGCGAACCCGCCCGTACTCAGCCAACGCTGCTGATCGCGCCCAATCCTGCCTCCGGCACCGTGCGGGTGACCGGGGCGGACTTCGACGGCCTAATGCTGCGCGATTTTTCCGGCAAAACCGTTTTGACAAAAAACTGGAGCACGGCGGTTTCATCGACCGACCTCGACGCCGGGTCCTTGCCGCGCGGCTTGTATCAGATCATGCTGTGGCGACAAGGGCAGGTCGTCGGGGCCGGTCGGCTCTGCAAAATGTAATTATTTCATCTTTCGAACCAGTTCGGGCAGCATGCGCAAGGCCGCGAGCTCCTTGTATTTCTCACGCACTTCTTCGGCCGGCGCTCCGAAATAGGTTTTGCCGCCTTCCAGCGACTTGGATACCCCCGAGGTGGCCAGCACAACAGCGCCTGCGCCGATGCGAATGGCCTGCGCGACGCCGACCTGGCCGTACAGCACGACATTGTCTTCGATCACGGTTTTGCCGCCGATGCCTACCTGCGCTGCAAAAAGGCAGTTTTTGCCGACCACGACCCCGTGGCCGATATGGATCTGGCAATCGAGTTTGCTGCCTTCGCCGATGATGGTGTCGCCGCTCACGCCTTTGTTGATGGTGCAGCCGGCGCCGATGTCCACATGGTTTTCCAGAATGACACGGCCGCCGGACCGCCATTTTTGGAAGGAGCCGTCGGGTTGTTTTTTGAAATAAAACGCGTCGGAGCCGATGAGTGCCCCCGGGCCGACCACCACGTGCTCGCCGATGTAACTGTATTCGCCGATGTAGGCGTTGGCGTGGATGTGGCTGTGGGCGCCGATACGGACATTGGCGGCAATGACCACCCCCGGCTCGATGATGGCCGTCGGGTGGATGTCGGCCTCCGGGCTGATGGCCACGCTGAGCGGTTGAAAAGGCCGGTATTCGCGCACCAGCGAATCGTACACCTCGAAGGGGCGCTCGACCACCAGAATAGCCTTGCCGGGCGGGCATTCGGCAGCTTGGTTGAGTAAAATGATGGTCGCCGCGGATTCCAGCGTTTTGGCAAAGTATTTCGGCGCATCGGAAAAAGCGATGTCGCCGGCTTGCACCTTGTGGATTTCGTTGATGCCGGTGGCGGAAAGGCTGTCGTCGCCGATCAGTTGAGCGTTGAAGCGGCGGGCCAGTTCAAGGACGGGAATGGGCTCTGGAAATTGCATGAGTCAGAAGAATTGGCTGCAAAGGTCAGAAATTTCATCCCCTATTTTTCGACCGAATAAAGCTTTGAGCAATAAGGGGATGCGCTACTTTTACCGCAAAACCAATTTTGACCATGATATCCGTTACCCGTCTTTTTCTTCTGGCAGCCTTTGTCTGGCTGGGTTCCGCCGCTTCCTGCCTTTTTGCTCAAAACGCACAGGCGCCGCAGACGCCGGTCACCGAGCTGCGCGGCGCATGGGTGGCCACGGTGGCCAATATCGACTGGCCATCCGCTCCGGGGCTTTCTCCCGACCGCCAGCGCGCTGAATTCGACAGTTTGCTCGACGTGCTGAAGGCCATGAATATGAACGCCGTATTCGTGCAGGTGCGCCCTGCCGGCGATGCTTTTTACAATTCGCCGGTGGTCCCCTGGAGCAAATACCTGTCCGGGCAGCAAGGCGTACCGCCCAATCCGCTGTACGACCCGCTGGAATACATGATCAAGGCGGCGCACGAACGCCGCATGGAATTTCATGCCTGGCTCAACCCCTACCGCGCCACCTTCGACCTCGATACGGCCAGCCTGAGCCCCATGCACCTCCTCAAATCGCTGCCGCCGGACCGCAAACGGGAATGGTTTTACCAGTATGGCAACCGCTGGTATTTCAACCCGGCCAGCCCGCTCGTGCGTACTTACCTGACCAATGTGGTGAAAGACATCGTACTGCGCTACGACGTGGACGGGGTGCACTTCGACGACTATTTTTACCCCTACCCGGTGGCCAACGTGCCGCCGATCGACGATTACGACCTGTTTGCTGCCGACCCGCGCGGCTTTTCCAACATCGATGACTGGCGCCGCGACAACATTTCGCTGCTGATCAAAAGCTGCTCGGAGGGCATAAAAAGTATAAAACCCTACGTCCGTTTCGGCATTGCCCCCTACGGCGTGTGGCGCAACTCGACCAAAGACCCCATCAATGGCTCCGCCACGGGCACTTCCGTCACCAGCTACGACGACAACTACGCTGACGTACTCAAATGGCTGCAAAACGGCTGGATCGATTACGTCGCCCCCCAGTTGTACTGGAGCATCGGGTTCCCGCCGGCCGACTACAAGACCCTCGTCAACTGGTGGAGCCAGCACACCTACGGCCGCCAGCTGTACATCGGCCATGCCGCCTACAAAATCAACAACTGGCCTGCCGATCCCAACTGGAACCAGGCCGACGAGATCAACCGGCAAATTGTGATCAACCGCAACACGCCGGGGGTGAATGGCAGTATTTTTTACTCCGTCAAGCCCCTGCTGTACAACCCGCTGGGCGTGCAGGACTCCCTGATCACGACGCTGTATCCGACCCCCGCGCTGGTGCCGCCACAGGCATCGCTCAGCCGGACGCCGCCCGCCACGCCCAAAATTTGCCGCATCGCCGGGGCCCCCGGCCGCGTCAAACTCGCCTGGCAGGTGTGCAATATTACCAATGGCGATCAAATGCCCTATTACTACGCCATCTTCCGCTTCAATGGAAAAGAGATCGGCGATTTCAGCGATGTGCGCAACCTGCTGACCATCACACCCTTCAATCCTGAAAAGCAGGTTTTTGAAGACCTGACCACGGTGCAGGGGCAATATTATACCTACGTCGCAATCGGGTACAACCGTGTCAACGTACCCAGTTATTCCAGCGAGCCCGTAACGATCAAAAAAACGGAGCGTTCGTTGAAAAAGAAACGAAAACCCTTGTTTGCCAAAAAATAACAAGCAATGGGGATTTGAGCAAGCCGCTCAAATCCCCATTGTGTTTTATCAACAGCGAAAAGTACCAATACCCCCTCTAAAAACACCACGGCGCCGGGTAAGGTCGCCTGTACCTTTGTGCTGTAATCAGAGGCGAACAGAAAGAGCCGCTGATCCGTAACAAAAACCCTTACCTGTAAATTATTTGTCCATGACTTTCTCAGATTTGATGCAATCCGATCGCCCTGTACTGATCGATTTTTATGCCGACTGGTGCGCTCCCTGCCGCGCCATGAAGCCCGTTCTCGACGATGTAAAAGCCCGTCTGGGTGAAAATGTAAACATTTACAAAATCGACGTAGATAAAAACCAGGCACTCGCTGCCCGTTTCAATATCCGTTCCATCCCGACCCTTATGATTTTCAATAAAGGCAACGCCGTTTGGCGCAAATCGGGCATGGCTTCATCTGCGGAACTGGTCAACGCCATCAATGCCTTCCCGGAAAACTAGGCGTTTCCAAGAAACGGTGATTCTTGTACGAGCAAGTTTTCATCCTATATCGGGGTGATACCGCCTAACGGTACTCACCCCGCTTTTTTCGCCAAAATTTTTAAAAAAACGCACTCTGTCACCATGTCACTTTCCGGATTTATTAAAAACCTGTTCGGCGGCGCCGAAGACGCGGGTAACGCTGTCGAGATGCCCGAAAATAACACCAAACACCCCAATCCCATCTACGACAACCTGCCCGGCAACCTGTTTAAAAAAGAATTTCAGGCCAGCAAAGGCGCCGTCCTGCTCGACGTGCGCACGCCCATGGAAGTTCGCTCCGGCGCACTGCCCGGCGCCATCGCCATCGACATTATGTCGTCTTCGTTCGCGGCCAAAATTGCTGCGCTCGACCGCTCCAAAACCTACTTTGTGTACTGTCGGAGCGGCAATCGCAGCGCACAGGCTTGCCAGATCATGCACCGACAAGGCTTCGACGTGCGCAACCTGATGGGCGGCATCGGCGCATGGCCCCGATAAGCAGAAATTGCATTCAGGCGTGATAATCACGCATTAAAAATAGCCGGTGTTCAAGAGACCTTGAACACCGGCTTGTTTTTTACTTCATCACTTATTCAGATTCAAGGGTGGCTCGCAAACGCAGCCTCCCGAAGCGCGGTGGTTTTCACCGGCACCGAAAGCGCTTGCTCGAGGTCCCAGATCAGGTCGTCGGGGTGCTCCACGCCCACCGAAAGCCGGACCATGCCGGGCGTAATGCCCAGAGCGCGTTTGTGCGCCAGTTCCACGCCCGCGTGGGTCATCGTGTCGGGGTGCTGGGCCAGCGATTCGGTGCTGCCGAGGCTGACCGCCAGTTTGACCAGTTTCAGGTTGTTCAGCACGGAAAATGCGCCTTCTTCGCCGCCGCTGACCTCGAAGGCCAGCATGGCCCCGGCCGAACTGTACTGCCTCTGGTAAATTTCGTATTGCCGCGGGTCGTTTTCAGGGCTGAGAAAGCCGAGGTAGTGCACGGATTCGACCCTCGGGTGATCCTTCAAAAATGCCGCGACCAGGGCGGCGGTGGCAGCCTGGCGTTCCATACGGATGTGCAGGGTTTCGAGGCTGCGCAGCAGCAGCCAGCCGGTCCAGGGGCCGGCCATGTTGCCGAGGAAGGTGCGAAGCCCTTTGACGCGTTGCATAAAGGCTTTGCTGCCGCACACGGCGCCGGCAATCACGTCGCTGTGGCCGCCAATGTATTTGGTGGCCGAGTAAATTGAAAAATCGGCGCCCCATTTCAGCGGGTGCTGCCAAAGCGGCCCCATGTACGTGTTGTCGACGGCCACCAGAACCCGGCGGTCGGCCTCCGAAAAACGGTCGGCCACGGCGCGACACATGGCCAGATCGTACAGGGCATTGGTCGGGTTGGCGGGTGTTTCCACGTAGATCATGGCCAGTTTGGCCGAGGATTCCCGCAGCATTTGGTTCAGGTCCTCTTCCGTATGGTCGGGGTGAAATTCGAGGGTGTTAATGCCATAGCGCGGCAAAAAATGCCGGATAAAGTGGTCGGCGCCACCGTAGAGGGGCGTGCTGTGCAACAACAGATCGCCGGGTTTCAAAAACTCGAGCAGCACAGTGGTGATGGCGCTCATCCCGCTTTCGAAAACGGCGCAGTCTTCGGCGCTGTCCCAGAGGCACAGGCGATTTTCGAGGATTTCGAGGTCGGGGTTGTTGATGCGGCTGTAGATCAGTCCTTCCGATTCGCCTTCGCGGCGGTTGCGCAGGCCGTAGGCGACTTCGAAGTGCGCCTTGCCCATTTCAGCAGTCGGAAATGCGAAGGTGGAAGTTTGGAAGATCGGGCATTTCACGGCGCCTTCGGACCACTCGGGGTGGTAGCCGTGCGACATCATCAGGCTTTCCGGACGAAACTTATGGTTAGTCATGGCGGGCAGAATTTTTCTTCAAATATCGTTTCTGCTGATTACATTTCTGTTTCATTAACTTTGTACAGAAAATTTTTCTAAAAAATTATCTATATTTAGAAATAATGTCCAAAATGTACTTTTAAGGCCTGCCGAAACAGAAAAAAAATTGCCCACTCGTCCATGTCAACGCCCGCTTACCAACCCGACGCCACCGATCTGGCCATCCTGCGCCTGTTGCAGGAGGATGCATTTTTGACACATAAAGAAGTTGCAGCCCGGCTGGGACTGACGACAACGCCGGTGTACGAGCGCATCCGCCGGCTGGAGCGCGAGGGCATTATACAGGGATACGTAGCCCTGGTCAGTCGGGAAAAGGTGGGCAAACCGCTCGTCGTGATGTGCGCGGTGTCGCTCAAGGAGCATGCACAGGTCAGGTTGCAACAATTTGAGCGCAGCGTTTGCGCCTTGCCCGAGGTGACCGAAGTGCTGCACATTGCCGGAGGTTTCGACTATCTGCTCAAGGTAATCGTGCGCGATATGGCTGAATACCAGCATTTTATAGTCAATAAACTGGCTGGCCTCGACAATGTCGGGCATGCGCAAAGTTCCTTCGTGCTCACCGAGTTGAAGCAAAGCACGGCCGTGCCGTTGTAGCCCGATTCAGGAGGCTTTTTTCGAGGAGAGGATGTCGGGACGGTATTTGACGTTGAGATTCAGCCACATCAGCCGGGAGATTCGGAAAATATAGATGAAATTGGTCGCCAGAAAGACGCCCAGCAGGCTGAAAGCGGCCGTTTGGCTCCAGCCCAGTCCCCAGTGAAACAAGGCGATGAACAGGAGGCAAAACCAGCCTGTCCAGATGTAGGAAATAAACATGGCGCCGTAGTAGTAGCCCGGTTCGGGGAAATAATTGAGGCCGCATTTGGGGCAATGGTCGTGCATTTCGAAGGGCCTGACAAACGACCAGGAGCCGGTTTCGAAGGTGTCGCCCTCGTGGCAACGCGGGCATTTGAGGTTGAAAACGCTGTAGGATTTTGATCCTTTTTGCAAAAAAGCCATGACAGGTAGTGTATTTGCCGCAAAGTTGGGGGCCAGGTAGGCGGAAGTGATGGACAGAAACCATGTCTTAATTGACCTTTTTACCGGTTGGGCGCTTTGCCGCCGATGTTTGTATTTTCGCCGGCTCGTAAGAAGTCTTCCGAACCATGGCCAACAAGATACCCACCTACAGCATCTGCAACCTGCTCGGCGCCGACCGGTGCATGAACGAAGTGGTCGTGATGCGTATCCACGAGTTCCTTCGCCAGCACAAGGACCTGGTGTTTCCGCATCGCCACGATTTTTACCAGATCGTGCTTTTTACGAAAGGCGGCGGGAGGCATGCGATTGATTTTCAGAGCTTTGAAGTCAAGCCGCATCAGATTTACTACATGGCGCCCGGGCAGGTACATACCTGGCAGTTCAATGACGACGTGGACGGGTATCTCGTCAATTTTAATGAGTCATTCTTCACGGCTTTTTGTCATAACCCCTTCTTTCTGAGGGAGTTCCCCTTGTTCAATACCGTGAGCGGCAGCCCGGTCAACATACTCGACATGTCGTGTTGTACGGAGGTGGAGCAAACGCTGGCCACGATGCTCGAGGAGTTTGGTCGCGACGGCGAGTTCAAAATGGATTTGCTGAGGGGCATGTTGATCACCGTGCTGGTGCGCCTGTCGCGCGCGGCGCCAAGCACCTTCCGGGAGCACACGTCGAAGCACAACGTGGCGCTCATGCGGCAGTTTGAAAAAATGATCGAGTTGCATTTTCGCGAGAAGCGATTGCCCAAAGACTACGCCGAAATGCTGTTTGTGACCCCCAACCACCTCAACGCGCTTTCCAAAGACGCCTTGGGAAAAAGCGCGGGCGAACTGATCCGCGACCGGGTGTTGCTCGAAGCCAAGCGCCTGCTGGTCAATTCCGATCTGATGATCTCCCAGATCGCCGATACCCTGAATTTTGAGGACAACGCCTATTTCACCCGTTTTTTTAAAAAATACACAGGAGTGACGCCCGAGCAATTCCGGGCGACGCAGGCGGTGGGGTGATGGGACCTTCAGGCAGATATCCGTTAAACTATGACGACTATACCCACTTCACCGCCAAGGCGCGGAGACGCAAATTAATTCGCGGCCCCTTTGCGTCTCCGCGCCTTGGCGGTGAAGTGGGTATAGCCACCTTGAGTTAAGGCCTCTTTCGGGAGGATAACAAAAAAGGCCCGATCAAGATGATCGGACCTTTTGAAGTGGAGGATACCGGATTCGAACCGGTGACCTCTTGCATGCCATGCAAGCGCTCTAGCCAGCTGAGCTAAACCCCCATTTGCTTAAAGCGGCTGCAAAGATAAATGTCCTCTAAACAAAACGCCAAGCCCTCAGTTATTTTTTTCTCAGGGTGATCGAGATCGCTTCGATCGTCTTGCCCGTCTTCTGATCGGTGCCACAAAGCGCGCCGTTTTTGCCGACGACGGGTTTGGACTGGCCTTTGAGGCGGACGGCATATTCCAATTCGTATTTGCCGGCGTTGCTCCCTTCGAGCTCGGCAGCGAAGCCCAGCAGTCGTTTTTTGCTGTCGCCGCCTACGTATTCGCCCTCCTGTTTGTTTTGCACAATACCAAGGCCCGCTACATTGGTTTTGTATTTGATTTTCAGGCCGTTTTGCGCCGATTTGAGGCGAAGCGACATCCCGACGATTTTTCTGGCAGGCTGAAAATCTCCCGTCCATTGGCCGGGTTTGAGCGGTACTTCGCCGCCCGGACTGAATTTCACCGAACCTTCGATCAGCGGTGCGGCGCCGGTTGCGGCAGCCGGCGATTTGGCTTGCAGGGCATTGGCGACGGCCAGCCCGGCATCGATACGGCCGTAGCCATAGTAAATGCTATGCCCGTTGCTGTCGTACTCGCCCGCGCCTTCATCGATGCGGGTGCACGATTTTTTGAGCATTTCTTTGACCTGTTTGGTGGTCAGATCGGGATTGGCAGCCAGCATGAGACCTACGATACCGGCCATACCCGGGCAGGCGCCCGAGGTTCCGCCGAAGGCGTCGGTGTAATTGCCATCCTGATAGCCGCCCTTGGAAAGGCGGTCGACGGTTCGAAGCCCCGTGCTGATAGGCGCTGGATGATTGAAAGGTTTCCAGCCAAAATCGCCACTGGGAAAGCAGACCCACACGGCATCGCCGAAATCGGAATACACGCTCCGGCGGCTGGTGTCGTTGCAGGCCGCGACGGCGATAACCCCCGGGTAACTGGCGTAGCCGTCGTTGGCGGTGTCTTCGTTGCCGTTGCCGGCGGCAAAGAGGATGACGCAACCTTTGCCGCCGCGGCCTTTGGTGAGGGCGTATTCGAGGGCAAGGCGGGTGCTGTCGGGCAGGGCGGTCATGCGGTTGTGTACGGGGTCGTCGGGCGTCCACCATTCGCCGTCGGTCGGGCCCCAGGAGCAGGAAATGACGTCGGCGCCATGCTCTGCCGCCCAGGCGAAGGCATTGGCTTCGGCCATGCTGCCCAGGCCGCTGCGCAGGCGGATCGGCATGAGGAACGACTCGGGGGCGGTGCCCGAAGCGCCGTCTTTCAGCCCGGCGGCGCAAGCCATGCCGGCGCAGGCCGTTCCGTGGTTGTCGCCGTCTTCCCTGGGCCGCGGATCGGTGAGGTTGGAAGTGGCGTCGTAGGCATGTACGATGCGGCCGTTGAACTCGGGGTGATCGATGTCGACGCCGTCGTCGATGACTGCGATCGTAACGCCTTTGCCCTTGGTTTGGGCCCAGGCCGCTTCGATATTGACGTGAGCGTCGACTTTTTTGCCTTTAATGACGGTGGGCGCAAGGTGCCATTGACCTGGATGGATCATTTTATAGCGGCGCTCCTGCACCAGTTCGGGGTGGCAGTATTCGACGTTTTTTTCGGCCAGAATTTTTTCGGCAATCTCAAACACTTTCAACCCTGTCCCCTCCGTGGCTTCCACGAAATAGGAGTTGGGTGCAAAGGGCAGTTTGTTTTTAATGGTCAGGTTGTATTTTTTCAAAACAGCCAGACAATCCTCTTCCGAGGTTTCGTCTTTGAATTTGACAAAGAAATTTTCGGTGTACAGCATCACTTCGCCGCTCTCGGCATCCTGCAGGACACGGCCGGCAAAGCGGATATTTTCTTCCTGTTTCAATGCAGCACGCGTGAGGTCGCGTTGTTCCGTGCTGGCCGACACAGATTCGAGGCCATCGCCGGGGGCGACGCGCCGAACGGTGACGCCGGCTTCGGGGAAAGTGGCCACTTCGGTCGTTTCGGCGATCAGTTCCCGGCTTTTGCGGCTCATGGATACTTCATTGAGTTGCTGGTTGCCTTTGGTCCGGATGGCTACCATGTCGGGGCTTTCGACCAGTTCGATGGTTTTGCCTTTTTTGCCGCCGTATTTGACTTTATACATGGGAAGGTTTTTTAAAAATCATGGGAAATAAAGGCTCGGGCGTTTGCCGTTGCAACACAACAACAAACGCCTTTTTCATGCCGCTGTTTCGTTTTTTCTTAAAAAATCAGTTAGGGGGACTCATTTTCTCACTCTTTTTCACCCAGCTGACAAAATCGTCGCCAGCGATGACGGTACTCATGAAAAGGTAGCCTTTGTTCATGATGTAACGGACGTCCTTTTTGACTGTTCGCAAAAAGGCCTGGTGCAACGAATACCGGCGGCCGACGAGGCAGCCTGCGGAATAAGGGCCGACGAGGTCGGGCGTTTTGTTGGGGCTGGTGGAGTGCTGGTTGATGCCGAAAGTTTTGCCGATATCGATGGGATCATTGGCCGAGCGTTTGCCGTCCTGGTTGAGATCGCGGTGCACTTTTAGGTTTTCGCGTTGCACGAGGGCCGGTTGCCAACCCTGGTGCAGGCCATCGACCCAGGCTTTGTACTGGCCGAAAGCGATGCGCGCCGCGCCTTGCGGGTTGAGCGGGTTTTTGGTGTAAAAAAGTCCCGGCTCGGTAGTAGCCTGGTCGTTGACGAGCATTTCGGGGGCGCCGGCTACGCCGATGCGGATGACGATGCGGCGGTCGTTCCATTCGTTGAAGCGGTCGTCGTTAAGCTGACCGTCTTCATTCATTCCTTCCACGTAAACAATGTTGTACATATTGGGGCTGCGCGCGATCCAATATCCTTGCATGCGCATGTAGCGCAGCAGGCGTTTGGCGAGTACGACTGAAGGGGCATCACCGGCTTTTGCGTCGAACTGAACGGGGGTAAACGTTTCCGGCCGGGCATTGACTAGGGCTTTGAGCAGGGCGATATTGAGCAGCCGGTCGACGTACTGGATATTGGCCAGCCGGCAAAATTCAAAAAGAGCGCCGCGTGTGTTGAGGCCAATTTGGCCGTCGCCTTTGCCGACCGGTTTAAATGGCGTGGTTTTATCCCCGTTGATGACAGGGTCGAGTATGCCGAGGTCGCAAAGGCGAGCCTGGAGTTCGATCGCGGCGCCTTCGTTTTCAGGCAGGTTGAGCTCGTCGGTAAAAGTGTCGCGGCCGGCGTCGATGATTTGTTGTAATGAATTGAACATTAGGCAAATAGCGTTTTGGGAATTAGTTAGTTAGAAACGATTACACCCAGCAGGACGCCCAGGCCCAGGCCGATGCCGCCGCCCAGTGCGATGCCCCAGAGTTTTTTGCCAAACAGGCCTTTGCGCGATTCGCGGGCGAGTTCGAGCGAACTGTCCACCTGTTGGTCCAGGGTTGTGATGGATTCGTTGAGGAAAGCGTTGTGTTGTTCGCAGGCTTGGAGTTGTTTGACGTGGAGGTCGAGTTGCTGATTGAGGTTGAGGATGGTCAGCTGGTTGATCGTGTCGCGTTGGCGAAGCAGGCTGACCTCGTCCTGCAAGCGGCTGGAAAGTCGGCTGTTGCGGTTGCCGATATCGAGTGATTTGCGGAAGACGTTGCGGTTGAGCATGACTGCCGGGAAGTTGCCGCCATTGAACTGCATCTGGCGCAGGTTTTCCGGATTTTCAATTTTTATCACGCTGATGGCCGCGCTGTCGGTCGGGGTTTTAAAGACATAAAAAACGTCGATGTCTTCGGGTCTTTGCGCCCATGCGGTGAGGGCGACGAAGAGGAAGCAAAAGGTGAGATTCATTCGGTTCTTCATGATTCACAATGATTTGGATGAAACGATGGGGCGATGGCCGGGTTTAGTTCGAGCCATCGGCTGGTTTTACGCCGTATTCGCGTTCGAGGTCCTGCAATTCTGAAAATTCGTTGTCGAGCAGTACGCGTTCGTTGTTGACGGCTGCACGTGCGGATTCGAGTTTGCGGGAATTTGAAATTTTAAGATCGAGCAGGGTGTCGAGCTGGGCGTACAGTTTATCGCTGTTTTCAAGGAATTCGCGCCGGCGGCGCAGGTAGTCCACGTTCATGGAATCGACCAGTGCCATGGTGCGGGCGTGCTCATCCTTGATACTTTTCATCTCGGCACGGAACTCGCGGCGTTGCGCGATTTCGCCGCGCAGGTAAGCGCCCGCAAAAAATACGGACAGCAAAAGCGCGATAATGCTGATGTTGGGACTTGACATATTCATTTGATTTAAAGGTAAATGTAGTTAAAAAAAGGGTGTTTATCCATCGGGCATTTCCTTTTTCCCCGAATCGTCGTCGTTGGCGGTTTTGGGTTTTTTAGCGCCGCGGCCAAGGCTTTCCAACGGGCTGTCCGAGCCGGGGCGGGTCAGGAAGCTGCCCCCGGCGCCGCTACCGCCACTGCTGCTGCTGCTGACGGTCGTCAGTCCGCCTGAAGAAGAGGGACCGCTGCTGCGCAGGCCGATCAGTTGTTTGAGCACACCGAACCAGAAGGTGGCGCCGAGCGAAAGGGCGAGGGTGGTGGTGAGCCAGCCGATGGCTTTGTAGAGCCACCATTGGCCGTTGACTTGCGACCAGTCGACCTGCGACCAGCCCAGGCCCAGCGGTGAGCTGATGGCGCTGATGTTGTTGTTGACCAGTTCGTTCAGTTTTTGTTGTGCGCCCTGGAAATCGGGGGCTGCCGTTGCGGCCGCTGCATCAGGGGCCGGTTGGGTATTGACAAAAGTCTCGGCGGCGTCGGCCACATACTCGCTTAAAGTCGCATTGACTGAAAGGTTGTTGTAGATCTGGAGCGCATCGACATTGAATATCAGGGTAACAATCGTGCCGATCAGCAAGAGCCAGGTGCGGGTTTTGCGTTTGTACCAGCCCGAGGCGCGGTCCATGACCTCGTTGAACCATTCTTCGGTCTTGTTGCGGAATTCGTTGACGTTTTCATCGGCTTCGCGCCAGAGGAAAGACAGCACTTTTTTGAGTTCGCCTTCGGGCAGGTTAGAGACCCGTTCGCCGATACGTTGCTGTGGGTCGCCGTCGAGGATATCGCCCAGAATGGCACTGAACGTGCCGGAGCCGATATAGGACGGGAATGCCTTTTCCGCGGCGCGTTTGGCGCCTTTGGTATTGGCATTCATGGTAAGTTGCCGGTAATAAGGGTGTTCGAGGAAAAGTTGGGTTTTGTTGCCCAGCATGTTTTGCAGGGCTTGTACGAGGTGTTTGCCCCGGAGAGAAAGGAGTCCGGCGATCATCTCCATGACCGTGGTGGTCAGGAGGCTGAACAAGAGCATGACAAAAACGATACCGATGACGACGGAGAGCAGGGTGAGCATAAGAATTTGTACTGGTTGGAAGAGTGGCAGCCAAAGGTAGCTAATTCGGCAAATCCTGAAATCACTCGGGTATGAATTGCGCCGGAATTAGCTCACAATTTTTCCCTCCTTGTTAAATTCGCGGACAATGCCTTCTCTCACATCGCTTTCCTGAATTTTGTCGTCGTTGCGTTCGAGCGCCTGGAGGCAGGCGTATTGCACCACGTTGAGGATACCCGCCCCGCTGAGTTCAAACCGCTGGGCGATGGCATTCAGGTTGACCGCATCCATCTTCATTTTATCCGGAAAAGACTTTTGCCAGATGCTCAGTCGTTCGACGGGGCCGGGCATCGGGAAGTGAATGATGTTCTGAAAGCGGCGCATGAAGGCGTCGTCGATATTGGTTTTGAAGTTGGAAGCGAGGATAACCAGTCCGTTGAAATGCTCGACGCGCTGGAGCAGGTAAGCCACTTCCTGGTTGGCGTACTTGTCGTGGGCGTCGCGCACGCCGGTGCGTTTGCCGAAGAGGGCGTCGGCCTCGTCGAAGAACAGAATCCAGTCCTTGTTTTCGGCTTTGTCGAAAAGACTGGACAGGTTTTTTTCCGTTTCGCCGATGAATTTGGAGATGACCATAGACAGGTCGACGCGATACACATCGCGGCCGGTGTATTTGCCCAAGAGGGCTGCCGTGAGGGTTTTTCCGGTGCCGGGCGGGCCGTGAAAAAGGGCGCGGAAGCCCGGTTTGAGGCGTTTGCGCATGCCGAATTCGTCGAGCAGGCGCGAGCCGTTGCGGAGCCAGCCTTCGAGTTCGTGTACCTGGCGGAGAACGGGGGGCGGCAGCACCAGGTCGTCCCATTCCATGAGGGTTTCGAGGCGGTCGGCCGGGAAGTTCATGCCAAAACGCGGTCGGCTGACGCGGCCCAGCGCAAACAACTCGGCGTATTCCGGGTCGAGGATCAGTCGGCCGGTGCTGGCGGGTTCGCCGGCGCGCAATTCTTCGAGGTACAGGACTCGTTTTTTTGCAAAAAGGTGTTCTGTATCAAAGAGTTGCATGACCTGTCGACGGCGGTCTTCGTCTTTGCCTGCGAGCAGAAAAAGGGCGGTTTCGCCGGTCGGCAAAAAGCCCCGGTGGTTGGCGCCTTTTACGCCGCCGAAGGCCGGGAAGTCGCCGCCCTGGGGCAGGAATTCGGCGATGATGTCGTCGAAAAAAGTAGGCAGCAGGTGCGGGGCCAGCGCGGTGCAGAGTACGGTGAATTCGTCGATGTTGAGCTGGTTGTCGGCCACGAAGCGATGGAGGGGCGAGCCGTCGTCGGGCAGTGCCGGGGTGTCGGGGGCGGGCAGTTCGCGGCCGAAATAGGCGGCGACGCGGTAGCGGGTGAGGGCGTGGAGGAAGGGAAGCACAGTTTTATCAGTCTGGAATTAATCTGTTGTATCAATAGGCGGATCCCATTTTCTTTCGGAGTTGTCTAAAAGTGGATTAGGGTAGTTTTTGATATGTTGTAATTCATCTACAAAATAATAATAAGCCTGGGTGTTAGTGTATAGGTTGCTCACAACCAGCGTTGTTGGAGAAAGGCCGGGGGTATCGTGCCGTGGCAGGGGGATACGGGTACCCGCAGTATTCACGACGAAAAAAAGATTATCCTCAGGGAGTTTTACACCCAGATTGGGGCCAAATTGTGTGTCTAAAACCCCGTTATCCGGGATGCGGTAAACCCTGAACCGGCCTTCCCGCTCTTCGGGCGTTCCTTGTGTTTGGGAAAACAAAATAGATATTTTTCCACGAAATGTGTCAGGAATCAAGTGTAATTCAGGTTCAGGTTTATTCATACAGCTCAACAAGTTGACACAAAAGAAAATAAAAAAAAGGGGTTTCATCTTCGTGTATTTTGGGTTATTCTTTCTTTTTCTGACAGGGCACGTTCTGCTTCCCGGCTTCGGTCGCCACGGCTTCTGCGGTCGTTAGGTTGCTCTACTTCCCCAAAGCCAGCTGATGTGCCGGGTGATCCGGGCAAATTGGTTGGTGTGACATTTACGTCAACCGGGGTAGGGTGATAATTAACCTGAAAGGGTACATCCCAGGCCATACCAGTTGCCTCAAGACGGCTTAACGGGATCGTTAGCAAGGTTTCGAGACCTGCTGCCCCCATTCCTCCCGGGCAGAAATCAACGGCATCAAGCACTTCAAATTCAAAAGCGGATTTAAGTTTGATACCAATGGTATTGCCATCGATATCTGTTTCGCGGTAAGCCTGAATGTGGCCTTTTAATTGCCGGGTATCCGGTCCGTAATCGCTTCCACTGACGCCGCCGGCAATATGGCCGGGGATGTCGAACGGATTGCTGAAATTGATCCCGTATGAGAGTTCTTCGGCCGTGTAAACGTCTTCTACCGGAATATTTGTCCAGGCGTTCGGCGTGATAGTCCCAAACAAACTATGCCGGGCAGCCGCAATTCGCATCAAATAGTTTACCCGAGATCTGGTCACCTCACTGGCCGAGAATCCGTAACCGATGGTGGTGCCATCGGTATATTTTCGCCGGCCGGAAGACGGGCCGCGCAAATATTGGTTCCAAAGTCCGGCGACTTCCGCTCCGAACATTCCGGCAGAGGCGACCGGTAAAACGGAGCGTACATATATTTTGGCAGCGGCGGCTTCGATATAGGATGTATACGGCGAGCAAAAATTGCCAGTATCATCTCGCTCAGGGCGTTGCCGAGGAATTTGTTGTGCTTCATCGGCGCGTTGACGGACGCCCCCTGCCCAATCAGAGATTCCTTCTGCGGCGTTGCCGAGCCAGGCCGAGGCATCGTCGAGCCACGAACGTTGAATACTGCGCCGGAGGCCGTTTTCCTGCTGCGTCACATGGACAAGTTCGTGCGCCAGAAGTTGCTTTCCTTCCCTGGTATCTGGTCGGAACTGACCGGAATTGAAAAATACGTCGTGGCCTGCCGTAAACGCTTTGGCCTGTAAAGACTGGCTTAAATACGTGGCTTGAGGGTTCGTGTGGACATGAACGTCGCTGAAATCCGCCCCGATCCCTGCTTCCATCTCAGCCCGCATGTCTTCCGGCAAAGGCTGCCCTTTCCCCCGGCTGCTTTCGATCTGGTTGCTGACATGAGCCGAAGCAAGGCCGCCGCTGTTTTCGGCTTTGCCTTGCAGCATTTCGTTTTCCTCGGGGGCGTTCATGCGCTGCACCTCGGTCTTTTGTAGTATCATTTTATCCTCGCGCATCCGCTCGTCGTTGGTGCCCGGCATTTTTTCTTCGTCGGGGGTGGCGAGGCGTTGGATGGCGGGGGTGAAAAAGGAAGGACCGCTTGCCTTGGTTTGTTCATGAAAAGCAGAGAAAAAAGGTTGATGCTCCGTCTGCTCGGGGGCGGGCTGGCGATGGCGGCGGGATTGGTAGGTAGGAGAAAAAATGCTCTTCATAAGGATGCCTTGTTTATCTGCACATTGAAAAGATATTATATCAGGCCTATGATTTCGTATTACGATTTCACTGCGACGCTCGTCTTCCGGATGCAGTCAGGCGTCTGGTTATTTCCACTTGCAGTTCTTGTCTCAATCGCGTTTCAGTCTGGATAATTGTTTGCAGCGCCTCCTGACTATAAGTGGCTCGGGCCGAAAATTGATCTGCCCATGACCTGTCTTGCCTGGATAGGTTGGCCCCTGCATCTACGGCCCTCAGATTTGCCCGATGATTGGCCACCGCCGTTTGGTCCTCCCAGTTCAAATCCCGGAACCCTGGCATATCAACGATATCACGCAGTGGGACAATATGATCTACGTGCAATTCTCCGGAAGGGGGCCGCGCTCCACTGACCTGATCGTTTCCGCCAGCGCTCCGTAGCACCTGATCCCGGACGGACGGACCGGGGGAAGCGGCCCTGACTCGGTCGTAAAGCGGGCGCATGGAGTCTCTCAAATTGGTGATCGCCCTTTGTTCGCGGTCTAATAACCTTTGTTCTTCTGATCGTGGTCTGATTCGGCCTTGCTGGACCTCTGCAAGCGTCATGGTTTCTATATCTACATCGTGGAACACGTCTTGCAGCACTTCGCGTTCCCGTGGCGAAAGGGCATCGAGATTAATGACGCGCTGTCCTGGCCGTCTTTCCTGCCGGAGCTTTTCGATGATTCCGGGCAGTTCACTCGCATTTTGTCTCGAAATATCGATCTGTTCCCTGATTGAGGCGATTTCCTGCTCGATTGCATGGCCTCTTCTCTGCGCATCCCTTAAATCATCCGCCGCGATAAATCCGCGTCCCTGCTCATAAGAATTGAGATCCCGCGTATGGATTTCAATCTGGCTTCGGATGGAGTCTATTTCCAGGTCAATATCGTGCAATTCGGCCTCATTGGCAGCCCGTGCGCTATCGGAACTCAGGCGTTCGGCCCTTTGATCAATCAGGGCCTGTTTGGCTTGAAGATCAGTCATGATGGAATTCAGCTTTTCCAGTTCCTGTCTTGCTTCAAAACCCCGGGTGCCGTAATCGGGTGGAAGCAGCCTTAACTTTCCGCCCACGCGTTCGATCAACCTGCGAATGGATCCGACCACGCCCTGGTACCGTTTCAGGTGCCGGACTGTGTTTAAGTGCGCCTGGACGTGGCTCGCATCGGCTAAGGGGCCTACCTCCATTCTCAGTCGGCCGTTTTGATAGTAAACCCGTACAGAGTTGCCATGCAACGTCGGGTTTTCGATCAGCGGTACATCCGGGTGAGAAGCCATCGCCTGATGAAGCGCTGTTCTTTCGGCCTCGGTCCGGACGCGCCCTGCCTCAAACCGGTCGGTATCCTCCGAACGCAGCCGTCTTCCCGGCAGCTCCATATCTGGATTGGACTCGAGACGGCTTTGTTGGCTAGAGGACCGTAGCAGAAGTTCATCCCTGAAATGGATTAAAGCGTCGTATTCCGGATCGGTACGGTTGGTGAGTGCACCTTGGGCTTCCAATTCGCGAATTCGGGAATCAATTCCTTCCAGCAGTCTCAATCTGGTTTCGGGATGTTCCATCAAGGGGGAGTTACGCACCATGTCGGCTAATTCGCGGGGAGTCCTTGGTTGCTCACGCGTAAAATGTTCGAAACCCCGGGTTACTGGCGTGGTGACCAAATCTTCGAATAATTCTGACATATCGCTTACAATGGCCGGGGTCATGTAAGACCAGGCCCTGGCACCGTTGAAACTGCTGATCTGGCTTGCACTTCGCAGGAATTCGGCGATACTGACGATAGCTGCCAAGTCGCTTACGCCTTGAGCGCTCAGGTAGGAACCATAAGCCGTTGAAACTACGCTTCCGACCGGGCCGAATAATTCGAGGCCATATCTAATAAAGGAAACCCGGAGCGCTTCCGCCAGCATTTTCGCGATATTCTCAGGGTTCAACAGATTGATGATATCTGCGGCGATCCCGAATTGCACATTTGCGATATGGAAGATCGTCGCCAGGCGGTATTCTGGCTCCTGGCGCGCTTCGTAAAACCCGTCGAAGTAAAGGTCGAAGTCCCTGAAAAGCCTATCTGTCGACGTCATCGCGATAGAAGGGGTACCCCCCATCTGCTCCCTTGCCGTTGCCCTGGTTTGTTGTAAGGACCTCGCGCGCGATGAAGCGGACGTGGGAGACACCCCCCGGAGGTAAATATCTACAGCGTTTGCCTGGGCGCCCTCTACGCCCCTTGCCTGCATGGCCGGCTCGCCGATCGATCTTCCATCAAAAGTCGGCTGATGGGTCGAGCCGATGGTTTGCCGGTGTTGCTGGTAGGCCATGATATACCTCGAAACCTCGGGAGAGATTACCCGGTGCTCTCTCGAGAGGACTGTTTGGTGATTAATATCATAGATGTCGTAGACGTCAATTAGATAACTCCAGCCCTCTGCTGCCTCCACTGTCCGCAGTCCAAAAATGGCCGCTTCCGAAGTCGCAATGCCTGCTTGCACCGCTCCGGCGGATTGTTGGTCCTGGGGCAAACCGGCTACACCGCTGAACCGGGTAGCAGTATCCTGTTCCCGTGGTCGGGCAAACTCCTCCCGCGAGCCGGCTTCGCTACTGACTACCCCTCGCCGGTTGGGCGTGGGGTACATTTCTCCGAACTCATAGAGCGGAGATTGGGCTGTGCCACGAACGGCCCCGACCCGGCTGGGAGTAGGCAGGTTAGATAGAAATTGCGTGTTCGGGTGCCCTAGTACGTTCTGCATTAAGTTCGCGAAATGATTCATTAAAAAGGCCCTTCCCAGAGCGCCTGTGACCGCGCTCGGTCCCGACAACGCGCCCGAACCCATTAATTGGTACGGCTGGCCCATCATCCCCATAAAAAACTGCATGCTGGGGTGTTGCTGCTCTTCCTGTAGGCTGAAAAACGAAAACCACCTGCTGAATACCTGGTTGAATTCGGCCAGGTTGTATGATGGCGACTGCGGGATAATAGTATTGTGCAGGGATGCCAGGTCTGCCATCTGTTGCTGGATGCGCGCATCCAGATCGCTCATAAACCGGTTCGAAGCATCGTCAGAAGCTTGGGGGAAGGCTTCCTGTAAACCGATTGTCCTACTGTTCGCGTCGTTCGGGAGATCGAACAAGGTGTTGGTAAGCGACATACCATGCGGTCTCAAAAGGGAAGGTGAGTTGCCGAGCTGGGTCAGGGTATCTCTTTCCGTTTGCTCTTGGCTTCTGATCCGTGCGATGTCACTTTGAACCCTCCGAATGACCTCGTCAAGTGGTGTAGGTGCGGCGCCTTGGGCCTGCGGGATAACTGATAAGAGCGCCTGATTGATCAGAATGGCCCTTCTCCCCAATTCGCCGATTTGAGCGCCTGTCCGCGCCCGGATTTCTCGCTCCTGCGCACCCGAAAATTCTCCCCGCAACCTGACTAACAAATCTAAAGTAGCCTCCAGGTCCAGTTGAAGTATCCGGTAAGGATTTTGTATTATTTGTACGATGTCAACGATGTCGTCAATAATATGCCCTTCCGCTTCATTGGCTGCCGACACCAAATCAAGTGGCGCGCCCGGTAATTCTCCGAGTAAGGCAGTGGCAAAATGTCGTGAAATGGTCGATAGAATATAGTTGATGGGGACATTGATCTGAAGGTCGGGAAAGTTTCCAAGGCTGGTTACCGCGAATATTCGGTTCAAATAGATCAAGGCCATGTGGTATCCGATCATTCCGTCGAAATAGTCCGTCAAACTGTCGTTTGAAATAAACTCGATTTTTTCCTCAAACGTTTCTAAAGGCTCATTGGGCATTACTACCAGGAGAGCGGAGCTGATTTCGCCATTGAGGTCCCACTGTTCGGTTCGTAGAGCCAGTGTCAGATGATTAAAAATAGATTGTTGTAATTCCGCAAGGGTTCTTTCATGGTTGTCCAGGCATTCCTGGGTCGTGGAACAACTGCGCTGGAGAGTGTCCTTTATCAGATTTTGCCTTAATTTGGGCGATCGCGGCTGATCTCCTTGAGCCATTCCAGGGTCAATAATTCCTGAATCGATACGCTCGTTGTTTTTTAACGCCATGGCCGCGAGGGGTTGGGCCCGGTTTAACTGCTGATCTCCCCTATTTGTCTGTGCACTCGACATGGAAAGCTCAGTTCCCGCTGTTTTGACTATTGAATATTGACCAGTTTCGGAATAACTTGTCTGAATGGCTAGACTCTGCGAAGTCGCTATTTCAGCGCTGCTATTGGATTTGCATTGGACGAGTTCTTTTTCCGCCGGTTTTTGCCGGATAGACGGCTCTCCAGAACCCGATTCAGACCGGTTTTCATCTTCGCCGTCGCTTCCCAAAACGGGTGTTTTCAGGATTTTTTCCTCCTCTCCCTGCATTTCCTCCTCCTCTTTCTTTTGTAGGGTTTCCTCTTCTTCACAGGCCACACATTTGGGTTGTATGAGGTGTGCTGTGCGTTGAGCCCTCGGGGTAAGGTTAGTCAATTCTTTTTCGACCGGCGCTGCTGTCATGCGCTGCAACGGTTTTGAATAGCCCTGCTGCCCCACATGCACCAACTCATGCGCCAGCAACCGATCCCCTTCCTCCGTCCCAGGCTGAAACTTTCCCGCCCCGAAATACACGTCGCTCCCATGCGTAAACGCCTGCGCGCCCAGATCGCGGTTCAGTTGCACGGCCCGACTGTCGGTATGTACCCGCACGCCCGACAAATCGGCGCCCAGGGCCCCGCCCATCGAGTTTTGCACGGTTGCGGGCAGGGGCGAGCCGCCGCCTTTGGAGGCGCTTAGTCGGCTGGATACGTCGGGCGAAGCGGTCATTTCGCCGCCACCGGAAGGTTTGCGCTGCACAGCTTCCTGCTCTTCTTTTTCACAAGCCGCGCATTTGCGCTGTATCATCGGGCCGGGCGGCTGCACGCCGGGCGACGACTCCTCGTCGCCGTTGCTTTCGAAAATCGGTTTTCGCTGTATGCCGCCTTGCAGTTCCTCGGGTTTTTCCTCTTCCTTTTTTTGCAGTTTTTCTTCTTCCTCGCAAGCCGCGCATTTGCGTTGAACGCTCATGGGCATCCGCTGAATGACCAACGGTTTTTCCTGGATCATTTTGTCCTTCCGCATGCGATCGTCCGCCGTGCCGGCCGGGTCGTTGTCGGCGGCCGACATGCGTTGCACGACCTGCTCCGCCACGGCATCGGCCTCGCGCTCGTAGGGGTCATCGGGGGCGCCAATGGTGAGTTTGGCTTGAATGAAAGGGGCAGGGCCGAAGAACGCAGGCTCCGTCTGCTCGGCCGACAAGCTTGCCTGGGCTGGCCGGCCAAAGAAGGGCTGGCTGCCATGCGTTTTGGCGGGCGTAGTGGTTGGAGCAGTGGTCTGTTTCATTTGGGCGCCTTTTTCATGCGGTCAATCAATTCAGCGGCGAGGAACTGGTAGTCCCGTGCGCCGTTGGAGCGTTCGTCGTGGGTGAAAATGTCGGTTCCAAGTTCCTGGGCCTTCGCCAGGGCGATATTGCTGCGGATGCGGGTGTGAAAAACCTTGCCGGGGTAGGCGCCTTCGAGTTGTTGCAACACCTCGCGGTTCATGGTTTTGCGCTCGTCGTAGCGGGTGAGCACGATGCCCAGCAGTTCGATGTCGGCATTTAGTTGCTTTTTTACCCTTGCCAGGGTGAAATCATGGAAACTCTTTACCCCTTTTAACGGCAAAAACTCGGCTTGCAAGGGCATGAGCACGTAGCGGCTCATGGCCAATGCATTGACAGTGAGCATGCCCACCGCGGGCGGACAATCGATAAAAATCAGGTCGTACTTCGCCAAGGCGGGGGCCAGAATACGGCCCAGCAAGCGTTCCCGTCCGAAAACACTCACCAACTCGACCTCCGACATGGCCAGTTCGAGCGCGGCGGGCAAAAGGTCGAATCCTTCGCGGATGCAGATCAGGGCCTGCGTGTAGTCGGTGTCCTGTCCGGCGCCTTCGTCGCGTAGCAGCTGGTACATGGTGATGCCCTGCGGCTCGCCATAGCCCAGCGACTGGGTCAGGTTGGCCTGCGGATCGAGGTCGACCAGCAGCACTTTTTTCCCTTCCCGGTGCAGGGCAGCGGCGAGATTAAGCGCGGTCGTGGTTTTGCCCGAACCGCCTTTCTGGATCGCGACGGAGACGACGGTAGCCATGTTATTTCAGGGGTTTGCCGTTGAAATAGACACATATCTTGTTCCAGACACATTCGGCTACCTTGCCGCCGAGCAAACGCCCCTGCTCGTCGCCATCCTCGAAATGGATGCCGCCGATGCGGCGCGAATAACCCGCCTGTAGGGAGGCTTCGGAGAATTTGGACCAGTACAAAGTGACGTCGGTTTTGGGCGTATTGCCCGGCTCGATGATAGATGAACCTTTTTCAAGCATCATCTGGCCGCCAAACCGGTCGCTACCCGTGTACAATTCAAGGATGCAGGCCGCCGCACTGCTGAAAGTGCTGTGACCCGAGACAAATTCGGGAAACGCGGGCGTCACCAGCGACATGGGCTGGTAGGGCAGCCAGCCGGCGCCGTCTTTGTTTTGCGTACCCTGGTTCGGGCCCGCCCAGCAGTCGATAAACTTCCCGTTGAAGGCCAGTCGAATAGCCGTGATCGGGCGCACCGTGTCGAACTTGCGTTTGGCATCCCAGGCAGCTATGGAGGCATCGTACAGGGCATTGGTCAGTGCAAAAAACATCATGACATCCTGCCAGTCGGCGTGTTTGTCGCGGCGAGACACGAATTGCGCAATATCGCACCAGATGCCCGGCGGCGTGATGGTGCCCGGGCCGCCGAGCCAGAACTCACAGATCATTTTTTGTTCGTCGGTCAGGCCGGCAGACAGATGGATCAATTCATCCATTTGACGGGCAAAATCGGCATCGCCAGGGCCGGCCGGGCCTTGTTCGGGCCGAAACTGCCAGGGGTGTTCGAGGGCAAATGGTTTGACCAGCCCCCATTGCGGCAGCAGAAAATTTTTGACCTCTCCGTCGATCACAAGCGGTTGCCAAAGCTTGGGGTATGGCGGGCGGTAACGCGGCGGAAACGGCGCCGGGGCTGCAATCGGAGGGTTGGAGGCCTCGTACCTCGTGTAGTCGGCGTAGGTCGGAAGCCGAAGCGTGGCGTGCGAATTGGACCCGTCGCCAAAATGCCGGTCGAGTTCCATTCTTGCGCACAGGTTGCCAATCCCTTCGGGGCAGGAAATGTCGAACGTCGTGTTGTCCGGATCATAACCCAGGTCGGTCATAAACAGACGGGTTTCATCCTTGTCCTCCGGGGGCAAAAGCAGCCAGGCGAGCTCGACAAGGACGCGATAGGCCGCGTAACTGTATGCTTTTTGCCAGTTTTCGGGCGTATGCTCGTTGGCCGGGCGGCGCAGCCGGGAGTAGGTCGCGGTGCTTACCGCACAATCGTCGTAGGCCGTCCAGGCATTGTACATGGCGGTGTGAATCATGCTGAGCACTCGGGCGGCCACGGGCGGCGAAGTGCGGGTCGCAGCGATGGCGTCGAGGGCAAACTGGTTCCATTTGGAAGCCACCGTATCGGTATCGAGAATGGGAAATGCTTGTTTGTTTTTCATGATGGCTGGATTTTGGCAAAGTGTATCGGGTGGTTTTTATCAAGGGATCAGATCAGCGAGTTGCCTTCTTCGCTCAACCAATCGGGGCAATATTCAACAATCAAATAGCTGAGATACATCAGCAGGGGAATCCAGTGCAGCCGCCGGTCAAAGCCTTTTTCGCGCAGTAAGTCAAAGATTTTCAAGACTTTGTAATCGTTGTCGGGGTAAGGAGTCGGGTCGCCGGGCAGGGGTTTGGGCGGCAGGGCGTTGATCTCGTTTTTTTGCCTGCTGATCAGTTCCCTGAATTCTTCCAGAAACCCGTTGAACAGTTGCCAGCCGGGCGTAAGCGTCCAGTTTTGACAAATGCGGTTGTTGTTCAACTCATGCAAATCAAAGTCGTTCTGGTTGGCTTCGTGTGCATAGGAGGGGAGCGGCGGGTTGAAAGCGATCTGGACCGCGGGATCGAAATCGCCGGGTGGCACAGGCGCCGCCGGCCGCATCGACCAGTATAATTCGGGCCCGAAACGCTCCCAAAACCAGCGGTCTTTATCCAGTCCTTTCATATAAATTTTGATAAATCGTTCGGCGGCCTGACTGGCGAAGCCTCCCGCGGCCAGGTATTCGGCCAGGTCTTTGCAAAGCACCGTGATGCCCGCGACAATCAGCTTGCTGTCGAAGGTCTGGATCTTGTCGAGCAGCGATCGGTAAGGGTGTAATTTGGCTTTTTTCTTGTCGTCCATGGCAGGAGCGTATTTTCGGTTAATGAAAGTTTTTACCATTCGACCCGCAGGGGGTCTTTCATCCAGGGTAATTTGATCACGTTGAATCCGAAAGGCGAGCGGTCGATCAGGATGTCGATGGTTTGCCTTTCAACCTGCAAGCGCCAGCCGTTGTCGGCCAGGTGTAGCCGGCCGTTTCGCTGGAGGAATCCTTCCCGCAGGCCTTCGGAAGAGGTGTTACCCAGGGCTTCCCAATGCCCGATCATGGCTTGCAGCAACGACTCGGCTTCTGCTGTTTCGGAGGGGGCAAGCGGCGTAAACAATTCAAGCGGTCTGCCCGCAGGAATGCCGCACAACACTTTTGGCAACAACAGGAGATATTCGGGCGCCTCGGTTTCGCCTGTGGCCAGAAAATGGATCAGCAGGGCCGCTTTGTTTTGCGCCTCGGCGTCGCGGAATTGCCGGTCGGGTTTCAGCAGATCCAGGTTGTTGAAAAAACGGCTCAGATAACCATTGGCCAGCACGATGCCTGCATTGGCGACAAACCAGGCTTCCTCTTTGTCGGGCAAAACGGACGATTGTTCAGGCCTTGGCTGAAACAACAACGCTGGATCGGGAACGGGCCCTTTGCCCTCGTTTTGCGGCGCTGCTTCCGAAGAAAATACGTTGCCGGTTTTCCCGGAATCCGCTTTTGCAATGGGCTGAGGGGCCGGTTGCCCGGGCGCAGCATCGGCTGCCTGGTTGCCTTCTTCGGCCTTTTTAGCGTTTTGATTATCAGGGCTTTTTGAAAAATCCTGCACTTGCTTTTTAGCGCCTGCCACGATGTTTAAACCGGGCCATATCCTGCGCAGCACGGGGAAATCTTTCGATTTGCGGCCTTTCAACACCGGCAACCACGCGAGCAAAATTTCGGGCGAAAAACGATAGCGCAGGAAAGCGGACAGGAGCGTTTCCATGGGCGGCCCTCCTTGTACATGCAAATCGTTGGCAAACACCCATTTCCACAATTGTTGCCTCGTTTGGGCAACAGCCGGCATCGGCACAGGACTTTTTTTCCGAATTGCAGCGCCTGAACTGGACAGGACGGTGAGTTCGTGAATCAATTTTTGAACAGGGGCATGGCTGCGGCCTGTCAGCAATGTCGCTACGGCTTCCAAAAAGTCATCGCCGTGTTGCAGCACCAGCCGATCGAGCGCAGGCGAAGCGCCCAGAAGCAGTTTGCGCAGGCGGGTCGCCGCGGCGGCTTCCAGCCCAAGTTGTTCCAGGACCTTTGCCGGCCAGCCTGCGGGCAGCCTGTTTTCGGCATACCAGGGCAAAACGCCGCATTCGAGGAAATACAACCATTGCAGGAACACGGAATTGAAAGCGTCGCCCGCCGGGGCCGTACCCGCGTCGCGCAATGCGCGCTGAATGGCTTCTTCAACCGCGCTGACCAGTTTGTGAAGCGTAGCCTCCGTATCGATCTGATCCGCCTGTAAAAACCCTAGGTCCACCTCCAGCCGCTCGATGCGCAAAACCTTGTCCGGGGGGGCGATTCGGTCGAACAATCGTTCGAGCGCCGGCGCCGCCTCTTCCTGAAAAAACCGGCTCAGCCGCTGTTGCGTGCCGAATGCCTCCCGGGTGGAGCCCAGGTGCAGATCAAAAATTTGCCGGACAATGAGGTGACGCATGGCGAAAACGGGTTAAGGGGTTCTATTTTTTGGTCTTTTTCTTTGAAGAAACAGGCAGTTTTTCGGACTCCAGAATGGATTGTATCTCGACCGTGGAATGAACCTGGGCATGGTGCGCAAGGAATGCAGGGTCCCAGTCTTCCAGCACCTTTGCAGGGGACAATCCGGCTGAAAGCAGGGCGTTCGAAGTTTCGCGCAAAGATGTACGGGCGTCTTCCGGCAGGCTTGCCGGGTGTTCAAGCGCCAGCTTGTCGAGCGCGCTGAACAAGGCCAGTTGCAACAAATCGTACAGGACAGGCGGCAATTTTTTGCCCCTTGCCGAGCCTTCCGGCGCCAGCAATCGAAGGATGGGCGGCAGTTGCCCGATCGCGGCATTGTCAAGTATATAATGCTTCGACTCTTCAAAAATGTGGGGCGCATGATTTCCGCGCTCGAACGCCTCTTTCAATGGCCCGACTCTGGTTTTATACGCATTCTGGCGCTTCAAAATGAGTTTGATGTCCGGTGCGCCGGCATCCTTTTCGGCCGGAACAGGACTTTCCGCCGTTTTGGACGTTTTACGGTCTCCTGCTTTGGTTAAATCGACAGGCTTGCTCAGTAGCACCTCGGGCGTCGGGATGTCGGTAACGATTTGAATCGGCGGCTCCTGTTCATCCGTTTGTTCAGGAGGTTTGCAATCGCCGGGCGCCAGGGCGCCGCGATGGAACAAACGGAGGCAAACCGGCAAATCGTCCACCGTTTTTTCATCTTTCCGGCCGACTGCGATATTGCTCCTGCTCCCTTGCGTTTCAGGCGGGGTGCAGTTGCAGGGGGCGCTGCTCTCACCGGACGAATCGATGGGAGAGGCATCAAGATCGAAAATCGTGTATTGCAGGAAAGTCTCCAGCGCGCAGACCGGGTCCATCTCGTTCAAGCCCTGAACATCGAAGCTCAGGTCATCTTTTGAACAGGACGGGCATTCACTTGCGCTCAGGGCGCAGTTTTTTTGACCGGTACGGAGCCAGTTGGTCCAGCGTTTGTACAGGGCCTCGAAGCAACAGATACCTTCGGGACTGAGCCAGCGAATACAAAGGGCGATATGGGCAGGGGCTTCCTTGCGCAAGTTATCTTCTACAAAACGCCTGAAATCGGGGTTGCTGAAACGGGGCGTATAGCCCGGAAGCACCACCGTTGCCCAGCAGGAATAGGGGTCTGTAAAAGGAAGATAGCTACTTTTTTCTTTGGGGGCGGGGCATGAAGGACCGACGGGTTTGTCTTGCCACAGCAAGAGACAATCCGTTTGGACCGGCAACGGAAACGGCGGCAAAAGTGTCGGCTCTCCGGCGTCTGTTCGCGGATTGACCGATTTTAGACAATCCCCTTTCTTCCAGTCCCATTCCCCGTTTTTCCTGGGCCATGTAAAATTGCCACCAGATCCGGGGCTACATTTTTCAACAGGCACTTTCGAGTTGCAATAGTTGAAGCCGGCCACGCCCGGGCGCAGCAGGATATGTTCCACCAGATACATGGATTCGGCAAAAAGACAATCTTTTATACGTTCCAATACCTGCTCCGCCTCGGTGAGCGTGGCATATCGGCCGGGGTTTTCGGCCAATACGCCGGAGGAAGAAGCGCTGTCGACCAGATCGAAAGTATAGGGTGCACAATCCTTCGGACTGGACAAATGCAGGTTGAGCGCGGGATTTTTCAACAACGCACAAAACCGTCCCGCCAACTCGGACAAGGCTCTGTCGATGTCGGCCTCGGTAGCGCCTTGCGGGACAGCTATCCTGTCGAGGCTTTCCAACAAAATCCGGGCAGATCCCTGAAGGGGCTTGTACAGGATCTGCAGGACGTAGCCGTCTGTTTTTTCTACTTTTTTCAGGTAAACACCTGTTTTCAAACCCGCTTTGTTGCTGTTGTCGAGCGCACACCATTCCGGGTCCTGGACTGCCTCGTGGATCAATTCTACGGCCTCTTTCATTGCGTCGCAGGCCGCGGAAGGATTGATATAGACGCCAGGATGACGAGCAACCAGGTAGTTGCGCCCCACCACTCTGATGCAGAACCTGAGGTCCTCGTCGTGATCGGAATCGCAGGAAAAAACCGGCGCGATGTAGAACGCCCTTGCATGGGCCGACTGCCGATAAAACTCGGTCAGATTACAGGTGTTGATGGCGACCGGTTCAAACTGTGTTTTTTCCAGTAACACCTCCATGATGCCCAAGGCTTTGCCGCAGTCGCTGCATTGATTGTCGATCACCCGGCAGGCATCGCCGTCGGCCAGCATCCGCAGCAACATTCGGAAACCCGCCCAGGCTTCGGCCGGATTGTCGAAACAGCGCGGACTTTCCCAAAGCACCTGTCCCGTTGGTTGGTCGGAGTCGGTACTAAAATTGGGGGAATAAACGTGGAACTTGTATTGAACGGACGCGGCGGCGGCTTGCCCGTTGCAATCGGCTGGCTGGGCTGCCTGATCGGCGCAACAGCCCGCTTGGTCGCAGGCACAACCGCATTGCTCGTCGGGTACAAGTACCTGAAAAACCGGGTAGCTGCGGGCCAGCAGGGCCAACAGATTGGCCGTCACCAACGTATGCTTCGACAAGATGAACTGCGTCGGGTAGGGCACTTCGACAAAAGGAGCGCCCGAGGGACAGGGCGGACAAGGCATTGCGGTAACGATATCCGTCCCGGCTTGTTCCTGACTCGCCGGCGCTGCTTCCCATGCGATACACTGGCCTGCCGGCTGATAGTTGGCTGCGTTGTTGGCAGCCTGAAGTACTTTGTAAAAATTATCGTGAAATGCCTTTATGGCTTCCGATTCCGTGTCGTAAACGCTTGTGCTTTGCCAAAGTACCGTGCCGCCTGGCAGGGGGCTTTGAAGCCCGGGGACCGTTATTGGCCGGGCACAGCGCAGGGCATATTTATAGCCGCTTTTGCACCCATTTTCGTCAGAATTGTCCACCCGGACGGTCACGTCGCGGCCATCGAGGCAAAGTTCCAGCCAGTCGGGAATTTCATTGCAGTCAAAAGGCGGTTTGTCCTTCCAGTCCTCCCAGCAGAATTTATTGTACCAACTGGGGCAGGCGCCTTTTGTAAAAGAATCTTCGGGGTTTGCCTTGGGTCTGACCGCCAGCGGCATGCCCGTTTTGACGATTTGTTTAACCGTCATCTGCGGCCTGAACGAGTAAACAACCGCACCCGACGCCTGCACGGGCAGGGTGTCCAGGATCTGAATTTGATCCAGGTTGCGTATCCAGTCCAGAACTGGCAGCAGACTGTCGGGTACAACCGATGAGGCCGGCGCCACGATTTTAGCCGACAACTTGCCGGAAACCAGTTTCCAGGCATTTTTATCCACCTGAATCAACTGACCTGTGCCCAGCTCGTTTTTGAATCCGGACAGCGCTGTTTTGGCAAGCGGTTCGGTGGCGAAGCCGTTTTCGCTTTTTAACAGCAGATCGCCGACGTTCAGTTCGAAGGTCCATTCCCGCGTAAATTCTTCCGCCTGGGCCGTATAAATATGAGGGTCGAGGGTCTGCCTCAACGCATCGGTCTGCTGATTTTCGTCCGGCTGATACTTGTTCCAAATGGAAGCCAGTTTGCTCTGAAAGTCGAGCAGGGCACCTTCTTTCGACAAAAAAACGGCGGCAGGTTCAAGCAAAACATCCTTGCTGTTCGAAGCCAGCCATTGGTATCGAAAACGGTCGGGTTCCATATTCACCAGAATGGCATCTTCCCAATTGGAGAACCAGTTTGCCGTCGCTTTTTTGCGTTTGTCGCGATCGCCCGGAGTATCGAATGTTTCGGGGAGGTAGGCCACGAATTCACCCTTCTGATCGCGGAGGAAATAAGTGTATTCCGGATTGCCGGCATCGCCGGTTAGCACGTAGGCGTCTTTTTGGCGGGCGAGCAAAGCGGTCTGTTCAATCGCCGCGTAGGCTTCTTCAAGCCGCTCAAACAAGCGGAACGACTTGAGCAGCAGGGCATCTTTGTCATTGCGGAAACTGACCGAGTAAAATGTGCCGTTCACTTCGACAGCAGTGTAGGGCAGCCCTTTTCTGTTGAGCCTTTCAAAACACTGATCGAGGTGTGCCGCCGCTTTTTCAGGGGTAGGGAAACTGCCGGACTGCGCGAGGGCCGCGCTGTTTTCATCGCGAAGGAGCACAACCTGCCAATCGGATCCTGCCTGTCGCACCTGAAAATTGGCCTTTTTTTTCGCTGCCAGCCGCCAGTCGAACCAGGCCAGTCGCGCACAGTTTTCATCGGGGAAGTGGACCGTACTGCGCAGCCAGAAATCGCCTTTTTTATTTCCCGGTAAAACCGGGTTAAGGGCTCGGGGAAACATTTCGAGGAAGGGGAACCCTTCGAGTCCGTTTATCAACAGGTACTCGACATGCCCGGCGCGGGCTTGTTGAGCACTGAGCCAGGTTTGCGGGCTACGGCGCCCGGAATGGCGTTCCTGCCAGAAAAATTCGTCGGGCAATTGCTGCACCCGGGGTTCAAAAGCCGCGAAATCGAGGTATCGGTTGCCCGGGTTTTCCTGTGGCCTGAGCGCCGAGTCCGTGGCCTTGCCTGCCTTTTTTTTGCCGGCAGGTTGTACGAATGCTGCAATCTGTCCAAGCCCGGCTTCGGCACTTGGATAATGCGCATCGCTCTGACGCACAAGCTTGTTTTGGGCATCGCGCAGGGTCAGCCGCCAGGCTTGCTGCGGAACGACCTGTTCATTTGTCCCTAAAAATCGCCCGACAGCATCGCGTGGTTGTATGCGGTACTCGGCAGGGCCTTTAAATTCTATGGCTTGTTTGGCGCCGGTACGGCTGTTGACCAGGGCAAGTCGGCCGATTTGTTCGCCGGGCATCAGGCCTTCCCCTTGTTTCAGGGCATTGATAAAAGCCTGAAGACTTTCCTGCGCAGCGGCTGAAGAAATAAAGGTAGTCGGCCCCTGAAACAACAGGGTGCCGTTTGGGTCGAAAAGGCCGTAACTGTACAGGGCCGGCTTGTCGAAATCGACTGCGATACACAAGGGCGCCTGGCGGGGCATTTTGATGCCGGTCAAGGCGGCAGCCTTGTATTCCAGTCCGGAGATATTGGGTGTCAGCCACGTCGGCTTGCGAAGGTTGAACGCTTTCCCGCGGTTCCGCCCGAGCTCGTCGTAAGTGCTGAGGTATCGGGCTTTTGCAAGGGCGTATTCCTGCTGTGCGTCTTGTTCGGTTTGTTGCAATGCGGAGAATTGCAAGGCTGCAAAATCGCTGAATTGCTCGCAAAAACGCGCCAGCAGGTGGTCCAGAAACAGGTTGCGCCGCCGCCGGTAGGTTTCCTGGCTCTCCGAGAGACCGTCCAGAATTTCGCGATAGTCTTTTTGCCGGTACACGATTTCGAACGAATATGTGCCTGTCACCGGACTGTTGATATCGCGATAGGCTTCCTGCAGCCCTGCGAAAATGAGCAGGTTTCCGGCAGCGGTACGGGCTTCGCTTTCGGATGCATAACGCCGCCTGCTCATCAGGGCCTGCGAATGGTCGGAGGAGTAAATAACAAACCAGTACCCGCAAGCGTCGGCAATGATGTTCAGCCGGTCGAGGCTGTCATCGGAAAGATCGCGCTGCCAAACCTGTCCGGAAGCGTCACGGGCAAAGGACTGTCCGAAGGAAGCATGCGGTATTGCATAGGAATTATCGGTTGGAATGATCTCGGTGACCGGCTCCGGAGCGCACCCGTTGGCAGGCGGTTGCAAAATGGCAAAATCGCAGTAGGCCAGATCGAGGGTGATGGTTTGGTCTTCGTCGTTTTCAAGTTTGTCCAGCACGAATTCGACGATTGCAGGGTCGACAGGCACCGCGAGCGCATCCCCGTCGTTCAGGCCGGTGTCTTCGAACGAGTTTTGATAAAAACGGATCAGGCGCTCCACCTGGGGAACGCTGTCGAGTCGTTGTGAAAATACCGTGTGTCGCGAGGCGGCGTCACGTGAAGGCGTGTCGTCGGGCGACATGGAAAACAGGTGGCGAAGGTTGGCCAGTTGGGCCAGGTAGTTGGCCAGTAGCTGATCGAAAAACGTCAGATAACCTTTCAGTTGTAGCGCCTGGGCCTTGCGCAAGCGTTGATTGTCCGCCAATTGTTCGTCGGGCTGCAACATTTCTACCAGATGCCCCTCACCGATGCCGTAGGTAATGGGGAAATCGTGTTGAATCGAGCGGTACTCGCCCAGGTCGGCGCGGAAATTGCCCTTGGCCGGTTTTTTATCAAAACGGGTAAAATAAGCGGCATCCGAGTCGTTGTTTGCCGGCGCGGCGGCGCTTGGGAAAAGCGCTTTCTGGACCGGTTTCAGCTCGCGCCCGATCAATTCCAGTCGACGGGCTGATCCAAGTTCCGGGAGTGCGACGCGGTTTTTATAAAATTTCAAACAGGAGTTGTAAAAATCGACCCGGGGTACGTGGTTGTTGGTCAGGCTGAGCGACCAGACCGATTGAGAGGTCCCTGCGGTGGCATAGCTTACCTTTTTCCATTCGTATGATCCCGATTCCCCTGAACAGCATTGAATATAGCCTTCAATACCAATGTTTTGTACCGCTGTTACCCCTTCCGTTTCCGCCATCACCCTGAACAGGTCGGAGAGACGTATGACGCGCGGGCGTTGAAATTTTTCCAGGTCTTCGGTATCGATAAAGCCGGCTGAAAAAGGTCTCAGAGGCCTGCCTTCAAAAACCTCTTCGATGCTCCGGCCTTTGTCCAAAAGCTCTTTCAAGGTGTAATAGCGAATACTCGGCGCAAGAAATTCGCGGATGCGCAGCATAATCTGCGACCAGACTTTTTCCGGGTCCG
This sequence comes from Saprospiraceae bacterium, assembly GCA_044226205.1. Lineage (GTDB taxonomy): Bacteria > Bacteroidota > Bacteroidia > Chitinophagales > Saprospiraceae > M3007. The sequence goes on from JBGAHL010000018.1 coordinate 66,893, forward strand.
CATCGGGCAAGAGTTCGATATCGGCGCAAATCCGGAGTTGTTCTTTTTCCAGCAAAACAGGTTGCAGAAAATCTTCGCACAGGTTTCTGTGGGCATGGAGGGTTTCCCAGACCTGATGGAGCAGGTAGATTTCAGGGGTGGCAAACGACGGCGCTTGCTCGTTGCTTTCCTTGGGTACACAAGCAGCCGGGACGGCGGGCAACACATCTTCCGGCTCGATATAAACCTGATACAAGCCGTTGATAAAGACCGATTGGGGGGATTGGTCTGATCCGACAATTTCTACCGAATCTTTTAGCTCAGCATTTATAAGCGGCTCCTCCCAGTCCTTTTTATGCGGTTTATCCGGGTTGTATTTTACCGGTTCCACCCAGGCATTTCTGACGCCGGGAATATCCATCAACAGTTTTCTGAAATCATTGACCGTCAATGGATTGTTGCTCAAAATTTGAGCCGGCGTAAAAAAGTTGTCGTCTTTATCAGGTGCGGGAGATTTTTGTGCCAGCAGATCGGCCAAAGGGAGCCGGACCCGATAACCCAGGTCGATCAGTGCAAAGCACAAGGCTTCCAGGATCGTGATACCCGGGTCGTGAAGGTTGTGGTCGGTCCAAAGTTTTCCGGAATAGCGACTGATATGCCCAATGCCCAGGTTTCGAAGGGTGTCGAAATCCATGTGCCCGGCAAATCGGGGATCTTGCCGTCGGATGACTTTTTTGACCGGAGTAAGCAATTCAGCCATTGGTTTGCAAAAGGTTTTATGTTGGGACGAGAGGGTGGTCAGGCGAGAAAAGGTTCTCCCCGACCATCGTCGTTCTCCTTATTCGTGTTGAGATCCAGGCACGGATTGGGTAGCATGACCGGCGGGCAATCCGGTTTTGAACCCGGGCAAACGGTTATGATTCCGGCTGTCAGGATTGATCGCGCGGTGAGCGGTTCGATGATCGACTGGAATATTGCCTCGTTGGGCAGGCCAATCGACTCGTGGCTCATGCGCAGTTGGGTAACAAAGTCGACGTAGGGCAGGCTTTCCACGAATTTGAGCAGGTCGGAATAGTACACGGCTTGCCCGAAGCGCAACTTTTCATTGTCGCCCAGGTACCAGGGCGCCAGGAAGTGTGCGATGTCTTTTTGCAATTCCGCTTCGTAGTATTTCTGGTCCAGATTTTTGACCAAAACGACTTCAATATTGACGTGAATTCCCTCGTAGCGGGGATTAAATACCCTGATGCGGGCGAAGGGGCTGCTGCGGCGGCATACTTCTTCCTCGATACTTTCGAGCAGGCTGATGGGCACCCTCGGCGTAATATTTTCCCCGGCTTTAAGCCGCACCAGATCGGGAATCACGACCAGCGTGACAAATCCCGGCGCCCATTCGAGGTCTTGACCATGGCGGGCGGCGCCGAGCGCCATATCGTGCGGGATGCATTTGACCTTGTACACTTCGGGAAAGGCGTCGAGCACGATCCTTTCGTAGTCGAACGAATTGATTGCCCGGCCTTTATGACGCAAGTGTTCGGCGGCGCGCTGGTAGAATGTCGCCTTGCTTGTTCCCGTGTCTTCTGCTGCTCTGCCGCCGAATGATTCGTAAGGCTGTTCTACTTTTTTGACGTTCGCGTCGGCTACGCGCAGTTTGGCCAGGCTGCCGGCCGGCAACGGCGTTGCACTGCGAGCGGGGGCGCTTTTCGGCGTGATGGCGAAGGTCGCCTTGACGGCCTGTGCGTGCACCCCGATGGTTTCGCACACGGCGCGCGTATAAGTCGGTGCGGCTACTTTGATCCAGTGCAGGCCCCTCGGAAGCAGGGTGTTTTCAGGGCCATTGGTAATATCGGGTGGTATGGCGATCTTGATAATGCCGCTGGCAGTCAGGCCTTTAGTGGCGTCGTCGAGTATTTCGAACCCTTCGCGCAGGTCGCGCCATTCGTTGTTGCCGAGGTATTGCCAGGCCACGCGGGCTTTTTCCGTTTCCGAGTCGGCGGTCGCCTCGGCCAGCTGGAAAAGCAGGTTGAGGTTGCTGCCGGGGGTCAGGTTTTTCAGGCCGATGTAAAGGGTGCCTTCTGCGGGCACATTCATATCGTCGCCGAGGGAAATCGCGGCAGCGGGCGGCGTAGCGACGAGCAGCGGTTCGTTAGAAAACGCCTCCTGTTTAAATGTGTCGGGGTATGGGTGAAGGTGGGTGAAGTTAATATCCTGCGTTTTGGCGTTGGCCGTGTAGTCGAGGGAGATGTATTTCAGGACTGGGGTGTAGGGCTCGTTTGGGATGGGAACACCGCCGTGTTTGAGGTCATCAGCCCGATCCTTCCTTTCATTTAAAAAAACTATTGTCTCTTTTATTCGGGAGATCAGAGAAGTGGGGTCTGTTTCATCAGAAATCTTTTGGACAACCTCGTCTATGTCCTGGAAGCCATTCAACGCATCATGCAATGCCTGCAAATGATCGTTTATCCCATCGAAGTTTCTTTCTACGCCATCTGGACCTGTGGAAGAAGGAGTAGGATCAAAAGGCCCTTGCACGGTGCCATCAATCCGTTCCAACAAGTCATTGATTGTATCCAAAGACTCGTTCAAGGCAGCCACAATCGTGGCAGGAAGCACTACTGTTCCGTCTAAATAATTTGCAATTACTTGTTTCCGGGCAAAAAGGATATTGGTCGCAGCATTAACATTCGTCAATCCAGGCACTATAAGATCGGTAAATAAGCCACTCAAATTTGTATTTATAACGGTCAAGCGGTCGCTGATAGCGAGCGCCAATTCCTCTATCCCATCCGTATATCGAAGCCCAGACAAGACGATCGGAGGGCCACCCCACGGAAGATTAAAAGTCGTAGGAACACCTGTTAAATATGTGCCGTCCAGCCGAGACAACAATTCATCGATAGTACCGGTCAGAAAGTTTTCGGATGAAGTGGTGCTTCCGCTAATAGGGTCAACCGTCAGTACAGCATCCGGCGACATGTTAGCATAGTCAGGGTATTTGCCATAAGCCATCATTTGACGCGCCAAAACGAAAGGATAGTCCCGGTGTAAAAAATCCTGTCCGAAAAGCTTCATTTTGATGAAGCCGTTGCGCGTGTGTACGTTGAGCGCTTGCAGGGGATTTTTAATTTCAGGTTTAAAAGACTTTTGGTCATCGTTTGAAATATGGATGGTTTGAATCGTGGTGGACGGCGCCGGACAAAATGCAGCGCTTGGATCACCCTGAAAAAGCCCGTGTTCTCCAATGAGTGTTGCCCAGTTTCCATTTTTCAACTCGCTTATTTCGATTTTAAACCCAACTTCATCCAACCCTTCTGGGTCACCTATGGCGTGTGGAACATAGGCAGCATAATGATTCCGAAAGCTAAGCGGTTTGTCTTTCCACTCCCAATTGACGTACAGATCTTCCCAACTTTTCAGAAATATCTCCCGGCTTCCGATATAAAATTCAGGCCCTTGTTTTGTAGCATCTGTCAGGCCTCCCGTGTTACCCACCACACTGAACCCCGGCACTTCCGGCCGCGTCCCGAACGGGAAAATAGGACTGTTGATATCCTGTACGTTTTCGTCATTTTGTACCACGAGGTTGCGCACCCCGCAGACTTCTACTTTAATGTCGGCACTTGTAATTTGGGTATGACTGAAAAAATCCCACAACGATACATAAGCACCGGCCTCGGATACGCTTTTTTCAAAACAACAGGCAGGGTCGCCGGTCGCGTTCGGGCACCAGATTTTGAGGTCGGGGTCAACCTCGAATTTCGCAACCGGCAGGTCGGTCCCCAGGTCTTCCTTGAGGTTTTGCTTATTGTAAAAAGTGATGGCAGGTTGCTTGGGCGACAAGGTGGTTTTAATCGTAAGCATGAATTCCTTACCGTCCTCATCCACAGCTTCGACTAGGTTGTCAGGGGTGATGATGATTTCGTAATTGTCTGAGAAATGGTCGGTACTCAGCGGATTCAGGTCCACCTCTACCCATTCTTTTTCTCCGCTCAGCGAGAGTTTCAGGGCGGTCCTTCTGGATATTTTTTCCAGAATGGTGTAATCAGTGAGTACGTTTCCTCCCGATATATCTTTCTTCTTCAAACAATCCAGCAGTGTTTCGACCGGTTTCCAGTACTGAATCTGCTCGTCGTTTATATCCGGAACGCAAACCTTGTCGCAATCATCGGCTGAATTCGCGGCTCCCGTTTGGGCGCATTGGTTGACGGGTAAAATACAGGGCTCGGATGCGGACCAGGTCGCGTACGGGTTTCTGTGTTCGAGCCAGCCGCGCACCCTTTGGAGCCCCTCGGGAGACAAACCTTCCTGCTGGGCCAGTTTCAGGCCCTCTTCTGTAATGACGTGAAAAACTTGCCCGATGTGTTGTTGTCCCTGGGTATTCAATACCTGGGCCAATTCGTTGTATATTTTTTTCTCGCCATGATAAGTGCAGCTTAGCGTGAAAGTGATTTTTCGACTCCCTTCCTGCAAAAACAACACCGGCGAGGCCAGTACAAATCCCATACGTGCCGATGGGTGGTTTTGTACCTCGGTTTTGCCTTTGGGCGTGAATTTGCTCTTTTTGCTGCCCAAAGTCGCCCAGTTTTTCCCCTGGCTCTCAGCAAACCCCTCGCCTTTTCCATCAGCCGAGTCGGCCTTGGTGGCGATGTACAAGCCTTCGGTCGCACTATTGATCTGCATTCCTTTTTCCTCGTCGCAAACGGCAGTGTCGACGGTTTGCCGAAACAAGCTCAGCAGCTGTTCCACCTTTGCTTTGTCCACCACGATTTCCTCGTCGAGTGTAAAGTCGATTTCCGTGCCCAGTGCGTCCTTGCCGTCTTTCACCGCCACGCCCTTGCTCACACGGTAGCGATCAAGATGCTGTTGCACCTCGAACACCAGATGCGCGGCGTCGGGCCGGGGCTTTCTGGGGCTGAGGTGCAATACCGTTTCAAAAAAATATTCGAGGTGGGCCTTGCCCAGACCATTCAGGTCTTGCCCGAACAGCTCGAACAACTGCAGAAAAGCAAACATCAGCCCGAGATGGGGCGGGTGGTTTTGCTGATACGCTTCGGCAGCGGGGTACAGGGTTTCTGGCAGAAAGGCAGGCGCTTCGGCCACAATGCGGTGCAATACCCCCAGCGCCGTCACTCCCTCGCGGTAAAACTCCAGCGCAATCATGCGGTACAACTCGTCCGCGTCTAGCGCATCGTCGCTGCCATTGGCCTGCACATAAAGATCCGGCAGGTCAATGCCCCAGGAATCTGTGTCGATAAATCGCTGAAAATCGGGCATCGAAAGGCCTGATTTTTTATAAAAGCGTCGGCTTTGCAGGATCAGGTTGACGAGCGAGGCGCTCAGTTCGGTTCTTATAGCGTTGTCCCAAAGCGTAATCAGTGCGTTGGGCTGCCCTTGCAGGATGTAAAAGGAGTCGTTGAGGGTGTAATAAAGATCGGATACGACAAAATCGCGGAGCAGGCGCAGGGTTTCGGGCGCCGGCTGGTTTTCGACCGAGGTAGCCAGGCTGGTCAGGGTGTTTTTTAAATTGTCTGTACTGGTTTTGATCAAACGGGCCAGTACGAACGGCGGGCTGTCTGTAAAAAAACGCTGCCAGCTGTCGATCGTCAGGACAGGGCGCTCAGGATCAGGCTGATAAAAATTGATCTGTTTGGCAAAATCGGCGATAAAAATCAGGCGTTCGGCCAGGGTAGAGCCATCGATAGGCGCGCTGTCGGGCGACAAAGCAGGCAAGGCCCGGTGGCGTTGACTGGTGCCCGGGGCGTTTTTAAATGGATGATCCGGCAGCGCTAGACAGTTTTTCATGGTCAAATGGTGGTACGGTTGGCTTCACGGAGGTAATAATCGAAGACGTAGTTGTAGCGCGAGTTCGTACGGGCGATTACATAATCGATTTCGATGGTGATGCGGCCTTCGATCAGGTCGAAGGAATCCGGCTGCGTCACTTCAATTTTTTCAACAACGATGCGCGGTTCGTGGTACAGGATCGCTTTTTCCACCTGACTACGCAGGATGCCCAGCAGTGCGTTATTCACCGGCTCGAACTGGAAGTCGCTCATATTGCAACCGTATTTGGGTTGCATGACGCGTTCGCCAAGACTGGTGGAAAGCAAAATATCGAGGCTTTGCTGGATGTCCTCCACGTTTTCCACCATTTGAACACCGGCTTCTTCCGGATCGAATTGCGGCGGGAAAGACCAGCCGCGGCCGAGAAAAGATTGATCACCAGGCATTTTATTATGGGTTGATTTGATAATTAAAAGGGCTTATCCGCCGATCATGACCGTTGGGTTGCCTTGAACGATGACGCCGCCGTGGGCCGTCAGGTCGCCCATTCGGGCTGCCGGCTTGCCGCCGATCAGGACGGTGGCCGAACCTTTCACGATGGAATCGGGCGGGCCGACGCAAATGCAGATATCGCCGACCACGGCGGCAGGCATACCGCCGATGAGTACGGTGGGAACGCCCGGCCCTGTGACGGGGCCGCCGACATGTGGCGGCGTTCCCGGTATCGGGCAGGTGTGCATGTCGGAAATTCGTGCAGCAGGTGGCATTTTTCTTGATTTTAAAGGTTGATTAATTGATTTTTACAAGCGAGCCGGACACTTCCGTAATACCGGGAGAACTTAGTTTGGCGGTGGCCCCTTTGGCCTCGAAGCTGCCCTGCGCGCTCAGCGCAATGGTGGCCCCGCCAATCGTCAACGCAGTGCCGGCTTTAATATCGAGCGTGGTTCCCGCCTCGATCTTGATCTGAAGCGGACTTTTGATCTCGATACCCTGCTGGTTCATGGTAATGGTGTTGTTGTTCTGATCGGTAATTTTGATCGAGGTGCTGGCTTCATCGATCACGATGCTGTTGCCTGCCGGGGTGTCGATTTTTATCGTTTTGGTGTCGTCATTGAAGTATAAATGCATTTTGCTGCGGGTGGTGAAGCCTTTTTCATGGTTCACATCCTGGGCAGTCAGCGGGGCGGGTTTGGCACTGCTGTGCAGCATGCCCAGCACCACGGCATCGCGCGGGTCGTCGTTGATAAAACCCACGATGACTTCGTCGTCGATTTCAGGTCTGAAAAACGCGCCTCGATCCTGACCGGCGTCCAGACTGGCCACGCGGGTCCAGATGCCCTGGGCATTGGCATCGACAACAGGTATGCGAACCAGAATTCGGTGTTGGCCATCGGGGTCGCTCTGCAATTGCACGACCTTACCGATTTGCAGACCGTGAACCGGCGGCAACAACCCGCCGGCCGGCGGGTCGTAGAAGTCGGGCGACTGGGCAAACAAATCGTTGGGCAAGCCAAACTGAATATGCGTATCCCAGGAGCCCGCGTAGATTTCATGTCGAACGGCGCTGACGTAGACCTTCCCGTTGAATCGGTTGCCCACGCCTTTCAGTTGGACCGTTGCCCCCGGCTTGATTCCGGGATAGCCTGTGAATTTGGCCCGGCCGCGAACTTTCGACAGGCGGCTGCGCGTCATCCTGCCTTTTGCCCACTCGTTCAATTCTTCCTCCAGCACATAACCGCTGTGGCTCAGTTCCCACCGAGACGGCGATACTGCACGGGAAAGCGTACTGCCGTCCAGATCACCCGGCTCGGCAAGCGTCGCCGAATCCGAATCGGCAGTAAACAGGTTTTGACTGGCATAATCCCAGGCTCTTGCAGCGACGTTTTGCCATTGCGTACGGGCATCCATCTCGGCCTCGAATTCGAGCAGGTCACCATTGCCAAACTCGATTTCAAGCGTAGCCTCGGGGGAGGTGTCCGGCTTTTTTACCTGAATTTTGCCATCGTCGACCAGGACCAGTCTGCCATTCGCTTCTGCACGAGCCAGCAAAAAATCCCAGTCGGTGGCGTGGTATTGCACCAGTTCCTTGTGCGTGGGGCCGGTGCTGTCCACCTCTGCGCTCAAGCCGGAATATTGTCCGATCAGTTCTTCCATTACGGCGCTGTCTTTCACCTGTTCGAAGTACCGGCTGTGTCGGCCGATGGTCATTCGGACGGATGCGTCCCGGCATTCGATGTACAGGGCGGTATTGCCCATTTCGCGGATTTTGATGGCGTGCTTGATGACGGTGCCTTCGAATATTTGTTCGCGGTTGCCATCGAGTCCGGCCCGGATCGTCAGTTTTTTGCCAGGTATGAAAAAGTCTGAATTACTGTGTTCAAAATTCGAACTGGCTGCGTCGCCGTCGCGGAGCACCAGTTTGGCAACGGGTACCCGGTTGATTTCTTTTTGGACGGTGATAGACAACACCTCGATGGTTTCGCCCACGGGATTGCCATCGGATAAAAGGTCGAAATTGACTACGTCGTGTCGTGAATCGTTGGGAATGGTACGGTCGGTTGTCATGTTGCAGATTCTGTTTTATCGATAGGCGGGAACTGAATTTCCTGCCCGATAAGTGGTTGTATGTTGCGAATACTGGTCATTTCATTGGCATCGGCCACCTGGAGTACGTATTTGGGATCGTTGTAAATTCGGTAAGCCATCAGGTCGAGCCGGTCGCCCGGTTGTATCAATCGCCTGTGGGTCAGGTCGGGAGAGTTGTTGCGCCGGAGTCGTCCGCTTTCTTCCCGGGTTTGGTAATTTTTGAAGGTGGCGTTCAGCTTGGCGCGCAAGGGGTTGCCGTCTTCATCAAAAAGCGTGTAGTTGATATCGAGGTTGGTCAGGAGGCAGGGGAAGACAAATTTTCCCCAGTGTATTTCGAGAAAGCGTGGCCGGTGGATGTTACCGTCGATGTTGTAGACCGTTTGAAGGAATTCTTTGATCTGGTTGTGTACCGACTTGCCGGCCTGGCCGTAATTTTCAACGGTTTCGGTGCCGTCGAAAACGAATTCCAGGCGGAGTTCCTTCGGGGCGGTTGATTTGAAGCGCAGCTCGGACGCATCGGTGCCCGAACCGCGCCGGGTATCGTATTCCACCCTGAAATTTTGAGTATACGATTCCGGGTTGATGGGCAGCACAAAACGTTTGTCCGCGTCATGATTGTTGCGGTCGCGGTCGTCGTGGCTCCAGATATATACTTTTTGAAGGGACATCCTTAGCGTTCTGCTTTTTCTTTTAGTATTTCAAGGACTTTTTCCACGCACAGGTTGATCAATTGTTCCTGTGACGACTGTTCGTTGCCGTTGCTGCCGTTGTCGGCGCCGGTATCGGAGGTGCCCGACGCCGAACCACTGCTGTCGACGGTTGCTTTGACGATCAATTCCCTAATTTCCAGAGGCATGGCAGTGTGATGGTTAAGTTGGCGGTACAAATTCCAGCCGGTTGTAATTGAGTTCGAGTGTTTCGATCAGTATCTCGGACCGTTCTGCGTTGAGTTCGCCGAAGCGCCATTTTTTGGGCCATGCGTGGGTAATTTTCCACTTCATGACGGGTTGATGGTCGTCGTTGAGCAGCAGAATATCCATGTTCAGCGGTACAACGAGCAGGTTTTCAACTGCCGATTTACACCAGGCTGTAAAAAACGAACCGTCTTCGGGCGCCAGCAACCCGCGTTTGAGCGTCAGATCGCTGAAGCGCCGCCGCACGGGAAGTTTGTGCTCGAAGCGGTTTTCGCCGCCCTCTTTCACATTTTCCGTTTCGATTTCGGCATCGAGCCCTCCGACCGATTGAAATTTTATATCAAACTCGGGTACTGGTCCGCTGTGAAATTTTTGAACCCTGGGATTGCTGCTCGCGTCGATGTGTACGGAAAAGTGAAAGCCGACATTCTGATAGGGCAATTGTGTTATCATTTTTATGCCGCTTCGAGGATTTTGAGCCCCTCGTGCACGATGGTCATGGTTTCGATGGCCACTTCATTGGCGTCGGCCTTGAGATCGGTCGACTGAACTTTGGACGGCCATGCGTTGAGCACCTGCCAGGTGATGATCGGCTCGTGGTTTTCGTTGAGCAGTTTGATCGTGATGTCGCGGCGGAAGCGCGAGCCGGTGCGATTGCCTTCCTGGAAGTAGTAGGTTTCCTTCCATTGTTTGAAAAAATCGAAATCGCCTTCAAACGTCCCGCGTTTGAGCGTGATGTCGGCGTATTTGGTCAGACCCGGCTGCTTGGTTTTGTTGTAGGTCTTGTTGGTGCCTTCGCGATACTCGATCACTTCGGTTTCAAAATCCAGACCGCTGACTTCGGTAAAGCCCATGCGCAGATTGGGGCCCCATTCGACCTGAAAATGAAATTTTGGTACGGGATAATCTCCTTTAGCCATGACTGTATTTGGTTTTTATTTTTTAAAAATAATTGGTTATCAATTAGTTAGTTGCACTCCTTGGCTTTTTTGGCATCGGCGAGTGCTTTGAATACCGAGTCGCGTTTGGCCTGGGCGCCGTCGCGTATTTGTTGGGCCTGGTGAAGTTGGTCTTCAACTGCCTGGCGGGTTTCCCGTGCGCTGCTGAATTGTGTGCCGGTATTGACGTAGTACGTGTGCTGCTCGATCTCCAGCGTGACGCCTTTGCATTCGGCGGGCGGTTGGCAGGGTTTGGTGTACTCGATTGGCGGGCAGGAACCTGCGGTCGGTTCGGTATCGTCGGGTACGTAGAAGCAATCGCTGTCAACTTCCGTTGCAGGCGGTACATTTTCGGCTGCTGCCCGGCCGCCGCCATTGACCCACAGGTAGGCGATGAAATCTTCGAGGCCGCGTTTTTCGTTGAGCACGAGTTGGGCCGTTTTGAGCAGGTTGAGCGCGAGTTTGAGGGTTTCGAGCGTTTGTTTCAGGGCGGCGTCCAGCTTGGTGCGATAGTCGTCCAGGCATTTGAGGATCGACTTGGAGGAGTCCAGCGCGGGTTCTTTCGACTTTACACAGTCGATACGCGCCATAAGATCGCGCATTTCGGTAGTGATGTACTCGAGTACGAGGCCCGTGTCTTTGACGCAGCAGATCAGCACCCGAACGGCCTGGGTGTACTGGTCTGCATTGTAACAGACGCAATCGATCTGGTTGGTCAGTTTTTCAAGATCGGCGACAACGACATCGGCCAGGTCTTCGGTTCGCTGGATATTTTCCCAGTAAATTTTGATTTTATCCTCCCAGGTTTTGGCTTCGTTGTAGGCGTTGAGCGCGCTTTGGTAATAGGCGTTCATTTCGCGGAGCCTGTTTTCGGCGTCTTTTAATTTGTTTTCGAGGCCGTCAATATATACCTGGGCAAGACTTTCTTTGGTAAGTGGTACGGTTGACATGACGTGATGTTAAATTGAATGTGAATAAGGGGAAGGGGCTCACAGATCGCGGGTTCGATTGCCGATCGGTTTGGTTGTGCCTCCTTGTTTGGGGTTGGTTTTCGAGGGTGTCGGCGTTTGATCGCAATCAACCCTGAAGCATTTTTCAACTTCGGAGCAGATTTTTTCGATCCGCGCTTCGGGCGTCATGCCGGCATCCCCCGGTGAATCTACTTCCGGGTGGCAAATAATGTCTGGATCGCAGGTGTAGTGTTTGGTGGAACAAAGCGAGTACTGCTTCCATTTGCCCGCCCGTACGACAAGCTGGTTGGTATTGATGCTGCGCACGATTTTGAGGTAATCGTCGTAGAGCTTTTTCCATTCGTCGCCTGCGCTTTTCAAATTGCCGTCGACATCGGCTTTGAATGCGTCGGCTGATTTGGTGAGTGCGTCGGCCAGCGGTTTCAGGCTGGCGACGTTGAGGTACGCATGGATGCCGGCAACCTTGACCGATACTTCGAAGGTGATATTGGCCTTGGTGCAAGCCAGTTCGGCTTGTGCGATCAGCAGTTGAGTGATTTCCTCGAAACTCTTTTTCCCGTCGGCATTCGTGATCTGGCCGTTAAGCGCCTTCATTTGTTCCGAATTGCAGGGGTCGGTCAACGCGTAGCGAAGTTTGCAGGCCGAGTCCTTCAGGTCTCCGACTTTCTTCTTCATTTCCTTTACGGCAGCGTGGGTGGCATTAAAGGCCGCTACGCTTTCCAGGTCGCGTTGTTCCAGTTGTTTGATGCGGGCGGCCAGTTCGTCACTGCCCTGATCGAATACCACTGAAAGGCATTGGTCGAGGGTTTTGTATTCCTGATAGGTATCGTTGGCTTTGGAAAGCAGACACCATTTGGAGTGTTGGGAGCCTATGGCTGTGCGCAGATCGGTGATGGCTGATTTGTGCCCCGACTGTGCCGCTTCGATATCGGCTTTGAGTTTGTCGAGGTAATATTTGTAAAACACCGTATCCACTTCGCCCAAATCGCACCGGGTTTCGGGGTTTTCGCCGAGTTGGCAAATCGTGACGCCATCGTCGACTTTTTGCCCTTGCGAAATATCCGGACCTACTTGAAAATATGCCATTGTTTACAATTTTAGAGGTAAAAATGATTGGGGGATATCAGGATTCGCTGAGCATTTTGTGGCTGAATTGCAGGATGATAAATTCTGCCGGGCGCACTGCTGCCATCCCGATTTCCACGATCATGCGGCCTTCCCAGATGTCGAGTTCGGTCATGGTTTCGTTGAGGCCAACCTTGACATAATAGGCTTCCTGAGGGGTGGTGCCCATCAGTGCGCCGGACCGCCACTGGAGGAAAAGGAAGTTTTCGATCATGGATTTGACCCGGCTCCAGGTGTTTCTGTCGTTGGGCTCGAAGACGAACTGGAACGTCGCCTTTTTGGTCGATTCCTCCACCATGTTGAAGAACCGGCGTACGGGTACGTAGCGCCATTCGTTGTCGTTGCCATTGAGGGTGCGGGCGCCCCAGATCTTGATGCCCCGGCCGGTGAAGGGCCTGATCGCGTTGATGGACCTCCCGGCGGTGTCGTCGATGTTGAGAAAATCCTGAATGCGGTCGGTGATCTGACAGGCGATGTCGCTCACATTGCGCAGGTTTTCGTTGGCGGGCGCTTTCCAAACGCCCCGGCTGTTGTCGACGCGTGCATAAACACCGGCCACGGCAGCGCTCGGCGGCAGGTGGATGTCAAATGAATTGAGGGCCAGAACGACGTTGGCTTTCTGGCCATTGGTCAGGCTGCCCACGGCAATTTCCCCGCCGCTTTCATTGAAGATTTTTACATTACTCAATGAAGCATCGTAGTTATAATTAAATGTGGAGCGGATATTGGGGAAATAAGCTGCTCCGTAGCGAGCATACTGTTCTTCCGCATTGAGCAGGTTTCTGAACGAATCGGCGATGTCCTTGATGTCGCCGGCGGTGCGGGCTTCCCTTCCGCCGTTGTGCACGTCCATAATAACAAAGCGGTCTTTCAGGTCGAAACACTGCGTCAGCGCTTTGCTGATGAGGCCGAAATAGGTCCCGGTATCCATGCTTTGCCCTTCGGGAAATACGATCAGGGTCGGCTCGTCGTATTTTTCCAGTTCATCCAGCGCGGCTTCAAAAGTTGTGCTGTCAGAAATCGTCGTGCCGAAATCGAGAAAGCCACCGACTGAAATGATGTAGCAAGGGCCGCCGCCGTTGGCAAAATATTGCTGCAGGGCGTAGTACATCAGGTGTTTGGACGGGCCTTTGCCGTCGCTCCAGTCAAAATCGGCGTTGAACTGCAACCGGCCGCTGGGGGTACGCTGCATCCGCACTACCAGATTTTGTTCCTGTTGGCTGGCGCCGAAGTACTCTTCGTACTCCAGCAGGGAAGATATTCGGGTAGGCTTGTTGCGGAGGCTTTCTCCGCGTTTTTCCGCTTTGTCGGTATACCCGATAAAAGCCGGAATGGCTGTTTCCACGGCGGCAATGGATGGAGGAAATTTGGCTATTTCCTCAATGTACACGCCCGGGGTCCGGTAGTTCATATTTTGATCATTTTGTGAATGAAAAGATTGATATTCAAGTTGATATAATCAGGTTGGGTATTTTGGAAATCAAGGTTTCGGCAAACAATCGGCCATCCGGCGAGGGCCGCAAGCCCTCCGGAGCGGGATTGGGCAGCCAGACCGGCGCAGCGCTTGCCGGGGGGCTGATACTTTGCGGGAAATTGAAAAAACGTCGCGGCGATTTGGTTACCAGGTCTTTACCTGCCTGATCGAGCAGCGCGACCGCTTCATTTTGCGCCTGCAGGGTGAGGTCGCGGTCCGACCGATAACGCCACCAGCTGCTTCGACTCAGAAAACGGACTTCAAAAACCGGGTGTGTGCTTCCTCCGCCTGTCAGTGGAATCTGAAGCAACCGCCCCAGATCATCGAGGAGGGGCAGGGCCTGACCCGGTTCGCCGATGACAATTTCGACCAGCCCCAGCAGTTTTGAACTGCCGGAAAAGGGATTCGAACCCGAAGGCGCGCCTCCGGACAATTCGCCATGCAAAAAGACGGGCGCCTCGATGTCGGAAGGGCCGCCTTGTACAACGAGGCGATAAAAACCATCCGGAATAGCTGCTCCCAGGCTCCCGTCCGCCAATACCTGACGTGAAAAATTGAGTGGAATACGCCGGCTGTTTTCTGTCACATTGACGGTTATCCTTTTTACCTCGTCGCCTGCCGGGGTGTTGAGAATAAAAGTCGCCGGGCCCGGTGCGGCCGTCCAGTTCCAGGGGAATTGTTTGGGCAGGGCCCTGCGGTCGCTTTCTGTGGTGTAGCCCTGACCCGCAGTGATCGCCCAGTTGTCGGCGTTGGCGTTTTGTGTGCGTGAGACGGCTTCGTACAAGTCGCCTCCGATCAACACGATTTCGCCGGGCTCGTAGGTTTGTCCCGAGGTAAAAACGGGCGCTGGTTCGGACAAAGAAGGGAATCCGCTTCCGCTCGCGGTTTTACCCGCATTGGTCCACAGATAAAAGGCATTGAGCGCATCGGGGCGCCGCAGCCGAAGCGCGGTGCGGGCATGAAAACCCGGGTTGCGCACTTTGATCAAAAAGGACAGCCGGAAGCCTGTTTCAAGGGGTTTGCGCGGTTTGAACAAAGCAGGGCTGCTTGCATTGTCTGCAACCACTTCGAGCCCAACGAAAAAACCGGTCGCGTTGCGGCCCAGTTTGATTTGCTGCCCGCGCATTCTTGCGGCGGTGTCGGGAGTGGGTTCTATTTCCAGGTCGCGAAGGATATCGTACCTGCCCTGCAAGATGATTTTTTGCAAATAGTCCCGCCGTTCGTCTGCCGTTTTTTCATAAAAGAGTTGCCCTGCCTGCTCGTCGTCGGCGAGATAAAATTCGTGCAGCAATCGCACTTCGAACAAGCGTTTGAATATCAGGGTACTCATTGGGGCGTATTGTTGTGATCGAGTGGTCGGGCTTCCTGCTGAATGATTTCGATAGGCGGCGCATCGCCGGCAAAGTGCGGTTCGCGAATGCGCACCAGACGGGCTTTGTACATGGCAAAGGGGATTTGTTTGCCGCCCAGCGACCCCCACAAATGGTTGATCTGCTCAAATGTCATCGTGTACAGATCAAGTATGATTTCCATTTCCTGGATATCGAGCCGTTCTGGTTCGTCAGGGTCTGCTGCCTTTATTTTCAGGCTGTTTCCGACCGCGTTTTGCAGATTGAACAGCCGTTTGCCCTGGAAAAAACGAATGGCCTGCGAGAGGCGAATCAGGGCATTGTCGTAATTGTCGGGGAAGTTGGCACTGACGAGGATGTAGAGGTTGAGGTGCACCGGCGGATTTTCAAACCGTACGGTTCCGTTGGCCTGCTTGTGCATCACCTTGATGTTTTTAAGGGTGCTTTCTTCTTCCACATTGACCAGGGTAATCAGAAGGGTGTTTCGCAGCGCATCGTTGGTTTCGGAGTCCATCAATGCGACATTGCCCAACGTCACGTACTTCGGATCGTTGTGGCCTGGCTGGCTTTTGATGTAAGTGTCGAGCTCGGAACGTAAAAATTCCAGTGCATGCTTGATCATAATAGCATTACCGGGCTACCTGATGACAGATAACCAAATTACAGACCCTGAAGCACGGAGCCTGGTCAAATGAAAAATCTCGTGCCGATGCGAAAGTCGTATAGGGACAAACGCCTCAACACGTTGATAAACAACGGATAAGATCGGAAAAACAAAAAGAGTGCGGGTAAGTCAGCAGAAGCTGTAAATCGCAGGAAAGGGTGGGGATTATCTGGTTTTTTGCCTGATCGTAAGGGCGGAAAAATGCGGGATCGTTTTGGTTTTCAGTTGAAACAGCGTTCGTCGTATCGGGGTATGCCACAAAAAATTGTGGACTGTCAGGTAGTAGACAGCAAATGTAAACGGCATTCCGATTTTTCCAACTTTTTCTACGGATTAAATTTTGCTTTAAAGTTGACCGCTTGCAACAGGGCACAGAATTTGACAGCCGTTGCCCGAATTACCTGTCTATCTTTGCACTTCCCAAGCCCGTACATCCCATTTCCCTCACACTATGCAGAAAAAACGCATCCTCATCACCGGCGCTGCCGGCTTTATCGGTTCTCACCTCAGCGACCGCTTCCTGGCCGAAGGATACCAGGTCATCGCCATGGATAATTTGCTGACCGGCGACCTGGCCAATATCGAACACCTGTTTAAGGAAAAGGACTTCGAATATTACCACCACGACGTCTCCAAGTTCATTCACGTACCGGGCAAACTCGATTACATCCTGCACTTCGCATCGCCGGCCAGCCCGATCGACTACCTTCAAATGCCCATTCAGACCTTGAAAGTGGGCGCGCTGGGCACCCACAATTGCCTCGGCCTGGCCAAGGAAAAAGGCGCCCGAATCCTGGTGGCTTCCACCTCCGAAGTGTACGGCGACCCCCTGGTGCACCCGCAAACCGAGGAATACTGGGGCAATGTGAATCCCGTCGGGCCGCGCGGCGTGTACGACGAGGCCAAACGATTCCTCGAAGCCATTACCATGGCTTACCATACTTATCACGGCGTAGAAACCCGCATCATACGCATTTTCAACACCTACGGCCCCCGCATGCGCGTCAACGACGGGCGCGTTCTGCCGGCATTTTTCAGCCAGGCCATTCGCGGAGAAGGCCTGACGGTGTTCGGCGACGGATCGCAAACCCGCTCTTTCTGCTACGTGGACGATCTCGTGGAAGGCATTTACCGCCTTTTGCTGAGCGACTATCACCTCCCGGTCAACATCGGCAACCCCTCGGAAATCACGGTCCTTCAATTCGCTCACGAAATTCTCGAACTGGTGGGCAATCCCAAAGCATACGTGGACTACCGGCCTTTGCCCGTCGACGACCCCAAGCAGCGCCGCCCGGATATCACCAAGGCGCGCACCCTGCTCAACTGGGAACCCCGTTATGACCGCGCCCAGGGGCTCAAACTGACGTACGAATATTTTAAAAAGGCGGTTAAAGTCTGATCATGAAAAACATCCTGATTACCGGCGGCGCAGGTTTTATCGGCTCGCATGTGGTGCGGCATTTCGTCGGAAAATATCCGGCCTGCCGAATCGTGAATCTCGATGCCCTCACCTATGCAGGCAACCTCGAAAACCTGCGCGACGTGGAGGGGGCCGACAATTATTTTTTTGAAAAAGGCGACATCCTCGATGCCGCCTTTTTACAGTCGCTTTTTGAAAAATACCGCTTCGACGGGGTAATTCACCTCGCTGCGGAAAGCCACGTGGACCGTTCGATCAGTGATCCGCTCGCCTTTGTGCGCACCAACGTGCTGGGCACGGTCACCTTGCTCAATGCCGCTAAAAATGCATGGGCAGGCCAACACGAGGGCAAACGTTTTTACCACGTCAGTACCGACGAAGTGTACGGCTCGCTGGGAGAGGAGGGTTTCTTTACCGAAGAAACCCGCTACGATCCGCGTTCGCCGTATTCGGCTTCCAAAGCGTCGAGCGATCACTTTGTGCGGGCTTATTTTCATACGTACGGGCTCCCGGTCGTATTGTCGAACTGCAGCAACAACTACGGCCCCAACCATTTTCCGGAAAAACTCATTCCGCTGGTTATCAATAACATACGACAAGAGAAGCCCCTGCCCGTCTATGGCGACGGCTTGTACACCCGCGATTGGCTGTGGGTCAAGGACCACGCATCGGCCATCGACGCGGTGTTTCACAAAGGCCGCAACGGCGAAACCTACAACATCGGGGGCAACAACGAATGGACCAACATCGCGCTGGTACAAACCTTGTGCGATATCATGGACGAGTTGCTGGGACGCCCTGCCGGCGCTTCCCGCGGGCTGATTACTTTTGTGAAAGACCGCCCCGGACACGACCGCCGCTACGCCATCGATGCCTCCAAAATTCGGGAGGAACTGGGCTGGACGCCCTCCATCAGGGCGGAAGAGGGTTTCCGGCAGACGGCGAAGTGGTACCTTGAAAATGAAGCCTGGCTTCAGCACGTTCTTTCGGGTGCTTACCAGGATTATTACAAGGCGCAATACGGCGCCTGATCAAAAAAGTTTTTAATCAAACCAGTTTGCCCGCGCGGTCGAGCATTATGAAACCATTATTTGCTTTTCTGCTGCCGATGCTGTTGTTCGGTGCAGCCGTTCGACTGGCAGCGCAAAATCCGGCACAGTTGTCGCCGGAACAAATCAGGGCGGAAATCAGCAGTCGGGGTTACAATCCCGATGAAGTCGAGACCAGAATGCGCGCCAGGGGATTCGATCCGAATAACTTGTCTGAATCCCAGATTCCGGCGGCTCGCCAGGCATTGATGGAGATTTTCCGCGAACTCGATGATGCGCGCCCCAAAGAGGACAACACACCCCCCCCCGCCCCGAAACAGGAGAATCCTCAACGCGACGACTCGCCTTCGCAACATGCCAACGCCCCTTCCGGAGAACACAAAGACCCTTCGCCCGGTCCTGGCTCCCGCATCTATGGTCAGCAAATTTTCCGCGACCGGCAATTGAGCGTTTACCGCCAAACCAGTGAAACAACCATCCCGGCAGACTACATCATGGGGCCTGGCGACAAACTGGTCGTATCGATCTGGGGACAGGTGGCCGCTTACAGCGAGGAACTGGAGGTCAATAAGGAGGGCTACGTCATTCCCAAAACACTCTCCCGGGTGTACCTCACCGGGCTTACCTACGAGCAGGCGAAAAAGCAATTGCAGGCGGTTTTCGCCCGGCGCTATCCGGTCGATCGCGCCAATTTTGCCGTCAGTCTGACGGCCGCCCGATCCATCGACGTGACCATCACCGGGGAGGTTTTCGACTACGGCTCCTTCCGGCTTTCTGCGCTCAATCCTGCCTTCAACGCGCTCGTGGCCTCGGGCGGGCCTACCGATATCGGGAGTGTGCGCAACATCACCCTCTACCGTTCCGGGCAGGCGCCGCGCCGCCTCGATGTGTACCAGTATTTGCTCGCGCCGGCCGGCTCAAATGTGTATTTACAAAGCGGCGACAACATCTTCGTGCCAGTGGCAGAAAGGGTAGTGGCCATCAATGGCGCCGTTCGGCGGCCGGCCCGTTACGAACTGATCAAGGGCGAGCAACTATCGCGGCTGATCGAGTGGGCCGGCGGTCTGCGCGACGATGCCTACACAACAAGCATTCAGATTGCCCGAACGGTCAATCAGCAAAAAACAGTGATCGATGTCAATCTGGCTGATTTGCAAGCGCGCGGTCAGGATTTCGACCTGCTCGATGGCGACGAAGTGACGATCCGGACCGTCAATGTCCCCGCGGAAAATATCGTGGCCATTGAAGGCGCTGTGGATTTTCCCGGCACGTTTGCCTACGAAAAAGGCATGACCGTGGCCGACCTGTTGTCGCGGGCGCGACTCAATCGCGAGGCCCGAACCGACTTTGCCTACCTGCAACGTACCCGCCCCGACGGTACGCAGGAATACCTGCCGGTCGATCCCGCCAGGATTCAGGCCAACCCCGCCGGGGTGCAGAACTTGCCTCTTTTGCCCAAAGACAGGCTGATCA
Source organism: Saprospiraceae bacterium (assembly GCA_044226205.1). GTDB lineage: Bacteria > Bacteroidota > Bacteroidia > Chitinophagales > Saprospiraceae > M3007. Next base: position 86,619 of record JBGAHL010000018.1, read on the forward strand.
TTTTCGCCCAAAGCCGCTATGCCGACCCTGCTACCATACAAAGCGAAGGCGCTTTTCGCGATGCGCGCACCCTTCCGTACGACGCTGGCCGTACGCTTCGGATCAGCGATCTGATCGAACTGTCCGGGGGGCTTCGCCCCGATGCCGCGTCGTTTGCCTACCTCATTCGGACGCGGCGCGACAACCCCGAAGAGAAGATTTATGTCAGGGTAAATATCCCCCAGGTCATCGGCAATCCATCGGCTGCCGACAACCTGGTGCTGGAGCCGTTTGACCGGCTTTTGGTACAATCGAAGGAACTGTTCAGCGACGTGTATTCGGTGCAGGTGAAAGGGGCGGTGCGCAATCCCGGCGAGTATCAGTGGAACGAATCCCTGAAACTCCAGGATGTGATTGCGCTGGCCGGTGGGTTGCGGTACGAAGCCGCTTCCGATCGGGTGGACGTGTTTCGCGTGATGATTCGCCAGAATCAGCCCACCTCGGTTGTGGTGGGAACCTTTGCCATCGACAGCGCCTTCAATGTGTTGAATAACAACGGGTTTCAGTTACAGCCCTTCGATATTATCGTCGTTCGGACCATCCCCGAATTTGCCTTGCAAAAGATGGTCACGGTGCGGGGGGAAGTGCGCTACCCCGGGGAGTATGCCCTTATTGATAAAAACGAACAACTGTCGAGCCTGATCCAGCGGGCGGGCGGGCTTACAACGGAAGCGTTTCCGCCCGGCGCTACGCTTTACCGTTCGGAAGGCCAAACGGGCTTTATTGTTCTGCGACTGGATGCGGTCCTCAAAAACCCTTCCAACCGGCATAATTTTGTCCTGAAAGCCGGCGACGTACTGGAGATCCCGAAGATAAAAGACCTGGTAAGCATACGCGGGGCATCGAGGGCATTCGACCTTTATCCGGATAAGATTATCGGGAACAACGGCGGAATCAATGTCGCCTACAAACCGGGCAAACGGGCCGGCTGGTATGTCAAAGAATATGCCGCGGGATTCAGCCATCAGGCGCAGCGCAAGGCGCTCACCGTAGAGGAAGCCAACGGCCGCATCAGGCGGACCAAGAACTTCGGACTGTTTAAAATTTACCCCAAAGTGAGCAAAGGATCGACCATCAATATAGCGCGGAAACCGGCGCCTGAAACGCATCCGGAAGAAGTAAAAAAGAAAGTGGATTGGGACGTTGTTTTTGCCGAGACATTGGCTAAGGCAACCAGTGTATTGACCTTGTTGGTGTTGTTGCAGCGTTTATAAATCAAATTGACCTAACCTTATTAGGGTATATAAAAAAACGGCAACCCCAATTTGTTCTATGCTTGAGTGAATTTTATTTTATTGATAATCAGTTGGTTATAATTAGATGTCACAAAAATAGCAGAATAATTAAATTAAAATAAGGTGACGGATTTAGACTCAATCCGTATCAACGCTACCTTTGCCAAATTAATCAGAATAACGCTCCACACGTGACTGTGTCAAAAACTACCCCGTTTTTATTCAGTCATCTTTGATTTTCGGGCTTACCCAGGGATTGTCGGATAGTAACACGTTTCTCCAACGTCCGCATTCCCCCCGGTTCTCGCCGGGTATAATCTTTCAGCCCTTCATCGCACGCCCTAATCTTATTTTCTTCCTACGCCACCCCGTTTGAGGCGCTGCGGCGCCTTGTATCCATTCTGCTTTGCGCTGATCGCACAAAGTCGTTCCTGCTTGCTGTATGCGTGCCGGAATGAAGCGGTCAATGCAACGCCTATGACCGTTTTTTCCAAAACACTGACACTCAGTTGTTCAATTCAACACATTTGAACTTATGAAAAATTTTGTACACCAAATCGTTCGACAGTCCCTCCTGGTCACGGCTTCCCTGTTTGTAAGCCTGCCTGTTTTTGCCAGCAGCGACCCCACAAAAGGAGGTCCGGAGAAAGGAGAAGGGGCGACAGTTACCTATTGCGATTGTCCGAATAACCTGGTACAAAACCCCAGTTTTGAGAATGGAACAACTGGTTGGGGGTGGTATGGCGGTAACTTCTATTCCGGTACGTATGCCGCGCAATGCGGTGCGAATTCCGGGCAATTTGAAATTACCGATGGCGCGAGTAATTCCTTTTACCAGACCATAACATCGGGCGGGATAGCCGCCGGAACAACACTGAGCCTGGGCGTATATGCCGGCTCGCACGACCCATGGACGTATAACCACTGGGTCGGTATTCAATACTTTAACAGCTCCTGGGGGTGGATTTCGCAGACGACAGTTGCCGTGGAGGGCACCCTGCCCAACATGTCCTACTACACCCTGACCAGTACGGTGCCCTCGGGCGCGTATTACGTTGTTGTGTTCGGATATGGCACTGGCAGCTGGTTGAAAACAGATAGCTGGTGCGTCCAGACTGTCTGCGATAACGCCACCAATGGCGGTACGATCGCTGCTTCCCAATCTGGCTGCAGCCCGTTTGACCCGGCTACCTTCACCAATGTGTCTTCGCCATCCGGCGGGTCGGGCAACCTGGAAATCATCTGGATTAAATCCACGAGCAACTGTCCGCCGGCAAGTTTCGACGGCGCCCAATGGACGACAATTTCCGGTGCGACCGGTCTTACGTACGACCCTGGCGCGTTGACGCAAACAACCTGCTTCCGTCGGTGCTCCCGAAGGGTCGGCTGTACGGATTACAATGCCGAATCAAATATCCTTACGGTTACGGTCAACCCGGCGGTCACAATTACCGCAACACAGACAGCGCCGACTTGCGGGGGCGGTGCGAATGGTAAAATCCAGGTAGACGTTACCGGAGGCACCACGCCCAACTACAGTTACAACTGGACCAAGGTTGGGGGCGGCTCCGGATCGGCCAGCAACCTGCCTACCGAACCATTCAATATAACCGGTCTTTCGGCGGGTACTTACAACCTGACCGTAACCAACGGCAACAACTGTACGACTACGGCGACTGTCACAGTCAATGCCGGTTCGACATTCAGCGCCACGGTTTACACCAAAGACAACGTGACCTGTAACGGCGGCTCCGATGGTCAATTGGGGATAGACATTACCGCGGGCTTCTCCAGCCCGTACAGTTATTCCTGGTCTAAATCCGGTGGAGGCTCCGGCTCGGGCAGCAGCACGACCGAACCCTTTTATATCACCGGTTTAGGCGCCGGCACCTATACGGTGACGATCACCAATAATAGTGGCTGTACCACCACTGGTACCGCCACCATTAGCCAGCCTTCCACCATGGCCATCACTGCCACGGCAGTATCGCCAAGTTGTAACGGCGGAAGCAACGGCAAAATTACCGTCGATGTAACTTCGGGCTCCGTGCCCAACTATAGTTACAACTGGTCCAAGACCGGCGGCGGTACAGGTTCGGGTTCCGCACTTACAACCGAGCCGTTCGATATAACCGGTCTTTCGGCCGGCACCTATAATATCACTGTTACTAACGGTGATGGCTGTACCGCTACGGCAACTGCCACCGTGAATCAACCAGCCGCCCTCAGCCTAAGCACCTCAGTGACCAATGTGTCCTGTAGCGGCGGCTCCAACGGTGCAATTGATTTGACCGTAAGTGGCGGCACCTCTCCTTATACTTATGACTGGTCCAATGACGGCGCCGAAAACCCCGACAACGACCCGCAGGATCTCTCGGGCATGTCGGCCGGCACGTACACCGTGACGGTGACGGATGCCAACGGTTGCACCGCAACCACGAGCGCCACCATCACGGTTCCGGCGGCCCTGTCGCTGAGCAAAACGGTGACCAACGTCTCCTGCAATGGCGGCGCCAACGGTTCGATCGACCTGACGGTCAGTGGCGGTACGACGCCGTACACCTACGACTGGTCGAACGACGGCGCCGAGACGCCGGATAATGACCCGCAAGACCTGACGGGTATGGCGGCCGGCACCTACACGGTGACGGTAACGGATGCCAACGGTTGCACGGCGACGACAAGCGCCACGATCACGCAGCCCAATGCGCTGTCGCTGACGGTGACGCCGACCAACAGCACCTGCGGCAATGCCAACGGTTCGATCGACCTGACGGTATCTGGTGGCACGACGCCGTACACCTACGACTGGTCGAACGACGGCGCTGAAACGCCGGATAATGACCCGCAGGATCTCACAGGCATGTCGGCCGGCACCTACACGGTGACCGTAACGGATGCCAATGGTTGCACGGCGACCACGAGCGCAACGGTGACCAACGCCGGCGGGCCGACCCTGAGCACCTCGGTTACGAACGTTTCCTGCAACGGTGGCTCGAATGGCGCGATCGATCTGACGGTGACCGGCGGCACAGCCCCGATCACCTACGACTGGTCGAACGACGGCGCTGAAACCCCGGATAACGACCCGCAAGATCTGACAGGCATGTCGGCCGGTACCTACACGGTGACGGTAACGGATGCCAACGGTTGCACGGCCACAACCAGCGCAACCATTACTGCTCCCTCCGCTTTGTCGCTGACCAAAACGGTGACGAACGTTTCCTGCTACGGCGGCTCCAACGGCGCAATTGACCTGACGGTCAGTGGCGGCACGACCCCGTACACCTACGACTGGTCGAACGACGGCGCAGAAACGCCGGACAACGACCCGCAAGACCTGACGGGCATGGTAGCCGGCACCTACACGGTGACGGTAACGGATGCCAATGGTTGCACGGCAACCACAAGCGCCACGATCACGCAGCCCAACGCGCTGTCGCTGACGGCAACGCCGACCAACAGCACCTGCGGCCAGTCCAATGGCTCGATCGACCTGACGGTAAGCGGCGGTACAACGCCGTACACCTACGACTGGTCGAACGACGGCGCAGAAACGCCGGACAACGATCCGCAAGACCTTTCGGGCCTTGCAGCCGGCACCTACACGGTAACGGTGACAGATGCCAACAGTTGCACGGCCACGACGAGCGTAACGGTGAACAACACCAACGGCCCGTCGCTGAGCACCTCGGTAACCAACGTTTCCTGCAATGGCGGCAACAACGGCGCAATCGACCTGACGGTGACCGGCGGCACGGCCCCGATCACCTACGACTGGTCGAACGACGGTGCTGAAACCCCCGACAATGATACGCAAGACCTCACGGGTATGGCGGCTGGCACCTACACGGTAACGGTAACGGATGCCAACGGTTGCACCGCCACCACAAGTGCTACGATAAGCCAACCGACGGCTTTGGCCCTGACCAAAACCTCCACGAATGTTTCCTGCTACGGCGGTTCGAACGGCACGATCGACCTCACGGTATCTGGCGGCACGACGCCGTACACGTACGACTGGTCGAACGATGGTGCTGAAACGCCGGACAACGATACGCAAGACCTGACGGGCCTGACGGCCGGCACCTACACGGTGACGGTGACGGACGCCAACAGCTGCACGGCCACCACGAGCGTCACGATCACGGAGCCGACGGCGTTGTCGCTGACCAAAACGGTGACGAACGTTTCCTGCTACGGCGGTTCGAACGGTGCAATCGACCTGACGGTCAGTGGCGGCACGACGCCGTACACCTACGACTGGTCGAACGACGGCGCTGAAACGCCCGATAACGACCCGCAAGACCTGACGGGCATGGTAGCCGGCACCTACACGGTGACGGTAACGGATGCCAACGGTTGCACGGCAACCACAAGCGCCACGATCACGCAGCCCAACGCGCTTTCGCTGACGGTGACGCCGACGAACAGCACCTGCGGCCAGTCCAATGGTTCGATCGACCTGACGGTAAGCGGCGGTACAACGCCGTACACCTACGACTGGTCGAACGACGGTCCTGAAACGCCGGACAACGATCCGCAAGACCTTTCGGGCCTTGCCGCCGGCGCCTACACGGTGACGGTAACAGATGCCAATGGTTGCACGGCCACGACGAGCGCAACGATAAACAACACCAACGGCCCGACACTCAGCGCTTCCGCCACGAATATTCCATGTTATGGCGGTTCAACCGGTTCGATCGACCTGACGGTGACCGGCGGCACTGCCCCGATCACGTACGACTGGTCGAATGACGGCGCTGAAAACCCCGACAATGACCCGCAAGACCTTTCCAATTTGACGGCTGGTACTTACACAGTGACGGTCACCGACGCCAATGGCTGTATTGCCACGACGAGCGCTACCGTTACGCAGTCGCCTCAATTGATTGTCAATCTCGGCCCCGATGTTTCTGTGTGCGGCTCTGAGAATTACACCATTACCTCTACTGTAACGGGCGGCGTTCCTCCATACTCTTACTCATGGAGCAACAGTGCTACTACCACAAGCATCACTGTTTCTACGGGTACTGCTGCTGCCACATACACTTTGACTGTCACTGATGCTTCAGGTGCGGCCTGTACCGCATCGGATGCCATAACCGTTACTCCTGATAAAAACTTTAACAACGGCGGTACCATAAGCGGCTCGCAGTCCAATTGCGGCGCTTTCGACCCTGCTCCGTTCACCAGTGTGACTGGCCCTTCGGGCGGTACTGGCAGTGGTGCAACCGAGTATCTGTGGGTTTATAGTACCACCAGTTGCACCCCACCTGTTATTGGCGACCCCAACTGGTCGGCAGCGCCCGGTGTAAATAACCTGGCTACGTATGACCCGGGGATGATCACTCAAACGACCTGCTTTGTCAGGTGCTCACGTCGTGCAGGCTGTGTTCAATATCTTGGAGAGTCCAATGTTTTGACGATTACGGTTAATCCGTCTCCGTCCTCTTCCGTTACGGTGGTCAATGTGCTGTGTAACGGAGCCGCCACGGGTTCCATCGATCTGACGGTGACCGGCGGCACAACGCCGTACACCTACGACTGGTCGAACGACGGCGCTGAAAATCCTGACAATGATACCCAGGACCTCTCTGGCCTGGTAGCCGGCACCTACACCGTGACGGTAACGGATGCCAATACTTGTACTACAACCAGCAGTGCAACAATCACTCAACCTTCCGCCCTGTCGCTGAGCAAAACTTCCACGAACGTTTCCTGCTACGGCGGCTCCAACGGCGCGATCGACCTGTCGGTCTCTGGCGGCACAACGCCGTACACCTACGACTGGTCGAACGACGGCGCAGAAACGCCGGACAACGATCCGCAAGACCTTTCTGGTCTGACGGCCGGCACCTACACGGTGACGGTAACGGACGCCAACGGTTGCACGGCGACGACAAGCGCCACGATTACCGAACCGGCCGCATTGTCGCTGACAAAAACAGTAACGAACGTTTCCTGCTACGGCGGTTCCAACGGCGCAATTGACCTGACGGTCAGCGGCGGTACGACGCCGTACACCTACGACTGGTCGAACGACGGTCCGGAAACACCGGACAACGATACCCAGGACCTCACGGGTCTGGTAACTGGCACCTACACGGTGACGGTAACGGACGCCAACGGTTGCACGGCCACGACAAGCGCCACGATCACGCAGCCCAATGCGCTGTCGCTGACGGTGACGCCGACGAACAGCACCTGCGGCAGTTCGAACGGTTCTGTCGACCTGACGGTCAGCGGCGGCACAACGCCGTACACCTACGACTGGTCGAATGACGGCCCTGAAACGCCGGACAACGATCCGCAAGACCTTTCGGGCCTTGCCGCCGGCACGTACACGGTGACGGTGACGGATGCCAACGGCTGCACGGCCACAACAAGCGCCACGGTGAACAACACCAACGGTCCGTCGCTGAGCACCTCGGTAACCAACGTTTCCTGCAACGGTGGCAGCAATGGCGCAATTGACCTCACGGTGACCGGCGGCACAGCCCCGATCACATACGACTGGTCGAACGACGGCCCTGAAAACCCCGACAACGATACGCAAGACCTTACGGGTCTGGTAGCCGGCGCCTACACGGTGACGGTAACGGATGGCAACGGTTGCACGGCGACAACTTCCGTGACGGTGAGCCAGCCGACGGCCCTGAGTTTAACCAAAACAACAACCAATGTCTCCTGCTATGGTGGCTCCAACGGCGCGATCGATCTGACGGTCAGCGGCGGCACGACGCCATACACCTACGACTGGTCGAATGATGGCGCTGAAACGCCGGACAACGATCCGCAAGACCTTACGGGTCTGACGGCCGGTACCTACACCGTGACGGTAACGGATGCTAATGGTTGCACGGCCACGACAAGTGCAACGTTGACTGAACCCACTGCCTTGTTGTTGACCAAAACTACTACAAACAGCACCTGCGGCCAGGCCAATGGCTCGATTGACTTAACGGTATCCGGCGGCTCGCCCAACTATACCTACGACTGGTCGAACGATGGCCCCGAGACGCCGGACAACGATACCCAGGACCTTTCGGGCCTTTCTGCCGGTACATTTACCGTTACGGTAACAGATATTAATGGCTGTACTGCAACAACAACAGCAACAGTCAACAGTGCAAACGGCCCGACGTTGAGCACGACCTTGACAAATATTTCCTGCTTTGGCGGTTCGAACGGCGCGATCGATCTGACGGTGACCGGCGGCACTGCCCCGATCACGTACGACTGGTCGAACGACGGTGCTGAAACGCCCGACAACGATACGCAAGACCTCACGGGTCTGGTAGCCGGCACCTACACGGTTACGGTAACGGATGCCAACAATTGCACCGCTACAACCACTGTTACGCTGAGCCAGCCTACGGCGCTGTCGCTGAGCAAGTCGGTAACGAATGTTTCCTGCTTTGGCGGTTCCAACGGCGCAATCGATCTGACGGTATCTGGCGGCACAACGCCGTACACGTACGACTGGTCGAACGACGGCGCTGAAACGCCGGATAACGACCCGCAAGACCTGACGGGCCTGGTCGCCGGCACGTACACCGTGACGGTGACAGACGCCAATGGCTGCACGGCCACGACGAGTGCTACCATCACCGAACCGGCCGCCTTGTCGCTGACCAAAACGGTGACGAACGTTTCCTGCTACGGCGGCTCCAACGGCGCAATCGACCTGACGGTATCTGGCGGCACGACGCCGTACACCTACGACTGGTCGAACGACGGCGCAGAAACGCCCGATAACGACCCGCAAGACCTGACGGGCATGGTAGCCGGCACCTACACGGTGACCGTGACGGATGCCAACGGTTGCACGGCAACCACAAGCGCCACGATCACGCAGCCCAACGCGCTTTCGCTGACGACCACGCCGACGAACAGCACCTGCGGTCAGTCCAACGGTTCTGTCGACCTGACGGTTACGGGTGGCACCACACCGTACACCTACGACTGGTCGAACGACGGCGCAGAAACGCCGGACAACGATCCGCAAGATCTTTCGGGCCTTGCAGCCGGCACCTACACGGTGACGGTGACGGATGCCAACAGTTGCACAGCCACGACCAGCGTAACGGTGAACAATACCAACGGTCCGTCGCTGAGCACCTCGGTAACCAACGTTACCTGCAACGGTGGCAATAACGGCGCAATTGACCTGACGGTGACCGGCGGCACGGCCCCGATCACCTACGACTGGTCGAACGACGGCGCAGAAACGCCCGATAATGACCCGCAAGACCTCACGGGTATGGCGGCTGGCACCTACACGGTGACGGTAACGGATGCCAACGGTTGCACCGCCACCACAAGTGCTACGATAAGCCAACCGACGGCTTTGGCCCTGACCAAAACCTCCACGAATGTTTCCTGCTATGGCGGTTCGAACGGCACGATCGACCTCACGGTATCTGGCGGCACAACGCCGTACACGTACGACTGGTCGAACGATGGTCCGGAAACGCCGGATAACGACCCGCAAGACCTGACGGGCCTGACGGCCGGCACCTACACGGTGACGGTGACGGACGCCAACAACTGCACGGCCACCACGAGTGTCACGATCACGGAGCCGACAGCGCTGTCGCTGACCAAAACGGTGACGAACGTTTCCTGCTACGGCGGTTCGAACGGCGCAATCGACCTGACGGTCAGTGGCGGTACGACGCCGTACACGTACGACTGGTCGAACGACGGCGCAGAAACGCCGGATAACGACCCGCAAGACCTGACGGGCATGGTCGCCGGCACCTACACGGTGACGGTAACGGACGCCAACGGTTGCACGGCCACCACGAGCGCCACGATCACGCAGCCCAACGCGCTTTCGCTGACGACCACGCCGACCAACAGCACCTGCGGCCAGTCCAATGGTTCGATCGACCTGACGGTATCTGGCGGCACAACGCCGTACACCTACGACTGGTCGAACGACGGCGCTGAAACGCCGGACAACGATCCGCAAGACCTTTCGGGCCTTGCCGCCGGCACCTACACGGTGACGGTGACGGATGCCAACAGTTGCACGGCCACGACGAGCGTAACGGTGAACAACACCAACGGTCCGTCGCTGAGCACCTCGGTAACCAACGTTACCTGCAACGGTGGCAATAACGGCGCAATCGACCTGACGGTGACCGGCGGCACGGCCCCGATCACGTACGACTGGTCGAACGACGGCGCTGAAACCCCCGACAACGATACGCAAGACCTCACGGGTCTGACGGCCGGCACCTACACGGTGACGGTAACGGATGCCAACGGTTGCACGGCCACGACAAGTGCTACGATAAGCCAACCGACGGCTTTGGCCCTGACCAAAACCTCCACGAATGTTTCCTGCTACGGCGGTTCGAACGGCACGATCGACCTGACGGTATCTGGCGGCACGACGCCGTACACGTACGACTGGTCGAACGACGGTGCTGAAACGCCCGACAACGATACGCAAGACCTCACGGGCCTGACGGCCGGCACCTACACGGTGACGGTGACGGATGCCAACAGCTGCACGGCCACCACGAGCGTCACGATCACGGAGCCGACAGCGCTGTCGCTGACCAAAACGGTAACGAACGTTTCCTGCTACGGCGGCTCGAATGGCGCAATTGACCTGACGGTCACGGGTGGCACGACGCCGTACACCTATGACTGGTCGAACGACGGCGCAGAAACCCCCGACAACGACCCGCAAGACCTGACGGGCATGGTCGCCGGCACCTACACGGTGACCGTGACGGATGCCAACGGTTGCACGGCAACCACAAGCGCCACGATCACGCAGCCCAACGCGCTTTCGCTGACGACCACGCCGACGAACAGCACCTGCGGTCAGTCCAACGGTTCTGTCGA
>JBGAHL010000019.1:0-94446 GCA_044226205.1 Saprospiraceae bacterium
AAGGAGAGGGGGAGGCGATAGCAAATGAGGGCGCCTCCCCCTCTCCTTTGGAGAGGGGGCCGGGGGGTGAGGCTTCCCATTTATTTCGCGTCAAAGCCCCCATGCTCCAGCCCGGTCAGGTCGTTTGCCTGCTCGGTCACGGCGTCGGTCTGCGCAACTGGGACAGTGCCGCGCCGCTTTTGCTGCAACCCGAAGGCGACTGGTGGACGATTCGGCTCGATCTGACGCGGGAAAACTTCCCGCTGGCCTACAAATACGGCATCTGGGACACCCGGGCGCATCGCTTCCTCGGTTTTGAAGACGGCGCCAACCGCCCGCTGTACCCTTCGCCTGCGGGCAGCATGACCGTGCTGAACGACGGGTTTGCCCGACTGCCCCAACCCGCTTGGCGCGGCGCCGGGGTGGCTATTCCTGTGTTCAGCCTGCGCAGTGAAAACAGCTTCGGGGTGGGAGAATTCACCGACCTGCACGCGTTGGCCGACTGGGGCAAGGCCGTGGGGCTTAAATTGATCCAGTTGCTGCCCGTCAACGACACTTCGGCGACCGGCACCTGGACCGATTCCTATCCTTACGCGGCTATTTCGGCGTTTGCGCTGCACCCTGTTTTTCTCAATCTGGAGGAAGTTGCGGGCAAAAAACACGCGGCATTGCTCCAGCCTTTCGCCGCGCGGAAAAAAGCGCTCAATGCCCTCGAAGCCGTGGATTACGAAGCGGTCATGACCGCCAAATGGGAGATGATCCGGCTGCTTTACGCCGCACAAAAAGCCGATTGGGCCAAAGACAAGGCCTATCAGGCCTACTTTGCCGAAAACCGGCACTGGCTCCTGCCCTACGCGGCCTTCTGTTACCTGAAAGCCAAACACGGCACGGTCGAGTTTGAACGCTGGCCCGAACACAGCCGTTATTCGGCCCCGGCCATCGAACAACTTTCGGCGCCCGACGCCGCGCACCACGACGAGATCGCCATCCATTATTTCGTGCAGTGGCAGCTCCACCGTCAGTTGAAAGCGGCTGCCGACTACGCCCATTCATGCGGCCTCGCCCTGAAAGGCGATATTCCGATCGGCATTTACCGCCACTCCTGCGATGCCTGGATGGAGCCCGAATTGTACCACATGGACCAGCAGGCCGGCGCTCCGCCCGATGATTTCGCGGTGGCCGGACAGAACTGGGGCTTCCCGACCTACAACTGGGATCGAATGAAACAGGACGGGTTTGCCTGGTGGCGCCGCCGTTTCGCCCAGATGAGGGGGTATTTCGACGCCTTCCGCATCGATCATATTCTCGGCTTTTTCCGCATCTGGAGCATTCCGCTCGATGCCGTTCAGGGCATTCTCGGGTGGTTCGTACCCGCTATTCCTGTCGGAGAGCATGAGTTTTACGAGGCGGGTATCGGCTTTAATGGCGACCGCCTTTGCCGCCCGTTTATCAACGATGCCGTGTTGCAGGAAATCTTTGGAGAACTGGCTGATTACGCGCGGCGCAATTTCCTCGACCAAACGCCCGACAGCGGCCACTGGTCGGGTTTGAGCCAGTACACGCTTTTGCCCGACTACGATACGCAGCGAAAAGTAGAGCAATGGTTTAAGCAACAACAGCATCCCGTGGCCATCAAAGGCGCGAAAAAAGGCAAAAACACCTCGGCCCTCACGGCCGAGGAGAACGTCCGGCTGCGCGACGGGCTGTACGACCTGATCGCCAACGTGATCCTGCTCGACGTGCCCGGCGGGTATGCTTTCCGCATTGGCATGGAAAAAACGGCTTCGTTCCGCTTCCTGCCTGCCGAGGTGAAGGAACCGCTTAAAGCCTTGTACGTCAATTATTTCTTCCGCCGGCAAGACGACTTCTGGGCCCGCGAAGCCTACGAAAAACTGCCCGACCTCAAACGCTCCACCGAGATGCTCATCTGCGGGGAAGACCTGGGCATGGTGCCCGATTGCGTGCCCGACGTGATGCGCGCTCTGGGCATCCTGAGCCTCGAAATACAGCGCATGCCCAAGCAGGCAGGCCTTCGTTTTTTCAACCCCAAAGACGCGCCCTACCTCGCCGTGGTCACCCCTTCGACCCACGACATGAGTACCATTCGCGGCTGGTGGGAGGAAGACCGCGACCTGACGCAGCGCTTTTTCAACGAACAACTCGGCTACGAAGGCCATGCGCCTTATTTCTGCGAGCCCTGGATCGCCCGGACCATTCTGGCGCAGCATTTTCACTCGCCGGCCATGTGGGCTATTTTCCAGATTCAGGATCTGCTGGGTATGGACGGCGCCCTGCGCCGTCAGAACCCGGACGAGGAGCGTATCAACGTGCCCGCCAACCCCAAACACTACTGGCGTTATCGCATGCACCTGAGCCTCGAAGCCCTGCAAAAAGCGGAGGGGTTCAATTCGGCGCTGCGGGAACTGGTGGGGGCGAGCGGGAGAGGGTGAGGTATTGGCCCGGGTGAATGGCAAAGGTTTGATCATAAGATGAGCGTATTATCTTTATCGCTCAAACCAAATCGTCATGCCGCCCAAAAAAGTCATGCTCCGCCAATGGCTGTCCAATGGAGACACCGAGCAGGTCGTCGATGCCCTGCGGGAAATTTCAAACGAACTGAACGACAAGTACCTCCGCCAGGACATTGTCCATCAGGCCGGCCGCTTCAATACCTTGCGAAAAGAACGCCTGCAAGGGATTATTGACGAAAAACACTACGCCCTGCAACTCAACGCCATCCATCTGGCGCTGCAAGACCTGATCGAGCGGCTCCCCGACGATGCGCAGCGTGCTGCCGCTGACCCGTCTGACGGCGCCCCAAAGCCGCCAGCGCGGCCATCGCAACTCCCCTTGATCATCGGGCTGCTCCTGTTGCTGGGTCCGGCTATCGCCCTCGCCGCATTTATCCCCTGCCCGAGCGCTTCGGTGGAAAACGTGTTCCGCCTGTTGATGGCCCTCGGCGCCGGCGGTATTGCCACGCTGCTGCCCGGCGCGTTTCACCTCGAACTCAAAGGGCTGAAAGCGGAAGCGCCATCGGGGTGTTTGCGCTGGTCTACCTGGTCAATCCCGCCGGGGTCGTGAAAGACGACAGCCGCTGCAACGAACCCAAAACAACGGCCGTCACCGTATTCGTCCACGGCAAACAAGGCGCCCAGGACATGATCCTGCGCCAGCAAGGCTTCGTGGTGATGGACGTGCCCGGCGGCGAGCGCAAACGCGCTTCCATCAACGAAAACGGACAGGCTTTTTTCCAAAACCTCGTGGTAGGCGACAGCGTACAACTCAATGTCGATTTTTCAGAACCCTACAAGGCCACCCGGCCCGGCCGCAAGTACCGCGTCGAACCCTCGGGCAGCATCTACCTCGAAGTGGCGCTGCAGGGCCTCGATAAAGTGTTCGGCACCGTACAGGAGGGCGACAGGGCCCTGCCCGGCGTCGTGGCGTCCATCGGCGCCCTGCGCGACACCACCGACGAGACCGGCTACTACGAAATCATCATTCCCGAGCCGCTGCAACAAAAACAGCAGGAAGTCAAGTTTACCCGGACCGGCTACAAATTGCTCACCAAAACCGCCTACCCCCAGACCGGCGCACCGCTCAACGTGGTGCTTTCAAAATAACGTACCCAATTCAATAAAATCCAATGAAAAACACATGGCTGACCCTCCTCGGGATATGGGTCTGCACGGCCGCCCTCGCCCAGCAAACCGTACTGGGCGGTATGGTCACGGTGCAAAACAGCAAGTATGAAACCGGCCGCCTCGAACCCGTCATCAACGCCCAGGTGGAGGAAGACTACGGCCGCTCCCAGGCGACCACTACCGGGGCCGACGGCGCTTTTCGCCTGCCTCTGGTGGGCATCCCCGAGCAGGAGAGTTTTCGGTTCAGCGTGCGAAAAAGCGGCCTCGAAGTGGTCAATACCGACCAGTTGAAAGCCGTGGCGGGGCAAAAAGACG
Source organism: Saprospiraceae bacterium (assembly GCA_044226205.1). Lineage (GTDB taxonomy): Bacteria > Bacteroidota > Bacteroidia > Chitinophagales > Saprospiraceae > M3007. Next base: position 3,936 of record JBGAHL010000019.1, read on the forward strand.
CCGTCCGGATCTACATGGCCCGGCCCGAATACATCGCCGATTTCCGGAAAAAGATCTACAACGTCGGCAAAACCGAAAGCGAAAAAGCCATCGAGCGCAAGCTGAGCCAGCTCGAAAAAGAACGCGCCGAACTCCAAAAAAACGCCGCCGCCAACGCCGACCGCATCGAAGCCCTCTCCGCCGAAATCGAGCTGGCCGAGGCCCGCGCCAAAAAGATCGAGCAGGACGCCCGCGAACTCGCCCAAAAATACGAGCGCATCAACCTCGACGACGCCAGCGAGCAATACCAGCAGGCCTTCCGTCTGTTCCAGGCCGGCGAACTCGACCAGGCCCTGGCGCTCCTGCAAAACACCCCCGAGCAGGCCCGGAAAATACTCGAAGAACGCGAGCGCATCGCAGAGCTGTACCGCGAAGCCGCCGCCCGCGACTCCGTACAGCGCCAGCGCACCCGCGAAACCATGCAGGCCCTGCGGCTCAAAGCCGACCTCCACCGCACCCGCTACGAGTGGGACAGCGTGGCGCTGGCCTACGACTACCTCATCCGGCTCGACAGCACCAACGCCCAGAACGTGTACGACTACGCCGTTTTTCTCGAAGACATCAACCGCTACGACCAAGCCCTGCATTGGCTGGCAACATTCAATCGCATGCCCGGCGCCGAGGCCTGGCAGGTGGCTAACGCTTACGGGCTTGTGGGGCAAATACACGAGGAAACCGGTAATTTTTCGGGGGCTATGGCAGCGTATGCGGAATTACAAAGGCAATATGCCAGCCTGACGACAAAGGAGGCGCAAAATGATTTTTACAAAGGCAATCTGGCCATCTCGTATTCCAAATTAGGCTTCCTCTATCAGGCGCAGGGGAAATTCGACACCGCGCTGGTCTATTTTGAAAAAGACTTGAAACTGACAGAAGAGATCTGCCGAGACAACCCCCAAAGCGAAAGCCTGAAAAACGGGCTGGCCATCTCGTATGAAAAATTAGGGGACATCTATCAGGCGCAGGGGAAATTCGACACCGCGCTGGTCTATTTTGAAAAACGATCTCAACTCGGAGAAGAACTCTACCGTTCTAACCCCCAAAGCGAAAGCGTGAAAGACGGGCTGGCCATCTCGTATGAAAGATTAGGGGACCTCTATCAGGCGCAGGGGAAATTTGACACCGCGCTGGTCTATTTTGTAAAAGAAGCTGAGCTGTCTGAATATCTCTACCGAGCTAACCCCAAAAGCGAAAGCCTGAAAAACGGGCTGGCCATCTCGTATGAAAAATTAGGCTTCCTCTATCAGGCGCAGGGGAAATTCGACACCGCGCTGGTCTATTTTGTAAAACGATCTCAACTCGGAGAAGAGCTCTACCGAGACAACCCCAAAAGCGAAAGCCTGAAAAACGGGCTGGCCATCTCGTATTCCAAATTAGGGGAGATATATCAGGCGCAAGGTAAATTCGACACCGCGCTGGTCTATTTTGTAAAATACAATCAACTCGGAGAAGAACTCTACCGAGCCAACCCCCAAAGCGCCGATCTGCTTTTTGGCCTGGGCGTTTCCTATTACAAACTTGCCGCGCTCTACGAAGCCATGGGACAAATCCCGAAGGCCATAGCTTATCTGGTAAAAGCCTTGCCGGTTTTTGAACGATTGTACGAGATCACGGGGCTGGATAAATACATACAAATCAGTCAGGCCTTGGCACGAGAAATCCATCGGCTAAAAAATTAGCGACCGACATGGAAATGCCCGACGGGAAGGGAAGGGTCTCACGGGCACGGTTACCGATGTTGCGTCCCTAACGGGACGGGTTTGTTCCCATCGTCACGTTTTCTACCGATGTTTCGTCCCTACGGGACGGGGCACGGTTACCGATGTTGCGTCCCTAACGGGACGGGTTTGTTCCCATCGTCACGTTTTATACCGATGTTTCGTCCCCACGGGACGGGGCACGGTTACCGATGTTGCATCCCTAACGGGACGGGTTTGTCCCATCGTCACGTTTTCTACCGATGTTTCGTCCCTACGGGACGGGGCACGGTTAGGGGGGTATTCACTATCAATGCCTCGGCCATTAATAAGATTCAATGTTGTGTCTAAACAAAATGCTCCCCGGCATGGGCTAACAATTCCCTGTGGCGACGCCTCGTCCAATAAGGATGTAACATTGGCATACACTGTCCCGTAGGGACACAACGTCGGTAGCCCATGGACAGGTCCCGCGTCCCCGTCCCGTAGGGACGCAACATCGGTAAAAACGTGCCGCTTACCATGAAAAAATCACTGCAATGCGGATGCATTTTCTCCTCTACCCAAACATCGCCGCCTTCCCGAAACACAACCCGAAACCCACGGCGCCCGTCAGCAAACTGGAGATCAGCATGGCCTGCCCCACGTGGCGCAGGTCGGTGAATACGAGGATCAGCCCGATCAGGAAATTGATGCCGGCCTGCGCGACGACCAGCATGGCGTCGGCAATCACCATGCCCAGCCCGGCTTCGCTGCCGCCTGAGCCGGCCATGGTGCTGGTCAGGGCCATGTAGACCAGCATGATGATGAAATTGATCATGACCACCTTGCCCAGCGGCATACGCTTGGGCGGTTCAAACGGGATTTGGGGCTGATCGAGCGGTTGTTCTTCCATAAGGTCAGGTTGACAAGGTTGAAATTGGTTGTAAAATTAAGGTAACGCTATCCATTTAGGGCGTTTGCGCGTCGTTTTCACCGCGGAGACGCGGAGGGTTCGCGAATTTCTTTGCGCCTTTGCGTCTTGGCGGTGAAAGCCACGTTCACACCATCGCCTGCTCGCCGCGCAATTTTTCCAGCCGCGCCCGTTTGGCGGCGTCGCGGTAAAACAGGTTCATGGTTTCGAAAGGAATGATCTTGCCGTCGTCGGGACTGACAATGTGTACGCAGGATTTTTTGATGGCGCGCACGTCGAAGTCCCAGGCATCGATAAACCGCATGATGATGATGCGGAACAGGTTTTCGTAACCCAGGTTGGGGGCGCTGACCTGCGGGAGGCAGCACATCAGGCTCTGATTCAGTTCGTTGGTGGCGCATTCCACCGAGTTGCCCGTGCTGAACAACTGGACCATGTGCTGGTGCAGGCGCTCGTCCTGCTCGTACACGATGGTGTTGCGGGAGTTGTCGAGGATGTCCTGCGGGTTGATGAAACGGGTGAGCGGAAACACCTCGCCGTCGATTTTCAGGGCGTAGGCCATGGCCAGCGCGTCGGGGTTGCAGGGCACAGGGATGAGGTCTTCGGGCTGAAAAATACCGGTCTGTTCGATGATCTGGCGGCGCACCTCCGTCAGCGTCATGCGGTCGGTGGCGGGGTTGTACCCTTCGAAACGGCCGGCAGCCTGGGTGGGCTGAAACGTGACCCCGCGCACGCAGCGCTGTTGAAGGGCAAAACGGATGATGTCGCCGATTTCCTGATCGTTCAGGCCTTTTTGCAGGGTGACGACCAGCGTCGTGGAGAGGTTGAAACGGTTGAGGTGTTCGAGGGCGCGCATCCGCACGTCGAGCAGGTTTTCGCCGCGCAGGCTTTCGAGCGCATGCGGCTGGAAGGAGTCGAATTGCAGGTAAACTTCGAAATCGGGCATGTACGAGGCCAGCCGCTCCACGAAAGCCGCGTCTTTGGCGATGCGGATGCCATTGGTATTGAGCATCAGGTGCCGGATGGGCTTCTTTTTGGCAATGTCCAGAATTTCAAAGAATTGCGGGTGCACAGTGGGTTCGCCGCCGCTGATCTGCACCACGTCGGGCTGGCCTTCGTTGGCCACCACGAGGTCGAGCATGTGCTCGATCTCTTCGAGGGTGCGGTGCCGGCCGTGATGGGGCGCCGATTCGGCGTAGCAGGTGGGGCAGGCCAGGTTGCAGCGGTCGGTCACCTCGACGATGGTGAGGCAGGAGTGCTGCTCGTGGTCGGGGCACAGGCCGCAATCGTAAGGGCAGCCGAAATGGGTCCGGGTATTGAATTTGCGGGGCATTTCGCTGCGTTTGGCGTAGTTGCGGGTGGTGCGGTAGTACGCCGCGTCGGTGGCAATGAGCACTTTGGAGGCGCCGTGTTCGGGACAACGTTTGAGCATGTACACATTGTCGCCCTCGATGATAATTTTGGCATCGATGCGGCGCAGGCACTCGGGGCAAAGCGACAGGGTGAAGTCGTAGTAGATGTAAGGGCGTTCCATATTTGTTTGGGTTTAAAAACCTTTGGGAAGGGGTTTGAAAAGCGAAACGATCGTTTTTCTGTAATAAATCAAGCCCGCCAGGGCAGCAATCTGGATGCTGGAAAGCCCGAACGGAAAATACCAGGCCGGTTTGAGCCATTCCGCCACAAACCGCCAGGCCAGGTAAACGATCATGAAAATTTTAAACCGCAAGCCGTCGGCCAGCGGGCCGTTTTTTTCAAGCTTGCGGAGCAAAAGCGCGATGCCGGCCAGCAGCAATATTTCGTACAGGTTGACGGGATGCCGAGGGATGCCGTCGCCGAAATCGACGGCCCAGGGCAGCGTGGAAGGCAGACCCTGCGTGCCGTCGCCCAGCCCGGCAAAATGGCACCCGATCCGCCCGATGGCCAGCGCCAGCAGGATGGGCCAGGTCATCAGATCGCCCGAAGAAGCGCTGACGCCCAGCAATTTTTTGGTCCACTCTACCCCCACCAGCCCGCCGAGAAAGCCACCCAGCACGGTTTTGTTGGCCATAAAATAGGCCAGCCCGAAGTGAGGCAAATCCTCCGGCTTTTCCAGCACCCCGAGCAGGTGGCTGCCCAAAAAAGCGCCGGCCGCCGCGCCGAGCAGTATCCAGTTGCGGTGCTCGTCGCTGATGCGGTCGGCCGAACGCCGCCGAAGTCGTATATAAACCTGATAACCAGCCGTGTAGGCGAGCATTTCAAAGATCAGGTGCGCATTGATGCGCGCGGCGCCAAGCGATATTTCCAGCGGGTAATGCACGGGCAGACAGGGAGGATCAACGTTTTTTTAACAGGAAGAACATCATCAGGGCAGCTCACCATCAGCCCTTTTCAGTTCGACCACTTCCGCTTCTTCGGGCAAAAAAAGGGTGAGGCGTTGCTCGTCGAAATGCAGGATCTGGGCGTCCCATTTGCCATAGGGCGCCAGGGCGTCGGGCTGCCAGATGTCGATGCTCATGGTAGCGGGCGCGTATTCGTAATGTCTTTTTTCAGGAAAAAGGATCAGGTTGCTGACGGGTACTTTGTTGTAGGCGGCCAGGGTGCTGTCGGCGAAAAAAACGACGAAATAAGGGGTCCGGATGGCTTCCGCGACGCGTTGCGTTTCGTTCAGGCTGTCGAGCTCCGACCAGCGTTGGAAGGCCCGCGTTTCGCGGCGGTTGAGCTCGTCCCAGCGGTCGTCGAAGCCGTAAAATTGCCGGGCGCGTGCTTCCTTCACGTGGGCATACACCGTTCGCGCCTGCGCCGCGGCGTCGCCTTTTTTATCAACAGGAATGCCTTGTTCCGAATATTTGATCACCTCCCAACGCCCCAACAGCGAGGGCGCAGGTCGTCGGACGGAGATGCCCGACAGGGTCAGCAGGCTGCAACAAAGGGAGAACAGAATGATTTTCATGACAGGTGCAGGGTGAGAAGCCGCAACAATGTTAGGGCAATTTTGAACAAACGGAAAACGGGAATCTGTATTTGACGCTAAAAAGCCCCTGCGCGAACAAACGTCGCACAGGGGCTTTGCAGGGGTCGTTATTCGACTTGTCGCGCGGCATTTTTACCGCGAAGGCGCGGAGAAATTCGCGCCCCCTTTGCGCCTTTGTGTCTTTGCGGTGGAAACAGATCAAAGGGTAAAAATCGACCAGCCGCATCGCAACAAGTCCGGTTTTTAAAAACCAGCGACAGCAAGGGTGGCGTTTTTGCGGTTTTGCCACCATTGAAGCGCGACCGCCATTGCCATAAAAACGGCTTCGGTGACCAGCCATTGCAGGGCAAACTCGCCCGGGCGGCCGTCGGCGGCCATGCTCCAGACGCGGCCGAAAACAAACCCGCCGGTGTACAGGGCGGCGAGGATCAGGCCCGTGCCTTGGGCGCGAAAAGCCGCGTAGATCCAGTAGAGGGCGAAGAAGAAATTGACCCCGCCGTACAGGGCGCGGATCGAGTTGCGGGCGGTGACGTTGCCGTCGAGCGAAACCGAGACGAAATCCATCACGGTTTGCGGGTCGAGCAGCGCTTTCAGGGCGATATTCAGCGTGGCGACCGCCAGTAAAAGGAGGTAGATGCGGGCAAAAAGAACAGGACGTTGCATGGCAGACATTTGTTTTGGTAAATCAATGGCACAAAAGTCTGCCCTTGCCGCGGCCTGAAAATTGACTGAAATCAAGAAATCAGCGGGACAAGGCCGCGGCCCTGACCCTGCTCAGCGTCTCGGGTTTGATCCGCAGGTACGATGCGATGTGTTTGAGCGGTACGCGCTGAAAAAGGTAGGGCGCGCGGGCCATCAGGTTGTGGTACCGTTGCTCGGGCGTAGTCGTGCTGATCTCGATCTCGCGTTCGATCAAACCGGCCACGACCAGTTCAAGCATGCCCGTCCAGAGCCGCGACACGGCCGGCCAGCGTTCGATCGCCGCATGCAGATCGCCGCGGGTGATGCCCAGTACGGTACATTTTTCCAGCGCCTGAATAGAAAAAACGGAGGGCGCCTGCCGCACAAAGGAAGGAAACGAACTTACCATCGTGTCTTCGTAGGCAAAACCCGCGCAGACCTCTTCCTGCTCCGTCGAGTAATAAATCCGAAAAAGCCCCTTGGCCACGAACCAGACATGTTGTTCCACCTTGCCGGGCGGGCACAGGTATTCGCCCCGTTTTAGCTGGCGTTGTACTTGCCAGGCCGAGGCAAAGGCCAGTGCGTCTTCCCGTGCAAGGGCGGAGTGACGCAGCAGAAAGGCCAGCAATTGCTCGGACGGGTCGGGCGACATGGCTCAGACGGATTGTTTGCGTCGTTCCTTGGCCAGTTTGATTCCGTTGGCATCGAAGGCGCTTTTGAGCGCTTCGTACAGGTAGTCGAGCGTGTCGTTGTAGTGTTGGCCGCTCGTCCAGCAGCCGATATCGATCTTCATATCGTCGCGACTCATCCCGCTCACCTGCACGGACGGCAGTCGGTCGGGCATGGCATGGGCGCTGCGTCTGATCACGTCTTCGGCAATCTGGCGGATGTGATCGAGCGAACTTTCGGCATCCACGAGCAGCGACACCTGGGCCTGCACGGGCGTGTCGTGCCCCATGTTTTCGATGGCGCCTTCCGTCATTTTTCCGTTGGGGATAATGATGCGCTTGCCCTGCTGCGTGAGGAGGACGGTGCTGAAAATCTGAATTTCAGCCACGTGGCCGGTCATGCCATTGACGGTCAGCAGGTCGCCGACTTTGTAAGGCCGGAACAGCAGGATAAGCACCCCGCTGGCGAAATTGCCCAGACTGCCTTGCAGCGCCAGGCCCACGGAAAAAGCCAGGGCGGAGAAAATGGCGATGAAAGAAGTCGTTTCGAGGCCGACCATGCTCGCCACGACGAGCAGCAGGATGACTTTCAGGCCGACGTCGAGCAGCGACAGGAAGAAGGGGCGCAGGCTGTCGTCGAGTTTGCGTTTCCGCATAAAAACATCGAAACCGCGCACCAGCCTTTTGATGACCCCAAAACCGACAATAAGCAGCGCGATGGCCATCAGGACTTGCGGGCCGTAGGTCCAGGCAAAATTGATCAGTCGTTCAGAGAATGCGTACGTTTTTGTCTCCACGGGCGTTTGAATTGCGTTGAAAAAAACCGTAAACGGGGGATTAGCCGAAAAACGGCGCAAATTTGATAAAACCCGGCAACCGCCCACACATTTTTGCGTCTTAATGCCACAATTATTATGGAAAGGGCACCACAGGTAAAGCGCCTTTCGCAGCATCCGATCATCCAGCTACACTACCATACATTTTGAATTTGACCATGATTAAAAAATTCCTGCTTCCGGCCCTGCTTGCCGTTTTGTTGTTGCCGCCGGCTTGCACCCGTAAAGCCGCGGATAAAGTTACCGGTACGCCTGTTCCGCCCAACGAACCTTCCAAATTCGAAGATATGGGCAAGCCTGCCATGGGCGATGAAGAACAACCCGTGGAGTACACCCTCATGGACGGGGCCGATGTGCGCCCCGAGCCGGTCAAACAACTGGACACGCTGCCCCCTTACAACCCCTCCCACACCTTCGAGCACGATTTGATCCATACCAAACTCGAATTGTCGTTCGACTGGGACAAACGCCGCGCAAACGGCCGCGCTACCCTGACCCTGCGCCCCTGGTTCTATCCGACCGACCACCTGACCCTCGATGCCAAAAACTTCGACATCAAATCGGTGAGCTTCGAGGGCCAAACCCAACCGCTGAAATACGACTACGACAACGAAAAACTGGTCGTTCATCTCGGCAAAACCTTCACCCGCAAGGATGAATACAAGGTCGTCATCACCTACACGGCCAAACCCGAGGAACGCGAGTCGTACGGCGGCAGCGCCGCCATCACGGCCGACAAGGGGCTGTATTTTATCAATGCCGATGGCAGCGACCCGGATAAACCCCGCCAGATCTGGACGCAGGGCGAGACCGAAAGCAATTCCTTCTGGTTTCCGACCATCGACAAGCCCAACGAACGCTGCACCCAGGAAATGTACCTGACCGTGGCCGACAGCTTCGTCACGCTGTCGAACGGCCTGCTCCTGTCGTCGAAGAAAAACCCCGACGGCACCCGCACCGACTACTGGAAAATGGACAAACCCCACGCGCCGTACCTGTTCATGTTGGCCGTCGGCAATTTCGCCGTGGTGAAAGACAAGTGGCGCAACATCGAGGTCAACTACTACGTAGAACCCAAATTCGCCCCTTACGCAAAAGATATTTACCCCCACACGCCCGAAATGCTGGAGTTTTTCTCCCAAACGCTGGGCTACGACTACCCCTGGCCCAAGTTTTCACAGATCATCGTGCGCGACTACGTGAGCGGGGCCATGGAAAATACCACGGGGGTCATTTTCGGCGATTTTATGCAAAAAACCAGCCGCGAACTGCTCGACGACCACTGGCTCAACGAAAAAGTGGTGGCGCACGAGATGTTTCACCACTGGTTTGGCGACCTCGTGACCTGCGAAAGCTGGGCCAACCTGACCCTCAACGAAGGCTTCGCCAACTACTCCGAATACCTCTGGCTCGAACACAAATACGGCCGCGACGAGGCCGATATGCATGAGATGGAGGAGCAGCAAGGCTACATTTTCAGCGCCCAGGACGGCGGCCACCCGCTGATTCATTTCGGCTACTCGGACCGTGAAACCATGTTCGACGCCCATTCGTACAACAAAGGCGGCGCCGCGCTCCACATGCTGCGCAGCTACCTCGGCGACGAAGCCTTTTTCGCAGCCCTGCAGCGCTATCTCAAGAAAAACGAATACACCGACGCCGAAGCCCACGAACTGCGTCTGGCTTTCGAAGACGTGAGCGGACAGGACCTCAACTGGTTCTTCAACCAGTGGTTTTTCGGCGCCGGACACCCCATCATCAACATCAGCTACGGATGGGATGAAAAGACCAAAAAACAAACCGTGACCATCACGCAGACCCAGGAGGGCGAAAACGTAGCGCCTATTTTTGAACTGCCGCTCAAGGTCGACCTCTACGCCGCCGACGGCAGTGTGCGCCGCGAGAATATCCGCGTGACCAAGCGCAGCCAAACCTTCACGTTCGATGCGCCTGTGCGCCCCGCGCTCGTCAATGTGGATGCCGACAAAACCCTGCTGGCGGTCAAGGAAGACCGCCACACGACCGAGGAGTGGATTTTCCAATACTATCATGCGCCGCTTTTCCGTGACCGCTGGGAAGCCCTCGACGCCCTTGCCCAGGACCAGTCGGCCGCCGCGCAAAAAGTGTACACCGACGCGCTTCAGGACAAATTCCACGGCATCCGCTCGCGTGCGATCGACCGTGCCGATATGAAAGACCCGCAGGCAGCCGCGCTCGTGGCCAAACTGGCGGAAAGCGACCCCGAACCGTCCGTGCGCGCCTCGGCACTTTCCGCGCTGGGCCAGACGGGCGACAAAAAGTACGTCCCCGTTCTCCAGAAAGCCCTGAGCCCCGAACAGCCTTACAGCGTCGTGGGCGCGGGCCTCAACGGCCTGGCGCAGGTCGACCCCGAAGCGGCGGTGAAAGCGTCCAAATCGCTCGAAAACGACGATTCCGAAGCGACCGTACTGGCGCTTGCCGAACTGTATGCCCAACAACCCGACCCTGCTCAACTGAGCTGGTACCAAAACAAGGCGACCAAAATGGACGGCATGGCGGCCATGGCATTTTTTAATCATTTCGGCAGCTACCTCACGGGCCTCAACGACCCCGTCGTCACCGGCAAAGCGGTCGAGGTGTTCAAAACAACGGCACTGAACCCCAAGGAGAGCCTTTGGCGCCGGTTTACCGCGACCAAATCGATCGCCGACATCCGCAATTTTTACCATGAAAAAGGCGACAACGCCAAAGCAAGCGAGCTCAACGAGCTGATCAAGGAAATTCAGGCCAAAGAGACCGACGCAACCCTCAAAACTTATTACGCCATGTTCAATATGCCCTGACGTTCGGTCAAGGGCAAGATCGTCAAAACCATCCACCGGACGCGACCCGACAACGGCGCGTCCGGTGCTGTTTTCATCCAAAAACGCCTACCTTTGCCGGCCTGCAACAACGCTCCCGAACCGGTAAATTCCATCCAGACAATGAAAAAACACAATTTCTCCGCCGGGCCGGCCATCCTTCCCGCACCCGTGCTCAAAGAAGCCGCCAGGGCCGTCACCAATTACGAAGGCATCGGCCTGAGCCTGCTTGAAATTTCCCACCGCGGCAAAGAATTTACCGCCATCATCGAAGAGGCCAACGCCCTGATGCGAGAATTGCTCGAACTGCCGTCCGACTATCAAGTCCTTTGGCTCAGCGGCGGCGCCAGCACGCAGTTTTTCATGATCCCCATGAACCTGCTCGACGCCGGCGAAACGGCTGCCTACGTGGACACGGGCACCTGGGCCAACAAGGCCATCAAGGAGGCAAAAGGTTTTGGCAATGTCGACGTGCTGGCCTCGTCCAAAGAACAGAACTACACGTTTATTCCGAAGGGTTATAAAGTTCCCAAAGACGCCAAATACCTGCACCTGACGAGCAACAACACCATCTTCGGCACGCAGTTGCACAAATTCCCCAAATCGCCCGTCCCGATCGTGTGCGACATGTCGTCCGACTTTTTGAGCCGCCCGGTCGATGTGCGTCCTTTCGGTCTGATCTACGCCGGCGCCCAGAAAAACGTGGGCCCTGCCGGCACCACGGTGGTCATCGTCCGGGAAGACATGCTCGGCAAGGTCAATCGTACGATTCCGACCATGCTCGATTACCGCACTTTTGTGAAGGAAAACTCGCTGTACAACACGCCGCCCGTGTACCCGATTTACGTCTCCATGCTGACGCTCCGCTGGCTCAAAAAAGGCGGCGGCCTCAAAGCCATTCAGCGGAAAAACAAGGCCAAGGCCGCTCTCTTGTACCAGGAGATCGACGCCAACCCCTTGTTCCGCGGCACGGTGGCCCGGGAAGACCGTTCGCTGATGAATGTCTGCTTTGTCATGGAAGATCGCTACGCGGCCCTGGAAAAGGATTTTCAGGCTGAGGCCGAAGCCAACGGACTGGTGGGCCTGAAAGGGCACCGCTCCGTGGGCGGTTTCCGCGCATCCATTTACAACGCCATGCCCAAGGCCGGCGTGCAGGCGCTGGTCGATCTGATGCAGGATTTTGCCCGCCGGAAAGGATAATTTAATGGCAAAAAAAAGCACCAAATACGTCTCCCAACTGGCCGTCGGCGGGGTCAACCTGCCGGTCAATATCCATGTGGAGCGGCGGCAAACCGTGACGTTCAGCCTGCGGCATACGGGCGTCACGGTGCGTATTCCGCGCGGGATGAGCGAAGGCGAGTGGGCGCATCATGCCGACCGGCTTCGGGTCTGGGTGCAGCAGGTTTTTGCCAAAAAACCCGCTTTGCGGGATGCATTTGTTGAAAAAACGTACCAAAGTGGCGACCTGCTTGCCGTCGGCACGCGACAATACAGGATCGAGATCGAACAGCAGGCCCGTGCAACCAGCACGGCCCGACTGGTGGGTGATACCATTTGTCTAATGCTGAGCCTTCATGCCGACCGGAAGACGACCAAAACCCTCTTGTCGAGGATTGTCGCCTCCGATTTTTACCCCGACATAGCCCGCCGCGTACAAGAGATCAACCGACTGACCGTCAACCGCCCCATTCGCTCTATTGCCCTGAAATACAGCCACTCCCGTTGGGGCAGTTGTTCGCGGACGGGCAATATCAACCTTTCCACGCGGCTGCTGTTCGCCCCCGAAGAAGTGCAGGACTACGTTATTCTGCACGAGTTGGCGCACCTGGTCGAAGCCAATCATTCCGATCGTTTCTGGGCAGTCGTGGAGCGTTATTCGCCCAACTACAAAGCCTGTGAAAAATGGCTGAAACTGCACGGCGCCACGTGTGATTTTTAGTTCAAAGTTCAAAGTTGGGGAGTTCAAAGTTCAAAGTTTAAAGTTCAAAGTTCGTAGCGGATGACATTTAGGAAGGAGTGGACGTTTGCGCTGCCGGGTTGGCCGCACAACCCGCTAATCATCAACCGCTTACAACTTTGAACTTTAAACTTTGAACTTTAAACTCCCCAACTTCAAACCGACTACCATGACAGACATTGTTTTTGCAGAAGATGTGCGCAAACTGGTCGATACTTTCTACGACAAGGTTCGGCAGGATGATGTGATCGGCTTCATTTTCAACGAAGTAGCGCAGGTCAACTGGCCGGAGCATTTGCCCAGGATGTATGCTTTTTGGGAATTTTTGCTGTTGAGTCACGATACCTACAAAGGCAATCCGCTGGAAAAACACTGGCCAGTGCACGAAAAGGCGCCGTTCACGGCCGAGCATTTCGACCGCTGGGTGGCGCTTTTCCGCGCGACGGTCGACGAACTTTTTGCCGGGCCCGTGGCCGAAGACGCCAAGTTCAGGGCCTTCGCCATCGCGGAAACCTGGAAGCCCAAGTTTACGGGACCATTCAGGTCCTGAATTTCCCTTATTTTAGCAGCGAACAAACCAAATTGAAAATGGATCCAGTATCAAAATTGCACTACCTCAACCTGGGGCAGGGCGGAAAATTCAAATCCGACGGCGCCACCAGCAGCACCGCCGCCGATGTCGATGCCCTGTTTCAGCATCTGGTGACGGCCCCGCACAAAAAACTCATCCTGCATTTTCACGGCGGGCTTGTTTCGGAGGAAAACGGGCTGAAAATCGCCCGTAAAATGGCTGAAAACTACAAGGACACAGGCCATGCCTACACCTTCGTCTGGGAAACAGGCCTCGTCGAAACGCTGCTGGCCTCGTTTGACAAAGTACAGCAAACGGGTCTGTTTCAGGAGTTGAAGAAGGTCGTGGTCCGAAAGGTCTGCGAAAAACTGGGCATCGAAGAAACCGGCGCACGCGGCTCCGCTCCCCTCGACGCCACGCAGGTGGACCAGGAACTGTCGGCGCCCCGGCCCTTCGAACGTATGGAAGCGCGCGCTCGCGGCGGCGCGGAGAAAATTGAAGAATCCCGGCTGCCCATGCTCGAACTCCAGATCGAAGCGGAACTGGAAGAAGAACTGGATGGCCGCGCCGATCTGCAAAAAATGCTGCAACCCGGCACCCCCGACGGTCAGCGTGGCATTGCCATGGCTTTTCTGGCCAACCTGGCCCGCATCGTCATCCGCGTCATCCGACGCTACATCCGCAAACGCGAGCACGGCCTGCTGGCTACTACGGTGGAGGAAATCCTGCGCGAATTTTATGTCGCCGAAATCGGCACGCTGATCTGGGACGCCATGAAGGAAAAAGCCCGAAACGGCATGTGGATGCCCAATACCGGCCTGCAAAATGACGAACGCCACGGCGGCTTCTATTTTTTGGAAAAACTCGATGCCTTCCTCGGCGCCAATCCCGGCTGGACCGTCGATCTGGTTGGTCACAGCGCGGGCAGTATCGCTATTTGCCACATGCTGCGGGCGGCGCACGAGCACGGATTCAATCAGATCAAAGCCCGCTGGATTCTGCTGTTGGCGCCGGCCTGCCGTACCAAACTATTTTACGAACAGGTGGTGCGCCACCCCGAGCGGTTTGAAAAGATCAGGATGTTCACCATGACCGACGACTGCGAACAAACCGATCATCTGGCCTCGCTGGCCTACCCGCGTTCGCTGCTGTACCTCGTGTCGGGCATTCTCGAAAGCAACAAATACCCTGACGAAACCGACGACCTGGAAGGCGACGGCGATTTCTTCATCCTCGGCCTGATGCGGCAGTTTGGGGACCATCCCTATTACCAAAAGTCCGCCGTGCTGCAGGAAGTACGCCGCTTTTTCGACACCGGCGACCGGCTTGTTTTGTCGCCCTGCGATATCGCGGCCCCGATCCCTGGCGCATTTTGCCGTTCGGAAAAACACGGCAATTTCGACAACGACGAGCCTACGCTGGCCAGCCTGGCCTTCCTTTTGGGTCAATAAAACAAATGAGCCATGCCCCTGCAAGCAAATGATTACGCCCTGGTGATCGGCATCAATCACTACCCGCGCTACCAGCCGCTCAATGGCCCCATAGAAGATGCACAGCGGATGTACGACTGGCTGTCGAACCCCGACACCGGCGGTGGGGTGCCCGAACCCAACCGCCGCCTGGTACTGTCCGATTTACAACCCGGCCAAACCCGCCCCACGCCCGTCCAGGAAGACGTGGACGATGCGCTCATGTACCTGCTCGACCGCGCCCAGCAGGAGAACGGCGGCAAAGCCCGGCGGTTTTATTTCTACTTCGCAGGACACGGCCTCGGCCTGAATACCAACGAAGTAGGCCTTTGTATGCCCGGCTGGTCCGAACTTTTTCGCAGTAATGCGCTGATGATGGAAGCCTACCTGCGTGTCATTCAGGAATCGGGGCTGTTCGGGGAAATATTTTTTTTCCTCGACTGCTGCCGTGTCAGAAAGATCAATGCCGAGGGGCACAAACCCAATATCACCTGGCCGAAACCCGCGACCGACAGCGGTACGGTACAGTACCTGGTCGGCTTTGCCACGGAGTATCAAAACCTCGCCTACGAAGCCGAGATGCAGCCCGGCGGGACCGACGAAACCCAGGTGCGCGGTTTGTTTACCACGGCGTTGCTCGAAGCGCTCAACGGCGAGGCTGCCCGGCCGGAAGGCGGCGTCACGCTGGCACAGCTGTGCTCCACGGTGAGCCTTCGCACCATTGAACTGGTGAAAGCCCTCAACCCCGCGTTCAACCAGGAGCCACGCTTTCGCGTGGAATTTCGGGAAAGTGAAAAGAGCAAGGTCGTGCTGGGAAATGCCTCGCCCAGGGAGCCGAGAAAAGGCGGAAACGGCTTCGAATCGGTGGCCAATACGCCCGTGTTCACCTTGAAGGTGACATACCCCAGGGAAACGGAAGTGACCGTTTTCGATCCCAACGGCGTGGAAATTTATCGCGGCTACGACGACTGGTCGGGAGAAGTGGAAGCGGGCACGGTGCTCGTTCGCGCCAACCACTTCGGCAAAGTGGATCGATACCCCGTCGTGCACAAGGGCGACGGCGCGCTTTTTCAACTGCCCGAACCGCAGGTTTTTACCTCGACTCCAATCGCCGGGGCCGCCACCTCGCACGAATACCAGACCGGCCCTGCCCAAAAATGGAGCCGCGAAATGACCTGCGACCATCCGCTCGGCGCCGCCGACAGCAGTTTCTTCCTGTTTCTACGGCATTCCAAACGCCAGCCGATGCGGCCCGGCATCCTGATCGAACAATTCGAATTGCTCGACGAACACCTGAAACCCGTCTGCCGCCTGAATGCGCACGACAGTCGCGGCGATGAGGCCGATGGCTGGCAGGTGTTTTCCAAACTGATCGGCGCCGGCCAATACTATCTCCGTTACACCGGCCAGCCGAACCGTCTGATACCCGTTTGCCTGTTCAATGGCTGGCAAACGCAGCTGTTTTTATTGTACGCCAATGAAAACCCGCTTTTCGAAACCCTGCGTTTCCAGATGTCAAGGCTGGGCAATGGCTTTTTTGCCGACGACCCCGACGCCCGCCTGGCCGACCTTGCGCACCAATGCCTGCACAATGTGAATATCCCGGTGCCGCCCGACATGATGGAGCAACTCCTTGAGGGCAAATTTGACAACCCGATTTTTGGCATGATCGGCGCCTATCTCATCGTTCAGCGCGGGAATCAGGACCTGAAACGCCTGCTTCCCGTGATTCGGAACAACCTCGCGAACTTGCTGAAAACCAGGGACAACCCGGATGTTCAGGCGATCAGCCTGCTGGCGGATCTGGCGGATGCCAAGCCTGAATTTGCCCACCCGCCTATGTTCGCCTTTGGTACGGACGCCGTGATCCGCCTCGACCTGGAAGGGAAGGCCCGCATCCCCACCGACTCGGTTTTTCTGCGCATGACCGACCAGCGCCAGCCCGACCTCGTGCAAACCAGCTGGTTGTCGGAAACGGCGCCGGATGCCGAGCCCATCGTGCAGCCCTGGGTGCTCGAAAGCCTGCGCGACATGCTCGAAAACGCCCGAAAAAGAGGCACGGAGCTCAGTTTGCAGCAGGCCGGCGAAGGGCTTCGCCTTCCTTTGGAAATGGTGCGGATTGCCCTTGTCGATCTCGGTCGGTCGGGTCTTGAAGCCGATCTTCAACGGTTGGCAACACAACTTTTAAGCGAAGGAAAAACAACCATCAGTTGAGCCCTTCGGGCAGCCGGTTTATTTCCGCCACAGGTCCGTGATCACCTTGCCCGTGCAACCGCTCGGCTCGGTAATGCGCAGCATGGCCGCCAGCGTCGGGGCGATGTCGGTGATGTCGACGGCCTGCACGGTTTCGCCGGCGGGCATGCGCCAGCCGTACCAGATCAGTGGCACGTGCGTGTCGTAGGGGTAGGAAGAGCCGTGGGTGCAGCCGCCCGTGCCGAAGGCCTTGTCGTCGGGGTGCCAGCCGGGCTCCAACTGGAACAATAGATCCCCCGAGCGGCGCGGGTGAATGCCGCGGCGCAGTTCGGCGGCGAAAGGGTAGTCGGGAGGCATGGCAAACAGCTCTTCGCGGGTCCAGACCTCCGACACGCCGGCTTGCGCCCGCAGAAAATCGCCGACAGTGAGGGCGACTTTGTTCGGATCCATTTCAAGGTCGTCGAGGGCTTCCCAGTTGAACCAGATCTGCTGGTTGCCGCATTCTTCGATAAAATCCCCACTGACGCCCAGCGAAACGGCCAGGGCGTTTTCCAGGGCCGTTTCGAGTTGACTTTCCGGAAAAATGCCCCCGGGCAACTGATTTTGCACAAGATGAGCGGGCGTTTCGCCGCCGCCGTGGTCGGCGGTCAGGAATACCAGCACGTTGTTTTTGCCAAATTTTTGGTCGAGGTAAGTGAGCAGCCGGGCGATGTCGGCATCGAGGCGCAGGTAAGCATCCTGGGTTTCCTCGGCGTGAATGCCGAACTGGTGGCCGATGTAGTCGGTGGTGGAAAAGCTGAGGCAGAGAAAATCGGTGGCCTGGCCCTGGCCCAGTTGCATTTTATCGATGGTTTCGAGAGCGAAATCGAGCGTCATCGTGTTGCCGAAAGGGGTGAAACGAAGCACGCCGATGCCCATTTTTTGCCGCAGGGCGGGCAGATCGTGCGGAAAACCACCTTCCATGGTCACGTAATGGCCCGAGTCGTAGCCTTTTTTATGCCAGTCGGCAAAGCTCTCGTCGTATTGCACGCCGGGCAGTTTGTTCCAGGGAGCCGCCAGGTACTGGTCGGGCAAACGACGGCTGTTGAAATCCTGCACCCATTGCGGCAGCCCCAGGGAGTCGGGGTAATAAGTCGAGGAGATCCAGTTGCCCGATTTGTCGTCGAACCAGTAGCAGGCGTTGGGCACGTGACCGGCCGGCAGGATGCTGCCCCGGTCTTTGAGGCACACGCCGACCACCTTCGAGCGGTAGGCATTGGACAGGCGTAGTTCGTCGGTGACGGTCGTGCTGAGCATCACGCGCGGCGAGTGCTGACCCGCGCGGCCCGTGGCGCCCACGGTTTGCACGGTCGTGTCGGTAGTGACGTAGCGGTGGCGGCCCCATTCGTTGTCGTACCATTCGTTGGCGATGATGCCGTTGACGGCCGGGTAGGTGCCGGTATAAATGGCGGCGTGCCCCGGCCCGGTAAAGGTGGGGACGTAGTTGTAGTGGGTATTTTCACAGGAAAAACCCTCGCGGAGCAGCCGGCGGAATCCACCGGGGCCATAGTCGGCCTGATAGCGGTACAGGTAGTCGTAACGCATCTGGTCTACCACGATGCCGACGACCAGTTTGGGCTGGGCAGGCGCGGGGTTTTGGGCAAAAAAAGAGGCGGTAAGGAGGCTGAAAAGCGCGGAAAAAAGCAATCTCATAGTTGGATAAGGCAAGCGGTTCAATTCGGGGTCGGGGCAAAGATGGGGATTTGCAGGTTAATTAGCCGTGAAGTCTGTGGGCAATGCCGAATGTTCGGAGCCTTTTTGAACCATTTTTATGCCCAAAACAGGGAAAAAACGAATCCAACTGCGTAGTCGGGTCTTGAAATTACGGATTGAAGCGGTCTGTTGAATTATGTTAAAAAATTCTCCCCGCCCCGCCTTACGTTTGCCGCAAATTATTCTACATCAAATGGCAATCGCAAAACCACATCTGAGTTTTTGGCAAATCGTCAACATGAACTTCGGTTTTTTTGGCATCCAGTACAGCTTCGGCCTCCAGCAAAGCAACATGAGCCCGATCTACAAATACCTGGGCGCCGATGAAGCCAGCCTGCCCTACCTGTGGCTGGCCGGCCCCATGACGGGCCTGATCGTGCAGCCCATCATCGGCGCCATGAGCGACAAAACCATCAGTCCGTACGGCCGCCGGACACCCTACTTCCTCGTCGGCGCGGTGCTGTGCAGTATTGCGCTGTTTTTTATGCCGTTCAGCAGCGCGCTCTGGATGGCTGCCGGCCTGCTCTGGATCCTCGACGCGGCCAACAACATCACGATGGAGCCTTATCGGGCTTTCGTCAGCGACAAACTCGACGCTTCGCAGCACTCGATCGGTTTTTTGACCCAAAGCGCTTTTACCGGGCTGGGCCAGACGCTTTCCTATCTGACCCCTTCGCTGCTCGTGTGGTTTGGCATGAATGAAAATGCCGTCAACAGCAAAAACATCCCCTACATCACGGTTACCGCTTTCATTATCGGGGCCTTTTTTTCGCTCTCCTCCATTCTGTGGACGGTGCGGACGACCAAGGAAATCCCGCTGTCGGACGAGGAGAAAGACCGCATCCGGCGTTTGCCGGGCGGCTGGGCGAATACTTTTGCCGAAATCGGGGAGGCCATTCGCGACATGCCCCTGACCATGAAGCAACTGGCGCTGGTCAAATTGTTCCAGTGGTATGCCATGTTCTGTTACTGGCAATACATCGTGCTGTCCATTTCCACCACCTTTTTCAATACGACCGACAGCACTTCCGCGGGCTTTCGCGAAGCGGGCCTGATCAACGGACAGGTCGGCGGCTTCTACAACTTCGTGGCATTCCTCGGCGCTTTCGCGCTGGTGCCGTTTACCAAACGTTTCGGCCCCAAAATATCCCACAGCATTTGCCTCACCCTGGCGGGCATCGGCATGCTTTTTATCCCCACCATTCACGACAAAATCACGCTGCTGATCCCCATGATCGGTATCGGTTTTGCCTGGGCGAGTATGATGGGCAACCCCTATATCATGCTGGCGGGGAGCATACCGCCCGAGCGGACAGGCGTGTACATGGGCATTTTTAACATGTTCATCGTCATTCCCATGATGATCCAGATTTTTACCCTGCCCTTGTATTATAAAAGCCTGCTGCATGGCAACCCCGAGAACGTCATCCGGCTCGCCGGCTGCCTGCTCCTTTGCGCGGCTGTCGCCGTTTTATTTGTCAAATTAGTAAAAAACAAAGGCTCGGACCAGGTGCTTGCCGCACCGGGAGGCGGGCATTGAGGGGCAAAAAAAGAGGGCCGTCATTTTTAAAAATGACGGCCCTTCGAGTTTTTTTCCCCGATTATTTGCCTGCGTACAGCGGGAAATTAGCCATAAAAGTGTTGATCTCCTTGCGGACGCGGGCGTGGTGTGCGGCGTCTTCGGGACGGCTCAGCACTTCGTCGATCCATTCGACCACTTTGCGGCAATCGTCTTCTTTCAGTCCGCGCGTGGTGACGGCGGCGGCGCCGACCCGAATGCCCGAGGTGGTCATGGGCGGCTGCGGATCGAAAGGAATCATGTTTTTGTTGACGGTAATGTCGGCTTCGCCGAGGGCGTTTTCCGCGACTTTTCCGCTTACGTTTTTGGAGCGCAAATCGATCAGCATCAGGTGGTTGTCGGTGCCGCCGGAGATGATGTTGTAGCCTCTGGCCATAAATTCGGCAGCCATGACCTGTGCGTTTTTGATGATTTGCTGGCAATAGGTTTTGTACGACGACTCCAGTATTTCGCCGAAGGCGACGGCTTTGGCGGCAATCACGTGTTCGAGCGGACCGCCTTGCATGCCGGGGAACACGCCGCTATCGAGTACGCTCGACATCTGGATCGGGGCGCCTTTTTTGGTGGTGCGTCCCCAGGGGTTGTCGAAGTCTTTGCCCATGAGAATGATACCGCCACGCGGGCCGCGCAGGGTTTTGTGCGTGGTGCTGGTCACGATGTGGCAATGCGGCAGCGGGTCGTTGAGCAGGCGCGAGGCGATCAGGCCGGCGGGGTGCGCGATGTCGGCGAGCAGGAGGGCGCCCACCTGATCGGCGATGGCGCGGAAACGCGCGTAATCCCAGTCGCGGGCGTAGGCGGAAGCGCCGCAAATGATGAGTTTGGGGCGTTCGCGGAGGGCGATTTCCTCCACTTTGTCCATGTCGATACGGCCGGTGTCTTCTTCCACACCGTAGAACACGGGGTCGTACACTTTACCCGAATAATTGACCGGCGAGCCGTGAGAGAGGTGGCCGCCGTGCGCGAGGTTGAACCCCAGAATCTTGTCGCCGGGCTGGAGGCAGGCCAGAAAAACGGCGGCATTGGCTTGTGCGCCGGAGTGGGGCTGCACGTTGGCCCAGGCCGCGCCGAAAATTTCACGGATGCGGTCGATGGCCAGTTGCTCCACCTCGTCGACGACTTCGCAGCCGCCGTAGTAGCGACGACCGGGATAGCCCTCGGCATATTTGTTGGTGAGGCAGGAGCCCATGGCGTCGAGCACGGCCTGACTGGTGAAGTTTTCGGAGGCGATGAGTTCGAGGCCGCGGCGCTGGCGGTCCAGTTCCTTGTTTATAAGGGAAAATACGATGTCCGACATGATGGTGTGGTTGATAAATCAGGCGGTAAATGTAGAGATACCTGAGAGTTTGAGGATGCGACAATTTTTCAAATTATCACATCCTCAAACAAGGTATTCACAAATTACCAGTTGACCCGTGCCGTCACCCAGATATTGCGGCCCGGGGCATTGATCCCCGAGGCGAAATAGCGGTATTGCCGGTCGAGCAGGTTGTCGATGCCGGCCTGCAAAGTCAAGTAACGACCAAAACTGTAACTGCCGCGCAGGTTGAATGTCGCCCAGGCGGGCATGCCGTCGGCGGGTGCGTACTGCTGGTTGTCTTCGCCGGTGAGGTTGTAGTCGGCGATGTCTTTTTTGCCGTTGAAAAGACAAAAGCCTTCGGCCGTGGCGCGCGTCGTGTGCCAGCGGAGGCCAACGCGGCCGTACATCGGCGGAATGTGATCCAGCGGTTGTTCGGCTTCCAGGTCGGATTTTTGAATACGACCGTGGGTATAGCCGACGGATGCATATACCGCGAGGGCGTCCAGCGCGTCGGCTTCAAGGGTGCTGCTGATGCCCCAGAGCCGCGCTTCACGTTTGTTCTGGCTGGCCAGTACGCGGCTGGGCACGCCGTCGTAGTCGACGGAGTCCTGACCGTTGAACTGGAACACGTCGGTGACGATGGCGTCGCGGAACAGGGTGCCCCACACCACGTTTTCCCAGCGCAGGCGGTCGGTGATGCGGCCTGTCAGCGAGAGTTCGGCGTTGAACGTTTTTTCAGGCTTGAGGTCCGGGTTGGGCACGACCACACTGCCTTTTTGCGAATCGAAAATCTTGGTCATATCGTCGACGTTGGGCACGCGGAAGCCCGAGGAGAGGTTGAGCGCCACGCGCAGCGGCCGGGTCGGGCCGTACACGATGCCGAGGCTGCCCGAGATCGTGGGCGTGCTTTGCTCGGCGGTGCTGAACGGGAGCGGATAGAATTCGCGACTCGTGAATTTCGATTCGAGGCTCGTGTAGCCGGCGCGCAGACCTTCGCTGAACTGCCATTCGGTATTTGCCGAGGGCTGCCACTGGTGCGTGGCGTACGCGGCGATGGAAAGCACGGTGCTGCCGCCGTCGGGGTAGCGCGTGCTTTGGGTGGTAATTTCGCCGGTGCCCACATTGACGCGGCGAGCGACCGAGGTGACGTCGTTGTACTGGCCATCGATGCCGATGTTGAGGCTTTGGCTGCCCCATTGTTTGTTGGCATTGACGATCAGGCCGTACACTTTCACGTTTTCTTCGCGTTCGGTGCGGCGCGAAGCGCCGAAATTGCGGTTATAGCGGCTTTCATCGATGTCCTGCCAGCTGATCGTGGCATCCAGTCCGTCGAACCAGCCCAGGTCGTCGACCCGAAGGGTGTAAGCGGCCATGAGGCGTTTTTGCGGGCCGTAGTACCACTCGGCCGAAGCGAGTCCGCCGTTGGCGCCGGGGTCGGTCAGGCGGTCGTAGCGCGGTATGTTCGAAGAGTTGCTGTACTGGATATTGAGCAGGTGGCTGGTGCGCATGCCGGGTTTCCAGAGGAATTTTTGCACAAGGTCGTATTGGCTGAAACCCGTGTAGCGTTGCACCAGCGGGTCGCTGTTTTTGACCAGCGAATCGACGCCGTTGATGCGGTCTACGTAGTAGGGGCGTTCGCCGAATGCGCCGTCGGGGCCTTCTTTGCCGCCCATTTTCAGGTCGCCGAAATCGCTGTACGTGAACGAGGTGAGCGAGCCGAAATGCTGGCCTGCGAGGCTGACGTCGACGTGACCGGTTTTTTCCTCGTTCACCGTGCCGTAGCGGGCAAACGCGGAGCCCGTGCTGCGGAAGTTTTCACCTTCGTTGGCCAGCAGCGGGTTTTTGGTGTAAAAACACAGAGCGCCGCCAAGTGCGTCGGAGCCGTACACCGTGGATGCGGGCCCGAACAGAATTTCGGCGCGCTCGAACGAAGCATTGTCGAGGGTGATCACATTTTGCAAGTGGCCCGCGCGGTAGATGGCGTTGTTCATGCGAATCCCGTCGACCACCAGCAGCACGCGGCTGGCTTCAAAACCGCGCAGCACGGGGCTGCCCCCGCCTTGCTGGCTTTTTTGTACAAAAACGGCTCCGCTCTGGATGAGCAGATCGGCGGTGCTCTGGGCGTTCATCTGGGCGATCAGTTTCTGATCGAGCACGACAACCTGCTGCGCTACGGCCTCGCGGTTTTCGCGGGAGCGGTTGGCGGAAATAACGGTTTCACGCAACGGGACGGCCTGAAGTGTGGTATCGGTGGTCTGGGCGCCGAGCTGAAATGCAATGGCGAAGCCCAGGCCAAGGGTGATGGCTAGCTTTTTCATGAATTAAGTCAGTTGATAATGAAAGAAAAACGGCCTTTTCGGGGCTTCAACCAACTTGTGTTTCGGGCGGGGGACTGAAATGCCGCGGCACAGCGGATGCGACGGGCGCCTGGTAATCAAAAATTTCCACCCGGGTTTCGACAGGTACTTCCGCAAGCAAGGGCATGCCGGGCGGTGCGAGAAAAACCGTGTCGGTCCAGCGGGCCCACCAGGTTTGTGCAGGCAGGGGCTGGCGGTCGGGGCTGGCATCGTGGATCAAAAGGCAATGCAGGGTTGCCAGCAGGTCTTGTTCCCGGCTGTCGTGCAAGGCCATGATGTCGATGGAATCACCTTTCGGCGTCGCGCTATGGATGTCGTACAGTTTACCCTCGTACACGATTTCCTTCTCTTCTACCAAAAAACGCTCGTAGTCGGCCTGACTCAACGTAAACCGGGTGAGCCGGGGCGCATTCGAGCGCAGCGCGATCTGCATCTCCTGACGAACTTCCATCTGGGCGACATGCCAGCCAGCCTGCCAGCCGATGCTTTGAAAAAGCAGCAGCGATAGCAGACACGCGGTGGTCAGCGTCCGGGTCAGGCGGTTCATGCGGGCAAAGAACGATACTTTAATTCATTTTCTGCTGTGCTGAAATCCAAACTGCTCCTGTACTCGTAAGTAGGGTGAACGAACCTTTTTGGCAATGAAAAATAGCACCCGCCTTTCCTTGTTGCTGCTTTCGCTGGCCTGTTTTTGTGGCTGGCTGACCCTGCGCCGGCCGTATTCTCCGACCGACGATCTCGAGCAGGTTTGCTACACGGCGTTCACTGTGCATGCGCCGGGCCCCGAAGCCGGTTTGGCGCTTGCCCGGGCCGCCAGAGAATGGCCGGGTGTGCGCGCTACGACTTACAATGCTTCGTCCGATCTGCTTGTCGCTATTCACACTGATGAAACAAGCCCTGATCTGCTGCGTGAAAAGTTGCAGGAACTATCGTCGCGACCGCTGAGTCCAAAGACATTTTCCGCGCCTGCCGGTCCCGGCTGCCCGGTGCCGCATGAAACGCTGGCTGCCCTTCCCGGCATTTTCCTGGGGCTGGGCATCGGTTTCATTTGCTTGCTGGGGGCCATAGAATGGCGCCGCAAGGGCCGAAAACTGAACATCACGTCATTTCACCAAACCAATCCTTCTTCGCTATGACTTATTTCTCTCGTTTCCTGCTGACGGGCTTGCTGCTCGCTTCTTTTTTGCTGGGTTCCTGCGGTAAAGACGACGCGCCGCCGCCGCCCGTTCCCGAACCCACCCTGTACGAACGCCTCGGCGGTGTTGGCGCTATTTCGGCTGTGGTCGATCAGTTTTTGGCCAATGTTGTGGCCGACAACCGCATCAACGGCCGCTTTGCAGCCACCGTGGCCGACCCTTACCGCACCCGCCTGCTGCGCAACAACCTCATCGATCAGATCTGCGCCGGCTCGGGCGGCCCCTGCCAGTATAAAGGCAAAACCATGCTCGAGGCGCACACCGGCATGAATATTACCGAGGCGGAATTCAATGCCCTGGTAGAAGACCTCGTGGCGGCCCTCGACCAGTTCAGCGTGCCCGAGCAGGAGAAAAACGAACTGCTCGCCGTGCTCGGCCCCATGCAGCCCGACGTCGTTGGGCACTGACGACAAACACCCTGATTTTGGCTACTTGTGGCGGCGTCCGTTTACGGGCGCCGCTTTTTTTGGCATTGACATAACTTTATGCCTCGTTTTTCAGTTTTTAGCCGCAAAAATTAGAACATGACTAAAGTGTGGTATTGGCTGCTGCTGCCGGCTTTGTTGCTGGCCGGTTGCCACACGGCGCAAAAAGCCGTTTACACCCCCGAACAACTGGTTCCTTCCCAAAAAGCCCTGCTCTGGAAAATTTCCGGCAACGGCCTGGACAAACCCTCCTGGGTGTACGGAACCATACACATCATCCCCGATGAGGACCTGAATTTTACAAGTGAAATGATCGACGCCCTCGATCATACCAAACGCCTCACCTTCGAGATCGACATGAAAGAAATGGCCAACCTGGGCACACAAATGACCCTGATGACCAAGGCTTTTATGAATGGCGGTAAAACCCTGAAAGACCTGCTCCCGGCGGAAGACTACGATTTCGTACGCGGGAGAATGGAGCAATCGGGCATGCCTTCGGGTATGATGGAACGAATGAAACCCATGTTTATCAGCACCATGCTGGAAGGCGGCGAAGGCAAGGAAAATTCGATGGGCAACAAAAGGATGACCTCGGTTGAAATGGAGCTTTACCGCCTCGCCCGCCGCCGCAAACTGCAAACTGCCGGCCTCGAAACAACCGCTTACCAACTGTCGATTTTCGACAGCATTCCCTACGAAGTGCAGGCCCGCATGCTTGTGGAGTCGTTGCG
The DNA here is from genome assembly GCA_044226205.1 of Saprospiraceae bacterium. Taxonomy (GTDB): domain Bacteria; phylum Bacteroidota; class Bacteroidia; order Chitinophagales; family Saprospiraceae; genus M3007. Next base: position 30,090 of record JBGAHL010000019.1, read on the forward strand.
CCAGTCGGATAGCGGCGCCGACCAGTTTGCCCAAATGATCGAATTGTACAAAGCCGGCGACATCAATGCCATGCAAAGCATGATCGCCGACGAATCGCAGGGCGTAAACCAGTACGAAGAACTGCTCCTCCAGCGCCGCAACCGCAACTGGATCCCGGTGATGAGCCGGATGATGCGCGAAAAACCGACCTTTTTTGCCGTCGGCGCGGGCCACCTCGGCGGTTCCAACGGCGTGATTGCCTTGTTGAGAAAAGAAGGATACAGGGTGGAAGCCGTGTTGTAATCGGGGATATTGACCAAAAAAATGAATGGCGCAAACGGGGCTTATCCCGCTTGCGCCATTTTTTATGGTGTTGGTACCTGTTTTCACCGCAAAGGCGCGAAAACGCCAAGAAATTCGCGAGCCCCTGACGTCTTCGCGCTTTTGCGGTAAAATATTGTACGGGGGCCCGGCTTACCGTTTGCCGGCCAGGGCATCCATCCGAATCATGTCCTGCATGATGCGGAGGGTTTCGTACAACTGGATGTCCTTGCGGCGGTCCTTGATCCAGTCTTCGTTGCGTGCGATGCGGCTGGTGTCGCTTTGGATCTGGGGCAGGTCGGCGGCCAGGTTTTCCACGACAAAGCCGTCGATGGGTTTGAAAATATTTTCAAAACGCTCGCTTTCCTTCTTTTGGCGCTGCTCCCAAAGGCGGTATTTCTCGGCCTGGAGCGGGTAGATACTCTGGTCGTCCATTTTGCGCAGACGGGATGCGTTTTCGTTGATCAGTTTGAATGTTGGATCATCTTTTACGCGGTTGTCGCTGGCCATGCGCAGTTGGGGCAGGTCGGCGATATGGTAGGCGTTTTGACCGAATGCGACCGGGTCGATGGTATTGGCCTGGAGCGGGTAGTCGTTTTCGCGTTCGCCGTTGTCGAGCAGGTTGTAGAAGTCGGGCAACACGATGTCGGGCGTCACGCCGTCGAGCTGGGTGGTTTTACCCGTGATGCGGTAAAATTTCTGCACCGTGATCTTCATCTGGCCCAGCGGTTTTACGGAGTTGTCGCCCGTGGCGTTGTCGAGGTCGAAGAAACGCTGAACAGTGCCTTTGCCGTAGGTGCGGGTGGCGCCGACGATGAGGGCGCGGCCGTAGTCCTGCATGGCGGCTGCCAGAATCTCGGAAGCGGAAGCGCTGTATCCATTAACCATGACGATGAGCGGCCCGCCATACTGGACGCGCGGGTCGTAGTCTTCCATGATTTCGGGGTTTTTGGTGCGGCTTTTTACCTGGACGATGGGGCCTTGTTCGATGAAAAGGCCCGACATCTGCACGACGTCGCGGAGCGAGCCGCCGCCGTTGTTGCGCAGGTCGAGGATGACGCCCTTGACGTTTTCGCCCTTGAGTTTTTCAATTTCCTTGGCCACGTCCTGCGCGCAGGAGGTGAGGCCCTGGGGCGTGAAATCGGCGTAGAATTTCGGCAGGTAGATGTAGCCGACCTTGTCGCCGGGCGTCTGGGTGCTGCTCAGGATCAGCGATTTGGCGAAGCCGTCTTCCATGATGACCACATCGCGGGTGAGCGTGACGTCTTTCACGCTGCCGTCGGGTTTCTGGATGGTCAAAACGACGCGGGTGCCTTTCGGGCCGCGAATTTTGGACACCACGTCGTCGATATCGAGGCCCATCACGTCCATGGGTTCGGCGCCTTCCTGGCCAACCTTGAGCACCACGTCCTTGGGTTGCAGGTTGCCGTCTTTCCAGGCGGGGCCGCCGGGCACGATTTCGGTCACGGAAGTTTTTTCGCCGTCGCTTTGCAGGCGGGCGCCGATGCCTTCGAGTTTGCCCGACATCTGGATGTCGAAGTTTTCTTTCTCTTTCGGTGAAAAATAGCCGGTGTGCGGATCAAAAACGTTGGTCACGGCATTGAGATAAATCTCCATGCGGCGATCGCGGTCCATTTTTTCCATGCGCTTGAACCACTTGTCGTACACATCGAGCACTTTTTTGCGGCTTTCGGCTTCGAGGGTTTCAAAGGATTTTTTCTCGCCGGTGTAGGCGGGTTTTTCCTGCTTTTCCTGTTCGTCGTTGATGCGGTTGAGCACCTCGTACTTCATCCAGGCTTCCCAGCGCTGGCGCAATTCGGCGTCGTTTTTGGCCCAGGAGAGTTTTTTGCCGTCGGCTTCAAGGGTCTGGTTGGTCGTAAAATCGAGCGGTTTGGACAGGATATCGCGATACCAGCCCTGGGTTTTGGTCAGCGATTGATCGAGCAGTTGGGTCGACAGGTTGAAAAACTCGAAAGTGCCGTTTTGGAGCTGGTTGTCGAGTTGTTGTTTGAACGGATTGAGCTGATCGATGTCGCCCTGGGTAAAAAAGCGTTTGCCTCCGTCGATGTTTTTCAGATACAGGTCGTACACCTGGGTGGAAAAATCATCGTCGATGGCTTTGGGCTGGAAGTGCATACGGTCCAGTCCGCCCAAAATGGTACGGGCCAGTGCCGCTTCCTTTTGAGGGTTGGGGTCGCCGCCGCCAAACGGATGGAAACGGTTGACTACGAAGGCGATCCCGATTATCCCGACAAAGGAGAAAAATATCAGGGACGGTTTGAGTTTCATGTCCGGAGAGTGTGTTTGATCAAAATCAGGCTGGCCAAATAGCCGGGAAAAATACTGCATCGCAAATCGAATGATTGATGAAGAACAAAAATTTCAGGTACAGGGTTGGGCGTCTGCCGGTCAAATCGGGTGTTCGGGGCCTTTTCTTTGGCTGGCCTTCCCGCTCGGGCATTTTCCAAACGCAAGAATCTGCTCTTTGTGACGAAAGTACAGCCATTTTTCTACAAACGACCCACACCGGACGGCTGATCGAAGGTTTGGGGCTTCAGAGCGTGAAAGTTTAGTTAAAAATAATGTTGACCAACCGGATTGCCGATCGGGGCTTGTCGGCGGCCCGACCGATTGTCCCGATGATGCGTATCGTGGCGGGTTAAAAAATCCGCTTTCTTTTCAAGTCGACCATTTTTGGCAGTATTCTTGCCGTACCATTGTTCAAACCGCCCACTTGTTGTTACTTTCGGCTAACTGGCCGTTTCAATTCTAATACACACTTACACCAAACGGGGAAGGCGCTTCGGGCGCCTTTCCCGCTTCTTTTACAGGCGAAGGACGGCGGCGGGCGACCTGTTGTCGGCGCAACCCGATTTTTACCTGTAAAATTGCATCCTGATTTTTACCAACCCTCCCCTCCCAAAAGCATGGATTTCGGCTACCTCCTCCGTATTCTGCTTCGCCGCAAATGGCTGATCGCCGGCGTCGCGCTGGGCGCCGCCCTGGCAGCTTATGTTTTTATCGGCCGCAAGCCTGAAAACTACCGGGCATCGGTGATCATTTCGACCGGCATCGTCAATTACAAGGGAATCAATTCCGACAACTCCGACGCGTTTGTCCAGCAATACCAGGTGGAAAATGCCTTTTCCAACCTGATCGAATTCGCCCAGTCGCGCTCCTGCATCAAATTGCTCACCATCCACATGCTGCGCCACGACCTCGAAGGGAAAGAAGGCCCGGCCTTCCGGCAAGGCAACCGCGGGCTGTCCGCTTATTCCGATCAGGAAGCCGCGCAACTGCTGGGCGATATTGCACGCCTCGACCTCGACAGCATCAGCGACCCGGCTTTCAGCCAGCAGTTCGATTATTTGCTCGATAAAATAGCCCGTGCCTACGGCTACGACCACGACGCCATCCGGCGCGCCCTGAGCGTCAAAAGAAAAGGCGGCACCGACTACCTGACGATCGACATGGTGACCGAAAATCCGCAGTTGTCGCAGTTCATGGCCAATGCCTACGTCAACCGGCTCCTGGTTTATTATCAAAACCTGTCGGTGCGGGAAAAGAAGAAAAACGTAGAGTTCTACACACAACTGGCCGCCGAGAAAAAGTCCGTGATGGACACCATCAAGGAGCGCAAATACGCCTACCTCGCGGCCCGCGGGTTGCCGGCGTTGGGTAAACAAAGCGAGGAACTGGTGAATAAAATCAAACAACTCGAACTCGAACGGCAGTCGGCCATGTCGAGCCGCGACGCAGCCTCGGCTTCCGTGCAGCAGATCGATCGATATTTGAACAACCGCCAGTCTTTGCACGCCGACGAAACCCGCAGCCGGGTGCTCGACAAATACAGCGCTGCCGACCAAAGCGAACGCGTGCGCCAGCTCCGCGAGCAAAGCGTCAAAACCGGCGGAAAAGACCCTGAAATCGAATCGCAACTTGCAGAGGCCCAGGAAGATCTGGAGCAAACCATCCGCCGCTCGGCGGGCAATATCGGCAAGCCCAAACAGGACGAGTCGCGCCGCACCAAAGAGGATCTTTACAAGGAAAAAGTACAGGCCGATGTGGAGCGCATCGAAGCGGAAAAAGCCGTGGAGCGCACCAGTTCCGAACTGGCCCGCGCCCGCGCCGAGCTGACCGTCAAGGTGGGTGAAGACGAGGTCAGCAGCAGCCTCGACGCCGACCAGCTGCGCGCCGAGGAGGAGTTCAAAAAGGTGAATGAAAACCTGATCGCCGCCAAACTTGCCCTGGCCAATACCGAAAACCCGCTGCACATCATCGAAAACGCCCAGTTGCCCGAATGGCCGGAACCCAATCGCCAGGTGCTCATCAGCATCTTCGCAGGCGTGGTGGCCGGCACCATGACGATCATCGGGCTGTTCCTGCTGGCCTATTTCGACCATAGCCTTCAGTCGCCGGAACTGTTTCGCCGTTACGTGGAAGGCGTAGGGTTGCTGGGCGCCGTCAACCGCGTGCCCCTGCGCGGCCTCAACCTGCAGACGGTGTTTCAAACCAGCAGCGAAGTGCCCCAGCACGTGGTTTTTCGGGAGAGCCTGCGCAAAATCCGCACCCTTTTACTCAAGTCGGGCAACAAGACGATCCTGTTCGTCAGCACCAAACCCAAAGAAGGCAAAACCTTCATGATGAACGCCCTGGCACACTCGCTGGCCGCCAACGGCAAACGCGTCGTGCTGGTCGATACCAACTTTAAAAGCCCGCGACTCAGCGAATTCGCGGGAGCGCCCTCTCACCAGGCGGACGCGATCAACCAGGCTATCGCCGATAGCGGCCTGAGCGAAGTTTTTCGCAAAAAAGACGCCGCCGATGCGCGGGAAACCGTCACGGTCGACGTGATCGGCAATACCGACCTGCACCAGTCGCCTTCCGAGCTGCTGCCGCCCGAGGCATTTCGGCAGTTTTTGACTGCCCTGGGCGAGCAATTCGACTATATTTTCCTCGAAGCTGCCGCGCTCAACGACTTCTCCGACGCCCACGAACTGGCGCCTTTTGCCGACCGTGTGATCGCCGTATTCAACGCAGGCTCCGTGATCGGCTCGCCCGACAAAGACTCGATCCAATACCTCAAGGATTTGGGCGAGCAACTGGAAGGCGCCATCCTGACCGGCGTGGACGCGCGCAACGCGGGCTGATTTTACACCAGACGGATCACACCGCGCTGCAGCCATTCGCGGGTTTTCAGGATGGCGACCATCGAAAGGGCATCGGTAATTTCGCCCGACAAAACCATTTCCACGGCTTCTAAAAAAAGGATGCGCCGCACGGCAAGATCCTCGGTTTCTTCGGGTTGCGCGACGCCAAAACTCAGTTCCTGCGCCACATAGGCCACCCCGTACTCGTCGCTGACCGAATTGGAAGGATGCAATTCGAGCAGGGGCGTCCAGCGCGCGGCGCGCATGCCGGTTTCCTCAAGCAGCTCGCGCTGTGCCGCCAGCAAGGGGTCGGTACCTTCGGGCCCGCCGCCTTCCGGGATTTCCCAACTGTACTGATCGAGTGTGTAACGATACTGGCCGACCAGCCAGGTGTAACCCTCCGCGTCGAGCGGAACAATGCCGATTGCCGTGTTTTTAAAATGTACAACGCCGTAGATGCCCGGCCCGCCGGACGGGTTGCGCACCTCGCGGTGAGACACCCTGATCCACGGATTTTCATAAGCCGTTCGGTCGCTGAGGGTATGCCAGGGGTTGGGGTGTTGGTCAGGGTCTTTTTTGTGGAAATGGTATGAATTGATGTCTTTCATGACAATAACAACGTGCGAGACGGCATTTTTTGGGACCTTTGCCCAAAATTTTTCCAAATGTTGCACAAAAACCGAGTTTACCCGATTGGAGCCTTGTTGTTGTTCTGGCTCCTCCTTCCTGCCCTTGTTTTCGCCCAATTGACCATCAAGGTCGTGGCCGTACCGGCCAACACACCGCAAGGGGCGAACATTTACATTGCAGGTACTTTTAACAACTGGAACCCCTCCGATCCGACCAAGATCCTGACTTCGCTCGGGGGCGGACAGTACCAGATCGTCCTGAATCCGCCCGCGGGCACGGTGGAATTCAAGTTCACCCGCGGCGGCTGGCCCACCGTGGAAGGCGATGCCAACGGCAACCAGTTGCCCAACCGCACCACCACGTACAACGGACAGCCGAAAACCGTGGAACTCACCATTCTGAGCTGGGAGGATTTGCCGTCGGGCACCACGGCTGCTGCCAATGTGACGCTCCTCGACGACGATTTTTACATGCCGCAGCTCAATAAAAACCGCAAAATCTGGATTTACCTGCCGCCCGATTACCAGACGAGCACCAAACATTATCCCGTCTTGTACATGCAGGATGCCCAGAACCTGTTCGACGATTACACCAGCTTTTCAGGAGAATGGGAGGTGGACGAATCGCTCAACGAGCTGTTCACGCAGGGCGACTACGGCTGCATCGTGGTCGGTATCGAAAACGGCGGCGCCGACCGGCTCGACGAGTATTCCCCCTGGGTCAACAGCGAGTACAACGAAGGTGGCGATGGTGCGGCTTACGTCGAATTTATGGTCAATACCCTGAAACCCTACGTCGATGAGCATTACCGCACCCTGCCCGGCCGCAACACGACCGGCGTCATGGGCAGCAGTATGGGCGGCCTGATCTCGATGTACGCCCTCGCCGAACGGCAGGATGTGTATGCCAAGGCCGGCATTTTTTCCTCGGCCTTCTGGTTTGGCGGAGACGGCCCGGTCAACAACGTGCTGGCCAACCCCAAGGAAGGCGATGTGCGGGTCTATTTTCTCGCCGGCGCCGATGAAGAAGGTGATGGCAACCAGTCCAACTACGTGGTGGAAGACATGCAGGCCGTGGCCAATGCCATGACTACCGCGGGTTTTGGGCCCAATGAAAAACAGGTGGTGATCAAAAATGACGGCCAGCACGCCGAATGGTTCTGGGCCCGCGAATTTCCGGACGCCTACATCTGGCTGTTTCAAAACTCGGTGGCTACCTCCGGCCCTGCCCAGAACACGACGTTCAAAGTGTTCCCCAACCCGGCCGGCGACTGGGTTCGGCTCTCCGGTTTCGACAACGAGGCCAAAGTGCGCATCCAGATCCTGGGCGCCGACGGCAAACTCTGGCGCGACACCACCGTCACCGCGGGCGAAGCGATCTGGACCGGCGATCTGCCTGCCGGCGCTTTTGTTGTCAAGGCAAAAAGCAAGGGCAAGGCCTGGAAAACAGCCAAATTGCTGTTGAATTAAGACCCGGCCAATTGGCCTTTTGGGTCAGGTAAACGGATACTGGCAGCACTGATTTGTTGGACCAAATCCTGGTTTGAGCAATTCAAAAGGGAAAGTTGTCCGTGCTGCCAGTATCCGTTTTTTGTTACTGCTTAGGTCAGAGCGATGAGGGCACTGCCGCGTTTAATACCCCACCCCCAGCCCCTCCCCCTCCGGGGAGGGGAGCCGATCCAGCTTAGTATTTTTTCAGTCAAATTATCTGATAAGCAACAACTTGCGATCTACTCCCCTCCCCGGAGGTGAGGTTAACCCATAAATCCCTGTTTTTGGGAATCAATAAAGTTCATTGAAAGATTGAAGCCATCTACAAGGTTTTGGAAGTACTTCCAACCGGCCCAAATAGATTGCCACCCTGGCAAGCCATGGTGTTTCATACCCTGATGTCCACCCATTCTGCCCAGGAGGAGGATAAGCCAGAGGACAGAGTCTTTTTTGCAAAGCGTTCTGTCAATGGGCATAAGGTATTTGTTGTCCAGGATTTGAGCGAGTTTAAACTCCTCGGGGGTAAGTATTTGATCTGCATTTTGGTCTGCATCGGTTTGGGCCAGATGCCTTGTGCGTAGCAGGGCGATGGCCAGCAGGCTGAGCAGGGTAATGGCATTGAAAAGTGCTTGCGCAGAGTTGAGTTGTCGTTCTTCGATGGCGCAACCGGTTTTAAGGCATTTATGAAAGTCTTCACAGGTTGTCCATCGTTTGGCATAGACTTCAATGAGGCGTTCTGCCTGCCCCAGATCACTTATGGTCAAGTTGGTAAGCAGGGTCCAGTGGGCATTTTCTTGATTTTCAATTGGTTCAATTTGTCGTAGATCAAGCACATAGAGTGGCTTTTGAATATCGTCGAACTGAACTTTGGCCCAGCGTACCTCGCAGTTGCGCAAATGTTTTTTGCCTTGTTTGTCCAGAATGGATCGTTGGATGAGTCCAGCAGGCGTCGTTTGCTCCATACAATCCTGTAAGGTGCGTGGGCTGTTTTGCTCCTTGCGATTGTAATGGGAACGCACCAAAAATGGTTGTCGGCATTTGCCTGCATGGTTGAACAAGTCGGCTATGTCCGCCTCCCGATCAAACACTTGAACAAGAGGAATGCCTGTCTGGCGTTGAAATCTACGCCCAAACTCAAACCCTTCTACCCACTTGTAACTCTCTTTTTGCTCGAAGGGCCTTTGCTTGCGTTGATGTTTTTTGCCAAAATCGCCTCGCGGACGCTGAATAAATTGCTGAACAGCCAAACCCCAGGGAACAAATTGTTCATCAGTCAAAATCCCGTGGTGGATCAGTACGCCGTTATCATGGGGACGCTCCACGTACCCTAATTCAACTTTTCGGTTGTGATATTTCCCAAAAGTACTATCCTGAAACAAGTACAAACACGAAGGCTTTTCGTCAGCCGATAGCGAACGAGCCCATTGAATCAGCCCCTTGCGATAAGAATTAAGCATATCACCGGGGGCTACCTTATCATGATTCAGAAAGCGATAAAAACCTTTCAAATCGTGCATGTTTTTAAATGCCTTGGGAAAACTTTCGGCACTCCCCGCATGCCAAAGCGTGCGCTGTGAAAAAAAAACAACGCTGGTTCAAGCGTCGGTCACAGAATCGATAATGTGCCATTTGCTCATGTATTATCGGTTCAATAATCATCACTCCCTCGTTTTAGTGGCTTCAATATTTCAAAGAACGCTGTTTTTTTCAAAAAACAGGGATTTATGGGTTAACCTCTCCTCCCCGGAGGGGGAGGGGCTGGGGGTGGGGTGTCAGAACCTCCCCGGAGGGGGAGGGGCTGGGGGTGGGGTGTCAGAAGCGGGCAAAGGTTCACTCGATATCTCCACGTTAATCTAGCCAGTTACGAAATAAATAAAATCGTAACTGCTTAGGTCAGAGCGATGAGGGCACTGCCCTAACCAGTATCCGTTTTTTATTGTTTCAAAAAAGCCCTACCGCCCCCAGCGCCCCGCATCGAGCCAATAAATCAGCTTGATCGTCAGGGTGTTATCGTCCGGCGCTTTCATGGTGTGGCGCCAGTTGTCGAAGAAGTCGGCTTCGCGGTCGCGGTCGAAAGTAAACACGGCGTCTTTCCAGATGACGTTGAGGAAGCTGCCCGGGGCGAATTGCCAGGTGTACACAAAATCGATGTTGAACAGGTTGAAATTTTCATCGGCCGTGCCCTGCCATTCCGTGTGCGTCAGGGAGCCGTCGTCGTTGAGGTGCAGGTACTCCTTGTAGTACAATTTGGCCCAGTAATGCCGCGCCCTGATGGCGAGATTCATACGCGGACCGAAGAGGTATTGGCCCGAAACGGAGTTGTTGAAAGTCGTGATGTTGCGCCTGCCGAAAATGATATCGTCCGGGTTGTCCCAGTTGACGGCCCCGAAGTTGGAGTGATCTTTCGTCGCACTGAAGTCGGCCGAGATCCGCAAGTGGTCGCTCGCTACCCAGGTCGGAGATACGCTGAAACTGATGTAAGGGTCGTTGGGAATGGGGCTTTCGGCAAAGCTGAGCGCAAAACTGGCGAACAATTTTTTGCGCTGGTCGGTGGTGTAAATCGGGGTGATGTACACATAGGGTGCGCGGTAAAACTGCTTGCCCGGAATGCGGGGTTCGAAAAAGTCGTAATACCAGAACGGGCGGCTGCCGAAGGACAAGGCAAACTGGTTCTGGCTTTTGGTCAGCGTTTCGGCAAAACCGTTGACCTCGACGGCCTCCCAGCGGCGGGGGAAGCTGAGGAAGGTGTTTTCTACGGAAAGATCAAAAAACGTGTACAGCCTGTTGCCCTTGGGCTGATAATTGCCGTAAGCGATGCGGGCAAACTGACGCAGGTAGTTGTTGCGCTGATAAAGTCCGAGGTCGCTCTGGTCGTAGTGGTCGTCGGCTGCGAAGTGGGCCGCCACCCAGGTCCACATGCCGCTTACTTTCCCTACCCCGAGGCTGTAACCCAGGCCTTTGTCCGCGGCTTCGCCGGGTTGGTTCCACACGGCCGACAGGCGGCCGTCGCCGAAAATTTCGTAGCGATTTTTTTTGTCGCGCAAGTTGAACGTCGCCGCCGACACGTTGGCGTCGCGGTCGGCGCCTTCGCGCAGCACGTTGGTGTTGGTGAAAGAAACAGCCGAGTTGTTTGGCAAAAGTTGGTCGATCACGACGACGTTGTAATTGGTCAGCGGCGCCGTCTCGATGCGCCGTTCGGCGCCGGTTTCCTCGTTTTTCAACACGGCTTCCGTCGGGGCGGCCACAGCATTGAGCACCCCGATGCCGAGTTTGGAGCGGGTGCGGCCGGAAAGTTTGGTCGCGTTGTAAAGCGATTGTTGAGAGGGATTTTTTCGGATGACTTCACTGGAGTCGGCTAAAAAAGGCACGAACGGGTACAAGGCCGGGGTGCCGCCTATTCTTCTGGAATACAGCAGGTTGCCCTTGTTGAACAACTCGGTACCCTCGGTAAAAAACTGCCGTCTTTCCTCGTATTGAATTTCGAAAGGGGAGAGGTTGCGGATGATGTTGTCGCTTTGCACCTCGCCGAAATTGGGGATGAGCGTGGCGTCGAGGGTGAAACTTTCATTGAGGCCCCATTTGACGTCCATGCCGCCGCTGATGGTGCGCGCGGTCGCAAATTCGACGGGGTCTTCCGACACGGGTGAGCGCTGGACCGAGGCTGCCACGTACGGCGAAAACGCCAGACGAAGCGGCGGGTTGAGATTGCTGAGGCCGCTCAGGTCGCCCCATTGAGGCAGGGCGCCGCCGCCGTTGGGATCGACCGGGCTCCAGGTGCTGAACTCGTTGAGGTAGCGAATCTGGCGGGCGATCTGGATGCCCCAGGTTTGTTCGGCCGATTGCGGAAATCGCAGGGCGCTGAACGGAATGCGCATCTCGACCGACCAGCCGTCGGCGTGCAATTTGACCTCCGAATCCCAGACGGCATCCCAGGAAACATCCACGCCTACCAGAGGCGACATGCGGCCGTCCATTTGCACGTTGCCGGCGGTCACCTGAAAGCGAAAGGCATTCTGGCGATCGTGATAGGTATCGAACCCGATATGCAATTCGTCGGCCGTACTGCCTGCATCGCGCTGACTAAGGTCGGTTCGGATTTTATCGCCGGGCTGATACAAATAGGCGCCGACGTAGACGGCCTCGTCGGTGTACACGATACGCAGCTCGGTGCGTTCGGCGGCCGGCCGGCCGAAGACGGGGCTGTTGGTCACAAAATCGCCCAGCACGTCGGCCTGCGCCCAACAGGCGTCGTTGAGCTCGCCGTCGATACGAGGGGCGATATCTACCCGTCGGGTGGTGGTTTTTCGCCGGTTGGCGTCGGTCGTGGGGCCGTAGCTTTGGGCGTGGAGGCCGGTGGAGAGCAGGCTAGCCGACAGGAAGCAGCAAAGCAGAAACAGTTTTGGGGTCCGGGAAGGGCAAAAAAGGTGGAAAAAAGGCACAGCGGAGGAGGGTTGTTTTGTTTTCATAACATCATTTGAAAAAACGGGTAGTTGTTCAAAGCAAAGGAACGCGCGAATTCAAAGCAGCCTCATAATTTTCTGCAAAACGGTTTTTCCTGAAAACAAACGACAAATTCCGGTAGTCGAAAGCCTTGCGCCGTAAAATGCCCTAAATTTGCCGGGTCATTATGAAAGTCGTGATTCCTGTCGCTGGCGCCGGCATGCGCCTTCGCCCGCATACATACACTCAGCCCAAGCCCCTCATGCCGGTAGCGGGGAAGCCCATTATTTGTTTTATCATAGACAAACTGGTGGAAGTCGGGCTCAACGACTTTGTTTTCGTCATTGGTTATCTGGGCGATAAAATCCGCGATTTTATCGAAGAACGCTACCCCGACCTGCACACCGAGTTCGTGTATCAGGAGCATCGGGAGGGCTCGGGCCATGCTATCTGGACCGCCCGGGAGGCCATCGAAGACGAAGACGAGATCTTTATCGCGTTCGGCGATACCATTTTCGATGTCGATCTGCGGCAGATGCTCGATTGCGCGAGTTCCTGCCTCGGCGTCAAACAGGTCAGTGATCCGAGGGAGTTCGGGGTGGCCGAGTTTGGCGAAGACGGCTTTGTGACGCGGCTGGTGGAAAAACCCCGCATTCCCAAGTCGAACATGGCGATCGTCGGCCTTTACAAAGTGCGCGAGGTGCCCGAGTTGCTCAAAGCGGTGGAGTTTTTGATGGAAAATGACACCCGCACTGTCGGTGAGTACCAGTTGACCGATGCCTTGCAGCACATGGTCGAACAAGGCATTCGCTTCCAGACCGTGCCGGTCAGCAACTGGTTCGACTGCGGCCGGAAAGAAGTGTTGCTCGAAACCAACGCCATGCTCCTGGCCCAGCGCGGCTACGCTGCCAGCGAATCGGCTTTGCCCGACCTCGACAATACGATCATCATCCACCCCGTCTTTATCGGCGAAAACTGCCGCATTTCCAACAGCATCATCGGCCCCAACGTCACTATCGGCAACGATGTGCAAATCAACTATTCCATTGTAAAAGACAGTATTATCGGCAATTTCGCCGCGCTGAAAGATGTCGTGCTCAACCGTTCGGTCATCGGCTCCGATGCGGCCGTCAGGGGCATGAACCTCAGTCTGAATATCGGGGATAACACGGAAATCGGGTTCGATTAAAGTATGTTTTGGGTTTTCTGCCGGAGGCAAGAAATCCAAAACGCGCTCTTTGAAACCATTTCAAAAACTTGCGGTATTTTTCTCCTTCATTTACACCAACTGCCATGTCGAAAACTTCCCTCATCCTGTTCTGGATTTTCTGGCTGCTCGATGTCCTGCTCGCACTCTACGGGTATCGCGAGTTTATCCTCGGCGTCTTCGGGCAATACGCCTCCCCCACAGCCAAATACCTGGGCCTCTGGGTGGTATTGCTGGCCGCCGGTTTGCTCATCCTTGCCGGAAGTATTTATTTGAAAGACCACGGTCGCACAGGTCTTGCCCTCACCGTGGTGGCTATCCCCATGGTGCTTGCCCTGCCTTACCTGTTGTACATCGTTTCGGTCATCCTGCTCGGTCCCAAAAACTGGCGCTGATCGACCGCCGTTTTATCCATTACTCATCCTGTCCGGCCATGTATTACATCCAGTACGCATTTCTCTGCCTTTTCGTCGGCTCGTACCTCTACTTTCATTTTTCGGGCGCCCCGGCGCCGCCCTTTTTCGAAACGGCCCGGCTGGTCGTGGCATGGGGCTTTCTCCTCTGGGGAGGCTACTATGCCGGCCGCATCATAATCGACTGCGTACTGTCGTATTCAAAGGGGGAAATGACCGCTCTAAACGCCCGAAACGGTTTTTTGCTGGCCTTGCTGAACTATCTTCCTGTATTCCTGATGTCGTTTTTTTTGTTGCGCGGAGTCGCCGGGGTGGCTGCCGGAAGCAGCAGCGGGCAATAGCAGGCCTTTCTTCTTCCCGACTTTCCTTTGTCAATTTGCTGCCATTGCCCACCGCGTATTGGCTTTGCAAACTTGTTTTAGTTCGACATCGCAAGCAATTCCATGGCGCAACGCTCGCAAGCATCCGCATTGGCGGCATAGGGGTCGTTTTCGAGCGCGAGGTTGCGGCATTCTTCGGCGCATGCCAAGGCAATTCGAGTGCATAGCTGATTCATTTCCAGGCTAAAAGGGGAGTGGCGGGCCTGGAGTTTTATGTTGACATTAAAAACGTCGGCGCAGTCCTGGCAAATCATGGAGCAATATTCGTTGCCATCCAGCATGGCAATTTCAGCGCAATTTTCACACGAGGCGGCACATGCGCGGAACATATCGGTGAAGTTCGGAGGCATCATAGGACCAGTGTTTTAATGGTGAAGCGATGGGTCAAAATTACCCGCTCGTTTACCCCTCTGCCAATGATTCGGGTCATGAAGGCAAATGAGTGAATTGTTCCGGCACGCATGTTTAGGCTGTAGCGATTTTTGTCATGGGCAGGTTAAATTTTTGTTGTATTTAATAAGATTTAATCCAAATAAAAGCAACTTTGCGGCGCTAAAACACTTTGACCATGCGCTCAAATTTTGCCGCAACCCTCCTGATTTTACTTGCTACGGCCCTGAATGCACAGGAAAACAGCCAATTGGACTCGCTGTCCGGTTCGGAAGCCGGGCGAAAAAAACTGGAACTCGTCACTTACGGATCGATCAACTACCACCGTTTCGACTGGCAGATCTGGCCGGAAAAAAGGGACGAGGTCGATTTCGAACGAGCCGTCATCGAAGGTAGTTACCGATTTGCGCCCCGCTGGTCGCTCAACGCCGAACTGGAGTTCGAGCATGGCGGAACCGGCGTTGCCGTGGAGTTCGACCGCTTTGAAGAGTTCGGCGAATTTGAATACGAGGTGGAAAAAGGCGGCGAAGTCCGCTTTGAAGAATTCAACCTGGACTGGTCCTGGGGCGCCGGCCAGCAGCAGCATCTGACGGTCGGCTACGTCAAGGTGCCTTTTGGGCTGATCACCTTTCGGGATGAGCCCGACGAATACCTGACCAACACCCTGCCCATGATGGAAAATACCCTTTTGCCCACCGACTGGGCCGAGTTCGGGGTGTTGGCGCAGGGAAAACTCGGTCGCTGGCGCTACTATGCCGGGCTGGTCAACAGCCTGGACGGCAGCGCGTTCAATTCCGCCAATTTTATCAAACGCGGCAACCAGAAACGCTTCGAAACCGTAAACGCCGAAGACTGGGCCGCTGTGGGCCGACTGGATTACGAGTTCGGGCACGAACAGGCCATCGGGGTGTCGGGCTATTTTGGCAATACGCGCAACAACCGCCCCAAGCCCGACCTCGCCGTCGACGCTTACCTCTCCTTGCTGGATGCCCACCTGGTGTACGAACGGGAGCCGTTCGAGCTCACGGGCCAGTTGATCTACGGCCAATTGCAAAATTCCGAGGCTTTGACCAACGCCAACCGCAACCTGTCGAACAACCTCAACGTGAAACGCACGCCCGTGGCCAGCGCAGCGCTCGGCTGGAGTGTCGAACTGGGCTTCGAAGTATTCGAGGTGTTCAGGCGTCATCCCAAGGGCGAGCTGACGGTGTTCGGGCGCTACGATGATTTCGATTCCATGTACAAAACGCAGGGCCAGGTCGTGGACAATCCGCGCTGGGATCGCAGCATCGTCACCTTTGGCCTCAATTACCAGCCCATTCCCCAAATCGTGCTGAAATCGCAGTATTCCGTGGAAAAACTCGGCATTCCAACCGGCAATCTGCAAAAAACCTATTCCGTGGGGATCGGATTTCACATCCATTGAAGTCTCACGGGCCACATTTTCCAACAGCAACTGTCTGATTTTTTATGAAAAAAATCCTCCCGTGCATGTTCCTGGCGCTGTTCCTGCTGCCAGCCTGCAAAGACACCGAAACCGACACGCCGGCAGCTGATTATTCCGCATTGCTCGCTACCACCGGCCAGGACGTCATTCTCCAAACCTACGCCGAACTGGACGCCCAAACGGGGCTGCTGGTGGCGGCCCTCACCACCCTTGAAAACGCTCCCACCACCGAACACCTCGATGCCGCCCGGCAGGCCTGGCGCGATGCCCGCCTTCCCTGGGAGCAGGCCGAAGGCTTCCTTTTTGGTCCCGTCGATCAGCAGGGCATCGACCCTGCCATGGATTCCTGGCCGGTAAATGAAGTGGACCTGCAAAACGTACTGAACAGCAACAACGCCCTCACCAAAAGTTTCATCGATCAGCAGGAAGGCACCGTCAAGGGGTTTCACACGATCGAATACCTGATTTTCGGCGCTGCCGGCAACAAAACGGTCGATCAGTTTTCGACACGTGAATTTGAATACCTGCGCGCCTGCGCGGAAAGCCTGAAAGGCGAGACGAACAAACTGTACAATTCCTGGTCGGCTTCCGCAGGCAATTATGTGGGCAATCTGCTCCACGCCGGCACCTCGCAGAGCATTTATCCCAGCCAGAAAGCCGCCGTTGAGGAAATCGTCAACGGCCTGATTACCATTGCCGACGAGGTGGCCAACGGCAAGATCAACGACCCTTTTTCGCAGCAAAACGTCACACTGGAGGAAAGTCGGTTCAGCGGCAACTCGAAAGCCGATTTTGCCGACAACATCCGCAGCGTGCGCAACATCTACTTCGGCGCGCTGGGCGGCGGGCAAAGCGCAACCAGTCTGCACGTGCTCGTCATGGAAAAAGACCCCGGCCTGCACAACCGCTTGTCGGTTCGCATCGACGAGGCGATTGCCGCGATTGAAAATATTCCCGGCTCGTTTACGACCGCCATTTTTGACCACCCCGACGAAGTTCAGAATGCCCAGAATAAGGTGAGGGATTTGCTGCAAACCCTGCAGGGCGAGTTGTCGCCGCTCGTGCAATCACTTTAAAAAAGCAACGTCCATTTTCACCGCAAAGACGCGGAGGCGCAAAGGGCGTCGCGATTTCTTTGCGCCTCCGCGTCTTTGCGGCAAAAATGGGCGTCGCGATTTCTTTGTGCCTCCGCGTCTTTGCGGTGAAAAACGCGCACTTTAAAAAATGAAAATTTTGCCATGAAAATGATCCGTTTTGGACTGTTTCCCGTCCTGTTTCTGGTAGCCTGTCAAAAACAGGACGCTTCACCTGATGTCGACCTGCGGTCCGAATATCAGCCGGGCGGCGCCACGACCGTTTCGGGGTTTTACAGCGATGCCTTCGAGCAGCCCTGTGCCAACCTCAACTCGGCTGAATTGTCGCGGCACCTCGACGCCGACGTAGTCTTCGAGTCAATTTTCGTCACCGCTCCCTCGCCGGTCAACGGCGGCCTGGGACCGCTTTTTAACCAAAGCTCCTGTGTTTCCTGCCACGGCCGCAATGGCCGCGCTGCTTTTCCCGCCGATCCTGCCGACCCGGGCGGACTTCTGTTTCGGCTCTCCCTGCCCGGCGCCGGCCCGCATGGCGAACCGCTGGCTGTGCCGGGGTTTGGCGGACAGTTGCAGACCAAGGCGATTTTCGGCGTTCAGCCGGAGGCAAAAATCGATATCGCCTTTCAGGAAGAGTTGCGGCAAATGATCGACGGGACGGTGTACACCCTTCGCAAGCCCGTTTTTACTCTTATTGATCCCTATACGGCGCTGCCTTCGGGTGTGCTGGTATCGCCCCGCCTGGCGCCGCCGGTGTTCGGGCTGGGTTTGCTGGAAAACATACCCGAGTCGGCGCTCCTGCAAAAAGAAGACCCGAACGACGCCAATGGCGACGGCATCAGCGGGCGCGCCAACCGCGTCTGGGATGTCGGGCTGCAAGCTTTCGTGACCGGGCGTTTTGGCTGGAAAGCCGGGCAGCCGACGCTGGTACAACAAAGTGCGGCGGCCTATTCAGGCGATATGGGGATCACCAGCCCCCTGTTTCCCACGGAATCGGCCGCCGGCCAGCCCCAGGCCGACCCGTTGGCCGACGACCCCGAAATCGATGCCAACACCCTCGATCTGGCCGCTTTTTATTGTCAAAGTCTGGCCGTACCCGCGCCGCGCGCCCTCGAAAGCGCCGATGTAGCCGCCGGTAAAAAACTGTTTTACGAAGCCGGCTGCACGGGTTGTCACACGCCCAGCTGGCAGACAGCCGCCAATGGTCCGTATCCGTTTTTGCTCAACCAGACGATTTGGCCTTACACCGATTTGTTGCTGCACGACATGGGCGAGGGCCTCGCCGACAAGCGCCCGGAATTTGACGCCGATGGCCGCGAATGGCGTACGCCACCGCTTTGGGGAATAGGGCTCACGCGTACCGTCAACGGACACGATAATTACCTGCACGATGGCCGTGCCCGCTCGCTGCTCGAAGCCGTGTTGTGGCATGGCGGCGAAGCGGAACCGGCGCGTAAAAAGGTGGAAAATATGAGCGCCGGCCAGCGCGATCAACTGATTCGTTTTTTGGAGGCTTTGTAAATGTAAAAAGGGCGAATTTTGCGGCGCCCCGACCGCCTTGCAACCCGATATGCGACATCTCATTCACGACAGAATTGCTGCCAGCATTGCGACCAAGCAGGCTGTGCTCGAAGATTTGGTCTTGCTTCATAAAATTGAACAAGCCGCCCAGGCCATGCTCGGAGCGTTCAGAAGCGGCGGAAAAGTGCTTTTTTGCGGCAATGGCGGCTCCGCTGCCGACGCCCAGCACCTCGCTGCCGAACTTTCGGGACGGTTTTACACCGACCGACCGCCCTTGTACGCCGAAGCCCTGCAGGTCAATTCTTCTTACGTCACCGCCGTGGCCAACGACTACGGGTACGAACACGTCTTCTCCCGTATGGTGGACGCTGCCGGCCGCCCAGGCGACGTGCTGGTCGCCATCTCGACTTCCGGCAATTCGCCCAGCATTCTTCATGCCGTGGAAAAAGCCCGGGTCAAGGGCTTGAAAGTCGTGGGCATGACCGGCGCTACCGGCGGAAAAATGGCGGAACGATGCCACGTGTTGCTCAACGTTCCTTCCACGGACACGCCCCGCATTCAGGAAGTGCATATCCTGATGGGGCATATTTTGTGTGAATTGGTTGAAAAAGAGATCTTTGGGTGAGCCGGTGAGCCGGTATTTTTCCTGACCAAACCCTGTTTTTTCACATGCCCGCTGTCGCTCCTTCCTGGAAAGGCGTTTATCCCGCCCTCACCACCCCTTTCACACCCGATGGCAATGCCGTCGATTACCCGGTATTCGATCACAACCTCGAGGCGCAGCTCGATGCCGGGGCGGATGGCGTCATTCTGGGCGGCACTCTGGGCGAGGCCAGCAGTTTGTTGAATGAAGAAAAATACGAGCTCGTGCGCCACACGGTGGAGCGGGCGGGGCAACGGGTTCCGGTCGTGATGAATATTGCGGAGCAAACCACACGAGCGGCGGTGGAAGCAGCCCGCGAAGCCGAACGCTGTGGGGCTTCAGGTCTTATGTTGCTGCCGCCCATGCGCTACAAGGCCGACGATCGCGAAACGCTGGCTTATTTCCGGGCTGTGACGGAGGCCACTCCCCTGCCCGCCATGATTTACAACAATCCGGTGGATTACAAGATCCTCGTCACGCTCGACATGTTCGAGGTCATGGCCGACTGGCCCACGGTGCAGGCCGTCAAGGAAAGCACCCGCGATGTGAGCAACGTCACCCGGATGCTCAACCGTTTCGGCGAACGTTTCAGTATTCTTTGCGGGGTCGACACCCTGGCCCTCGAAAGCCTGCTGATGGGCGCCCACGGCTGGGTGGCGGGCCTGGTGGACGCTTTTCCGCGCGAAACAGTGGCCATTTTTCGCCTGGCCAAAGCCGGACGGCATGAGGAAGCCCTGCGCATTTATCGCTGGTTTTTGCCCTTGCTCGAACTGGATATTCACCCCAAACTGGTGCAATACATCAAACTGGCGCAGGCCGAGGCTGGCCTGGGCACCGAACACGTGCGTGCGCCGAGGCTGCCGCTGGAAGGAAAGGAACGGGAAGAGGTGCTGGCGGTGATTCGGAAGGCGATGGAGATGCGGCCGGATTTGGGAAAATTGGAGGCAGGTGTTTGAAAAAAAGTAAAAACTTAGGCATGGGATAGAAGGTAGAGGGCAGAGCGTTTTGGGAAAAGAATGGAAATTGACCTTAAAAAAAGGTAAAAGATTTTGGCAGGGGCAGCGCCCCGTGATATTTGTAGTCTTTTTGTACCAAAATCCATCCCGGAGGGGCAGCGCCCCGAAACATCTTTCGGGGCGCTGCCCCTCCGTAACTGTTGTCTCCACCATTTGCTACAAATCTTTCGGGGCGCTGCCCCTGCCTAAGTTTTTACGAAAAAAAAGTCGTGCATCCCCGCAGCCCTTAAAACCGCGGCAAACGCACGACTTTCCCAAAAACAAACGTATCATTCTTACAAAATCGTCGCCTTAGCAGCGTCCAGCATTTTGCGGCATTCGGCCAGATCGGGGCCCTGGGCATACACGCGCAGTACGGGCTCGGTGCCGGAAGCGCGGATCATGACCCATTTGTCGTCGCCGAACAGGAATTTCCAGCCGTCGATGTCTTCCACGCCCTGAATTTTGTACGAACCGAAGGCTTTGTACGAGCGACTGTTGCAGGCGGCAATGACGGCTTGTTTCTGCGCTTCGGTGATGTGCAGGTCGTCGCGGTCGAAGGCGAATTTGCCCACTTCCTTGTACACTTCTTCCACGAGGCCCTTGACCGTTTTGCCGGTCTTGGCCATGAATTCGAGCACCAGCAGGCCCATCCAGATGCCGTCGCGTTCGGGGATGTGGCCTTTGACGGCCAGACCGCCCGATTCCTCGCCGCCCACGAGCACGTCTTCCTTGGTCATGATTTCGGCGATGTATTTGAAGCCGACCTTGGTGATCTCGTAGGGCAGGCCGAATTTTTCGGCCATTTTTTTCATCTTGTCGGTCACGGAGAAAGTGAAAACGACTTTGCCGCGCATGTTTTTGTACTTGTAGAGGTACAGCAGCAGAATCAGCAGGAGGTGGTGGCTATCGACGAAATTGCCGTCTTCATCGTACATGCCGATGCGGTCGGCGTCGCCGTCGTTGGCCAGGCCTGCGGTGATTTTCGGATTCTTTCGGATCGTTTCGCTGAGTTCCAGCAGGTTGCGGTGGATGGGTTCGGGCGCCTGACCGTGCATACCCGGGTTTTCGTCGCAATGCAGAAAGACCGACTTGGGCAGGAGTTTGCGCACGGCGCGTTGTCCGGCGCCGTACATGGCGTCGTAAGCCAGTCGGCCGGCGCTTTGTTTGATGCTGCGCAGGTCGAAGTGTTTTTTCGCGTGGCGCAGGTACATGGTTTCGAGGTCGGCGTCCTGAAACAGTTTTTTATCGACCAGTTGTTTCAGGGAGGGAAGATCCTTGAGCGAACAGACGTCGGGGATGAGTTTTTCCACCTCCGCGATGTCTGAGGGGATCATGGGGCCGCCGTAAGCGGCTTTGAGTTTAAACCCGTTGTAGGAAGGCGGGTTGTGGCTGGCGGTGATCACGATGCCGAGGTCGGCTTTCAGTTTGACCACGCCAAGCGATACCATCGGGGTGGACACGAAGCCCGTACCCGCGTACACCCGGATGCCGTAGGCGCCGAGTACGCGAGCGGTGACGCTGACAAACAAGGGGCCGCCAAAACGGCAATCGTGGCCGATCACGGCCTTTTTCATTTTGCGCTGTTTCATGAACAGGGCGGTAGCCTCGGCTACGCGCATGACGTTGTCTACCGTGTAGTCGTCGGCAATGATGGCGCGCCAGCCGTCGGTGCCGAATTTGATCGGAGTTGCCATATCAGCAGAAAGTTAAAAGTTGTAAGTTTCAAGTTCGAAGTTGCGGAAAACGCTTTTTCCCCGTGTGGCGCCCGCCGAAACGAGCGCTTTTGGAAAAATTACGCCTGCAAACGTATTCGCAAAGAGAATCACTCCGGATGAGTCAGGCAAATTTTTGACAAAGGCTTTTAGCTTTGCCCCGCATTACCCAATCGGATTGATCTTAAAATCGGGCTAATCGGACGAACATGACAGACAGTTACCGCCACAAAGGACTGCGCAAAAGGCTGGTGGACCAGTTGCGCCAAAAGGGTATTCGCGACGAGGCGGTGCTGACGGCCATTGGCGCCGTGCCGCGCCATTTTTTTCTCGACAAGGCTTTCGAGGAGCACGCTTACGAAGACAAACCTTTCCCCATCGGCAATCAGCAGACGATTTCGCAGCCGTACACGGTGGCGTACCAAACCGCGTTGCTGGAGGTCAAAAAACGCGACCGTGTCCTTGAAATCGGTACTGGGTCGGGATATCAGGCCGCGATTCTGGGCGCTATGGGCGCGCGGGTTTTTACGGTGGAACGACAGGAGGCCTTGTACCTGAAATCCAGAGAACTGCTTGAAAAACTGGGTTTTGCCAACATCCGTTGCTTCTTCCGCGACGGTACCAAAGGGCTGGCCGAATTCGCTCCTTACGACAAAATCATCGTCACGGCCGGCGCCCCCGTGGTGCCCCAGGCCCTCAAAGACCAGTTGGCGACAGGCGGCATTTTAGTGATTCCAGTGGGGGAAGATGTGCAATACATGTACCGGATCACGCGGGTGTCGGATACGGAATACCGCGAGGAAATGCTGGACGCGTTCCGATTCGTGCCGTTTTTGGAGGGGGTGAAAAAGAAATAGTTCAAAGTTGGGGAGTTCAAAGTTTAAAGTTCAAAGTTCGTAGCGGATTGCGTTTGGGGTGCATGGACGTTTGCGCTACCGGGTATTTGTTGTTCAGCGGATTTTTCAGAGATGAATGGCTACTGAGCTGATGACTCCAAATACAAATTATGGCCACACAACCCACTAACCGCCAACCGCTTACAACTTTAAACTTTAAACTAACCAACTTTAAACTTTAAACTAACCAACTTTAAACTTAATCGTCGTCCCTGCCCAGTTTCACCAATGCTTCCAGGGCATCCAGATGCGCCCGAAAAGCGTTGCGGCCCGTTTCCGTGGCGCCGTAGGTGGTGCGGGGTTTGCGCCCTACAAATTCTTTGCGCACGGTGATGCACTCGGCTGTTTCCAGGGCCTTAAGGTGACTGGCGAGGTTGCCGTCGGTGAGGTTGAGCGCGTCCTTGAGGGTGTTGTACTCCACCCAATCGTTCACCACCAGGATGGCCATGATGCCCAGCCGGTTGCGATGGTCGAAAGCAGGATTGAGTTGAGTAATGAGGTCTTTCATGCGCTTTTACCTTCGTATTTGATGTACATAAGCGCCCCGTACACAATGTGCAGCACCCCGAAGCCCAATGCCCAGAGTTCGAGCCCGTGCCCCAGAAAAAATACGCCCAGCAGCCCCAGCGCGATTTCGGACAGCCCCAGGTATTCGATGTCGTGCAGGGTGTATTTGCCGCCATTGACCAGCGACAGACCGTAAAACAACAGCGTCGACGGCGCTACCAGCGCCGGCAGGTCCCAGTACAAAATACCGAGACAAAAAATACCGCCCGCCAGCAGCGGCACGGCAAGCGCCATCAGCAAGCGGCGCGAGGTGTGGTCCCACATCCGGGCGCCGCGCAGCCGGGCCTTGCGCCGCGTGAAAAACAAACCGCCCGCCAGCGCCGATACGAGCACGACGCTGCCGATCAGGATAAAAGCGAATTTGTAACCCATGCCCCAGCGTTCGGTGTGCAGCGCACGAATAAAATAACTGACGTCGTTGCCGGCAAAAGGCCGCGTGTCGAGCCACAGGTAAACGGCCGTCACGCCGGCCAGGGCGCAGAGGCCGGCCCAAATGCCCGACAAGCCGCTCAGGCTTAAAAAACGGCTGTTGCGCTCCATCAGAGCACGCATTTCCGCCAAATGTTCCAGTTGTTGCTGCACTTCCTGATTCATATCGATAAAGCACTTTGTAGGGCAAAGTTGAGAATTTTTAAAGATTTCCCCGCCTTCTTTTTCAACAATCCGCCTGCGTGGCAGCGCCAAACCGGCCAACACAGGGCCAGCCTGCTCAAACGCCGTATCTTGCCGCCCCGGCTGCGCCTAAATGCGCCGGTTTGCCCATGCTTATTTACGGACATCACCCGGTCGTGGAAGCCATACAATCGGGTCGCCCGGTTGAAAAAGTTTTTTTTCAACAAGGGATTCGCGGCGACCTGGAAAAGGAGATTCGGCACCTGACCAAACAGTATGACATCCCGCTGCAGGTGGTCCCGCGCGAACGCCTCAACAAAATGGTGCGCGGCAACCATCAGGGCGTAGCAGCCTGGCTGGCTTTGGTCGAGTTTCAGCAACTGGAAGATGTGGTGCCGCACTTGTTCGAGCAGGGCCTCACGCCCCTCCTGCTCCTGCTCGACGGCGTGACCGACGTGCGCAATTTCGGCGCAATTTGCCGCTCGGCGTACTGCCTCGGCGTACATGCCGTGGTGGTGCCCACATCGGGCGCGGCCCCGGCCAACGAGGAGGCCATGAAGGCCTCCGCCGGCGCGCTCGCCAAGGTGCAGATCTGCCGGGTAAAGAGCATTTTTTCGGCCGTCGACTGGCTGAAAGCCAGCGGCATACAGGTCGTCGCCACGGCGCTCACCGAACGGTCGGCGCCCCTCATGGAGATTGATTTTACTGCGCCGACGGCTGTTCTGATGGGCTCGGAAGACCAGGGCGTCCATCCCAAATTGCTCAAAATGGCCGATCAGGTCACCAAAATTCCGCAGGCCGTCGACTTCGACTCTTTCAACGTCAGCGTGGCGGCGGGCATCGTGTTGTACGAGGCCGTGCGCCAGCGGAAGTGAATCATAGCGGCGCTAATTGCGGGTGTTCGGGTGACCAGGTGTGGCGATAAATCCGGAAGTCCGGCGTTTCGGCCACAACCGGGTAGTTCAGTGAATCGGGAAGACTCGCGCGATCGGTGCAAATAAATTTGATGCCCTCCCGACCGTAGTCGTACACCCATTCGGGGTATTTTTTGAACAAATCACTGCCTTCGCTCCGCCCATGACGATGCAGGAAATACATCATTCGGGTGTACACAGCGTCATTGACCAAAAACTTGTCGCCGGGCAAGGAAACTGAATCGGCCAAGGCCCCGAGTTGCAGAAACTTCCGCATTTCCGGCCGGACAAAAAAATCGTCTTTCTGATGCCGGATGGACACTGCCGAAATGGCCAGCAAACACGAAAAAAACAACACCGGCCACCTGTCGAACAAGTACGACAACCCAAACCCAGAGACCATGGCATAGGCCGGATTGAACGGGATCCCGTAGTATTCATGCGTCGGGTAAGCGTAGGCGGCCTGAATGATAAAAACCGCGAACACCGCCGCCGAGCCGAGAACCGCCAGCGTGGCGTGATCCTGATGCCGTCGGCCGAGGGCATAAATGCCCGGTAACAGCAGGGCGAAGGGCCAGTAACTTTTCATCTGGACCCGGGTGAAATTGTCCCAGACGCCTTCCCTCAGAGCCCAAAATTGTCGCCAGCCCTCCTCAAAGCCATAGGTTTCGTACATTCTGAGCGCCCCGCCTTCGATCAGTTTTGGGGTCCACCAGAAGTACCACAGCGCCATCAGACCGAGCGGCAGGCCGGCTGCCAGGGCAAGGCGCAGGCGTGTTTGGGGCAATACGCCGGGCTCCAGAAAAGGCCACAACAGCAGAACTGCTGCGCAGGCCATGGGCAATTTGACCAGCAACCCCGTCGACATGGCAAACAGGAAGCCAAGCAGGTCTTTTAATCGCTTGTTTTCCAGGTATTTTGCCCCGAAATAATTGCCCGCCAGTACAAAAGACAGGGCAAAGGTGTCGGGCATCGACTTGCGGGCGTAAATGAAAACGATGGAGACCCCGAACAGCACCGTTGATGCCAACGCCGCCGTGTGGGGCCAAAATTTTTTCAAAAAAACATAAAAAAACCACAAACCCAGGCTCGATACGATCAGGTTGATCAAGCGACTGTTCCAGTAGTGTTCTCCGAATATTTCGTAGGAAACAGCGATCAGCCCTGTGTAAATACCCGGCTCCATGGCCACCGGATCGGGGCGGCTGCCCCTCCCGACGCTGAGCATGGGTTTGAGCGGGTTGGGCGAAATTTCAATCATGTTTCGAGCCGCAGTGAGGGTCAGGGTCTGCCTCAAATTGTGTTCGTCCAGCGGCGGAA
The DNA here is from genome assembly GCA_044226205.1 of Saprospiraceae bacterium. GTDB lineage: Bacteria > Bacteroidota > Bacteroidia > Chitinophagales > Saprospiraceae > M3007. The sequence goes on from JBGAHL010000019.1 coordinate 56,209, forward strand.
GGTTGATTGTTTCAAGCCGGATCAGGAATAAAATAAAAATCCAGAGCCTGACGTCAAGCAACAAGGCAAGGATTCGGGCCGAGTAGCGTTTTTTGGTCATGTTGTTTCTTTGAAGTTGATATAACCCGTAACGAACCCTGAAAACCCGATGTGAACCCGCTTGCTACCCCGACATTGCCTAAATTTGACACGATGTACCTTTTTACGGATCAATTGGGGCGCGAAGTTGCCCTGCCGCACTGGCCGCCTCGGCGAATTGTTTCGCTGGTGCCCTCGCAGACCGAGCTGCTGTTCGATCTGGGCCTTGGCGAACGGGTGGTCGGTATCACCAAATTTTGCGTACACCCGGCCGAATGGTTTCAGAAAAAAACGAGGGTGGGTGGCACCAAAACGGTAAACCTGGCCAAAATCGAGACCCTGCAACCCGATCTGATCATTGGCAACAAGGAGGAAAACGAACGCGGACAAATAGAAACCCTGGCGCAGCGATACCCCGTCTGGCTCAGCGATGTGTCCACCCTGCCCGGGGCGCTGGACATGATGCTCCGCCTCGGCGCCCTGACCGGCGCCGAAGAAGCGGCAAACAACCTGGTGCAGGCCGTTCAGGCTGAATTTGATCGCCTTGGCGAGCCGGCGCCGCCAGTCAGAGTCGCCTATTTGATCTGGAGAAAACCTTTCATGGTGGCCGGCTCGGGCACTTTTATCGACGACATGCTGCAGCGGTCCGGATTTTTCAATGCTTTTGCAGGCACGGCCCGCTACCCGGAAGTGAGCGCCGAGGCACTGGCTGAGGCCGGGCCGCGTCAGATTTTTTTGTCGTCGGAGCCCTATCCTTTTTCCGAAAAACACCTGGCGGCTTTCAAGTCCATTTGCCCGGACGCGGAGGTTCGCGTGGTCGATGGCGAGCTGTTTTCCTGGTACGGCAGCAGGTTGCTGCGAGCGCCGGAATACTTTCTTAGATTGCGTAAAGCCATTTTTGACCAAAAATGACGCTACTCCAGCCAACCTTTTTTAAAAAATAACCTTCTTTGGGGCTGAATCCTGTACGCTTAAATTTACCGACATGAAGAATCTGTTTTTACTCGCCTTCCTTTTGCTGTCTTGCTCCCTGTCTGCCCAAAGCGCCGCGCAACAACCCGGTGCAAGGCGTCAGGGTGAAATTTTGGCCCAATTGGCCCCTGGTCTCAGCTTCGAACAGGTGTTTGCCGACGAGCCGGCTTTTACGCTGAAAAAGGTCGTTGCCGACGACTGGCGCATCGTGTTACTGGGTTTTGACGAGCAAAATGGCAACGGCGAGGAAATGATGGCCAGGGTCCAAAAACTGCCCGGCGTTCAGGTAGCCCAATGGAATCACCTGGCCAGTCCCCGGGGCATTCCCAATGACCCGAGCTGGTCGTCGCAGGTCGACATGGAACTTATCGGCATGGCCCACGCCTGGGACGGCTCAACGGGCGGCGTGATGTACACGCGGGATTCCGTTCGGGGCGATACCATCGTCGTGGCTGTACTGGAAGAAGGATTTCTGATCGACCACCCCGATATCAAGCCCAATTTGTGGCACAACTGGGGCGAAATACCCAACAACAACATCGACGACGACGGCAACGGCTATGTGGACGATTACACCGGCTGGGACCCGCAGGACGGCGGCTCGGGCGGTGGCAACCTGGCGCCGCACGGCACCTCGGTGTGCGGCATCGTCGGTGCGCGCGGCAACAACAACACGGGCGTGTCCGGGGTGAGTTGGAACGTTAAAATGATGGTCATGACGCACTCCGCTATCGATGAATCGGAGATCATTGCCGGCTATCAGTATGTCGGCAAACAGCGCCGCCGCTACAACGAGACCAACGGCGCGGCGGGCGCATTTGTCGTGGCAACCAATGCTTCTTTCGGCATCGACGGCGGCAAACCCGCCCAGCACCCGCTTTGGTGCGCGGTGTACGACTCGCTTGGCAAAGTGGGGATACTCAACATCGGCGCAACCGCCAACGACCCGGTGAATGTGGAAGTGGTGGGCGATATTCCCAGCACTTGCGGAAGCCCTTACCTCGTGGGCGTGACCAACGTTAACGCCAACAGCGATGTACTTAGCAACTCGGCAGGTTACGGCACCACGTCGATCGATATCGGGGCGCCCGGCGATGGCTCCTTCACCACGGCCAAGGGCCCGGGCAACACGGCTACCTACGCTATTTTTACCGGCACCTCGGCGGCTACGCCGCACGTCACCGGCGCGGTCGGCCTGTTGTACAGCCTCGACTGTCCGACGCTGGCCAGCGATGCCCTGAGCAATCCGACAGCCTGTGCCCTGCGTTTTAAAGAACTGCTGTTGAAAAGCGCGCAGCCGAACAACAGTTTGCAAGGCAAGACCGTCACCGGCGGCCGCCTCGATGTGGGCGCAGCGGTCGATTCCGTCCGGGCCGACTGCGGGGGCTCGTCCGGTCCGCTCCAGATCACGCTGATCCGGCCCAACCCCGTACACAACCTGCTCGAAGTGCGCTACGAAACCCCCAATTTCCAGCCATACATGTTCAGGGTGTTCAATATGCTGGGCCAGCTGGTGTTTGAAGACGAGATAACGCCGGAGCAATACGGCGAAAAAGTATATTTCTGGGAAGACGTATATTACCTGCCTTCCGGCATTTATGTGGCCACTTTTAACCAGGGCAGAGCCAGGGTTGCCAAGAAATTTGTGAAAATTTAAAAACACGGCTTGGTTTTTAAAACTCTTGCGTACTATCTTTGCAGCCCGAAATCAAAAGGGAATGGCTCCGTAGCTTAATGGATAGAGCATCTGACTACGGATCAGAAGGTTAGAGGTTCGAGTCCTCTCGGAGTCACCAAAATTTACAAATGCCTGAGTGCCTGAATTTTAAGAATAGTCGGCGCCCGGGCATTTTTAACGCCAGCCTGCGGTTTTGCAGGGAAAAAATTAGAACAAAGTCATGTCGAAAGTTTGTGATTTGACGGGCAAAAAGCCGCTGACGGGCAACCACGTTTCGCACTCGAACCGCAAAACAAAGCGCCGTTTTTATCCCAACCTGCAAACGAAGAAGTTCTTCATGCCGGAAACGGGCGAATGGGTTACGCTCAAAGTAAGTGCATCGGCCATCCGTACCATCAGCAAAATGGGCTTGTACGCCTACATCAAAAAACTGGAAAAGAAAGGCGAAATCGTCTTCTATTCCGAGCCGGCCTGCTGAAACCGGATTTTAACAGCACCCAGTCTTAAATATCCAGCATAATTTCCAGATATGGCAAAGAAAAGCAAAGGCAACCGCATCCAGGTGATTCTGGAATGTACCGAGCACAAAGCCAGCGGTATGCCCGGCACCTCGCGCTACGTAACCAAGAAAAACCGTAAAAACACGCCCGAGCGTATCGAGTTGAAAAAATACAACCCGATCATGCGCAAGTACACGGTACACCGCGAAATCAAGTAATATCCACTTTTCAACCACTTAGGTCATGGCAAAGAAAGTATCAAAAAACGCCCGTGTAGCCCAGCGTGCCGCTAACGCCGGCTCCGGCAAAGACCACGTCAAAGTGGTTAAAGCTGTTAAAGATCCCGTTACTGGCAAATACACGTACAAGCAAATGATCGTGCACAAAGACAAGGTGAAAGACTTTTTCGCCGACGTGAAGTAAGCACGGCTTAGTTGCCCACAATAAAATGAGTCATTCCGCTATCGGAGTGACTCATTTTTTTATGCCTTTTTCCCTTTTATTGTTTGATCAACCGGCCGCTGAATCCCTGCTGATCCGTGTCGAGCCGCCAGGCCAGCACACCGGCCGGCAGATCGGCCGTCGGCAAAGCAATAGTTTGCATGCCAGCCGACAGCAACAGGTGCTGGCGGAAAATGGTGCTTCCGGTAGCGTCGAACAGCAACAAACTGGCCTCGGAGGGCGCCGCACTCCACAATTCCAGCCGACTGTCGCCATTGGTTGGATTGGGGTACGGGCCAAACAACTGCAGACCGTCCGGAGCGCCCGAAGAGCCTTCTATAGCAAAACGCAGCTGAATAGCATGCTTTGGCTCTCCCGCCGCATAAGCTTCCGGCAAAAAATCTTCCGATTTTAATTGCAAGGCGTCCGACAAGCGAGCATTGCTCAAAACATTGATTTTCAAGTAAAAAAGAGTGTTTTTTTCAGCCACAGGCGTTTCGCTGCCAAACCAAAGCACGCGCAGACTGCCGTCGGGCAACAAATGATACGCTTCGTCGGGCAATCCTTCGACGCCCTCGATACGGGCCAGCGCGGGGTCTGTCTGGAACCCCATTTGCCAGCCTTCCAGATTTGAATTTTGCCCCCAAATCACGGGCACGACGAGGGTTTCGCCCGCCTGCAGCCAGCGGTCGGCCATTTGTATCCAGAACGGCGACCGATCCTCGGGTTCGTCATTGGTGAAGGTGGCCGACATGTTGGCGTCGCCGGTTTTGATGCCGACAAAGTTGAGGTTCTGAAAGCCGATGTCGTTGTTGAGGCTCGGCAACTGGATCTGGTACGTGTCTTTTATTGCCGTCAGCGACGCAAAATCGGCCGGATTGATCACAGGCCGGATGAACCGCCAGGAGGTATTGGCAGGGAATGTGTCGTAGATGCCCAGCAAGAGTTTGCGCGTCTCGACGATGTCGAAAGTGGTGACGGAATTGCTTTTATTGACGTCCGATGCAAGCCATTGATACACACTGGTGAACGGATCTACGCCCAGAATGTGTTTGCTCATCAGCACCAGGTCAAAGGTAGACACACCTTCTTTCGGGTCGCCTGCCCGGCTTGCACCGAGTGTGGTCCGGTAGTAGCCGCCAAATGGCAACTGGGTCGTCTGCACGGAAAAGCAGGAGTCGCTGATGTTTTGAATCTTGTTTTTCAACACTGGCGGCTGAACGCCCGAGAGGGATTCCACCGTGCTTTTGATGGTGTACCCGTTGAGTTTTTTGTTGCCCGCCGAGCGCGCGCAGCCATTCAGGGTAATTTCACCGTCGGGGTTGCAGGTGCAGGGCATGCCGTTTTGTTGTACCAGCACATAGTTTTGGCAGAGGTTCATCAACCCGTTGCCGTCGCGGACCCAAATTTCAACGAAGTTCAAACCCAGGTCGCATTCGTTGAAAGTCAGGCTGTCGGTGGTAGGAAATCCGGTCCCGGTTCCAGCCTCCCGGATGCCGAACTGGAGTTGGTTGGTCGGGGTACAATTGTCTGAAACGCTGAGGACAAACTGGTCTGGCGTGAAGGTGGTCTCGCAGTCCGGCAACTCGATACTTTGCGTCAAACCATTGATACACAACAAACTGGGCGGCGTACAGTCTTTTATGGTAAACAAATAAGTGCAGTTGATCACATTCCCGCAATTGTCGCTGGCCCTCCAGTAAATTTTATGTGTGCCGATGGGGAAGGGACCTGTGCAGGTGTCGTTGGGAGAGTTTAATTCAATGCCGCCGTTGTTGTTCAGGTCGATTTTGTAGGAATAATCGACAGCGCTGCTGAAAATGCAGTTGGTGACAGCCTGTTCGAACATCAACACATTGCCTTGCGAGCATCCCCCTGCATTAATGCAAAAGGTTTTGTCGCTGCAAGCGGAAACCCAGCTCATGATCTGGGCGGGCAAACGGTCTTGTGTAGCCAGCAAAAAAAGCAGGCCGAGTGTAAATCGATTCATGTGGCGGGATGTACGTTTTATCCGTTTTAGCCGGGAAAAGGGGGAATTGGGCAAATATAAACAGCAAAAATTGCGCCTTTTCCAATCACAGGATCGGAAAAGGCGCTTTATCAACATAAAATCTGTGGTTTTGCTCGTTCAGGCAGCGCTGTTTCGCATTTTTTGCCAGTAATAAACCGGGATGCCCAGCAATACGATTGCCACACCCGGCCAGGTATTTTGCGGCGCGTTGATCAGCAGAATCGCGCAAACGGACGCAGCCAGCAGGATGTACAGGATGGGCAGAAAGGGGTATCCTATGACGCGATAGGGCCGTTCGGCATCGGGCTCTTTTTTCCGCAGAATGAAAATACCGCCGATGGTGACGATATAAAATACCAGCGAAGCGAAGGTGCAGTAGGTCAGCAGGGCGCCGTAAGTGCCTGACAAACAGAGCAAACTGGCCCACACCGCCTGGGCGACCAGGGCTGTGCCCGGTACGTCGTGGCGATTGAGGGTGCCGGCTTTTTTCAAAAAAAGACCTTCCTGTGCCATCACGTAGTACACCCGGGCGCCGGCCAGGATGAGGCCGTTGTTGCATCCGAAAGTGGAAACCATGATCAGGCCGGCCATGATCGCCGCCGACAGGCTGCCGAAGATCATCGAACCTGCTGCCGTACCGACCCGGTCGTTGGTGATGCCCTCGGCGTACCCTGCAAACTGAATGCCTTGCCCCAGCACGTCGGGCGCATCTGCCGAACCTTTCAGGGGCAGCAGGGCCAGATAGGCCACGTTGGCCATCAGGTAGAGGGAGGTCACGAGGCACACCCCGAACAACAGGCTGAGCGGGATGTTGCGCCTCGGGTTTTTCATTTCACCGGCCACGAAGGTCACGTTGTTCCAGGCATCGCTGGCAAACAAGGGACCGATAAGCGCCGTACCGAAAGCCATCAGCAGGCCCATGCCAACCAGGGGCGAACTTACCCACTGGCCGTCCAGCAGACTGGTCTGGGTCGCTTCCCAGGGCGACTGCCAGTTCCGGGAGAAAACATCGCCCTGCAGGCCGAATGCCAGCCCGAGCACGATCAAGGCGAGCAAGGCCAGAATTTTGGCGCTGGTGAACACCAACTGGATCGTCTTGCCGGCCTTCAGGCCCTGGCTATTGATGGCCGTAAGCAGCACGATCATGCCGATGGCAAAGATTTGCCCCGCTGAAATGGTGAAACTTCCCAGCCGCAGCAGGACATTTTGCGGGCCGAGGGCCGGAAAAAAGAAGGCGGTGTATTTGGCAAATGCGACCGCGACAGCCGCTATGGTGCCGGTTTGAATGACCGAAAAAACAGTCCATCCGTACAGAAAAGCGGGTAATTGGCCGTACGCACGCTCGATATAGACAAACTGGCCGCCCGCCTTGGGCATCATCCCGGCCAGCTCGCCGTAGCTGAGCGCCGCCATGATGGTGATGACGCCGGCCGCCAGCCACAGCAGCAGCAGCCAGCCAGAGGAGCCGACCATACGGGCGCAGTCGGCGCTGACGATAAAAATACCCGACCCGATCATGCCGCCGGCCACCAGAAGTGTGCCGTCGAGCAGGCCCAGGGATCGTTGGAATTGATGATTTTGTTCAGACATGGTAGTAGTGGTAGAGAAAAAAGCCGCATTGCCCGGCGGTTTTCCAGACAATGCGGCGTGTTTTTACGGTATAAATATCCGACAATCGGGACCGATCATCTGCCGGATTGTACTTTGCTGTGATAGCGGCTGTAGCTGAAATAAATGACCAGGCCAATGATCAGCCAAATGATCAGACGGGTCCAGTTTTCGATACCCAGACCAAAAATCATGGCGCCGCAGACCAATGCACCGAGAATCGGTACGAGCGGTACCAGCGGCGTTTTAAAAGGACGATGCGCGTCCGGGTCGCTGCGTCGCATGACGATCACACCCAGCGACACCAGAACAAAGGCAAACAAAGTGCCGATACTCGTCATGTCACCCACCACACTGCCCGGGACGAACGCGGCAAAAAGGCCTACGAACACGAAAAACAGCCAGTTGGATTTCCAGGGCGTGCGGTATTCCGGGTGGATTTCCGAAAACACTTTGGGTACCAAACCATCGCGCGACATCGAATAAAACACGCGGCTTTGGCCCAGCAACATCACCAGGATAACGGAGGAGAACCCGAACAGAATAGCCAGCGTAACAAAACGCGCCAGCCAGCCGTAGCCGGTCATGTATTTGCTGATGGCATAGGTAACCGAAGCCTCGGCGCCTTCCGTCCGGAAATCGGTGTAAGGCGCAATACCGGTCAGTACGTAGCTGAACAGGATGTACAACACCGTGCAAATGGCGAGCGAACCGATAATGCCCATTGGCATGTCGCGTTTCGGGTTTTTGGTCTCCTGCGCGGCCGTCGATACGGCATCGAACCCGATAAAGGCGAAAAACACCACCCCGGCGCCCGCCAGGATACCACCCCAGCCGCCAAAACTATGGGTGTTGCCCAGCGCGTTGGTGTAGGTCGATACTTCGGGGATCATCGGTTCGTGGTTGGCCGGGTTGATAAACTGCCAGCCCAGTGCGATGAAAAGCAGTACGATCACCACTTTTACCGCAACGATAATACCATTGACGACGGCCGATTCCTTGATGCCACGAATCAGAATGAGCGTGAGCATCAGCAGAATAAAGATGGCCGGCAAATTCATGATGCCTTGGATACCATCCGCCGAAGTCTGGAAGGGAGAGTGACACCATTGATAGGGTATGACGGCCCCCGGTCCGACAAACTGTTCCAGGAGTTTGTTGAGGTATTCCGACCAGGCGATGCTCACGGTGGCGGCGCCGAGTGCATATTCGAGCACAAGGTCCCAACCGATGATCCAGGCCACGAACTCGCCCATGGTGGCGTAGGAGTACGTATAGGCGCTACCTGAAATGGGCAACATGGAGGCAAACTCCGCGTAGCACAAACCTGCGAATGCGCAACCGATGGCGCCGATGATAAAACTGATCGTCACACCGGGGCCCGCGTGTTCGGCGGCGGCGGCGGCGGTACGAACGAACAGGCCGGCGCCGATGATCGCGCCGATCCCCAGCATAACCAGATTGCCTGCGCTCAGGTGGCGGCGCAAGGTGCCTTGCCCTTCTTCCGAAGCTTCCGCCATCAAGGCTTTCAGGGTCTTTTTTGCAAACAAGTTCATAGAAAAGGAAGGTTAGTTTTCGAGCCGGTAAGATAGGACGGTTTTTGGATTCGACATTTTTGATTACGTTTTTTAGAAATTCAAACCAATATTTCTTTCTGCCGGCGCCAAAATGCCAAATTTGGGTTTTCCGCTCGGCTGCTTAAGGATATCAGCTCGCGAAAACACTACTTTTGCCGGCACTTCCAACCGTTATCACCCGATATGGCGAAACAGAACAAGCCCAACGCTCCTGCCCGGCGCCCGCAACCCCAAACTGCCAAAAGCACCGCAAAAGTCCTTTCCGAGACCACATCCACTCGATGGGAGCCTGCCGGCTGGTTTCGCTATGCGCTGATCGCACTCGCGGTTACTGCCCTGTGTTACATTCCTTCGTTGAAAAACGGGTTTGTCAACTGGGACGATGATCCCAACATCACCGAAAACCCGAACCTCACCCTCGTAGGCAAAGGCCAAAGCTGGGGCGAAACCATTTCCAACATTTTCAGCATCGACAAAGGCAACGTGATCGGCAACTACAACCCTTTGCCCATCCTCACCTTTGCCGTAGAAAAAGCCGCCAGCAAGGGCGAACACAACCCCTGGCTGATCCACTTCGACAACCTGCTGCTACACCTGCTGACCGTATTTTTCGTGTTTCGCTTGCTGCTGCACCTCGGGATAGGCCGCTTCGGCGCCCTGGCGGGCGCTCTGTTGTTCGGTATTCATCCCATGCGGGTGGAGTCGGTAGCCTGGGCTACCGAGCGCAAGGACGTGTTGTTTGCCGTGTTCTTTTTCGCCGCGCTCATGTATTACGTGCGGTTTATAAAAACGGAGGATTCCGGGCGACGAACCCGCCTGTATATCGGTATGCTGGTCCTGGCTTTGTTGTCGCTGCTGTCCAAAGTGCAGGCGGTCACCCTGCCGCTTTCGATGCTGGCCATCGATTATTTGCTGCGCCGGCCGATCAATTTGCGCACCGTTGTGGTGGAAAAACTGCCCTTCTGGCTGTTGTCGCTCGCCTTCGGCCTGATCAACCTGTACACCCTTAAAGTGCAGGGCTCTACCAACGACGACGTGACCAATTTCAACCTGCTGGATCGTTTGTGCATCGGCGCTTACTCGTTCTGCGTGTACCTGTACAAACTGGCGATTCCCTACCCCATGTCGCCGCTTTATCCTTACCCCAAGCCCTTGCCCCTGATTATTTACGTGGCGCCGCTGTTTTTTGCCGCTATCGTCGCCGGGGTGGTGTGGCTGGCCAAAAAGGATCGGCGCATGCCCGTTTTCGGGGTGCTGTTTTTCTTTTTCAACGTCATGTTTCTGCTGCAGGTGCTGGGTGCTGGTCAGGGTTTTCTGGCCGACCGTTTTACTTACGTGCCTTATTTCGGTTTTTTTGCAATCGTGGCCTGGTGGCTCGACCGGATGGTGCAAAACAACCCTTCGTCGCAGACCAATTTGAGCATTGGCCTGGGCGTCGTAACGGCTTTGTTCGGCTTCTGGTCCATTCGCCAGATCGCAATTTGGGAGAATGGCGAAACCCTGTGGTCGCACGTGATCAAATTTGAAGGCAAAACCAACTCCCTGCCATACTGGAACCGCGGCCAGTACTACCGCTCGAAAGGCGATTATGATCGTTCCCTGCAGGATTACTCGCAGGCAGTGACGATCAATCCCCAAAACCCCGAACTGTTCAACAGCCGGGGCAAAACCTATTTCGACATGGCCATGTCGGGCAAATACAAACAACAGGAAGGCGAGTTTATTCAAAAAGCCATGTCGGACTACAACACGGCTTTACAGGCGACGACCGATGCCAAACCCAAAGTCAAGTCCGAGGTGCTCATCAACCGCGGCGCGGCCAATGGCGCGGTGAAAAATTTCAACCAGGCGCTCAACGACCTCAACGAGGGCATCAAACTGGACCCTGAAAACGAAAACGGCTATCTCAACCGCTCGCTCGTGTATTTCAACCTGGGCAAATACGAAGAGACCATTGCCGACTACACCTCTTACCTCAAATATAAACCCAACAGCGCCAATATCCACTACGAACGCGGCATGTTGCGCCGCAGCCTGAACCGCAACCAGGATGCGATAGAGGACCTGAGCATTGCTATCAAACTCGACCCGACCCAGCCGCTGTCCTATCTCGAACGCGCCCGTGCTTTCGCCCAGTCGGGCAATACGGACGCGGCCCGAAAAGACTACCAGCGCGCCCAGCAAATGGGTATCCAGTTGTCGCCCAAAGACGTGGAAATGATGAACGGCGCGCGCAATTAAGCAGTAAATAATATGCAACTTTTTACGCCCGGCAGGTAACGACACCTGCCGGGCGTTGATTTTTCTCAAAACACACCAACCATGAGATCCATCTTTTTACTCGGTCTTCTCTTTTTCGCCGGCGCATTGTTTGCCCAAAAGACCGATAACGACAGCCTGAAAAATGAACTGTGGGGCCGTGCCGACGATGCCCGTGCGGTGGGGCATTATGTCGAATCACTGCGCTTGCTTTCCAGGGCTATCAGCATTTATCAGGATGATGCCGAACTACACAATAGCCGGGGCAAAACCTATTTCGACATGGCCGTGTCGGGCCAGTACGACGACGAAGCCGACACCCTGCTGGCGCTGGCCCTGGCCGATTACGAGGTTTCCATCCGAACAGGGCTCGACGACAAGATCAAATCCGAAGCATTGGCCAACAGCGCCGCCGTGTATGGCGTGCAAAATAATTTTGAAAAATGCCTGGAACGCCTGAACAGGGCCGAACAACTGGACCCCGAGAATCTGAATGTCTATCACAATCGTTCCATACTATATACCATGCACGGTGAATATGCGCTGGCCATCGAGGATATCACTGCCTACCTTGAACGCCGGCCCGACAACGACGGGCTCATGTACGAGCGAGGTATGCTGTACCGCACCCTGTCACAGCCCCAAAAAGCGCTGAAAGACCTGGATCGGGCCATTGAATTGAATCCGCAGGCCCCGGGTTTGTATTTTCTCGAACGCGCCCGTGCGCACGCCCAGGCTGGCCACAAAAAAGCAGCGCGCGCCGATTACAAGGAAGCGGAACGAAGAGGCGCCGTCCTTAATCCCGCTGACCTGGACTGGCAGAAAGCGAATAACTAGGACTTGCCGTAGCGGCGCCCGCGCATTTGTAAAACACCGAGCATGGCTTCGCGGATGATCTTCAAGGACATTTTCGATACGCCTTTTTCGCGGTCCTTGAAAGTGATAGGCACTTCGCGAACGGTAAAACCCAGCGAGTAAGCGGCGTATTTCATTTCGATCTGGAAGGCGTAGCCGACAAAGCGGATTCTGTTCAAATCCATGGTTTCCAACACTTTGCGGCGATAGCAAATAAAACCCGCGGTGGGATCGCTGACGTGCATCCACAGGATCAGGGAGGCATAGAACGAGGCGCCGCGCGACAACACGATCCGGTCGAAAGGCCAGTTTTGCACGTGCCCGCCGGCGCAGTACCGCGACCCCACGGCTACGTCGGCGCCTTCGTCGCGACAGGCGTGGAGCAGCCTGGGCAGATCTTCCGGGTTGTGCGAAAAATCGGCGTCCATCTCAAAAAAGTAATTGTAATCCCGCTCCATCCCCCAACGGAACCCCGCGATGTAGGCGGTCCCCAGACCGAGTTTGCCCTTGCGTTCGAGCAGATGCAGGCGTCCGGGCCATTTTTGCTGGAGGTCTTTTACGATGTCGGCCGTGCCGTCGGGCGAGCCGTCGTCGACGATCAGGATGTGAAAAGGCTCCGCCAGGGCAAATACCGCGCCGATGATCGCTTCGATGTTTTCGCGTTCGTTGTAAGTGGGGATAATGACGAGGGCGGGCATGTGCGCGAAGGTTTATACTATTCAGGTTGGGTCATTTACAGGGCAAATGCAACGGAAAATGCCAGCACGGAAGCAATGAGTCCGTACATGAAAATATTGTAGCAGAGGCTCAGGTAGCGGTATTTTTTAGCCAAAACGATGCCCAGAAAATACAAATCGCGGCTCATCGAACTGTACAGAAATTCGGAGTCTTTCAGCATTTCATTGACGCCCCACTGAAATTCCTCCAGTTTCATGTTGTAAAAATTGCCGAAGAACAGGAGGTTGGCTTTACGCTGACGGATCGCTTCGCGATCAATTTTGCCTTCGGTGATTTTGGGCCGGGTGCTGAGCGTGGCAAAGATCATCGAACCGAGGCAGGTCAGGATCAGCAAAGCCGCGGGCACGATCAGTCGGTACAGCACTACGCCCTCGCTTTCGAGGATTTTCGGCAACAGGTTGCTGGCCAGGATGGAGATTACGATAGCATTGACCGAAAGCATAAGGTTGGCCTTGCTGTCGGCCATGGAACTCAGGTTGGTATGCGTCCGATAGGTCGTCCGGTACATGGTTTCGACCCCTCTGCCGAAGCGAGCCATTTTGAGCTCGTTTTCGCTTTCACGCAGGATTTTGTCAAAATCCGTGTTCTTTTCTTTCTCGTCCAGCAGTGCCAGCTCTTGTACGGAGGGTGGTTTGCCGGGATTGAGCCGGCGTTTTTGTTTGAGCAATTGCTGGATGTGTTTGGCTTTTCTTTTGTTGAAAAGGTCGCTGGCAATAGCGGAGTGGTAGTCGTGATTGACAAGAAAATTCAATTCAAAATCGACCCATTCTGAATCGCTCATGACCAGTTTGCGCGTCAGGACGAACTCCTGCCGAAGGCGGCTGGTGCGGTCCCAGTAGCTTTCCATGCCCAAATGGCTCAGGTCGGCGTCGCAAATGATTTGCTCGAGGATGGATGTGGGTCGCTGAGGCACTTTGGTGCTGCGGATGCAACCTTTGATGATTTCCAGGTCGGCATCGGAAATTTTCCCTTTGAGAAAATTCTCGGCATTGACGCAGCTGCGCTCTTCATGGTCTTCCGGGCCTTCTGAGTAGCCCGTGTCGTGAAACCAGGTAGCCAGCTGGAGCAGGAGTATTTCACGTTCGTCGAAATCAAAACCTTCCCCGATCAGACGCACGGCGGCGACGGTCTGGAGGGTGTGCTCCCAATCATGGAAAACGTAGTCCTTTGATATTTTTTCGGCAAAAAAAGCACCGACGAACTGTTCAGTTTCCCGGAGTAAAGTCGCGGCGTTGACAGGCGTATGGATCATTTTTGAAAAGATAGCAGGCAAAGGTAAGTGCTGAAACGCCACCGCTGCCGAGAATTCGCAGCGTTTAGGCGCGACGCAAGATTATTTCGACCAGATGGATGCTGCTTTTACCACGGCGCAAACGGGGTCTAACAAACAGGGTTACAAAAAATCGACGTCCACGGCATACGGGTAAGTCATCAGGTACTCCAGGGCTTTTTCTACCGGAAGTCCTTGAAAAACAACATTGTACAATGTGGAAGTGATGGGTACGTGCAATTTGTATTGCCGGGCCAATTGCCGCGCGATGCGCAGGGTGCGAACCCCTTCGGCCAGTTCCGGCATTTTGTCGCGGATTTCGGTGGCCGATTCGCCTCTGGCGAGCCGTGTGCCGAAAGTGTAGTTGCGGCTGTTGGTACTCGTCGCGGTGGCGACCAGGTCGCCGATGCCGGCCACACCGATAAATGCCTGGCTGGATGCGCCCAGCGCTTTGCCGAAATACACCATTTCGGCCAGCCCTCTGGCGATGAGCAGGCCCTGGATATTGCGCCCAAGCCCCAGACCGCCAAGGATGCCCGAGCCGAGGGCCACCACGTTTTTCAGGGCGCCGGCCAGTTCGGCGCCCAGCATGTCGTACGATCCGAAGACATGAAACTGCTGACTGTTCAAAGCCGTTTGTCCGGCCTGGATCACCTCGCGAAAGCGGCTGCCGACGAGGGTGGCTGCCGGTTGGCCGGCGGTGATTTCAGCGGCCAGGTTGGGGCCGGAAAGGCATCCGACACGCACCACGCTGCTTTCTTCCGTCACCACCTCGCTCATGGTCCGCACGTTGGCGCGGGTCACCACGATACCGCTTTTGTTGAGATCTTCTTCTTCCATGTCTTTCAGGTCGAAACCCTTGGTGCCGTGGATAATGATGTGGTGCGGCCTCAAATACGGGCCAAGGGCCTGCATCATCCGTCGGAAGCTGGTGGACGGAACGATCGGGAAAATCAGCGTACACCGCCGGGCCAGTTCTTCCAGGTCGCTCGTTGCGGTCACCCGGGGCGACAGCGCCACGCCAAGATGGGTGCGGGTGCGGTTGATCTCCTCCACGGTTTCCTGTTTGCGGCTGAACAACAGCACGTCGGCGTTGTAGGCCAGCAAATTGGCCACAGCCGTGCCGAAACTTCCGGCTCCCAAAACTCCGACCGGGTTAAACGGTGACTTCATGATACAGGGCGTTGGCGGTTGCGGGCTTATAATTCACTGGCTTTGATTGTTTTTTTCCAAAGTTCGCGCCCCTCGACGTCGTGTACGCTGATCTCCATCTGGCGGTCGGTGCGCGGACCACTAAAACGAAGCAGGGCGTAGTTGTGCTGTGCGACGACGGTGCCTTCCACCCGGTAATCGTTCTGGGTTTTGGTAGCGGCTTCGGTAAAAGAACCCGCCGTGAGGGACGAGGCGGTGAGGTCGTACACCCAGTTGCCGTTGGCGTTTTTCATGGCGCTGAGTTCGGTAAAATGGCGGTCGCCGGTCAGAAAGACGACCCCTTTGATTTTTTCCCGTTCGATACGCGCCAGCAGGGTGTCGCGTTCGGCAGGGAAAAAATTGATGTAGGTTTCGTTGGCGCGGTTGGTGGTGAGCACCTGGCCGCCCAGGGCGACGATCTTGAATGTCGCACGGCTGTTGGCCAGCGAGCCGATCAGCCAGTCGAGTTGTTCTTTGCCGATCTGGGTGCGTTCGCAGGTTTTGCAGTAGTTCGGGGTGCGGAAATAGCGGTCGTCGAGCAGGAAAAAATCGACGTCAGTGTATCGGAAGTAGGTGGTGCAGCCCTTCTGGCCCGGCAGCCCGTAACTCGGATTACCCCAGAATGCCTGAAACACCTCCCAGGAAGTGTCCTTCATCACCCAGTTGCCATCACTGTCGTCGGGACCGTAGTCATGGTCGTCCCAGATGGCATAGTTGTTCGTGCTGGCCAGCAGGGGTTGCAGTTCGGGCAAAGAACGGGAATGGGTGTAGCGGCGCAGCATCCCGCGGCGGGTAGCCCAGTCGGGCTCGCGGGTATAGACGTTGTCGCCCAGCCACAACATCAGGTCGGGTTTTTCTTTGGCCAGGCTGGTAAGAATTTGATAATCAGAGCCATAAGGCTTGCCCGGACGATCGTAGGCAGGCTCGTTGACGTACATACAACTGCCCGTAGCCAGCGTGAAAGCCGGCGGGTCGGTGCGCCATTGCCAGAGGGTCTGGGTTTTGAAAGTGGTGGGATAGGGCAGTTTGACGGGCTTGCCATTGATCCGCAAACGATAGCCGTAGCTGCGCCCCGGCTCGAGTTCGTCGGCAATGCATTTGGCGGTAAAGGCGTTGTGTTGCTGGGTTTTGACCTTTTCGGTGTGGTGAATTTCGGCCGGTTTTTCAAGGTCCCAGTAGTCAAACTGCACCGTCGCCGCTTTTTTGGTCTGGGCCCAGAGCAGGACTTCCTTGTGCTCGGCGTAACCCAGCATGGGCCCCGACTGGAGCAGTTTGGACTGGGCAGAAATGGCAAAGGGGAGCAGAAAAGCACCGCAAAAAGCGGCAAAAAGACAACGGCGAAGCGACATAAACACGTGCGAATGTTTGGCCGGCGAAATTACGGTAAAAGGGCGGTTAAACGACGGCTTTGCAAAAAAGTCAAACTTCTACCCAACCTTGAACTGTTCGCTTGCGTTATTAAAATTGAAATAAAATTTCCTTAAAACCTTGCTTTTTCCAAAAATAAATCTTTACTTTGAAGCATCTAAAAAAGGAGGTTCGTTATGAAGACTCGAATCCAAATGTTTGTTCTCCTCCTTGCCCTTTCAGGCTCTATCGCCGCTCAGAACTCTGGCAAGACATTTTCCAAATCTTTCAACACGGAAGGAAAGCAAATACTCGCTCTGGACTTGCCCGGCGAAGTAGACCTCAAGGTCTGGGACAACCCTACCGTCCGCATTGAGATCAGCGTCTCGCTGCCCGACGGTTCCAACCACGCCATGCTCAACGAACTGGCCAATGCGGGGCGCTACAACCTCGTGTCCAAACCCGAAGGTGACGCCTTGCTCATCCTCGCGCCCAACATGAACCGAACGGTGAAAGTCAAAGGTCAGGACTTGAAAGAAACGCTCTCGTTCGTGGTGTACATCCCTAAAAAAATGGAGGTCGACATGCGCAATGCCGCGCTGCTGGCCGCTAACAAGAACAAATAAGGCAGACGCCTTTTTTTGCCCGTGATACTTATTGCCCGTGCTGCGTCAGCAGACGGGCAATAATTCTTTTATGAAACACGCGTTTGTTTCCAAACAACACCCGCATTGCCGAACTTTGCCCTGAATTTCTCGCCATGACTCTTCGTTTTTTTGCCCTGCTCGCCGGCCTGGCCCTCTGCCAAAGCGCCAGCGCACAAATGGAACGCACCATGTACCAGGTGTTCGAGGTCGATTCCGTCAAGAGCGTCACGCTCGACCTCGCCGACATCTACGACATCTATACCTGGGGTGGCAGCAGCATCCTGATCGAAACCAACGTCAAAATTTCATTCGCCTCTCCTGAAATCCTCGATTTCCTCATCAAGGAAGGCCGCTACGCCGTTGCCATGGACACCCTGGCCCCCGACGCCGTGAAAATTTATACCAAAAACCGCGACCGCAAACCGATCAAAACCCCGGCCGGCGTTTGCACCGAAATCCCCGAGGCCAAGATTTTCGTGCCCGACAGTTTTATCTGGACGGACGACAAAAAAACGCTTACCCGAAAGCCGCAGTAATTTTCCGCTCGCCATCCGGCGTTTTTCCCGATAAATACGGGACCACAGCAATATGCCCACACTCGTCGAACTCGTCGTCGCCCCGGCCGATCGCCACAACACCACCGTGCTGCGTCAAATGGCAGCCCGCCAAACCGGCCTGAACCCGGAGGCCATCGCCCATCTCCAGATCCTCAAATCCTCGCTCGACGCCCGAAGCCGGCATCCTGTGTTTCGCCTGCGGGCCGAAGTGTACGGCCCCGGCGAATTGTATCAGGCCGAGCCCGCGCTGCTCGACGGTTTCCGCCCGGTCGACGGCCGTAAAAAAGCCGTCATCGTCGGCGCCGGCCCGGCCGGCTATTTTGCCGCTCTCGAACTGCTCGAACAAGGCATCCAGCCCATCGTGCTGGATCGCGGCGAAGATGCCCGCACCCGTCGGCGCGCTTTGCGCGACATTCAGCAGTTCGGGATCGTGCACCCACATTCCAACTATTGCTTCGGCGAAGGGGGCGCAGGCACCTATTCCGACGGCAAATTGTACACGCGCTCCATCAAACGCGGCGATGTGCAAAAGGCGCTTCGGTTGCTGGTGGAGCATGGCGCCAAGTCCGATATTCTGGTCGAAGCCCACCCGCACATCGGCTCCAACAAACTTCCCGGCGTGGTGCAAAACATACGCGCTACCATCGAACACTACGGCGGAAAGGTGCTTTTTAACCGCTTCGTCACCGATATTCTGGTGCAAAACGGCCGCATTCGCGGCGTGGTGGCGGAAAAAATCGGGGCCTCGGAAGCCAGCACGGAGGAGTTTATCGCCGATGCCGTGGTGTTGGCTACCGGCCACTCGGCCCGCGATATTTATCACCTGCTCCACGCCCGCCAATTGCGCATAGAAGCCAAACCTTTTGCGCTGGGCGTGCGGGTAGAGCATCCCCAGCCGTTGATCGACAACATTCAATACCGGCAAAATCCGCGCGACGAACACCTGCCGCCGGCCAGTTACAGCGTGGTATGCCAGGTGGCCGACCGCGGGGTGTTTTCGTTTTGCATGTGCCCCGGCGGCCTCATCGTCCCCGCGGCCACCGCGCCGGGGGAGATCGTCGTCAATGGCATGAGCATGAGCCGCCGCGACTCGCCCTTCGCCAATTCCGGCATGGTGACGGCCGTCGAATTGTCCGATCTGGCGCCCTGGAGCAAACACGGCGTCTTCGCTGCGCTCGAATTCCAGCGCGCTGTCGAGCAACGGCTTTTCGCCGCCGGCGACGGAAGCCAGAAGGGCCCTGCCCTGCGTCTGCCCGATTTTATTGCCGGAAAACTGTCGGCCAGCCTGCCGCCTTCATCCTACATCCCGGGATTGTACCCTGCGCCCCTGTTCGAACTATTGCCGCCGGCGATTTACCGGCGTTTGCAGAAAGGGCTCGAACATTTTGGCAAAACCATGCGCGGGTTTTACACCAGCGAAGCCAACGTGGTGGCCACGGAAAGCCGTACGAGTGCGCCGGTGCGCATTCCTCGCGATCCTGCGACGCTGATGCACCCCGATGCGGAAGGGCTTTTCCCCTGCGGAGAAGGCGCCGGGTATGCCGGCGGCATTATTTCTGCCGCGCTCGACGGACAAAACGTGGCGCGGGCGGTGTCCGTTTTTATCGGCTGATCATCCATTCATTGTCGCGATGCCAAACCCCGGCAATCGCCGGATCGCATCCGTCAGCGGTGGTGTGTCGAGGTCGCCCAGATCGATTTCGTAGGTGTCGGTAAAAAAAGTGAAACTGCTGCCGTCGGCCCGGACGCGGGTGGCGCCGGCTGTGTAAAATTGTCCAATGGTCCCCCGGCGTATGTCTTCCTTGTCGGCCAGTCCGACGAAGGTGCCGACAAACCGCCCGTCGGCCTGCTGGTGGAGGTTGATGTGAAAATAAGTGTCGGTGAGCGAGCCGGGCCGGTTGAACTGCGAGGCTGGAATATTGAGCACGTAGTCGGGTCGGAAATGGTTGGTTTTGCGGCGCATGGTTTTGATATCGAAGCACTTGTGTACGCCATCGACGCACAACTCGAAATCGCGGCCGAGGTCCTGGCCGTCGTCGGCGCCGAAGGCGCGAAGAGGACGCGGCAGCCCGTAGGCATCGGCAAAAAGTACTTCGCCGAGGCTGCCGGTGGTGCGCAGGTCGGCGGTGCGCTCCTGGTGCAGGGTGCCGTCCCAGATATTGGGGATGCGGTGATGGTCGAGCGAGAACGACACGAGTTGACTCGCGTAATTCAGCTGTTCGGGGCTGACGAGGAAGAAAAAATAGGCCTGATTGCGCATGGTGCGGAGCGCTTGTTTTTCCAAAATTAAAAGACAGCCCGCCCCTTGTCGCCGAATACGCCCTGCCCTGCGAAAATTTATTTCAAAAATTTCCCCTTTTAAAAGCGCTGTTTTGCCCGCTATTGGCAGTGCTGCGTTTGTTTTAAACCGGTGAAAAACAGATGTTTGCGTGCAAGTGAATTTGTCGCTGTGCCTTTTGCCTTTTTTCCATAAAAAACTGCCCGTCCGATGCTGAAATACTACCCGTTTTTGTTGCTGCTCCTCTTCGCTGCGTGCCAAAACCGAACTTCCGAATCGGAAGAACATTCGCCCTCCCGGGCAGGGGATGCCCTTCGCATGTGGGCCATGGCGCGCACCTTTCCCGACGGCCGTTTTCATACTGAAAAATACGCCGAAGCATTGGCCCAAATGAAACTGGAAGCCAGTCTGCGCAACGATTTTAACAACACCTGGGAAGCATTGGGGCCATTTAATATCGGCGGACGAACGCTTTGCCTGGCTGTTAATCCATTGGACACCAATATTTTGTACGCGGGAAGTGCGTCCGGCGGCATCTGGAAAAGCACGAGCGCCGGCAAAGGCGCCACCGGCTGGGTTCGCCTCGAAACCGGCTTTCCGGTGCTGGGCGTCAGCGCCATCGCGCTCGACCCGTCCAACCCGGAGGTGCTGTACGTCGGCACCGGCGAGGTGTACAACGTGGAAAATTCGGCGCCCAACGTGGCGTTTCGCACCACCCGCGGCACCTACGGCATCGGCATTCTCAAAAGCACCGACGGCGGTCAATCCTGGACGCACAGCCTCGACTGGTCGTATGGCGACTTGCGGGGCGTGCAGGACATTAAAATCAACCCACTGCGCCCTGCAACGGTGTACGCCGCCACAACCGAGGGTTTGCTGCGCAGCTACGACGCCGGCGCCAGCTGGCAAACCGTTCACAGCACCGGAATGGCAGTCGATATCGAGATCGACCCGGCTGATACCAACCGCGTATTTGTGACCCACGGCTCGCTCGACGATGATGCATTGAGCGGGGTTTACCGCTCCGAAGACGGCGGAAATAACTTTATCAAACTTGCCGCCGGCTTACCCGAGGCCTATTCGGGCAAAACATTGCTCCAGATCAGTCCCTCGCAGCCGCAAACCATTTACGCCTCGGTCGGAAATTCATTCAATCAGGTCGGCTTGTTCCGTTCCGACGACCACGGCGACACCTGGGCGCTGGTCAATTCAACCGATGTTTGCACTTACCAGGGCTGGTATTCGCACGATGTGGCGGTCAATCCTTCCAACCCCGACGAACTGGTCTGGACGGGTATCGACCTCTGGAAATCCTACGACGGCGGCGCTTCGGCAGATCAGAAAACGCAATGGTGGGCCTGGTATTTCGGCCAAACCCAGGCCGGGGAGTCGGAAGGTCCGCCCTATTACGTACACGCCGACATCCACCGCGCCTATTGGCTCGGTAGCGACCCGAACAAAGTGTACGTGGTCACCGACGGCGGTATTTTTGTTTCCTACGACGGCGGCGAGTCCTGGGAAGGGCGCAACGGCGGCTACCAGACCCAGCAGTTTTATGCCAACCTGGGCAATTCGAGCACCAATCCTTTGCTGGCCATCGGGGGGATGCAGGACAATTCCACCGCTATTTACACAGGCTCCGGCAACTGGACGCGCGTGCTGGGCGGCGATGGCGAATGCGCTGCCATCAACCCTGTCAACGACCAGATCATGTACGGCTCCTCCCAGTACCTCAACATCCGCAAATCAGTCAATGGCGGCGCCAGTTTTTATGGTATAAATCCCGGCTGGGGCAGTGAAGCCACGGCCTTCAACGGGCCTTTCGAACTCTCGCCCTCCGATCCCGACCTGATGTATGCCGGCGCGCAGAGTCTGTGGCGCTCCATCGATGGCGGAGAAAGCTGGGAGCAGACGGCGCCCGGGCAGTTTGCCGGGGGGGATTTTATCGTTACTATTGCTCCTAGCCCTTTGAATACCAATATGGTGTATTGCAGCACGGCGCCGGCGATCACCGATCAGTCGCGGGTTTTTAAACTGGATACAGAAACCGGTCAGGCCGATGAAATGACCGGATTGCCCAACCGACTCTGCATGGACATCGCCTGTCATCCCACCGAGGCCAACACGGCCTACGCGGTTTTTGCAGGCTTCGGCGCCGAGCACGTCTGGCAGACGCTCGACGGCGGCGCGAGCTGGCAGCCTATCGACAATGGATTGCCCGATGTGCCCGTCAACACGATCCTCATCGACCCGCTGCTGCCCGATCACCTGTACATTGGCAACGACCTTGGCGTATGGCTGTCTACCGATGCGGGCGCCAGCTGGAACCTCTATTCGAGCGATGCGCCCAATGCGCTGATGGTCATGCATTTGAGCGCGGCGCCCGGACGCAAATTGCGTGTGGCAACTTACGGCCTCGGCGTATGGCAGACGGACATGGTCGGCGCGGTCAGCACTGCTGAAAACGCCTTCAAGCCATCCCTGCGCCTCTCGCCCAACCCCGCCAGCGGCGAGCAGGTCACCCTTTCGCTCGGCTTGCCGGCGACTGCCCGTTTGTCGTGGCAAATGCTGGATGTGAAAGGGCGACGGTTGCGCAGCGGCGCCTTGCGTGAGTGGCCGGCCGGCCGCCACGATGTTCCCTTGCCGCTCGACAATTTGCCGGCCGGGGCCTATGCCGTCGTGGTGGAAGGGGCTTCGGGGGGCAAAAACATTCGTTTGGCCAAAGTTTTTCAAAAAATGTAAAACAGCAGGTCTTTGCAAAAAAAGCCGGGTTTTCAAGGGTTTTCCGGCTGGCTTTGCGAAGTTTGCCGCGTAAATAAACTGCCTCTTCGATCATGCAAAATGCCTTTTCCATACTGGTTCGGGCGGCGTTCACCTTCGTCGCTTTTGTGATCATTCAGTACGTTATTCCCTACTATTTTCTGGTTGCGGGCGGTCTGCTGGGCGGGCTGTTCATGTGGCGTTCGGGCAGCGACCGTCAGCTGGGCATTGGCATGTTGCTCGGCACGGTGGCGTTCGGAATTTTTGCCTGGCTGTACGGCAACGTTTGAGCCTCAGGCGATTTCCAGCCGGACCGCTTGCCCCTGAACGGGGAAAATGACCCAGCTTTCCACCGTTTTGCCCGCTTGATGCTGCCGGGCGATGCGTTCGGCCCAACCCAGCGCGGGCGCGGCTGCGAGCGCGAGGTTTTTCCATTTTTTAAAATTGTCGGACAACGCTGCCGACTGGACGAGCACGATGCGGTCGGGCAAATCCAGCACCCAGTCGATCTCCGTCTCGGCGATTCGTTTGCCAAAATGCCCCTTGAACGGGTATTTGATCGCCAGGCGATGGCCCGGGAATCGGGTGTTGAAAAAATGGCGCAGCCGTTCGGACTGTTGCACAAAGGTTGCCGGCATGAACAAATCAGCCTCCGCCTGTCGAATCTCCAGTTGTTTGCGCGCCAGGGCCAGTTTTTGTTCGGCTGAAAAGCCCGGCTGGTCGGCCAGCAGAAAACTGAACAGGGCCTTGCCGAGGGCAGCGGCCTGCTCTTCTGGCCAGTTCAGCGGCTCTCCCCATACCAACGGCTCGCTCAGACGGCAATCGAAGCCGGGCGGAGGGTCTTTGGTCGTGTCGATCATCAGGCTGGCTTTCGGCACCGGGTGGCGGCCTTTGGGCGTTGCATGGAAGGCTACGGGTGGCTCTTCGCCGGCCCATTCCGGGAAGGTGTTGGGTTTTAGCAGAATTTGCGTGTCGGCTTCGAGGTAGTGGCCGGCCCATTCGAAGGGCGTTTCGCGGGTGTTGGGGTCGAGCGCCGGAATGCTATCGTCGCCCCGGCTGAATACGCGGTTGAGCCACGCGGTGCCTTTGGCGGTGCTGGGCAACACCAGGTAGTCGCGGGCGCGCGTCAGGCCCACGTACAGGAGCCGCGCTTCCTCGTCGAGCGCCTGACGGGTTGCGGAAGTCCACTCCGCGCTTTGCCGGATCGTTTCGTCGAGGCGGGTGTGGCCAAGCTGGTCGCCGTACGGATTGACCCAAAAACGCAGCCAGCGGCCCGCCAGCACGTTGTCGAGATCGGGTTCGGCCACCTCGCTGACCAGATTGAGTCCCCAGATTTTTTCTTTCAAAGGCTGCCCGAGCTGGCAACAAACCGTGACCGGAAACTCCAGCCCCTTGCTTTTGTGGTAGGTCATGACCCGAATGGCTTCGGGCGATTCGCCGCTGCCCTGCTGATCGAGGCCTTCCTGTTCGAGGGCATCGAGCCAGAGCAAAAAACCGCCCAGCGAGGCCGCCGAATGCAGGCGCTGGCAGGCCGATTCGTATTCCAGGGCATAGCCGCGCAGCACGTCCACGTTGTCGAGTCGCTGGTCGGCGTGGCCGAAACGGATCACGTGGCGGCGCAGATCCAGTTCGTCGAGCAGCAGATTCAGGATCTCGGAAGCGCTCAGGTCGGCGATCAGCGGGCGCAATTCCGACAAGCTCCTGACAAACGCGTCGTCGGCTGCCCAGGGGCCTTTGGGGCCGTCTTCGCGACGGAGCCATTCGAGGCGTTCGTCGGTCAGTTCTTCCAGGTCTTTGTGCCCTGTGAGCACCAGTATTTCGGCGATACTAAGCGCGTCGGAAGGCGTCAGCAGGTATTTTAGACAGGCCAGAATCAGCCGGGATTCGGGCGCGGCCAGCAGGCCCGTGCGGGCGATGGCGGCGCGCAAGCCTGCCCGGTGAAGTGCTTCGGCCATGTCGAGGCAGGCCTTGTTGCTGCGACAAAGTACAGCAATATCGCCGGGCCGGATGGGGCGGAGGGCGTCGCGTTTTTTTGAAAAAACAGGCAGTTGTTGTTCGAGCAGGATGCGCAACTGGTCGGCAATGCAGTTTTCGAGCCAGGGCGAGCCGGGCGTTTTCCGTTCGTCAATTTCGGAGCGGAAATGCCAGTGCACAATGGCGTCGGGCGCGGGGCCTTGTGCCACGGCGCGCTCTTTTTCGGCCGTAAAAACGGGTTCGAGCACGATTTGGCCGGGAGGCAGCGTGTCGAATGCGCGGGTAAAAATCGCGTTGGCCAGGTGCACGAGATCGGCCCGGCTGCGCCACGATTTTTTCAAAATATTCTCCTCCTTCACGCCTCCCGTGGCTTCGATGACGGCCTGCATGAGCGCGGGTTCGGCGCCCCGAAACCCGTAGATGCTTTGTTTGGGATCGCCCACCCAGATGGATTGCCGCGCCAAAGCGCTGAGTTGCAGGAAAATATCGAGCTGGATAGGGGAGGTGTCCTGAAATTCATCGACGAGCAGCAGGTCGAGTTCCTTGCGCAGCGTGTCGCGCACACTTTCGATGCGCAGCAGCCGGCTTACGTAGCACTCCATGTCGGTGTAGTCGATCAGGCCGCGTTTGCGTTTGTACTGTTCGTACTCGCCGAGGGCGTCGCCCGCCACCGCAAACAGCAGGTCGATGAAGGATTTGATATCGGCCCTGAACTGCCGGTGCTCGTCGTGCGAGGCGGCAAAATCGCGCAAGGGCTCGTACAGATCGCGGCTTTTGACGGCCACTTTGGACTTTGCAATTTTGGCCCATTCATGCCAGTACAACTCGCCGCGCCAGCGCAGCTGGTTTTGCAGGCCGCGGACCATTTCGGCGGTGTCGCGAGTGGTTTTGGTTTCGTCGGCCTCGTTGGCGTCCAGGGCTTCGAGGGTCTGGTCGATCATCGAGATCAGGCGGTTGTTCCAGACGACGGGGTCGGTTGTTTGCTCGGGCGGGAGCAGGCGTTCGAAGGTTTCCCAGGAGCGTTTGCGGCTGTATTCGAGGGTGTCGAGGGAGAAATTGTTGGCGCGCGCGGCGTCGGTCAGGTTACGGATGTCGCGCCGCCAGTCGTAGGGCTGGCCGAATTTCGATTTGTTCAGACCGAGGCGTTCGGTCAGGTGGTTGAGCGCTTCGATCCGCGGTTCGGTGAGTACCTGGGAGAGCGATTCGTTGAAAAGGCGTTGTTCGTCGCCGTCGGCAATGATTTCCACCAGAGGCGACACGCCTGCCTCGAAGGCAAAGCGTTGCAGGAGCCGCACGCCGATGCTGTGCACGGTGCCGATGAGCGCCTGGCCCAGTTCGTTGGCGGCCTCGGTCTGGCCGGCTTCGAGCAGCCTGACCCGTACCCGTTCCTGCAGTTCGGCAGCGGCTTTTTTGGTAAAGGTGGTCGCCAGAATACCCGAGGGCCGTATGCCGCTCGACAACAAGTCGATCAGGCGACCCGTCAGGGTGTAGGTTTTGCCGCTGCCGGCGCCGGCGGAGAGAACGGTGATGTTCATAACGGCTTATTTACGAATGAAATAGACCGCCAGCACGAGCAGGGCAAAACCCGTGTAGTGGTTCCATTTCAAGGTTTCATTTTTAAAAAAAATCAGGGTGAAAACGGTAAAAACCAACAGGGTGATGACTTCCTGAATCACTTTCAGTTGAACCAGCGAGAACGGACCGCCATTGTCGCGAAAACCCATGCGGTTGGCCGGCACCATCAGGCAATATTCGAGCAGGGCAATGAGCCAACTGGCCAGGATCACACCCCACAGACCCGCTTTTTGGAAAAATTTGAGGTGCTGAAACTTCAAATGCCCGTACCAGGCAAACGTCATAAAGATGTTGGAAAAAACGAGCAGGGCGATGGTGGTGATACTTCTCATGCCTTGGAGCAGGGTGTTGAAAGGGTAAAATATCGCCTGCAAATATACCCGCACAAAAAACGTTTTAACGCCTGCTGCTACCTTTGCGGCGACAAAACAAGCCCTGATTTTTTCAACATTCCGCTTATGAAATTTCTCACCGGGTTCCTTTTTGCCAGCTGCTGTTTTTGGGGGCTGGCCTGCAAAAACACCCCTTCGGACAACAAGGCCCAACTGCCCCGGCAAGCATCCGAAATCATGCTCACCGATGCCCGTCTGCCGGCCGATTTCGTCGAGTTTTACCGGCGTTTTCACAGCGACAGCCTCTACCAGATCGAACACATCAACTGGCCGCTGGCCGGCAAACAGGCCCGCCAGATCGACAGCGGACACGTCGATCTCGAAGAGGTGCGCTGGCAGCCCGAAACCTGGCGCATGCAGCATGCCGTCGATTTCAGCACAGGTGAATTTGTACAGGAATTCGAGCCGCTCGGCGACGTGATGGTGATCGAGCGTATTCGTACGCCCGGACGGGAGTTCTCCCTGGAGCGCCGTTTTGCCAAAGGCGCCAGCGAGGAGTGGTCGCTGATCTATTACCGCGACATGTACGAATCGAATTGAGGCTGGTTCAGCCTTCGGATTGTTTGGCGGCCTGGTAGGCTTTCCAAAGATCGAGGGCTTCTTTCAGGGAAGCATCGCGGATGCCCAGCCGGCGATTGGCCCTGCTGATCCGGCTGATGATGCGCCAGTGGCGATAATAGTCGCGGTAGGCGCGCCAGATGCCGTGGGCGGGGTCGAAAACGTGGGCGGGGTCGCTCAGGATGCCGTTGAGTTCCATCACTTTGACCTCGCCCCTTCGCAAGGCATCTTCGTCGGCGCATTTGAGGTCGAAACGGCCGTAAAAAACGCCTTCCAGCTGGTTGCACAGGGGCTGGAAAGCCGCCGTCAGCGCGTCGTCGATCAGGTGATTGGCGTTGCAAAATTTGGTGCCCTTGCAATGGTTGCCGATGTTTTCCAGCAAACGCTGCTCGCCTTCGGCGGGAACTTCGTTCAGCATGTCAGGCTTTTCCGCTTCAAAACGTTCGAGTTGCAGGGCCGCGCGGTCGTGGCGGCGCATCAGGCTCCTGACGCTCTGCCGGCCGTCGCCGCGCACGGTCAGAAATTCTTTCCGACACACCGAGGTGATGCCGAAATCGGCCTTTTCGCCGGGCACTCGGTAAAATAGAACGC
The DNA here is from genome assembly GCA_044226205.1 of Saprospiraceae bacterium. Classification (GTDB taxonomy): domain Bacteria; phylum Bacteroidota; class Bacteroidia; order Chitinophagales; family Saprospiraceae; genus M3007. The sequence goes on from JBGAHL010000019.1 coordinate 84,066, forward strand.
TCATTTCCACGGGCTCCGTGAGGAATTCCTGGAGGATAAAATCGACCGGGTGCTGGGCCCGGTGTTCGTACAAATGCGCCTCGTTGAGTATTTTTTTTACCAAAAAACCGCGTTCGCCCACGTCGGGTTTGGCGATGAGCGGAAAGGAAAGCCCGGCCTCTGCCATCATTGCGGCGAGTTGTTCGGGGGAGCTGTGTCGGGGTACAAAGACCGTTGCAGGCAACACATGCGGAGGAAGCAGACGGAGAATGTCCGATTTTGATTCGCCGAATGCGCCGCCCAGGGGGATCGAGGGGTTGACGGCGCTGGCAAACAGCAGACGGCGGTTGCGCAGTGCGAACCAGCCGTAGATCAGGATCAGCGGCGTTGCTGCCGCCCAAAATGGCCAATATTCCCAGCTCCCCCAACGGATTCGCCAAAGGCGGAAACGAAAAGCGAGCGATTCGATTTTGTTCAGGGCCATAGGTTGCCAAACAGGATAAATGACGGAGCGCTCAACATGCTTTTAGCCTGCCGCAACGGTGGTGTGGGCCGGCTCGGTCGACGGCGCCTGCCGGTATTTGAGCGTGGAGGGCGCAACGCCCAGTGTGGTACAGACAGGCACGTCGGGGAAACAGGTTTCCAGCCCGATACGAATAATGGCCAGGTGGTGCACGGCGTGGTCGAAGGCGTACTGCAGTTCCCGGCCGATAGTGGATTGATACATCGGGCGTTCTTCGCTGCTGTCGTCCGAAAACTCGCTTTGCACCCGGATCAGGCGGTGTTCGTCCACTTCGTTCAGGCGCTTCGCTGTTTGTTGCAAAACGGTGAGGGCGAAGGCCGGGCTTTGTTCGATCTGCGGATCGCGCCGGCGGCCGCCATAGTTCACGTGATCGTACTCCAGCCCTTCGAGCAGGCAGGTATAAAATTCCAGGATATGGCGGAAATGTTGACCGACGGTACTGCCGTGAAAAATCCGGAGCGGCGTGGTGTACGTGTCGGCACTGAGCAGGGCAAGCAATTCAGCCATTTGGTCGGCGATCAGGGCCGTTCCTTGTTTGGCGTTCATAAGCGTAGATTGTATGATTGGGTGTTTGTAAGGACTTGGGAGACAGCCCGCAAATCGGGCGCCGGGCTATTGCGCAGTGATCGGCGAGGGAAAAATTTGCATGACCTGCTGGTCGGCCGCGCCGCTAAGCAAATCAAAATATTCCATTTGCCATTGATCTTTCCGACGAATGAGCTGGGTAATGCTGACAGTTTGCACACGCCCTTCCCGGTTCATGACAAAATCCTGCTCGGGATCGCCTACGCTGCCGGTCCTGTGCAATTGCAAAATAGCTTCCGGGCTCACGGCTGCGGACGGGTGGGCGAGCCAGTCGCGGAATACTTTTTCGCGAAGCAACTGTACGGATGGTTCGTAGAGGGTGGCCGAGCACCAGAAATGAGCCTGATCCGGCGTGAGTTGTTTCAGGTGGGTTTCATGACCGTCCCAGCGCATCTCGACTACGTTTTGCGTTGAAAACGAGAGCCAGGTAAACGGTTCGATGCCTTCAAAGTTGTACTGGACGGCGAAATCGATCGGGTTGGCGTAGGAAAAGCTGTCGAGAAATACCAGTCCGCGGCTACGGCGATAGGGCAGGCGGCGTTCGTGGCGCTGGAAGGCGCCGTTGAGCAGACAAGCGGATCGGCCGTTGTCGGCGGCAGCGATCCAGGTGCCGCCGGCGAGCGTATCGCGGGGGAAAAGTAGGTCGCATCCTTCGTACGGCACCCTGGCAAGCCCTTTTGGCGAGCGCAGCGGCGCCTCGTCACGGTTGTGGGTGAGAACAAAACCGCCAGGGAGCGGAAGGTAAGTTACAGTGCACATGATGCCAGATCAAAACGGCGCCCGGGCGATTGCCGCCGGGGCCGAATGGCCGTGAAATTACTGGGTCTGGGCCATTTTCGAGGGAGCAAAATCATTTTGGGATAAATAAAAAGGCCCTGGACATCACCAGAGCCGGGTAAACAGTCAATCATAGATCATTCACGAGAATGAATTCTCTTGGAAGATTTTTCGTTTTGTTATAAAGGTAATTGTTACAAGCCCACTTTGCTCCCTATAAATCGTACTGTTACGATTTTTCAAAGTGGGCCGTAACAATTTATTTTTTGCCGTACCTAAATATAGGCCGACAAAATTAGGGGGGAGCCGGAATGGGGTGGCTTCACTTTTTTCCCATTAAACTGGATTTTTTTCTCAAAACCGACTGCTCATGTATGGGCTTTGCGGTAGGCGCCCGGGGATATTCCGAATTCATGGGTGAATGCCCGGATAAAATAGTTGGCATCGCGATATCCAACCTGGAAGGCGACCTCCGACACTGTAAGGGCGGGCGCATCCGCGAGCAGTTTTTTCCCTTGCTCCAGTCGGTGGCGGCGCAAGAGGTAGCCCGGCGATTTGCCGATCAGGGCCGTGAGTTTGCGGTGCAATTGCGAACTGCTCATGTGCAAGGCACGGAACATGTCGTTGGCGCTATAATCGGGGTCGGCATAATGCTCGTCTATCAGATCGAACACCTGTTTTACAAAGGCTTCCTCCTGGGTAGCGACGATGGAAGAAGGCGGCTTTGAACTGATCTTCGTTGCATTGGCAGTCGGATTCACGATTGCAGTCAGGTGCTCTCGAATGGCCGATTGCAGGCGCCGCAGATTGTCGAGTTGCAACAGCAAGGCTTCCTGTCGGAATGGCTTTTTCAGGTAGGCGTCCGCGCCGTATTGCATGCCCTGCATCTGGCTCTCCTCGTCCACCCTGGCGGTGAGCATGACCAGCGGGATGTGGCTGGTGCGCACGTCCTGTTTGAGTACGTTGCAGAGTTGGAAGCCGTCCATGACCGGCATCATGATATCGCTGACGATCAGGTCGGGGATGATTTCAAATGCTTTTTCCATACCGGCGGCGCCGTTTTCGGCCAGTACGACCCGATAGCGATCCTTGAGACATGCAGCGGTATATCTCGCCACGTCGATGTTGTCTTCTACCAACAGCACGACGGGCAGTTCGTTGTGGAGGGTGTTGCCGCCGGCCTCGGTCAGGTTTTCCAGTGGATATTCGTGCGCCGGCACGTTCGTTGGGGTAGCCGCCGGTATGTCAGCGGGTTTGTGGTAAGGCAGAAAAAGGCTGATCGTGGTGCCTTCATTCGGGGCGCTTTCTGCCTCGAGCCGCCCGCCCATCAGATAGGCGAGTTCGTGGGCGTATGCCAGCCCGATGCCGGCGCCGCCCGCATCGTTGCCGTTTGTCCTGATTTGATAAAAACGATCGAAAATATGGGGCAAATGCTCGGGCGCAATCCCGATGCCGGTATCGCTGACGGTGATGCGCAGGGTTTGATCAGGGTCGATGATTGCCGACAGGCTAACTTGCCCGCCCGAAGGGGTAAACTTGACGGCATTGGACAAGAGGTTGGAGACGATATCGTTGAGTCGGTCGGGGTCGGTTTCGATCCAGCATTCGCCCTGGGGCAAGTGCAGGCTGAAGGCAAGGTTGCGTGCCTGGCAAATGGCGCGGAACGGCTCGGCGCACATGGCGAGCGAGGAACTGAGGTCGAAGGATTTGTTGTGCAGTTGAAGTTGGTCGTTCTCGAGTTTTGACCAGTCGAGCATTTGGTCGACCAGGCGCAGCAATTGCTCGCCATTGCGGCGAACAGCGCGCAGTTGCTCGGCAGCGAAGACTGTGGCCTGGCTGCCCAACTGGTCGACAGTGCCCAAAATTACAGTCAGCGGCGTGCGAAATTCGTGTGTGATGTTGGCATAGAGCCGCGATTTGAACTTGTCCAGTTCCTTGAGCCGCTCCGCTTCCCGGTGTTCCGCTTCCAGATTGCGATGGAGTTCGCGTTGGTTGTTTCGCCATTGAAAATAAAAGGCCGACAGGGAAAAAAGCGCCACGCCATACAAAACAAAAGCCCAAATACTGCGCCACCACGGCCGTAAAATGGCGAAGGTGTAGCTGGTCACGGCGCTCTCCACCCCCTCGCTGTTGACCCCGCGCACTTCAAAACTGTATTGCCCGGGGGGCAGGTTGCTGAACGTCGCACTGTGCTCGCTGCTGAGCGGCGACCAGTTGGTATTCGCGCCGATCAGGCGGTATTGGTAGCGATTCGAGGACGGATTGGTGTAATCGAGCAGCGCAAACTGGAAGCTGATAAAGTTTTGATCGTATCGGAATGTTCCTCTTTTGCAGGTGTCGATGTAATTGGCAAAAGGGTGAAAATTCACCAGCATTTCCGTGATGGCAATAACCGGGCGGGTGTTGCTGATCTGGACCTCGCCCGGATCGAACAGCACAAATCCGTTGACGCCGCCCATGATCATTCGCCCGTCGCGCAGTTTTTTTGCAGCGCCGGTGTTGAATTCGCTGCCAGGCAGTCCGTCGTAGGTTGTAAAATGCTGCCAGCGGCGGCTTCGGTGGTTGATGCGCAGCAAGCCGGCGTTGGTGCCGACCCAAAGGATGGAATCGCAGGCCGGAAGTATGCTGTAAATGACGTCGTTGGGCAGTCCGTCGCGCAAGGTCAGCGCCTCGATGATGCCGGTATTTTTGTCCAGCCAGTTCAAGCCGTGCTGGGTGCCGATCCAGAGCCGTTCGGGGTTGCTCGGGTCGTTGGCCAGCGACAGGATGCGCTGCCGGGAAAGGCCGTTTTGACTGTTGTAAATGTTAAATTGGCAATCCTTGCCGTTCTGCGAAGGTTCGGCCTTGACCAGCCCGTCCGTTGTTCCGATCCAGAAAATGCCGCCGCGGGGGTCTTCCAATACTTGGGAAATCGAAGGGACATTTTTGGTGCTGAACAAATGGGCAAAACTCCAGTACGACCATAGGCGGGTGTCAGGGTCGAAAATGACGAGCAAGCCTTCTCTCGTGGTATTGACAAACCGCCCGCGTTGGTCCTCGATGCAGGAAAGCCCCATGTTTTTACTTGCGGCGAAGGTGTAACACGCGGCTGTTCCGCCCGGCCGGTCGAGGTAGCAAACGTCGTTGTTGTTAAGAACGAGCCAGAAACCGCCTTTTTTACTGGCGGTAGCTTTGTTGTGCGGCAATTCGTAGAGTCGCTCCCGAACTTCTCCGGTCACAAGATCATAATGAAAATACCCCTGGCCGTTTTTGGGATCGCCGGCAACCCATACCCTGCCCTGTTGATCTTCTTCCGGCGCCCGAATTTGGCTCCTGCCTTCAAAAAAACGGGTAAACTGCGTGCGACCTGTCAGAATTTTATACACGCCGTAGGCATTGGTGCCCACCCACAACAAGCCTTTGCTGTCTGCAAATGCCGAGATAATCTTTTCATCGACCACCTCCGGCAGGGCGTACAGCACGCCGTTTTGCCATTTGTACACCCTGGATAAAGAAAAAAAGTAGATGCCGCTGGCACAATGAATCCCGTCGACTTCAGCCATTGGAGGGCCGTTGTTAAAGATATTGCTGGCGACATTGTTCGAGATTTGACTCAACCCTTGCGGGTGTATCACCCAGATGACATGGTCCTTTTTGTCCTCCCAAAAGCGAATGGGCTCAGGGATATTGTCAAATACCAGGGGGCGATAACTCAAATTTTTCAGGGAAACGGCGAAACACCCCTTTTCTGCAATTATCCACAGTTCTTCGCCCACGACGGAAATACTTGAAATAACGCCGGTCAGGCCTTTGGGCAAAATTTCAGTGTGGATTTGCACCTGTTGCGCGCGTTGTTCGGGGGTAGCGCCGCCCTTCGATTCGAATTGTACCAGCACGTCGCTGAAAATTGCCCAGATATGCCCGTACGGGTCCGGTTTTAACTCCCGGATAAGGTAGTTTTCGGTAGGTGAAATCTTTTTTATGATTGGGGGCTGATAAAAACGCCCGCTTGCCGGGTCGTACAAATTCGGTCCCTTGTCGGTAATGACCCACAAAACGCCCTGGGCGTCTTCAAGCAATTCCAGCACAAAATCGCTGTTGATCGAATACGGATCGGAAGGGTCGTTTCTGAACACCTTGAAATTGTTGCCATCGTAGCGGTCGAGGCCGTCCAGCGTGGCAAACCACATGAACCCGTCGCGGGTTTGAAGGATTGATCTGACAAACCCCTGGGAAAGCCCGTCGTCGACCGTCAAACGTGCAAAATGCTGCGCCCTGACTTCGGTTCCTACCGAAAACCAGCACAGAAGGCCCAGGACAAACAGGAATTTTCCGGGTGAAGCGTATGATATATGGGGCAGAGGGGGCATGTAAATTTCAGGAATGCACCTGTCTCGTACGGAAAGGTACATCCATAAAATTAATAAAAACAGGTGTTATCGTTTTTGGGACGGCAAGAGTCGTACGAGCGGATTATTCTTTGAGCAAATGCAGCAGTACGCCGTTCGTCCAGCCGAAGCCATCCTGAACGGGGTATTCGCCGCCGCCGGCATCCAGGCTCATGTCTTCCACGTTGTACTTTTCCAGCATTTTGCCGGTGCCTTTGTACACTTTGGCGCAGAGGTTTATCCACCGGTTTTTGGTCTCGTCGGCCAGCGTAGTGTAGCCGTAATTACGCAAGCCTGCGATGCCGATCCATTGCAACGGCGCCCAGCCATTGGGAGCGTCCCATTGCTGACCCGTACGGGAGAGGGTGGTGACGAGGCCGCCGGGTTTCAGGAATTTTGTTTCCAGCGTGTGCGAGCAAGCCTTGGCTTGTTCGGGCGTGGCAATTTTGGAGAACAAAGGATACATGCCGGCCAGGCTCAAAACGCCGGTGCGGCTTTTTTTCGTCCAGTCGTAATCTTCAAACCAGCCCGATTTGGGGTTGTAGCAAATCTTTCTGATCGCCTCGGCGCGCTGTTCCGCTTTTTGAGCATAAAAACGGCTTTTAACGGGGTCGCCGCGGCGTTGCCAGGCTGTTTCCAGGTTTTTTTCCAGGTCGTACAGCAGGCAATTGAGGTCGACTGCCACGATGTCGGTGGTGTTGATGTCCGTCAAGGTTTTACCGACATTCCAGCGGCTGCTGAAATCCCAGCCCGATTCGGCGCTGGCTTTCAGGTGGCGATACACCTCGTCCGTGGGCCGTTTGGAAGCTTCTTTTGCCGTCATGAAATCCTCCCGATAGGACTCGGGGCGAGGCACCGCGCGGTCGTCCCAATAGCGGTTCAGGACGATGCCCGAATCCAGTCTTACGACACGCCGATGGGTCGGCCGGGCCTCGGTCAGCGAGTCGGCGCCTTCCATCCAGAAGGCATATTCTTTTTCCATTTGGGGCAAAAAGCGGGACAAGGCGTCTTCGTTGTCGCCATTTTTAGTGTCATCGAGCAGTTTGACCATCAGGCTGAAAAACGGCGGCTGGCTGCGGTCGAGGTAGTAGCTGCGGTTGCCGTTGGGGATGTGGCCGTAGGTATCGATCAGGTAGGCAAAATTCTGCACCATGTCGTTGATCAGGTCGCGGCGGCCGGCCGACTGCAGGCCCAGCATGGTGAAATAGCTGTCCCAGTAATACACTTCCCTGAAACGGCCGCCGGGCACGACGTACGGATTGGGCAGGGGCAGCAGGGAAGAACCGGCGGCTGTGTTGGCGTCGGCCGGGCGGGTGAGAACGGGCCACAGTTCGTTGATATGGTCGGCCAGGGCCTGATCGGGATTGCTGTGATAGCCCGAGTTGGGCGAAACCGGCTCGTCAAAATGAGCCAGCACGAATGCCTTGAGGTCGAATCCGGGGGTGTTTTTGGCCGCTGCGTAGGCTTTGAGGATTTCGTCCGGCGCCATTTTGGGGGTGCAATCGACAAAGGTTTTTCCGTCGGGGAAGATGCGGGCCATCTGCACGGCTTCAAAGAGTTCGCCGTATTGCTGGTCGGGTGAAAGCGGCCTGGGCGGCGTCATGATCGGATCGACGGCAGTCTGGGCCGGCGGTGCAGGGTTTTGCCGGCAGGACAGGAAGGCAAAGACCAGAAGAAAACCGAGAAGTATATTTTTAACAGACATGGCAGAAGGAAGATTGGTGACAGGACAATGCAAAGGAACTGCTATGCAGTCTTTTGCAAGGACTGGACAAAAAAATTTTAGCGATCTCCGTGTAAAAAAAATATTTTTGCACGGCGAAAATTCGTTTTGTGCCCCGACCTGTTCTTTCCTCCCGCATTAGCCAGAAATTATTCGAGCCTTGCTGCTTGGTTACGCAACCCGACGACAGCAGGCCCCGTATTGAGTAATCGAGTTTAATTGCTTCTTTTAATTAATAAACCAAACTCTAGCTTCAACATGCGAAATTTACTACTTTCGGTAGGAGCCTTTTTGCTTCTGCTGGGTAATCTGAACGCGCAAAACCAGCGGTATTGCGGTTCCATGGAAGTACTTGCCCGCCAAATTGCAGAAGATCCTCAGATGCAGCAACGTATGCAGGAGATCGAAGATCACACTGCACAATTCGTCGCTTCGGGCGGAGCGCAGGAACGCGCTGTCATCACCATCCCCGTGGTTGTACACGTGGTTTACAACACTTCAACGCAAAATATCAGCGACGCCCAGATCCAAAGCCAGATCGATGTGCTGAACGCCGACTTCCGCAAACTGAACTCCGACGTAGGCAACGTTCCTTCGGTTTGGACTTCGCTGGTGGCCGACTTCGAACTCAATTTCTGCATGGCCACGCGCGATCCCAACGGCAACGCTACCAACGGTATCGAACGCCGCCAGACCACCGTCACTTCTTTCACCACCGACGACAAGGTGAAATTCTATGCCCAGGGCGGCCTCGACGCATGGAACTCCAGCAAATACCTCAACCTCTGGGTTTGCAACCTCGGCGGCGGCCTCTTGGGTTATGCTCAATTCCCCGGCGGCCCGGCCAATACGGACGGTGTGGTGTGCACCTACACCGCATTTGGCACCATCGGCACCGCAACGGCGCCCTTCAACAAAGGCCGCACGGCTACCCACGAAATCGGCCACTGGGTCAATCTGTACCACATCTGGGGCGACGATGGCACCTCCTGCTCCGGCTCCGACCAGGTCAGCGACACCCCCAACCAGGCTGACGAAAACTACGGCTGCCCGACCTTCCCGCAAGTGAGCTGCTCCAACGGCCCCAACGGCGATATGTTCATGAACTACATGGACTATACCGATGACGCCTGCATGTACATGTTTACCAACGGTCAAAAAACCCGCGGTCAGGCTGTATTTGCTTCCGGCGGCGCCCGCTTCAGCATCACCACCAGCGACGGCTGCCAGCCCCCGAGCGGCGGCTCCTGCGGCACGCCCACCGGCCTCAATGCCACCAACATCACCCAAACCAGCGCTACGCTGGGCTGGGGCGCCGTCAGCGGCGCTACGTCCTACAACCTTCAGTGGAAAATCTCCACCGGCAGCACCTGGACGACCGTTACCGGCCTCACCACCACTTCCTACAACCTGAGCGGCCTCACCGCCGGCACGACCTACAACTATCAGGTTCAGGCAGTTTGCAACGGTACTTCAGGCAACTACTCCACGGCCGCTTCTTTCACGACTACCTCCGGCGGCGGCAGCTGCACGGATCAGTACGAAACCAACAATACGCTCGCCACGGCCAAAACCATCCCCACGGGTACCGCATTTACGGCTCAGATTGCTTCGTCGACCGATAAAGACTACTACAAGTTCCAGAATACGGCTACGCTGCGCAAAGTGAAAGTCGACATGACCACCCTGCCGGCCGACTACGACCTGATCCTCTACCGCAACGGTACGCAGGTGGCTATTTCGCAAAACGGCGGTACTTCCAACGAAACCGTGAAGTACAACAGCAACAACAGCACGGTGTACACCTACACGGCTTACGTGTACGGCTACAACGGCGCATGGAGCAATACGCAGTGCTACACGCTCAAAGCCAGCCTCAGCGCTACCAACTGGCGTGAAGACGGCAGCACCGACGGTCCGTTCGAAGAAATCGAAATCAATGCCCAGTTCGTGGATGCCGGCTTCGGCCTCTATCCCAACCCGGCCACCGACAATGTTACCGTTGAAGTACCGGTCTTCGAAGAAGAATCGAACGTGACGGTATCGTTGTTCGATGCTTCGGGCCGCCTCACGCAGCAGCAGCAGCGCACGGTAGGCAAGGAAGACAACCGTTTCGTCTTCGAACTCCAGGATCTGCCCGCAGGCGTGTACTTCGTACAAGTACGCAGCGGCGAGCAATCCAACACGCGCAAACTCGTCGTGAAAGACTAATTTGATTCGCGATATTTGAATATAAAAAACGCCCCGGGGATGTCCTCCGGGGCGTTTTTTATATTAGGGTTGTTGCGCTATGATAATCAATTTGTTAGGCAAAAATTCCACAACCCAGCACAAACACCAGCAACGACATTGTAAAGTGCAATATCCCTACATCTCAATCTGTCAGATAAAAAGCGATACCTTTTAAATCCACCAATCGAATGTTCT
>JBGAHL010000020.1:0-92851 GCA_044226205.1 Saprospiraceae bacterium
CAAGGGATTGAAAATTACAATAACCAATTGAAAGCCAGACAAGAAAAGCACTTGCAAAAATTGGCAGACAAACTGGGCTACATACTGTCTCCTAACCCCGAAGCCCTCGTGGTTCATTAGGACCGAAGGGAGACATCTGATAACCCGCTTGTGTAGGGGGGATATTCCAAATTGTCGCACAAGCGGCCTTAGCGACAATTTGGAACACACCCAGCGGAAATAACCCTTTTTTATCAACCTTATAAACCTCATCAACCCTCATCAACCTTTTTTTCACAATTTTTCCAGCGCCGTGCCCACGAAGCGCGTCAGCGCCTCGCCGCGCAACATGCCTTGCTGGAGCAGGGCCAGGTCGTAGAGATACCGCGCCATTTGTTCGCGATCGTCTTCTTTTTTGACTTTGACCATTTTTTGCGCCACCAGCGGGTGGTTGGTATTGACCACCACGTTGAAGCTGTCGGGGAAGTCGGCGCCCATGCCGTGCAGGGCCTGCATTTCTTTCATGCGGCGCAAAAATTCGGGCCGGGTCACCTGCACCGGCAGGTCGTCGGGTGCCAGCGGCTGGCATTCTACCCGACCGCCGTCGGCCACCACTTTTTCGAAGGTCGTTTTGACGGTTTCGACCTCTTTTTCGCTCAGCACCGATTCCTTGTTGTCGTCCTTTTGCACCAGCCGGTCCACGGTGTCGGAATCGACCCGAACGAACACGAAGCCCAGTTCGGTTTTGTATTCTATTTGTTGAATCCAGTGGTTGTCGAGTACGGCGTCAAGTTTGAGTACGTCGTAGCCGCGCTGTGTGGCGGCGCGGATGTAGGCATCCTGGCCTTGCGGGTCGTTGGTGTAAATACAGACGATTTTGCCGTGTTTGTCGGTCTGGTTGGACTGTATTTTTTCCTTGTAATCGCTGAGCAGGAAAAACTCGCCGGCTGTGTTTTCCACCAGCGCGAAGCCCATGGCCCGCTCCTGGAATTTGTTGTCGGCGATCATGCCGTATTTGACAAAAACGCCCAGGTCGCGCCATTTTTGCTCATAGGCGGGGCGGTCGTTTTTGAACAGTTCGTTGAGTTTGTCGGCCACCTTGCGGGCGATGTACTCGCTGATTTTTTTCACGTTGGCGTCGCTTTGCAGGTAGGAGCGCGACACGTTGAGCGGGATGTCGGGCGAGTCGATCACGCCGTGGAGCAGTTGCAGCCATTCGGGCACGATTTCGCGCACGTCGTCGGTGACGAACACCTGGTTGCAGTAGAGGTGAATCTTGTTGCGCGTCACCTCCATGGCGTTGCCCAGTTTGGGGAAATACAAGACGCCGGTAAGGTTGAAGGGGTAGTCGATGTTGAGGTGAATCCAGAACATCGGCTCGGGCGCCATGGGGTAAAGGGAGTGGTAAAAAGCGAGATAGTCCTCGTCTTTCAGGTCGGAAGGCGATTTTTTCCAGAGCGGGCGGGTTTCGTTGAAGATGTTGGGCACTTCCCGTTGCTCGGTTTTGGCCTCCTCGCCTTCGCCCTCGGTGAACGACTCCTTGCGGGTGCCAAACTGGATGGGCACCGGCAGGAAACGGCAGTATTTTTCGAGCAAACCCTCGATGCGATAGCGTTCGAGGAAGGCGGCATTTTCCTCGTTGATGTGCAAAATCACATCGGTGCCGCGCTCGGCTTTTTCAATTTTTTCAATGCTGAACTCGGGCGAGCCTTCGCACACCCAGCGCACGGCTTCGGCGTCGGCTTTCCAGGAGCGGGTGCGCACTTCCACTTGGTCGGCTACCATAAAAGCGGAGTAAAAACCCAGCCCGAAGTGGCCGATGATGGCGCTGTCCTGGTACTTGTCGAGAAACTCGGCGGCGCTGCTGAACGCGATCTGATTGAGGTAGCGCAGCACCTCGTCTTCGGTCATGCCGATGCCGCGGTCGCGGATGGTCAGGGTTTTGGCCTCGGGGTCGAGCAGGACCTCGATGGTCGTGTCGCCCAGTTCGCCGGTGGCTTCGCCGCGCTGGGCGAGCACCTGGAGTTTGGTGGTGGCATCCACTGCATTCGACACGATCTCACGCAGGAAAATTTCGTGGTCGGAATACAGGAATTTTTTGATGATGGGGAAAATGTTTTCGGTCTGAACGGAGATCGTACCCTTCATAACATTGGAAATTGGTTAACACGGCTTTTTTTCAAAAAAAGCCAATCAAGATGCTTGCCAAGCGCATGGTTTCTGCCAAAATGTCTTTCTCCCTGTAAAAACTGACACGGTTTGCGACCCTGCGGGCTGTTCCGTTTCGGTAAAAAAAATGCTGCCGCCTTGCAAGTCAGCGCAAAATTGGCACGGTACTTGGAAAATGAAAGTCGCGGCGTAATGAGAAAACCGCAAAGAAATTGAGGTCGGATGCGACCTTGAACCGTGGGCGAGGGACCAGTCCATTTTTGGGGGGTAGGGCTGGTCTCCTCACCACAAATTTTTAAGAAGAAGAAAGGCTGTACATACGAAGCAGGCGACTCTGGAAGGACGCCTGCTTTTTTTATTTGCCGGCAGCAGCGTCGAAGCCGAGCAATGCGGCGATTTTGACATAAATATCCGTGTTTTCATACAGGCCGTTGAACAGCTTCGCGCCCGGCCCGAACGCAAACACCGGCACCATGACGCCCGTGTGCTGCTGGGTGTTGAATTTCAATTCCAGTTTGTCCATTTCCGAACCCTGCACGATCGACATGCCGCCCGTCTCGTGGTCGGCCGTGATGACGACCAGCGTGTGCCCGTCGGCCCGCGCGAAATCGAGCGCAGCCCCGATGGCAGCGTCGAAATCGAGCATTTCGCCGATGGCGTTGTCCGCGTTGTTCTGGTGGCTGGCCCAGTCGATCTGCGAGCCTTCGATCATCAGGAAAAAACCTTTGTCGCTCCTTTTTTGCAAAAAAGCCGGCGCCATGCGGGCTGCCACGGGCAGGTAATCGCGCCCTTCCCGGGCGTATCTCGGCTCGCGAGTGGCCGAAAACCACACAAACGGATGGGCCGGATCGGGGTGCAGGGCAGCCAGCGGCGATTGCGCGGAATCGGCGACGACGTAGCCTTTGGCCTGCAATTCACTGCGCAGGTCGCGGCTGTCGGTGGTCCTTTTCGCAAAATCATACAGCCCGCCGCCGACTGCGAAATCGATGTTTTGCTGGAGAAAATCGGCGGCAATAGCCTCCGTTTCCTTCCGCGCAGTCACATGAGCGTAGAACGAAGCGGGGGTGGCATGGGTAAGACTCGAACTCACGACCAGCCCGGTCGCCATATCCTTGGCCTCCGCCTGCTCGAGCAGCGTGCGGCAGGGCTTTTTGTTTTTATCCACGCCGATCGCCGTGTTGTAGGTCTTGCAGCCGCAGGCAAACGCCGTAGCGCCGGCCCCTGAATCGGTGACCAGGTGGCTGGCCGAATAGGTTTTGATCAGGCCCGTCGCCGTGCATTGTTCGAGGTTCAGGTGGTTGTTGTTGGAATACAGGCCGGCGCTGACCTGGGTCAGCCCCATGCCGTCGCCGATGAGCAGGATGACATTGCGGGGGCGTTCCCCTTCGGGAATGGGCGGCAATACGGCCACCGGCGGCGGGGCCGCGTGGCGGCAATTGGTGAAAAAAAGCAGGGAGGCGACAAGGGCAAACCAGTATTTCATGGGCTAAAAATAGGGCGGCAAATTGGAAGAACAGGTTGACAAAGGGGAAACATGGGTAATTTTCGGTTCAAACCGCTACTTTTCCACCCATGAAAAAACAATCCTCCCTGCTCGCTATCCTCCTGTTTCGGGTAGCCCTCGCGGCGGCCCAGATCAGCATTGCCGCCCCCCGCGTCGAAAACCGCGACAACCCGCTCGGCATCGATGTTGCGCCACGATTCAGCTGGCAACTGGTGTCCGACCGGCGAAATACCGTCCAGACCGCCTACGAAATCCGGGTCGCGACCAGCGCCCTGGCGCTGACCAAAGGCGCTCCCCTGCTCTGGACTTCGGGCAAAGTGATTTCCGAGGCTTCCATCTGGGCGCCTTACGGCGGCCCGGCCCTGCAATCGGGCCGAAAATACTGGTGGCAGGTGCGCGTGTGGGACAACCAGGGCCAGGCCTCCGCCTGGAGTGCGCCCGCGTTCTGGCAAATGGGCCTGCTGCAAACGTCCGACTGGAAAGCGCAGTGGATCGAACAGGGCTTCCCCGACGATTCGATGCAGGCCAGCCCCATGTTTCGCAAAACCTTCGTGCCCCGCAAAAAAATCGCCTCCGCCACGGCTTTTATCACCGCGCACGGTCTCTACGAAGCCCGCATCAACGGCGAACGCATCGGCGACGCCTATCTGACGCCCGGCTGGACGGCCTACCGCAAACGCCTGCAATACCAGATGTACGACGTCACGGCCATGCTGCGCAAGGGTGAAAACGCCGTGGGCGTCACGCTCGCCAACGGCTGGTACAGGGGCGCTATCGGCTGGGTGGGCAATCGCAATTTTTACGGTAAAAACCTCGCCCTCCTGTTTCAACTGGATATCGAATACACCGACGGCAGCCACGATTACGTGCTGTCGGACGGCAGCTGGAAATCTTCGACCGGCCCGATCCGAAGCGCCGAAATTTACCACGGCGAATGGTACGACGCCCGTCGCCAGCAGCCGGGCTGGGACCGCCCGGGCTTCGACGACGGCGGCTGGTCGGGCGTGCATACCCTTCCGTTTTTCGGCGAATCGCTGATCGCAACGTACAACGAGCCGGTGCGCGCGCACGAGACATTCCGGCCCGTTCGGATTTTCCGCACGCCCAAAGGCGAGCTGGTGGCCGATTTCGGGCAAAACCTCGTGGGCTGGGTGCGGCTGCACGCCCGCGGAGCAGCGGGGCACACCATCACGCTGAAATTTGCCGAAGTGCTCGACAAACAGGGCAATTTTTACACCGACAACCTGCGCCAGGCCCGCGTGACCGACACCTGGGTGCTGCGCGGCGGCGGCCCGGAGGAGTTTGCGCCGCAATTCACTTTCCACGGGTTCCGCTACGCCAAAATTGACAACTACCCCGGCGAACTGATGGCCGACGACATCACCGCCGTTGCCCTGTATTCCGACCTGCGCCCGACGGGACAATTCACCTGCTCCGACTCGCTGATCAATCAGTTGCAGCACAACATCCAGTGGGGGCAACGGGGCAATTTTCTCGACGTGCCCACCGACTGCCCGCAGCGCGACGAGCGCCTGGGCTGGACGGGCGACGCACAGGCCTTTTCCCGCACGGCCGCCTTCAACATGGATGTGCACAATTTTTTCAGCAAATGGCTCAAAGACCTCGCTGCCGACCAGCTGCCCAACGGCGCCGTGCCCTGGGTGATCCCCAGCGTGTTTGGCGGCAACACCAATTCCGCCGCCGGCTGGGCCGACGCCTCGACCATCATCCCCTGGAATATGTACCGCCTTTACGGCGACCGACGACTGCTCGAAGACCAGTACCCCAGCATGAAAGCCTGGGTGGAATACATGCGCGGCCAAAGCAAAAACGACCTTTGGAATACGGGCGCGCATTTCGGCGACTGGCTGTTTTACAGCGTCAACAACGACTGCGACGGGCGTTCGGCCGTCACCGACAAATACCTGATCGCCCAGTGTTTTTACATTCATTCCACCCAGCTTTTGGTCAATGCCGCGCGGGAATTGGGCAAAACCGACGACGTGGCCACCTACTCGGCATTGCTGGAAAAAATCAAACAGGCCTACTGGAATGAATACGTGACGCCCAACGGCCGCCTGGTGTCGCCCACCCAGACGGCTTATGTGCTGGCCCTGCAGTTCGACCTTTTACCCGCTGAAAAACGCGAGCAGGCCGTGCAGTTTTTGGTCAATAACATCCATGCCTACAACAACCACCTGACGACGGGCTTTCTGGGCACGCCCTATCTCTGCCACGTGCTCACCCGCTACGGCCAAAACGACCTGGCTTACACGCTGCTCAACCAGAAAACCTACCCTTCCTGGCTTTACCCGGTGACGATGGGGGCCACCACGATCTGGGAGCGCTGGGACGGGATCAGGCCCGACAGCTCGTTCGAGGAGGCTTCGATGAACTCCTTCAACCACTATGCCTACGGCGCTATCGGCGACTGGCTGTACCGCAACGTGGCAGGCATCAACCTCGCCGACGACGCCACGGCCTACAAGACGATCGTCATTCATCCACGCCCCGGCGGCGGCCTGTCGCAGGCGGAGGCTACGCTCATGAGCCCTTACGGCCCCATCCGTTCGGGCTGGAAAATGGAGGAAAACCAGCTCGGCATGGAGGTGGATATTCCTGCCAATACCAGGGCCACGATTTTTATCCCTGCTTCCAATCTTGAAAACGTGCTGGAAAATGGCCGGCCGCTCACGCAATCACCCGGGCTCGAATTGTCGGGCATGCAGGAGGGTTGTGTGGTGGTCAAAGCGGGGTCGGGTCGTTACAGGTTTACGGTCCGAACATGAGTGAAGTGGGAAAGAGAAAACTCCACCCTTTTTTAAAAAACCTGTTCATCCTGTCAACTCCCCCTGTCCACCCAACCACCCCCACCCATGCGTGTCGCTTTTAAAATGAAACTGCACCCCGGTCAGGAAGCCGAATACCGCCGCCGCCACGACGAGCTCTGGCCCGAGCTGGCCGAATTGTTGAAACAAACCGGCGTTCGCGACTACTCGATTTTTCTCGACCCGGAAACGCTGGCCTTGTTCGGCGTACTCGACATCGACGAGCCCGCCCGCCTCGATGCGCTGCCCGCCGAGCCGGTCATGCAGCGCTGGTGGGCCTATATGGCCGACATCATGGACACCAACCCCGACCAATCGCCTGTCAGCCTGCCGCTGGTCCAGGTTTTTCACCTGCCCTAACCCTTACTTTGCCGCTATGCAACTGCAACCCGACCAACTCGCCGCCCACAACGAACCCCTGCTGGCCGCTCACCGACGCCGGCTTGATGCCCTGCGTCAGGAAACAGACCGCGCCGATGCGATCATCAGACAACTGATTGATTTTCAGATCGCCATTCCTTCCTGGGCCCTGGGCGCCGGCGGCACCCGTTTCGGGCGCTTTTCCGGCGGCGGCGAACCGCGCAACCTCGACGAAAAAATCTCGGACGTAGGGCTGCTGCACGCTTTGAGCCGCTCGGCAGGCGCGATTTCCCTCCACATTCCCTGGGACATCCCCGACGACCCGGCGCGCATTCGGGCGCTGGCAGCCGGTCTGGGCATTCGTTTCGACGCGGTCAATTCCAACACCTTTCAGGACCAGCCCGGACAGGCGCTGAGCTACAAATTCGGCTCCCTGCAACACACCGACCCGGCCGTGCGCCGCATGGCCGTCGCGCACAACATCGAAGTGATCCGCCACGGCGAAGCGCTGGGCTCCGACAGCATCACGGTGTGGCTGGCCGACGGCTCCTGTTTCCCCGGGCAACTCAATTTTCGCGAGGCGTTTCAGCGGACGCTCGAAGGCTTGCAGGCCATTTACGCGGCTTTGCCCCGGGGCTGGAAAATGTTTGTGGAATACAAGGCCTACGAGCCGAATTTTTACAGCATGAGCGTGGGCGACTGGGGTCAGGCCTTGTTATATGCCAACAAACTCGGCCCGCAAGCTTACACCCTGGTCGATCTGGGGCACCACCTGCCCAACGCCAATATCGAGCAGATCGTGGCGCTGCTGCTCATGGAAGGCAAACTCGGCGGCTTTCATTTCAACGACTCCAAATACGGCGACGACGACCTGACGGTCGGTAGTATCAATCCTTATCAGTTGTTCCTCATTTTCAAGGAGTTGGTAGAAGGAATGAATGCCCGGCAATTGCGCCATGCCGACGGCCTGGCCTGGATGATCGATGCCTCGCACAACGTAAAAGATCCGCTCGAAGACCTGCTGCAATCGGTCGAGGCGATCCTGATTGCCTATGCCCAGGCCCTGCTCGTCGATCAGGCGGCACTGACCGACGCGCAGCGGAACAACGACGTGGCGCGCGCCCAGGAAATCCTGCAGGCCGCCTACCGCACCGACGTCAGACCCTTGCTGGCCGAGGCGCGTTTGCAGGCAGGCGGCGCGATCGATCCGATGGCTGCATTCCGGCAACTCGGCGTCCGGGAGCAATTGACCCGGGAGAGAGGAAGTTCTTCCGCCGCGACGGGCCTGTAACCCGGCTGGCGCGGTGGGTGTCTCATTTTTTTAGACAAAAAAAATGAGTGCATGAGAACAACTTCCTTTTACACAAGCCTGCTGCTCCTGTTGCTCCCTTTCGGAGGGCCCTGGAAAAAAACTTCGGGGAAGCAGTACGACATTTATTACCAAAAAACCGACCGGGAAATGCTGAGCGCTCTGCGCCCCGTATTCGCCTCGGCCGTCGATTCGGTGGAAGCATTTTTCGGACAGCCATTCGCCCGAAAGTTCGACATCCGCATCCACCCCGACCGCGCTTCGATGGATGCGCAATGGCAAAAAGCCTGGAACATGCCCGATTTTAAATCCGAGTGCTGGATGGTGGCCAGCGGTACGGGCGACCAGTTCGACCTGCTTTCGCCCCGCCAATGGGCCGCGCAGGCCTGCGAACACGACTGGGCCGACCGGCCGACCGCGAGCAAACTGATTACCCACGAGATGGTGCACGTGTTTCATGGGCAACACAATCCAAGCGCCGATTTCAGCGCTGTGGAAGGTTTGGACTGGCTGGTGGAAGGTCTGGCGGTGCTGGCTTCCGGCCAGTGCGATGCCGCCCGTCTGGCCCCCGTTCGCGAAGCAATCCGGGCGGGCAAAACGCCGACTACGCTCGACCGGTTCTGGTCGGGGCCCATGCGTTACGGGCTTTCGGGTTCGGTGGTGCAATACATCGACCTCCATTACGGGCGGGCCACCTTGCTGGACTTGCTGCCGATGACGCGCAAACAGGCCGTGCTTGACCGCCTCGGCGTCAGCGAGGAGCAGTTGCTGGCTGATTGGCGGGCTTTTTATTTAAAGTGACTATTTACCGCCAAGACTTTTTACCGCAAAGACGCGGAGGCGCAAAGAAATTCGCGAACCCTTAGTGTTTTTACCGCAAAGACGCGGAGACGCAAAGAAATTCGCGAACCCTTTGCGTCTTGGCGGTGAAATATTTAAAGAGTAATCGGGCTTAAATTGCGCTACCCAAACGTCGCCAGACCCAAAACCCGCCCGCGGCGGCCAGCGCAAGGCCGGCAATCCACCAAAATGCAGCGGATGAGTTGCTGCCCACAGGTTCGTTGTTGCCGACCAGCATAAAACCTGCCCAGTAGTACGGGTGCATGAGCTCGTCCGATTTGGTGTGGGCCAAAAAATCGAGTTGCGCCGCCCGAAGCGCGCTGGCTTTGCCCATGCCGCTGTGGAGTCGGGTGAAATAGTTGCTGACGAGATTTTTTGCCGATAGGTCGTTGACCGGCCACAGGCTCATCATCACGTTGGGGCAGCCTGCGTAGCGGAACGCCCGGGCCAGGCTCATGATGCCTTCGCCGCGCACCATCCGGCCTGCGCCGGTGTTGCAGGCCGAAAGCACGGCCAGGTCGGCGTCGAAGTGCATGTCGTAAATTTCGTAGGCATGAAGCATTCCGTCGTTGTCGCCATCGCTGCCGACTTTCGGGCCCGCAAAAACCAGGGTGGAAAACAGCGGATCGGAGTCGTTGGTAAGGGCGTGCATTGCCAGGTGCAGCACCGAGGCTTGCGGCGCGTGTTGCCTGAAAAAAACCTCCGTGGCATCCTGTTCGGTTTTGGCTTCGCCGCCCATCGTTGCCTGTGCCAGGCCGATTTCCTCCTTGTTGTAGCGCAACGCGGGAACCTCCCCGCCGCGCAAATCGCCGAATACGCGTTCGAATCGAAGGCTGTCGGGCAGGTCGCGCGCGGCAATGGCTCCGCCGGGATAGCCCGGCGCCATGCCCAGATAACGACCCGAGCGATTGCCGGGCCGGGCTTCGGCGAACACCGTTCCGGAGTATTCCTGGCGGATCACCATGCGTCGCAGGAGGTAGGGCAAATCGCGATAATCCGGCGGAGCATCGGGCGCCACGGGTTGTTGCAGCAGGGCCGCGAAGGGCACGTAACCGATCACGTCGTCGGGCACGACAATCAGCTCGTCGGCCTGTGTGGCGGCAAGTTGTTTGTCGAGCAGATACCCGTACAAAGCGTGGGAAGCGCTGGCGAACGACTGAAAATCCCTCGTTTTTTCTGCATCGCTGCGCGGCGTTTGAGGGTTGAAAAAATGTACGCTCGAGCGCAGCGCCTGCAAGTCGGGCAGAAACGCCGAATCGATGGGCTGCCGGAACAGCCGGCATTGCCCCCGGTCGATGAGGCAACTGAACAGTACTGAATCGCCTTTGAAATAGGCAATCATGGCCGCCCGGTCGCCCAGCCGGGCCTGCACCTGTGCGATGGAGGCGAGCTCGCGCTTGTATTTCAGGCGGTAATACTCGGGGTATCTCGAACGGAATACGGCCACCAGCGAATCCTGCGAAGCTTTCAGGGCCGCCACTTCTCGGTGCCATTGCGAAATGCGGACGGAGTCGGGGGCCGGTTTCAGGCGTTCGTCGAAGATCAACTGCTCGTAAAAATTCAGGTTCCTTTTCAGGGTTTTTTCCTGCAAAAGGTCGTCCGGCCGGATATCGGCGAGCTGCCGGGCCTCGGTTTCGCGGAGCGATTCGAGCACGTCGAGCGATTTGCTTTTTTCCATCAGCCGCCACGCCGTTTCGAGGTAAGCCGCGTCTCCTTTTTTTTGCCAAAGGATGTAACAGCCGTCAATGGCGTGTTGGTACGCGGGCCGGGCCATACCCGACAACTGGTTTTTCGCGCCTACGCCCCGGTAGGTGTCGCGGATGCGGTCGACGAGCGAGTCGGCCAGCAGGTAGCACGACAAAGCATTGTGCAGGGCCTGTTCCTGCCCCGTTCGGGCGTATTCCGCTTCAAAAAAACGGCCTTTTAATTCCAGGGTGCGCAGGTGATAGGGTTGGCGGGTGAATTGTGCGCAGGCTGGATTGACTGAAAAATCAGGGCCGGGAGCTTGCCGGGTTTCGCGCAGCAGCAGTTCGCGCAGGGACGTTTCCGCCGCTTGCCACTGCCGGGCGGCGAGCTGGTATTCCGCCAGTTGTTGCCACAGGGCCAGTGTGCCGAGGCTGTACGGGCCGCCCTTGCTCTTTTCAGAGGCTTCGATGGCCTGCTGTATTTGGACAATGGCGCCCGGAAAATTGTTTTTTTTAAACAACCAGCCGGCTTTCAACCGGAACAAATCGGTGTCAAATCCCATACTGGTCAGGTTGCCTCCCGAGTTTTTCAGCAAGGTTTCGCAGCGGTTGATCTGCGCGGCACAATCCGCCAGCTGATCTTTTTCCAGGTAAATCTGTCCGATAGACAGCTCGCGGCGATAGTCGAGGTAAATTTCCTCGACCACGATCCCGCGACCCAGAAAGTAGTAATGCAGGGCATGATCCAGATCGCCGATCTCTTTGTAGCGGTCGCCGATGTGGTTGTACAGTTTGGAACGCTGGAACGGCAACAAATTGTCGAGGTGCAGGACCTGCTCGTAATAGCGCATGGCCGTGGAGTAGTCGCCTTTCAGCCAGTAGCCCAGCCCCAGGTTGCGGAAGCAATTGGCGAGTTCGGGATGGCCGGGCGGCAGGCTTTTGCGCGCCGTGGCTTCGCCGAGCCGGTAATAGTCGAGCGCCAGATCGGGGTCGTTGAACAGGTCGATAGCCATGTGCCCCATGCCGTAGTATTCGAAAGCCAGGGAAAAATTGTCGCCGAACACCCGTTTGCGGATGGCCAGGGCCTCGTTCATGATCTCGCTGCCCTGCCGGATATCGCCCAGATAAACCATCGCCTGACCCTCGGCCATGTAGCCCAGCAGCCAGTATTCGTACACCGCAGAATCGAATTTTTGCTGCACCAGTTCTTCCGTCAGACCGATGGTCGACTGGCTGGAAAGGAGCAGGGAATCCCACTGACCGGAGTTGTAGTGTTTCCACATGACGCCCAGCAGGCTGTCGGCGCGCGTCGAATCCGCACTGAAATGCGCCGACACGGGGCGGTTGAGTTGCGGAAAATCGGGCGGGTACCGCCTCGCCACGCGATACCCGCCGTCAAAAATCACAGCATTCTGATACCAGGACCCCAACGAAACGAGGAGCAGAGCAAACAAGACAGAACGCTGTAAAGAATTCATTGTCAATAGGTAGAGAAATGTTCGTGTACGATTTTCCATTGACCAGCATCGTCGACAAACACGAGCGTGCCCCGTACCTTGCCTCCGATGGGTGCGCCCTGGAGTTTGGCCTTGTAGTCGATGATAAAAGCGGCGGTGGCCGTCCGGTCGAACACGGATGCTTTCAGGTCCACCAAATTAAAGGTAAAACTGTCAATGGCCGTAAAGATTTCCCGTTCCGCCACGCGGCCCTGTTCGGCATCCATGATGTCGCGGTGCTCGCCGTCGTCGAATTTGGTGAATTTCGGGTTGTGCAGGTGGTACGATTCGAGTTTTTCGATGTTCTTTTCCGCGGCTGCCTGAAAAATATCGTGTACTGTTTGGGAGATGATCTGCTGGCGGTCCGCGTAAGGCTCGCTGAGCCAGTCGACGTTTGTTTGCTGGCGGCAGGCGGGCAATAAAAACAGGAAGAGCGCAGCGATCAAGAGTGCGGGATTTTTCATAAAAATGTGTTTTTGAAGCAATACAGGGTTTAGTTACAAGGATCGACAGCCGTGTCGATGGCGATGCCGCCGATCACCGTGTTATTTTGGCCACAGTCTTTGACGGTGTCGTTTTCATCGACTTTCACGGTGTTGTTGAAGCAAAATGGCGTGAGAAAGCCGAAGCGGTAGCTGTCGCCCGTGAGTTCGTAGTCGTAAGCGCCGTTTTCCGAGGCTTCGTTTTGTTCAACGCGGTTGTTGTTTGCGCCGTCGATGACCAGATAGCCCACGTTGAGGTTGTGGTCGGACACGTTGTTGCGGACGGTCCATTTGGCGCACGAAAACTGAGCGCCCGTAGGGCTGCCGCCGGGCAGGATAAAATTGCCGAAAGGCACTTTACAAAGGATGATGCCGAGGTAGTTGTCGTGGGTGTAGTTGCGGCGCAGCGTCCCGTTTTTGTCGCAGGCCCAAATGCCGAACAGCGCGCCCGACACCTCGTTTTTGTCGACTACCGCGCCTTCGCCGTTGATCACGACGATGCCGTGGGCTTCGGGCACCTCGCCCGTTTGCCAGGCGGTCGAGATGGCGATTTTGTTTTGAAAAATATTGGCCAGCGGCGATTTTTCCACCAGGATGCCAAACTGGAAGCCGCTGATGTTGCAGCGCTGGATCGACACTTTGGGCGAATTTTCAATCAGGATCGCGGTGCCTCCGACGGGGTTGGCGGATTCGATTGCCACGCCACGAAGCGAAGCGTTGCCCGCGTTTTTGAAATGAAGCCCTATTGAAATTGGCACTTCGTAATCGACCAGCGGGGTGCTGCTCATGCGCAGCACGGCGCCCGGTTGCCCGATAATGTTGTGGTAGCCCTCGACGAGCACCGTGCCGGTTTCGGTGTGCAGACCCGGCGCCAGGATCACGGTGCTGCCCGACTGGAGCGCGAGGGCCAGTTGGTCGACCGAGCCGGCGGGTACGACCACGGCGTCGCGTGGCGAGGCTTCGCCGCCGTCGGTGAGGCTGCCCGGCGAGAGGGCGTTTTCTTTCCGGCAGCCGGCCGTGGCCAGCGCAGCCCCGAGCAAAAGGCAAAAAGCGTAAGTTTTAGTCATGGTGAAAAAGTGTTGGTGAAATGAAGGATTTCAGCGGCCTTGGTGCGCTTTTGACCCTTCATTCCCGCCGCGCGCTTTTTCTTACCCTGTGTACCGCGAAATTTTCAGATTTTTCGAGCGGCCGGTTTCAGCCGGCAGGAACGCATGCACGAACTCAGCGACCAGGACTTGATCGAGGGGCTTCGGCGACAGGATGCCGCCGCCCTGCAATCGGTTTACAGCCGGTTTCGCGGCCGTATTGCCGCACTAATCGGCGCCTGGGGTGGCAGCGAACAGGATGCGCAGGATATTTTTCAGGACGCGCTTGTCGCGATTTTTATCAGGGTCCAAAACGACGACTTTCGCCTTACGAGCAGTTTTTACACCTACCTCTACTCGATTTGCCAGAACCTGTGGTTGAAAAAATTCAGGGAAAATACTCGCCATAACGGGGTAAGCCTTGGGCCGGAAGCGGTATCAATACCAGGAGCCGATTATTCGGCAGACCTTGAATACGCCGAACGGCAACAGTTCATCATGGAAAAATTCAGCGCGCTGGGCGATGGCTGCCGCGAGCTGCTGCGCCTTTCGATCATCGAGGAAAAAACGCCGGCCGAGATCATGGAACTGCTGGGTTTCGGCAGCATCGAGTATTACTACAAACGCAAATCGAACTGCAAAGACAAACTGGTCGAACTGAGCAGAAAAGATGCTCGTTTCGGCGCCATATAATAGCACATGAGCGACTTTCGGGAGCAAATCGAACTTTATGCCCTGGGCAAACTCTCCGGCGAAGCGCTGGACGCTTTCCGCGCGCGCCTCGAAACCGACCCTGAGCTGGCCGCCGAAGTATCGCGCGAACTGGAACTTGTGCAGGCAATTCGCGCTTCCGATGCCGTGGGCGCTTTTCGCAAGCAGCTCGCTGCACAGGAAGCCGTCTGGGCACAGTCGGCCGCTTCTCCGCGAAAGGCGAGGATGGTTGCCTTGCGGCCCCTGCTTCGCGCCGCCGCCGCGCTGCTGCTGTTGGTTGTGGGGGCGCTGATTTTTTGGCCCCGCGGCGCCTCGAAATCGCCCGAACAGATTTTTGCCGCCCATTTCAACCTTGCGGAAACGCTCGAAAACACACCCTTGCGCCGCGATGCGGCGGACAATGACGACAAGCAGGCCGCATCGCCGTTTTTCGAGCAGCTGCGTGCCGCCGGCGCCGACCTTCAGGGCGGCCATCCATCCGATGCGCTCGATCGGATCGGGCAACTGAAAGCGATGCCCGAAGGCGCCGCGTATGCCGACCAACTGGCCTGGCTGGCCGGTCTGGCGCAGCTTCAAAACGGTGATGCCGAAAGCGCCATTCGCGAACTGGAAAGTATCCGGCAGGGTTTTCCGGCTCAAAAAGCCTGGTTTTTGGCGCTGGCCTGGCTGAAAGCCGGCCGATTGCAGGAAGCCAGGACGGGGTTTGAGGCGATTGCCGGGAGCGCGTCGCCGTATGCGGAGGAGGCGCGGGCGGTGTTGGAGGAGATGGAATAAAAAACAGAACGCCGGTGAGCCATTTTGAGAGGGCTTCTATTTTTTCTGTCCAAGCAAGGTCAATAGTTGTTCATTAAACGGCTGCGTACGATCGCCAAGGGTTGAGAAAAACGTCTTGTCAAAATCCTCAACTGCTTTTACGGCTTGTTTGATCAGCTCCTTGCCGTTTTCGGTAAGCCCGACAGTTTTTGCCCTTGTGTCAGTCGCGTGTTCCTGACGTTGTAAAAAGCCCTTTGCTTCCAATGTCCTCAAAACCGTCGAGGTCGTCATTGGGTCGATTTTGGTATGCGAGGACAATAAAATCTGTGTAACGGCCTGGTTGTTCAAGGTCAGCCAATGAATACTTGCCATTAAAACATACTGCGAATGGGTCAAATCGTAAGGCTCCAGTGCTTTTTTGATTTCTCTTTGCCAGAGGTTGGTCACTTGCCACAACAAAAAACCCGAACTGTCTTCCGCCTTTTCTACACTGAAAGTGTTGTCTTTTGATTTCATCGTTTCTTCGCAGATTGTATTTGCTGTTGCATATCAGTTGGTAAGCTGTCTGCAATTTTTTGGGCAACAATTTTACGCCATAAAAAGCCCAGAACCCCTTTTACGGTTATTGTATTTGTAATTTTCAGGCCTTGCGGGGTCTCCTCAAAAGTATGTTCGTCGTACATTTTCGCTAATGGAAATGTTGTAACGTCGAGGAACATGTTGTTTTCAACGGTTTCCAGTAATTCAACCTTTACGTTTGGTCCGCCTTTGGGTCTTAATGTGAAGAAATTTCCTTTTTCAAACCTGCCTTCTAGTTTGGCAAATTCTATTCCTTCGTCCCAGGTGTGCCAATTGTTGACATCGGCAAAGAGTTTCCACATTTGTTCTTTGGTAACTTCCTTCGTTACGATCGAGTGCGATTTTGACCACATGTTTTTTTGAATTTAATGCCTTGGTTAAATTTGTCAGTGCAAATATAATATGTATACTTATAATAAGCAAATTTATTTTTTATCTAGGCCATTTTTGTTGAATTTGACTGCCAAAACGGGGTTTGAGGCGATTGCGGGCGGTCTCGAAGTAACTGGAATAAAAAGATGTTAGCCATGGCATACCCTGTTTTACCCAAAGTCAAAATCTGTTGCATTGCCTCTCCCGACGAGGCCCGAATGGCCATCCGTGCCGGCGCTTCGGCACTGGGTCTGGTGGCCGAGATGCCCAGCGGCCCGGGTGTCATTTCCGACGACATGATCCGCCGTATCGCTCGCTCGACACCGCCGCCGATCGCTACTTTCCTGCTGACCAGCCGCACCAATACCGCGCAGATTGCCGCCCACCAGCAGGCTACGGGCGCCAATACCGTGCAGATCGTGGACGCGCTGTCGGAGGGTAGCTACGCCGACCTGCGCGCGGCACTGCCGGGCATCGCGCTGGTGCAGGTCGTGCACGTGATCGACGAAGCCAGTATCGAGGAGGCCCTGGCGCTTGCGTCTCAAGTGGACGCCCTGTTGCTCGATTCGGGCAATCCGAACCTTGCAGTGAAAGAACTCGGCGGCACAGGGCGTGTGCACAACTGGAGCCTTAGCCGGAAAATTGTGGAGCAGGCTGGCGTGCCCGTGTTTCTGGCCGGTGGTTTGCGCCCCGACAACGTGCGCGCGGCCGTGGATGCCGTGCAGCCCTGGGGCCTCGACCTTTGCAGCGGCGTGCGCACGGAAGGCCGCCTCGACGAACGAAAACTGGATGCTTTTTTTGCGGCCCTGGCCGCTTTATGAGCGCCTATTGATGCACGCCAACGATGAGATAGGCGAGGCATTCGAGTAAAATAAACACGATGCTCGCGGCAAAATACTGGATGGACCAGCGCACGTCCCTGAATTTTGCATTGGCCAGACGGGCATTGATGTAAATCTGGTGGGAAAGGTCGTCGCGAATGCCGCTCTCCGTGTCCAACTCGTCGTGCAAGGCGCGGTAGTAGTGTTCCGCGTCTTTAAAATCATTCACAATGGAGCCGAAGAACAGGTACGACACGTTTTTTTGCGGGATAATGCGCGGGTGGATGCTGCGGAAGGAATGGTAAATGGACATCATCAGGAGTGCCCCCGGCAACAGAATCATGGCTGATAACAGCCAGGGATTCAGGGTGGATTGCAAAATCACCTGTGTATTGGAGAACGCGAGGGTGATGAGGATGCCGCAAATGGATAAAACGGCGGTGGCTTTGGCGTCGGCGTAGCGATTCATCTCCTGGTTGATGTAGAGGATCCGCCAGTAGTTTTCGGTTTTGCTGTCCATGGTTCAGATTACTTGAAGTTTGGCAAATTTCAACACGATCCGCCGCTCGGGCAGTTCGTCGCCTTGAAACTGAATCGTGGCCACTTTATTGTCACGAGGGCCTTCCACACTGGTGACACGGCCCTGTCCGAATTTGAGGTGCAGCACGGTAGCCCCGGGCACGATGGCCTCGGGCGGAGAGGCTTTAAAGCCGTTCGGATCGACCGCCGGCGCCTGGGCAGCGCGGTTTTGAGGGCGTGTTCGGGGCGAGGCAAAATTGCCGCTGAGGCTGGCCCGCGCCGATTGAACGGACGCCTGTGCCTGCGGTTGCGGCCGCCCGATGCCGATTCCGCCGAGCAATTCGTAGTGCTGGGTATCGACCTCTTCCAGAAAACGGGACGGCTCGCTCACCCTGATCTGCCCGAAACGGTAGCGGTTTTGCGCGTAGCTCATGGTCAAAAACTCCTTGGCGCGCGTAATGGCCACGTAAAAAAGCCGGCGCTCCTCGTCGAGGCCGTTGGGGTCTTCCATAGCCATGAACGAGGGGAAAAGGTTCTCTTCCAGGCCGGTAATAAATACGCTGTTGAATTCCAGCCCCTTGGCGGCGTGGGTGCTCATCAGGGTGATGAAATCGCGTTCGCCGGTGTTCTCGTCGGCGTCGGTGAGCAGGGTGATCGTCTGGAGATAGGCGGCCAGGGAGCGGTCGTGGGTGCGATCGGTGAGCGTCGGGTCGTTGAAATCGTCTTCGAGCAGCGTCGGGTTGTCGGCAAACTCCGACACGGCGTCGAGCACGGCGTTGACGTTTTCCATGCGGCCGATCCCTTCGGGACTGGTGTCGCTTTTGAGCGAATCGAGCAGGCCCGAGCGTTTCAGAATATCGGCCGCCAGGCGGTAGGCATTGTCGCTGACGATGCGCCCGCGCCATTCTTCCACCATGTTGCGAAACACGGCCAGCGACTTGCGGGCGCGGTCGGTGACGTCGAGATCGGGCAGCAGCATGGCTTCCCAGACGGGCAAACTTTTGACGCTGGCCAGGCTGGTGAGTTTGTCGACCGTCGCGTCGCTGATGCCGCGGGCCGGCACGTTGATGATGCGGCGCAGGGCTTCCTCGTCGTTGGGGTTGACGGCCAGGCGCAGGTAGGCCACGAAGTCCTTGACTTCCTTGCGCTGGTAAAACGAGGTGCCGCCAAACACCCGGTAGGGCACGTTGAGCCGCCGCAGGTGCTCTTCGAACTTGCGGCTTTGCGCGTTGGTGCGGTACAAAATCGCGATCTCGGAGTTGGGCAGGTGGTAGCGATTTTTTTGCTCCAGAATGAGATCTGCCACGCGGCGGGCTTCCTCGTCGTCGGTCATGCAGCGCACCAGTTTGATCTTCTGGCGGCCCTCCTTGTCGGTCCAGATCGTTTTTTGCAACTGCTTGCGGTTGAAGGCGATCACCTCGTTGGCCGCCGACACGATGTGGTGGGTGGAGCGGTAGTTTTGTTCGAGTTTGAAGACTTTCAGGTTGGGGTAGTCTTTTTCAAAATCGAGGATATTGTCGATGGTGGCGCCGCGGAAGGCGTAGATGCTCTGCGCATCGTCGCCTACCACGAACACGTTTTCCGGGCTGCCTTCGTATTTGAGCAAACGGCGCAGAATGGCGTACTGGAGAAAGTTGGTATCCTGAAACTCATCGACGTGGATGTAGCGGAATTTTCGCCGGTATTTATCCACCACGTTGTCGGGGTTGTCGCGAAAAAGCCGATACAATTGAAACAACAAATCGTCGAAATCCATGGCGCCGGAGCGCTGGCAGCGGGCCACGTATTTTTCATATACATCGACCAGGAAGGGGCGTTTCGCCTGACGGTCCTGCTGCATCATTTCTTCGTTGTCGCGGTAGGCTTTGGGTGAAAGCAGGTTGCTTTTTGCGATGGAAATGCGCGAGCGGATAGCCGAGGCGTTGTAGGCGTTCGGGTCGAGGTTCATCTCCTTGATGATGGCGCGCAGGAGGCTGGTCGTATCGTCGGTGTCGTAAATG
Organism: Saprospiraceae bacterium; assembly: GCA_044226205.1. Lineage (GTDB taxonomy): Bacteria > Bacteroidota > Bacteroidia > Chitinophagales > Saprospiraceae > M3007. Next base: position 19,493 of record JBGAHL010000020.1, read on the forward strand.
GAGAAGCTGCCCGGAAAGCCGATTTTTGACGCTTCTGCCCGCAAAATTCGGGCAAAAACGGAGTGAAAAGTACCCGCCCAGACCGATTGGACCTTCGGCCCGACGACCTTCTCGATGCGTTCCTTCATTTCCCGCGCGGCCTTGTTGGTAAAGGTCAGGGTCAGGATTTCCCAGGGCGCGACGCCTTGTTCAAGCAGGTGGGCGATGCGATAGGTGAGCACGCGGGTTTTGCCCGAACCGGGGCCGGCGATCACCAGTACGGGACCTTCGGTGGCCGTTACGGCGGCCCGTTGAACGGGGTTGAGTTCGTCGAGATAATGCATGGCCTGGCAGCTTTGGGCAAAAGTAGGATTTTAAACAACGTGGGATGAAATTAAACGAAATGTTTTAGGTTGTCAATTTGCCGGCCCGGATTTTCACTGAATTCTACCTTTGCAACTCAAACCCGTTTTTATGCCGACGATTATTCAAAAATATGCCCGCCTGCTCACGCATTATTGCCTGCAGGTCAAGCCCGGCGACAAGGTGCTGCTCAGCAGTACTTTCCTGGCCGAATCCCTGCTCCGCGAAGTGTACCGCGAGTGCCTCGACGCGGGCGCCGCGCTGGTCGAATTCGACTGGGCCTTCCCTGGAAAGGAAAAAACCTTCCTCGAACACGCCAGCGAAGAAGCCTTGCGCACGCCGCCCACGGTATTCCCGCTGGCTATGGAGCAGTTCGACTGCTACCTCAACGTGCGCGCGCCCTACGACCTGCGCGAAAATGCCGGCGTCGATCCCGAGCGCGCCAAAATCCGCCAGGAAACGATGGCGCCGGCCAACAAGGCCTACTTCGCCCGCACCGCCGATCGCCGGCTGCGCCGCAACCTTTGCCAGTTTCCCACCGAGGCCGCGGCCCGCGAGGCAGGCATGAGCCTGGAAGAATACGAACGTTTTGTTTTTTCTGCCTGCAAACTCTACGACGAAGACCCCATCGCCGGCTGGCTCAATGTGCGCGCCGAACAACAGCGCATCGTCGATCACCTCAACGCCTGCTCCACCGTGCGCTACGTCACCCAGGGCACCGATCTTACGTTTTCCACGGCCGGCCGCACCTGGATCAATTCCGACGGCCAGACCAATATGCCCTCGGGCGAGGTGTACACCAGTCCGGTCGAAAACGCCGTGAACGGCACGGTGCATTTTTCCCTGCCCTGCCTCTATCAGGGCAACGAAGTGGATGGCGTAACCCTTTGGGTAAAAGACGGTTACATTGAAAAATGGGAGGCTGGTCAGGGCAAGGAATTTCTCGACTACATCTTTTCGCTGCCCGGTACGCGCCGCTTCGGCGAAGCCGCGATCGGCACCAACTACGGCATTAACAGGATGACCAAAAATATCCTGTTCGACGAAAAAATCGGGGGCACGGTGCACCTGGCCATCGGGCAGAGCTACCTGCAGACCGGCGGCAAGAACGAATCGGCCGTGCACTGGGACATGATCACGGACATGACGCAGGGCGGCGAAATCTGGGCCGACGGGGCGTTGATTTACCGGGACGGGAAGTTTTTGTAAGGCCTTCCACTTACCTTTCCAGCACTTTGGCTATTAAACAACGGAATCAATGACTGAAAAGGAGGCCGTGGAGCGTTGCCGGGCGGGCGATGAACGCGCTTACGCCTGGGTGTACGAAACGTTTTGGCCTGAATTCTCGCGTTGGATACAAAAACAAGGTTGTCCGGCACACCTTGCCGGAGAGGTGTACAATCAGACCGTTCTGGCTTTTTACCGGAATATCGAATCGGGCCGTCTGCAGCATTTGTGGTCCGGCCTGAAAACCTATCTTTTTCAGATCGGGAAAAATCAGTGGCTGGCCATGGCGCGCGGCGAAACCCGCCGGCAATCCAGGCTGGATGAATTCCTTTCCGCGCACTCGCCTGCCGAAAATCCATTTGAGACGGAAGACCAGGAGTTGATCCTGCGACGCGTGGAAAACGGCGTCGCCCGATTGGGCGCCCCCTGTGCCGAACTACTGGCCATGAGTTTTCAATTCGAGTTGTCGGATCGCGAAATAGCCGAGCAAACGGCCTATAAAAACACGGATTCCGTGAAGACAGCCCGTTGGAAATGCCTGGAAAAACTGCGACAACTGTTATTTGTCAACCGAAAAAAAACCTGAACGATGCGAATATTGACCGATTCGGAACTGGCCGCCCTGGAGGCTTACCACAACGACCGGCTTACGGCCGACCAACGCGCCGACCTCGAACAAGCCCTTCGCAATGATCAGGAATTTCGTCAGGCTGCACTGGAGTGGCTCGGGCTGGCCGCTGCCGAACAGACCCTGCGCGAACAAAAAATGGCTGCCACCCTCGAACAATGGGCCGCTCGCCAGCCGCCCGCCCAACCCCTGAGCGCGTGGAGCCGTCTGCCGCTTTGGAGCCGGGTGGTCATTCTGGCATCGCTCGCCGGCATACTCTGGTGGCTCGGCCGGCATTGGCTTTTCCCGGCCGGCAGCGCGCCCGACAAGCGCGGCCAACAGATTGCCGCCGATTTTTTCCGCCCCGAACGCGTACCAGGGTTTACCATGGACATGCCCGACGGCGCCGCCGTATCGCCCGCACGCCGTGCCTACGCTTTTAAAAAGTACGACGAAGCCATCCCTTTGTTGAAAAAAGAATGGGAGCAAGCCGCTCCCCGCGACAGCGCCCTGCTGCTTTACCTCGGCTGTGCCTATCTGGCTACTGAGCGGCCTGATGAAGCCATCACGACCCTGCAAATTCTTGTCGATCACCCCGAAATGGGCGGTAAAGCGCACTGGTATTTGGCGATTGCGGAATTGAAAGCGGGCAGGGTGGACCAGGCCAGGACGCTGTTGTTGCCATTGGCCGACGACCCTGGAAGCGCTTTTCAACCCGATGCGCGGGCACTGCTCGATGCGCTGAATTTTTCCCGTTAAAAAAAAATTTAGGGTTTGGGGTTACCCCGTACGTCTCCCGGCTATACATGGCTGGTTGATGCAGCTATCCCTTTGCTTGTTTCGGCCGGTGGGACATCCTGAAACCATCTGAAAAAGAAGTAGGGCGAAAAGGCTGAAAGCGTGAGCGTAGGCACTGAAACGGCAGTACAATGAGAACAACCTTTTTTACACTGATTTTACTCTGTATAACCCTTAGCAGCCGGGGCCAATCGGCCGAAAAAGACAAACGATGGTCGCCTTACATTGACCTGGTGGGTACCCCCGTCATGGGCTACACCATTGGTTCCAAAGGCTCCAACGTTCCTACCTATTTTTTGCTTTCCCAGGGTTTGAAGGGCAATATGGGAGTCGAAGTCGGGCTGATGAAACCGGTTTTTACACCCCAGCAGGATCAAAAAGGCTTCTTTGTCGTGGGAGCCTCCTTTCACCTGCTCGGGATCAGCTACGACGGCCAAATCCTGAATCTGGCAGAAAACCAGCGCTCCAACCTCAACCACTTCCGGGTTTTCATCGGCGGGAAATGGCTGCCGCTCAAAAAGGCCAAGTTTTTTTCCATCAGCCTCACGCCGGGGTACGGCTACCTGTTCACCAATATTTCCAGTAAAGACATCGACGGGCGCCTGACGGCCTCCACGATCGACGTGTCCCTGTCCATCTCCCTTGATCTCAACAAATTCGTGTACAACAACAAAAAGAAATGAAAAAGATCCAACTGCTGACCCTCCTCTTCTGGATCGGGCTTGTGGTGTCCGGCATCTATTTGTCCTGTAAAAAAGAGGAATTTGAACCTTTGGCCACCATCCAGGTGCTCAATTCGCGGACCAAAAAGCCCGTAGAGGGCGCCCAGATATCTGTCAAGTCGTCCAACCGCTTTTATGCCAACAACAGCGAAGGGATAACCGACGTCAACGGGACCTTCACCACCACCATTCGCCTGGGTGAATACCTGGCCGACTCCATCAGTTTTTTGGTGACCCGAGATGGCTATGCCGCACTCAGGACTTCCCGGGTCATCGGGAATGTTCAAAAAACGACTTTTGAACTGGAAATTGACCCGCTTGAAAACCTGAGCTTCAATCCGCCCGACAAGGTGAATATTCTGCCGGGCGAGTTTGAAAAAACCATTACGATTTTCAATTCCGGCGTACGCGATGTGCTTTGCAACTTGTCTGTTTCGCACCCAAGCTGGATGTCGGTCGAGCCTGCGGAATTACTAGCCAAACCCAGCGGGAGCAATTTCAAGATCATTATCAAGTCCATCCCCAACGATCAGGATTGCGTCAAAATGGGGTACATCCTTATCCGGCAAGAGGGATCTATCGTTGCGGACACCCTGCTCGTATGCAAATCATACCCTGATACCATTTCACCAACGGCATTTTTCAGTCATTCCGGTCCCGATCCCTTTGCATATTACGAGGGCGATACGATCACGTTCAACGCATCGCAGTCGGCGGATAATTGCTCTTCTGACTACTTGTCCTACAACTGGAATTTCGAAGGCGTATTCCAGGGGCCGGACCCTGATTTGAAAACAACCACGCACAGGTTTGATATCAAGGGAACCTACGACATCAAACTCCAGGTCAGCGATCTCGCGGGTAACACTTCCGTAATCTACACCAAGACGATTACGATCAAGGAAAAGCCGACGCCGCCAATTTTAGCCTCTCTGAGCGCCACACCTTCGGGACAGATATTGCTCGCCGTAAGCCTGTCGTGCAACCTGCTCAACATGGGCAATACGTACAATCAGGTCGACGATCACGGTTTTGTATGGTCGGCCCAGAATACGATGCCCGTGGTCGATTGTCCGCAATGCACCACCAAAAGCCTGGGCGTAAGGATGATGACCGGCTCCTTTTTCGCCCTTGCTGAAAACCTGAAACCCAATACCAAATACTACGTCAGGGCTTATGCCAAAAACGCCACAGGGACGGCCTATTTCCCTTCGTCGGGGAGTGTGGAAGTAATTCCGCATTTTCTGGATTACAAACAAGTCGCCAACCCTAACGGCCTCGGAAACATCAATTTTACCCTGGGTAGCAACAATGGTACGGCTACCGACCAGGGACCGGCTCAGTCGGTCATACTTACGCCTTTTCTGATCTCCCGAACCGAGATCACCAACGAGCAGTATGCCGCCTTTTTGCGCTTTCAAACCATATTGGACGCAAGTCAGATAGGCGGGACCTGGATCGATTTGAATGTTTGTAAAGTCCACGACAATGGCGGCAACCAGTGGGCCGCTGATGTCGGCTTTGAAAACAAGCCGGTAGTCGGCGTGACGTATGAAGGCGCCCGGGCTTTCTGTTTGTGGGAAGGAGGCGACCTGCCTACCGAAGCGCAATGGGAATGCGCCGCATTGCATAAAAACGACCCGTTCGTGTACAGCGGTAGTAATACCTGCGGCAACGTAGCGTGGTATACGATTAACTCCCTCGGGCAAATTCAGCCCGTAGGCGTCAAAGATGCCAATGGTTATGGCTTGGTCGATATGAGCGGCAACGCGATGGAATGGTGCAGAGACTGGTACGAACCGTTTTATCCGATCAATCCGCCCCCCGATCCTGTCGGCCCTGCATCCAGTTCAACGGGCGAGCGCGTGGTGCGCGGCGGAGCATTCAACTTTTCCGAACTTTTTTGCCAGACCAAATACCGATACAAGTGGACGCCGACCACACCTTCTCCTTTCATCGGATTTCGGTGTGTCAAGTATTAATAACCATTTACACCCTTTGCGCGCCATTTTTACCGCGGAGGCGCCAAGACGCAAAGAAATACGCGAACCCTTTGCGTCTCCGCGTCTCCGCGGTTAAATGGTTATAAACAATCAAAACAATTCTAAAATGAAAAAAACTACCCTCTTTTTGATCATTTTGACCGCCAGCTTCCTCCTTGCCGGGTGCGATCTTTTCGACAAAGATCCTTGTAAAAATAAAGACTGCGGCAAAAGCGACATGGGCGGTTGCTTCGATGGCAACTGCGAGTGCGTCACAGGCGTATCCATCGGTGCGGACGGCAAGTGTTCCTTGTTCGACAGGGACGAGTTCACAGGGATCTATGACAAAACAAGGTGCGCCATCTCCGTTGTGGTAAATGGCCAAAACAGCCCCCTGTTCGAACCGCAAATGACGATCACAGAAGGCAGCGGCAAAGACGGGATCAACATCGACATTCCCAATGCCCAGGTGCTGTGCAGCGGCAGTGTCGACAAAGGAAAAATTACGATTCCGCTCAGCACCAATGGCAATTTTCAGTATAGCGGCAACGGCCAGCTGGTCAACACAAGCACCAAAAAAATTACGCTGAACAAAACCGACCTCAGTAACGGCCTGATTTACATCTACACCATCCAGTTCAACTAGGGTGCGCCATTCGTTAGTTCCGGTTTTTGCATAAAATCCCAAACATGCTCTTAAATTGCACTGACCAAATCAATGTACTTATCCACAACCCGTTTGTCTCATGGCTGAATTAATTTCCAAACTCACGATTCCGCAACCTGCCGCCACTCCAATACCTGCCGAACTTCGGAATTTGTTCGGCGCGGCCCAATTGAAAGGAAATGATACCGAGTTTTTGTATTTCAAAAACGAAATGGGGGCGATTAGCGAAGAGGACGAATACCTCTTTTCAATGGCCACTATCATTATCCCCGAAGGATTCTGCCATGTAGATGCCCGTATTAAAAACGCCGCGCTGGCGTCGCCGGCCGATATTGAATTGAGCGTAGGCAAACCGCTTAAAGAGCGGTTTACGGCAACTGTTTTGCTGCACCTTCGGGAAAACGCCCCCGTGCTCGTCGATGACCTCAAACACAATTGCGCGGCAGGATTGGTGCATGTCGGGGGCAGGATTTGTGCGCGCTTGTCTACAAGCAGCCGCTTGACCGGCTTTTTGAAAGATGGCTATTACTACGTGTTAAACGACCTTCACACCGATACCTTTATTTATTCTTTTATCACGAACCAGGGAGAAGACGTGTTCAAGGCACACATGTTTAACTGGTTCAAAACCATACAAATGACCCGCGAAACGGGAGAATACCTTGCGGTCGGGGTTGAAAACGAACTGGAATGCTACGATGGAGAAGAGTTTTTCTGGGCCAGCGGGGTCGATCTTTGGCTTGCCAACTTTTCGGCCAGGTTGCGCCGGAACCACGCCCATCAAACCCTGGGCAACATGCCGGTACCGAACGCCACCAGTGTGCCTCCTCACATGAGGGTCGAAAACACCTGACCCCGGCTTCTCACCCCACTGCCACCACCCCTGCCCAATCTTCCACCTTGCCCCGAACCATCCGCAACTTCGCTTCGCGCAACGCCCTGGCCGGCGTTGCGCCGGCGCGAAGGGATTGATAAAAATACTCCATCAACGTTGCGTTGGCGCCGTTGTCGACGGGCCACAGGGTTGCTACCACTTGCCGGGCGCCGGCTTCCAGAAATGCTCTCGACAAAGAAAATGCACCCTCTCCGGCGTCGGCATTGCCAAGCGCCGTTTCGCAAGCCGATAACACGACAAGTCGTGCGCCGAGCCGGCAATCCGACAACTCGTAGCCATAAAGGGTGTCGCGCGCCCCGAACAGAATGTAATGCCCGCTACGGTCGCTCAGATCGCTACGGGCATGCAGGGAAAAGTGGATCAGGTCGAAATCGGCCAGGCCAGCCTGTCGAAGGAAATTGTTTTCGGTACAGTCGTCATTGAGCGCCAGTTCGGTGTTCCGGCGGCCAAAACAGCGCTGGATTTGCGCCACCTCGTCTGCCGAATAGGGCAAATCGGAGCGGCCGTCGGTATGGGCAAACACCAGTACATGCGGGTCTTGCGATAACGGTGTGTTTTGCAGGTGTTTCGCCCGGATTTTCCAAGAGGGCGCATAACTGACTTCAAAACGCGACAACAAATACGAAGGAATCGTACCCGGCCTGGGCTCGGCAGTCAGCAGGGCTTCAAACGGGATTTGATGCAATGCGCGGTCGGGTACCAGCACGAGCTCCGTTTTGTCCGCCAACTGCCGCTCGAAGCCGGCAAGCAGTTGCCTGTACAAGCCCCTTGCGCTGGATTCGAATTCCTGTTGCCGCTGCGGCGAATCGGGCGCCGGGGCGGTCAGACTGGAACGAAAAGATTTTACCTGCGACAATACGGGCTGCGACGCCGTGCGGACCAACACGACCGTATCGCGGGTAATCAGCATGCCGTACAGGTATTTTTCGTTCATGCTGTATTCTACAAGTGCTTGTTGATCTGTTAGTTGTGCTTTTACAGCCGTCAAGGGCGGGAGGTCTTGCAATATTTGTTCCCTGTAATACTGCTCCGACTCCCGGCGGTAGCGGTCGAGTATGGCCTCGTACGTTTCGGCCGCGCTCGTGAGCGCTTGTGAAAGGCGTCCGTCGGCTGTTCCCCGCCCGGTTTTCAACAGGCCCTTTATTTCCTTTTTCAGCCCGCCGATACTGTCCCGTTCCCTTGCCCCGAGATCTCGAAATAAAATATAGGACTTCATACGCTCGCAAAACCGAAAAGCCAGATCGAGCGGCCGGGCGGCCTCGGGGGCTGCCTCATGGCAAGTCCAGGCAACCTCAAGCGCTTCGGCGTAGGTGTCGTCGCCTACGTCGAACTGAAAAGTGAGCAGGGCGCCTTCATCGATGGCATGCACGCCCGGCAGCAGGAGGGAATCCGTTAGCGCAAAAACCTCAAGGGATTTCCAGAGGTCGTCGGGCTGATGCTGATATCGATACTTCGCGGCCAGTCCTTTTCCCAAAAAATCAAGCCAGACGGAGGGGTTGTCGACATGCCGGTACACATCGGGCGAGCCCAGCGCTTCCAGGGCCGGCAGTTTTTCGAAATTCGGAGTGCCAAACTGAAAACTGAACCGGGTGAAATAAAAGGCGGAATCGATCAGTCGGGGGGCTTTTTCCGTCGCTGCCAGTTGCAAATACGCACTGGCCAATACATAGCTGGCTTCTTCCAGCAAAAAAGGATTGGTCAGCGAATCGGCCCTGGCGACAAAGGTTCGATAAATACGAACGGCTTTCCGATACTCCCCTCTTCGATAGTACGAATACCCGCGCAAACGATCCGGATTGCCATAACGATCCATTTTTTGCTGCCTGATCAATAGCTGTAAAGCCGCCATCCGCTCGCCAAAACTTTTTTGGTCAAAGGTGTCGGGCCGGATGAGGTTGACGATCCAGTCCCGGTAAAATTCCTGTCGCCGCAAGTCGTTTATGCCCTTCGTGTCTTCCACCGCATGCTGAAAACAGACGTCCGCTTGTTCCCTTCTGCCCTGTTTTTTCAACAGATTGCCCAGCAGACAAAGCGAACGGGCATAAAATAAAGTATCCACCCAGGGCGCTTCCCGTGCGAGCAAAAGGCAAACCTCGGCATAGGCCTGGCCTATCTCGTGATCGCGGTTGCCGAGCCTGACCAGCCCGGCCGCCAGTTCGTTTTCACGTCGGAATTTTTGCAGGGTGGGCGTGCTCAAATACACTTTGCGGGCTGCCAGAATGTAGGTTTCTGCCGAATCTGATTTTCGCGTAAAATCAAAATGCAACAACCCGATGGTGTTCATGGTCTCCGCCACGCAGCGATGCTGTCGGCCATAGGCAGCCTGGTAGTTTTTTAATGCCAGCCTCAGATCGTTAAACGCTTCCTGCGGCCGGAAGCCGCGGCTCGCCAGCCGCCCCTTGCAATACCAGTAATCGCCTTGTTGCCAGGAAGGCCATTGCGTCGTCCCCTGGTTTGTTTGTTCGAGCCTGTCGAGCCAGTACAAGGCCTCGGTATCGCGATAGAGCCGGATATTCAGGTCTGCCAATCGCAATTGGGCGTAGCGCTTGTCGTCGGGCGACGACAATGCGCCATATTGTTGCAGGAACACCTTTTTAGCGGCAGGATAATGCTGTTCGAAGGCCAGCGAATCGGCTTCCCGAAAGGCCTCACCCGACGCTGTTCGATACCACAGATTGCAAATTTCGGGGCTGAACACACCCGATGAAATTTGTTGGGTCGCCCGACGGCACCCCGGTAAAAAGAGCAGCGTTAGCAGGGCAAAAACGAGGTAATTGCCGGCTCGCCTTCCCCTGATCATAGTTTCGGGGCGTAATGGCACGAACAAAAACAGTAGCGCAACGATGCGCCAAAAGATCGTTGCGGAGGCGTATGCGCCGTGGAGGACAAAGATTTATACCGTTGCATTATCCAATGCTGGAAGTCTTTGTGGACGGCGCATTTTAAGCGCCGTCGTTATTTTTTCTTGATCGTACAGCCGACGGCCCGCGTAAAATCAGGCGCCGGTTTTTGCCCGCGCAACACGGCGGTGGCGGCATCGTCCACGTAGTGTTTTTTCACGGCTTCGGGCGTTTCCGGGTTGTCGTCGATAGCGCCGATGTAACGCACGATGTGGTCTTTGTCGAGCACAAAAACGTGCGGCGTGCGGGTTGCGCCGAACTTGGGATACACCGTCTGCTTTTCGTCGAAAAGGTAGGCGTAGGGATATTTTTTGTCCTTGGCGCGTTTTTGCATGGCGGAATAGCTGTCGTCCGGCACGATGTCGGGATCGTTCGGATTGATTGCAATGACCGGCATGCCGAGCGGTGCGAATTTGCGGTGCAGGTCGGCAATCCGTTTTTCGTACAGCTGTGCGTAAGGGCAGTGGTTGCAGGTGAAGACGATAATGAAGCCTTTGGCGTCTTTGTAGCTCGCCAGGGAAACCATTTTGCCGTCGGTGTCCTTCAAGGTGAAGTCTTCGGCTTTTTCGCCGACAATGTAGTTTTGGGCGTGGCGGGAGGCCCCGAATAACAAGGCCAGACCCATGAGAAGAGCAACCGAGAGGGGGTAGAATCTTTTCATGATGAAAGATTTAAGAATTAAGCGGGAAATCAGATTAAAACAAATCCAGGCAGATTAAAGGCATCTGCGGCATTGCGAGATCATATACGGGATTATCGCCGCGCAGGGCGCGGGCAAATACGAATGAAGGGCTGGATAAACATTTCCAGCTCCTGAAAATCCTTGAAATACGTGGGATGAAAACCGCGCTTGTTGCCTTGTACGACCAATGTGGCCGGTATGGCGCCGTCCCACAACGAATCGACACGAGGAATCCAGCTGTCCATGTCGGGGTCGGCAAGCAGGCCGATTTCGGGCGACAGGCAGTTGTTTTGTAAAAAGGGAATGAGCCGTTTGTCTTTTTGACTTTTAAAATCGAGGCTGATGAGGATCACGTTCAGTCCGAATGGAGAATAACGGCGGTGGAGTTCTTCAAATATCGGGAGTTCTTCCACGCAGGGGCCACACCAGGTCGCCCAGAAATTGATCACCAGGGTTGTATCGCCGGCCTGTCGTATGCGGGCTTCGAGTTGGGCGATGCTGTCATATACGATGACATTTTGTGCAGTGCCCCGACCGGGCATGCAGCAATACAGCAACAACGAAAGCAGGAATAACCGAGGATTAAGGCGCATGAGACACAAGTAAGGGAAAAATGCCATGCAAGAAACGGAGAAATTGCAATTGCCCGTTAGGTTTCAACCTGTTTTTCCGACGAACGGTGTTAAGGTCAAAAAACAAGCCCGTTGGAAATACCTTTCCAACGGGCTTGTGAATTTATAAAACCTTGATAATCAGGCTTCACTGGTTTCTTCCACGCGCGAGATCGAATGGTCGACCAGAATACGGCCGCAGTGTTCGCAGGCGATGATTTTTTTGTGCAGGCCGATCTCGAGTTGGATCTGGGGCGGCACATTGTTGAAGCAGCCGCCGCAGGCATTGCGCTCGACGGTTACCACGGCCAGACCGTTGCGGTAGGTCTTGCGGGTTTTGTCGTAAGCGCGCAGCAGACGCTCTTCGATGCCCTGGCGCGCTTTTTCGCTTTGGGTACGCAGGCGGTTTTCTTCGGCTTCGGTTTTTTCAATGATGCCCTGGAGTTCCACCTTTTTGCCTTCGAGGTCTTTTTGCTTGGCATCGAACTTGGCTTCGGCCACCGTCAGGCTTTCCTTGCGCGTGTCGAGTTGGGCCTTGGCTTCGCGTACTTTTTTCTCGGCCAGCTGGATGTCGAGTTTGGCCAGTTCGATTTCTTTCTGAAGCGCTTCGTACTCGCGGTTGTTTTTTACCTCGTCGAGCTGCTTCTGATAGCGTTTGATGTTGGCCTCGGCTTCTTTGGCGTTGGCCTGAATGCGGGCGATATCCTGTTCGGCCTCTTTTACGTTGGCTTTCAGTTTTTTAATGCGGGTATCCAAACCGGCAATTTCGTCTTCCAGGTCGGCAACTTCCATCGGAAGCTCGCCTTTGAGGATTTGGATTTCATCGAGTTGGGAATCAACTTGTTGCAGATCCCACATTTTTTGCAGTTTTTCTACAACAGACGTTTCGACGGCCATGCGTATGGGTTGAGTGAATTACGAGTGATGAAATAGGGTGACGGTTGCGACCGGGGCGGAAAATTTTCGGGAAGAAAACAGGCGTCCAAAAGGCTTAAAACAAATAATGTACGGGGTTGGTTGTCGTTTCCGTCAAATGGAGCGCAAAATTAGGGAATTTTTCGCGAATCAAGTTAAAAAGAAGTTCGATCGTAAACTGCTCACTCTCAAAATGCCCGATGTCGGCAATCACCAGACGCCCTTCGGCATCGAAAAACTCGTGGTACTTGAAATCGGCGCTCACAAAAACGTCGGCGCCGGCCCGAAGCGCGTCGGATACCAGAAAACTGCCGGCTCCTCCGCACACCGCCACGCGTTGCACCGGCCGGCCCCGAAGCGCGGTGTGGCGTACGCAGGCGGTCTGCATGCTGCGCCGCAGGTGTTGCAAAAAATCGACCTCGGACACGGGCCGGGCCAGTTCGCCGATCAGCCCCGCTCCGATCTCGGGCGTTCCGGGCTTCGGGGCCAGAATGCGGGTGTCGCGCAAACCGATTTTTTCGGCAATTTTCTCGTTGACACCGTGTCGGTACACATTGTCGAGATTGGTATGAATCGCGTACAGGGCCACGTCGTTGCGCAAGGCGCTGATGACCGTACGCTCCACGTAATTGCTCCCGTTGAAACGTTTGAGCCCCCTGAACACGATCGGATGGTGCGCCACCACGAGGTTGCAGTTTTTGCGAACGGCTTCTTCCACCACCGCTTCGGTGCTGTCGAGGCAAAACAGCACCCCCGTCAACCGCGTGTCGGGAGCGCCTGTGATGAGCCCTGCATTGTCGTACGACTCCTGCAGATGCGGCGGAGCGATTTGCTCGAGAACCTGAACAACGTCTTGAATTGTCATCTTTTACAAACAGAATTGACGTTTAAACCGCCGGAATGCCCGTCTGAGGGTTAAATTTGCCGGCTATACTATCTTTTGCCCTGTGCCCGGTGTAACTTTGCCCCGCGACCTTAGTCAAAGAAGAACGCAAAAATGGCCCTTTGGCGCCGCATTTTTCCACGATAAAATTTACATCAATCATGACTGCAATGCTTTTGTTCTTGGGCAACCTCGGCACGACGGAACTGGTACTCATTTTCCTCGTTGTGCTTTTGTTGTTCGGCGGCAATAAAATTCCCGAACTGATGCGCGGCCTCGGCAAGGGCATCCGTGAATTCAACAATGCCAAGAATGCGGTGGAAGACGAAATCCGCCAGGGTATGCGCGACGCGGAGAAAAAACCGCTCGAGAAATAATTCGCCCACCTCACGGGCCGCAGCCTTCTGTATTCACTGCTGAAGGACACAGCAAGTATTGAAAAGCCGGCTGAACGCTACCGTTCAGCCGGCTTTTTTATGTAAAAAACTCACGCGAGGTTGCGCTGGCTGTCGAGTTTGAGCAACACGCCGATCATCAGCGTAAAACCGATGAGCGAGGAGCCGCCGTAGCTGACAAACGGCAGCGGGATGCCGATGATCGGGAAAACGCCCATCGTCATGCCTACATTGACCAAAAAGTGTACAAACAGGATGCCCGCAATGCCGTAGGCATAGATTCGGGAAAAATGCGACCGTTGCCGCTCGGCAATGACGGTAATCCGCCACAACAGCCAGGTAAACAGAAAAATCAGGCCGAACACGCCGATAAATCCCTGCTCTTCGCCGATGGTGCAGAAAATAAAGTCGGTGCTTTGTTCGGGCACGTATTTGCCCTTGGTCATGTTGCCGTCGAGGAAACCCTTGCCCATCAGGCCGCCCGACCCGATCGCCATTTTGGAGTGCAGCAGGTTGTAGGCGGAGCCGCGGGTGTCGGTCACCTGCGAAGGTTTCAGCCAGATGGTGATGCGTTGTTGCTGGTGCGGGGCAAGCAGGTTGTAGGCAAAGTTGGCAGAGTAAACCAGTCCTGCCGACAGGACCAGCACGACCATCGCCAATTGAAGACTTTGCTGGATCATGCTGTTTTTTCGCCAGTAATTGAGGATAAAAGCCGGGATCAGCAGCAACAGCGGCGGTCCCACCACCCCCCATTTCAGGAGGGGAAAATCCTCGGCCGACCAGCCGATCTGTCCGAGCGCCCAAACGGCGGAATCGTACCACCAGTTGGTCAGGACTGCCACCGCGATCAGCGCCCACCACCAGAACCGACCATCTTTAAAGCGGGCAATCAGCCAGGCGCAGGCCACCAGGATAAGAAAAGCGATGATGCTTTCGGGGGCGTACAACAGGCCGAGCAGCACCAGCGCGATGGTCGTGAAGCCCACGGCATACCAGCGCCCGGGTAGCCCTTCGCGGTAGAGCACCATGACGAAGGAGAAAAAAACCAGCGCCGAGCCGGTGTCTTTTTCCAGCAGAATGATCAGGACGGGGATCATAAAGATGGAAAATGCGATCAGGCGGCTTTTCCATTCGCGCAGGTTGACGCCCGTAGAACTCAGGTAGCCGGCCATGGCCAGGCTGGTGCCAAACTTGGCGACCTCGGAGGGCTGGAAGGAAAATCCGCCGAACTGATACCAGGCATTGGCCCCGTTGACCTCGCGGCCGACGAAAATGGGCCCAATGAGCAAGACCAGCGAGAGCGCATAAAGCACCAGCGCGAAAGTGCGCCAAAAAGCCCAGTCGATCAGGAAGATAAAAAACAGCAGACAGGCGCAGACAATGATGAAAAACAATTGCTTGCCGGGGTCGTAGGTCAGGTTGAAAACGCCGTTGTCTTGTACGGCGTCGTAATTGACGGCGAAGATCATCAGCCAGCCCGTCGCCACCAGCACGATGTACAACCACATCGTTTGCCGGTCGATATTGCTCAGAGAAATCGGAGTTGGATTGGACGAACTCATTGCAGGAGGGCGCGCCAAGGCCGGGCGCCCGTTCGGATCAGTGTTGGGTTAAAAAATCGCGCGGATGGATATGGTCGTCTTTTGCCGGGTAAGCGCCCGGGTAGGAATCTTTAAGCGTTTCGGCCATAAAAGCCAGCGCTTCGGCGCGGCTGCGGAAGGCGCCCACCCGCAGTTTGTAGTAGGGGCGTTCGTGCACCCAGTCGGCCGGCACCTCCGGAAACAACAGCCTGAACCTCGCCTGGGCCTCTTCGACCTTGGGGCGGTCGGTGGTCGACATCAGTTGTACCCGCCAGCCTGCTACTTCGGGCATCGCACGGTTGGCGCGCACCCAGGTTTCGAACAGCTGGGCGGCGTCCGGGTCTTCATTGATCTGAACCTCCTGGGCCTGGCTTTGCAAAGCGGCAGCGAGCGTGAAAAGCAGGAAGAAAAACACGTATTTTTTCATCGAATCAGTGTCGACAGTGTCGGTTTATTTGGCCCCGATAAGGGCCAGTGAAGCGGATGTACCCAGCCGGTCGGCGCCTGCGGCGATCAAGGCTTCGGCATCTTTGAGCGTTCGAATGCCGCCGGCCGCCTTGATGCGCATGCCCGGCAGCGAAAGCCCTTTGAGAAACTTGACCATTTCCACCGTTGCCGGGAAGCCGTTGAAGCCGGTGCCGGTTTTCAAAAAAGCGACTTTCATTTCGTTGGCCATGTCGGCGATACGGGTGATTTCCTCCGCATTGAGCAAGCCGCATTCGAGGATCAGTTTGAGCGTGCGGCCCCGCATGTGGGTCGCACGGGCCAGCCCGTCGATGTCGTGCTCCACGTGGTTCCAGTTGCCGCTTTTGACGGCGGCAATATTGATCACGGCATCGATGTCGTCGGCGCCTTCGTCGGTTGCCCGGCGGATCTCTTCGCTTTTGGCTGCGATGGCCGTGTAGCCCAGCGGGAAGCCGACCACGGTGGCCAGTCGGGGGGCTTTGCCTTCACCCAGAAAACGCCGGGCGTCGCGCACGAAAAAAGGCGGTATGCAAACCGCGGCAAAGTCATGCTGCATGGCTTCTTCGCACACACGACGAACTTCGTTGAGGGTGCAATCCGGCTTCAAAATGGTATGTTCAAGATACGACGCTATCGATGACATAGCACAAATAATTTGGTCGGGGGAGGCAGCACAAAAGTAAGCGCATGTTCGGGATTTTTCCGACGGGCAAGGGCAGGGATAAATTTAGGACATCCCTAAAGAACGAAGCCTTCCCACTGACCGGCCGGACGGGGAAGACTCCAATGCTTTCATTTGATTTTCAGGACAAAAGTAACATTCTGACTACATCTTTATGTATTTTAACATTTTTGCCAAAAAATATTTTGCCGGCGGGTTGCCGCATTTTTTTTCAAGGTTTTAAAGTAAAATCGCCGCCGGTTCGTCTGTTTACAGCAAACACGAATCCATGTCTGTCCTCATGGCCGAACAAACCATCGCCGGGGCGGTGCGCGATTATGGCAAACGCCTCTTCCGGTTTATCCGGGGCCGGGTGTCGTCCGACGCCGATGCCGAGGATCTCCTTCAGGAGGTCTGGTATCAATTCAGCCGCGTGCTGAGCGTCGAACCCATCGAACAGGTCGGCGCCTGGCTGTTTCGCGTAGCCCGCAACAAAGTGACCGATCGCTACCGGCGCACCAGCACCGATTCGCTCGATGCGCTGGTGTACGAAGACGAAGACGGGGTGCTCGATTTTCGCGACATCCTGCTCGCCGAGCCGACCACGCCCGAGTCCGAATACCTGCGCGAACTGTTCTGGCAGGAACTGTTTGCCGCGCTCGACGAACTGCCAGAAGCCCAGCGCAACGTGTTCGTCTGGAATGAGTTGGAAGATGAAACCTTTCAACAGATTGCCGACCGAACAGGCGAGAACATCAAAACTTTGATTTCCCGCAAACGCTACGCCGTGCAGCACCTGCGCGAACGGCTGGGCACTTTTTATCGCGAATTTTTATCCTGAAAACGAACAAACCATGCACAACGATCCGCTTTATCCCGGTTTTCGCCGCCGCTGGCGGCCCCGCTACCTGCTCTACGCCTTGCTGGCGCTGGGCGTTTTTCTGGCAATGGGCTGGCTGGTGCAATGGCTTTGGAACGCTATTTTGCCACAGGTAGCCGCGGTGGGTCCCCTGCGTTACTGGCAGGCGCTGGGCTTGCTGTTGCTGTCGCGCATCCTGTTTGGCGGCTGGCGGGGCCGGCGTGCCCATCGGGGCGGCGCTCACTGGCACGGCAAATGGCAGCACATGAGCGAGGAAGAACGCGAGCGTTATCGCAGCGCTTTTCGCGACCGCTGCCGCCGGCGCGACTCTTCGGACGAGTCGTGAAATTTTTTAAAAAAACCGCGATCCGGTAAAGTAATCCTCCGGCAGGTTCGTCTTCTGTCATATACGCGGCAATGATCGCCGCATTCTTACCCAGTACCTTGTAAATCAATAATTCATGAGACCGTTCAAATTTTTGTTCGGCGTGCTCTTCGCAGCCGCCGTGGCCATCGTTTTCCTCAAACTCCTGTTTTTCGCCTTCGCCGGCCTGATGATCGCGGGTTTGTTTTTCATGGGCGCCAAAGCCTTCCGCCATCGCCGGGCGTATTACCAGCCTGAATGGCGTCGCTCCTTCGAAACGTCTTTCCGGTCGTTTCCCGGCGGCGAGCAGTACGGCCTGGCCGAGCCCATCGATCCGCGTTTTGCGCAGCCCAAAGGCGAACCGCTTTCCGGCGCCCGCCAGATCGAGATTTTCTGATCCCTTTTTCCCAACCATTTTTCACCAACTATTTTTTTAACAATATGTGCTATCGCAATGCCCACTGGGCCGACGCTTCGCGCGGCGCCCATCACCACGGACCAAATTTTCACGAATGGAGTCGCCATCGCGGCCCCTTTGCCGGCCGGGGCCGGCAGGCAGGCCCTCCGGCCAATGTGGAGGAAACCGCCGACAGCTATGAAATTTATCTCGTAGCCCCGGGGCGCCGCAAGGAAGATTTCCGCCTGAGCATCACCGACGACATTCTTACGATCGCCAGCGACCGCGCGGCGACCGACAACGAGCAGCGCTGGTTGCGCAGCGAATACCGCATCGCGCCTTTCGAACGGCGTTTTCAACTGACCAACAAGGTCGAAACCGAGCTCGTCCGGGCACATTATGAAGACGGCATTCTGCACATCAGTTTGCCCAAACGCCCCGAGTTTTCCGGCCCTGCCCAGGAGATTACCGTCGCGTAAGACGACCGGCAGGCAACTACCCGACATACTTGTGGTGATCGTCTGAAGTTTTGAAAACAAAAGAGGCCGTCCTGTTTCCGGGACGGCCTCGTGTTTTTTTGGGCAGGCAGCTTACTGAACCAGGCTGCCGCTGATGTAGTGTTCCAAAAAGTGAATGTGTTCCTTTTGTTCCCGCATGATGGCCGACACGATATCGCTGATGCTCAGCATGCCCAAAACCTCGCCCTTGCGGGTCACGACGGGCAGGTGACGGAAATTTTTGTCGCTGAACAACTGCATGCAATCTTCAATGTTCATCTCGGGCGTTACGGTAAAAACATTGGCCGTCATGACTTCTGTAACCGGGGTACTTTTTGCTTTACGCCCCTGAATAATGCCTTTGCGGGCATAGTCGCGCTCGGAAAATATACCAATCAGTTGGTCTCCGTCCATGACCATTACCGCGCCGATATTCTTACGGGCCATCAATTCAAGCGCATCGATTACCATATCCTGGGGTGAAACATGGTACACCATATTGGTCTTTTTTCCCTGCAGTAACTTGTTTACGGTGAGCATAAGCAATGATTTTAAAAAAATTAAAAAACAAGATCGGACATTTGGTGCTATTCGTGCATGAATAGCTAAGTTGTGGTTAATTGGATAAAAAACAAAATTTTTAACCGTGATAATTTTTTCGGATACGAGACTTTCCATTCCCGTATCCGTTTGCCTGGCAGGCAGTAGCGGAAAGTCGAACTAAAGACACAGGCAAAAGCAGACAGGTTACACGTCGATCGTATTACCGATTTCTGGGCAAAGCGCCTTACCATTGCAGAATAATTTGAACCTGTTATTAGGTATGTCCATGCGTTTTTCTTCTGTCCTCTTCCTGCCCGCCTTGTTGTGCCTGCCGCTGGTTTTATCGGCGCAGATCAAATCGCCGGAGGCTTATTACCCGCACAAGCCCGGCCAGCAATTTACCCGCCACGATCAGCTGGCAGGTTATTTTGACTACCTGGCGGCGGCGGCCCCCCAAACCATGCGGGTGGAGCGATATGGCACGACCAACGAAGACCGGCCCCTGATGGTGGCCTATTTTTCGGCGCCTGAAAATATGGCCCGGCTCGAGCAAATCCGCCTCAACAACCTGCGCCTCGCAGGCCTGGCCGAAGGGCAGCCCGACATGAGCAAGCCAATCGCGATCGTATGGCTGAGCATGAGCGTACACGGCAACGAGCCCTCCGGCTCCGAATGCAGTTCCGAACTGGCCTACCGCCTCGCTACGCAATCGGACCCGCAGATCCGCGAATGGCTCAAAAACACGGTGGTGATCGTCGATCCGTCGCTCAACCCGGACGGGTACAGCCGCTACACCAACTGGTTCCGCAGCGTTTCGGGCAGCCGCCCCGACGTAACGCCCGACGCCCGCGAACACCGTGAACCCTGGCCCGGCGGGCGCTCCAACCACTATTATTTCGACCTCAACCGCGACTGGGCCTGGGCGACCCAGGTGGAAAGCCGCCAGCGTATCGCCTTGTACCAGAAGTGGCTGCCGCAAATTCATGCCGACCTGCATGAGCAATACGTGGACAACCCTTACTACTTCGCGCCAGCTGCCGAGCCGATGCACGACTACATCACGCCCTGGCAACGCGATTTTCAGACGCAGATTGGCCAAAACCACGCCCGTTATTTCGACGGCAACGGATGGCTGTACTTCACCAAGGAGGTGTTCGACCTGTTTTATCCCTCCTATGGCGATACTTACCCGATGTTCAACGGCGCCATCGGCATGACCTACGAACAGGCCGGCAACAGCTCGGCAGGGCGCTCCGTGCTCAACAGCTTCGGCGATACGCTGTCGCTTTCGGCGCGGATGGAGCACCACCTGACCACCAGCCTTTCGACCATCGAAATGGCCAGCAAGAACGCCCAGAACGTGGTCGACAATTTCCACAACTACTACTCCCGCAGCGCAACCCAGCCGCAGGGCGCCTATGTCGCCTTCGTGGTGCGCGCCAGCAACAATCCCAACAAGGTCAATTCCCTTTGCCGCCTGCTCGACCTGCACCATATCCGCTACGGACTGGCCGGCGCAGCAAGCGCCAACCTGCGCGGCTGGGACTATGTCGGCGGACAGGAAACCACCGTCAGCGTACAGCCCAACGACCTGGTCATCAGCGCTTATCAGCCGCATGGTACTTTCGTGCAGGTCCTGTTCGAACCTTCGCCCCGCCTGTCGGATTCGCTTACTTACGACATCACGGCCTGGGCCTTGCCCTATGCCTACGGCCTCGACGCCGTGGCCCTGAAAAGCCGCCTCGAACCGAAAAAAACATACGAACCGTACAAGGCGCCCGAAGTCATGCTGGCCGCCTCGCCGTACGCCTGGTGCGTACACCGCCATTCGCTGGCCGAGGCCAAATTCCTGGCCGAAGTGCTCGAGAACGACGTAAAAGTGCGCTACGCCATGAAGCCCTTCGCCCTGGCGGATCAGCGGTTTGACGCCGGCGCCATCGTCATCACCCGCGCCGACAATCACGCTTCGCATCCCGATCTGGACCGTATCGTTCTCGAAGCCGCGCAACATGCCAATGTGACCCTGCATCCGATTTTCAGCGGTTACGCGGGACAGGGCCGCGACCTGGGTTCGGAGAGCTATGCACCGCTGGTCAAGCCCAACGTCGCAGTCGTGTATGGCGACGATGTGGACGACAATGCCTTCGGACATACCTGGTTTTTCTTCGATCAGGAGTTGAAGTATCCGATCACGGCCATTCCGCTCGATCGGATCGGGCGGATTCGCCTGAACGACTACACCACCCTTATTTTCCCCAATGGCAACTACAATTTGTCGGATGCCGCGACCAAATCATTGCAGGAATGGGTGCGCTCCGGCGGCCGGATCATCGCATTTGAAGGCGGGGTGAAAGCCTTTGCTGACAAGGAGGGCTTTGCGCTGAAAAGCAAAGCGGAGCCTAAAAGAGATTCTTCCGACGCCAAACCCCGGCCCTACCAGTCGCGCGAACGCGAAGCCATCAGCGACCAGCTGCCGGGCGCCGTGGTGAAAGCGAAGGTGGACAATACCCACCCGCTGGGCTTCGGCCTGCCCGACTATTATTTCTCCCTGAAAACCACGGCCAATACCTTCGAAATGCCCGACAAAGCCACCACGGTGGTGTGGCTCGACGACAAGTGGATTTCGAGCGGGTTCATCGGCAGCCGTGTGCGGCCCCGCCTCAACCAGACGCCCATCGTGGCGGTGCAACGGGTGGGCGAAGGCCAGATCGTTTATTTTGTGGACAACCCGCTTTACCGCTGCTTCTGGGAGCAAGGCAAAGTGCTGTTTTCCAATGCTTTATTCTTTTGAAGTTTGATAGTTTAAAGTTCAAAATTTAAAGTTGAAAGTTCGCTTCAGTTGGTTATTGAGATTAAAATCTAACGTAAAAACTTAGGCCGGGGCAGCGCCCCGATAGATTTGTAGCAAATGATGGAGAAAACAGGTCAGGAGGGGCAGCGCCCCGAAAAATGTCACGGGGCGCTGCCCCTCCTGATTGGATTTTGATACTAAAAGTCTACAAATATCAAGGGGCGCTGCCCCGGTCTAAGTTTTTACAATCGAACAGTATTTCGCGAATTGCCCTAACAACTTCCCGACCACCACCTATTGCAAACTTTGAACTTTAAACTTTGAACTTTGAACTGCTGAACTTTAAACTTTGAACTGCTGAACTTTAAACTTTGAACTGCTGAACTTTAAACTCTAAACTGCTTAACTCTTTTTGTCATGGTTTTCAATCTCGCCGATCAACATTCGATAGCCAACCAGTTTGTCGCCGAGTTGCGGAATGTGGATTTGCAGAAAGACCGGCTGCGCTTCCGCCGCAACCTCGAACGAATCGGCGAGGTGTTGGCCTATGAAATTTCCAAAACCCTGGAGTTTGAGCCTTTCGAGGTGGAAACCCCGCTGGGGGTTGCCATGACGGCTTTGCCGGCGCCGCGTATCGTCTTGGCCACGATTTTGCGCGCGGGTTTGCCTTTCCATCAGGGCATGCTGAATTATTTCGATCAAGCCGACAACGCGTTTATTTCCGCTTACCGCCGCCACCACAAGGACGGCACTTTCGAAATTCAGCTCGATTACGTGAGCACCCCCGACCTCAACGATTGCGTGTTGATTCTTTGCGATCCGATGATGGCCACCGGCTCTTCCATTGATGTGGCCCTGCAGGAACTTCGGCGCTTCGGCGAACCTGCGGTGATTCACATTGCCACCGTGATCGCCAGTGCCGCCGGCCTCGATGCCGTCCGGCGCCGCCATCCGCAGGCGCGTATCTGGATGGGCGCCCTCGACGAGGAACTGACCGGAAAATCCTACATCGTACCCGGTCTGGGCGATGCGGGCGATTTGGCGTACGGAGAGAAAAAATAAGCGTTTTTTGAAAAAAAAGCGCGGCACAAGCCGCGCCGCGGCTATTTCAACACCTGTTTCAGGGCCGCGAGACTGGCCTGGTTTTCCGGCAGGTAAAAGGCCTCCATCAGGTCGTTTTTTTCCCTTTTTGTAATGCGCAGGCTCATGGATGCCTCGTGCTCCTTGCGCACCGGCCGGTAAATAAAACGGATGACCGTGAGCCGGTTTTTACCCAGCAGATCGTCGAGCAGGGACAAACTGTTGTCCTGTTCATAGTCCTGAATCGCGGTGAGATGGGTAGCCAGCCCGACCGGCGCCAGCACGTTGGAGACGATACCTTTTCGGTCGCTTTCGGCGATCAGGTCGACTTTTTGCCAGCAGCGAATCTGTACGATCACAACGCCGCTGGTGTTTTCCTGAATCCAGTCGCGGAACACGTGGACGAATCTGGTGGCCGTGGCTACGCCGTAGTTGTCGCGAAAGCCCGCGTCCATGGCTTCTACGGCCGGGCGGGTGGGCAGCCAGACGTTGGGCAGCACCAGCGGGTAGGTGCAGTTCATGCGCAGTGCGCTGGTAAAAGCCAGGCTGTCGGCTTGTTGCGCGGCGAGCAGGCGCCGGAAATCGACCCCGTCGATCTCGGGATACAGCGAGTTGCGGGCATCGTCGGGCGGGTGCATCAGGTAGCTGACGCCTTGCGGACTGATGAGCAGGCGGCGCGCGTCGTTGAGGATAAAAGGGGTGACGACCATCATCGGGATGACGGCCTCCTGTTCCGGCTGGCGGTAATCGGCCAACCGGCGGGCGAGCAGTCCGCCGGAATTTTCAATCAATTGGCGTTCAAAGAGATAGCCGCGGTCTTTTCGGTAGGTAAAATCCCCCGAGCGAAAGGTGGTCAGCGGGAAAAAAAGGTCGTTGGAGACGACGGCGAAGCTGACCGGGTTGAGCAGGTCGCGGCTCATGCGGTCGATATGCGTCGTATCGTAGAAGGACACGGGGCGGCCCTGTTGTTGTTGCCAGTACACGTCGCGCAGATAGCCAGCGCCCAGCATGCCGCCCGACGCGCCGCTGATGAGGGTGGTTTGGCGCATGAGTTGTCCGCCGGTGGCCTGATCGGCCCGTTGGAGGGTCTGCATGGTCCATACGGCCGAACGCAGGCCGCCGCCGCTGACGCAGAGGAAGACCAGTTTGGGTTTTCGGCCGTCGGGCATCCGGTTTTTGGCCAGCCAGTTGTCGAGGATATGCCGGGTCGCCTCGATGTCTTTTGCCATCATTTGCGGGGTGCAGATCTGCTCGAAGGCGGCATTGGAGTATTCGGCGCGGCGTTCGGGTGAATAATCGAGGCCGTAGGCGCGGTTGCGGTAATTAAAAAAGCCCCAGCCTGTGATATAATTGACCGTAGCCAGCAAAACGAGGAACACCAGCGTAGCCCAGTTGCGAAACCAGAACGTGAGGGCGCCGAACATCGACATCACCATGCTGCCGAGCAAAAACAGGCTTGCGCCCGTCGGAATGCGCGCCCAGTCGCGGTCCATAAACAGGCCCAGAAACATCAGGATCAGCAAGGCAACGACCTGCACAACCACCGCATTCGAGTGGTTTTGGCGAAACACGCGCCCGAGCATGGCCGGGTCGTAGTGGGCCACGCTGCGCACCAGACGCGGATGCAGGCGCTCGTTGAGGTAGGTATCGACCCGCCAACGGGTGGCGCCGGCCCGTATTTCCCAAAGCGTCGGCAAGCGGTAGCCGGGCGCCAGCAGCCGGGAGCCCGGGCGCGGCACAAATTTGCCGGGTTTGAGAAAAGCGGCGATGTCCTTGTTGGTCAGGTAGAGGTAGGCCGCCAGCAGGCCCATGAGGGTGATTACGCCACTGATCAGCCCGCTCATGTTGGCAATGATGTCGCGGGTCGCCGTGAGTTCGTCGTGCCACTGAAACCAGACGGCCGCCGTGACGTACACCGCGAGGAAAGCCAGAGGGATGAGGCTGTTGTTGAGGCTGAATTTGGTAAAAGGCGCTTCGAGCGTAGCCAGAAAGGAAAAACGGTCGGCGCACAAGAGGTAGGTCGTCAGGTTCCAGATCATGATGAACGCGCCCAGCGCCGCCCCCGTGATAAAGAAACTCCAGAACCCGACTTTGCCCTGATAATCAGGGGTCAGAAAGAGGTAGTGCATCCCGAAAAACTTCCCCACAGCGCCGGTAATCAGCAATGCCAGAAATGCCCATAAAAGTATCAGAACCAGGTGGTTGCGAAAGTGCAAAACCAGTAGTCGTACGGGAAAGGAGTAATAAATCTGGCGAGGGGTAATCATCGGGGCTTATTGATACCATCTGGAAGGGTCGCCGAAATCATAATCGAGAAAGACTTCGTCGAGGAGCGGGTCGTCGCCGGGGTGGTAGCCTTCCTTGAGGTTGTAGCCGTACAGCTTGCCCATGTTGTGCCAGTAAGTGGCCGTCACGCCGCCACGGGTTTCGCGAAGGATCTCGTAAAAAGGTTTGCCGACTTCCTTTTCAATCATTTTGATCAACACCTTGCCCTGGGTTTTGGACAGGTTTTTCATCTGTTCGGTCATGTCCTCCTTCAGTTCGTGGCTTTCATGCCGGTAGTAACGGCGGCGCTGCCGTTTGTTCATGCCCTCGGTTTCGTCCTGATACTGTTCGTACAGCGCGATGGCCTCCATGGCATAGGGATACACCTTGCGGGCGGCGTTTTTGTACAAGAGGTACTGGCGGCGTTCGTCGTCGTCCTTGAACAAGCGGCGGTCGGTGATGCGCACGGGCCAGAGCGACATGACGAACACCGAATCGCCGTTTTCGACCTCAAGGCGGGCCCAACCGCCGGTACGGGGCGTGGTGTCGGGGCGCACGTAAAGAGGAGTACGCGGTATGGTGCGCGCCGTGGAATCGGGTTGGCCCCGCATTTTGGCGGCTTTGGATTGCGCCGACGGGCCCGTTTGCGCCATGGAGGCAAGCGCGTACAGAGAGAAGAGCAGAACGAAAAGACGTGTTTTCACGGTGTAAAAACGTAAGTTTGGCTTGGTAAGTATCGTGAATCGGGAGCGTATTTGTCCAAAAAACACATTATTTCGACGAACGAAATGAGGAAACGTAACGCGGCCTGCCCCCAAAGGGTTCCGCAAGCCGGCAGCGTATGATCGGGTCGGATGCTCTTGCAGGTGGCGGGATGGTTTTTTGGGATCAATATTTCACCTGTCCGGTACCTAAAATTTGTTAGCTGTTTTATTACTGACATTAAAATCCCATCTTTCGGCCGTTTGTAATCCATGCCTCTACCTCAGGCCCGGCGCCCCAGCGTGGCATTTTTATGCGCAGTATTCACAAATGCCCAATCCATGTTCGCCGTCATTCTCGGTTATCTCACCGCCTTTACCTTAACCTATCTGGCTTTGCCGGTGATCATTCGTATCGCCCGCGACAAGCAGCTGTACGACATGCCTAACGAACGCAGCGCCCACCGCGAACCGACACCTGCGCTGGGAGGGATCGGTATTTATGGCGGCGTGGTCTGCGCCGTGGTGCTGTGGATGCCTTCCGATCAGTTCTGGGCCCTGCAATACGTGCTGGCAGCCCTCGTAATTATCTTTTTTATCGGGGTAAAAGACGACCTCATGCCGCTTTCGCCAACCAAAAAATTTATGGGACAGGTGATTGCCGCCCTGATTCTGGTGTACAAAGCGAACCTGAAAATCAGCGGTTTATACGGCATTTTGGGGGTTTACGACCTGCCGGGATTATTCAGTTTCGTGCTCTCCATCGTGGTGATCGTGGGCATCATCAATGCCTTCAACCTGATCGACGGCATCAACGGGCTGGCCGGCAGTATCGGCTTGCTGGCCTGCCTGACCTGGGGAGGCTGGTTTTTCCTGGTCGGGCATCTCGAACTGGCCGTGTTGGCGGCTTGTCTGGCCGGTGCGCTCACGGCTTTCCTCAAATTCAATTTTACCCCCGCCCGCATATTCATGGGCGACACAGGCTCGATGCTGATCGGGTTGATCTGTTCGGTTTTTGCCATTCGTTTTATCGAATTGCAGCGCGAAATGCCGCTGGGCGACAGCTACTCGTTCAATGCTGCGCCCGCAATCGCAATGGGCATCCTGATCCTGCCGGTATTCGATACGCTGCGGGTGTTTGCCCGCCGGCTTTGGATGGGCCGTTCGCCGTTTACGCCCGACCGTGCGCACATTCACCACATCCTGCTGGACAACGGCCTCAGCCATACGCAGGCCACGGCCGTGCTCGTGGGCGTCAACGTCGTTTTTATCGCCGTGGCATTCTACTGGCGCTACCTGAGCGCCGGCGAGCTCATTGCGATCGAATTCGCCCTGGCTGCCGCCCTGACTTTTTTGTTGTTTCAACGGACGAAACAGCAGCGGCGGGGCGGGCGAAAATGGTCGGTCTAGAGGGCTCCAAGCAAAAATTTTCGCACCAGATTGAGGGCGTAGGTGCCGGTCATCTGAATGTTTTTGAGCCGGTCGCGCCCGAATACGTGCCTGACCGCGACGGTGCGCTGGCGGTCGCTGACGGCCATCCACACGGTGCCCACGGGTTTGTCGGGCGTGCCACCGTCCGGGCCGGCAATGCCGGAAATCGCCAGGGCGACATCGACGCCGAGGGTGTCCAGCGCGCCTTGGGCCATCTCGCGCACGGTTTGTTCACTGACGGCGCCGTGGGTGTTGAGCGTCTCCGTCCGCACGCCAAGCAGTTTGGTTTTCATGTCGTAGGAATAGGTGACCACCGAGCCGGGGTAGTACCGTGAGGCGCCCGGGACCGTGGTGATCAGATGGGCCAGATAGCCGCCTGTGCAGCTTTCGGCGGTGCCGAACTGCTTGCCCTGGGCGAGCAGGATGTTGCCGATTACTTTTTCGAGGGAATCGGTGTCGTACCCGTACACCAGGTCGGGAAGAAGCGCTTCGAGCTCGGCCTTTTTGGTATCGAGCAGGGCGTTCAGTTGCGTTTCGGCATCGGGTGACAGGTCGCCCGTCCAGACGCCGGTGAGGCGCAGCCGGACCTGGCCGAGGGCGGGCAGGTAAGCCAGTTTGACGTTGTCGGGCAGGCTGTCTTCGAAGGCCTCGATGCGTCGGGCGATATTGCTTTCCCCTTCGCCTGCGGTGAGCAGGGTGCGGTGCGCGATGGGCCGGGTTTGAAAACGTTCGACGATGCGCGGCAGCACTTCGTGGGTCATGAGGTATTCCATCTCGAAGGGGACGCCGGGCAGGAAGACGAACACTTTGTCGTTGCGTTCGAACCACAGGCCGGGGGCGGTTCCCACCTTGTTGGTCAGGATGGTCGCGTTGTCGGGCTGCATCGATTGTTCGTGCATCGACGGGGGCATGGGGCGTTCGATACGGGTAAAATAGGCCGCGATGCGGTCGTAAATATCCTGATGGAAAACCAGTCGGGAGCCGAAATACGAAGCGAGGGTGTTTTTGGTCAAGTCGTCTTTGGTGGGGCCCAGGCCGCCGGTGGAGATGACCAGTTGCACTTTTGCGGAGGCATGTTCGAGGCCGGCAATGATTTCCGCGGGGTCGTCGCCGACGGAGCTTTTTCCGCTGACGCGGATGCCGCGCAGGTTGAGTTCGCGGCTCATCCAGGCCGAATTGGTGTCTGTAATTTGTCCGATGAGGATCTCGTCGCCGATGGTCAGGAGGTGGGCGGTCATGCTGCCGGGATAGTCGTTTTTTAAAATAAACGGGTTAAAAAGAAGACAGGATCATCAGATTCGACAAGATATCGGGTGTTGCGATCCTGTCGATTCTGATGATCCTGTGCAGAAACAAAAAAACAGCCGAAGCGTTGCGGAATTATTTGAGGATCAGCACGCCGGCGGCTTCGTAGCTTAGTTCGCGTTTGGGTTCGGTGATGGCGGCGATTTCTTCCTTGGTTTTGCCGGCATCTTCGGCGTAGTGGCGCAGCACGTCGACCGGGGTGGTTTCGATGTAGGCGAAGCCGTCGAGCACCACTTTTTTACCCACGATGTCTTTGGGCATGAAGAATGCGTAGTCTTTGAACGTCACACGCATGGGCGCCTGGCCGGTTTGCTCGGGTTCGATGGTCATCCAGCAGCCTTTTTTGAGGCACACTTCGCTGACTTTGCCGGTGATTTTGACGGCGAGCGAGTCGGTGCTGGCCATGCGGGGGACAAGGTCGCTGTACGTGATGGCGCCTTCGGGCGTCACGGTTGCGCCGATATTGTCGCCGGCCGGCGTGCTGACGGCCGTTACTTTCGGATTTTGGGCGCAGGCGCTAAGGGCAAGCGCAGCAAAGCAACCAAGGAGAAATTTCTTTAACATGCTTTTAAATTTTTTTACAAAAAACTGTTTATCAATTTTTTACAACAAAAAATGTGCTGCAAAGGTATGAAATTTCATGGCTTCCGGCCAGGTGTGGCACAATATTCGGATGGCAAAATTGTTCTTGCAATCGCATTGGCCGCCCG
The DNA here is from genome assembly GCA_044226205.1 of Saprospiraceae bacterium. Classification (GTDB taxonomy): domain Bacteria; phylum Bacteroidota; class Bacteroidia; order Chitinophagales; family Saprospiraceae; genus M3007. Next base: position 48,768 of record JBGAHL010000020.1, read on the forward strand.
AGACTAACCGGCCACCAGTGACAAACTATCCTTTCACCCCCAGCATGCGATTGCATCCGCCTCTTACAGGCGGTTTTAATCGTCCGCACAAAACTTGCACCCTTCTTGTAGTTTAATTTTTTTTACTCAATCAAAATCCTACGACATGAAGGGTTTCACGATCCGCCTCCTCTTGCTCGTCGCGCTGCTGGCAAGTTCCTTCGATCAAATCAGCGCCCAATGCCTCAGCGGCAACTGCTACAACGGCTCAGGCACCTATCGATTCGATAACGGTACGAAATACTCCGGCCAGTTTGTCAATGGCAAACCCCAGGGCCAGGGTATCATGGACTACCCCTCCGGCAACCGCTACACCGGCGAATGGCGCGGTGGCATGCGCGAAGGCCGGGGGAAAATGGTGTTCAAAAAAGAAGGCCGCGTGTACGAAGGCCAGTTCCGCGCCAACCACATGGCCGGCGAAGGCACCATGCAATACCCCAACGGCGACCGCTACACGGGCGCCTGGTCCAACGACTCGCCCAACGGCGACGGCGTTTACACCTGGAAAACAGGCGAACGCTACGAGGGCAATTTTTTCAACGGCACCTTCAACGGAAAGGGAACCATGTACTACCCCGACGGCAGCTACTGGGCGGGTACCTGGAAAAACAACCTCCGCGAAGGCCAGGGCAAACTCGTCGAGGCCGGCGGTAAAACCACCGTGGGTACCTGGGCAGCCGGCAAACCGGTGAGCACCCGCCCTGCCGGCACGACCACCACGACGCCCGCTTCCAACAATAAACCGACCAATACGGGCACGGCCGCCACACCCGCCGCCCAGCCCTCCGACCGCAACAACGTGGCCGGCATGCGCAACTGCGGCTCGGTGTACTGCAACGTCGGAAAAGGCTACTACGACTACCCCGACGGCTCCCGCTGGATCGGCGAATTCAAAAACGGCGTTCCCTACGGCGAAGGCGTGTGCTTCTATGCCAACGGCGACCGCTACGAAGGCGCCTGGGCCAACAACGCACCCTACGGCGAGGGCGTCATGCACTATGCCAACGGCAGGGTGTACGGCGCAGTCTGGATGAACGGTTCGCCCGTGAAAGAGCTGGACGCCCCCGAAAAAATGCCGACGACGCCCGTGCAGGTGCAGAACAGCAAAAACGTCAAGATCTGGGCAGTCGTGGTCGGCGTTGGCCGCTACACCACCATGCCCGCCCTGCGATTCACGGACGACGACGCCAACCTGATGTACTCCTTCCTCAAAAGCCCGGAAGGCGGCGCCCTGCCCGACGAACAGGTGGCTTTGCTGCTCGATGAAGATGCCACCCGCGAAAACATCCTCCGCACCATGCGCCAGCTTTTCCTCAAAGCCGACGCCAACGACGTGGTGATCTTTTATTTCAGCGGCCACGGCCTCGAAGGGTGTTTCCTGCCCGTCGATTTCGACGGCTACAACAACAAACTGCGCCACGAGGAAGTGAAGCAGATTTTCTTGCAAAGCAAGGCCAAGCACAAACTTTGCATCGCCGACGCCTGCCACAGCGGCACGCTCAATTACGGCCTGGCCGCCAAAGGCCCTGTGACGGTCACGCTCGATCGCTACTATCAGGCTTTCGAAGACTCCAACGGAGGTATCGCGCTGCTGATGTCGAGCAAGGCCGAAGAACTGTCGCTCGAAGACCACGGCCTGCGCCAGGGGGTGTTTACGTACTACCTGCTGCGCGGCCTTAAAGGCCAGGCCGATACCAACGGCGACTACCTCGTGACCATCCGCGAATTGTACATCTACGTCTATACCAAGGTGCGCGACTACACCTCCGGCGTGCAGACACCCGTGCTGACCGGCGTGTACGACAACAATATGCCGGTAGCCGTGCGACGGCAATAGCGTATTTTTTAGATCAATAAAATTCATGGATTCCCCGTCCGTATGATGCGCAGGGCCGCCCGGCCGCCTGCTGAACCATACCGGCGGGGAATTTTATTAGGTGGCTCTATCGACTTGCAGATTTTCACCGCAAAGGCGCGGAGACGCAAAGGGCTCGCGAATTTCTCCGCGCCTTTGCGCCTTGGCGGTGAAAATATCAAAGGCGCTAAACAGTTTTATTACCCCGCCCTGAAATCAGTGAACCTGTTATCTTCGCTACCTGTTATTTCAACATGCTGCCCGCGTATCGACTCAAATTGTACCGCAATTTTAAAGCCCTGGAAGCCAATGACTTTCACGGGATCATACGGTACTACGAGCGACTGGAGGAGGATATCCGCTACCTGGATCAGGACGAATACCTCGATTGCACCATCACCTACACCGAGGCTTTGTATCAGACGGGTGATTACGGGCGGCATCTGGTGATGTGCGATCACCTGCTGGAGTTTATCATCATGCACAACGTGGATGCCTGGGGCGGAGAGGATATTTACGCCAGGGTCTTGTTTCGCAAAGCCGCCGCCCTGTACTGGCAACAGGAGTACCCCCGCTCCGAACACGTGCTGCGCGAATTGCTCAAACTGCACTCCGAATTCAAACCCGCAGCGCATTTGTTGTACAAAACCCTGTTGCATCAACGCCCCGACTGGTTGTTCAAACTGCGCTCGGGCGCTATTCTGGTGCTGTTGCTTTCCGTTCTGGCGATCATCGCCGAAATTTTTGTGGTCAAACCCTTTTTCTCCGACTACTACAACACGGCGCTTCTTGTGCACAACATCTTTCTGGGCGCCGGGCTGGTCATGATACTGGCCGGCGAAAGCTGGCATTGGTGGCGCTGTGTGCAGCGTAAACAGCGGTTTTTGTCCGCTCTGGAGAAGCGAGACCTTTATTAAATCTCAGCATTGCAGGAATTTCCGACCCCGCACCACAACTTCCGAGCCTTCCGCCAAAAAGATCGACATCGGCGCTTCCTTGCCCAAATGGCTGAAATCGGAGCCGTAAGCCATTCCGAAATCGAGGTCGCAATGCCAGGCTTTGATCGGGTGCATGCGCCAGGCCGGGTGTTCTACCTGGTATTCCACCGTTCGTCCGGGACCGCGACGGGCATAGCCCCAGTAGTGCTCGGTGATGAATTCGGCTTCGCTGCCGGCTTTGAGGGGGACGGCGGCCGGCTCGGCCCGCACGCCGAACGATTGCCAGCGCCCTTTTTCCTGCCAGGCATATTCCACTTCCAGGTGTTCGGGCTCGTCGTGCCAGCGATGAAACATGTTGCGCCGGTCGTAGTGTTCGCCGTAGATGGTGTTGGCTACCCAGGCGATTGCGGGGCGCGGCACAATCTCGCGGATGAACACCACGCCGCGTTTCCAGCCCGTGACGGGGTCGTTGCGGCGCACGTAGAAACGCAGGTTGATCTCTTCGAAATTGATGTGGCCCGGGATACGGAATCCTTTCAAACGGGTGTCCATGAACATAAATCCCACGACACTGACGTAGCACACGCCGTTCCAGATATCAAGTTCTGTGCCCTTGGGGACATGCGCTTGTAAAACAGCCGGATCAACGGGGTAGTTGAGCATGATGAGGCGACGCCAGGCGGCGGAAAGGAAGACGTTTTGCATAAAAGGGTTTTAAAAATTTAGGCGGTTTAGCCGCACCTTTGTTGCACGAAAAAACAGCCGCGACCAATCGCGGCATTTCTCGTTCCTCTTGAAATACAATTTCACGCTTTTGTTCTGAAAACAGCCAGTTTTCTTCTTAAAAAACAAGACGCCCTCATGTCCGTAAGCCCGACCAGCGACTTCCAGCGCCAGATACTCGAAGGCATTCCCGCCACCCTCCCCGCCCCCAAACCGCTCGACCCCAACGTGAGCCATGCCCCGCGCCGGGTGATCGAAGGGGTGTTGTCGGCCGAAGAAAAAGTGTTGGCTGTGCAGAACGCCCTGCGCTATTTTCCGCCGCAATGGCACGCCGAACTGGCCGCTGAATTTGCCGCCGAACTGGAGCGATACGGCCGCATCTACATGTATCGTTTCCGCCCCGATTACGCCATGCACGCCCGGCCGGTAGCCGACTACCCCGCCCGCTCCCGTCAGGCCGCGGCCATCATGCTGATGGTCCAGAACAACCTCGACCCGAAGGTGGCCAAACACCCGCACGAACTCATCACCTACGGCGGCAACGGCGCAGTGTTCCAAAACTGGGCGCAATACCGCCTCACCATGCGCTACCTGGCTGAAATGACCGACCACCAAACGCTGGTGCTCTACTCCGGCCACCCGCTTGGGCTGTTTCCCAGTCACCCCGAAGCGCCCCGCGTGGTCGTGACCAACGGCATGATGATCCCCAATTACTCGCGCAAGGAAGACTGGAATCGTTTCAACGCCCTCGGCGTGACCCAATACGGTCAGATGACTGCCGGCTCATTTATGTACATCGGCCCGCAGGGCATCGTACACGGCACCACCATCACCCTGCTCAATGCCGGCCGCCGGCTCGGCCTCGGCAGCGACAACCTGCGCGGCAGGGTGTTCGTGACCAGCGGACTCGGCGGTATGTCGGGCGCCCAGGCCATGGCTGCCGTGATCACCGGCTGCGTGGGCGTGATTGCCGAGGTGGATGGCGACGCCGTCCAGCAGCGTATTACCGACGGATACATCAAACGGGAAAATGTGTATGCCGACCTCGACCAACTGCTGCCCCGCATCGAACAAAGCCGCCGCGACGGCGAAGCCGTGGCGCTGATCTATCACGGCAACATCGTCGACCTGTGGGAACGTTTTGTTCAGGACAAGGTGAACATCGAACTCGGCTCCGACCAGACGAGCTGCCATAACATCCACGATATGGGCTATTGCCCTGTGGGTTACACCTTCAAGGAAGCCAAGGACCTGCTCATCAGCGACAAGCCGCGTTTTATGGCCGCTGTGGCCGAATCCCTGCGCCGCCATGCCGACGCGGTCAATGCCCTGTGCGAGCGCGGCATGTACTTCTGGGATTACGGCAATGCTTTTCTGAAAGAAGCCGGCGACGTAGGCGCCGCAGTGTTCAAGCCCGGCGCCCGGCCCCTCCAGCCCGGCGAGATTAGCGTGGCCGAATCGCCCTACCGCTACCCTTCCTACGTGGAAGATATCATGGGCCCCTTGTGTTTCGACTACGGCTTCGGTCCTTTCCGCTGGGTGTGCTGCTCGGGCGATCCCGCCGACCTCGAACGCAGCGACGCCATTGCCGGCGATGTGCTGGAAGCCATGCTGGCCGAGGCGCCCGATGATATTCGCGGCCAAATCCGCGACAACCTGCTCTGGATTCGTTCCGCCCGGCAAAACCTGCCCGTGGTCGGGTCGTTCTCCCGCATCCTCTACGCCGACGCGGAAGGCCGTATGCGGATTTCCAAAGCGTTCAACGACGCTATCGCGCGGGGCGAGCTGCGAGGCCCGGTCGTGCTGGGCCGCGATCACCACGACGTGTCGGGCACGGATTCGCCGTTCCGCGAAACCGCCAACCTGTACGACGGCTCGCGTTACACGGCCGATATGGCGGTGCATAACGTGATCGGCGATTCCTTCCGCGGCGCTACCTGGGTGAGCCTCCATAACGGCGGCGGCGTAGGCTGGGGAGAAGTCATCAACGGCGGCTTCGGCATGGTGCTCGACGGCACGCCCGAGGCCGACCGGCGCTTGCACAGCATGTTGTTCTGGGATGTCAATAACGGCATTGCCCGCCGGGCCTGGGGCCGCAATCCGCACGCTCTGACCACCATCGGGCGGGCTATGGCAGCCTATCCCGATTTACAGGTGACGGTGCCTTATATGGCGGACGAAGCGCTTGTAAAAGCGGCTTTTTTACATAAAAACACCTGATATGAAAAAGGTTTTGTGGCTTTTCCCCGGCCTTTTTCTCCTGCTTTTGATTGCCTGCTGGCAACAGGTCGTCCGACCAGTCCAGCAAGCACCGGCCGAAGCGCCACCAGCCGAAACGACCGACGAATACCTTGAAGCCGACGGGAGTCTGGACAGTGTATTGCAGCTGCTGACGGGTTCCGGGCTGGCGTACGACACTGCTTTTGTAAGGCTGAATCCCAAAGAAGGCTGGCTAAAAAAACAGGTAAACGGGGAATGTCATTTGCTGACCGATTTGAAATACCCGGGATTGACCATAAACATCGACGGATTTTATCCTGACTGCCCGCCGGAGCCGGGAATGGGCGCTGATATCAGGGCTTTGACGCTTCGTTTTAACGGCACTCCGCTCCATCCTGAAAAATATCGTTATCAAATCAGCGGCGATAGCGTGTCCATCGACTGGCATTATGCGGGGTATTGGCGAAAATTCAGATTGGGCAACCAGGACTGGCTGCTCGGTCAGCTCGATAACATGGACTGCAATGGCAGTTTTTGTATGTACAACGCCAGCTTGCTGGTTCAGATGGACGGCGGCCAACCCGCGTTTTATTTTTTCGATCATTTCCCTGAGCCCGGGCTGCTGGCCGACACCGACGGCGACCAGCGGCTGGAATGGCTCGAAATGGATTTTGGCGACTGGCAGCAGGATACGATTCATCTGACGATAAAGCCTTACGAACTGAACGGCGGCAGGTTCAAGCCCATGCGCGATGGGTCTGGGAGGCCTTACGAAGCCGTCGTCGAGTTTTCAAACGGATTGTACGAGCCGAGAGCGGCGCGGTTGGTGCGTAAATATTGGCCCGGGTAACAGGATAAAACAACCGTTTTTATCCTGTTATGCGCTTTTATTCAACCACTGAGATTTTTTTTCTTCAAATTCCGGCAACCCATCCAGGTCTTTCTCAAGCCAGTCGAAGGCTTTGATCAACTCTTTTTTACCGCCTTTGTGAAACAGTGCGTCGAGGTAGCCCACGGCCATTCTATAGTAAAATTCTCGTTGCCAGGGATTGGCAGTCAAATTAGCCAGTTGTTGGAGGGTCTCTTTAAGTATTGGGAGCCCTTCTTTTGCCCGGCCGATAGAAGGCTGACTCAGTGCCAGACCAAGCCAAGCGCGAAATTCTCGCACGGTATGTCGCCTGGTTAGTTTTTCCAAAAAATGAACGGCCATATCCCAGGACTGGAAGTAAGCCAGTCGATCGAGGTAAAGGCGGTAGTATTTGAATTCATTCGACTCACAGGCCAGAATGGTTTCGAGATGCTCTACGATGTCCGTATACATTTGACGCTGCTGCGTGCTTTTGGGGAAATTGGGAGGGAGTGTCCAAAAGATTTCTTTGGCCTTGGTTGCATTCGGCTGAAAAAACAGGTGAATTTGAAGAAGATTGAGTTTGAAAAAGGCATTTTGGGGTTGCATCTGGCGGCCTTTTTCCCATAGAGCAATCGCTTCGTCATAACGTTTTGCCTCCCGAAGGGTGATGCCCAATTCGTTCATGGATTGGATATTCCCTCTGTCTATTGCCTTTTGAAGAACATCAATGGCATCGTCGATCCGTTTAGCCTCTCGAAAAGTAATGCCTAGTTCGTTCATGGAGTGAATAACGCCTTTATCGACCGCTTTTTGAAGGATATCAATGGCATCATCGAGACGCTTGGCTTCCCGCAAAGTGATGCCCAATTCGTTCATGGATTGGATATTCCCCTTGTCGACGGCTCGTTGGAGGATATTGATGGCATCGTCGAGCCGTTTGGCCTCTCGCAAAGAGATACCTAATTCATTCATGGAGGGGGTTTCACCTTTGTCGACGGCTTTTTGCAGGATATCGATGGCATCGTCGAGCCGTTTGGCTTCCCGCAAAGTGATGCCTAATTCGTTCATGGATTGGATATTTCCCTTGTCGACGGCTTTTTGCAGGATATCGATGGCATCTTCGAGCCGTTTGGCCTCTCGCAAAGTGATGCCTAATTCATTCATAGAGGGAATTTCGCCTTTTTCGACGGCTTTTTGCAGGATATCAATGGCATCATTGAGCCGTTTGGCTTCCCTCAAAGTGATGCCTAATTCGTTCATGGATTGAACACTTCCCTTGTCGACGGCTTTTTGCAGGATATCAATGGCATCGTCGAGCTGTTGGGCCTCCCTCAAAGTGATACCTAATTCGTTCATGGATTGAATGCTCCCCCTGTCGACTGCTTTTTGGAGGATATCGATAGCGTCGTCGAGACGTTTAGCTTCCCGCAAAGTGATGCCTAATTCGTTCATGGATTGAATGCTCCCCTTGTCGACGGCTTGTTGGAGGATATCGATAGCATCATCGAGCCGTTGGGCCTCCCGCAAAGTGATGCCTAATTCGTTCATGGATTGAATGCTCCCTCTGTCGACTGCTTTTTGGAGGATATCGATGGCATCGTCGAGACGTTTAGCTTCCCGCAAAGTGATGCCTAATTCGTTCATGGATTGAATGCTCCCCTTGTCTACGGCTTGTTGGAGGATATCGATGGCATCATCGAGCAGCTTGGCTTCCCTCAAAGTGATGCCTAATTCGTTCATAGATTGAATGCTCCCCTTGCCGACGGCTTGTTGGAGGATATTGATGGCATCGTCAAGCCGTTGAGCCTCCCGCAAAGTGATGCCTAATTCGTTCATGGATTGAATGCTCCCCTTGTCGACAGATTTTTGGAGGATATTAATAGCGTCGTTAAGGCGTTTGGCTTCCCGCAAGGATTTGCCCAGTTCATTTAGCAGAATAACGTTTTCAGGTTGTAATTGGACAGCCTTTTGAAGTATTGAAGTTGTATCGTCAGAATGATTAGATTGTTTAAGTAACTGCCGCAGCCTGATTATTAAAATAATGTTATACGGTTGAATTGTAATGGCTTTCTGGATCAGCGAAATAGCTTCCGAAATCTGCCCGGATTCTTGATAACAGTAGCTGAGGCCGTTTAATAAAATTACATTTCTGGGCTGGCGCTCAATGGCTTGCTCGAGTAATTGAAAGCTTTTGTCTATCTGCCCGGCAGCGCGGTAACTGATGCCCAATTCATTGATCGATTGCAAATTGCCTAATGAAACAGCGTGTTCGAGTATCTCAATACTTTTCAACGCATTTCCATTTCGACGATAGGCCATCCCCAACTCATTCATTGCAGCCAGATCCTCAGGGTTAAGTTTCAATCTAAAAAGCAAGCGCTCGATAGTCACTTGCGCATTGGCATCTACCAGGTTTTTGGTGCTCTCCAAAAATTGCGGCCGCATCCGCTCCTTGAACTCCTGCCAATAAACGTCCCCCGCTTTTCCAAAATGATACAACGCTTTTTCAAGCCTCGCCAATTGAAGTTGATCATTGGAGGTGGCAAGTTGTTCATAGTATTCGCCTGCTTTGGCGTGGGCTTCTTCTGAGTTTCCCAATTTGTTGATCAGGACACTCCGCACAAGAGGATGTGCTCCGAATAACTCGCCGGTTTGCTGAAAAAACAAATGTTTGCGGCGCCACAGAGAGTGGAATGCCTCTTTGTTCCAACTGGGCAACGTCTCAAAAACCGAGTACGGCAATGGCTCATTGAATACTGCCGCTTCTCCTGCCAGCTGGCGCTCTGCTTCGTTGTTCGCCTTGTCCAGAATAACGCTGACCAGTCGGGAGACGAAATGCTCCCGTTCAGGGTCGCGCTCCAGATTGAGTGCACCTACTTCCTGTAGCGAACGTTCGAAGTCGGGGTCGAATTCGCGCAGGTTTAACAAAAACTGCCCGCCGAGCGGATATCCCTGGGCATAGTTCCAGCAGATTTCGAGCAGATCGGTACTGAGTTCGTATTTATCCGGAAAAGTTTCCTCATGATAAACCCTCATGCAATCAAAAAACGCCTCTTTGGGCAATTCGGTGATCTCATGAGCTACGGGTTTGAAATCCCGCTGAATAAAATCTGCCGGCAGGGTTCGAGAAATGATAAGGGTTTTTACGCCTGGCAGGTCACGCAGATCGAGCAAGGTGCGGTACAGTTGTTCATCGCGGACTTCATAAAAGTCGTCGAAGACCAGGGCCTGCGTTTCTTGACGAGCCTTGTCGAGAAACGCTTTGTTTTTTCGTTCCGGCGGCAACGAGGAAAAGTCACCATAACCGAGCTCTGCTGCCACGGCATCGAGGGAATCGGCAGGGCCGAGCCGATAGTAAACTGGTTTTTGAGACAGGGTTTTCCAGATTTCCCATAAAAGGTGCGATTTGCCGACGCCTCCCATGCCGTGCAGGAAAAGGAAATTTTTGTCAGAGCTTTGAAAAAAACGATCCAGATACGCTACGTCCTTCTCCCTGCCTGCATAAGGCCGGGTGAAGTTTTGCGGATTTTTGCCGCGGAAAAAGGGCTGTACGCGCTCTTGTTTATGCCGTGCCAGAACCAGCAGCAGTTCCGGAATTTCTGACCAATCGTCAATTTCCCATTTTTCAAGATTACCCCAAACGCGATCTTCCGCTCCTTTTTTGGTGAGTAAAAAATGGGTTTTCCCGATATAACCCAGCAAGTCGTAAATGTATTGAATCAGGTAGTCGATTGGTTCTTCCACACCAAAGCCGATGAAAAGGACAGTGTGCCCTGCGAGCAATTGCTTGAGAAGAAACTTGACAGGGGTGTCTGGATCAGTCAAATCTTCCCGATGCGCTTTGTCTGTTCCCCGATAAAGGGTTTGGTACTGTTCGGGAAATAGAATGCAACTTTCCGGGTCAGTGGCGCAACCATGCAGTTTGAAATAGAAAGGTTTGTCTGTAGTAAGTTGACTCAGTTGGTATTGATTATTCCACACCACTTTATCGACTGTAACCGGTCTGGTTTGGTCCAAACCCATGTCATAGTTGGTCGTAATGATCTTGTGGCTGATTTTCCACAGGGTATGAAAATCGGTTAGCGAAAGATCATTCGCATCTGGCAGTTTTTTGAAATTATGAAAAATATATGCGCTGGATAGCGTCTTTACAGACCGTTTGCTAATCAGGCTTACTTCTTCGTCCAATTTGCTTAGTTCTCCAAGAACAGCTATCTCCACGTCTTTTTCATTGCTTTGCAACCTCTCGTTCAGCCGTAGAAAGTGTTCTGGAAAATCCTTTTCGAGTATTTTACTGAGGATGTCCTCCACCATACCCCGCCAGTTGGGCAGATTCAATCTGCTTTGTGAAAACCCGGCTCCGATCCATAGCACTAGCCGGTCGTTGTCGATAGCATTCAGTATTTCTTTGGGTAATGTTGTCATATTTCAGCACCCCGGCGGAGTTGCACAAATATACTTTATTTACACCTAATCAGCGCATGATCAACAACTTGGCTTGCTTCCTCTGTCCGGAATATTCAACTTCCAATATATAGCCACCGAGGGGCCAGTTGCCTGTATACAAGTACCCATTAGTCAACTCCCCACTATAAACGGGTTGTCCTGTCAGGCTCCACACCCTCACCCAACTCCCCTCCGGCGCCATTATGCTCACTCGCTCGCTGGCCGGGTTGGGGAAAATCCGTACCCCCTCGGCAAACACCTCTCCGGCCGCCGAACTTTCCTGCACGCCGAGGTGGCAGGAGCGCGTCAGGGTATCGGCGCCGAGCGCATTGGAGACAATCAGCGTGATATCGTAAAGCCCCGGCGCATCGTACACGATATTTTGGGGGTGCTGCTCGTAGGAAACGGCCGGCGTCGCGCCGGGGAAATGCCATTCCCACGAATCGGGAGAAAACGATGAAAAGTCCTCGAAATCAACTTCCTGGCCGGTATTTACAAGCAAATTTTCCGCCTCGAAATCGGCAACCGGCGCGTGCGGGCCGTCAAATTGAAAAGCCCGGATTAAGGTTCCTTCCCCGACCATGATCATCGTGCCGTTGCGGCCGAAGGCCGGCCCCGAGTAGTAGTTGGTCGGGGTGTGCAATATCCACAGGATCTGGCTCAGATCGGCTGAAAAACAATAGTAGCGCCCGGGCGTGCCCAGCGCGCCGTTGCTCACGTACACCCGGCCGTCGGGGTCGGTGGCGATCAAGGGCGGAGAGGTGAAAGCCATGGCCTGCACGGAGGTGTCGATGGGCTGGCCGCTGGCGGCGTCGACCCTCAGGATTCGGTTGTTGCGAAAATAATACAGGCTGCCGTCGGGCCCCGTAGCGATGCGGCTTTGAGCGCCTAAATTGCTCGTCCACAAGGTGTCGAAACCACTGCCGGTATCGCGGAAAGCCATGAGCGGCCCGCCGTCGCGGGTGATGTAGATGGCGCCGTCGGGGCCGATGGTCAACGGGTTTTCCTGGTCGGGGTCGCCGGGCAAGGGGTCTGACTTGTACTTCAACTGACCCGAGTTCAGGTCGATCGCGATCAGGCGTTTGGGCGTAAAAACCGTGCCTTCCCAGTGGTAGTAGGTGTCGTTGAATGCGGCAAAACCGCCGTCGGGAGCAATGGGAATAAGGTAGTCGGTTGCCCAGACCGTTTCGCCCGTCATTTTGTCGATGCGTTTGCCAAACACGACGGGGTCGCCGTTGCAGGCAAAAAGCACGCCCGCATTGCCGCCAAACATATACACCGCTTCGTCGTGCCGCCAGAGCAAGTGGCCGTCTTGCGGGTCGAGCGCCAGAAAGTCTCCGTTGGAATAGTCGTGTACATACACCGCGTGTTCGTCGAAGCCGACGGCGTAGGGAATCTGGCCGCTTTCGCCGTAGGTCCACAACAAGGCGCCGTCCGACAATTGCCGACATTCCAGTTGCCCTTCGTAGGCTGGTTCCAGTTGAATACGGGTATTGACGAAGCGGTTGCCGCAAAGGTACACGGCATTGCCCCAGGCGGTCGGCAAATCGGAATTGATCGACCACAGCAGCGCGTTTGTTCCCGTAGGGCCGGGCATGTTGCTCAGGCCGTTGTGGAGGTTGTTGCCGCCGAGGGTGGGCCAGTGCTGCGCCGTGAGGAGGGAGGCATTGAAAATAATCAACAGACTTGCGATCAGCGCTTGTTTCATGGCGGTGTTGTTGAAATAAAATCCACCATAAAAGAAACATTTCCTGATCACATCACGCCCTTAATCTTGCGGGTTTTGCCTCTTGAACCGCTCAACTGCTTCGCGCACGCTGCCGTGACGGAGCAACAACTCCCGCGCGGCCTCGTAGTCCAGCCCGGTCGATTGCATGACCATGCGGGCACCTCTGTCCACGAGTTTCTGGTTGCTGAGTTGCATGTCGACCATGCGATTGTCCTGCACTCTGCCCAGGCGGATCATGGCCGCCGTGGAGATCATGTTGAGGATGAGTTTCTGGGCCGTGCCGGCTTTCATGCGGGTGCTGCCGGTCACGAATTCGGGGCCGACGACGGCCAGTACCGGGTAGTCCGATTCTGTCAGCACGGGCGCCCCCGGGTTGCAGGTGATGCAGCCCGTGGCAATACCGCGTTCGCGGCAGGCGCGCAGGCCGTGTACGACGTAGGGCGTGGTGCCGGAAGCGGCAATGCCGATCACAAAATCCTGCTGGTCAATCTGATGCGCTGCGAGGTCCTCCCAGGCTTGGGAGTTGCTGTCTTCCGCGCCTTCAACGGCTTTTCGGATGGCGCCGTCGCCGCCCGCGATAATGCCCACCACCCAGCCGGGCGGTGCGCCGTAGGTCGGTGGAATTTCAGAGGCATCCACCACGCCGAGCCGCCCGCTGGTGCCGGCGCCGATATAAAACAGGCGCCCGCCTTCCTTCATTCGGGCGACGAGGGCTTCTACCAGCGCTTCGATTTGCGGAATTGCCCGGCCGACGGCTAAGGGCACAGTCTGGTCCTCGGCATTGATGCCGGTGAGCAGTTCGTGAACCGACATCTGTTCCAGGTGTCGGTAGTGAGAGGGGCTTTCCGTGATTTTTTCCATGTTGTCAATCCTGAATCGGATTACCCAGCGCGGCTTTGCGCAAGCGCTGGAGGAACGGCGAGGCGAACATGAAGGATTGCAGGTTTTCGTTTTCGCTGGTCAACACCTGGTTGCGGTTGCCCGACCATTCGAGGCGGCCTTCGTGCAGGAAGCAGATTTTGTCGCCGATCTCCATCACCGAGTTCATGTCGTGGGTGTTCATGATGGTGGTGATGTTGTTCTCCTGGGTAATGTCGTAGATGAGTTCGTCGATCAGGATGGAGGTCTTCGGATCGAGGCCCGAGTTGGGTTCGTCGCAAAACAGGTATTGCGGCTGGAGCACGATGGCGCGGGCGATGCCGACGCGCTTTTGCATACCCCCGGACAGCTCGGAAGGAAATTTGTGGTTGTTGCCGGCAAGGTTGACGCGTTCGAGACAGTAGTTGACGCGCTCGAGTTTTTGCTTCGGCGTGTAATGTGTAAACATGTCGAGCGGGAAACGGATGTTTTCCTCGACGGACAGTGAATCGAACAGGGCCGAGCCCTGAAACAACATCCCGACCTTCATCCGGATGGCGCGCACGTCGTCTTTGTCGAGGGCGGTAAAATTCACGTCGTCGTACCACACACTGCCTTGTGAGGGCCGAAATAACCCGACCAGGATTTTCATCAGCACGGTCTTGCCAGAGCCGCTTCGCCCGATGATGAGATTGGTTTTGCCGGCTTCGAACAAAAAGGAAATACCTTTCAAAACTTCCTGATTGCCAAAGGATTTGATGATGTTATCGGCTCTGATCATTTGTCAGTAGATGGATGCTTGGGCACAAAGGTAAGTTCTGCCTGCGCGGATTACCATTTTTCGAGGCGAATACTGATGGCGCCGCCCCCCGGCCCGAGTTCAAATTTCGCCTCGTCCCAGTTGGGCGCCCGAAAGGTAGGCCGAACGTTGTTGGAAAAACCGTAGGGCTCGGTCGGCACGCCGAACAGGTTGGTGTCCAGTTTGCCGTTGCTGTTCAGGTCGTGAAAACAGCTGACGGCATACGTCCCGGGCCGCAAACCCGAGGCGCTCAGATCGAGCGAGCCGGTGCGTTCCACGGGCACGATTGTTTTCCAGACTACTTTTTCAGGTTGTAAAAAACTGCCGGCATTGTCATACACGGCTACGTACAACTGCCCTTTTGCGGCGTTCAGGTTGGTAAAAGTCATGCGAAGCTCGGCCGCGGGAGGCAGTACGGTCAGGGCAAAAAGAATGGGGAGGAACATAAAATGACGAATGGTTGAGGTGACGGCCTGCTTGTCGCCGCGAGGCGATGAATAAAAAAAAGGCGACTATATCCACTTGGACATTTTCACCGCCAAGACGCAAAGAAATTCGCGCCCCTTTGCGTCTTTGTGTCTTTGCGGTGAAATGGGTTTAGTCACCTAAAAAAAACTGCTTTGCCCTTAACGAACAAAGCAGTCTCCTGAATGATCAATCCCTTTCAAAAATTTTCTCACAGCGGCAGCGCCGAGTAGCGTTCGATGAACGCCTGGAGTTCGTCCACCATGGCCGGCGAGCCGATGGCGATGGTGCCGCGCTGGTGCAATTCGTTCGGGACCATGTCGAGAATACGTTTCAGCTGCGTGTTGATGGCCTTGCCGCCGGCCTGCTCGACGATCATGGAGAGCGGGTTGCATTCGTAGAGCAGGCGGAGTTTGCCTTTCGGGTACTTGCGGGTGCTCGGGTAGAGGAAAATACCGCCCTGAATCAGGATGCGGTGCACGTCGGATACCATGGAGCCGATGTAGCGCAGGCCGTAGTTCATGTCGGAACACTGGTCGATGTAGCGGCGCATTTCCAGGTCGAACTTGGAATAGTAGCCCTGATTGACCGAGTAGGTCTGGCCGTTTTCGGGGATGCGCATGTTGCGGTGGCTGAGGCAAAACTCGCCGATGGAGGGGTCCAGCGTGAAGCCGTTGACGCCATTGCCGGTTGTGTATACGAGGATGGTGGAGGTGCCGTAGAGCACGTATCCGGCCGCGACCTGACGGGTGCCCGGTTGCAGGAAATCTTCGAGCGTGGCGGGGCCGTTGGGGTCGCTTTTGCGGCGATAAATGGCGAAAATGGTGCCCACGCTGACGTTCACGTCGATGTTGGAGGAACCGTCGAGGGGGTCGAACATCACGACGTAGTGGCTTTTTTTCGAGCCGACCTGGGGCACCAGAATGATGTCCTTGTTCTCTTCGGAAGCGAGGGCGCAGCATTCGCCCGAGTTTTTGAGGCACTCGATGAGTTTTTCGTTGGCGTACACGTCGAGTTTTTGCTGCATGTCGCCCGAGGTGTTCTCGCCCGAATCGGAGGCGCCGAGGATATTGACCAGGCCGGCTTTATTGACCTCGCGGTTGATGATCTTGGCGGCCACGCCAATGTCGCGCAGGAGGCCGGTCAGCTCGCCGGTGGCGTATTCGAAGTCCTTTTCCGAACGGATAATGAATTCATCGAGCGTGACGATGCGGTTGCCCGGGATGCTGCTTTGGGTGCCGGTGGCCGTAGACTTTTTTGCAGAGGTAGCCATTACGTGGTGAGGATTTGGTTAGAGCCGAGTGGTGTGGTGGTGGCGGTAAAATCTGGTGGGACAAAATTAGGGATATTTACCGCAGGTTTTAAAATATAATTTTTAAATGTGTGTATTATTTTGTTGAATAAAAGATATTTTTAAAAAATATGCGCCTTTCAGAAAAATTATATTCTGATTTGGCAAAAATGGAAGCCGTCGCTCAATGCGCGTAAAACAAGGTACTTGCAGATTTTTCACCGCTAAGGCGCAGAGGCGCAAAGAAATCCGCGAACCCTTTGCGTCTCCGCGCCTTTGCGGTGAAAACGGATACAGCCGCCTAAAACAATCGACGGCGAGCAAGCGTTTTTTACAATCGGCGCCGCAACGATACCGCCGCCCTCGTCCGCTGATCTGAAAAAACCTTTCTTCATGCGCCCGTTTTTTTACCTCACCCTGCTTTTTGCCTTCGCGACTTGCCGTACCGCCGAGGTAGAAGATGTGCCATTGCCCACCGAAATCTGCGTGCAAACCCAGCACCACGGGGTACTCGTGCCGAATGCGATGGTGTACGTCAAGTTCAATGCCGACACCTTCCCGGGGTTCAATCAGCCGGCGGCGTACTTCGATGATTCCGTGCGCACCGGCCCCGATGCGCGCGGCTGCATTGCTTCCGTGCCCGAGGGAAGCCATTGGCTGATCGCGGTTTCGTACGACGATACTTATTTTCCGCCCATTGTCCGGGGTAGCCTGCCGGTCACCATTTCGCTGAGCGGCCGACCGAAGATCGACACCATTTTGTACGTTTCGGAGCAACACTAAGCTGCTATCGGTGCAGGCGGGCTTCCTCCAGATCGAGTTCGTGTTCTTTTTCACGAAGCAATTCTTCCGGAAACGCTTTTTCATTCCGCATGAGCAGGATCTCCGCGCGGCGCACCCGAACCAGATCCAGCAACATTTTTCGATAATCGGCGAGGAAGGCCGGCGCGCTCAGCTCCGGATCTTCTTCCGCCATCTTGCGGCTGGTGTGTTCAATCATGCGCTCGTAGCGTTCTTTGACACGCGCAAACACTTCGTTTTCAGCAGTTTGCTGGCTGAATTCCGTTTCGAGATAGCTGACCACGGCATTGGCCATACGCAACCGTACCTGTTGCTCCTGGAGGGTGTGGTTGTCCTGAACCTCTAATTTTAGCCGGCGGATCACAAACGGCAACGAAAGCCCCTGAAATACCAGCGTAACCACGATGACCACGAACGTGATGAACAGAATCATGTGGCGATTGGGAAAGGCTTCCCCGCCCGGCAGCGTCAGTGGTATGGCCAGCGCCGAGGCAATCGAGACCAGCCCGCGCATGCCGCTCCATCCGACGAGAAAAACGCCTGCTGCCGTCGGCCGGTCTTCGCGAGTTCGGATGCGGCGGCTCAACCAGCGCGGCAGATAGGCCGCCGGGAAAACCCAAAGAATGCGGATGGCGATGATGAGCAGGCTGATGACGAGGCCGTATCCAAGCGCTTCGCCCAGCGAGGAGCGTTCGAGACCGGCTTCCACTTCCGGAAGTTGCATGCCGATCAGAATAAAAACAATGCCGTTGAGCAAAAACTGCAGCGTTTCCCACACATATTTTGCCTGGATGCGGCTTTCGTACGTCAGAATTTCGTGCGCCCGAAAACTCAGAAACAAGCCGCCGCTCACCACGGCCAGCACGCCGGAGAAATGAAAATGCTCCGCCGCGATGTACATGAAGTAGGGTGTGATGAGGGTCAAGGCAGTATCGATACTCGACGAGGTGGGCAAAAAACGGTGCACCACGTACACCACGTGGGCCACGGCCAGGCCGATCGCTACCCCCATGATCGACACCAGAAAAAAGTCGCTGGCCGCTTTTTGCAGCACGAACTCGCCGGTCAGGATCGAGGCCAGGGCAAAGCGAAAAACGATCAGGCTGCTGGCGTCGTTGACCAGGCTTTCCCCTTCCAGAATGGTGATGATGCGTTTGGGCAGCCTGGCGCCTTGCAGCACACTGGTGGCGGCAACCGCGTCGGGCGGCGAAATAATGCCGCCCAGCAGGAACCCCGCAGCCAGGGTAAAACCGGGTATCAGGGCCGCGGAAACATACGCGACCGCTGTGGCCGTAAAAATCACCAGACCGAATGCCAGCAGCGCGATCGGGCGTTTGTAAAACCAGAAGTCGTGCCACGACGTATTCCACGCTGCCGCGTACAGCAAGGGCGGTAAAAAAACAAAAAAGACCCAGTCGGGCTCCATCCTGACCTCGGGAACGCCCGGCAACAGACTGATCAACAGCCCTGCAATCACCAGCAGAATGGGGTACGACACGCGCAGTTTGTTGCTCAGCATCGTCAGAATGACGACAACAAAGAGCAAGGTGATGAAAATCAGGAGCTGGGAATGAATCATGACGAGGGTGTTTCGAAGGCAAGAAAGCAAAAAAACGCCTTCCGGCCAAGTTGGGGAACTTTTAGGCTTTTTGCCGCTTTTCCAATAATTTTGCGGCTCTTTTGAAAGGAGCAGATTTTGCTCAAATCCTCACTTCGCTCATGTACAGAACCCATACCTGCAACCAACTCCGTCTTTCGGACATTGATAAAAACGTTACCCTCGCCGGCTGGGTAGCCGTCAGCCGCGACCTTGGCGGCCTCACCTTTGTCGACCTGCGCGACCGCTATGGCATCACCCAGCTCGTATTCGACATGGACGACAACGCCGAGCTGTGCTCCCGCGCCCGCAACCTGGGCCGCGAATTTGTGATCCAGGCTACCGGCACCGTGCGCGAACGCGCTTCCAAAAACCCCAACCGCGATACCGGCGACATCGAGATCAGGGTCACGGAATTTAAAGTGCTCAACGCGGCCAAAACCCCGCCCTTCACCATCCAGGACGAGACCGACGGCGGCGACGACCTGCGAATGAAATATCGCTACCTCGACCTGCGCCGCAATGCCGTGCAGAAAAACCTGGTCTTTCGATCCAGCCTGGCCATTGAGACGCGCAAATACCTCGCGGGCGAAGGTTTTCTCGAAGTCGAAACGCCCAACCTGATCAAAAGTACGCCCGAAGGCGCCCGCGACTTCGTGGTGCCCAGCCGCATGAACAAGGGGAGCTTTTATGCCCTGCCGCAGTCGCCCCAGACCTTCAAACAAATCCTCATGGTGGCCGGCTTCGACAAGTATTTCCAGATCGTCAAGTGTTTCCGCGACGAAGACCTGCGCGCCGACCGCCAGCCGGAATTTACACAGATCGACTGCGAAATGTCGTTTGTGCATCAGGAGGACATCCTGCGCACCTTCGAAGGCCTGACCCAGTACCTTTTCCGCACGACACTGGGCATCGAACTGCCCGAATTTCCGCGCATGACCTACGACGAAGCCATGCGCCGCTTCGGCTCCGACAAACCCGACATGCGTTTCGGCATGGAGTTCGTCGATGTTTCCGATGTAGCCAAAGGCAAGGGCTTTCCCGTGTTCGACAGCGCCGAATCGGTCCTTGCCATCTGTGCGCCCGGCTGCGCCGAATATTCCCGCAAGCAAATCGATGAACTCACCGAATGGGTCAAACGCCCCCAGATCGGCGCCAAAGGCCTGGTGTACGTCAAGTACGAGGCCGACGGCTCCGTCAAATCCTCGGTGGACAAGTTTTACAGCCCCGACGACCTGAAAGGCTGGCTCGACCGCTCCGGCGCCAAACCGGGCGACATGTTGCTCCTGCTTTGCGGCGAAGAAGAAAAGACCCGCAAACAACTCAGCGAACTTCGCCTTGAAATGGGTACCCGCCTCGGGCTCCGCAAGCCCGGCGATTTCAAACCGCTCTGGGTGGTCGATTTCCCCTTGCTCGAATGGGACGAGGACGAAGGCCGCTTTTTCGCCATGCACCACCCCTTTACCTCGCCGAAACCTGCCGATATTCCGAAAATGGAATCCGACGACCGCGCCACGCTCAAAGGCATCCGCGCCGATGCCTACGACCTGGTGCTCAACGGCGTCGAAATCGGTGGCGGCTCCATTCGTATCCACGACCGCGACCTGCAAAGCCGCAATTTCCGCCTGCTCGGCTTTACGCCCGAAGAAGCGGAAACCCAGTTCGGCTTCCTGCTCGGCGCTTTCGAATACGGCGCCCCGCCGCACGGCGGTATCGCCTTCGGCTTCGATCGCCTTTGCGCTGTGATGAACGGCGCCAATTCCATCCGCGACTTCATTGCTTTCCCGAAAAACAATCAAGGTCGCGACATGATGATCGATGCGCCGGATGCCATCAAACTGAAACAACTGGAAGAACTGGGCATCCGTGTAGTTGAGTCGTAAATAACGCTCGAACAGGATTGGCCGGGCAGGTTTTTTATGGACAGGATCAACATGTTTTACTTTTTAAAAATACCCTGTTGATCCTGTCCATAAAAAACCTGCCTGGCCAATCCTGACCAGCCTGTCAAAAAGCAATATCCCAAACATGAGGTTGTTTCGTCGTTTTATTCCAGGGCTTGCGCCCATCAGGCGGCAAGGCGACCGGTTTACGGAGCTGCGCCCGGAGCCGCTTTTTTCCACCATTGAAAAGCTGGAACAACGCATTGGCGAGCGATTCCCCGACTCGGGTTTGTACCAGGTCTGCGGTGAGTTTCGCCGCCTGGCAGGCGATTGTGAAACACTGGCGCAGCGCCTTGGACGGCCCATTTGGCTGGTAAGAGGAGCGTCCTGGATTTTTATCGGTTTGCTGGTTCTGGTCGCGATCAGCGCGATCAGGGTGCTGATCGGCCAGTTTCGTTTCAATGTTGAAGACGGCGGGAGCCTCGTGCAGGTAGCCGAGTCGGCCATCAACGAACTGATCCTGCTGGGCCTGGCTTTTGTCTTTCTGACCGGCTACGAAACCCGCATCAAACGCGGTTATGCCCTGGAAGCCTTGCACCAACTGCGCAGTATTGCCCACGTGGTCGACATGCACCAGCTGACCAAGGACCCCGCGCACCTGCTCGGCAATTTCAAGGAGACGCAGTCGTCGCCCAGACGCACCCTCACCCGCTACGAGCTCACCCGTTATCTCGATTATTGCTCGGAATTGCTGGCACTCAACAGCAAGGTCGCGGCGCTTTTTGCCCAGACGATGGACGACCCCGTCGTGCTCTCCGCGGTCAACGATCAGGAGTCGCTTACGCAAGGTCTGGCCGCCAAAATCTGGCAAAAAATCATGATCCTCGACCTGGCGACCGACTCCGGTCAGTGAGTTTTGCCGAGGGGGATCATCCGGGTTTTTCCTTATCGGGGAAACCCGTATTAACAAAAATTAATGTGGCGTAGAAAAAGTTAAAGCGCCGAAAAATTGCCCAAACGGACCGTTTTTTGTTCGAAAAAGCGCTTAAACGGCAAAAATCGGGCAAAAAGTTTGGCCAGGCCTCATTGCTTTTCTACATTTGTGCGCTGACGATCCCGTCAGTCAAAAACCGGGACACCGACTCTAACTAGCCAGGCGAATCAGCAGCCAACGTGAAAGGTGCCGAACGAAACCCGTCCTTTGTTTTAATCCATCCTGCACGTTCGGAACCTTGCAATCTTCCTTGAAGGAGTACTGCGCACGTTCGATTCAACTGGTAAATCCACCAAGTATGGGCAGAAAAGAGAAGTTTGTTTACAACATTCACACCCTAACCTATGAGAAAGTTGTCGTTCCCCTAAAAACGCGAATTTGGCAGGCCTTCGGTTTTTTCTCCGTCGTACTCGTCACTTCTTTCATATTACTTGCGCTCCTTTACACCTGGTTCCCCTCGCCCCGCGAAAAAGAACTTTTGCGCGAGATCGACCAGATGGAATATAAATTCGGACAAGTCAGCGGTCAGCTCGACATGATGTCCAAAGTTCTCCAGAACATTCAGGACCGCGATGCCAACGTGCACCGCGCCGTTTTCGGGATGGACCCGATCGATCAGGGCGTTTGGACTGCCGGCGTCGGCGGCCACGAGGCCCACCCCGAACTTTCCGCTTTCAAATACGGCGGCAACGCCATTCGCAGCACCATCGACAGGGTGGATATGCTGAGCCGTCAACTGGCGCTCCAGAGCAAATCGCTCGACACCATCCAGCAAATGGCCAACAACCAGCAAAAAATGCTGGCCTCCCTCCCGAGCATCAAACCCGTCCGCGAAGACAAACTGCAAAAAAGCATCGGCACCCTCTCGGGCTTCGGCTACCGCATCCACCCGGTTTATAAAGTGCGCAAGTTTCACGCCGGCCTCGACTTTCCGGCCCGTATCGGCACCGCCGTTCAGGCTTCGGGCGATGGCGTTGTTGTGGAAGCCGGCTGGCACCACGGCTACGGCAACTGCGTCAAGATCAGCCACGGCTACGGCTACGAAACCCTCTACGGCCACCTCAGCCGCATGAACGTACGCGTAGGCGAAAAGGTGAAAAAAGGCCACAAAATCGGCGATGTCGGCGATACAGGTCTTTCCACCGCCCCGCACCTCCACTACGAAGTGCATTACAAAGGCAACCCGATCAACCCGATCAACTTCTGCCTCGACAACCTGACGCCGCAGGAATACCAGTTCCTCGTCAACAGCGCCAATGCCGCCAACCAGTCGCTCGATTAAGCCAGGACATAACCAGAAATCAACATAGTGCAGGCCTTTGGCCTTATTCAAAACAACAAACAGCAGAAAAACGGGGATGCCGCGCAAGCAGCGTCCCCGTTTGATTTTGCCTAAAAAGGGGTTGATAGAAAAGGTTGATAAAAAAGGTTTATGGGGTTGATGAGGGTTTATGGGGTTGATTGAGGTGGAATGCCGCCCACACGGGGTCGTCGGAAGGGGGGGCAGCCTCGATGTGGATGCGTTCGCCCGACACCGGGTGGTCGAAAGCCATGCGCCAGGCATGCAGGTGGATCGAACGGTCCTTGTTACCGCGCCGCGCGCCATATTTCACGTCGCCTTTCACCGGGCAGCCAATCGCGGCCAACTGGGCGCGTATCTGGTGGTGCCGGCCGGTAATCAGGATAATGTGCAGGAGGTGATAACGATCGCTGCTGCCCAGCAGGCGATAGCGAAGTTCGGCGCGTTCGCTGCCGGGTTTGTCGTCGGGATAGGCCGTCGCCAGGTTTTTGGCCGCGTTTTTACGGATAAAATGAACAAGCGTGCCTTCCTGTTCGGGCGGCGGATTTTGCACCACGGCCAGGTACTCCTTTTCCACCGTCCGGGCTTGCAACTGCGCATTCAGGCTGGCCGCGGCGGTTTTGGTTTTGGCAAAAACCGTGACGCCGCTAACCGGCCGGTCGAGGCGATGCACCACGAACAAGGGGTGGTGACAATAGGCTTCAGCCATTTGCAAAAATGAAGGGTCGCCGGTAGGATCGGGCTGGACGGGGACGCTTGCCGGTTTGTTGGCGACAAGCAACTGGTTATTTTTAAAAAGTATATCCAATGTTATTTAATTTCTTCGTAATCAATGTATTCACTATCGTCTTTTGAAGGCTGAAAGCCGGCATTTCCGCTGTGTTGGGGCGGCGGTGGCGGTGGCGCAGGCGGCGGTTGTGGAGGGCGCTGCTGTACGGCGAAGTACGGGCGAAGGGCCTGTATGAGCCACAGGATCGCCAATGCCGTAAATAGCCATTTGAGTAACATCGTTCAGGCGGCCGGTTTTCCGTCCGGCACGTTTTTTTCAAAGATTTTTTTCAATAAAGGATGGCTGAACACCGCCAGCAAAATAACGAGCACACCGATGTAAAAATTCGGATTCAGGTCGTCGTGCTCCCTGAAAATCAGGGCTGCCAGTAAAACGCCGTAAACAGGTTCGAGGTTGATCGTCAGGTTGGTCGCGAAGGCCGAAATATGGCGCATCGCTTTCAGGGTCAGGTAATAGGGCAACAGGGTGCACACCCAGGCCAGGATCAGCATCCAGAGCCAGTCCCATGCGTTCGGAACGATCTGCGCCTGCTCCGGCGTAAAATACCACACGAAAGGCAGGGCCAGAGAGCACACCACCAGGCCGCCGAACAATTCCGTCAGGCTCATCAGCAGGGGCGGCACGGGGTCGTTTTCGATGACCCGTTTGTTGAGCGAGGTAAAAACAGCCGCCAGGAAGGCGCTCAGAATACCCACACCCAGGCCTAGGCGCATCGACCAGTTGATGTTGCCGGCGATCAGCGCCATGCCGGGCAGGATCAGAATGCCCAGCGCCAGTTCGTACCACTTGATTTTTTGACGAAGCAAAAGCGGCTCCATCAGGGCCGAAAAAAAGGAAGTTGTCGCCATCGAGGCCACCGCGACCGAGGCATTCGCGATTTTAATGGCGCCGTAAAAACAAATCCAGTGGATTCCTACCAGTACTCCGATACCGAATAACTGGCCGAAAGAGCGGCGGTTCAGTCCGCGCAGCTGCGCTTTGGGCAGAATAATGATCAAGGTTGCGCAGCAAAGCAGCACCCGCCACCATACCAGCGGCAGGGCTTTCAGGGAAATCAATTTGCCCAGAATGGCCGTGAATCCCCAGATGAATACGCAGAAATGCAGGTAAAGGTAGGCGCGCAGTTTGTCGCTCATGACGGGGCAAAAGTAGGCCCTTCGCGCACTATTCTCCGGGTTCGTCGTCCGATTTCAGTAACGAGAGGTCAAAAACGAAGCCGGGCAGCACCGATTCACCGCTGAGTGTATGGCCAAAACCCTCTAGTACGTCTATGCTGCCGTCGGCGCGGTACACCCAGGTTTTTTCGGTTACGGGATCGATCAGCCAGGCCAGACGAACGCCATTGGCGATCCAGACATCGGTCATCTTGGTTTGCAGGCGTTTGAGGTTGTCGCTCGGGCTGCGTACTTCCACCACAAAGTCGGGCGCCACCCGCGCAAAGCTGTTGCGCTCTTCCGCACTCAACTGTCGGTGTTTTTCCATCGACACCCAGGCGGCATCGGGCATCCGGCGAGAGCCGTCGGGCAGGGTGAACATCGTGGAAGGACTAAATGTCTTGCCGAGTTTGGTTTGGCGGTTCCAGATTGTCAGGTCGGCATTCACTTCGTTTTCCTTGCCGCCCGACCCGTACGATACTGGTGGCTCTGCTACGATATTGCCTGAGGGGTCCGTTTCAATCCGTAAATCGGGGTTGTCCTGACAGAATTCCAGGAACTCCTCTTCCGTCATGGGCGGAAGTGTACTCTTTAATTCCCAACCATTGAACCAAAAGGAAAGGCCGGTTTTTTCAGCAGGTTTTGTCGGTAATTGCGCAGTCATTGTTGATGGAGGAAGGGTTGATTAGGGTTGATAAGGTTGATAAGGTTGATAAGGTTGATAAGGTTGATAAGGTTGATAAGGTTGATAAGGTTGATAAAAAGGGTAGTGCTTGCTCTCGGTCCTATCAACCGCATAAACCTTATCAACCTTATAAACCCTCATTTTAAAACAACAAATCTACCCGCTTTTTGCGATTTTGTCAAGCCATCAGTGCGCTTCCAGCCAGTTGTCGCCCACGCCCATTTCCACCTCGATCGGCACTTTGAGGTTGGGCAAAGCGTGGCGCATGTGGTCGCTCACGAGGGGTTTGAGGCGTTCGAGTTCGGCTTTTTCCACGTCGAACACCAATTCGTCGTGCACCTGCAGGATCATTTTGGAGCGGAAGCCGCCTTCTTCCATGGCGCGGTGGATGTTGACCATGGCAATTTTGATCAGATCGGCAGCCGAGCCCTGGATGGGGGCGTTGATGGCGGCGCGTTCGGCGTTGGCGCGTTCGAGGCCGCTGCCGTTGATGTGGCGGAAGTAGCGGCGGCGGCCGAGCAGGGTTTCGACGTAGCCGTGCGTACGGGCGAAGTCGATGGTGCTGGTCATGTAGTTTTTCAGGCCGGAATATTCGCGGAAGTAATTGTCGATCAATTCTTTGGCTTCGGTGCGTTTGATGCCGAGCTGGCCCGACAGGTTGGTGGCGCCGGCGCCGTAGATGATGGCGAAATTGACCGTTTTGGCGGCGCGCCGCTGCTCGGGCGTCACCTGGTCGAGCGACACGCCAAACACCCGTGCGGCCGTGGCCAGGTGAATGTCGAGCCCCTTCTGGAAGGCTTCGATCATGCCTTCGTCGTTGGCGATATGGGCGATGAGGCGCAGCTCGACCTGCGAGTAGTCGGCCGAGAGCAGCACGTGGTGCGGGTCGCGGGGGATGAAGGCCTCGCGGATTTTCCGTCCTTCGGCGGTGCGGATCGGGATGTTTTGCAGGTTGGGGTTCTGGCTGCTGAGGCGTCCTGTTGCTGCCAGGGCCTGATTGAAAGAGGAATGCACACGGCCGGTGCGGGGGTTGATCAGCGCGGGCAGGGCGTCGATGTAGGTGCTGCGCAGTTTCATCAGGGCGCGGTGCTGCAGGATGTCGGCGCACACGGGGTATTCGGCGGCGAGGGTGCTGAGCATTTCCTCGTCGGTGGAATACTGTCCGCTCTTCATTTTTTTGCCCGGATAAGGGATTTTCATGCGGTCAAACAACACTTCCCCCACTTGTTTGGGGCTGGAGACGTTGAACGTAAAGCCGGTTTCTTCCAGCACTTTCTTTTCCAGCGTATCGATTTGTCCGCTGAGTTCCTTCGAGTATTCTTTCAAAAAATCCGGGTCGATGCGCACCCCGGCGTGTTCGATGGCGGCCAGCACTTTCACGAGCGGGGTTTCGACCTCGCGGAACAATTTGACGAGGTTTTCGCCGCCCGCTTCGAGCTTGGGCGCCAGCACATCGCGGAGCTGGATGGTGACGTCGGCGTCCTCGGCGGCGTAGTCTTTGATCAGGTCGATGGGTACGTCGCGCATGTTGCCCTGCGCAGCGCCTTTTTTGCCGATCAGGTCTTCGATTTTGACTGGAGAATAATCGAGCAGGGTTTCCGCCATGTAATTCATGTTGTGGCGGAGATCGGGCTCCAGCAGGTAGTGCGCCAGCATGGTATCGAAATAGGGGCCGCGCAGCTCGACGCCGTAATTTTTCAGCACGATGGCGTCGTATTTGAGGTTTTGCCCGATTTTTTCAATGGCTTCGTCTTCAAAAAGCGGCCGAAACCGGTCTACCACTTTTTGCGCGGCTTTGTTATCGGCGGGCACGGGCACATACCAGGCTTCATGGGCCCGAACGGCGAACGACATGCCCACCAGATCGGCCTGCGTGGCATCGAGCGCCGTGGTCTCGGAATCGTAACAAAAAGCGCCTGATTTGCCGAGCAGGGCGATCAGTTCAGCCTGTTTTTCCTCGGTGTCGGCAAGCAGGTACTGGTGCTCGGTATTGTGGATGGTGTGGCCGGCGTGCGAGAGGCGTTCGGCGGGCATTTGGGGCGCCGCGGCCGGGTCGTCGTCAAAAAGACTGCCCTGTTTGGAGGCGGGCGCAGCGGCAGGAGCAGCTGTCGCGGGGGCGGTAGCCGCGGGCGGCGAGGCAAGCGGATGTCGGAGGATGGTGTCGGCAAGGGAGCGAAACTCCAGTTCGCGGAAAATTTCGATCAACGCGGCGCGGTCGAAGGGCTCGAGTTCGAGGAACTTTTCATCAAACTCGACCGGAACATTGATATCGATCCGGGCCAGCCATTTGGACAAAGTGGCTTTGTCGCCGTGGTTTTTGACGATTTCCTGCTGCTTGCCTTTCAATTTGTCGGCATTGGCCAGCAGGTTCTCGACGTTGTCGTATTCTTCAAGCAGTTTGGCGGCGGTTTTTTCGCCGATGCCGGGCAGGCCGGGGATGTTGTCGACCGAGTCGCCCATCAGGGCCAGCATATCGACCACCTGGTCGACGCGTTTGATGCCCCAGCGTTCGCAGACTTCCTTGGGGCCGAGGATTTCCACCTCGTTGCCTTGCCGGCCGGGTTTGTAAAGGAAAATATGGTCGTCGACCAGCTGCCCGTAATCTTTGTCGGGCGTGACCATAAACACTTGATATTGTTCTTTTTCCGCTTTTTTTGCCAGGGTGCCGATCACATCGTCGGCTTCGTAATTGTTGATCACGAGCACTGGAATACGCATGGCTTCGATGATGCGGCTCACCCACGGAAGGGCGAAGGTGATATCTTCGGGTTGTGCCTCCCTGTTGGCCTTGTAGGCCTCGTATTCTGCGTGACGGAAGGTGCCGCCCTTGGGATCGAACACCACGGCGAGGTGGGTAGGTTGCTCGGTTTGAATCAGGTCCCACAAGGTGCGCATGAAGCCCTGAATGGCCGACACGTTCCAGCCTTTGGAATTGATCAGCGGACGGGTGATGAAAGCAAAATGTGCGCGGTAGATGAGGGCGTGGCCGTCGAGGAGAAACAGTTTTTTCATAGCTGGACAGAAGAGTTGCCGCGGCCTGTTCGGCGGCCGGGGGTCAAAGATAGTGCAGTCGCCAGATGAAAGCTGCTTAATGTATTGCCTCCAACCCGCTGTTTTTCCCCTGAAAATGCTAACTTTGCCGTCTTTTTTTGAAAAAACAATATCTGTTGCGCCTCAGGTGCATTTAGCATACTTGCCCTTCCTGTGAAAAATATTCAACTGACCGCCGTATCCGACGGTCAATCCGACCCCGTCCAAATTTTACTGGTTGAAAAGGATACGCTCGATCGTCTGCAAACTGTGTTGACGCCGGTCGAGCAGCAGTTTTTGCAGGATGCCACCGGTCGCGACGTCAAAACCTGCTTTTTCCCCCGGGCACAGGGCGCTGTGCTGGTCAGACTGCTGACGAACAACTCCGACCCGGCCGTTGCAGCCGAAGACGCCCGTCTGGCCGGCAACGATATGCTGCGAGAAATACGGCAATACAAGATCGAGACCGTCACGATCCTGAATTTTTGCCGAACCGACAGAATGTTACATTTCGCGGAAGGAATGTACCTGGGGGCATACCAGTTTCTCAAGTATTTTTCCAAACCGGAAAAGAAGGAAATATCCCTCAGGGAAGTCAGGCTGGCAGGCGCCGACCCCGCTGCCGTAGCCGAACTGGCGAGCCTCGCGGAGGCTGTTTGCCTGGCCCGCACGCTCGTCAACGAACCGCATTCTCATTTCAATGCCATCGAACTGGCCAACGCCGCGGTAAAAGCAGGTCAACAGTTTGGTTTTGAGGTAGATGTGTTGGGAAAAGAAAAACTGGAAAGCCTCAAAATGGGCGGCTTGCTGGCGGTCAACCAGGCCAGCGACGTGCCGGCGCAATTCATTGTTCTCCAGTACTGCCCCGAAGCGCAACGCGACCAGTCGCCGATCGTACTGATCGGCAAGGGCGTGGTGTACGATACCGGCGGATTGAGCCTCAAACCGTCCGAAGGCATGGATTACATGAAGTGCGACATGGCAGGAGCGGCTGCCGTGATTGGTACCATGGCCGTGGCGGCGCGCAACCAACTCCCCGTACACCTCGTGGGGCTTATCCCGGCGACCGACAACAAAATCGGGGACCGCGCCCTCTCGCCCGGCGACGTGATTCGCATGTATTCCGGCGATACGGTGGAGGTGGTCAATACCGATGCCGAAGGCCGGCTGATCCTGGCCGACGCGCTTCATTATGCCAAAAAATACAAGCCGGAGCTCGTGCTCGATTTTGCTACACTCACCGGCGCCGCGGTACGCGCTCTGGGCATTCAGGCCATCTGCTACATGGGCACCGCTCCGCAAAGCGTCAAAACTGCGCTCGAAGCAAGCGGCTGGAATACCTACGAGCGCCTGGTGGAACTGCCCCTCTGGAAAGAATACGGCGACGAGCTCAAAAGCAATATCGCCGACCTGCGCAATGTCGGCGCCGGCAACGCCGGCATGATCACCGCCGGAAAATTCCTTCAACATTTCGCCGGCGACTTGCCCTGGTTGCATCTCGACATCGCCGGGCCTGCTTACCTTCGCCACGCCAACGGCTACCGAACCAAAGAAGGTACCGGGGTGGGCGTCCGCCTTTTATACGACTTTTTGAAAAAATACGCCGCCTCCAAAAAAGACACATTGTCTTGAACGGCAGCACTTTATGACCAAAAACACATGAGCAATATTACCATCGGCATTACTTGCGGCGACATCAACGGCATCGGCCTCGAGGTCATCCTCAAGGCACTGGCCCTGAAAAAAGCCGGCAGATCTTACAAAACCATCGTGTACGGCAGCACGAAAGTGGTGGCCTACCACAAAAACATCATTACCCAGGAAAATATCCAGTTTTTCCCCATTCAGACCGCCGAAGAAGCCCAGCCCGATCGCGTCAATGTGATCAATTGCTGGCAGGACAATGTCAATATCACCCTCGGAAAGCCCAGCGACCTGGGCGGACAGTGCGCTTTTAATGCCCTTGAACGGGCGGTAAAAGACTTGCGCGAAGGCGTGATCGATGCGCTTGTAACCGCTCCGATCAATAAAAAAGCCATGCAAATGGCCAATTTCCCCTTTGTCGGACATACCGAATACCTGACCGACGCCTTCAAGGCCAAGGACTCGCTGATGCTGATGGTGAGCGACGCGCTCCGCATCGGCATCGTGACCAACCACCTGCCTATCCGCGAAGTGGCTGCTGCCGTTACGGTGGAAAAGGTGCTTCGCAAGATCCAGATCATGTCTGAAACCCTCCGGGTCGACTTCGGTATTGAAAAACCCACCATTGCCGTGCTGGGCCTCAACCCTCATGCCGGCGATGAAGGCGCTATCGGCGAAGAAGACGATAAAATTGTACGCCCTGCCATCGAACAGGCCAAACAAAAAGGCATTCTCGCTTTCGGCCCCTACCCGGCCGACGGTTTTTTCGGCTCCGGGCAGTTCAATAAATTCGACGGCGTGCTGGCCATGTACCACGATCAGGGCCTGATCCCCTTCAAAACCCTGTCGTTTGGCGCGGGCGTAAATTACACGGCCGGACTGGCGTCTATCCGTACCTCGCCCGACCACGGTACGGCCTACGACATTGCCGGCAAAGGCGAAGCGGACGAGTCGTCGATGATCAAATCCTTGTTTCTCGCTGCCGATATCGTGCGCAACCGCTCCGAATACCTCGAACTCCGCGCCAACTCGCTCGAACGCCGCAAGCAAAAAGCGCTTGAGAGCGAAACCGGCGAAGACGAAGTGATTGAAGACGCCATTCCCGAGGAATAGTCGGGCCTGGCCCGCTGCCGTTATTGTTTTACCCTATTTTTTTCCAGTTATATGCAAACCATTCTTGGCATCGACGTTGGCGCTTCCGGTATTAAGGGCGCATTGGTGGACCTGAAAACCGGCAAACTGAGCGGTGAGCGCTTCCGGGTGCCGACGCCACAGCCCTCCACGCCTGCTGCCATGGCGGGCGCTTTTGCCGAAATTGTGGAGTTTTTCGGCTATAAAGGTCCGGTAGGGTGCGGTTTCCCTTCCATTGTCAAAAACGGCGTGTGCCACTCGGCGGCCAACATCGATAAAAGCTGGATCGGCACCAATATCGAAACCACTTTCGGCGAGGCCTGTGGCAACCCCGTCTTTGCCACCAACGACGCCGATGCTGCCGGCATGGCCGAGATGCGTTTCGGGATGGGTAAAGATGAAAACGGGCTGGTTATTTTGCTGACCATCGGCACGGGTATCGGGTCGGCCATGTTTTACAAAGGGCACATGCTGCCGGGCACGGAGCTCGGCCACCTTATTTTTAAAAACAACCGCATTGCCGAGGCTTATTGCTCCTCAGGCGCCCGCGAACGGCTGAAAATCAGCCGGAAGGTGTGGGCGGAACGTTTCAACGAATACCTGCACCACCTTGAACGTATTTTCTCGCCCGACCTTTTTATCCTGGGCGGCGGTGAAAGCAAGTTTTTCGAGCAATACAAACATTTGCTGACCACCGAAGCGCGTGTGGTGCCGGCCCGTTTGCTCAACAACGCGGGTATCATCGGCGCCGCGGCGTACGCTGCCGAGCACTGATCGAACGTCAAACAGATTTTACCGGAAATTACTCGGCCGGCTCCACTTCCCGCGAGCTGCTTAAGCCCATTTGTTGCTCCCGCTTTTTCTGCACCCGGGCCACAACCAGGATGCTGATTTCATACAAGGCATACAGCGGAATGGCAACGAGCGTCTGCGAAACCACGTCGGGCGGCGTGATAATGGCAGCGATGATCAGGATCACCACGATGGCGTGCCGGCGGTAAGTGCGCATGAATTGTTTGCCCATCAGGCCCACTTTGGCCATAAAGTACGCCACGACCGGCATTTCGAACACCAGTCCCGTGGGAATAGTGAACATGGTCATGTAGGTGACGTACGAATCGAGCGTAGGCGCCACTTCAAGTCCTTCGACGGTATAGCCCGCCAGGAAATTGATGGAGAAAGGGGCGATGATGAAATAGCCGAACATTACACCGAGCACAAAAAGCAGGGAGCAGACCAGCACTACGCCGCGAGCTGCTTTTCGCTCGGTTTCGTACAGGCCAGGGCTGATGAATTTCCAGAATTCCCAGAAAATATAGGGGAAGGCTCCGATGAGGCCTATCCAGAATGAAATGTAGAGGTGTTGCATCAGCACTTCGCCCAACTGCCTGGTAATCAGGTTGAAAGGCGTTGGTTGCATACACATCGTATCTCCTGCTCCCACGCTTTGCGAGAACCAGCAGGTCATTCGGTAGGTCCAGAAATCGGGGTTGCGCGGCCCGAAGATGAGGGTGTTAAAAACGAACTCCTTGTTGAGAAAGCAGAAGGTTGCCACCACGGCGATAGCGGCCACACTGCGCAGGATGTGTTTGCGCAATTCGGCGACATGTTCGAAAAACGACATTTCACCGCGGGCTACGCGTTCGTGTTCTTGTGGCTGGTCGAGCGGCATGAGACGAGGACAGTTTGGACTATTAGACCCCGTAAAGGTAAAAGGTTAAGCCGGGGGGCAGCAATATTTCAAAAAGGGTTCCGTTAAATTCCGAATTTTACCTCGCAATTAACATTAATCAGCCGGTGTGGCACACCTTTTTGCAAGCAGGGTGTGCCACACTTTTGTTTACTAACGAAGACCGCTTTCCACAATGAAGAACAAAGTCTTGCTTCCGCTGCTGCTTCTCGGGTTGCTCGCCACCTCGCTTCACGCCCAATACAGAAGAGGCGGAACGGAACACTATGCCGAACTGGGTTTTCTGTTCGGTTTGACCAATTATTCCGGCGACCTCGCCGAGGCCCACATCGAAATGAAGGAAACCCGGCCGGGTTTCGGGGCTTTCGTGCGGTATCACTTTTCGCCCACATTCGCCATCAAAGGACAGGTCTATTCCGGCTATGTGACGGGCGACGACAACAATTCCACCAACATCAAACGGGTGCGCCGAAGTCTCAAGTTTGCCACTTCAATTTTTGAATATGGCGCGGTGGCCGAATACCACTTTTTTGCTCCCGAGCGCCTCAACGGTGCAGGGACGCACAATTTTCACGTCAATCCCTACCTCTTTGCCGGGGTTGGCGGCGCCGTGACCGATGCCAAGGCGGAATACTACGGCCCGGAGGATTTGCGCGATTTTTACCTGAAAGCCCCCCTGCCCGAAGCGGGTCTTCAGAGTCATTTTTTCAGTACGCCCGTTGGTTTCGGGGTGGAGATGGATGTGTACGACCGCATCATTCTCGGCGCGGAACTGGGCTGGCGCCCGGTATTCTCCGACGACCTCGACGGCATCAAACGCAACGGCAATCCCGATAAAAAGGACTGGTACTATTTTGCCGGCTTTACGATTGCCTATATTTTGAGCGGGACCCCCGAGCGCTGTGGTTACTGAAGTCTGCGGCGATTACCAGCCGGCAATTTAAACAGGCTCTATTCTGTACGGGATGGTCGCCATTTTGCGCAGTACCTTGCGAGGGTGTAATACATTTGTACCGTGGATAAAAAGAATACCCTCATTCTCTGGCTTGAACTCATCTGGTGGGTCATTACCGCCGTAGTCGTGGCGGTCGTTTTGTACCCCATTTACAAGGCCATGTACGTGTGGCCGTTCCGTACCTGGAACATTATTTTCATTGTTGGCCTGCTCACGCTGGGGCGGTATGTTTTTTTGTTAAAACACACCTTTATGGCCAAAAGGCAGATTCTGAAGATCGCCTTGCTGCTCCTCATGTTCCCGCTTACTTTCTCTTTTGTCGACGGGCTGCACAGTTTCATGAATTACATCGAGGAACATTCGTGGGACACACTGACCGGCCATCTGCCCATGGGGCAAAAAGAAGCTACGGAGCGTTATATCTGGAATGAAATGCTCTTCTTCGGCGTAGGCAGTGTCATTGCCGCGCCGGTATTTGCCGGCCGCCTGATGTTGTCGATCTGGCGCACCCGCAACCGCGGAACCGTGTAGTGGAAAGGCTTAGAAACCCAGCAAATCGCCCAGGGATTTTACAATGCAAACAGCGCCCAGCGTTGTCATGACGTACATGACCGTTTCGAACGACTGTCCGGAATGGAAAAGAAAGTAGTTGGTGGCAAAGCTAAGGCCCATCAGCCCTACGCCAACGCACAGCCAGGTACGGCCGCGCTGGGCCAGGCGTTTGTTTTTTTCAACAAGTGAATTGGAGGAAGCGGGTTCGAAACTTACCTCGGCGGTATTGGTAGATTGCGGTGAGTTGTGCAAAGGATCCATGTGTTGCGTAAATTTCATTTTGATTTAAAATTCCAATTCCAAATTACTGTTGGAAAAACATTGCAATGGTAGTAATGTTTTTGTCAAAATCAGCTTTTGCTTCTGTTTAATATCAAAATTAAAAATCGAAAAGGCAACAAATGACCCCCTGTGGTGCCGAATGCGTTCAATAAGCAACACCATCCGCGTCGGAACGATACCTGGCAGGCCGACAAACAGGCTCTATTGGCCCGAAAATGCGGCCCTTGTTTACTGGAAAATAAAAAGCGAATGCCACCCCGACAATTGGCCGGGGCGGCATTTGCTTGTGCCCGAAAATAGCGCGGGTCAAACCGCTTTTTTATCGTCGCGGAGGGCGCGCCGCAGAATTTTGCCCACATTGGTTTTGGGCAATTCCGTGCGGAATTCGACCTGTTTGGGCACCTTGTAGCCGGTCAGGTTTTCGCGGCAATGAGCGATCACTTCCTCGGCGGAAAGGCTGGGGTCTTTTTTGACAATAAAGACCTTGACCACCTCCCCCGATTTTTCGTCGGGGATGCCGACGGCGGCAACTTCAAGCACTTTGGGCATCATGGCGATCACGTCTTCCACTTCGTTGGGGTAAACATTGAAGCCCGAAACGAGGATCATGTCCTTGATCCGGTCTACGATCTGGAAGAACCCGTCGGGATGCATAAAGCCCATATCGCCCGTGCAAAGCCAGCCATCCTTGATTACCTCGGCGGTTGCGTCGGGGCGTTGCCAGTAGCCTTTCATAATTTGAGGGCCTTTGGCCTGTATTTCGCCCACGTTTTCGGGGCCGGGGCCGAGGATATTGCCCTGCGGATCGGCAATTCGTATGTCGGTAGAAGGCACGGGCATGCCGATGGTGCCGAGTCGGCCGTTGCCATCGACCGGGTTGACCGTAAGTACGGGGCTCGATTCAGTGAGGCCATAGCCCTCGGTGAGCACACAGCCGGTAGTTTGTTGCCAGCGTTCGGCTACGGCGCGCTGAACGGCCATGCCGCCGCCGACTGCGGCTTTAAGCGTGCTGAAATCGAGGGCGCGAAAATCGTCGTTGTTGAGCAGGGCATTGAACAGGGTATTGACCCCGGTCATAATATTGGGTTTGTATTTGGCCCATTCTTTCACTACTGCCGGAATGTCGCGGGCATTGGCAATCAGGATGTTGCGGCCGCCCACGCTCATAAAAGCAAGGCAATTGACGCTGAACGCAAAAATGTGGTACAGGGGCAGCGGGCAAAGCGCGATTACTTCCCTTTCCTGCAACACCGGCATGAGCCAGGCGCGGATTTGCATCATGTTGGCCAGCAGGTTCCGATGGGTCAGCATGGCGCCTTTCGACACCCCTGTGGTGCCGCCGGTGTATTGCAGCACGACCGTATCGTTGAGGTTGGGGGTATGCGGTGCAATGGTGAATTTGCGGCCTTCGCTCAGCGCGTGTTTGAAAGAAACGGTGTTGGGGATGTGGTACTTGGGCACCATACGCTTGACGTTGCGCACAACAAAGTTGACAATAGCGCCTTTCAGGCCCAACATTTCACCCACACTGGTCAGGATGACCGTTTTGATCTGGGTCTCGCCGAGTATTTGTTCGAGGTTGGCGGCAAAATTTTCGGCGATAATCACCGCGGTAGCGCCCGAATCGATGAACTGATGGCGCATTTCCCTGGGCGTATACAAAGGGTTGGTATTGACCACGATCAGCCCGGCCCTGAGTGCGCCGAACATGGCGATGGGGTATTGCAACAGGTTGGGCATCATGATCGCGATGCGGTCGCCGGGCTGCAGGCCCCGCGACTGGAGGTAGGCGCCGAAGTGGCGGCTCATGCGATCCACTTCGCCAAACGTAATGGATTTGCCCATCGAGACGAATGCCGGCAAGTCGCGGTATTTTTCAAAACTTTCATCCACCATGGCCATCAGATGCGGGTAGGCTTCGGCATCGATATTGGCCGGAACGCCGTTGGGGTAGTTTTTCAGCCAGGGCTTTTCCATCGTAAATCCTTTTTTATTTGCCTTTGATAAAATTGCAAACGCTAAGATTTTGGAAAATAACTGAATTTCCGCCTTAGAGTTCAGCCTTTTTAAAACATGCAGGCAATTTCGGCTTTCAAACAATGCACAATGCCTGTTTCATCGCCCGATTTGCGGGATATTGCCAGATGGAACAACATTGGTCGGTCGCCAGATGCACCCTGATATAAAGACATATTATGCCCAAACCGGCTTTGATTACCGGGTAATCTGGGGCGGCGGGCGCAGCCTGGCCGTACACTTCGGTTATTACGACGAGCATGCGCGCCATCACCACGCCGCGCTGGACAACCTCAACCGCGCACTGGCCGATTTTGCCGGTATCCGACCCGGCGAACGGGTGCTCGACGCGGGATGCGGGCGCGGCAGCGCGGTGTTCTGGCTGGCGGCGCATCGGGACTGCGCTGTGACCGGGGTCAATCTTTCTTCCGGGCAATTGTCGGAATGCCGGCAGGCCCTGGCAAAAAAGCCGTACCCGGGCGTGTCCTTTATCGAAGCCGATTACCTGAATGTCCCCTGTCCCGATGCCGTTTTCGATGTGGTATGGGCTTGCGAGAGTTTGTGTCATGCAGCCGACAAGCGCGCGTTTTACCGCGAAGCCTGCCGCTTGCTGCGGCCCGGCGGGCGCCTTGTCATTGCCGAGTACGTGCGCGCCGGCCGCCCTTTGTCCACGGCGGATGAGTCGCTGCTGGCCGAATGGCTGCGCCCCTGGGCGATTCCCGATCTCGACACCCTGATGGAGCATGAGGCGCATGCGATGGCGGCCGGGTTTCGGTGTTTTTCAGAAAAGGATGTGACGGGTCATGTGAAAGTATCGCTGCGCAATTTGCACCGGCTTTGTCGCCGCTGGCAGCCCTGGGGATGGCTGATGCTTCGGTTGGGATTGATCAACCGACTGCGTTACAACAACGTTTGCGCCGCTGTCCGGCAGTTTGAAGCGCTGGAAAAAGGCTGCTGGTCTTATCGTTTTTTATTGGCGGAAAAATAAAAGGTTGCTCATTTTCACCGCCAAGACGCGGAGACGCGAAGGGGCCGCGAACCATTGGGGCCTTGGCGGTGAAAATGGCACACAAAGCATATAAATAGACAGGTAAAAAGCAAACAGCCCGCCCCGGGAATCCGGAGCGGGCTGTTGAAGTGGCACGAAAAACCGATTACTGGATTTTCGCGATTTTCAATGTTTTGCGATCGCCGTTGGAGAACTGGATATGCACCAGATAAATGCCGACGGGACGGTCGCTCATATCGACGGGGTAGCTTTCCAGTTGGCCGGCGTGGAAGGTCAGCGTTTCCAGAATATCGCCGTTGGTGCTGCAAATGCGCACTTTCACGTCGTCGTCGTACGTCATCATATTGCGAATGGTCAGCGAATTGGCGACCGGGTTCGGAGACACGGACATGGATTCGACGACCGGCAGGCTCAGGTCGATCATTTGCGGGTCGGACAGGTTTTCCTGGCCGAGTGCGTTGGCGCGGCGAATGCGATAGAAGTTGACGCCGCTAACCGGCTGATCGTCCGTGATTTTGTACTCGTTCGGATTGGCAGCGTCGTGGTGGCCCATGACGGTGGTTACCGGGCGCCAGCTGAGTTGGTCGGTCGAGTGTTCTACGACGTACAGGTACTGGGTGGGTTCAGGCAAAGCAACCCATTCGACCTGAACGGTGTATTTGCTGAGCGCCAGTACGGTGAATTGTTGCAGGAATGAACCGCAGCCCGGCGAACCGGCCGGATTTACCGTGATGGTGACGATGTTCGATTCGAGGAAAGTCGGGCAACCTGCACGACGTGCACAGCGCATGAAGTACGAGGTTTCGAACAGCGGACCCGGCTGGTAAGTGGCGGAAGTAGCGCCCGGGATGGCTACCCAGGTGGGCGGCGCCGGTCCCATTTGAAGCAGTTGCATCCATTGGTATTCAAGGGCGCCCGAACCACCGGAGGGCGGCGTAACGCCGTACAGCGCGTTGGGCTGATCGCCTTCGCAGATCGTCTGGGTGCAGCAGATCGTACCTGCATTGAGGACGTTGTCGCACAGGGTGTGGATACCGGCGTCGTAGCAAAGATTGTCGGCCTGACCTGCCACCACGTTGAATGGCGCGGTTTTGCC
This sequence comes from Saprospiraceae bacterium, assembly GCA_044226205.1. Classification (GTDB taxonomy): domain Bacteria; phylum Bacteroidota; class Bacteroidia; order Chitinophagales; family Saprospiraceae; genus M3007. Next base: position 87,590 of record JBGAHL010000020.1, read on the forward strand.
GTTAGCGTTGGCATCGCTGTCGTAGCAGTCGTTGACCAGGTCTTTGCCCGTAAATTCATAGCCGGAAGGAATGCCGCTGAACGTGATAATGTAGGTGCCCGGCGTGACGCAATCAAACAGGTAGTAACCCGTAGCGTTGGTCGTGGTTGTAGCGACGACAATATCGTCGTTGGTCATAAACTGGCCGTCGGGGCCGGCTTTGATGAGTTTAACCGTGATGTTGGGCACACCCACTTCCGAAGCCCCCTGGGAACCGTTTTGATCCGTGTCGTACCAGACAAAATCACCGATCTTGATACCGTTGTTGGTAAAGCCGATGTTGGTCGATGCCGTACCCGTGCAGCCTGCGCCGTCGGTTACGGTGACGCTGTGTGAGCCGGCAGCAAGGTTGATTGCCGTGGCCGTTGTTTCGCCGTTATCCCAGTGATAGGTGTAGGGGTTCGAGCCGCCTGCTGCAACAGCCGTTGCGCTGCCGGGCTGGCTGCAATTGGCATTGGTGGAAGCCGTGATCACTACCGAAGGAGGCAGCGGAGCGGCGATGGATACGCTGGCGGAAGCCGTGCAACCTGCGCCATCCTTGACGGTCACGGTGTAGGTGCCGGGGCTGAGGTTGTTGATCGTGGCGGTGGTTTGGCCGTTGCTCCACATGTAGGTATAGGGAGGCGTGCCGCCCGAAGCCGAGGAAGAAGCTGCGCCGCCACCGCCGTTGCAGTTGGCATTGCCGGTAGCCACGGCAGTTACGCTGGGCGAGTTGGCTTGCGTGATGGTCACGGAAGCGGAGGCCGAACAGCCGCCCGCATCGGTAGCGGTGACCATGTGCTGGCCGGGGCTGAGGTTGGTTGCGGTTGCGGTGGTTTGGCCGTTATCCCACAGGTAAATATAACCACCCGAGCCGCCCGTAGCAGTTGCCGTTGCGCTGCCACCGGTGGTGCAGGTAGCGTTGGTATTGACCACGGCGGTTACGGTGGGTCCCTGGGCCTGGCCAATGCTGGTCGTTTTGATCACCACACATCCGGTGGCGTCGGTGACGGTCACACTGTGCGGGCCAGCGCCGAGGTTGGTCGCGGTCGCAGTGGTTTGACCGTTGTCCCACAGGTAGGTATAAGGAGGCGTACCGCCCGAAGCCGTCACGGTAGCGCTGCCACCGACGGCACAGTTGGCGTTGGAGTTGACCGTAATGCTGGCGGCAAGCGTGGGTGCCGACGGAATATTGACCGTGCCGACACCGATACAACCCGTGGTAACATCCGTTGCCGTGACGTTGTGGTTGCCGGCGGTCAGGTTGGTCGCTGTGGCGCCCATCTGGCCGTTGTCCCAGATAAATACATAGTTGCCCGAACCGCCGCTGGCAGTAGCCGTTGCGCTGCCGCCGATGTTACAACCGGCATTGCTCACAACAGTGCCCGTGACGGTCAGGTTGGTATTGTTGCCGCCCACGGTGACGTTGGCGGTGAAGGTGCAATCGTTGGCATCGGTTACCGTCACATAGTACGGACCGGGGGCGAGACCGATAATGGTGGGCGTCACGCCGCCGTTGTGCCAGTGGAAATCGTAGGGCGGAGTGCCGCCGGTCGGGTAAACGGTAGCTGTGCCCGTATTGCCGCATGCGGCGGGAGTAGAGCCGGTTGTGCCGGTCAGCAGGGGCGGCTGCGTCACCTGGGTAGAGGTGAAGTTCGAGCAGCCGTTCTGATCGCTGACCGTGACGCTGTACGTGCCGGGGCTGAGGTTGGTAATGGTTTCGCCCGACTGGCCGTTGCTCCAGAGAATGGTATAAGGCGGAGTGCCCGACATCGGGCTGACGTGGGCTGTGCCGTTGCTGTAGCCGTAGCATGTGACGGGGGTGCTGGTCACCATAAGCCAGACGCCTTCATTGAAAAAGACGACGGTAGCGGAGGCCGCCGCGGTGCAACCGTTTACATCGGTCACCGTGACAGTATAAGTACCGGCGGTCAGGCCCGTAATAATGGCCGTAGAACCGCCGTTGCTCCAGTTGTAGGTGTAGGGCGGGGTGCCGCCGTAAGGAACGGCGGTGGCCGTGCCTTCGGGCGCGTTGCCGCAAATCTGGTCGGTACCGAAAGCCGTCACGCCCAGTTGGGGCGGCTGCGTAATAACAACGGTGCCGACAGCATAACCCTGATCGACGTCGGTCACGGTCACCGTGTAAGTGCCGGGGCACAAGCCCGCCACGTTCTGGGTGGTGGCGCCGGTGCTCCAAAGGTAGGTGTAGGGCGTCCAGCCGCCCGAGCCATAAGCAGAGGCTTTACCGTTGCAAAGACCGTAACAGGTTACGTTGGTAGAGGTCGTGGTCACCGAAACTTGCGCCCAAAGCGCCAGGGGGAAGAATACCGCCAGCAACACACCGGCCAGGCTATTCAAACGAAAATTGAAATGGGTAGAGGATCGTCCCATGGGATGTAAAGTGTTTTTAGCGATAAATCGGAAATAGTGCACTCAGGATTAATTCAATTGATACGTATAACCACTACATGAGTAACGGTCGGTACTCAAAACGAGGGGGGTGGTGGCGGACTAAAGTTTGGGCGAGAGACCGAGAAGCTTATGCGTGACAAAAATAGCCTTTTTTGCCAAGCCGGTTTGTTTATTTTCTATTTACACCCGCTTAAATGCCCTGTTTGCGGCCTTTAAGGTGCGATTTACGGGAATCCCGTACCTCGTATCAGGCATTGCGTTTTTTTTGATAGCAAAATAAACGGCAGGCATTAGGCTTTGTCAGCCAGATGCCTGCCGTGTGCATTATCGGTAGCAAGTAGGCTTACTTGCCTTTTCTTGTATGAATTTTCTCAAACACGTATTGGCCCACTTCCTTGCCGTTTTTGTTACCGGCCTGGTTGCCGTGCGGGTAGTGGATACCGCCGTACAAACGGCTGAGAGCGGCCTCGTCTGCGGCTACCAAAAATGAATTGAAAGTACGCGGAGGCATGCCGAATTCCACTTCCGTGCTGTCGGTAAAAGTAAAATTATCGCCCAGCAGATTGGTCAGCACGGTGGCCGCCGCGGCCGTGATCGTACTGTGCCCGCTCGTGTGCTCGGGGAAGGGCGGCGTCTGAATCAGCGGCTTCCATTCCGGGTCGATGTACTGGTTGATGTAGGATTCCGGCCGGATGACGATGGAACGGTACTTTTCAGTCCAGCAGGAGATGAAGGCGTCGGACAGGGCGCAGGCCACTTCGACATAAGCTTCCGCCGAGTGAATGATGTCCAGATTGGCTTTGCGGCAGGCAGCGCCGGTAATGTTCATCCAGTGGCCGCCGGGGCTGATTTTTTTGCGGGCGTAGGAAAAGTGACCGCTGACTTCCAGCGCGAACGGATTGTCGTCCCAGTACCAGGCCGTGGCTTCCTGCTCGGGGGTCAGGTTTTTTACCGCATCATGGGTTGCCATAGCCTGTTTGTAAAACTCACTCGTTTTGTCGGTGCTGAACGGCGTGGCCGGCTCGGGTTTGAACTGTGCGGCGGAATCGAGCACCCAGGGGCGGATTTCGGACCAGTGGGGTTCGAGACCGTCGGCGTACATCGGCGGCGTGGGGCGCCAGCGGGCGGGGTTTTTCGGATCGATGGTAAACTTGGGCGCACTGCGCGTCTGGGCGTAATTGTCGGTTTTCGACCAGGCGATGATGTGCTTGGCGACCTGCTCGCCATAGGCCATCGAACGCTCGTACACGTCCGGCGGCATGTTCATTTTTTTATAATCTTCGAGAATCTGCTCTTTCAGATCCTCCATGTTTTGTTCCGAAAAAACCAGGGTTTTGCCCACGATCAGCAGGGCGTTGGCGCTGGCTAGCGGATAGCAATACTCCTTGCCGGCTTCGGGTTGCGGACCGGGTTTGAGACCGTTCAACTGACCGGCTAGGCTCTGGTATTCGGGGTAGCCCGGCACCAGGGCTTCGTAAGCTGCAACTGCCGAGTAGGCATAGATGCGGGCGGAGATCGGTGGCGCGAAAATGTCGAAACGGATGATCTCCGTCAGACGGCGAAAACCGGCGTGGATAAACTCGGGGTTCGCAGCGAGTTGCTGATAGTCCTTGTTGTACTGTTTGCAACCGGGGCTGCCCAGCAGAAACAGCGGCAAAAATGCCAGTAAAATGCGTAGTTTACTTTTCATAATCAGTTAGTTATAAAAGTTTTGATCAGCGAAAGTAGACAGGAAGGGTAGCTGCAAAACTTATAATTCCCTTAAAAATTCCGCCACATCATACTCTCCACGGGCTTGTCGGTGCGCTGGTTGTATTTGGCGCTTGTTTTTTTGTTGTAATAATTTTCAATATCGCCGTCGACCCTGAAATAGATCAGCTGGCCGATGGGCATTCCCGCGTACACCCGCACAGGCTGCACACAGGAGATTTCGAGGGTCCAGGTGTTGGAAAAACCGACGTCGCCCTTGCCGGCCGTGGCGTGGATATCGATGCCCAGGCGTCCTACACTGCTTTTTCCTTCCAGAAAAGGCACGGAATTGTGGGTCTCGGTGTACTCCTCCGTCACGCCCAGGTACAGGGTGCCGGGCTGCAACACGAATCCTTCTTCGGGAATCTCGATATACTCGATGGTGTTGTGTTTTTTTGCGTCGAGAACCTCATCGCGGTACAAAGCCAGCGTTTTGCCCAGGTGTACGTCGTACGAATTGGTGCCCAGACAGGCATTGTCGAAAGGTTCGATCACGATCTCGCCAGTGGCGATACTTTCCAGAATTTTTTTGTCGGTCAATATCATGTGACTTGGATAAAAAGCACGCAAAAGTATCCCAAATGACGAGAATGCGGCTTTTTAAAACCAACTTTTACCCTCTAACCGGCGTTTTACCCGACATGAAAAAAACTGTAGTCCTGGGCGCTACCCCCAACCCGGCCCGTTATGCCAATATGGCGGTGCAACGCCTGACCCAATACGGCCACGAGGCAGTGCCCGTGGGTATTCGGGAAGGCGCTATCGGCGGAATTCAGATCCTGACCGGCCGGCCGTCGCTCGACGATGTGGACACGATTACGCTTTACCTCAACGCCGGCAGGCAAGCCGAGTATTACCCCTATATTTTTTCCCTCAACCCCAAAAGGATCATTTTCAACCCCGGTACCGAAAACCCCGAACTGGTGCGGCTGGCGCACGAACGCGGCATCGAAACAGTGGAGGGCTGTACGCTGGTCATGCTCTCGATCGGCAATTATTAAAAAAACTAGTAAAAACTTAGGCATGGGGCAGCGCCCCGTGATATTTGTAGTCTTTTTGTGCCAAAATCCATCCCGGAGGGGG
>JBGAHL010000021.1:0-92865 GCA_044226205.1 Saprospiraceae bacterium
CGTCGCTCGATTAGGCGGCTGGAAGGGATATTCAAAAAGCGAAAGACCGCCTGGGCCAATTACCATGTGGCTGGGACTGCAAAAACTCCAGACCTATGTGAATGCAAAGGCCCTCTTTGCTAAAAATAACGATACCTAATTGTCAATGAACTCATTTTGTGTGCATACCGTAGGTGAAAACACCAAGCACGGCCCAAAAAAAGCGGGGGTGGCGCAATGCCACCCCCGCTTTTTTTTAACGCGACATCAAAGTTCAAAGCATCGCGCGGCTGCGCCGCAATTGGTCCCGGAGGTCGGGTTTCAAACGGTCGGCAGCCTGAATGAGCATGTCCTCGTCGGGCGGGAAGGGCAGCGGGCGGTTGCCGATGCGGCGTCGGGTGTCGGCGCTCAGGGCGCGTTCGTCGCCGGTGAAGGTGGAGGCAAAATTTTCAAAAACCACTTCGGTGCCCAGCTCGTTCGATTCGAGGCGCGTGTTGCGGGCCGCGTCGAACACATCGATGGTGCCCGTCAGGCGCACGGCTTTGGTTTGGTGAATTTCGACCACGGCGGCGTGGATGCGCACCATGCGCGGGGTTTTGATATCGTTGCCGAGGCTGTCTTTTTTGACGTTGCCACGCGCATCGAGCACGTAGTTCCAGCCGTCCTGAATTTCTTTTTCATCCACGTAATTGCGTTCCAGTACACGTTCGGGGCTGACATCAACGCGGCGGATGTTGAACACGGCGCGGTAATCGAATTTAATACCCGGCTCCTGTGTGAAATGGTACGATTTCCATTCGCTGTCGAGGTCGTTTTTACCGATCGCCAGTACGCGGTCGTTGAAAGAGCGCGGAAGCACCTTGTCGCTCTGGTTTTTGATTTCGAACAGCACGTGGGTGGTGCCGAGGGCGCGGGCGTCCTGTTTGAGCTCGGCGGTATTTTTGTAATTGCGGTAGTAGCATTCTTCAAGTTTTTCCAGCACCTCATACGCTTCGCGGGCGGCTGGTTTGTCGCCTTTATCGGCGCGCAACAGCAGGGTTTCGGCGCGGGTGTAGAGAAACTCCGCGGCTTTCTGGCGGCTTTCGACCTCCATTTTGGCAATATCGAGGAAAGCGAACTTGGCCTGGTAACCGCTCTTGGAACGCAGGGGCGTGAGCGGCGCAATTTTTTGCTGGCGCTCGCGGATCTTGCGGTGGATGGCGTTGATCTTCTCCCAGTTTTCAGGGCGTTCTTCGTACAGCAGGGCGTCGATGGCGCGCAGGTCGCGGGTTTGTGCGCGGGCAAATGCTTCTTCGAGGCCCTTGACGTACTCGGTTTTCTTTTTGGATTTGCCGCGCAGTTTGCGGAGGCAAAATTCGATCGCGGAATCGTAGTCACCGCTTTCGGTATAACGTTGCAGGGTGTTGCAGGCAGAAACGAGAAAGGAGGTCAGAAGGAGCAGTGCGAGCAAACGGGTCTGGCGGCGCATAACGGTTATCGTTTTGATTGTTTTCTGAATTTGAGCGCAAGATGTGCGTTCGGGTTGCGAACATGCTTTTAAAAGCTGTTAGCAGGCTCGTAAAATTTGTTAAAATTGTAAAGGGTTATTGAGCGGGCGTTAATGGCTTGTAAACAAGTTGCTCATTGCCGGGCAGTTTTCTCCAGTTCCCGCAATGCCCTATACTTCCAGCCGGTCTCCAGCGCGCTGATCCGGCAAATGGTCCAGCCGGCCCGCCCATCGAGGAAGCCCCTTTTGAACACATAATTGCGCAGCCATTTGACGGCAGGGCTCAGCGCGAGGTTCCACCAGCGGGCCCGGCGGCCGCGCGCATACATGGCCTTCGCGGCAATGTCGGCATACTTGCGGGCCCGCGAGTAGTGTTCTTCCACGGTGTAATAACTGTAATGCAACAAATCGCCGCGCAGGCGGAGCTGACGGGCGCCGGGCGTCATTTCAATTTTGTCGTGCGGATTCAGGCCGCCCCATTGCGCGAGCCGCCGGTCGAAAAGCCTCAACTTGCGATCGGGATACCAACCCGAATGGTGAATCCACTGCCCGCAATAATTGGTCAGGCGGTTCATGGCATAGCCCTCGGCCTGCCAATGGTCTTTCACGGCCAGCACCGATTGCCGCAAGTCATCGCTGAGCGCTTCGTCGGCATCGAGCGACAGCACCCAGTCGTGCGCAGCCTGCGAAAGCGCGTAATTCTTTTGTTCGATGTGCCCGCCGAAAGGATGCTGGACAAAACGCGCGCCCTTTTCCCGGCAAATCGCCTCCGTCCGGTCGGTCGAAAAAGAATCCACCACCACGACCTCGTCGGCCACCCCGGCCAGCGAATCGAGGCAACGGCCGATGTTGCGTTCTTCATTAAACGTGATGATGACGGCGGAAAGCGGCATTTTTTTGACTGGCGACCAAGGCCCTGGTGCGTGTTTTACAAAATCGAGTGTTCGATAAAAGGCAGCTTTTCAGGGTAATCCGTGGTGAAATGCAGCCCCCGGCTTTCGTGGCGATCCTTGGCGGAGCGGGTGATGAGGTACGCGACGGTGATCAGGTTGCGCAACTCCATCAGCTGCGGCGAAATGACGGCGCTTTTGTACAATTCCTCCGTCTCGCGGTACAGCAGGTAAAGGCGGTCCATGGCGCGTTGCAAACGCACGTTGGAGCGCACGATACCGACGTAGTACGACATGATTTCGCGCAATTCTTTCAAACTCTGCGTGATGAGGACCATTTCGGAAGGATTGGATGTGCCCTCCGCATTCCAGTCGGGCACGTCGTCGCGGAACGACCAGCTTTCGAGCTGGCCGGCCACATCTTCGGCGATGCGATGGGCAAAGACCATGGCCTCCAGCAAGGAGTTGGAGGCCAGGCGGTTGGCGCCGTGCAGGCCCGTGCTGGAGCACTCGCCCGCGGCATACAAGCGGTCGATGCTGCTGCGCCCCCGGGCATCCACCTGAATACCGCCGCACATGTAATGGCAGGCCGGCACCACGGGGATCATGTTGTGCATGGGGTCGATCCCTATGCTTTGGCATTTTTCATAAATAGTGGGGAAGTGCGCCACGAAATCCTCCTTGTTCAGGTGCCGGCAGTCGAGGTACATGCATTCCGTACCGCGTTTTTTCATTTCGGCGTCGATGGCCCGCGCAACCACGTCGCGGGGGGCCAGGGAGCCCCGGGCGTCGTAGTGTTGCATAAATTCTTCGCCGTCCTCGGTTTTCAGCACGCCGCCGAAGCCCCGCACGGCCTCGGAGATGAGGAAAGAAGGATTTTGCCCGGCCGGGTTGTACAACGAAGTGGGGTGAAACTGCATGAACTCCATGTTTTCCACCCGCCCTTTGGCGCGATATACCATCGCGACGCCGTCGCCCGTGGCAATCACGGGGTTGGTTGTGGATTTGTACACCTGTCCGCCGCCGCCAGTGCAAAGCACCGTGACTTTCGACAGGAGCGTATCGATCTCACCGTTATCACGGTTGAGGGCGTAGCAGCCGTAACATTCGATATTGGGCGTGACGCGAATGACCATGTAACCCAGGTGGTGCTGGGTAATCAGGTCGAGGGCAAAATAATTTTCCTGCACCCTGATATTGGGGTAGCGCGAAGCCTCTTCCATGAGGGCACGCTGGATCTCCCAGCCGGTCAGGTCTTTGTAGTGCAAAATCCGATGCTCGGAATGGCCACCCTCACGGGCCAGGTCGTAGGCCGTCGAGTCTTTTTCCTTGTCAAATCGTGCCCCCCAGTCGATGATTTCCTGCACGCGCTGCGGGCCTTCCTGAACGACAATCTCCACGATATCGCGTTTGCAAAGGCCATCGCCGGCGATCAGGGTGTCTTCGACGTGTTTGTCAAAATTGTCTTTTTCATGATCCCACACTGCCGCCACGCCGCCCTGGGCATAGCGGGTGTTGCTTTCGCCTTCCACCGTTTTGGTGAGGACGAGGATATCGCGGTTCGGAAATTTTCGGGCGGTTTTGATGGCAAAGGTGAGGCCGGCAATACCGGAGCCCAGCACAAGAATATCGGTTTTTCTACGCGCCATTTTGAAGGACGGATAAGTTTCTCCGCCTGTGCATCAGTCCGCACAGGCGGAGAAATTGAAGAGAAAAAAAGTTTAGTTGAAAGCGTACGAAGCCGTCACGGTGAGGTTCCAGTTGCGGGTTGCGTCGAGCGCCTTGATGTCGAACAGTTGGGTAAAGCTGGAGTTGAAGCGGGCGTGCAAGCCGATATTGCCGATGTCGAGGCCCGCGCCGACATGCCAGCCGGCGTCGAGTTTGTTGACGTTGAAGTCCTTGTCCACCGACGAGATCAGGGTGCCTGCCTGCAAACCGCCCTGGATATTAAAAAAGGTGAGGAAATTGATGTCGAGCGACAAGGGCAGTTCCACGTAGTTCAGTTTAAAACTGATGTCGTCCAGGCTATCGGGCGTCACGGTGGCGCCTTTCATGGAAAAAAGCAGTTCGGGGCGGAGCGAAAAGGCGACTTGTTTGGGTCGTCCGAGCGGCACTTTGGCAAATACGCCGCCGACGAAGCCCACCCGTCCCTTGCGGTCTTCAAAGTCTTGTTTGGAAAAATTGGCGGCGCTCAGGCCGGCTTTGAGTCCAAAACGGGTATGGCCTTCGGGGTCGGCCATTTGTGCACGCATAGCCGGAAGGAGGAGGAAAAAGACGGCCGGCACAAGCAGCAGTCTGATCGCATGGTGCAGTTTCATAGCAGTACGTTTTTTTGATTTGCAAAAAGGGTGAATTTGCCTGTAAAAGTAGGCGGAAGGGTCGATTAAACCCTGAATACCCGGGGTGATTCACCCAAATGAAACAGGGCAAACGGGCCGGTCGCCGGTCGTTTGCCCTGTTGTCGCTGAAAAAAGGCTGATTTACAGGTCTTCTTCCAGTTCCATATCGTTGTCCTCGAAATCATCCCCGGCATTCGGTCGTTTGCCGCCCGTTGTGGGGTGGCCCGTGAAATGCTTGAGCATGATGATCTCGCGTTGCGACAGTTCGCGGAAAGCGCCGCGGGGCAGGTCTTTTTTGGTCAGGCCGCCGTAGTAGAAGCGGTCGAGTTTTTTGACCTGGTAGCCGAGTGATTCGAACAGCCTGCGGACGATGCGGTTGCGGCCCACGATGATTTCGAGTTCCACCACTTCGCGGCGGGGGTGATCTTCGGCGTAGCGCAGCCAGTTGACCTGAATGGGTCCGTCTTCGAGTTCGACGCCGGCGAGGATTTTTTCAAAATCCGCGTTGGTCAGCCCTCGGTCGAGTCCCACGCGGTATTGTTTCTGAACGTGATAGCTCGGGTGGGAAAGTTTCTGGGCCAGGTCGCCGTCGTTGGTCAGCAGGATCAGGCCCGTGGTGTCGCGGTCGAGGCGCCCGACGGGGTAGAGCCGTTCGGGGAAATGCGGATCGACGATGTCGAGCACTGTTGCACGGCCGTGTTCGTCTTCGGTAGTGGTGATGACGTTCTTCGGCTTGTTCAGCAGCACGTACACGAGGCGCTCCTGGATGTGCATTTCCTTGCCCTCGCAGGTGACGGCGTCGCCGGGCTGGATGCGGTAGTGCGGTTCGAGTTTTACCTCGCCGTTTACCGTTACTTGTCCGTCTTTTACAAATTCAACGGCCTTGCGGCGCGAGGATACGCCACAATGGGCGAGGTATTTATTGAGCGGCATGCCTTCACCGCTGGGCAGATCGGGCTTCGGCTTTTTTTCTACAAAAAATTCTTCCCGTTTGCGGAAGGGTTTCTGACCGAAAGGTTTGCGATCCTGCCAGGGCCTGCGTTCGCCATAGCCACCGCCGCCGCCGCCTTCGCGGTTGCGATCCTGCCAGGGTTTGCGCTCTCCATAGCCACCACCGCCGCCGCCTTCGCGGTTGCGGTCCTGCCAGGGTTTGCGCTCGCCGTAGCCGCCACCACCACCGCCGCCTTCGCGGTTGCGATCTTCCCAGGGTTTGCGTTCGCCGTAGCCGCCACCACCGCCGCCTTCGCGGTTGCGATCCTGCCAGGGCTTGCGTTCGCCGTAGCCGCCACCACCACCGCCTTCGCGGTTGCGATCCTGCCAGGGCTTGCGTTCGCCGTAGCCGCCGCCACCACCGCCTTCGCGGTTGCGATCCTGCCAGGGCTTGCGTTCGCCGTAGCCGCCACCACCACCGCCTTCGCGGTTGCGATCCTGCCAGGGTTTGCGTTCGCCGTAGCCGCCGCCACCACCGCCTTCGCGGTTGCGGTCCTGCCAGGGTTTGCGTTCACCGAAGCCGCCGCCGCCACCGCCTTCGCGGTTGCGGTCTTGCCAGGGTTTGCGTTCACCGAAGCCACCGCCGCCTTCACGGTTGCGGTCCTGCCAGGGCTTGCGTTCACCGAAGCCGCCATCGCCACCTTCACGGTTGCGGTCTTGCCAGGGCTTGCGCTCACCGAAGTCAGCATCGCCGCCTTCGCGGTTGCGATCCTGCACGGGTTTGCGTTCAAGGTTTGCGTCATCGCCGGAGTTTTCATTCCGGGACTCGTACTCGGTCTTGTTAAAATCGGGGGTCTCTGACGAATTTTCGTCTTTGGCGGGATAGAAGGTTTTTGGACGCTCTTTCAGCGAAAACCCGGGTGCCGTCTTGGTCAAACGAGGACGGCGTTTTTTCTCTTCCATTGAAATTGTGTAGGTTACGTAAAGTTGGTTGTGACTGACACAGCCGGGGCAAATATCCGATAAAAGCGGGGATGGCTCTGAAACGGCTGATTAATTTTTATTTAAAGGATTAATCTGTCCGTAAAAACGTGCCAGATTTCAAAAAGGTGTGAGCGGAAGAGAAAAAAACTGAATTTGTTTTCGCCCCGGTCAATGCGCTTCCGACATCGCGGCTTTGGCATCGGACGAAACCTGTTTTTTACCTGGTTTGATAAAAAAGATCAACGGGAATACGATGATAAAAAAGACGGAAATCAGCCTGAACGTATCGAGGTAGGTGAGCAGGTAGGCCTGTTTTTCAACGGCAAAATTCAATTGTTTGTAAGCCATCGCCGTGGCGTCAGCCACGGAAGCCCCCGTTCGGCTGATCAAGCCCTGTACCATGGTGTTGAGGCGCTCGTCGAAGGCGGGGTTGCCGGGTACGGTATAGGCAACCAGGTCGGTTTTATGCTGGGCAAATTGCCGGGCGATGTAGTTGTTGGATATGGCGATGCCGAACGCGCCGCCCAGTTGCCGGATCATGTTGTTGAGGGCGATGCCGGACGGATAATCGCGGGGTTGCAGGCCTGCAACTGCCTGACTGATGAGTGGCAACTGCACCATGCTGATACCGACAGCCCGCAGGGCCAGGGGACCGAAAAAGTCCCATTTGCCCGATTGCGGATTCGCGCCGGCGCTCCACCAGCCGAAAATGATGAACAGGATAAAACCCATGACCACAAAAGGAACAGGAGAGGCACCGCTCGACATCCGTTTACCAATAATAGGCATCAGCAACACCCCGATCGCAGTAGCCGGGAGGATGGACAAACCCGTTTCGAGCGGCGACCAGCCCAACACTCTTTGGGCAAGAATCGGGTAAATAAAGACGGACGTAAACAAGCCCAGGCCGACGACAAAGGTAAAAACCGTCGTCAGCGCAAGGGTTCGGTTGCCCATCACCCGAAGGTTGACGACCGGGTGCGGGATCGTCAGCTCCCGCCAGATAAAACCCACGACACCGACGGCCGCCGTCAGCGACAACAACCTGATGGCATCGCTGGCAAACCAGTCGTCGGCTTCCCCGCGCTCCAGCACGTATTGCAACGACCCGATCCCGATGGCCAGCAAGGCAATGCCCGGGTAATCGATGGTCATGGATTTCTTTTTTTCACCCTCGCCCGGTTTGCGCTCGATAAACAGAACGGCCAGCACCGTGGCAACGATCCCGATCGGGATATTGACCGTAAAAATCAGCGGCCAGTTGGCCGAATCGAGTATCCAGCCCCCGACCGTCGGGCCCAGCGTCGGGCCCAGCACGATCCCCATACCGAACAGCCCGCTGGCCATCGGACGATCCTTCGGCTCGAAAGCGTCGAACAAAATACTTTGCGAGGTGGACAACAAAGCGCCGCCGCCGATACCCTGCACGAAACGCCAGAACACCAGTTCCCACAGCCCTGTGGACGTGCCGCAGAGCCAGGACGCGATCGTGAACAGGACCATCGAAAAAATGTAATAGTTCTTCCGGCCGAAGTATTCGGCCAAAAAACCGGTCATGGGGATGATCACAACGTTGGCAATCGCATACGAAGTGATGACCCAGGCAATGTCTTCAATCGTGACGCCCAGGCTGCCGGCCATTTGCGACAGCGCCACATTCACGATGGACGTGTCCACCAGTTCCATGATCGCAGCCGACACGGTGGTGAGCACTATGATAAACCGGGCAAAGCCTTTGGCAGCCATACTGTGGTTCGATGCTTTGGAAAATGAATTAAAAAAATCGCAACTGGTTAGGTCAGCGCGTGGGTACGGCTACTTCCGCGCTCATGCCCGCCCGTAGCGGAAATGCCGGGTCGGCCGGGTCGGTGAATACCACTTTTACCGGAACGCGCTGTACCACTTTGACAAAGTTGCCGCTGGCATTGTCGGGCGGCAAAAGGCTGAATTTGGCGCCGGTGGCCGGGGCGATGCTCTGGATTTTACCGTTGAAGGTTTTGCCGGGATAGGCGTCCACCTTGATCTGCACCGCCTGGTCGGGGTGCATGTCCGCCACTTGCGTTTCCTTGAAATTGGCCGTAATCCAGAGATTTTGGTCCTGCACAATGACGCACAGGGGCGTGCCCACATTGGCCAGCTGACCCGGCTGGGCGCTGCGTTTGGCGATATAGCCGCTGACAGGGGCCGTGATGACGGTGTACGACAGGTTGAGCCGTGCATTTTCGAGATCGAGACGGCGTTGTTCGACGAGGGTGCGCGCCACCTGCACGTTTTTACCGGCGGCCTGGGCCTGGGCCTGGGAAGCGCTGGTCTGGCGCTCGCCGGCATCCGACTGACGGCGGCTGACCTCCACCTGACGGCGGGCGGTTTCGAGTTGGGCCTTTGCCGCCTGCAATGCGGCCTCGGCGTTGTCGCGCGCGGCTTTGGCGGCATCGTATTGTTGTTGCGTGACGGCGCGTTGCGGCAAAAGGGCAGCGTAGCGGCTGAAATCCTGGGCAGTTTGCCAGGCTTTGGCCTGCGCGGCATCAACGTTGGCCTGTGCCGTCTGTACGGAGCTGAGCGTCGTTTCCACCCCGGCCGTCGAAGCGCGGAAATTGGCCTCGGCGGTGCCTACGTTGGCGCCGGCAGCGCCGGCATTGGCTGACACCAGCCCGACATTGGCCTCGGCATTGGCCAGGGCGGCCTCGGCTTGCTGTACGCGAAGCAGGTAATCGCGGTTATCGAGGATAAAAAGGGTATCGCCCGCCTTGACCCACTGGTTGTCTTCGATCTTTATTTTTTCCACATACCCGCTCACTTTGGGGGCAATCGTGACGATATCCGCTTCGAGGTAAGAGTTTTCGGTGTCCTCGTGCGTCATCATGTAGCGGACTTTTTGAAATCCGTAAACGAGGCCGACGAGCAGCACGGCGCCAAGCACAATGGGCAATATTTTTTTTCTGGTGATCGACATATCCGGTGAAAGTTGAGAATACGAAGGATAAAGAGCTGTTGAAGAATGGGTCAGAGTTTTCCGGCGCTTTTGAGGAGTTTGAAATAGGCCATGCGGGCATCGGCCTGGGCGCCTACTTCGTTGATCTGGGCCTGCACCAGCAAGGCGTCGGCGTCGAGCAGATCGGAAAGGGAGGCAATTTGCTGGGTATTGCGCAACTGGGTGATGCGCTGGTTTTCGAGGGCCTGCGCCACCGATTTTTCAGCCAGCAGGGTTTTCTGACGGGCGGTTTGCCAGTTGTAAAAATTATTGGCAATGTCGCTTTTGGCGGCATCGCCGAGCTGGCCGCGCTGAAGTTCGGCTTGCAGAAAATTGAGTTTCGACTCCTGCACTGTGTGCCTCGATGTGTAAAAATTACTGAGGTTCCACGATACGTTCACCCCCGCATCCCAGGTGCTGAGAAAACGGTCCTGCGGCGGAAACAAGCGCTGGTTGGGTCGGTTGGTGTACAAATTGGCCCCGACGCTGATCAGGGGAAAATAGGTCCCCTGCGTGATTTTCACTTGTTTGGAAGCCGCCAGGGCGCGCTGATTGGCTGCCTGGACATCGGCGCGGTTGGCCGCATTGCCCAGAAAAAAATCGAGGCTTTCCGCGCTTTCCGCTCCGGAAAAAAGCGAAGCGCTGTCGATTTGAATGCCCTGTTCCGTCGGCAAACCCAGCAGGATCGCCAGGTTAAACTGGGCCGCGGCGATGGCGTTGGCCGTTTCGAGTTTCGCCGTTTCCAGCTGGGTGACGGCCAGTTCGCTGCGCAACACGTCGTTGTCGAGCGCGAGGCCCTGGTCGCGCAGGTGGTAGGTATCTGTCAGCCGGTTTTGAGCGGTTGCCAGGTTTTTGTCCACCACTTTCAGGGCGCTTTGCAGTTTGTAAAGGTTGATGGCCGCGGCCGTCAGGTTGAGTTGGACGTCTTTTCTGTCGCGTTCGAGGTCGAAGCGGGCAGCCTGTTCGAGAAACTCCGTAGCCCTGATGGTATTGAGCGCCCTCAGGCCGGTAAAGACAGGCTCGGTGATCGACAGGCGGTTGAGATACTGGTTGGGAATGACGGGATTGAGCACCTGCGTTTCGCCGCTCGGCAGGGTGATCGCAAAGGGGTCGATGTTTTCGCTGAGGCGGGCGTACGAACCGTTGTACGACACGGTCGGAAAGGTCGCATCGTGAGTTTGCGCCGTTTTAGCCTGCGCGGCGGCGGCTTTCGCAGTTGAAATCTGCAGGGATTTGCTGTTGGCAAGCCCCAGGTCGATCACCTCGTCGAGCCGTAAAACACGTACCTGGGCCGTAACCAATTGGGGTACCACAGGCAGCAATGCCAGTACCAGGAGGCAGTTGATTAAGTTTTTCATCAGGACCTATAAATGATCAAACGTTTGTTTAACGACAGGTTTAAAAAAATACCCGTTTGGCGGGTGGTTTCGGGAGCGGGGTAAAAAATTCAGTTTGCCGGCACGCCGGGTAGCAAAAGATGCGCCTGCAACACAGATTTTACGTGACTGATGATCCGTTGCTTGTTTTGCTCGGAGTACAGTTGTTCTTCATTTTCCGCTTTCATCATCATGCACATCAGGCCTGTGTTGCTGATGGCCGTCGAAATGGTAGCGAATATGGTCGTCAGCGTCAATTCGAGGTCGACGTAGCGAAACATGCCTTTTTCCTGTCCTTCCACGATGAAACCCCGTATGACTTCCATATTGCGGCCCATGTGGTAGGTAATGAGTTTGAGGTGTTCGGGGCGCTGACGAAGCGACATTTCGCGCGTCATAACCCGATGAAAATCACGCCCTTCGAAAAATTTGTTCACGTACAGTTCCACCGTCTGCGACAATTTTTCCCAGGGGCTCAGGTTCGCGCTGGCCAGGGTCTCGAGCTGCGCCCTCGTTTTGGGTAATTTGTCCTCCAGCAGGGCCTCGAACAGTTTTTCCTTCGAACCGAAGTAATAACTGACCATCGCCACGTTCATGCCGGCTTCCGAGGCTAATTGGCGGATCGAAACTGCTTCGTAACCATTTTTGGCAAACAGCTTTTCCGCTACGTCCAGCAAATGCTGGCGGCGATCCTGTTTTTCAAAAACGGCGATGGACATTGGCGGTCAGGAATTTTGCAGCAAAGGTAAAATGTCGTGCAATTTAAAATCAAACGTTCGTTTAATTTTTTTGTGTCAGAAAAAAATGGCCAGCCTGCGCGGGCAGGCTGGCCGGGAGGTCAAAATTTTCATCAACACCTCTTGCTGTTTAAGGCGGCAAGGGGAGGTCGGAAAAATTTACTGGTCTGTTTTAATCAATTTCATGGCGCGCTGCAGGCCGTTGTCGAGTACGGCAACTACGTAATACACGCCCGAAGGAAGTGTGTCGATCATGAGTTCGCCGGAAGCGTCGTCAGCACTGAACTGAGCAACCTGATTGCCACGCATGTCGAACATGGCGACCCGAACCACCGTCGCACCCGTCGTTTGCAGACGGAAGGACGAGGAAGCCGGGTTGGGCACAATGCGTACCCCTGCATTTTCACTTCCATGCTCGGCAATGCCGACACTGTTGCTCACCACGATGGGCGGGAACGTGACGGAGCAACCGAACAAGGTGACCACCGTCAACTGGTAAGTGCCTTCTCCGAGGTTCGACAGGTTTTGATCCTGGGAATAGAACACGCCGTCTTTTGTCCACGAAAAACTGACTACGTCTCCGGCTTGTACCGCCACGCCGATACTGCCGTTGCCCATACCGTTGGTTTCGGGCGTAACCTGCGTGGAAATGAGCGGCAGTTGATCCACCACGACATTGAACGAGCAAGTGTTGGTGTTGCCCGAGGCATCCTTGATGGAATAAATGACTGTAGTCGTACCCAGGCCGAACACGGAGCCGCTGGGCAGACCCGATTCCAGTTGCGCCTGTGCGCCGTTGAGGTTGCAATTGTCCGATACCTGGGGTTGCGGATAGGTCACGGGATCGTTTTCGCAAGCGTACACGGGGCCTGCCGGGCAGGTAATGTCCGGCGGCGTCACATCTGTCGATACGACGGTCGCCGTCTGGCTTGCCGGGCAAGCATTGTTGTCAGTGACCGAAACGGTGTAAGTGCCGGGTGACAGGTTCTGGCCGCCCTGACCGCCCGACCATTGCGTCTGGTAGGGCAAAGTTCCGCCGGTGATGTTGATGGCAATTGCGCCGTTTTGGTCCTCGGGACATTGCACATTCGTCACGGATACAATGGAGACAGCCAAAACATCGGGTTGGGTAATGCTCACGTTGCCGATTACCAGGCAGTTATTGTCATCGACGACCGTAACGGAATAAGTGCCGGCTGCCAGTTGGTCCGCCGTGGCGGTGGTGTTGCCGTTGGTCCACAGGTAGTCGTAAGGCAACACGCCACCCGTAATCGTGACGGTGGCCTGGCCATTGCTCTGACCGTTGCAGGCGACGTTTGCCGCGGTAATATTGGCAGAAAGAGCGCAGTTGAAGGAGTTGACGTTGACGCTTTGCACGCTGCTGCAATTGTTGGCGTCGGTCACCGACACGGTATACACCCCTGGCGCGAGGCCTGAAATGGTTGCCGTGGTTGCGCTGTTGCTCCACAGATAGGCGTATGGCGAGGTGCCGCCCGTAGGTTGGGCGCTTGCCGCGCCGTCGTTGGCGCCCGAGGCTGTCTCACCACTTGCGGAGGCATTGGCGAGCAATACAGTCGGTTCGGTGATGCTGGCCGACAGGGCAGCCGGGCAATTATTGGCGTCGGTTATCTGAACGGTGTAGTTGCCCGGGGCAAGGTTGCCGGCTGTTTGCGTCGTGGCGCCGTTCGACCAAAGGAAATTGACCGGCGCGGCTGCCCCGGTGAGGCTGACGGTAGCGGAGCCGTTATTTGCGCCATTGCAGGTAATATTTTGTGCCGCAATGGAAGCGCTCAGGCTGCAGTTGAAACTGTTGACCGTGACGGTCTGCACAGTCGAACAGCCCTGTGCATCAGACACCGAAACGGTATAACTGCCGGGCGCGAGGCCTGAAATGGTTGCTGTGGTCGCGCTGTTGCTCCATGCGTAAGTATAAGGCGTGGTGCCGCCGCTTGGCAGAGCGGAAGCGGCGCCGTCGTTGGCGCCCGCCGATGTCTCGCCGGTTGCCGAGGCGTTGGCGATCAAAATAGCCGGTTGTGTGACGGTTACGGTATTGACAGCCGTGCAGCTTTCTCCGTCGGTGGTCGTCACTGAGTAAGTACCTGCGCCGAGGCCGGATACCGTTGCCGTGGTGGCGCTCGTAGACCAAAGGTAGGTGTACGCGCCATTTCCGCCGGAGGCCGACACGCTGACCGAGCCGTTGGTGCCGCCGTTGCAATTGACGTTACTGATTACCGTCGCATTGGCGCTAACCGGCGGGTTTTGGGTAACGGTGACGGTGGTTTCCGAGGTACAGCCATTGTTGTTGTTGGTAACAAGCAGTTTGTAGGTGCCCGGTGCATTTACAACGGGCGTAAGCGTTGTGGCGCCGGAAACGATATTGCCGTTGGCGGTTGTCCATTGGGCCACAAAATTGGCGCCCTGGGAGGAGGCAGTGCCGTCGAGCTGAACCGTCGAGGAAACGCAGGTGAGGCTCACCGGCGTGGTTGCGCTGGCAACAGGCGGCGCGATATTTTGAACCACGGTGACAAGCGCCGAGGAGGAGCAGCCGTTTTGCCCGGACGTAACGACCAGGTTGTAATCGCCCGGGGTAGAGATGGTCGGGTTTTGTTGGGCGCTGGTAAAATTATTGGGGCCCGTCCAGGAGTACGAGGGGCTGGATCCCTGGCTTGTTCCGTTGAGTTGTACGCTGGTTGAGCTGCACGTCAGTGGTCCGCTGACGGTAGCCGTTGCCCCGGGGGGGGTCGTGTTTTGCGAAACAAGTGCCGTATCCGAGGCTACGCAACCGTTCGAGCCGGTGGAACTGAGGGTATAAACACCCGCCACGCTCACCGTCGGGTTTTGCTGGGAACTGCTGAATCCGTTCGGGCCCGTCCAGGCATAGTTGTTTGCATTGCTGGTGCCGGACAAAGTCACCGACATGCTGCTGCAGGTCAGTAAAGCCTGTGCTGTGGCCGTCACGTTCGGGGGCGTAGTATTTTGCGAAACGGTGGCGCTGGTGCTAGCGCTGCAGCCGTTCGTGCCGTTGGTGACGACTACCTGATAGGTCCCGGCCACGCTCACGGTCGGGTTTTGCAAAGCGGAGGTAAAACCGTTCGGGCCGCTCCACATAAAGCTGGGCTGGCTCGCATTGGTCGAGACCGCGAGTTGGATGCTGGTCGTCGAGCACGTCAGCTGACCACCCGTAGCGGTGGCGCTGGGCGCCGATTGATTCGCCGTTACAGTAACATTGTCCGAGGAGGTACAACCGTTGTTGCTGTTGGTTACGACGAGCGTGTAGGTACCTGCGGCGTTGACTAGCGGGGTCAGGGTAGTGGCGCCGGACACGATATTGCCGTCGCTGGTGGTCCACTGATAACTGAAATTGGGTCCGGATGAAGAACCCGTTCCGTTCAGGGTTGCTGTGCTTTGTTGACAGGTAATAGTGGCATCCGGCCCGGCAGTAGCGGTAGGAGCGGCAATATTTCCGCCGACATTTACAGTTGTTGATTTGCTACAGCCATTTTGGTCGGTCAAGGTCACGGAATAAGTGCCAGGTGCACTGACGACGGTTTGGTTGTCATTATCACTGTTAAACCACTCGTATTGGTAACCCGGTGTGCCCCCTCCGGCAGTGGCCGTCAGGGTGGCGTTCGGCTGTGCGCAGGTAATCGTATTCGAAGACGTGGCCGACAGCGTCAGTGCGGTCGGCTGGGTCACAGAGGCACTGGCCGTGGCAGTGCCCGAACCGGATGACCCTGTAACCGTAACGGTGTAATTGCCCGCTACGAGGTTGACCGCCGTCTGGGTCGTCTGACTGTTCGACCAGAGGTAGGTATACGGCGGCGCCCCGCCATCGGGCGTTACGGTAAGCGAACCGTTGTTGCCACCACTGCAACTGACATTCGTGATATCGGAGATAGTGGCCGTAACCGGCGGTAAGCCGGAAAAGGAGAAGGTATTCGAAAAGGAGACAGCAAAATCGCCGGAGTCGTTGTTATTGTTGTTGGTAAAATTACCGACGTAATACACTTTTACCGTGTTACCGGCGACGGTGAGCGGTGATTTCCAGCTGAATGTCCAACTGGCAGCCCCGCCGGCAAACATCTTATCGCCGCGCTGTTCGATGTATTCCCGGCCACCCGCGAAATCCGTTCCGCTCTGCGCATTCCCGGCAGTCAGGTCACCACAATTACCGTTGTTGTTGTCCACAAAAACAGCCTGGAAACCGCCCGTCGTGGGGCTGCCCGAAGTAGGGGTGAGCGTAATGGTCAACGGATAAGTCGTATTGGGCTCGATGGTGGACGGTAGCCCCGTAATATCAACGGTTCCGTTAAAGTTACCGCCACTGTGACAGTCGTCGCAATGACCATCGAACGGAGCTCCCGTGCGTCCGTTTGGCGGGTTGCCGGCATTTGCCAGCCAGATCAGCACCCCGAGCACAAGGCCGGCGAACTTAAAAAGGCGGGTTTGGTAAAATCTCTTCATGCTTTTGTTGGTTGTATGAATTCAGACTAAAATAATCTTGATAAATGTAGATACACTTATCTGGAGCATTGCTACGGAAATTCCCTTTCATCTGCTCATTTATGACGGAAACGGTAAAAAAACAGGTTGAACCGGTGTTTTAAACAACCCGATCACTACCCGAACTTTGTTTCGCCGTATTGCGAGCAAGCAAAATTCATATCTTCGCGCTGCGAACTTTCGCTGGATTTTTTCATTTTTATACCAATCGATATTTCTTCAGTTCCATGCTCAATAAACATATACGAAAAGTCGCCGTCCTGGGTTCCGGCCTTATGGGTACGGGTATAGCCGCCCATCTGGCCGGTTGCGGACTCGAAGTGCTGCTGCTCGACATTCTTCCCCAAACGGGTGACAACCGCAATCAGGTTGCGCAGAATGCCCTGCAAATCGCACTAAAAGCCAAGCCTGCCCCTTTTTTCGACAATAAATTCGCAGGACGAATCACCGTCGGCAATTTTGAAGACGATTTCCCGAAAATCAAATCCTGCGACTGGATCATCGAAGTCGTCGTCGAACGCCTCGATATCAAAAAACAGGTTTTTGAAAAAGTGGAGCAATTCCGCACACCGGGCACACTGGTGAGCTCCAATACCTCCGGCATCCCGATCCATCTCATGGCCGAGGGGCGCTCGGAGGATTTCCGCAAAAATTTCTGCGGTACGCACTTTTTCAACCCGGCCCGCTACATGCGCCTGCTGGAAATCATCCCGACGCCCGACACCGACCCGGCTGTCACGGCATTTTTCATGCATTTCGGCGATCTGACGCTGGGTAAACAAACGGTGCTCTGCAAAGACACCCCGGCTTTTATCGCCAACCGCGTCGGGGTGTATGCCATGGCCAAAATCTTCCAGCTGACCCACGAACTGGGCCTGGGCATCGACACCGTCGACGCGCTCACGGGGCCGGCCATCGGTCGCCCCAAAACCGGCACCTTCCGCCTGGCGGATCTCGTAGGCATGGACACTGCCGTGCATGTCATCAACGGAATCCGGCAAAACTGCCCGACCGATGAACAGGCGGGCGCCTTTACCATTCCCCGTTACATCGATTTTCTGATCGAAAACAAGTTTTTCGGCAATAAATCGGGTCAGGGTTTTTACAAAAAAACCGCGGAGCGGGATGCCAAAGGCCGGCCGGTCGTACTGGCCCTGAACCTGGAAACCCTTGAATATCAGGTTTCTGCAAAAGAAAAACTGCCCATCATCGATACGCTCAAACAGATCGACGAACTTCCGCGCCGCATGAAAGCCATTTTCAAAGGCACGGACAAGGGGGCGGAATTGTTGCAACGTTCTTTCCTCGGCCTGTTTGCTTACGTGAGCAACCGCGTGCCCGAGATCAGCGATTCGCTTTACGCCATCGACGACGCCTTGCGCGCGGGTTTTGCCTGGGACAAAGGCCCCTTCGAATACTGGGACCTCGTCGGGGTGGCCGAAGGCGTGGAGGCCGCCAAAGCCCGCGGCGAAAAAATCGCCCCCTGGGTGGAAGACATGCTGGCGGCCGGCAACGGCAGTTTTTACAAATCGGAAAACGGCCACCGCCTGTGCTACAACCCCGCGAGCAAAAAATATGAACCCTTGCCCGGCGGCGAAGCGTATATCATCCTTGACAACTACCGCGACCGCAAACCCGTCTATCAAAATGCCGAGTGTACCCTGCACGACATTGGCGACGGCGTGCTTTGCCTCGAATTCCATTCGAAAATGAACGCCATCGGCGAAGGCATTCTGCGCGGCATCAACGATTCGATCCAGATTGCCGAGGAACAGGGCTGGAAAGGCCTCGTCATCGGCAACAACGCCGCCAACTTCACCGTGGGCGCCAACCTGATGATGATCGCCATGATGGCTTATCAGCAGGAATGGGACGAACTCAACATGGCGGTCAATATTTTCCAGCAGACTTCCATGCGCTTGCGCTACTCCGCCATTCCGGTCGTGATGGCCACGCAAGGCTACGTGTTCGGGGGCGGCTGCGAGTTTTCCATGCACGCCGATGCCGTGATGGCCGCGGCAGAAAGCTATATCGGCCTGGTGGAAGTAGGGGTGGGCCTCATCCCCGGCGGTGCAGGCACCAAGGAATTTGCTGTGCGCACGTCTGATCTGATCACTCGCGAAGGCGATGTGCAAATCCCGACGCTGATCGACAAATTCAAGATGATCGCCACGGCACAGGTGGCGACTTCGGCCTACGAAGCCTTTAATTACGGCTACTTGTTGCCTCAAAAAGACCAGGTGGTGCACAATGTAGCCCGCAATATCGCAGAGGCGAAGGCCAAGGCGCTGGAACTGTCGGAAGGCTACATCAAACCCATTCCCCGCAAAGACGTGTGGGTGCTGGGCCGTACGGGCCTTGGAGCGCTCTACGTGGCCGCTCACTCGCTCAAACTCGGCAATTACGCCTCCGAACACGACATCAAAATCGCGCAAAAAGTAGCCTGGGTGCTTTGCGGCGGCGACCTGACCAGCCCGCAAGCCGTTTCAGAGCAATATTTGCTCGACCTGGAACGCGAGGCATTCCTCTCGCTTTGCGGCGAGCAAAAAACACTGGAACGTATCCAGTTTATGCTGGAAAACGGCAAGCCACTCAGAAATTAACACAAAATTTTTTATTAAAAATATTATTATCAATTTTTAATAATTATTTGTTTTAAAATAACAAATCATGCAAGAAGCATATATCATTTCCGGTTTTCGTACCGCTGTCGGCAAAGCTGGCAAAGGCGGTTTCCGGAGCACCCGCCCCGACGATCTGGCCGTGGCGCTTATTCAACACCTGGTCCAATCGACGCCCGGTCTTGAAAATTCGATGGTCGACGACGTGATCGTAGGTTGCGCCAATCCGGAAGGCGAACAAGGCCTGCAAATCGGGCGCATCATCGCCAATCGGGCACTTGGAAAAGACGTGCCGGGCATGACGGTCAACCGTTACTGCGCTTCAGGCCTCGAAACCATCAGCATTGCCGTGGCGAAAATCCGTGCCGGCATGGGCCACTGTTTTATCGCGGGCGGCGCCGAGAGTATGTCGCTGATCCCGATGACCGGCTACAAACTGGCGCCGAACTACAACATTGCCTCCACCACCCCCGATTACCTCGTGGGCATGGGTTTGACTGCGGAGGCTGTGGCGAAAAAATTCAACATCAGTCGCGAGGCGGCCGACGCTTTTTCCGTTCGCTCGCACCAGCGCGCGGCAGCGGCAATCGACGGCGGTAAATTCAAAGACGAAATTTTGCCCATCAGCGTGCCGGAGGTTTGGGTCGAAAACGACAAACGCAAAGAACGCAGCTACACCATCGACACCGACGAAGGCGTGCGCCGCGACACCTCGCTGGAAGGCCTGGGCAAACTGAAACCCGCGTTTGCCAACGGCGGCGTGGTGACGGCCGGCAACTCGTCTCAAACTTCGGACGGCGCGGCATTCGTGCTCGTCATGTCGGAAGAAATGGTCAAAACCCTCGGCTTGCAGCCGATTGCCCGTCTGGCGGCTTGCTCCGTGGCAGGGGTGGAGCCGTTGTACATGGGAATTGGCCCTTGTGCCGCCATTCCGAAAGCGCTCAAACAGGCCGGCATGCCGCTTGATCAGATCGAGGCGATCGAACTGAACGAAGCTTTTGCGGCGCAGGCCCTGGCCGTCATCCAGGAAGCGGGGCTCAACCCCGAGATTGTCAACGTGAATGGCGGCGCGGTTGCGCTGGGTCACCCGCTGGGTTGCACGGGCGCCAAACTGTCGATTCAGTTGCTCAACGAAATGCGCAGGCAAAATCAGCGCTACGGACTGGTTACCGCCTGTGTCGGGGGAGGGCAGGGCATCGCCGGCATTTATGAACGTTTGAATTGATTGTTTTTTGAATAAAAACAAAGGCGACCCGGCAAATGTGCGGGTCGCCTTTGTCGTTTATGGTATATTTAATTTTGCACCTGAATCAGGCCCTGCACAACTGTTTTTTATGCTAAAATCCGCTTTCGCTGTTTTCTTTTTACTGGCCTTCTCGCCTCTTGACGCTCAAACCTGGCGGCTCGAAAAACTCCCCGACCTGATCAACTCCACTTGCGACGAAATTACACCCGTGCCCAGCCGCGACGGCCGAACGCTGTATTTTACCCGTATGGGCTGCGAAAACTTCAACCGCACCCTGCTGATCGACAGTGTGGACAGAGCGGTGACCGAAACGCCGATGGAATACATCTCGACCTTGTCCGGCGTTTACACACAGATCGCGGGCAAATCCATCTACGGGCCGGTGCGCTCCGCTTTTAACCAGGATATCTGGATTGCCTCGGCACAGGATTCGCTGGCCAATTTTACAACCGTCGAACACCCCGGGTACCCGCTCAACAATGCCTTGCCCAACAGCGTCATGACGATCACGCCCGACCCCAATATGTTGTATGTGATCAACCAGTTTGAACGCAACGGCAACATGAGCCGTGGTTTTTCCTACGTACGCCGCACGACCGACAGCAGCGGCTGGACTTTCCCTGTGCCGATTGAACTCGACGATTTTTACACAATTCAATCGGAAGTGAGCCTGACCATGAGTTTCGACGGCAAAGTCATGATCCTTGCAGCGGCGCGTTTCGATTCGAGGGAAATGGACCTGTATGTCTGTTTCCGGAAAGGGCCTAATCGCTGGGGCGCGCCGCAGCACCTTGGCAACGTAGTCAACTCGGCCAAACGCGAACTGACGCCTTTCCTGTCGGAAGACAACGAAACGCTTTACTTCGCATCCAACCGCGAGGAAAGCTCGGGCGGCTTCGATATTTTCAAAACGCACCGCCTCGACGAGAGCTGGACCAACTGGACCAAACCCGAAAGGCTGGACAACCGTATCAATTCCACTTCGGACGAGAGTCAGCCGTATTTCAACATGACGACCGGCTTTCTGTATTTCACGTCGAAAAGAGACGGCAGCAGCGATATTTACCGCATACAGATCGAGCCGCCGCAGGAAACGGAACTGACCGTGATCGGCAGGGTAGTGGATCGCAGTGCGCGCCAGCTGGTCTCCAATGCCCGCGTACTTTACGGCGCGGAAGGCGACACGACCAACATCATAGATGCGCCCGACGGATTGTTTCGGCTGAAAGTTGCGCGCGGCGTTCACTTCAATTTTTCGGCGCAATTACCCGGCTACTCAGGCCAACCGACCGAAGTGTATTTCCCCCGGCAGTATTATTATTTCAGGGAGCAATACATCGACTTGTACGTAGAGCCTTTGTCGGTGGGCAGTAAAATCGAATTGCAGCCCATTTTTTTTCAGCAATCCAGGGCTGTCATTCTGGACAATTCGTACCCGGAATTATCACGACTTGCAGAACTGTTGCTCGACAACCCCAACCTGCATATCCGGGTAGAAGGGCACACAGACAACGTCGGGCAGGCGGCCGAGCTCCAGACTTTGTCCGAACAGCGCGCCAAAGCCATCAAGGACTTTTTGGTGGCCAAGGGTGTTTCCGCCGGGCGAATAGAGACCGTGGGCTATGGCGCCCGGCAACCAGTGAACGAGAATAACTCCGAAGAAAGTCGCGCCAAAAACCGCAGGGTCGAAATCCGAATCACTAAAATCTGAGCCCCCATTGTTCAACATGCAACTGTACAGCACCAACACCCCTTCGTTGCGGGTCGGCTTCAAGGAAGCCTTGTTTCAGGGATTGCCGGCCGACAAAGGCTTGTTCATGCCTTTGAACCTGCCCGCCTTGCCCGCCGACTTTATCCAAAATCTCCATCAATACTCTTTTCAGGACATTGCTTTTCGCGTCGCCCAAAACCTGATCGGCGAAGAAATACCGGCAAGCGACCTGCGTCAGATCACAGATCACGCCATCAATTTTCCGGCGCCCGTCGTCTTGCTCGACGAGCAGATCGGCATACTGGAACTTTTTCATGGCCCATCGATGGCGTTTAAGGACTTCGGCGCGCGCTTTATGGCGGAGACCATGTCGTGGTTTAACCGGGGCGAGAACCGGGAACTCACCATTTTGGTGGCAACCTCCGGCGATACGGGCGGCGCCGTGGCTGCGGGCTTTTACCGCACCCCGGGCATCCGTGTCATCATACTGTACCCGTCGGGCAAGGTGAGTCCCTTGCAGGAAAAGCAACTCACGACGCTTGGTCACAACATCCAGGCACTGGAAGTGCAGGGCACTTTCGATGATTGCCAGGCGATGGTGAAACAGGCCTTCCTCGACCCGGAATTAAGCACTCGCCTGCGGCTCAGTTCTGCCAACAGCATCAATATTGCCCGCCTGATTCCACAATCGTTTTACTATTTCGAGGCCTACAAGCAGGTGAGTCACCTGGACAAACCCGTCGTATTTTCCGTGCCTTCGGGCAATTTTGGCAACCTGACCGCAGGCCTTTTAGCCAAACGAATGGGCCTGCCCGCTCACCATTTCATTGCAGCGACCAACGCCAACGACGTCGTGCCGCAATACCTGGACAAGGGCGAATACCTCCCGCGGCCGTCCATTCGCACCTTGTCAAACGCCATGGATGTCGGCGCCCCATCCAACTTCGCCCGCATGATGGACCTGTATGGTTCCACGTGGAACAACATTAAAAAGGACATTTCCGGGTTCTCGTACAGCGACAAGGCCACTGAAGCAGCCATACTTGTAGCGGAACACAACCACCATTATTTACTCGATCCACATGCAGCGGTTGGCTATCTGGCCTTGCGGCAATACCAGACAGAATACCCCGACACGCTGGGCATAGTGCTGGAGACGGCGCACCCTGCCAAATTCCTGGAAGACATGGAGCGCATTCTTGGACACAGAATCGAGATACCAGAGCGCCTTTCCGAACTGCAAAGCCGCATCAAAGAAGCCACATTAATCCCCGCAAACTACTCGTCTCTTCGGGACTATTTGATGCAACAGGCGTAAGTGTTCCACGTGGAACAAGTTTGTTTTCCATGCAAGCGTGCAATGAGCAGTAGCCATTGCACGCTTTTCTTTTTGGCATTCGAGGGAAAAATCCGACAGATCACTAAACCTTGAATCGGGCCAAATGTCTTAGTTGTTATGAAAAAATCGCTTCCCTTACTGCTCCTTTTGGCCGCTCTTTTCCGACTCTCGGCCCAAAATCAAAACATCTCCAATGGCCAGTTTTTCGATGGCGAACCCTATCTGGCCATCGACCCGGCCAACCCCAAACACATCGTCGTAGCCTGGATGGGCTACACTTTCGGCAACCCATTGGGCATCAAAACCCGGGTAAGTTTTAACGGCGGGACGACCTGGAGCCCGCCCAAATTCCTGCCCCATTTCTCGCCTACCTTCCATTCAGCCGACCCCTCACTTGCCTTCGGGACAGACGGGACACTGTATGCCTGCTACATCGATTACCGGGAAAACCCCGACAGTGGGGGAGTGTACGTGATCCGATCCAGCGATGGCGGACTCAACTGGACCAACGCGGTAAAGGCAATCGACGCCTACGCCGATGGCAGCAAGTACCCGCTCGACCGTCCGTGGCTGACCGCAAACCCCGTCAATGGCCACCTTTACATTACGACAAAACCCGCTCCCTGGGTAGCCCCGCCCAACCGCCCGTACTTCATCAGCTCGCTCGACGGCGGCCAAAACTGGCAAGCCTGGAAGTACCTCGACGGCCCGGGGTTCCTGACCGGCAACTATATCGCCGGGCCCATGGCCGCCCCGGCCACCTCCGCCGATGGGTTATTCCATTCAGTTTACCCGAGCTGGGTAGCGTCTCAGAATATTTTACCCGGCTATATCCATGCCCGTTCTGCCAACGACGGCAATAGTTTTACCTATCACGGCATGTACTATGCCACGACCAGCGGCCCCGATACCCTGGCCAAAGTCGGGTATCGTCTGGCGGCCGATCCCAGCAACCCGGCGCATCTTGTATTTACCTACATCTTCAAACCCAATGGCGACCTCGATATTTTTATGCTGGAAAGCTACGACAGCGGCAATACCTGGTCGGGGCCTGTGCGCGTGAATGACGACCCGATTGGCAACGGCAAAATGCAGGACCTGGTCTGGACCGATTTTGACGATGACGGCGACCTCTTCATTGGCTGGCGCGACCGGCGAAATGGCGCCGGCAACGGGTATGAAAATGCCTCGGAAATATGGGGGGCAGTGCGCTGGAACGGCGCCCAGAACTTCGCTCCCAACTTTCGGATCTCGGATACGATCACTCCTTACAACGCCCTTTACCTTACCCAAAACGGCAACGACTTCATGTGCCTCGATGTAAAAAACGATACACTCCATGCTGTTTGGGGAGATGTGAGAATGAATAAACTCAACATCTGGTATGCACGAAAACCCCTGACCGGCGGCGCCAGCGACACCCAGTTGCTTGTCGAGGAAGCCGTGCCGAACGTTCAGGTCTTTCCAAATCCTGCCCGCGACTTTGTCCAGTTCGAAGGCTCGACCGTACTGGATGTAAGCGTGTACGACCTTTCCGGAAGGTTGCTGTCGCAGGGAAAACCCGTGAATCATCAATTATCATTAAAACATTTACCATCACAAACTCTATTATTATTTCTCCACACCTCCGACGGCGATGTGGTCAAACAGGTTGAAAAAAAATAAGCCCGTCCTGGTGGTTGAGGCAAAAAAAGAGCGGCGCAAGGAAGATGCTTCCTTGCGCCGCTCGCATGACGGTGCCTTACGTCGAGGCATCAAGCCTCTACTTTCGCATTCACCACTTCTTTCAAAAATTCGCCAAGGATGTTATTGAACTCTTCCTGCTTTTCCATCATGGGTGCGTGGCCGCATTCGTCGAGGAAATAGAGGCGGGAGTCTTTGATCAGTTCGTGAAATTTCTCCGCCACGAAAGGCGGTGTCACGATATCCTGTTTGCCCCAGATGAGCAGGGCAGGCACTTTGATATTGTGCAGTTTGTCGCCAAGGTTGTGGCGGACGGCCGATTTGGCAGTGGCCACGACGCGGATGGCTTTGTTGCGGTCATTGACAATACCGAATACTTCGTCGACCAGTTCCTTGGTCGCCACCTCGGGGTTGTAGAATGTTTCGGCCGTTTTCTTTTTGATGTAATCGTAGTCGCCCCTTTTGGGGAAAGCCGACCCGAAAGCGCTTTCGAACAAACCCGAACTTCCGGTCAGGGTGATCGACGCGATACGCGACGGGTGAGCGAGGAGATACAACAATGCAACGTGACCGCCCAGGGAGTTGCCGACCAGATGCACTTTGTCATACTGTTTGTAATTGACAAAACGGGTGACAAACTCCACCAGCCCACTCACCGAGACTTCGAAGATCGGCATTTCATAAATAGGCAAAATAGGCACCACGACGTTGTACTCCTTGGAGAAGCGCGTGATGATCCCTTCAAAATTGCTCAATGCTCCGAACAAGCCGTGCAGCAGCAATAGGGTTTCGCCCTCGGCGCCGGACTCGATGTAGCGAAAGCCTTGTTCTTCTTTGACCGTTACGTTCATTCGTGCTAATTCTATTGATTTGGGCAAAAATAGACAAAACTTCCGTAGCGCCAACTCTAAGCCGCCTGTTGCACCGCCCTCCTGATCGGTGAAAAATAGTCTGGACTATTTCCAATCATTCCGAAATGCGCGTTCAAGCCCCTATGGCAAACTCAGGCTCCCGATTTGCGCCCTGCTCCGCTGTACACCACAAACAACAATACGCCGAACAAAACGACCGCCCCGGCCTGGTGCAGTACGCCCAGCGCAACAGGTATGTGTGCGATGCAATTGATCAGGGTAAAAATGCCGAGCAGTATTTGTACGGCAAGCGCGGCAAGCAGCGCTCCGAGGCCCGTTCGCAACACCCCGGAAATCGGAAGCCTCCGCAAGTGCCAGAAATAATACAGGATCAGGCCGCTTAACAAATAAGCGGTGTTGCGGTGCAACACCTGAACCAGGGCCGGCGTGAAAGGATCCGTATCGTAGTCGATAAAACTGTTGAGCGTCCATTTGCTGCCATCGAACAACAAGGCGGGAATAAAACTGCCCTGCATGTCGGGCCAGGTCGGAAAGAACAGACCGGCTTTGGTGCCCGACATCATGGCGCCCAGCGCGATCTGCAAAAAAGCGACGCTCACCATGATCCAACCGAAGCGTTGCCAGCGTGGTTCGAGGCGATCGGCCGGTTGCGGCATCCGCGCGATGAAGTAGGTCCAGAGCAAATACCCGAAAATAATGATGCCCATGCTCAGGTGCAGGGTCAGGTTGTAGGCATTGACCCAGGGGCGTTTGGTCAGGCCGCTGGCCACCATGATCCAGCCGAAAAACCCTTCGAGGCCGGCCAGCAACACAACCATCCCCAAACGGCGCCGAAGAACCGGGGACAACATACCTTTCCACCAAAACCAGGCAAACGGGAACACAAAAACAAAAAACATCAGGCGCGCCCAAAGCCGGTGAAAGTATTCCCAGAAATAAATGAATTTGAACTCGCCCAGCGACATGCCTTTATTGATCTTGTGGTACTGCGGCGTTTGCTGGTACAAATTAAAGGCCTCTTCCCAGTCGGCCTGCGACAAGGGCGGTATGGTCCCGGTCACCACTTCCCAGCGGGTGATGCTCAGCCCGCTCCCCGTAAGACGCGTAACGCCGCCGATGAAGATTTGAAAAAAAACCATGACCAGCCCCGTGAGCAGCCAGATACGGACAAGTCGGGGGGCTTGTTGTAAAGAGGAAAATTGTTGAGTGGACGACATAGACAGGAGCGCCGCTTTGCCGCGGCAGAATTTTAAAACAAAAGTAGAACCCTTCCGTTGCTACCTTATCCTCTTTCCCTGATACTATTTGATAATTTTAAAGAGTTTAAATTTCAAATCCATCTCCATCATTAGGGCTGTTAGCTTGTGAGTAACGTTGTAACTCATTGAACACCCCGTTTTATGCCGATGAGTTACCAGCTTTATCCACATACCGGCCGGAAAAACGAGTCTGTTGTACAGCGGGTTACGGCGTTTTGCACAGCCTTGTGGGAAAAAAATCGAATTACCCCCCTTTTTGCATCAACAAGCCTGTTAGCTGTGAAGTGTCGTGTGTAAAAGCCCCCTTTTTAAACAGGGTATCCGGGGCAAAGGGCCAAAACGGTGGATTTTCGGTGGCCGGTGTTGGCCAATGTTAAGCCAGCGTAAAGTTCTCCACAGTCTTTTCCGTAAACGGGTAAAATGAAGGGGCCTGCAAATGAGCGAGTTATAAAAGGCGATCTTTTACCTGTGGATAACTGTTTGAAACAAAAAGCTTTCAGATGCGAACAAGGTTAACTTGCTGATTACATGCTTTTTAGATAATTTGCTCCAAATTTCAACCCTGCAAAACCGCACTGCACCAAATTATCACCTGAAAAAACACCCAACAAAAACCGACCTGCTCACCAAATTCCTGCCGACTACACCATGTGCGGACGATATTCTTTCGTGCCTTCCCAAAAACAGATCGATACCCAGTTGTCGGACCTTGAACGGCCGGCCGAATTCAAACTGAGTTTCAACATCGCACCCACCCAACCAGCTTTCGTGGTGACCGACGAACAACCCGGCCTGCTGCAAGCCATGACCTGGGGGCTGGTGCCGCACTGGAGCCCCGACGGCGCCAATGGCGGACGCCTGATCAATGCCCGGGCGGAAGGCATCGAAAGCAAGCCGTCGTTTCGCGAGCCGATCCGTCGGCGACACTGTCTGGTGTGGGCCGACAGTTTTTATGAATGGCGCCACTTGCCCGGCCGGCGCAAAATCCCCTACCGAATTTTGCCGGCCGACGGCAGCCTGCTTTGTTTCGCCGGCATTTGGGACGAATGGCGGCAGGGCGGAAAAACCTTGCGAACGTTTTCGATCATCACCACGACGCCCAATCGCGAGCTGGCCGGCTTGCACGACCGCATGCCCGTGCTTTTGCCCGACCCCGTCGCCCGTCGCCAGTGGCTCTCGCCGCAGCCGCTCGAAGCAACGCTCGCCATGTTGCATCCGCCGGCCGACGATTATCTCCGGCTTTACCCCGTCTCCGAGCGCGTCAACTCGCCGGCCAACGACGGCCCCGATCTGCACGAAGAAACCCGGGAGGAGCCGACTCTTTTCTGAACGGTCCTGAAAAACGTTTTGGACGGGCAGCGCAAGGGCGCAGACTTTGTTTCACCTTTGCCGCCTCAACTACTGCCTTTTGAACAGGGAATTTCTGCTCAACATTCTTTTCCTCGTCTTTATCAACCTGCTGATAAAGCCCTTCTTCATTTTCGGGATCGACCTGGGCGTACAAAACCGGGCGCCCGAAGGCGATTACGGTTTGTATTTCACCCTGTTCAATTTTACCTACCTGTTTCAGATCCTGAGCGATTTCGGGGTGCAAAATTTTAACAACCGGCAAGTGAGCCAGCACCCGAAACTGTTGGGCAAATATTTTCCCAACTTCCTGGCCATCAAGGTCGTGTTGAGCATCGTTTACGTCGCTTTTTCCCTGCTGGCGGCGGTGGTGTCGCAATACGACGCCCGGGCCATCAAACTCTTGCTCATCCTGCTGTTCAACCAGGTTTTGGTGCAATACATCCTCTTTTTGCGCTCCAACGTGTCGGGGCTCGGCTTTTATCGAATCGACAGCCTGCTGTCGTCGCTCGATAAATTTTTGATGCTCATCACCTGCGGACTGGCGTTGTGGGCGCCGCCCTTGCAGCCGTTTTTTTCGGTCGAGCTTTTTGCGCTGGCCCAAACTGCCGCCTTGCTGCTCACGACCCTGATCGTGTGGTTTGTCTTGCGGTTCAAGGCCGGCAACCTTCGGCTGCGCCCTTCCTGGTCGGAGAATCGCGGTATGGGGATGCTGACGATGGTTTTTTTATTCAAAAAAAGTTTCCCCTACGCGCTGGTCATTCTGCTCATGACGGCTTACACCCGTCTCGATGCGGTGTTGCTCGAACGCCTGAAAGGAGTCGTGCATGCCGACGTGTACGCAGGCGCCTACCGCTTGCTCGATGCGGCCAATATGTTCGGTTTTCTTTTTGCATCGCTGCTGCTGCCGATGTTTGCCCGTATGCTGTGGCGGCGGGAGCCGGTCAGGCCGCTGGTTTCGATGAGTTTCAAACTCATCTGGGCCGGCAGCGTGACGCTGGCGTCGGCCGTCTTTTTTGCCCGGCAGGATTTGGTGGAACTGATGATGCCCGAACGGGCATCGGCCTATCGCTGGGACACGCTCGGCATCCTGATCTGGGCCTTCGTGCCCGTGTGTACGACCTACATTTTCAGCACCTTGCTTACGGCCGACGAGCGACTGATGGAAATGAATCGCGTGTTTATCATCGGTCTGGTGCTCGACGTTGCGCTTGATTTCGCGCTCATTCCGCGTTGGCAAGCGCAGGGGGCGGCCATCGCCACGGTCAGTACGCAAGCTTTTGTGGCCGTGGGGATGGTGTGGTTATGCAGCCGGGATTTCAGGTTCCGGCCGAGCCGCCGCGGATTGTTGCAGGTATTGGTTTTTGGGGTTATGGTGCTTGCTGTCGACTGGTTGATTTTTGAAAAAACCGGGTGGCGCTGGCCGGTGAAATTCGGCGCGGCTTTCGCCACCGGTCTGGGCGGCGTTTTGGGGCTTGGCTTGCTGGACTGGAGGCAGTTGAGGGCGTTTTTAAGGAAAGAGCAATAACTGCTTTTTTACTGTCCAATAATTGCCGTCCCGCCTTTACTGCTCAGTTTGACACGGATATTGATCGTTTCGTTGGCCGGGTATGAGCCTGGCTTGAATACGATTTCGGCCCCGTCCCAGGCGCCGTAGTAATTCAACACGTCGTGAAGATTATTAAAAGGACGTGCTTCTGTACCTGGTTTGGGAAATGGGACGGGCTCGCCATGTGGTGGCGTCTCTGGCGCGGAAGGGTCGACGAAGATTTGCCTGTCGTAGTGCTTTAATTTTACCGTATTCGTCTGGACGTAATTGTGGATATACAGGAGCACATGCAGTTGACTACTGCCATCGCCCCGATCCCAATACGTCAGGCCTTCCGGCTCATCCCCTCCGTCAAACGAATTATCAAAGGCGTACTGGAAATAAGGCGGGCAGCAGGTAAACCCACCGTTAAAAGACCGTTGAATTTCCTGCCAGTTATTGGTATTAAATACGTGTAGCCCATCGGTGGGATATTGATCCACAAATATCCCGCAACTGACAAAAAGCAACTCGCCGCTGGGAGAGAACTCGCCCCCTTGCATGCTGAATAGTTTAAATGGCTGATTACCAACATTATTTGTTAAAGGGTATTGATCAACCGGCATCAGCCCATTATGGTTATACGGTTGGTTAAGAATAGTATCCCAGAATATTTGATAGCGAATAATTGTCTCGGTATCATCATTGGAGGAATACAGATATCCATTTTTGGGATGTACCGCACACCAACCCACGTCACTCTGACCTGGCAAAAAAGCATAATTGATAAAGGTCAGGTCATCCGCCCGAAATACGGCAACGGCAGGGGAAAGCGCAGTGTTCGGGATGGGGTGGTGCAAACTATCGAGGAGAGGGCTACTGGTTAAAGGGATGAAAAGATAATCAACCCCGTTGTGTCGAAAATTATCCAGATCCCCGGCATGGCCATATCGGTTGACATAAAGGGAATCAACTTCTTCCAGGTGGCGGGTCAAAACAGCCGGGTTGTTTGAAAAGTCCTGATCCAGGTCTTCTGAACCCGGAATTCTGCTCAATACCCAGGAGCCATCGGGAAATCCCAGGTAGTCTGAACCCAAAGCCGTGAAATACCAGTTTGAATCGTCGTGGGTTACCCCGTTGGTCAGGTTGTCGTTGTCGCCCCAACTCGGCGTCCCGTTGTCAGGATAATTATTGACGAACAAAAACGAGCCTTCATAAGCTTTCAGGCCGGCATTGGGATTTTGCCCACCAGCCGTGTGGAAGAACAGGAACAGCGTTCCAATCAAGCAGCTGAAATATGTTTTCATCTTTTCTTCGGTTGAGGTTATTGCATCATGATTTGCATCAATACCAGACCTTCTGCATTCGGGCTGGTCAGGGCTTTTCCAAGCACTGCCCCAAATGCTTTTCTTCGATTTTTGACCGCCATGGCACAGCCTTGCGTACTGGAGGAAGTGAGCAAATCGCCGGGCTGGACTTTTCCGACCACCCTGACCATCACCTTGCCGCCCATCGCAATTTTGGTGTTGCCCTCCAACACGCCGCTCTGCTGCAGACCCAGGCCCGGGTTGACGCCGCCCGCTCCGCTGACAACACCCACAACGGTGCGATCGTACGCTTTTGCGCAGCGCCGAACGGCGTTTATTCCGCCGGCAAGATCCATGACGGCCACCTCGCCCGGCATGATCTGTTCTTTGGCCTGCGACAATTCATACCAGTCGCAGCCGCCTAAAAGGCTTACGCATTTGGCTTCGATCATGCCGTTTACGGACAGTTCATCGCCCTGCACCTTCAAGTCGCCTTTGACGAAGGCGTCTTCTTTTACCACAAACTGGCGCTTGACCAGAACGGTATCGGCTGTTACCACGAGGTTGTCGGCGATGACCAGCCTGCCATCGATGGTCAAATCTCCTCCTACCCGGAGGTCTTGTTCCATGTTGGCATCGTCCTTCACGTCCAATTGATGATTGACGGTCACCAGGTCACTGGTCACGACGAGGTTGTCGGCTACACGGGTTTCTCCCTTGACCAAAAATTGGCCATCCTTGGTCACCCGCATCCGCTCCGTATTACTCGTTTTGAAGATCAGATCGACAGCGACGGTGGTGCCGATAAAATGGCAGGTATCGTTCACGAGGGAATTTCCCTGAAGATTCCAAAAAGGGATTCCCGGGGCATTACAGCCGGGTTTTTCACTGTTTTCAGAGGGCTGAAGCATTTCGGCGCTCCCCGCGTGAAAGGCATACGGGACCGCCAGCAACCTGCTCGAACCGAGAAATTTGAAATCGTTGCCGCCGCGCTCGTCGATGGCGGTGCGCAGCCAGATTTCTGCCGTACTCCAGGGAATGGCTGCAAATCGGCCTTCCTGTACGCGGCCTTCTCCGATGACCAGCGAAAACGCGCCGCCCGGGTCGGTAGCAAGCCGGTGGGTTTCGACATAAACAACCTTGCCTTCCGGGCCTCCGGCCAATATTTCAACCATCAAACTGATGCTTTGGGTGCGCAGCGGATTGCCGTTCAAATCATGGGCAAGTGCCTGATAACGCATGCCTTGCGGCACATTTTGAGCTTGCGATACTTGGCTTGCACACAGCCAAATGAACAAAGCGAGGTAGAAGTTCAACTTTTTCATGCGGGATACTTTTTTTGTGATGCGGGGAAATTCAAGTTGTTTTTTGATGGATGGACCGCTCATTGTTTGACGAGCTTCAAGGTGTATTGCCAACCGCTCTCGTCGGTCAGGGTGAGGTAGTACCATGCCGGGGGCAACGACTGGAGATCGAGCACCGCCGGGTTTTTATTCAATGAAGTGGAAAGCAGTACCTGGCCGAAGGCGTTGCGTACCGTTGCGGATACGGACCCTTTCCACGGCGCATCCGACTGAATGCTCAACCGGGATGCGACCGGGTTTGGATAAATTTTGATGGCGGGGGAATCGCCCGGGCGGTCTTCGACCTCGACGTAATTGAACGGACAGGCATACTCGCCCGCGGGCCCGGCTTGTTGAAAGCCTTCGGCTACGACAAGGGTACATTCCGGCGTATAAGCCGCGGAGGTGACGACTTCCCCCAGCGACCAGTTGATCCTGACGCTGGAAGTGGAGTCTGTATTTCCCGCGCTTGCAACCAGATGTAGCGCCGACTGCGCGAAAAAACCGGTGCAGACAAGTTGTAAAAGGGCAAAAAGTGAAAGTGTTTTCAGCATGGCAGCAATTGCTTGAAGCAGTTAAATACTGCCGCAATATCACTGCTGAACCTGCCCGTGCTGCTTACGTTTAATCTGCATTTTCTTGTGCGATTGACGCATCCGGCAGATTATCCCTCCTTATTTGGCTCGGGCTTTTGCCAAAATATCGCTTGAACGCGTTGGAAAAATGGGCCGCTTCCCGAAAGCCCACGGCAAATGCGATCTCGCGGATCGACTTGTCCGTGCTCTGCAGCAGGTCGAGGGCTTTTTCAAGCCGGTATTTCAGGATGTATTGCTCGGTCGTCAAGCCTGTTTTTTCCTTGATCTTTCTGTTCGTCTGGGCAACGCTGAGGTGGATGCCAGTAGCCAGTTCGGGTACGCGAAGGGATTCCTCGCTGATCCTTTTTTCCAAAAAGGCTTGTACTTCCTCCAAAAAAGAATCTTTTATCGCGCTGATCTTGTGAAACTGGATATGCCTCGGGACGGCATTTTGCAAGAGTATTTTTTGGCGCAGGGTGAGGGCCCAGGAAAAACAGATCACATCGAGCAGGATACCAACTTTCAAATGATAAACGCAGACATCGCCCCAGGGAGTCGGAAAACAACAAATGGCATCCCTGACCCAATCATGGCGCCCTGTCATCAAACGCGTCATCAGCACGCAAACAAATCCGAGGATCAGCGCTGCACTACCCGTTAGCACCAGTTTTTGGTAAAAAAAACGGGCATTTTTCCAGATCTGTATCAAAATCCAGATCATCAGCGGCAGCAAAAGAACCTGCACCCACTGGTGTATTTGGTCTGCCAAAAAACGTCCAAGCAGCGCCTGGGTCACGAGGTTCACCCCGATCAGCAGGAAAAAAATTCGGGACAACCTGAGCAGCAAGCTGGACAAACCCGGAGCATCCTGCCGGACGTTCATCAAATATTCGAGGAACAAAAAATAGCAACCCAACGCGGCGTAGCTCAACGGCGAGTTCCACTGCAAAGGCGGATCAGGCGGACTTTCTGCACCGAATTCTGCGGCGTAAGTAAGCCAGAATTGCCGCCCGTAATGGGCAACGGTCCCCAACAGGTACCCGATATACGGCAATATGGAACGGTCGCAGGTTTGTCGCCATTGAAGCAGGGCAACGAACACACAGAACAAGATAACCGTGAAAAAAAAGGTATTGAAAATCAAAAACATCCGGCCGGGGTGGGTTTTCTGTAACTTCCGAAGCTGAAAAATAACGCAAAAAAAAGCGCCGCTCCCAACCGGGAACGGCGCTTTTTTCATTTCTCTAAAATACTGACTAACAAACTCAAAGCTTGCTCACCCAGTTTTTAAATCGCCAGCCGACAAGGTACATGGCCGGCAAAATGATGAGGGTGATGAAGGTCGCAAAGCCGAGGCCAAATACGATGGTCCACGACAAGGGGCCCCAGAAGGCTACCGAGTCGCCGCCGAAGAAAATGTGCGGGTTGCCGGTAGCGAACAGGCTGGCGAAGTCGATGTTGAAACCAACTGCCAGCGGGATCAGACCCAGGATGGTGGCCGTGGCTGTCAGCAATACGGGCGTCATACGGATTCGGCCGGCTTCGATGATGGCTTCGCGAACCTGCATGCCGCGCTCGCGCAGAATGTCGGTAAACTCGACCAGCAGGATGCCGTTTCGCACCACGATACCCGCCAAGGCCACGATACCGACCCCCATCATGATCACCGAGAAGTCCATTTTGAAAATGGCCATGCCGATCAGTACCCCGATGATCGAAAAAACAACCTCGGTCAGAATGATCAGCGTTTTGCCGATGGAGTTGAACTGCGTGACGAGGATCAGCAGAATGAGGAACAGCGAGATCAGCAGGGAGCGGCCGAGGAAGGAGGCGGCGTCCAGAAACTCGGCATCTTCACCCGCAAAACCAACGACGACCCCTTCGTGTTTGGGGAAATTCGCGATGGCCGTTTTAACCTGATTGATCACCTCGGTTTGTTTCGGCTGGTATTCGGTGGTGATGTTGGACGAGATCGTAACCATGCGTTCCTGGTCCTTTCGGCGGATGCCGGCATAGGTATTGGTGTATTTGACGTCGGCCAGGGCGGTCATGGGCACCGAGCGGAGAATGCCGCCCATGTTCATGTCGCGGAACGTAATATTCAGGTTATCAACGGCATTGATGTTGGCGCGCTGGTCTTCCTGCAAACGGATAACCACCGGGATTTCATCCTCGCCGTCGCGGTATTTGGTCGCTTCCTTGCCCAGAATGGCCGTACGGAATTCCGAACCGATCTGTGCGGTGGAAATACCTTCGCGGTTGGCGCGGTCGCGGTCGATCTGGATATTGATTTCGGGTTTGGACACGACGAGGTCGCTGCGCAATTCTTCCACGCCCGGGATGGCGAGCGAATCGAGGTAACGTTTGACGGCCGTCGAAGTGGCGACCAGATCGGCGAAGTTGTCGCCCCGGATTTCCACCGAAACAGGTTTGGGAGAAGGCGGGCCGCCTTGCTCCTGGTCCACCACGATCTCGGCGCCCGGAATGAGGCCCTTGGTTGCGACGCGGATTTTGTCCATGTATTCCTTGGTGCTGACGCCGTTGCGATGTCCGTATTCGACGAAAGCTACTCCGACTTTTGCCTTGTTGGAGGTTGCCGAGCGATCGAATTGGTCTTCCGAAGCTCCGATGGCCACGTTGGTGATGACCGACTCGACGATCGGATTGTTCTCACCCAGGGTCTCGACCACCTTGCGCTCCATGACCGAAGCGAGGGAGTCGGTTACTTCCACGTCGGTACCAACGGGGAGCGTCATGTACACATAAATAAAGTTCGGGTCGGCCTTCGGGAACAGTACGATATTGGCCTGGCGGGAGGCCGTGACCATCAGCGAGACGAACAGCAGGGCCGTTACGCCGCCCAGCAATGCCAGCGGATATTTGAGGGCAAAACCAAGGAAACGGGCATACAAATTCTGCAAAGCCGGCCAGGTTTTATTTTGGAAGGTATCGACCCACCCGGACAACACGAAACGGTACAGCACCATGAACAGGGCGCAAACGATCATAAAATTGCCCATCCCGATCTTGCCGTTGAGGTAGAAGAACAAGGTGGAAAGTGCAAAAATGACGTAGGCGGCAATGGTCCGGCGGCGTTTTTTGACCGGGTCTTCCTGCTTGAGTTCGTCGCCTTCTTTTTGCATAAACCACACTGCAAAAACGGGGTTGATGATATAGGCTACGAGCAGGGAGGCGGTCAGGGTAATGATAATCGTGACCGGCAGGTAGTGCATGAATTTACCAAAAATACCGCCCCAGAACACCAGCGGGAAAAATGGCGCCAGTGTGGTGGCCGTACCCGACAGAACGGGCAGGAACACCTCGCCGGCGGCCTGTTTGGCCGAATGGACAATGCCGGGTTTGGGGTTTTCGTGGTAAATCCTGTGTGTGTTTTCTATGACCACGATGGCGTCGTCGACCACGATACCGAGGCCGAGCAGGAAGGCGAACAACACGATCATATTGAGCGTGAAGTCGAAGCCCGGCAGCACCATGAAGGCAATGGCCATCGACAGCGGCACGGCGAGTGCGACGAAGATGGCGTTGGTGGCGCCCATGAAAAACATCAGGATCAGC
The DNA here is from genome assembly GCA_044226205.1 of Saprospiraceae bacterium. Lineage (GTDB taxonomy): Bacteria > Bacteroidota > Bacteroidia > Chitinophagales > Saprospiraceae > M3007. The sequence continues at coordinate 36,603 of JBGAHL010000021.1, forward strand.
GTCACCAGAATAAAACCGATGACGATGGTGTTGATCAGGTCGTTGAGGGTGGTGCGGGTGGCGCGGCTCTGGTCGCCGGTGATGGTGACTTCGAGGTTGGCCGGAAAATCGTGGGCTTTCATCTCGTCCACCACTTCCTTGATCTTGTCGGAGGCGTTGATCAGGTTTTCGCCCGTGCGTTTGATGACGTTGAGCGAGATCACGTTGCGGCTGTTGAGGCGGCTGTAACTCTCCTGCTCCTTGTGGCCCATGCGCACTTCGGCGATGTCCTTGAGGTACACCTGTGCGCCCGACTGGGAGGCGACGAGGATGTTTTTGATCTGTTCGATGTTTTTGAAATCGCCGCGGATCGACACCGAACGCGTCATGCCGCCGATATCGACGTTGCCCGCCGAAATGGTCATATTTTCAAAAGCCAGCGCGTTTTCGATGTCGCGGAAAGTCAGTTTCGCCGCGGTCATTTTGTATTTATCCACATCGATCTGCACTTCTTTTTCAAGGGCGCCGACCAGATCGACGCGGGTAATCTCGCGCATTTCCTCGATGCGGTCTTTCAGCCGGTCGGCGTAGTCTTTCAGCTGATCGAGGCTGTAATCGCCGGCGATGTTGACGTTCATGATCGGGATTTCGGAAATATCGAACTCCGTGATCGTGGGGTCGTCGAGCAAATCGGTGGGGAGGTCGCGTTTGGCTTTGTCCACCCCGTCTTTTACTTTTTGCTTGCATTCACCCACGTCGAGGTCGGTATTGAACTCGACGATGATGCTCGAAAAATCCTGCACCGAGTTGGAGGTTACTTTTTTAACCCCGCTGAGTCCTTTGAGTTGTTTTTCAATGGGTTTGGTGACAAGTTGTTCCATGTCGCTCGGCGACGCGCCCGGGTAGATGGTGGACACGAAGATGGTGGGCACGGTCACGTCCGGGAACTGCTCTTTGGGCAGTGCATTGTAGGACATGATACCGGTGAGCGTGATGATAACCGTGATAATGAAAATACTCGTGCGGTTATCTATTGCCCAACTGGTTGGTTTGAATTCTTTCATAGCGCTATTCAGGAGCGTTGTTGACGGATGCTGATGGAAAAAAGGCGGCGGTGACGGGGTTTAGAAATTGACCGTCTCGCCCGGGTTCACGTCCTGGAAACCAACAGAAATAACATGGTCGCCTTTTTTCAGGCCATCGGTGACTTCCACCATTCCGTTGTAGTTGTTGCCTTGTTTGATCGGAGTTTTGCGCACGGCGCCCTGTTTGTCGGCGCTTTTATCAACCGTCAGCACAAAATCGCCGTCGGCGGCGGTCTGGATCAGGTTGACCGGGACGACCAGCGCGTTGTTGTTTTGGTAGTCGATGATTTTCATAACCGCGATCATATTGGCGCGGTAATCGGCGCCGGCCGGCAGGGCGCATTCCACGACGAAGGTGCGGGTGGTCGGGCTGATGGTTTTGCTGACGTAGGTGACGCGCGAATTGACTTCTTTTTTCAGGTCGGGGAAATACAGCACGACGGCGTCGCCTTTGTTGACCTTGGCGGCGTAAGCCTCAGGCACTTCACCCGTGATTTTCAGATCGCTGAGGTTCACGATGTTGCACAGCGGGAGGCCGGGCGAGATGGCCTGGCCGGCTTTCAGCATCACGTAATCGACCGAGCCGGAAATCGGGGCGTAGATGCGCGTCATTTGCCATTGTTCCTTGGTGGTGGCGATGCGCTGCTCGACGGCTTCCTTGTTGGTTTTGGCCTGGATAAACTGCACTTCAGTGCCGATTTTCTGGTCCCAAAGCGCTTTTTGGCGGTTGTAGAGGTCGGTGGCCGTCTGGAGCTGGAGTTCGAGTTCGGCCAGGCCTTTGAGCATCAGCTGATCGTCGATGATGGCCAGCAGTTGGCCGCGTTTGACGACGTCGCCGTTTTTGACCAGCACCTTGCTGAGCACGCCGGGTGCTTTGGAAGTGACCGGCACGTTTTCCTCGGCATCGACTTTCCCCTGAATGTCGATGTAGTGGCGGAACTGGGCCGGCTGAACTTCGGTCAGGCTCACCGTGTGGATTTTTTGCGGGGCGCCGGCCGGAGCGCCGAGTTCTTGTTCGAGGGCCGAAATTTCGGCTTCGATTTTAGTTTTTTGTTCTTTCAGTTTGGCCAGTTGGGCGCTCTTGTCGGTCGGTTGCGAGCCGCAGGCGCCGATCAGGAGCGCTGCTGCGAGGAACAGCGACAATTGGACGAGGGTGTTATTTTTCATGGAAATTGTTTTTTCAATGAGAAAAGTTGAGACAGGAAGGTTTTAGTTGGTGGCACCCAGCGCTTTTTGAACGGCGACCTTGGCATTGAGCAGGTCGTACTGGGCGCTCATCAGGGCTTGCTGGGCGGAGTACAGCGTTTGTTCGGCGCTGACGAGTTCGAAGCTGGAACCCACGCCGGCCTTGAATTTGGTCTGGGTGGTATCGTAGATGCGCTGTGCAAGGGCCAGGTTTTTTTGCTGGTTGTTTACGCGCTCCCGGGCATTGAGGTATTGTTTGCGGGCGTTGGACAGTTCGAGCTGCATGCCGTTGAGCAGGAGTTTTTCCTGTTCGTCGATGGTTTGGACCCCGATCTGGGCCATCTGGCGGCGCGCTTTGGAACCGCCGCTGTCGAACAAATTAACATTGACCGAAATGCCTGCCACGGCGGAGGGGATAAAAAACCACTTTTTATCGTTGCCAAAACCGCCCTGCCAGCCCGGCTGGTATTGGACAAATCCTGCGACGGTCGGCATCCAGGGTTTCGATTGCAGTTCGACCTGAACCAGGCTCAGGTCGCGTGCGCGGCGCAATTGCACGTATTCGGGGCGGTTTTGTGGGTTGAGTTCCGAGCTCAGATCGGCATCGCCGTAGGTGGCGAGCAATTGGTTCAGGTTGTCGGAAAGTTCCAGTTGGCCGTCCATCGGCATACCCATCGCCATTTTGAGGCCGTTGAGCACCATGGATTGCTGGCGGACGAGGTTGTCGCGTTCGCTGCGCAGGGCGGTCAGGCTGAGTTCGAGGCGATCCACGTCGAGTTGTTCGGCAAAACCGGCCTGCTGGATGGCCCTGGTTTCGGAGAGCAGTTTTTCGAGGTTGGCGATGTTTTTGTCGAGCAGGACGATGTTTTCGCTGAGCAACAAGGCCGGCAGGTAGGCATCGATCACCTGGTTGCGCACGGTACGGCGCGTTACGTTGAGTTGTTCGCTCACATAAACCCGGTAGTAATCGGCGGCTTTGGTGGCCACGCGGTAGCTGTTGCTGAAAAACAGCTGGTTGAGTTGAATGCTCGGCGAAAGGCTGTGGTAAGCGTTGAACGCGATTTTTTCATCGCTCGGAAAACCGAGTGCGCTGGCCGGAATGCCGGGGCGCTGGATGAAATACTGGTAACCCACGCTACCCGAGATCTGCGGCAGGCCCGTCGATTTGTTTTCCTTGATGCGCCAGTTGGCGTCGGCGACCTGGAGTTGGGCGATGCGGATTTGAGGATTGTTGTCCAGGGCGTAGCCGATACAATCGTTGAGGCTCCTGCCAGTGGAGCTCTGGGCATTCGACACCTGTGACATGGCTACTCCGAGTACGATCAGCAGTAGCGGAAAAAGTCTTGGTTTTCGTAGCATAATTCAGGACAGTTTTGCTTTTAATACCTGCAGCCCCCGGTCGGACACGATGCCGTAGAGGTAATGCGTCAGGTATTCTTTAAATAGAATTTCCTTTTTGTATGTGTGTTGAGGGAAAAGTGTTTCGTCGAAAAGGAGCAGGGAATGACCGATGTGAAATTTGGCTACGATATCCACATCCAGGTCCGAACGGTAAATACCTTCCCGCACGCCGCGTTCGAGGTTGGTGCGCATCAGACCGTACATGAAACCCTGAATGAATTCCTGCATTTTTTCCCAGACCTCGCGGTGGTACTTCTGAAGATCGTACACGACGTTCGATTTCATCTGTTGCATTTGCTGGGTGTTGGCTTCCATCACATCGAACAGTTCTTCCAGGGCGTTGGCCGATTTTCCGGCCAGTTGGAGGCATTCACTTTTTTCTTCCGCGATATGTTCTTCCATGACCTTCATCACCAGATCGTTTTTGTTTTCGACAAACTGGTAGAGGGTCTTTTTGGAAATGCCCAGCTCGCGCGCCACATCGTCCATCGTGATGCTTTTTATGCCGTAGCGCAGAAAAAGCTCCGCCGTCCGCCGGGTCCATTTCTTTTGTTGTTCGTTTAACATGCCGCAAAGGTAACGACGGAAACGATTTTTAAAAAAAATGTTTCCACTGTTTTTTCGGTTTTTCGATAAACGACATACAAAATTCCACGCAAGGCGCTGCTGTGATCGTCAAACGAAATAAAAAACGCCGACCAGTGTGCGAACATCACTGGTCGGCGTAAAGTTCTGCCGGGCGCCTGTTTTTTAGCGCGTTGCGAAAAATTTCATTTTGTAATCCGTGTTGATTTTGCCCGCCCGGATATCGTCGAGTTTGCGCTGGATCAGCCGCTTTTTCAAAGGCTTCAGTTTTTCGGTAAAAAGGATGCCCTCGATGTGGTCGTACTCGTGCTGAATGATGCGGGCGTTGATGCCGATGAAGGTTTCTTCGTGCGTTTCGAAGTTTTCGTCCTGCCAGCGCAGGCGAATGACAGGCGGGCGGTCCACGTCGCCGCGAATGCGCGGAATGCTGAGGCAACCTTCCTCGTAGGCCCAGGGCTCGCCGGTTTCCTCCAGTTTTTGCGCATTGATAAACACGCGTTTGAAACCCGGCTGTTCATCGCCTTTTTTCTCATCGCGTTCGATGGGGGTAGAGTCGATGACAAACAGCCGGATAGCCAGCCCGATCTGCGGGGCGGCAAGCCCCACGCCGTCGGCATGGTACATGGTTTCCCACATGTTGGCGATCAGCTGAGCGAGCTCGGGGTAATCCGGGCCGATATCGGTCGCTACTTTTTTCAAAACAGGCTGTCCGTAGGCGAATATGGGCAAAATCATGGTAGTGGTCTTTATTCTAAATAACCGGAGCGCTTAGCTCCAGTAGTGTTCTTGCATGTATTGTTCCAGAATGAGGGCCGCGGCAATTTTATCCACGAGCGTTTTATCGCGTCGTTTTTGTTTTTTAATGCCGCTGGCGAGGATGATCCTTTTGGCTTCGTTGGAGGTGTAGCGCTCGTCTTGTCGCAAAACGGGCGTTGCGGGAAAAAGTTTTTGCAGTTTTTCGGCGAAAGCATCGGCTTGCGGTGCGATCTGGGCCGGGTTGCCGTCGGCATGCAGGGGCAGGCCGACAATGATTTTTTCCACCTCCTCGGCGGCGCAATAACGGCTCAGGTAATCGAGCGCTTCGGCCGTCGGAACGGTGGTCAGGGCGCTTGCAATGATTTTCAACGGATCGGTGACGGCTATGCCGGTGCGTTTTAATCCGAAATCGATGGCAAGAATGCGACCCATGCCGCAAAGGTAAAACGTTAGTTAAAAATCAGGGCTTGCTATTGCCGGCTTTGCGCAGCAACATATCGCTGTACGATTCGGCCTGAATATCGGCCGGAGTAATCTGAAATACGGCGGAATAGTGTTGGCATTGTTCCAGCAGGTACGCGCGACTGTGTTCGGGCTTTTGGGCAATGGCTTCTATTTCGACAAAATGCCCCAGTCCGTCCAGCTCGTCGAGGTGAATTTTGACATTGTCCATAAAATAGATCTCCCGCTTTTTTCGCACTTCGACGAGGATGCCCAGTGCTCTGGCCAGGGCATTTTTGAGGGCCGGCCCGTCGGCCACCGGCGCCAGGGCGACTTCCGAGGCGCGAGCCTCGGGCTGGTCGGAGCGCTGGTAGTGGATGAGGTTGTTTTCCACATTTCCGCTGCGCAGTTTGAGCCGGCCATTGGGCACCTGGAAATAGGTGTCTGTCTGAAAATCGGTGCCGCGAAAATCGGCGCCCTGCCCGATCAGCCAGGCTCGGATCTGGGCCTGACGGTCGGTGCGGGCTTTGAGTTCGATGTTGAGATGTTCCATATCCTGAATGTTGCGATAAAAAAACGCGGCCCTTCGAAAAGAAGGGCCGCGCCGGTTTTGGAGTGAATGGAGGCGGGAAAAATGCCCGCAGGGAATGTTATTGCGGCAAACTGCCCGGCAATGCAGGTTTTTTCTGCTGCGGCAGGTACGGCTGGAATTGTTTTTCCAGTTCGTCGCCCAGTGTGCTGTCTTTCATATCATCGGCCACACGAAGGAGGGTTTGCAGGTTGCCGAGGGCGTACTGGTAGTCCTGTTCGTAGCCTTCCTGGAAGCGCGGCGAGAGCGACTGCTGGAAGCGCATTTGTTCTTCCAGAGTGCCGGCCATTTTGCGGATGGTGGCTGCTGCCTTGTCCTTGGCGCCGGCGCGGGCATAGAGATCGGCCATGAAAGCGGTGAACTGATCGTTCGGGAAGTTGTAATCCGGGAATACTTCGAAGTATTTGTCGGCCAGTTGCACGGCTTCGTCTTTTTTGCCGTCGGCCACCAGCTGGCGGCCGGTGCGGATCATGGCGACGCGCATGGTTTGGAGGCTGGGCATGTAGGAGCGGTCGACAAACAGTTTTTCCTTGTCGAAGTTGCCCCAGGCCCATTTTTCCATGATGTTTTTGAAAGCAATTTCGTCGGCTACGCGTCCTGCCCCGACCATGCCATAAGCGCGCAGATCGCTCTGCGATTTGACGGGTACAAGGCGAAGGGCCAAACCTTCGAGCTGCATGTAGTCCTGCAAACCGAGCAGGCGTTCTTCCCGCACCGTGACAGCCCAGTAGATCGGGCGGTCCCAAAGGTTGTTGGCAATGATGTCGAGCATGGCCAGTTGGTCCTTGATGAGGAAGGGCGATTTGTCGCTGAGGCCCAGGCTGAAATGCAGGGTATCGACCACGGCCGAGTCGCTGACGACGTTGTATTTGCGGACGTCATCTTTGTTGACCTTCATGAACAGCTTGTTGGCTGGAATGTAAGTCTCGAATTCTTCACCGCCGGGGATCGGGATCTGGTGATCGTCGGCCACGAATTTGAGCCACTGTTGCAATTCCATTTCCCTGCCGCTGTCGGCGTCCGACAGGTAGGGGATCTGGGTGCGCTTGTCGCCCCGGATTTTATCCGAAGGCATGCTCATTTTGATGGCGGGCGAGTTGTTGACGGTGCGGCGCAGTTGCTCGATGTACCAGTCGACGGCAATCAGCGAAAGGTTGACGACACGCACGTCCGTGCGGATGCCTTCCACTTCCTGGCAGTACCAGAGCGGATAGGTATCGTTGTCGCCGTACGTGAAAATGATGGCGTTGGGCGCGCAGGAGTTGAGGAAGTTGGAGGCGTAGTCGCGGCTGGCAAAGTGTTTGGCGCGGCTGTGGTCGTCCCAGTTCTGGGTCACCAGCAAGTAGGGGGCGCTCAGGGCCAGCAGGGTGGCGACGCCTGCGCCGGCCATGGACGGTACTTTCAGGCGATTGACCAGGAGATCAAAAATTGCCAGCACACCCAGGCCTACCCAAATGGCATAAGTGACAAACGAACCGGCCAGCACGTAGTCGCGTTCGCGGGGTTCGTTGGGCGGCTGGTTAGAGTACACGATAATGCCGATACCCGTGATGATAAACAGCGCCAGAAGTGCCGAAAAGTCGCGCGGGCGGCGTTGCATGTGGAAAAACATACCCAGAAGCCCCAGGAAGAAGGGGATCATGTAGTATTTGTTTCTCGCCTGGCTGTTTTTCTGGAATTCAGGCAAATCCTTCTGGTTGCCCAGTCGCATTTCGTCGTAAAAATCGAAACCCGAGATCCAGTTACCCGCGCTGGGGTCCCAGGAGAAATACCCCTGTTCGCCATTCTGGCGGCCCGAGAAATTCCACATGAAGTAGCGCCAGTACATCCAGCCGATTTGGTAGCGCACAAAAAATTTGATGTTGTCGCCGAAGGTCGTTTTACCGCTTGGCTTGTCGATCCATTTGCGGTACAAAGCCGGGCGTCCCTGCGAGTAGTCGCCCATACGGGGGAACAGGGTTTCGTCGTTGGGCGAAAAAACGGGGTCGATTTTTTCCTCCACCACTTCGTAATGGTCGCCAACCCGGCCGTAGCGCGGCGTGCGTTCGTACCGCACGGGGCGGCCGTCGAAATCGGGACCGCGCAACAAGGGGCGCTCGCCGTACTGCTCTCGGTTGAGGTAGGGCAGCAGGCGCATGGCGTCGGAGGGGTTGTTCATGTTGATGGGCGGGTTGGCGTTGGCGCGGATCACCACCATGCCGTAGGCGAGGTAGGAGATAACCATGACACCGAAGGCCACCACGAGCCGCTGGGCTACGCCGTTGCCGTTTCGCTGGGTGCGGCGCAGGAAATACCAGATGATCAGGCCCAGCGTCAGCAGCACCAGTACGGCGCCCGAATGGAAGGGCAGGCCCAGGCTGTTGACCATGAATTTATCATACATGGCCCACATTTTCGGGATACCCGTGATGATTAGCGACTGTACGAGAAGGATAAACAAAACCCCTGCGCCGGCTGCGATCAGCGTGCCGCTGACCGTAACTTTTTCCCGTTTTTTGAAATAATAAAACATGGCCAGCGCCGGGAAGGTCAGCAAGCTGAGCAAGTGCACCCCGATCGAAAGGCCCGTGGAATAAATGGCGAATACCAGCCAGCGGTCGGCCTGACCCGTATCGGGCAGGTTGTACCATTTGAGCACGGCCCAGAGGGTCATGCAGGTAAAGAAAGTGGACATGGCGTACACCTCGCCTTCCACGGCAGAAAACCAGACCGAGGAAAGAAAAGCGGTCGTCAGACCGGCCACGACACCTGCTCCGACCACCGCGATGGCCTGACCGCCTTCGGGCTCATTGCCGCGACCTACCAGCGCGATACGCGCCAGAATGGAGGTGCTCCAGCAAATGAACATGGCGGCGAAAGCGGTGCAAAGCGCCGACATCAGGTTGACGGAGTAGGCAACAGCCGAAGGGTCTTTGGACACCATCGAGCCTACCCAGGCAAACAAACGGCCGACCAGAAGGAATACAGGAGCGCCCGGCGGGTGCACGACCTGCAACTTGTCGGCGCCGGAGATAAATTCTCCGCAATCCCACAAACTGCCCGTGGGTTCGGCGGCTGCGCCCAGCACGATGGCTGCCAGGGCAAAGACCAGCCAGCCGGCGACGTTGTTCAGCAATCGGAATGAATTCATGTGTTGTGTCGGTAATTTTTGAAAAAGCGTCAGGGTCAGCAAGCCAAAGCCGCTTATATGACAGGTTGTATTCAGGCAAAAGAAGCGCAAAACTAATAAAGTCCGCGCAAGCGCGACTTTCAGCCGCGGAAAATGAATCGGGCGGGCGCTTTTGCGTGGGGAGACGGGCGGCCAATACCCGGGCAGAAGGCAAGCGGTGGAGGGCAGCGGGAGCTTTTGCGTAAACAGGGACCTACCGTACAACAACTTTTATCCTGCCACCTTCTGCCTGGGCAATATGCAACAGACAAAGCGTTGGATTCTTAAGTTGCATGTCGGCAACTCCTTTACCTATAAAGGATCGAATAATATTCTGGATTTTATTTGATATTTATAACTTATGGTTATAAAATAGAATAATGCTCGTTTTTTATTTTGCTTTTTTTGAGTTTTTAAAATACCTTTAATTGGAAATTAATTCTAAAAATCATATCTATATGAAACCTTCTCACCACGCACCACGCACCACGCACCACGCACCACGCACCACGCACCACGCACTTACGCACTTACGCACCACGCACTTACGCTGACTTTGATCATATCAATGATCCTCTTTATGGAAAGAGTTAGCGCTCAAACCCCGCCGTCGAATTTTGTCTGGACCTGCGGCACAACCGCAGAAGCATCGGAGTCCCCGCAAGTTAATTTACCGGAGTCACCCATCTGCACCGACCCCAACGCGGTCAAATACATTCGGGTTGCCTTTCATTTTATCCGGGCCGAGCATTTTTTTGTCCGTTCGGTCTTCGACGACTGCCTGATCAATCCCCCTGTTTATCGGACCTATATTGGCTACGGTAATTTTACCGCCAACAGCGACGGCAACGGCGATTTAACTTACAACGGCTACCAACGCGCGGAAGACATAGTCGCCAAGGCAAATGAAGAATTAGCCCAAAATCAAAAACAATGGCGTGAAACCCCTGGGGTCAGTTACCCGGCTACCGCCCCACCCAATCCTTTGCGGTATGTTTTGGTGGGTGTGTATTTTCATGCGAATGATGCCGCATTTGATCCGGATTTTTCGACGACAGATATTCATACCGCTTATGATGTCGGCGGCGACGAGGTACTCGACGTATATTGTATCAATAATGAGTATGAACCCTGGAATGGTCAGGGGCTGGGCGGTTCTTCCACAGATAAGTACGTTTTTTTGAACGACTATTTTATCTACCTGCGCCCCAATTGCCGGGAATGGTCTAAACAATTCTCCGGATCAAGTCTCAACCATGAAATCGGGCATTCGCTGTCGCTCTCTCATACTTGGGACCAAACTGATGGTTGCGATGATACACCCTACGGATATGTTTACGACCAGGTCACTTCTTCCGGCGGGTGCCTTCAAAACCAATTTGCCAACTGCTGGAAATATGATCCAGGCGTACCCGGTTGCCCGAAAAAGCCCTGCGACGAATGGCCCAAGGTGTCGAACAACATCATGGATTATAATCAATATTATTATCACGCCTACACACAATGCCAACTGGCGCGTATTCACAACGACTTAATAAACAATGGTAATACGTATATTCATTCCTGCAACGGCTGCGCGCCATCAAACGCGTTTTTCGACATCCGCGACCCGGTAAAAGTATGCCCCGAACAGTCGACTCCCAACGTTTGGCTCGAAGGCCAGGCTTGCCACAATGAAAACCGCTACCTGATTGAAATATGCGCGGTAAACGACGCGGCGCCGGATGATTGTGTAAGCGGTTACTGGAACTCGGGTTGGCAATCCGGTACGGTAGGCCGGATTAATTTGGCGACCCTGTATAACTTCTCGCCTAACCGAACGTATCGAATCAGTTTGGAGGTGGACAATACCGATTGCCCCGGCAGCCATAAAAACGTTCGTCTTTTGCATACGGAAAGTTGCGATGTGCCGGTTCCTCCCTGCTGCATCGGGCTGTCGGTGGCCCCGAATCCGTTCAGCTCCGAGTTGACGATTTACTGGGAAGCGCCGGAAGAAGCGACGCTGAGTTTTTCCCTGGTACACCTGTTTACCAACCAGATAACGCCGCTGCGCGGCGCTTCGCCCACGCCTGTCGGACCGCAACAACAAACCTGGCCCACAAACGCGCTGCCATCGGGCAACTATGTCTTGCATACCTGGTACGCCGGACAACACTATTCTCAAAACCTTGTAAAACTCTGACCATGAAACGCCTTTTCCATTTCGGGGTCGTGTTTATGACGACCTGGCCGCTGCTTCTTTTTTCGCAAGCCACGCCGATGTTTGAAATGCCGATATACTTCGCGGATGCTCAGGGCAATCTGGATACTTTGGTAATAGGATACGACGTAAATGGGAGTATAGATAGTTTGAGCCCTATATTAGACGGTCCTCAAATACAGAATCCTTTTGACAGTATCTTTGAGATAAGAGCAGCGCATTTTTGGGATGATGACGGAATGTCTAAGCGCGTCATTGGGGATTATGAAACATTTGTCGGTAGTACTTTTTGCGGGGGATCTGAAGGTATTCGCATTATAGCCTCCTGCAAGTACCCCCCGCTAACGATCTTCTACGACAGCACACGCCTGAGCCATCCGGACAGTTGTCGTACGAGTACGATATTATCGCGGGATTGGGGAATATTCCAGTTACAGTATTGGTGGGATGCTGACGACTGGCACTGCATGAGCAAGACGGACAAGATCGTGGCCGATCTTCAACACCATATCTATTCCAATAGCGATGCGCTGACCGTGAACGCGGAAGTAGAAGGCCAGGGCGAAGTGGCTTTGCCGGCATTTTTTATGGAATTTCGCGGCTGGGGTCCGTGTACGGATTCCACGATTCTGGACGCAAAACCACCCGACAAGGCGCCCGTGTCGCGTGTATTTCCCAACCCCTGTGCCTCGGGCGAGTTGGCCACGCTCGAATTATCGGCTCTTGCAGACGAGGAAGGTATTGTTTCGCTGTACACGACAGGGGGCGTATTGGTTCGTCGTACGGAATATTCGGCGGGTCAGGAGCGCGTTTTGTTGCCGACAGCCGGTCTTTCGCCGGGTTGGTACGCGGTGCTGCTGCGCGATCGGGAGGGGCGGATTGTCGGGGCAGCCCGGATGGGGGTGTATTAGCGCGAATACGCAGGACAACACTATTCTCAAAACCTTGTAAAACTCTGACTATGAAACGTCTTTTCCATTTCGGGGTCGTGTTTATGACGACCTGGCCGCTGCTTCTTTTTTCGCAAGCCACGCCGATGTTTGAAATGCCGATATACTTCGCGGATGCTCAGGGTAATCTGGATACTTTGGTAATTGGGTACGATGACTTGGCCTGGAATGTTTACAACCCGACATACGACGGAGCCGAGATAACCGAGCCATTTGATAGTGTTTTTGAGGTTAGAGCAGCACACTATGAAGATAACTGGGCTGATGGTTTTCAATGGTCTGATAGGATTGTCGGTTCATATGATCCATTCTTTGGAAGCCCTTGCGGAGTGTCGGAAGGCATACTCATAGTCGTCTCCTGTAAATATCCCCCGCTAACGATCTTCTACGACAGCACACGTTTGAGCCATCCGGACAGTTGTCGTACGAGTACGATATTATCGCGGGATTGGGGAATATTCCAGTTACAGTATTGGTGGGATGCCGACGACTGGCACTGCATGAGCAAGACGGACAAGATCGTGGCCGATCTTCAACACCATATCTATTCCAACAGCGATGCGCTGACCGTGAACGCGGAAGTAGAAGGCCAGGGAGAAGTGGCTTTGCCGGCTTTTTTTATGAAATTTCGGAATTGGGGTCCGTGTACGGATTCAACGATCCTGGACGCAAAGCCGCCCGACAAGGCGCCCGTGTCGCGTGTATTTCCCAATCCCTGTGCCTCGGGCGAGTTGGCCACGCTCGAATTATCGGCTCTTGCAGACGAGGAAGGTATTGTTTCGCTGTACACGACAGGGGGCGTATTGGTTCGTCGTACGGAATATTCGGCGGGTCAGGAGCGCGTTTTGTTGCCGACAGCCGGTCTTTCGCCGGGTTGGTACGCGGTGCTGCTGCGCGATCGGGAGGGGCGGATTGTCGGGGCAGCCCGGATGGGGGTGTATTAGGCAGCCACAAAAGAAAAAGCCGGCCAGGTCACCCCCCGCCGGCTTTTTCATTTCGCGAATCAATGGCGCATTAAAGCCCCAGTTTTTTCTTCACCAGTTCGGTCACGTCTTCCGAATCGGCAGCAAACAGCATAGCGCCGCTGCTGGTATCGAAGATCATGAGGTAGCCGTTTTCCTTGGCCACGGCTTTCACGGCCGTGTCGATTTTGTCGAGGATGGGCTGCAGCAATTCGTCGCGCCTGGCGGTCACTTTTTGCTGGGCATCTTCTTCGAATTTCTGGATGTAAGCCTGCTGTTTTTGCAGTTCTTCCTGGCGCTGGCTTGCCTGTACAGGCGTCAATTCGCCGGCATTGTATTCTTTTTCCAGTTGCTGATAAGCGGCCTGAAAGGCTCTGGTCAGCGAATCGTCGACAGCAGAGAGTTTATCGGCAAAAGCTTTGAGGTCGTCATTGGCTTTTTTCGTCTCGGGCAGCGACTCGAGGAGATTGCCCAGGTTCATGTGGCCGTATTTCGGCGCGGGGGTTTGTGCCGAAAGGACGGTGGCGCCCATCAGGCAGGTCAACAGGGTCAAAAATTTAAGTTTGCGGAACATTGATGTAAAATGAGAGTTGTTTGTTCAAAAGAAACGAAAACGAGTGGCAAAAGTAACAAAAAACCGGTGGACGACGTGCGGAAAACGGCAGATAACCAGTTTATGGTTTCAAACGCCTTCGTTTCCGAAATTCAGCGGCGCAGCCAGCGTTTACGCAGGCCTAAACGTATTGATGCGGACAAACGTCCACCGCACGGCTTCCCCCTTTTCCGTATCTTTGATCTAATTTTTTAAAACTGCATTTGTGAAAAAACATCTTTTTCTCCTGATACTCAGCCTGGTAGGCGCAATTTCCTCCTTGCGCGCCCAGCAGCCGCAAACCACGCCGCCCAAACCGCAACTCATCCAGTTCTCGGGTATGCTGATCACGGATGCCGACGGACGACTCGTGCCCGTGCCCTATGCAAGTATCCACCTGCCCGACAAAGGCCGGGGGACCTACTCCGATTACCGGGGCTTTTTTACCCTCGTGGTGGAAAAAGGCGACAAGGTGCGCTTCAATTGCATCGGCTTCGAGCCGGTTACCATTCGTATTCCCGACACCCTGACCCAGGACCGCTACTCGGTCGTGCAACTCATGTCGGCCGATACCATCAACCTGCCCGAAACGGTGATCTTTCCCTGGCCCTCGCGCGAACATTTCACCCTCGAATTTCTGCGCATGGACGTGACGCCCGAACTCCAGCGCCGCGCCGCCGAAAACCTGGCCAACGACTACCTCACCGAGGCCCGTAAAAATCCGGACATCGTGCCCTATGGCGGCCGCGAAAGCGCCAACTATTACCTCCGCCAGCAATCGCGCGAATACGTGTACATCGGCCAGACGCCGCCGATGAATATTTTCAGTCCGCTCGCCTGGGGACAGTTTTTCCAGGCCTGGAAACGGGGCGATTTTAAAAAGAAAAAGGACTAGGCGGCCGCAAAATGGCTTTTTACGACCTGGATAAAAAAGACCGCGACCAACTGGTGTCCCGCATCCAGTCCGAACTCGCCGCCGATTTGCATGCCGGCGACCAAGCGGCCGCGCTGCGTTATTTTTCAGACGAAGACACCTATATCCGAAAGGCGGCTTACCTGTCCATCGGCCGAATTTATGCCACGTATCCTGCGCTGCGCACGGCGACGCTCGCCTTGTTGAGCGATTTGTCGGACCACGACGACTTTCGCGTCCGGCAAACGGTCATCAACGCGGCCGGCGAAATTGCCAAAACCGATTTCGGTATCGTGCGGCATTTTTTTGATACGGGCCTGTTCGATGCCCACCATTCGCCCCGCAATGCCGTGATCGGATCCATCAAAAAGTCGGGCGCCGTCAACCCCGGCCCCGTGTTGCAATGGGCGCGGGAATATTTGCAGCACCCGGACAAGGAAATTCGCCGCGAGGTTTGTCACGGCATCGAGCTGCGCGGGCGCACCCATCCCGAGGATATTTTGCCGCTGCTGCGCGAATTGCAGCACGACAAAACGGCGCGGGTGCGCAACACCCTGGTACACGTCCTCGGCCAGATTTCGTACCGCGAAGGCAGCCTGGAAAAAGTGCTTCAACACCTGCTGCACTGGGAAAACGCGCAACTGGTCGCCGATGCGCTCGACGAACTGGCGCGCATCCATCAGCGCGACAAGGATTTTATGGCCCTGTCGGAAAACGAAGCCATTGCCCTGATCGAACAGTATTTTCCCGACTTTCAAGCGGCATGAATACCACAGTTGAAGAATTGAAAGCCGTGTTTAATCTGCTGCACGACGGCTCGATCACCGACGCCTCCGCGCTCGATGACGGCTTGCTTTTAACGATCGATTGCGCCTATCTGGCCGCTTTGGTCCATCGGGAATTTACCAGTTTTCATATCCGCCTGACCGGACTGGAATATTTCGCCTTTCACCCCTGGGCTGACCCCGATTCGCAAAAAATTTCCGTGACGGATGTGGCAGACCTTGTTTCCATCGAACTGGAAATCCTGTCGGCCGACCATAATGGCGACACCGTGGCGGTCGCCTGCAAGGCCTGGAACAGCCCGCTTTTCAAGGGGGGAGAATTATTTATTCGCTGTAAAAAAATTGAATTGAACATGCAGAACGGGGAGCCGCTATCGCTGGAAAGCCTGGTGAAATACAGCAAACGATACTGGGATGCGTTTGGCGGCAAGTAAAAAACAGTGATTTCCTAATGATTCCCCAACGCCTCCCTGCCCGACAACCCGCTACCGTTTCCTGTGTTTCGTTGCCGTTCTGCCGGGTGTCTTGTACCTTTGCGGCAGTTTTCCTCCACTTGACATACGCATGAGCGACCAGATCCATCACGAATGCGGCATTGCCGTTATTCGCCTCCTTAAACCGCTTGAATTTTACCATAAAAAATACGGAACGGCCTTTTACGGACTGCAAAAAATGCAGCTCCTGTTGCAAAAAATGCGCAATCGCGGCCAGGACGGAGCGGGCATCGCCACCATCAAACTCAACCCAGTGCCGGGCACGCGCTACATCAGCCGCAAACGCTCGAATGCGCCCAACTACCTGACGGATCTGTTCGACATGGTCTGGGGCCGCCTCAAAGACATCACGCCCGAGCAATTCAACAATCCCGCCTGGCTCAAAGCCAATGTGCCCTACGCCGGCGAAGTGCTCATGGGCCACCTGCGCTACGGCACCCACGGCGACAACTCCATCGAGCGGGTCCACCCTTTTCATCGGCAGAATAACTGGATCACCCGCAACCTCCTGCTGGCCGGCAATTTCAACATGACCAATGTGGACGAGTTGTTCAACGAACTCGTCGAACTCGGTCAGTACCCCAAGGAAAAAAGCGACACCGTCACCGTGCTCGAAAAAATCGGGCATTTCCTCGACGACGAAGTGCAGCGCCTCCACACCTGGTACAAACCCGACGGACACGGCAACCAGGCCATCAACCAGCTCATTTTTGACAACCTCGACATCCAGCGCCTGCTGCGCCGCGCCTGCAAAAAATTCGACGGCGGCTATGTGCTCGGCGGATTGCTGGGCCACGGCGACGCTTTCCTAATCCGCGACCCGCACGGCATCCGGCCGGCCTACTGGTATGCCGACGACGAAATCGTCGTCGGCGCTTCCGAACGCCCCGCCATCCAGACGGTGTTCAATGTGCGTTTTGACAAGGTGCGCGAACTCCGGCCGGGTCACGCCCTCATCCTTAAATACAATGGTAAAGTGGACGAGCTCCCCTTTATCGATGCGCCCGAAAAACGCGCCTGCTCTTTCGAACGTATCTATTTCAGCCGGGGCAACGACCGCGAGATTTATCTTGAACGCAAAAAACTCGGCGAGCAACTCGCCCGCCCGGCCCTCGAAGCCGTCGGTTTTGATTTCAAAAACACCGTTTTTTCCTTTATTCCCAATACCGCCGAAGCGGCTTTTTACGGGCTCGCGGAAGGGCTGGAAAAGGAAATGAACCTCGTCAAACAAGAACAACTGCTCAAAGCCAAGGGCAAATTGACGCCGGAAAAAGTGCAGGAAATACTTGCGCAGCACCCCCGCGTGGAAAAACTCGTGCACAAGGACGAAAAACAACGCACCTTCATCGCCGACCTGAAAAGCCGCAACGATATGGTGAGCTACGTGTACGACGTCACCTACGGCCTGGTCGAAAACGACAAGGACACCCTCGTGCTGCTCGACGATTCCATTGTGCGCGGCACCACGCTGCGCGACAGTATTGTGAGCATTACGGCCCGTTTGAAGCCCAAAAAGATCATTATCCTGTCGAGCGCCCCGCAAATTCGCTACCCCGACTGCTATGGTATCGACATGTCGAAAATGAAAGATTTCGTGGCCTTCCAGGCCCTGGTGCAATTGCTGGAAGAAAGCGGGCAATCGCAGCTTTTGCAGGAAGCCTACCAGCGCTGCAAGGCTTCGGAAAATCTGCCCGCCGAGATGGTCCGCAACGAAGTGGCCCCGCTGTACGACCTTTTCGAGTACGACAAAATCAGCCAGCAAATCGCCAAAATCGTGCGGCACAAGGACATCAAACCCGAGGTTCAGGTGATTTTCCAGACCCTCGACGGGCTGCACGATGCCTGCCCAGGCAACACGGGCGACTGGTATTTCTCGGGCCGCTACCCGACGCCCGGCGGCAACCGTGTGGTGAACCGCGCGTTTATGAATTTTGTGGAAGACAAGGACGAACGTGCCTATTGATCCAGCCTTATGCCGCTCCTCACCCTCACCACCGATCTCGGCGACCGCGATTTTTACGCCGGCGCCCTCAAAGGCGCGGTGTTGCGCCGCTCGCCGGACGTGCAGCTGGTCGATATTTCGCACCACATCAAAGCTTTCGATATCGTGCAGGCGGCTTTTGTGGTGCAAAACGTGTGGCAGGAGTTTCCGGAAGGAACCATTCACCTCGTAGCGGTCAACTGTGTGTACGAAGCCGGTTACCGCTTCCTGGCCCTGCGCCATGCGGGGCACTATTTTCTCGCGCCCGACAACGGCTTGTTGTCCCTGCTTTTTACCGACATCAATCCTTCGGAATTGCGCCTGCTCGATTGCCCGGCACAGGGGCATTTTTTGGTCAAAAATGTATTTGCCGACGCATCGGCGCATCTGTTGGCCGGCCGGCCTTTCGAGGAACTCGGTCAGCCCGCGCCCGCATTGCAGCAACGCATCAGTCTGCAACCCGTCGTGACGCCCGGCAGGCTGCGCGGCACGGTGGTGCACATCGACAATTTTGACAACGCCGTGGTCAACATCCGCCGCGAAGTGTTCGAACAGCTCGCCAATGGCCGTTCATTTTCCCTCTTTTTCCGCCGCAACGACCCCATCACCCGCCTCTGCGACAATTATTGCGATGTGCCCGTGGGCGACACGCTTTGTCTGTTCAATAGCGCGGGCTATCTCGAAATCGCGATCAATATGGGCCGGGCAGCGAGTTTGCTGGGCTTGAAGGTGGAGGATGTGGTGGAAGTGGTGTTTGAGTGAGATTCTCTACTGCCAGCTCGGCACCAAACCCCGCAAACCCATATCCACGATCTGCTCCGCCGGCGCGCTCTGGTCGGCGTAAAAGTCCAGTTTGCCGTTGCCGTTGGCATCGACCCACTCGAAGCTTTTGTTGATGGAAAAGGAAAGCGTGACCGTGATATCGCCTGTTTCCTGGCCCGTGACGACCAGCGGCTGCGCAAACTGACCCGTGATCACGCACGAGCCCGGCGGCACGGGGTTCGCTGGCCCGAGCGGGTTGACGACCGTGGTGGCCCCGGCCGGCGCCTGGCCGGAGTACAGCTGGTCGTAGGTGTTGTACGGCGCCGTGAGGGCCGTTTCGAACACCCAGAAGCCCTGTTTTTTGTCGTCGTTGACCGCCAGCGTGCGCTCGCGCGGTTTGATGTCGGTGATGTAGGTATTGAAGCCCAGAAAAGAAGCCACGGTGCCCTGCTGATCGTTCAGATCGCCGATGACCGGCACATTGTTGATGTTGAAACGGATGTCGTAATTCTGGTAGGCCACGCTGGCGCGCACCCACTGGTAGGTGCCCGGTGGCACGTTTTTAAGGCTGATTTTGGTAAAAACCTCGTTTTCACCGGCCACATCCGCTTTGTTGAAATCGATGGCGTTTTCGCCGCCTGCGGTGGTTTCGGGGGCTTTGTAGAGGATGGCACCCGAGCCGAGCTGGGTAAGGGCCGTTGGCGCCAGTTCGATGTAATGCACACTCAACCCATGAAAATCGGGCGTCTGCGCGGCGTGCCCCTGCGGAATGTTTGAAATCTGCCCAAGGTTGTTGAGCCTGACCTGGTTGGGGGCGAATTTGAATTGAAAATTGAGGTTCGGCCCGGATTCATCCGTCGGATTGTTGTCTTTTTGACAGGATGAAGCGGCGGCCATCAGGGCGATAAACAGTAGGGGAGATATGCGCATATTTTTGGACAGGATTTACATGATTGGATAATAACGCTGGAGCCTTATCGGGCTTGTATGTCGTATTTTTTTGGACAGGGTTTACAGGGGGGGGGCTCCGTTTAAGCATCATCCTCTTAATCATGTAAATCCTGTCCAAAACACACCACTAATGTCCCCGAAACGCTACTTCCCGTCGGCCGGGTACACAAGCCCGATCAGTTCCCTGATTCTGTCGAGGGTTTCCATCAGGCCCAGCGAAAAATCGAGCGGCACGCGCGGGCTTTCCGTCAGGCTGGAGTCGAGGCAATCCTGTACGTGATCGGCTTCGAACTGGTAGCCGTAGCCGGGAAAAGCGCAGTCGAAGATTTCTTTGTGCTCCGGCTTATCGTAACGGGAAAGGCTGATTTGCGGGGTGTGGTGCCAGCGTGGCGAGAGGTAAATGGCGCCTTCCGAGCCGTACAGCCAGGCTTCTACGGGTGTGTTGGCGCCGACAGTCGAGTGGCCCAGCGCCAGCCGGTTGCCGGGGTAGCGGAACATAAACGCGCAACTTTCATCCACACCGCTGGGCCCGAAGCTGGCGGTCGCCTGCACGTCGTTCGGATCGGGTTTTCCAAACAGGTCGAGCGCCAGCAAGGCGGGGTAGATACCGATGTCGAGCAGTGAACCGCCGCCGAGTTGGGGATCGAATAGGCGCGACTTGGGATCGAAAGCGGATTTGAAACCGAAATCCGCTTTCACGGTGTGCAAGGGGCCGATGGCGTTTTGCCGGATCAGGTCGAGGGCTTTCACGATGCCGGGAATGAACAGGGTCCACAGCGCTTCCATCAAAAACACGCCATTGTGCCGCGCCGCGTCGATCATTCGGCGCGCCTGGGCGGCGTTCATGGCAAAAGGCTTTTCGCAGAGCACGGGCATGCCGTTTTCCAGGCAAAGCAGGGTACAATCGTGGTGCAGCATGTGTGGCGTGGCGACATACACCACGTCGAGGCCCGGGCAATGAACGATATCTTCATAACGCCCGTAAGCGAAGTCGGCGCCGAACTCGTCGGCAAAAGCCCGCGCCCGTGCGGCATCGGTGGAGGCCACGGCGTGCAGGCGCGCATTGGGCAAAAGGCGCAGGTCGCTGGCAAATTTTCGGGCAATTTTGCCGGGACCAATGATGCCCCAGTTGAAAATTCGTTGCATGGCTTGGCGGCTTTGGATAATCCGTCATTTATAAACACTGCAATCTTAATGAACTTCCGGCAGGGGAGTCGATCAATTTGACGGAAACGGTTTGCCTGTTCTTCACAAGGTTTTTTCAAAACCTGTAAATCCTGTCTAAATAAGACCGAGCTGTCGAAATTTGCGCATGCAGACCCGAATTTTGCAGCCTTATGTTGCGCATTACATTTTTCCTGCTCATCGCTGCCGGGCTGGTTTTTTCACTGCCGGCTTATCGCAGCGCCGACCCGGCTACGCCCGCAGAACTGGGTGAACGCCTGTTTTTCGACCCCATTCTTTCCGCCGACCGCACCCTTTCCTGCGCTTCGTGCCACAAACCAGCCTTCGCTTTCGCAGACACCCTGCCATTCAGCCTGGGGATCCGCGGTCAACACACGGCCCGCAATACGCCTTCCGCGATGAACCTCAGCGCGCGGCCCTATTATTTCTACGACGGCCGGGCTGCCACATTGGCTGATCAGGCGCTACACCCCATTCGCAACCCCGTCGAGATGGGCCTGGAAATCAAGGATGCCGTTCGCCGACTGTCGAAGCACAAGGATTACAAACGCTGGTTTACCGCTATTTACCACCGTCCGGTCGATTCGCTGGCGCTTGGCGACGCTCTCGCGGCTTTCGAAATGACGCTCGAAACCGCTAACACGCCCAACGACCGCTGGCTCAATGGCGACACGGCGGCCATGAGCGCTTCCCAGCGACGGGGCCGGCAGATTTTTTTGAAAAAAGGCCGCTGCTTCGATTGCCATTTCAGCCCCGATTTCACCGGCGATGAATTCCGCAACATTGGCCTGTACACCGGAGCGCCCGCTGACGACAAGGGCCGTTTTGCCATCACGAAGGATTCGTCCGACCTGGGTAAATTCAAAGTGCCCGGCCTGCGAAATGTGGCCATGACCGCCCCGTACATGCACGACGGGCGTTTCCGCACCCTGCGCGAAGTGATCGACTTTTACGATCAACCCTTGAACTTTGTCAAATATCCCATCAATGCCGACACCTTGCTCCAAACCCCGCTCGGGCTGACGGAACAGGAGAAAATCGACCTCGAAAATTACCTGCACGCCTTGACCGACGATCGGTTCAAATCATAAAAAAGGGGCGCTTCTGG
This sequence comes from Saprospiraceae bacterium, assembly GCA_044226205.1. Classification (GTDB taxonomy): domain Bacteria; phylum Bacteroidota; class Bacteroidia; order Chitinophagales; family Saprospiraceae; genus M3007. The sequence continues at coordinate 58,655 of JBGAHL010000021.1, forward strand.
CGCCCCTTTTTTATATTTTCTCATTGATCAGCAGGTTTTCACCTTTTTCATAAATCACATTGGAGCGACCGACGATCAGCGGATCGAGTTTGCCGATTCGTTTGAGGTCTTTTTTGTCGTAGGGAATTTTGTGGAGCACGTAGCGCATGGCATTGAGTCGGGCGCGTTTTTTACAATTCGACTTGACCACGATCCAGGGGGCGTCGGAGGTGTCGGTATAGAAAAACATATTTTCCTTGGCCGCGGTGTAATTGTCCCATTTGTCGAGCGAGGCCCGGTCGATGGGCGAGAGTTTCCATTGTTTGAGCGGGTGGGTTTCGCGGTCCTTGAAGCGTCTTTTTTGTTCTTCGCGACTGACGGAGAACCAGAACTTGATGAGTGTGATGCCACTGCGCACCAGATTGCGTTCGAACTCGGGCACCTGACGCATAAACTCGGCGTATTCCTCCTGCGAGCAAAAACCCATCACGTGTTCGACGCCAGCGCGGTTGTACCAGGAGCGGTCGAAGAGCACGATTTCACCGAAGGTGGGCAGGTGTTTTACGTAGCGCTGGAAGTACCACTGGCCGCGTTCTTCCTCGGTGGGTTTTTCAAGGGCGACCACGCGGGCGCCGCGCGGGTTGAGGTGTTCCATGACGCGTTTGATGGTGCCGCCCTTGCCCGCAGCGTCGCGGCCTTCGAAGAGGATGACGACGCGACTGCCTGTTTTTTTCGTCCAGGCCTGCAGTTTGAGCAATTCCACCTGGAGGTCGTATTTCTGCGCTTCGTAGTTCTTGCGCGACATCAGGTTTTTGTACGGGTAGCCGCCGTTGCGCCAGTCGGGCGACAGTTCTTCGTCGTCCCTGGTTTTTTTGCTCCTGGCCAGTCCTGTTTGCTGAATGTCTTCAAGCAATACCTTGAGCAGCCATTCCCGTTCTTCAAGCGGAAAGCTTTTCAGGTATTCCTCGGCGGTCATTTTTTTGTCTTCACCGGCGTGATCGAGGATATCTTCCAGGGCTGTCGCTTCTTTATTGAGCTTGGCGCGGATACGCCGGTTGACCGTTTTGGCGCGCGCCTCTACGGGGGTGTCGCCGCCGATTACATCGCCTTCCTGTGCCTGCCGGGTAGTGGTATTCAGTGCTTCTTCTTCGCTGATAAGGGTTTTTTTTGCCATAGATCAGAATCAAGGTTAGGTATTGAAAATGAGGCATTAAAGGGACAGATTTCTTCCATTCGAGCGGAGGATGAAAATCATTTTTCCTGCTGATTCTTGTAATACGTTCCGATTTCGCCGGAAAGCCAGGATGCGTACTTTCGCCTTATGAATAACAGACTTATCAACTTCGGACTGGTCATCGCTTTCTTTCTGTGCTACATGGAGTGGGGCGGGGGCAACTCGTCTTTTATTTTTCAAGCCGAGCATCAAATTCTTACCCAGTCGGAAGGCTGGCGCAGCAATTTCACCCACCCGATCATTCTGGCGGGCCTGATCGGTCAGCTGCTGCTTTTGTATTGCGCTGTACGGGGTAATGCGAGTAAAAAACTGAACTGGCTGGGCATCCTGATTCTGGCTCCCGTGGTGCTGATCATTTTTCTGGCAGGCGCCTTGTCGATGAACTGGAAAATGCTCTTGTCGGTCCTGCCTTTTATCGGCTTGGTGATCCTGTTTTGGCGGAATAACCGAAGGAAAAACGGGTCGGCTTCATCGTAGTACTTCGATAGTCGACTTGTTGCGATGCGGCTGGTCGGGAGAAAGCGTTATCTGTGCGTTTTTACTGCGGAGGCGCAAAGGGTTCGCGAATTCCTTCGTGTCTCCGCGCCTCCGCGGTGAAAAAAATACGCCGCTTGCAGCCGGTCAAGACTCTTAAAAAACCAAACGCCAAACGCAGCCATTTTTGTTCTTTTACACAAACAAAGGGGAGCCTTCCTCTTTGATGGCAAAACATCCTTTTTTCAAATTCCTCCGTGTTATGTTCAAAAGTCTCAAAACATTCCTGCTGCGCGGCGACGCACTCGCCCTGGCCGTCGGCGTCGTCATCGGCGGTGCGTTCAACAACATCATCAGCGCCTTGGTGGACAAGTTCTTTTCTCCCCTGATCGGCGCGCTGCTCGGCGGCCTCGACTTTTCCAAATCGGTGTTTACCCTCGCGGGCGTGGATATCGGCTGGGGCGCCATCGTGCAAGCCATCATCAATTTCATGATGGTCGGTATTTCGCTCTACCTTTTTCTGCGGGTTTTGGGTAAAAACCCCAACGAAGCGCCGCCCCCCACGCCTTCCGAAACATTGTTGGCTGAAATTCGGGATTTGTTGAAAAAATAAAAACGGTAACTCCACCGACAAGGTGAGACAAAAAACTGCCTGTTCCAATGGGCGGACGCGTCGTATCAATCGGCGGTGTCCGCCCATTTTTCATAGCCCAGGCCCTCCCAGGGCATTCCCCGCTCGAAACGCCCCATCCAGGGGTAAAGCGCCTCGCCGGTGGCCGGGTCGCGCAATTGGCGGACATCTTTCACTGCTTTTGCGGGATTGCCCAGCGCCAGGGTGTAGTCGGGCACGTCGCGGGTCACCACGGCGCCGCTGCCGATCAGGACGTGTTCGCCAAGCGTGACGCCGGCCATGATCAGGCTGCTTGCGGCGATCTGGCTAAACCGCCCGACGCGGGCGCCCTGCGCTTCGTTGGAGGGCGGAAAACGGTCGTTGGCAAACATCACCATGGGGTACACGAATACAAAATCGGCCAGGCGAGTGTACTGGGCCACAAACACGCCGCTGTGCAGCCAGCAATAATTGCCGATCTGCAGATAGCCTTGCAGATCGCAGTTCGTGCCGATGCGGCAATGCTCGCCGATCACGCAATATTCCCGAAGAATGACGCGGTGCCCCGTGGAAAATCCGGCCCCGATGTCGCACCCTGCATACACGATAGCGTGGCTGCGGATCAGGCAGCCGGGCCCGATGCGCGTCGGCGGGTTGGCGTAGTCGACGGCAGGGTCGTAGTAAGCGGACAGCGGTTCTCCGATGACGCAATCGTTGGCGATGACACAGTCGTCGCCGATCTCCACATGATCACCGATCGTGGTGTTGTCGCCGATGCGGACATTCCGGCCGATGCGGGCGGAAGGACTGATCGTCACGTTTTTGCCGTTGAATTTCATGGCTGATGCTGTGACCAATATTCGATAAAATCGGCCTTGTTGCGAAAATAGTCGTTCTCGTTGAATGGCGTGGAGGCCATGACCATTTGCACGGCGTTTCTGGAATAGCGCAGCGTGTGCCAGAGCCAGGGCGGGAGGTAAAGCCCCACATTGGGGTTGTCGAGCACGAAAGTGGCGGTTTCGCCGCCCACGGTTTCGGTTTGCACGGTGATCTTGCCTTTCAGGGCAACCAGCACCTGTTCGGTTTCCTTGTGCGCATGTTTTCCCCGAATCACATGCGCGGGGGTGTTGTGGGTCCAGAAAATCCGCTCTACCCTGAACGGCAGAATGCGCTCCAGTTCGGCTATGGTGATGAAGCCGATTTCCTTGTCGCCGGCGCTTGGAAAGTAGATGAGATAGGGTGACATGCTGCTATGCGGAATATTGATAAAAAAGCGCAACGATCGGGGTTAAAAACAGTGGTTTCGCCCCTCGACATGATTTATTCGGAGTCGGGTTCAATCACTTTTTCCACTACAAAAACCGGCCTGTTGCGGGCGGCATCCAGGGTGCGCCACACGTACTCGCCTACGATGCCGGTCGCGATCATCTGAAACGAGGAGACGAACAAAATGACCACCATCAGCGTCGTCCAGCCCTGCACCTCGATCATGCCCAACACACGCAGCGCCACGAGCGCGCCGGCGTACAACAGCGCGGCAAACCCGAGTATCAGGCCCATCACGGAGATCAGGCGGATGGGGAAATAGGAAAAGGCGGTGAAGGAGTCGACGAACAGTTTGACCTTTTTCGCCAGCGTCCAGCGGGAGCGGCCGATGTCTCTTTTTTGCCGGGCATAGGGAATATACACCGGCTCGAAGCCCATGAAAGGAAGCAGAAAAAGCGTGTTGGTGTTTTTTTCATTCATTTTGACCACTTCTTTGCGCAGCTGGGCGTCGAACAGCACCACGTCGAACCCGCCTTTGGGCAGGTTGCGGATGGCGAACCTGCGCATGAAGTAGTGATAAAGCCTGGAAAAGGAGTCGGCTAAAAAACCGTCGTTTCGCTCGGCCCGGTTGGCAATGACCAGTTTGTGGCCTTCCAGCCAAAGCGAGTACATGCGGGGCAGCAGCTCGGGCGGGTCCTGCAAATCGGCCGATATGACCGCGCTGCAATCGCCCCCCGCATGGTGCATACCGGCCAGAATTGCACTGTACGAACCGACGTTTCCGGCCAGTTTGACGATGCGTACCTGCCGGGGGCGCCGGCGGTGAAACTGGTAAAGTTCAAGAAAGGTCTGGTCGCGCGAACCGTCGTCGACCATCACGTATTCCACCTCCGTGCCCTCGGGGTACAGCGCCTCGGCCGCCAAAAGCCGCTCGGCAGTGACGGGAATGTTGGCTTCGTTGAAATAACATGGTATGATGATGGACAACTTAGGCATGAAAGAACTGGCGAATTTGGGTACACACGTAGTCGATTTGGGCATTGCCCAGGCCAATGTACAACGGCAAGCTCAGACATTGTCTGGCCAGGCGCTCCGCAACGGGAAAATCGCCTTCCCCGTAGGGAAGTTGGTCGCGGTAGGCGACCTGCAAATGCGGCGGCACGGGATAGTGCACGAGGGTACCGATTCCCGCCTTGCCCAGATGGGCCTGCAAGGCATCGCGGGCCGGGGTTTGTACGACAAACAGGTGATAAACATGGGTGGCCCCGGCTGCCGTGACGGGCAGTTGCAGGTCGGGAATACCGGCCAGGGCGTCGAGGTATTGCCGGGCCATTTGCCGGCGTTGTTCGGTCCAGGCGGCCAGGTGGCGCAGTTTGACCGAGAGCAGACCGGCCTGCAACTCGTCGATACGCCAGTTGCCGCCCAGGAGTTCGTTGTAGTACCTGACCCGCGAACCGTAGTTGCGAAGGGTCGCGGCAGTTTCGGCGAGATGGGCATCGCGGGTAGTCAAGGCCCCTGCTTCGCCGAGCGCGCCGAGGTTTTTGGTCGGGTAAAAACTGGTGGCATTGATCGTGCCCCAGGCGCCCGTGGAAATGCCGTTGTAGCTGGCGCCATGCGCCTGGGCATTGTCTTCGACGACAAAAAGCCCCTTCGACGCGGCAATTTGCATAATCGCCTCCATTTCACAGGCCTGGCCGTACAGGTGCACGGGCATGATACAGCGGGTGCGGGGGCCGATCGCCGCGCCAATACGCGCCGGGTCGATATTGCAGGTGTCGGCTCGCGGCTCGACCAGCACGGGCGTGGCGCCAACTTGCGATACGGCCAGCAGGGCGGCGATGTAGGCGTTGGAAGGCAGAATGACCTCGTCGCCGGGACCAATGTCGAGGACCCGCAGGGCGATGTGCAGCGCATCGAGGCCGGTGCTGACGCCCACACAGTGGCTTACCCCGCTGAACGCGGCATACTCGGCTTCGAAGCGGCTGGTCATGTGGCCCAGCACGTAATGATGACTCGCCAAAAAAGCATCGAACACCTCGCGGGCTTCTTGCCTGATTTGGGCTGTCGTAGTTTCAAAGGATAAAAATGGAATTTGCACGCCGCAAGTTAAGGTTGAGAACGTATTAACGCTATTTTTGCCCAATATCATCGCCTTTTCATGACAAAACGAAAAACTCCTCCGACCGGAAAACGCCCCCAGGCCCCTCCCGCTGCAAAGCCTGCCACCGCTCCCGCCATCGTCTTGCCGCCCTGGTTGTGGTGGGTCGGACTGGCGATCATCCTGCTGGTGTACGCCTATTTTCGTTATCAGTTTATCCTCACGCCACTGGAGCGCGACGAGGGCAGCTACGGTTACATCGGTCAGTTGATCCTCGACGGGAAGCGGCCGTATCTTGATTTTTATGAAATGAAGCCGCCGGCGCTGTTTTACTCCTACGCCTTGCTGGTCGGCGTTTTCGGGGCCTCGCTCGAAGGGCTGCACCTGGCCGTCCTGACGCTTTATCTGCTCAATGCCCTGCTGCTGTTTCTCATTGCCCGCAACCTTTTCGGACGGCCGTCGGCACTGCTGGCGCCCCTGAGCTACCTGTCGCTGGCGCTGGCTTCGCTGGCCAGCGGGTACACGGCACAGGCGGAGCATATCACGACATTTTATCTGATTGCCGGTTACTATTTTGCGTCGAGGGGCTACGCTTCCGGCGGTAAAAAGTGGGAATGGGTCCTTGCGGGCGCTTTTCTCGCCACGGCTTTTATGACCAAACAAATTGCCGCTCTGATGGCCCTGCCGGTCCTGCTGATCCTTGCGGGATGGGTGTACAATCAGCCGACGCCCCGCCGCTCCGCCTGGCTGGCGGCTGCCCGCAATACCGGCTGGATGGCGCTGGGCGGTGTGGTGGTGGTCGCGGGCTGGCTGGCCGTGGTCGCGGCACAGGGCGGCTGGAACGACATGCTGTTCTGGGTACTCGAGTATCCGAAAAAATATGCGTCCAAATTTACCTGGGAGGACCGCAAACCCACGTTTATCGCCATCTTCAATGCCATGTGGCGGGAATACCTGGTGTTGTGGTTGTTGGCGCTGGCGGGTCTCGCGCTGGGGCTGATTTCCCGCCGTTACAGGATCATGGCCTTGTTTTCGGCCGCCGTGCTTGGTACAGCCTTGATCTCGGTTTTTCCCGGGTACTATTTTTACAGTCACTATTGGCTTTTTCTGGCTCCAGCCGCCGCGTTGTGCGCGGCGCTGTTTGCGGGTGCGCTGACCGAACGGCTGAGCAGCGCCTGGCCTTCGGCGCCAGCGGGCATAGTGGCTGTTCTGATGTTGGTTGTTGTGTTTTTTTGGGATTTTGGAAAAAGAAAAACCTATTACACCTCACCCAATATCAAGCAAATAATGCGCGTGGCGTATGCCGACAATCCATTTCCCGAAACCCTTGAAATTGCGAAGGAACTGAAAAAACGCAGCGCGCCCGGCGACGAATTGCTGGTCATGGGTTCGGAACCGCAGTTGAATTTTTACACGGGAATGCGCAGCCCGACCCGGCACTTTTTTATGGGTTTTCTGGCCAAATACCACCCCGAAGAAACAGCCTGGATCGCGGAGGCCAAAGCGGATGCCGAACGCAGCAAACCCCGTTTCCTGGTGCATGTCGTACACCCGTTTTCCTGGGCCTATCCCAATGGTTCCAAAACGGAAATGTTCGATTTCGGCTTTGCTTTTGCCAGCAAATACTACAAAACCATCGGAATGGTCGAGTTGTCGCCCGAAGGCAGTCAGTATTACTGGGATGAAGCCGCGCTGCAACACCCGCGTTCAAAAGACAGGTTTATCCAGATTTTTGAACGCCGATAAACCCGCCGGGCTTGTCGCTTGCAGGGTTTACTGTTTGACAAACATCACCGCCGAACGCGAAGCGCCCGACGTGCTCAGGTAGTACACGCCGCTGTTCCAGCCATCGAGATCGATGCTGTGCGAAGGGCCGGAGAGATAGCCGGAAAGCACGGATTTGCCCAGCACGTCGCGCACCTGAAAAGGCACGGGCGCCTGCCAGTTGTCCATCTCCACGACCAGCACCGACTGGGCCGGGTTGGGGTGGCAGCGCAGCAGTGCGTCGCCGCCGGCTGGCTGGTGCACGTTTGAAATGACCAGCTCGCATTGCGCGGTGTCGATTTGCAAAAACATATCGTCGAAGTACGAATCATTGTCCGTGCCGCCCTGACGTGTCCCCGTGAGGACAAAACGGATGCTTCGGCAGGCGGCGGGCAGGGTGGCGGTTTTGCGGAGTTTCACCCATTCACCCGAATTGACGCCATAGGTGGGGGTTGCGCCCACGAGATTGCCGGTGGCAGATAAAAATTCGAGCCGGAAATCGGGCCGGTCGGAGCCTTGATAGTCGCTGAGATAGCCGCCGAAAATCACCTTGGCATTGCCATCAACAAAGTGCTGGGCATAAGCCGATACGTCGATCAGCTGGTAAGCTTCGGCGTAGGCGTTTTCCACACAAACGCCGCCCACGGCAAACAGGCGGTCGCCGGAATGCGCATCATTGCCGGCACATTCTCCGCTGAGGATGGATTCGATCACGCCTTCGGTGGCCGTCCAGTTGTCGATGCCGTCTTCGGCGCCGCCGTTGAGCAAGAGGTTGCCGGTGGCATTGGTCGGGCCGGTGAAAAAACGGATCGGTTCGCTCCAGGGGCTCCAGCCCAGACTGCGGTCGCGGTAACGGACACGCCAGAAATAGGTCGAGTTGTCGGCCAGGCCCTCGATTTTTTCATCGGTGAGGTCGTCGCCGGCCTGCAAATCGACGTATTTGTACCAGTTTTCATATTGCTTCCACTGATCGATCAAAGGATTGGCGAACAGGGAGTCGCTGGCGAGTTGCCACTGGGACGCGCCGTGCAAATCGGCATCAGGATCGGCATAGGCTGTGGCGCTGAGTTCGATGACGCAATCGGGGGAAACGATCAGGTCGGGAGAGGGAAACACCCCTTGCGGCTGTTCGGGCGAAAGGTTGTAGCGTTTGATCAAAAAGCTGTCGCGCAGCACGTTGTCGAGCGGAAAATCCACATTGCCCCGGCTGATGCGTTTGAGCACGAAGCGCGGGTGTTCGCCCGCTTCCACGGCCACCCACACGAAGCCGTATTCGTCCTGGCTGACGATGTGTTCGGGGTAGTCGATTTGGGCGTATTCGTTCCAGTAATCGATGTTGCCGCCGGCCGTGGCCACATTGACCATGCTGTGGTTGTGGTTGAGGCTTTGGCCACGCGAATAGGCGTGCGTATGTCCGTAAAAATGCACGCTGGGCTTGCCGCAGGCCGTTGAAAAATCTTCCAGCCGCTGGATCACCTGGCCGGTATAGTCCGAATTGCCGTCGGGCCAGAGTTCGGAATGGTGCGGGTGGTGCAACTGGGCAAAGACAAAGTCGATATCATCGTCGGCGCAGGCGTCGTCGAGCACCATTTCGAGCCAGTCGAGTTGCTCAGGGATCGTGTAGCCCGAGTTGGAATTGAGGCCGATGATGCGCACATTGGAGTAATCCTTGTACCACCAGTGTTCTTCGTAGCCGGGCGTGCCGTTGAGCGGCAGTTCGAAATATTTGAAATACGTGGGCGTGTTGTTTTCATGATTGCCCAGCACAGGATATACGGGGATGTGGCTGAACAGATTTTCCGAAGGGTTGAAAAAGGTGTTTTTCCATTGCAAATAATCATTCCCGTTGTCAACCAGATCGCCCGGAATAATGGCGAACGCCAGTTGCGCCGGCAAATCCACGGGGCCCAGATCCTGCAAATAGCCGATGATGCCCTCATTGCATATTTCATTGAAAATGTAGGGATTGGAGTAATCCTGCTGCATGTCGCTCATGGCGACGAGGGCGAAGGGTTTTTCCGCGCTTTTGAGCGGCGGCGACACGAAGTCGTACACCTCGCTGTGCGCATTGCCCGTGACCACCTGGTAATAATAGCGGGTGTCGGGCATCAGGCCGAAAAGATGCGCATGATGGATGCGGGAATTGCCCATGCCGGGCTCCGACTCGCCGGTCGACACGTAGCCCAGCGTATCGGTCGGGCCCCAGGCCACGTAACCGGCCGAGGTATCGGAGGCTTCCCAGGCCACGACGATGGAGAAGGGTTCGGCGTCTTGCAAAAAGGGTTGCACCAGCAGGTTTTGTGCAGTCGCCGCAACGGCGCAGAGGCTGAGGCCAATTACGAGGCAGATTGTCTTCATGAAAAAACACGGTTGCAGTTGATTAAAAACCAGGCGAATGTAAGCGCCCGGACTTTCATTGATAAATTTCTTCCGTTGGTTGATAAAGTTTGCCGCGCCTTGCAGCGGAGGGCACTTTTGTCGCCATACGCTACCCAATATCCTCTATCGCTATGGTTTTCAGGTCTTTTTTGCTGCTTTTCCTCTGTTGTACGACCGGTTTGTTTGCCCAAAACCACACCCTGTCCGGCTACCTGCGCGATGCCGCTTCGGGTGAAGAATTGCTCTACGCCACGGTCAGAGTGGTCGATTCCGACAAGGGCGCCACGACCAATGAATACGGATTTTACTCGCTCACCCTGCCGCGGGGCGTCTATCAGCTGCGTTTTTCGTACGTCGGTTATGAAAGCCGCGTCGTTGAGGTCGATCTCGATAAAGACACACGCCTCGACGTGGAAATCGGCGCCGCGGCCACCTTGCAGGAGGTGGTGGTGAATGCCACGCCGGAGGACGAAAACATCCGCTCCACCGAGATGAGCGTCGCGACGCTCGACATGAAAGACGCCAAACTGATCCCCGTGCTTTTCGGCGAACAGGACATCCTGAAAACCATCCAGCTGCTGCCGGGCGTGAGCCCCAACAGCGAGGGCAATGCCGGCTTTTTCGTGCGCGGCGGCGATGCCGATCAGAACCTCGTGCTGCTCGACGAGGCGCCCGTGTACAACGCCTCCCACCTCCTGGGCTTCTTTTCCGTGTTCAATTCGGACGCCCTGAAAGACGTCAAACTCTACAAAGGCGGCATCCCGGCCCAGTACGGCGGCCGCATTTCCTCGGTGCTCGATGTGCGCATGAAAAACGGCAATACCCGCTCGCCCGAAGTTTCCGGCGGCATCGGACTGATCTCCTCCCGGCTGACCGTCGAGACGCCCTTCGGCAAGGATGAAAAAGGCTCGCTCATCCTGTCCGGCCGCCGCACCTACGCCGACCTTTTGTTGAAAACCTTTTCCAAAGACTTTGACGAAACCTCCCTGTACTTCTACGATTTCAACGCCAAGGCCAATTATATCCTCGGCGACAAAGACCGGCTTTACCTCTCCGGCTACTTCGGCCGCGACGTGTTCGGGCTTAATCGTGTGGGCCTCGACTGGGGCAACACCACCGCCACCCTGCGCTGGAACCACGTGTTCGACGATCGCCTGTTTTGCAACACCGCCCTGATTTACAGCGATTTCGATTATGGCTTCGGCGTCGACAACGCGGGCACGGCCATCGAACTAAGCTCGGGTATTTTTAATTACAACCTCAAACAGGACTTCAACTGGTTTGCCAATCCCGACAACACCCTGCAATTCGGCTGGAACGCCATCGTCCACCGCTTCAAACCCGGCCAGTTCAGCGCCGACGACGGCGACGAGAGTACCACAGACATGGCGCTCGATCTGCCCGCGCAACAGGCCCTGGAAACCGGTTTTTACCTCGACAACGAGCAGAAAATCAACAATCGCCTCTCGATCTACTACGGCGCCCGGCTGAGTACGTTCAGCAATATCGGCCCCTACGACCTGAAAACCTACAACGCCGCCGATGAGCCGATCTCGACGCAATCCTACCGCTCGGGCGACTTGTACCATACCTGGTGGGGACTGGAACCCCGTGCCAGCGCCACTTTTTTGCTCGACGAGCACAGCTCCGTGAAAGCCTCCTACAACCGCCTTTACCAGTACCTGCACCTTTTGTCCAACTCGACCTCGGGCACCCCGACCGACCTGTGGTATCCGAGCACGCCGCTGGTGCGGCCGGAGATCGGCGACCAGTGGGCTTTGGGTTATTTCCGCAATTTTCAGGACAATACCTGGGAGTTCAGCGTGGAAGCTTATTACAAAAACCTGCTCCACCAGGTCGATTACGAAGACGGCGCAGAGCCCTTTCTCAACCCCGATCTGGAGGCGGAACTGGTGTTCGGAAAAGGCCGGGCTTACGGCACGGAATTTTTTCTCAAAAAAAACAAGGGCGAGCTCAGGGGCTGGGTGTCGTACACGCTGTCCAAATCCGAACGGCAATTCCAAGCGATCAACGACGGAAACTGGTTTTCCGCCCGTCAGGACCGCACGCATGCGATTTCAGTGGTCGCCACCTACCGCATCTCACCCCGCGTGAGCGCCTCGGGCGCCTGGGTGTACTACACGGGCGACGCGGTGACGTTCCCCACGGGAAAATATGCCGTCGATGGCCAGATCGTAACGCTGTACAGCGGCCGCAACGGCGACCGCATGCCCGATTACCACCGCCTCGACCTGGGGCTCAACTGGCAATTGAAAGAGCATCGCCACTGGTCGTCGGAGCTCAATTTTTCCGTGTACAATGCCTACAACCGCAAAAACGCCTTCTCCATCAGCTTCGAGGAAAGCGAAACCAGGCCGGGCACCACGGAGGCTGTCAAAACCGCGCTGTTCGGTATGGTGCCTTCGGTGACCTGGAATTTTCGGTGGAAATGAGACCGCCGGCGTTTTTGTGAAATTTTGTTTGATAAATCATGTTTTTAGGGAGCGGCTTATAAATTTTGCATCCTTTTCCTTGCTGACATGAATCGAATCGACCGGCTTTTGGGCATCATCACCTTGTTGCAAGCCAAAAAACACCGCACCGTGCCGCAGATCGCCGAACATTTCGGGATCAGCGAGCGCACGGTATTCCGCGATTTGCGGGCGATCGGCGAGATCGGGGTGCCGGTCATGTTCGAGCCGGAAAAAGGCTATTCGGTGGGCAGCGGCTTTTTTCTTCCGCCGGTTTCGCTCACTGCCGAGGAGGCCAATGCCCTCTCGCTGGCCGAGCCGCTGGTGATCCGTTTCGCCGACAAATCGGTGCAGCAGCATTACGGCACGGCCTTGTCGAAAATCAGGATGGTGCTGGGCCGCATGCAACAGGAACGACTCGACCATACGCGCCGGCAAACGGCGCATTTCGTGCCCGACCACTATGCCCACCTCATGCCCGCGACCGATTACCTGGTGCCCATCCAGAACGCGATCGTCGAGCGCAGGATACTTCGCATCGGCTACGTGAACCAGCAGGAGGAGGAAAGCCTGAGGGAGGTGGAGCCGATCGGCCTCACGTTTTATTCGCTCAACTGGCACCTCATCGCCTGGTGCCACCTGCGCGGCGAATACCGCGATTTTCGTACCTCGCGGATCAGCCAACTGACCGTGACCCTCCAGCCTTTTCGCAAAACCGACCACATCAGCTTGCAGGAATACCTGCATTCGATTCAGCGAGAAATTGTGGACACGCCCGGACACCCGCTGACATAGGGTTGTCAGTGAAGGGCTTTTCCTTTGTCGCATCATCCATTTTGACAACAAAAACGACTTAAAAATGGCTTTTACGGCAAAAACACAATGCACCATCCATGCCCCCGTGGCCAAGGTATGGGCGGCGCTTACCCGTCCTGAAATGGTCAAAAAATATTTTTTCGGCACTGAAATGGTCACCGACTGGCGGCCAGGCACGCCGATTTTTTTCCGGGGCGAATGGGAAGGAAAACCTTACGAAGACAAGGGCACTGTGCTCAAATTTGAACCCGAAAAAATGCTGGAGTACAATTACCACAGTTCGTGGTCCGACCTGCCCGACCTGCCCGAAAACTATCAAATCATCCGCTACCGCCTGAAACCCAAAGGCGCGGGCGCCGTTTTAACCATTACCCAGCGCAACATCGATACCCTGGAAAAAAAGGTGCATTCGGTTCAAAGCTGGGCGGTGATGATGAAAGAAATGAAAAAACTGCTGGAAACCAATAATTTATGATGATCATCCTCATTTTCACCGCAAAGACGCAAAGGCGCAAAGAAATTCACCAACTCTTTTGCGTCTCCGCGTCTCCGCGGTGAAAATGCAAAGAAATTCGCGCACCCTTAGCGTCTCCGCGTCTTAGCGGTGAAAACCCAAAGAAATTCACCAACCCCTTTGCGTCTCCGCGTCTCCGCGGTGAAAATGCAAAGAAATTTGCGAACCCTTTGCGTCTCCGCGTCTTAGCGGTGAAAACATTAAAAAAAATGCACACCACGAATTACTACAACACCCTGATCGAGATCGCCGAAGACTGCCCGATCAACAGCGCCGAGGAGCCGCCTTTGAAAGGCGAAGACAAGTCTGTGGCGCGCCTGCAATTCGAGATGATCCTCGAACACCCCTACGAGTATTGTTCCGACGACGTCATTTTCGGGACTTTCGCCGCCAGAAACGGCCTGCATGGCAGTTTGCAAGCCGAACGGGAGCAATTTTTTTCAAAAGGACAAGCCTGCCTGCGGGCCTCGCCGCTGCCCAAGCGCTACGGCTGGGGCGTGCACCACAACGCCGAGGGCAAAGTGGCGATTTATCCCGTCGATTCGGAAGAATACCGCCGTCTTGCCGCCGATTCGGGCGTGCAAAAAGTAAAGGCCATGCGCTCGAAACGCAGCTGATCAGGCGTTCGCCAGCCACACCACGACCAGCGCCGCGATGGCCGGCAGCGCCTGCACGAAAAACACTTTCCGGCCGGCGGTGATGCCGCCGTACGTGCCTGCCACGGCCACACAACCCAGGAAAAACAACGCCACCTTGCGCGCCCAGAGCGGATCGCCGATCAGCAGGCTCCAGACGAGGCCTGCGGCCAAAAAGCCGTTGTACAGCCCCTGATTGGCGGCCATCACCCTGGTGGGGCCGAACAATTCGTCGGGCATGGCGCCGCGAAAGGTTTTGCGCCCGAGCGTCTCCCAGGCAAACATTTCCATGTAAAGAATGTACAGGTGTTCGAAGGCGATCAGAGCGATCAGAACTTGAGCGAGGGTTTGCATCTTGTCGATTTTGCTTGTAAATCAGACAATTATAGGGCTTTTGCCGATGTTGCCCCCCCGTCGGGACGATTTTTGTTCCGAAAAAGACGCAACATCGGTCAAAAAGCGAAACGGCCCCCTGCCTCGTCAGGAGACCCAGGTTCAGTGCGCCACCACCACCTTCCGCGCGCCCCAATCCTTGCCGTTGGCAGAAAACCACACCAGGTAAGCGCCGTCGTACAAGCTGCGCACGTCGAGGTAGCCGATGGTGCTTCCAGGCTCGATCGAGGTTTGTTGCAGGATTTTGCCGTTGAGGTCGCCGAGCCGTACCTCGATTTTTTCTTTGATCAGACCTTGCACCTGCACCGCCAGAAAATCGCCCGAAGGGTTGGGGAAAACTTGAAGATCGAAGGCATTGTCCTGCTCCGAAACCGCCGTCGCCGCCGGATTGTAGGTGGTGACGGGTTCGTTGACCGACTGCACTTTTGAAGCGCTTTTTACCCCGTAAAAAGTAGGCCCGACGACGTAAGGATAGGCCGAGTTCCAGTTTTCTTTCACCGTACAGAAGTAGGCGTAGGTGCCCTGCGGGTATTCGGGCGTCACGCAGAACCGGCCGTTGTGAATATCCAGATAATCGCTTTCGGCGTGCGACACGAACTCGTAATCTTCCCGGAAATAGCCCAGCGGAAAATTGGCGTTGACGGGCGGTCCGTCGGTCACGTCGTTGCCGTTGGCGTAGTGGGTCCGCACGTTGATGTTGCGCAGTTGAAACGAAGATTTCATCCGCACGATGCCGCCTGTGCCGTCGGGGTTTTTATAGCCGTAAGCGCCGTAAACCGGGTAGCCGTCGTAGGCAAAGCCGATCAGGGGCGAATGCTGGGTGCTGTCGAGCGTGTACAGGCCGTCGGCCAGGTACAGGTCGCAAACGCTGGAGATGACGTTGAGGTCCAGGTTGAACGCCGAAGGGTTCTGGTGGTGGTGATAGTTGCCCATAGCCGGGTGGCCTTTGGCGCAATCGAAGCCCTGGCGCTCGGCCACCACGGCGTCGCGGTTCCAGACGTTGTCGCCCATGCCGCCAAATGGCCCGCCTTTGAGCGTTTGCGTGGCGTTGTGCCACGAAACCCCGTCGCGGTAGTCGAACAGCGCCACGCCATTGATAAAAATTCCGATGTTGCCCAAATTGGTCGGGGTGGGGTTGCCGGTGTTGGGCACGGGGTTGAGCGGCATTTTAAAAAAGCCCGACTGAGCCTGCGCGATGGACGGGTTGCCATCCAGAAACGGCCCGGTGATGTAGGCCGGGATGCCCGTGGCTTTTACATACACCCAGTTGGCGGAGTACTGGACCGACTGCACATTGGCCAATACGTTGTCCTGAATGGGGGTGGAATTGCCCTGTACGTAGTGCCGGCCTTTGAGGCCGTCGGTATTGATCAGCCAGGAGTTGATGACCGGGTTGGTTTGAGCCGGCAGCAAGGCCGCGCAGGCGAGGAAGGCGATGCCAAAAAGGAGTTTTTTCATGCAATTAAGACAAGATGAAGGACAAATAAGCGCTTGGACGACAAACCGGGCCGCAACCTTCGCTGCCATTCAATTTTTTGGAAAGGCAAAATTTTCATTGAACAAAAAAGCCCGGTCGCTCAGGGTGAGCAGGAAGGCGAGCAGGTCGGTCTTTTCATCGGCAGAAAGGGTGATTTTTTGATCGAGCGCGGTGGTTTGGGTGTAAAAATTGAGGACTTCGCGCAGTTTTTTAAAACGGCCGTCGTGCATGTAGGGGTAGGAAAATTCGATGTTGCGCAAGGTCGGGACCTTAAATTTCAGCGAATCGGCCGCAAGCCCCGTGACCCGCATCCGGCCATAGTCGCGGAGGCTGGTGTCGGGCGGCAGTCCGTTTTTTTCAAAGCCGAAATGGGTAAAAAAGGGTTCGGCGTGGCAATCGGCGCAAAATTGCCGGAACAGGCGGTAGCCGTTTTGTTCCTGCCTGGAAAAGCTGTCGCGCCCCTGCATCACGCGGTCGTAGCGCGAGTCGGCGCTCACCAGCGTAAGTTCGAACTGTGCCAGGGCTTTCAGGGTCCGCTCGCCCGTCACCCGCTCGTCGCCGAAAGCGGCTGTGAACAGGGCCCGGTAACGCGGGTTGTGCTGGAGTTTTTCCACCACGTGCGCGATGTTCTCGTCCATCTCGACGGGGTTGGAGACGGGCGCCAGGGCCTGCACATCGAGGTGGTTCACGGCGCCGTCCCACATCAGCAGGCGGCTCCATGCCAGGTTCATGAGCGCCGGCGAGTTGCGGGTGCCGATGCGGTCGCCGATGCCGTGGCTCAGGGCGTGATCGACGTGCGTAAAAGCCGTGTACGACAGGTGACAACTGCTGCACGACACGGTGCTGTCACGCGATAAAACAGGGTCGTAAAACAACTGCCGGCCGAGCGCGACGCCTTCCCGGGTCAGCGGGTTGCGGGAAAAATCGTAAGCCGGCGCCGGCCAGTAGGCGGGGTATTGCAAGGCCAAAGGCTCTCCTGCCGGCGGCGCCGTTCGCAGGGCAGGGCCCAACAAGCCGACAAGCGCCAGCCCGAAAAAAAGCAGGGCAAAACGGCTATTCGGCATACCAGCGGAAGTTTTGGGCCAATGCGGCCGACAGTTTCGCGGCCTCGGCGGAGGGCGACATGATGTGGCTTTTGGCAGCCCAGTCGATCTGCCGGAAAAACGGTTCCAGATCGAGCTGCAAAACGCTTTGGCCGCCGGCGGGCAGGGCCAGCTGCACGGTTTGAACGCTCGGGTTGGGCGCCAGATAGCCGCCCAGATGAAACTGAAATTCGCGGTTGCGGGCGGTGCTGCGGGCGCAAAATCCTTCCAGTTTGACGTTGATGTAGCCGCTTTGCCAGGTCCAGTACATGCCGCGGGTCGGATCGAGCGCGCCGCCGCGAACGCCGCCGGAATTGGTCAGGCTGTCGACGCCCAGCTCGAAGCGCAGGCTGTCGAAACCGCCGCCGGCCGGCATGGCGAAGTGCAGGAGCATGGATTCGGGCTCTTCCAGATCGAGCAGGAAATAGTCGTCCGGCCCGGCAGGAAAAGTCCGACCGTTTTTGACAAAAACAAAATGCCCCAGGTACAACCGCAGGCTGTGCAGGGCCAGCGAGTCGCCGCCGCTGCGGAGCGGTGTGTCGATTTGCACGGTTTGTGCGCCGTACACCACCCTGACCGGCAGGTCAAACGACTGCTGGGCTGCCCCCGTGCAGGAAAGCAGCAGCAGGAGAAATGGGCCGGCTTTCATTGCTCGCGTTTGGGTTCATCCATGGGCGGCGGGGCGAAAAAGCGCGCCAGTTCGCCGCTGAGCTGGTCGAAGCTTGCGGCCTGCTCGGGTCGGCAGAGGCCTTTAATGGCTTGAAAATGTGCGTAATGCAGTTGTTCAATTCCAGCATGAACGGCGCCGATCCGCTGCACCAGCGAGTCCCTGCCGGTCGTGTCGGCGGTCGCGAGGGTGTTGTACAGCGCCTGGCGGAGTTGTGCGAGTTCTTGGTCTTTTTCCTGTACGGTCTTGCGGTGTTCGGCGATCAGTTGTTCGTAGGAAGCCGTCTGGGTCGCGTCGAAGTGCAGGCGTTCGACGATCGTTTTTTTCAAGGCGAGGCCCGGTCGGGGCGGGTGCGGCCGGCCGAAGCGGAAAAAGGCGAGGGTAGCGAGATTGAGCGCCACCAGCGCCGCGATGGTGAGTCGAATAAAGTTAGTCCGGGTCAGCATACAACTGGTTCGAGGTGTTCATTTGCAAATAAGACATCAGGCTGCCGGCCGTTTCGGGCGAGCGGTTGTCGGCAGAGCGGAAGCTCAGGACGTTGAGCAGCAACAACAGGCCGAATGCCAGCGCGCCGGCCCATTGCCAGCCGCGGGGCAGGCGTTCCGCGGCTTCCGCCCGCAGACGGGCTTCGATGCGGGTGAGCAAAAAAGGCGGCGCCTCGGTCGGGCGCACTTTTTTCAGGAGCGCTTGTACGGATTCTTTTGCCATGTGTCGGAAGATTGGACGACAAAACCGCTACGGACCTTCGGTCTCGCGGCGTTTTTTTTCAAGATTTTGTTTGGCGCGTTGCAGGAGCGATTCCACGGCTTTGACCGAGCAGTTCATCACTTCGGCAACTTCCGCGGGCGGCAGGTCGTCGAGGTAGCGGAGGATGAGCGCGGTCTTTTGATTGTCGGGGAGGTCGTGGATTTGGCGAAACAACTGTTCGAGCGCCTCGCGGTCTTCCAGCAAAACGCCCGGGTGATCGAAATCGGGCGGCTCGGGCGCGGCATCGGGCTTGCCGGAAAGGGCCATTTTGACCCAGGCCAGGCGTTTTTGCCGTTTGCGGGCTTTCAGCACGTCGAGGCAATGGTTGACGGCGATGCGGTAAATCCAGGTTTTCAGGCTCGATTTTTCCTGGAAACTGCCCAACCGTGCGTGTATTTTTATAAAAATATCCTGTGCCGCCTCCTCTGCGTCCTGCCGGTTGGTCAGGTAGTGCAGGCAAAGGTTGAACACCAGATTGCGGTGTTGTTCGTAAGCCTGGAGAAAATTCAAGGGCGGCATACAGGCAAAGGAATGCAAAATCCGGGCTTTGATATCAGGCAACGGCTCGTTTATCGGGCGCTCGGGCGAGGCGCTCGATGCACCGCACAATTGAAGCAGCCGGGTTTGGCATTGTGCACGTGGATGTAGGCGGTTTTTTCGTTGTCGAACAACTCGTGCAGGCGGGCGGCCAGATCGACGCCATCGCACACCACGGCCGACGTCATCATGCCCGCCTCATCGTAGGCGCGCACCGACAGCAGCCGATGCAGCAGGAACGGCGGTATTTCATTCACGCCAGTTGGTGCGGTCATGGCATTTTTTCGCACGAAAATCGGTCCCGAAGCATGGTACGGCGATTTCGTGTCGTGGTGGACGTAATGGATCAGCAACAATTCTTCCCCCGGCTCGGCATCGCTCAAACTGACCCGGCAGGGGTAGCCCGGCTTTTGATCGGCAACTACCCGGCGGGCGCCCAGTTGAGCCAATTCGTCGTCGGTTTGGTCAAAAAATGCGGAGAAGGCGCCGGCTGGCAGCGCGGTTATTTGAAAATCAGTCATGGCAAAAGACGGTTTCAAGATGATCAGGAAAAAGCCGATACGGCCATTTCCCGGCCCAACAGGGCTTTTTTTCGGGTGCTGCCCCAGTGATACTGACCTATCAGCCCTTCTTTGCGGATCACCCGATGGCAGGGAATGAGGTAGGCAACGGGATTGTGTCCGATAGCAGTCCCAACCGCCCGCGAGGCGCCCGGCTGGTCGATGTTTTGTGCGATGTGTTGATAAGTGCTGACGGCGCCAGCCGGAATTTTCAGCAGCGCCTCCCAAACTTTAAGTTGAAAATTGGTGCCCTGCACCAGCAGATGCACTTTTTGAGGGCTTTTTTGTCCAAAAATTCGTTCGACAACAGGGGCCGTTCCTGCCGGGTCGGCTCGGAGCCCCGCAGTTTGCCACCGGTCGAGGAAACGGTCGAATTCCGCTTGTTTGTTCGAGTCATCCACAAACGCCAGGGTGCAGATGCCGCGTTCCGTCAAACCGATCAGGCACTCGCCGAAAGGTGTCGGATGGAATCCGTATCGGATGTCGAGGCCCTGGCCGCCGGTTTTGAACTCCCGGGGCGTCACGGCTTCGATACTGACAAACAGGTCGTACACCCTCGATTGTGCGGAATAACCGACGGCTTCGGCTGCTTCGTTCAGGTTGTTGAGGTCAAAAATCCGGCTTCGCAGATGGTCGATACTGAGATACTGCATGAATTTTTTGGGACTCACGCCCGCCCATTCCGTAAACATGCGCTGGAAGTGATGCGGAGAAAGATGCACCTGGCGGGCTACTTCTTCCAGCTCGGGTTGCTGCTGGAAGTGGGCGTCGAGATATTCAATAGCTCTGGCGACGCGTTGGTAATCGATGTGCTCGTTTTCCGACATGATCGTGTTGATTTTTCAGGCAAAATTGGGGGCTGAAGCGCTGCCGGCCAACCCGATTCTTGCGGAGTTCGGGGAAGGGAATGAAGTCGGTATCGTCGGCCCCAAAACGATGCACTTCGACAAGCAGGAAGCCCATGCGTTCGCAGAACCACGGCATTGGGGTCAGGCCGATCACGATCGGCTACCCGGGTTGAGCCAGGCCATGGGAATATCCGCCTCGGGCCGTCCGTCGGCGCCGATGATGCGGCCTTCCAGCCGTCCTTCGACTGCGAAGCCCAGGCTTTCATAGAGGGCGATGGCTTTCGTATTGGATTCGCGGGTGATGAGTTCGATACGACGGATCCCGGGGCGTTCGAGCAGCACGAGGTCGAGCAGGGTCTGGAACATTTTTCTGCCGATGCCCTGCCCCTGGTAGTCGGGCGCCACCACGATGGTCAGTTCGCTCAGCACGTGGGCGAAGGCGCGCGGTTCGGGCGGGTAGCAGTGCAATTCGCCGATCAAGGTGTTATTTTCGTCGCAACAGACAACCTGCATGCCTTTTTGTTGCGCCTTTTCGGTGAAGTTGCGAACGTATGCTTCCGTAATTTCTGATTCTTCGCGGGCAATGCCGCCGCCTTGCCGCGCGACGTTTCTGTACAGTTCGACCACGGCGGAAAAATCTTCCGGCTCCGCCTTCCGGATGATGAAGTTTGCCATGGCGGTAAAGGTCTGTTGAAAAAATTTGGTTTATGAAAAATCTCGTCCCGCTGTTCCTGCTTCTCTCCTCGTGCCTTGCCGCGCAAAAACAGGTGTGTATTACCATCGACGACCTGCCCTCCGTGCCTTACCGCCATGCAGGCGCAGCTTTTGAGGCAAAACTGACCAGCGACCTGCTGGGTCATCTGGTGCAGGAGGGCATTCCCGCCACGGGTTTTGTCAATGAGGGAAAATTATACCCCGACGACGGAGAAAGGCTGGATTCGGCGAGGTACCTGTTGCTGCGCCGCTGGCTCGAAGCCGGTATGGACCTGGGTAACCACACCTACGGACACATCGACTACAACCGTTCTTCCACCGAACGTTATTTTGCCCAGATTACGACGGGCGAGCGCCTGACACGGCCGCTTGCCGCCGAATTCGGCAGATCGCTTCGCTATTTCAGGCATCCCTACCTGCACACGGGCCAACGCGAAAGCAAGGCCGATTCTTTGCGGGTTTTTCTTCGCGAGCACAACTACCTCGAAGCCCCGGTCACCATCGACAACGAGGAATACCTGTACGCATTCGCTTACGACAGCGCCATGGCCGCCCGCGATACCGCCCTGATGCGCACCATCGGGCAATCCTACATCGTGTACATGGAAGCTTCGCTGCATTACTACGAAGGACAGTCGGAGCAGTTGTTCGGCCGCAACATCCGCCAGATCCTGCTGTTGCACGCCAACGCGCTCAATGCCGAATACCTCGACGAACTGGCGACCATGTACCGCCGCAACGGTTACACGTTCATCCGTCTCGACGAAGCGCTGAAAGACGAGGCCTACCAGTCGGAGGTCACGGTGTACGGGACCTGGGGAATTTCCTGGTTGCACCGCTGGGCCCTGTCGCGCGGCTACAAAGGCGATTTTTTTGACGGAGAACCCGAAGCGCCGCAATTCATCCGCGATTTGACGCGCTGAGCGCCCGTTGATTGAACAAAGGCAACGGTTCATTGATAAAATTTTCATGCGGCGCCCGGCCGGCGAATCTTTGTCTGCATCAACCAATTTGCCGGAACGCGTATGAAATCCCTGCTCTTTTTATTGCCCCTGCTCTTGCTGCTCGCCGCTTGTGAAGAAGTTATCCAACTCGATCTCGACTCGGCCGGACCGCATCTGGTGGCCGAGGCCAACCTCGATGCCACGCATGGAACCTGCACGCTGAAACTGACCCGCAGCGGCGATTTTTACCAAAACAACACCTTCGAAACCATCGAAGGCGCACAAGCCGTGCTGCGCCTCGCCGGTGCTGAGTATGCATTGTCCGAGGAAGGAAACGGGCTGTATCGCCTGAGCGGTCTGACGCCCCTGCCCGGCGATACGGCAGCGCTGCGGTTTGTCCTGCCCGACGGCCAAACCGTCGAGTCCAAAGTGGCCGTCGTTCCCTCGGTCGTGCCGCTCGATACTTTGTTTGTTGAAAAAAATGCGACCGCGGGTGGCCCGGGCGGCGCATCGGAGAATTACCTGCTTACGGCCGAGTGGCAGGACGAGGCCGGCCAGGAAAATTATTACCGCCTGAAAATCGACCGCAACGGAGGCTTCCTGTCCGATCTGTACCTGCTCGCCGACGATCGACTGGGCGACGGAACGCGGATTTCGCGCCCGGTGATCCGCCAATCGTTCGCGCAGGCCGATGTGCTGCGGGTGCAACTGCTCTCGACCAGTCGCGATTACTACGACTATTTTACCGACCTGGCCAATGCCGACGGGCGGGGGCTGGCCGCGCCTGCGCCTTACAACCCGAAAAGCAACTGGACGGGCGAAACCCTGGGTTATTTCGGCGTGTGGCAAGTGTCGGAAGCAACGATCGAAGTGAAGTGAGCCAGATTGTTTCTTTGGTTGTTGTAAAAAAATGCAGGCAGGAAACTGGCACGGCTGCTGACGGCCAGACAAATGTTTTACTGTTGGCTTGAAAAACTATTTTCGCCCCAAGCTTTCAAGTCAACTTGTAAAAACTTGGGCCGGGGCAGCGCCCCAAAAGATTTGTAGCAAATGGTGGAGAATACAGATCAGGAGGGGCAGCGCCCCGAAAGATGTCACGGGGCGCTGCCCCTCCTGGATGGATTTTGGTACTAAAAGGCTACAAATTTCACGGGGCGCTGCCCCTGCCTGAGTTTTTACGTCAATTTAAAAAAACATGCGCCTCCCGCTTCTTTTGCTCGTTGTTGCCCTTGCCTTTGCCGCTTGCTCCGAAAACCACGCGCCACCTCGCATTCTGGTTTTCTCCAAAACAGAAGGATATCGCCACGAAAGTATTCCGACCGGCGTGGCCGCGCTTCGGCAGTTGTGCCGCGACAACCAGATGGTGATGGACACCACCGAGGATGCCGCCGATTTTAACGAACGCAACCTGCGCCGCTACGCGGCGGTCGTGTTTCTGAATACCACCGGCGACGTGCTCAACCCCGTGCAGGAAGCCGAATTCGAGCGCTACATCCAGGCCGGCGGCGGCTACGTGGGCGTTCACTCCGCGACCGACACGGAGTACGGCTGGAAATGGTATGGCGGACTTTCCGGCGCCTATTTCAACGGCCACCCGGCCATTCAGGACGCGAAAGTCCAGGTTCGGAACCACGACCACCCGGCCACCCGGCATTTGAAAGAAGACACCTGGATGCGCAAGGATGAGTGGTACAATTTCAAGGAATTCAACACCACGGTGCAGGTGCTGCTGGCCCTCGACGAAAGCAGCTACGAGGGCGGCGGCATGTGCCAGCACGGCGAGGCCGACCCCTGCCATCCCCTGTCGTGGTGCCATGAATACGACGGCGGCCGCGCTTTTTACACCGCCATGGGGCATACGAAGGAATCGTACAGCGAACCCGCGTTTCTCCAGCACCTGCTGGGCGGCATTCGCTTCGCCATCGGCCAACAAAAACGGCTCGACTACACGCAATGCAAAACCCCTGGGCTGCCCGATCCCACCCGTTTTGTCAAAACGGTGCTCGCGACCGAACTCAACGAACCCATGGAGTTTACGATGTTGCCCGACGGCCGCATCCTGTTTATCGAGCGCCGCGGCGCCATCAAACTGCTCGACCCCAACACGGGACTGATCACCATCGTAACCAAATTCCCCGTGTACTCCGAAGAAGAGGATGGCCTGCTGGGGCTCGCCCTCGACCCGCAATACGACAAAAATCACTGGATTTACCTCTATTATTCGCCGGTGGGCGACGAGACGGTCAACAACCTCTCGCGTTTCGTTTTTCAGGGCGACACCCTCGACCGCGCCTCCGAACGCCTGCTGCTCACCGTCGACGTGCAGCGGGAGGAATGTTGCCACGCCGCCGGCTGCATCGAGTTCGACGGAGCCGGCAACCTGTACCTTTCCACCGGCGACAACACCAACCCCTTTGCCTCCGAGGGCTACGACCCCATCGACGAACGCCCCGGCCGAAGCAGCTGGGACGCGCAGCGCTCCTCGGGCAATACCATGGATTTGCGCGGCAAAATCCTGCGCATCCGCCCCCTGCCCGACGGCTCGTACATCTGCCCTGCCGGCAACTTGTTTGTGAATGGGGATGTGCACGTGGCCTCACCCCCCGGCCCCCTCTCCCAGGGAGAGGGGGAGGCGCCCTCACTTGCTATCGCCCCCCCCTCCCCGTGGTCGCGGGGGCCGGGGGGTGAGGTTGCCGGCCGACCGGAAATCTACGTCATGGGCTGCCGCAATCCGTTCCGTATTTCGCTCGACAGCCGGCGCAACTTGTTGTTTTGGGGAGAAGTAGGCCCGGATGCCGGCGAACCCGACACGGCACGCGGGCCGCAGGGGCACGACGAGGTGAACCGCGCCAGGGCAGCCGGATTTTTCGGCTGGCCCTATTTCGTAGGCGACAACAAACCGTATCGGGAGCACGATTTTGTCACGGGCAAAAACGGCCCCGCTTTCGATCCGCTGCACCCGATCAACAACTCGCCCAACAACACGGGCGCCCGCGAATTGCCGCCCGCGCAGCCGGCGCTGATCTGGTATCCCTACGGCAACTCGAAAGAGTTTCCGCTCCTCGGCAACGGCGGCCGCAATGCCATGGCCGGCCCCGTTTTTTATTCGGACGAATACCCGGCCGACACCCGCCTGCCCGATTATTACGACGGCAAACTCATCACCTACGACTGGATGCGCGGCTGGATGATGGCCGTGACGCTCGACTCGGCGGGCAATTTCAGCCGTATGGAGACCTTTGCCGATTCGATCAAATTGAGCCGCCCGATGGATATGTTTTTGGATAAAAACGGCTCGCTTTGGGTGCTCGAATACGGCACCCAGTGGTTTTCTTCCAACCCGGACGCCCGCATCAGCCGGATCGATTACGTGCGCGGCAACCGCCCGCCGCACCCGCGCCTCGCAGCGGACAAAACGGCCGGCGCCGCGCCCATGACCGTTTATTTTTCCGCCGCCAAAACCCGCGATTACGACAACGACAACCTGCAATACACCCTCGATTTCGGCGACGAAACCGAACCTTTTTACTGGGAAGGGCGCGTCGTATCGCAGGCAGGGTTGACCAAAAAGAAAAAAGAAAAACACAACCCGCTCGACAGCATTGCCCACACGTACACGACGCCTGGCACCTACGAAGTCGTGCTGAAAGTACGCGACCCCAACGGCGCCTGGGCGACGGCCAAACAAAAGATCAATGTGGGCAACGAGCCGCCCGAGGTGGTCTGGGATTTCGGCGGAAAAAACCGCAGCTTTTACCAGCCCGGCACGCAACTCGACTATCAACTGCTGGTCTCCGACCGGGAAGACGGCTCCCTCGCCAGCGGCGGCATTGCGGCCGCCTCCGTCGCGACGAGTATCGATTACCTCGAAACGGGCTTCGACATCACCTCAATTGCCCAGGGGCACCAGCAGGCCAAGCAGGCCACGGAATACAGTCGGGGCAAGCTCCTGATCGAGCGTTCGGACTGCAAAACCTGTCATGCCGAAGACCGGCAGATCAACGGCCCCTCGTTTCAGGCGGTGGCGGAGCGCTATCGCAATAACGAGTTTGCCGTGCGCAATCTTTCCAAAAAAGTCATTCAGGGCGGCGCTGGCAACTGGGGCCAGGTGGTCATGAGCGCCCACCCGCAGGTCAGTGAAGAAGACGCCGGCGAAATGGTGCGCTGGATCCTTTCGCTGGGCGGCCCGGCCAAGGTGAAGCAGTCGCTGCCCGTGAGCGGCCGGTATGCCCTCGACATTCCGCCGCCGGCAAAGGGCAAAAAGCCCTCGCCCGGCACCTTCATTTTCCAGGCCAGCTACCGCGACCGGGGCAGCGGCTCGCAGGCGCCGCTGGAAAACGGCGAAACCCTCGCGCTTCGCCCTGCTTTTTTTCAGGCTGAATCGGCCGACTCCGTGTCGAAAGGCGTGACGCGCTACCGGCCGTTTTCAGGCGACACCGTGGTGCTCAACGACCTGAAACACAACAGCTTTTTTGTCATTAAACGCGCCGACCTGGGAGGCTTGCACGCCGTAAGCCTGGGCGTGGCCACGGGCGACAAACGCTACGAATTTGGCGGCGGCCGCCTCGAACTCCGCCTCGACGGGCCCAACGGCCCCCTGGCTGGAACCGTGCCCTTGCCGCCCGGAAAAACAGGGGACCCGCTGTCGGTCATCGAGGTGCAAATGCCGCTCGCACGACCCGCCGACGGGCGTTTTCACGACCTTTATTTTGTGTTGAAAAACGAGAATTTTCCCTCCCGAACGGTCGGCGCCGTGGATTGGGTGCGGTTCGAGATGGTGAATTGAGTGATGAGTTTTTTGGCGGGAACTCATTGGCCCGTCCATTTCCACAAGGGTCCGTTTTTGCTCGAAAAACGGCTGACGTGCCCGTTGTTGAGCAATTGGGTCAGGACCAGTTCCGCTTCCTGCATGCCCGTGCCTGCCAGCACGGCGTATTCGCGGGTCGTGAGGGTCGGATAGTACCGAAACAGTTGTTCGGGGCTGTGTCCGTAAGCCTTTTTTTGCGCGGCCGGGTACAGGGTCAGCAGGGTTTGTTCGAATTGTTCGTAGGGCCTGACGCCGTACATGACCAGGCGGCTTTGCGCCGAATCGGTGAAAAACAGGGTAGGGAAGCCTCGCACGTTCAGGCTGCGGGCCAGGGCCAGGTCGTCCTGAAAGTGTTGTTGCGCGGGGCCGTCGTAGTCTGTTTTTAAGCGGGCGGTATCGAGGCCCGTTTCGAGGGCGGCCTGTTGCAGGTGCTCCCATTTGGTGATGTTCTTTTTTTCCAAAAAGAGCATTTCGCGCATGCGGCGCAGAAACAGCAGGGCCTTGTGTTCGTCCTGCATTTGCGCCGCTTTAAAGGCAATGGAAGGCGGGTAGGAAGAGGGCAGGGGGTCTTCGAGCCAGACGTCGCCGTCGATGGGCATTTGGTACTGCGCGCTCACTTCGTCCCAGTGGTGCGCCACATCGGAAGGTTTGCTGATCCCGCCGCTGTTGTACACGTCCCAGGAAGGCAGCAGGCCGCCCATGTGGTATTCGATGTCGACGAGTTCGCCGTATTCCAGTTTGAGGCGGCGCAATTGCGGTTCGATGCCCCAGCAAGAGGAGCAGATCGGGTCGGTGAAATACACGATGCGGAGGGGTTTTTGCAGGGTAATAAAAGGCGAGCCGCCGGTTTGGGCGCCCGGGACCGTGCAAATACCGTCGATGGGATCGCAAAAAAGCGGGTTGTCGGCAACACTCATGGGTTTTGTTTGCGTTTGGGCCTGGCATTGGCTGAAAAAAAAGAAGCCTGTTGTCCAAACCAGAAAGGTGAATAATCGATTCATACCGAGGAACAGCCGACTTTGGTACGGCTGATGGAAGTGCAAAAATCAGGCAGCCCCGGCGCCTGTACAAGAAGTCAAAAAAACATGACTACCGAAAATGATCCCGCCAGCGTCGAACAGTGTCCGGCGGAAGGGCTGTTAAAAATGTTGTCGGGCAAATGGAAGCCCCAGATCTTCCGTTTGGCAGTCGAGGGCCCCTTGCGGTTCAACGGCCTTTTGCGCCGCTTGCCGGGCGCCAGCCGGCAGTCGCTGGCGGCGGCTTTGCGCGAGATGGAAGAAAGCGGATTGCTGAGCAAAACTCTTGTGCGGCAAAAGCCCCTGCACATCGAATACACGCTTTCCGCGCGCGGCAAATCGCTGCTGGCCGTATTTCAGACCCTTGAAAATTTGCTTTAAGCCGGCAAAAGCTGCCGAAACGGCCCGCCGCTTCCCTCGGCTTTTGCCTGTTCCATCGTATCTTTGCGGCGCTCGAACGGCACACCACCACTGCACCTTTTTTGCCCGTGCGAGCGCTCCTTTCCACCTAACCAACGCAGCACCACATGCAAGAAGTCGGATTTAAAAATCCCGCCGCCTCGCTCGAGGCACATGGCCTGAAAAACTGGAAAACCGCCTACTGGAACCTCTCGCCCGAAGAACTCGTCGAACACAGCATTCAAAAAAACATGGGCTGCCTGGCCGATTCGGGCGCCCTGGTGATCTCCACCGGCGAATTCACCGGCCGCTCGCCGGAAGACCGGTTTATCGTCAGGGACAGCATTACGGCCAACAAGGTGCACTGGGGCAAAGTCAACCTGCCTTTCGACGCCCGCAAGTTCGACCAGCTCTGGCGCAAAGCCTGCAACTACCTGAAAAAGAAGGATGTGTACGTGCGCGACGTGGCCGCCTGCGCCAGCGCCAACCCCGATTTTCGCCTGCGCATCCGTGTGATGACCGAGTTGCCGTGGAGCAACCAGTTCGCTTCCAACATGTTCCTGCGCCTCGAACAGGACGAACTGGCCGCTTTCGATCCCCAATGGACCGTGCTCTGCGTGCCCGGCCTGAAAGCCGACCCGGCCGCAGACGGCACCCGGCAGCACAATTTTGCCATCCTCAATTTTAAGAAAAAACGCCTGCTCATCGGCGGCACGGGCTATACGGGCGAGATCAAAAAAGGCATCTTCTCGGTGATCAATTTTGTGCTGCCCACCCAGACGAAAGACACGCTGCCGATGCACTGCTCGGCCAATGTGGGCGACAACGGCGACATCGCGCTGTTCTTCGGCCTTTCCGGCACCGGCAAAACCACCCTCAGCGCCGACCCCAACCGCCCGCTCATCGGCGACGACGAACACGCCTGGGGCCCCGGCGAAGTTTTCAATTTCGAAGGCGGCTGTTACGCCAAAACCATCGACCTGACCGAGGAAAAAGAGCCCGATATTTTCCGCGCCATCCGCCACGGCGCCATCCTCGAAAACGTGACGTTTGTCGAGGGCACGCGCAGGGTCAATTTTGCCGACCGCAGCGTCACGGAAAATACCCGTGTATCGTACCCCATTCACCACATTGAAAATGCCGTATCGCCCAGTCGCGCCGACGGCAACCCGCGCAACATCTTTTTCCTCACCTGCGACGCCTCGGGCGTATTGCCGCCCATCAGCAAACTGACGCCCGAACAGGCCATGTACCATTTTATCAGCGGTTACACGGCCAAGGTAGCCGGCACGGAAGTGGGCATCAAGGACCCCAAACTGGCGTTTTCCGCGTGCTTCGGCGCGCCGTTCCTGCCCCTGCACCCGGCGAAATACGCCGATTTGCTGGGCAGCAAACTTCGCCGCAGCAAAGCCAACGTCTGGCTGATCAATACCGGCTGGAGCGGCGGTCCCTACGGCACCGGCAGCCGCATCAAACTAGCCTTCACCCGCGCCATGATCACCGCCGCGCTGCGGGGCGATCTGAACCGTGTGGATTTTGAAGAACACGAGGTGTTCGGGCTGGCCATGCCCGTCGAATGCCCCGGCGTGCCTTACGAGATCCTCAACCCGCGCAACACCTGGGCCGACAAAAAGGCTTACGACGATAAAGCCCACTGGCTGGCCGGGGAATTCGCGAAAAACTTTGCCAAATTTGCCGATCAGGTCAAGCCCCTCATACTGGCGGCCGGTCCGCGGCAGCTGATGCCCGCGTGACAGGCCGGGCAAGGGGGGCAAGCCATCGATTGCACATACACATACACCATACAACTCGATCCAATGAAAAGAATTCTGTTGTTCAGCGCTTTCACCCTGTTGCTCGTCACCGGTTTGTGGCAATGCTCGCCCGGCGCCAAATACACGCCCGAAAACATGCCGTCCAAACAACTGCACTGGGGCTATGGCGGCGGTTTTGCCGGCCAGGAAACCTCGTTTGTGCTGCTGGAAAACGGCCAGATTTTCCGCCGCAACGGCACGGGCCTGGCTTTGCAGGAGGTAAAGGGCACCAAGCCCAAAACG
The DNA here is from genome assembly GCA_044226205.1 of Saprospiraceae bacterium. Taxonomy (GTDB): domain Bacteria; phylum Bacteroidota; class Bacteroidia; order Chitinophagales; family Saprospiraceae; genus M3007. The sequence continues at coordinate 89,143 of JBGAHL010000021.1, forward strand.
GCTAAAAACCTCTTCAAAACCTTCGACAAGGATTTGAAAAAATACGACTTCAACCACCCCGGCAACGTGTACAGCTTCGTGCAGCAGCAGGAAGGCAGCGCCATTCGCCGCATCGCTTGGGGCGACGACAAGTTCCCGGTCGAGCAAAAGGCCAAGGATTTTTTCAACCAGCTGAATGCCCTGGTGGTGGAGTAGGTTTTAGGGGGTTGGGAAAAAAGGGGAAAAAGGGGCTGCTAGCGGTTACTGCTCGCGCGAGGCTTTGCCTCGCGACCTACTTCCTAAACGCTAGCGCGAGGCTCCGCCTCCTGACAATATTCGAGAGCAGAAATGCCCAAAACCAACGCCCAACACCAAAAAAATTAACCGTAACTGGTTAGGTGAGGAGTCAAGGAAATTGCCGCTTCTTTTTACCCCGCTCGCGCGAGGCTCCGCCTCCTGACAATATTCGAGAGCAGAAATGCCCTAAAACCAACGCCCAACACCAAAAAAATTAACCGTAACTGGTTAGGTCAGAATGACCTAATCAGTTACAATTAACCAATCAAATTATCTTTTCCAATGTATAGACACTTCCTTCCGCTTGCCCTCTTTACGGCCCTGTCGGTCACTTTCCTGACCCTGGGCTGTCAACAACAAAACGCCGACAACAAACCCGCGCCAACGCCGCCCGTTGCCGCCGACAAGGTGGTGCTCGATACGTTTGCCGATCTCCAGGTGCTGCGTTACGAGTTGCCGGGCTGGGACAAATTGTCCCTCAAGCAAAAAACCTTTATTTACTACCTCTCCCAGGCTGCCCTGGCCGGTCGCGACATCATTTACGACCAGCACTGCAAGTACAACCTGACGGTGCGCAAGACCATCGAGGGCATCTTCAATACCTACAAGGGCGACCGCAATTCGGCCGACTGGAAAGCTTTTGAATTGTATGCCAAGCGCGTGTGGTTCTCCAACGGCATCCACCACCACTACAACGAGACCAAGTTGGTACCCGGTTTCAGCAAGGAGTACTTCGCCAGCCTCGTCAACGGCAGCGACCCCGCCGCGCTCCCGCTGGCCTCGGGCGAAAATGCCGGCACGCTGATCGCCAAACTCACCCCGATCCTGTTCGACCCGACCGTGTACGCCAAGCGTACCAGCAAGGACGAAGGCGTGGACGTGATCAAGGAATCGGCTGTCAATTTTTATGAAAACCTGACCGCCGCGCAGGTCGATGCCTACTACGGACCCAAAGTGAAAGCCGCCGGCGAAAAAGCCCCCATGATCGGCCTCAACTCCAAACTCGTGGGCGGCCTCGGTCCCCAGCCGGTCGAGCAGGTGTGGAAATCGGGCGGCATGTACGGCCCGGCCATCGACCAGATCATCATGTGGCTTGAAAAAGCCATTCCCTACGCCGAAAACGAGCAGCAGCAAAAAGCCATCCGCCTGCTCATTGAATTCTACAAAACCGGCGACCTGAAAAAGTTCGACGAATACAACATCGCCTGGGTGCAGGACACGGCCAGCACCATCGATTTCATCAACGGTTTTATCGAAGTGTACCACGACCCGAAAGGCTACAAGGCCGACTTCGAAGCCGCCGTGCAGTACAACGACCCCGAGGCCACCGCCAAAATGGCCGTCGTGAGCCAGCACGCCCAGTATTTTGAAGACAACTCGACCATCCCCGACGAGTACAAGAAAAAAGAAGTGAAAGGTGTGTCGTACCGCGTCATCAACGTGGCCATGGAAGGCGGCGACTGTGCGCCCTCCACGCCCATCGGCATCAACCTGCCCAACTCCAACTGGGTCCGGCAGGATTACGGCTCCAAGTCCGTCAGCCTCAACAACATCGAAAACGCCTACGGCAAAGCCGGCGGCGCGGCGGCTGTGGCCGAATTTGCCAACGACCCCGAAGAGATCGCCCGCGCCGAGAAATACAGCGAAGCCTGCGGCAAGATGCACACCGCCCTGCACGAAGTGATCGGCCACGCCAGCGGCCAACTCAAAGCGGGCATGCCCGAGCCCAACGTCACGCTCAAACAATACGCCAGCACCCTCGAAGAAGGCCGCGCCGACCTCGTGGCCCTCTACTTTATGCCCGACCCCAAACTCATCGAGTGGGGCCTCATGCCCGACGCCGAGGCCTACAAGGCCGAGTACGACCAGTACATCCGCAACGGCATGCTCCAGCAGCTGCGCCGCGTTCATCCTGGCGACAACATCGAGGAAGACCACATGCGCAACCGCCTGCTCGTGGCCTCCTGGGTGTATGAAAAAGGGCAGAAAGACGGCGTCATCGTCAAGGAAGTGCGCAACGGCAAAACCTACTACGACATCCGCGACTACGCCAAACTGCGCGAACTCTTCGGCCAGCTGCTCGCCGAGATCCAGCGCATCAAATCGGAAGGCGACTTCAAGGCCGCCCGCGCGCTCGTGGAAGGCTACGGCGTGAAAGTGGACCCCGCCACCGTCACCGAGGTGCGCGGCCGCTACGCCTCCCTGCCCACCAAGCCGTACAGCGGTTTTGTACAGCCCCGCCTCGTGGCCGTCACCGACGCCCAGGGCAACATCACCGACGTGAAAGTGGAAACCGAACTCGATTTTGTACAGCAAATGCTGCGGTACGGAAAGGAGTACAGTTTTTTGCCCGTGAATAATTGAGTGGGAGGCCAGATGGCGGTTAAAATAGCCATCTTGAATTTTGAGGGCAAATGATACGTTTTGCCGCGATGCGGCGCCTATTCGCTCTCGCGACCTTCCATGGCTACATACGTTGAGCCGCGATGCGGCAGTGGGGGTAAGTGCGTTTCTGGGGGTTTTCAGTAAGAGATGCCCGAAAACGCCAATACCTTGCCTGCGCCGCATCGCGGCTCAATGTATGTAACCATGGAAGATGGTGTGAGCATTTCGTGCCGCATCGCGGCATAATGTATTTTCTTAATTCTGACTTTCCGCTGTACCACCGGTTCCCAGCCATTCAAGAATGAGCTCCAAGCTAATGCGCGGCAATACAAGGCTTTCCACCAAGGATATCCGGATCGGAAATGATGTGCGGAAAACATGGTTTGATATAGGAACCAATATAAGCCTGTTTCATCCCTCGTGCAAGCGAGCTGCCCTCCACTCGTTTAGCCCCTCCGCCCGAAGGGTGGCAGGGAAAGGGGAATGCAATTGTTCCATCCAATTGTCTACGTCTCAACATCTTGCGATTTTCCCCCTTCTCCGGGGCGAAGGGCCGGGGCGGGGTGAAAAAATCCTTTTCTTTACCCCCGCAAACACTTGCTTTCCCATGCACCCCTTCCTCACCCGACCCGAAAACTTCACCATCCCCGGCCTCCTGCTGCCCGAGTCGCAGCAATGGCTGGCCGCCATGGTGTACGTGCCCGGCGGTACATTTCGTATGGGCAGCGCCGAAGGCGCGCCCGGCGCCTTTGACGACGAATACCCCGATCACGACGTAAGCGTCCCTTCCTTTTTTATCGGCCGGTTCCCTGTCACCCAGGCGCTCTGGAAAGCGGTGATGGGCGAGGGCGACAACCCTTCTTTTTTCAAAGGCGATGAGCGGCCGGTGGAGCGGGTGTCGTGGGAGAGGATCACCGGGGAGTTTTTGCCGGCGCTGTATAAAATGACCGGCATTCTCTTTCGCCTGCCGACGGAGGCGGAGTGGGAGTACGCAGCCTCACCCCCCGGCCCCCTCTCCAAAGGAGAGGGGGTGAGGATCGCAAGTGAGGGCGCCTCCCCCTC
>JBGAHL010000022.1:0-56160 GCA_044226205.1 Saprospiraceae bacterium
TTTGTGAAAAAATCCATCCCGGTGGGGCAGCGCCACGAATGATCTTTGGGGGCGCTGCCCCTCCGTACCTGTTGTCTCCACCATTTGCTACAAATCTTTCGGGGCGCTGCCCCTGCCTAAGTTTTTACAAAAAAACCTGTAAATCCTGTCCAACTAAACCTGTAAATCCTGTCCAACTAAACCTGTCACCCCTCTCACATTACTGCCGGCGTTCGTAATGGCAGCAAGCGGGCAGTTTGGCGTAGGCGGTGTCGTTGCCGCGTTTGCCGTCGTTGTCGTAGCCGGCTGCCGCGATTTTTTCCTGAATTTGAGCCAGGGTGACTTTTTCGGTGTTGTAGAAAACCGTCATGATGTGCGTGTCGTTGTCCCAATTGGCTTTCGAGACGCCTTTGACGCTGAGCGCGGCGGTTTCGATTGTTTTTTTGCACATGCCGCAGTTGCCGGAAACGGTAAAGTTGTCCACCTTATACAGTTCCGTGCCTGAATTGGTTGCTTTTTGGCTGCATGCGGAGAGGCTGAATGCCAGTCCGAGCAGAAGAATTACATATTTCATAACCATTGATAGATAAGTGATAAAATTCGGTCAGTTATTGGCCGTTTCGGCCATGTATCCAACGGGGATCAGCACTTCTGTGAGTGCTTCCAGTCGGATGTTGTCGGGTACCTCCAGCACTCGGTCGGGGTGTTGAAGATCGACCGACCAGTTGCCTTCGCCGAGCAATTGATCCAGTGCGGGAGTGACCTTGGCCACGCAGGCGCTGCATTTGATGTTGGTTTTAAATTTTTTACCAGACATGGTTTTGTATTTTCTTGAAAATAAAGGTTTTACAATTTTTTGCTTTTGAGTCGCAGGCTGTTACTGACCACTGAAACCGAGCTCATCGCCATCGCTGCACCGGCGATCATGGGGTTGAGCAAAAATCCGTTGAACGGGTACAGGATGCCGGCGGCCAGTGGAATACCGATCAGGTTGTACACGAAAGCCCAGAACAGGTTTTGGCGGATGCTCGCCACCGTCTGGCGCGACAAGGCGAACGCTTTGGGCAATTGCCGCAGATCGCCCGAGATCAGGGTAATTCTCGCCGTTTCCATCGCAATGTCGGCGCCTTTTCCCATGGCGATACCCACGTCGGCCTGAGCCAGCGCCTCCGCGTCGTTGATCCCGTCGCCGGCCATGGCCACCACTTTGCCTTCGGCTTGCAAATTGCGAATGATTTCGGCCTTGTCAGTCGGCAGCAAGCCCGCTTTTACGTGCTCGATACCCGTCTGGCGAGCCACTTCTGCGGCTGTGGCAGTTTGATCGCCCGTAAGCAGCCAGACATCGATGCCGGCTTTTTTCAGTTCGGCCACAGCCTCCGCCGAGCCGTTTTTGAGCGGATCGGAAAGCGCGATGAGGGCCAATAGTTGGTTTTTACGGGCAAAAAACACCACCGTACGAGCCTGCTCTTGCCATTGGGCGGCCTGTGTCGAGTCGGGCAGTTCAAGGCCCAGCGAATCCAGCCATTGCAGGCTGCCGGCATAGTAAACGCCTGACCCGAAAACACCCGACACACCCTGACCGGTATGGCTCTCGAAACGTTCGGGAGAAAGGGCGGGCAGCCCTTTTTCCGCCAGGTATTCGACGATCGCCCCGGCCAGGGGGTGTTCGGAGTGTCGTTCCAACGCCAGCAGGATAGCAGCTTGTTCGGCGGATTCCGGCGTCAGCCATTTCAGGTCGGTTACCCGTGGATGTCCTTCGGTCAGGGTGCCGGTTTTGTCGAGCACCACGGTATTCACTTTGTGGGCCATTTCAAGACTTTCCGCGTCTTTGATCAACAGTCCGTATTCGGCGCCTTTTCCCACGCCGACCATGATAGCGGTGGGCGTGGCGAGCCCGAGCGCGCAAGGGCAGGCGATGACCAGCACCGTCACACTCGCCATAAGGGCGTGGGCAAAGGCATTATCGCCGCCCAGTGCCATCCATACGACGAAGGTGAGCACCGAGATTCCGATCACGACGGGCACGAAAATGCCTGCGATCCGGTCGACCAGTTTTTGCACGGGCGCTTTGCTGCCCTGGGCCTGTTGCACCTGCCGGATAATTTGCGCAAGCAGGGTTTCGCTGCCCAGTTTTTCCGCCTTGAAACGGAAACTGCCTTTTTGATTGATCGTACCGGCAAATACCTGGCTGCCCGCGTTTTTGGCCACTGGCAGCGGCTCTCCGCTGAGCAGGCTTTCGTCCACCCAGGAATCGCCAGAGACGACCCTGCCGTCGAGCGCGATGCGTTCGCCGGGGCGCACCAGCAATTCGTCACCGATCTGCACTTCCGCAATGCCGAGTTCCGTTTCGACGCCGTTGCGAAGGGCGCGCACGGTTTTGGGTTGCAGGCCGATCAGTTTTTTGATGGCCGAAGAAGTGCCGGCCTTGGCCCGTTCTTCGAGCAGTTTGCCCAGCAAAATAAAGGTGACCACCACGGCAGCCGCTTCGAAATACACATGACCGTGAAGCCCTTGTCGGTGGAAAAAGGAGGGGTAAAAAGTATTGAAAGCGCTGAAAATGAAGGCGATACCCGTGCTTAATGCCACGAGCGTGTCCATATTGGCCTTTCCGATGCGCAGCTGCTTCCAGGCGCCGCTGAAAAACCGCGCGCCCAGCACAAAAACCACTGGCGCGCTGAGGATCATCATGATCCAGTTGGCGCCCTCGACATGCATCCCGAACATGCCGAGCGCCACGACCGGGGCGCTCAAAACGGCTGCCCACAGGGTGTGTCTGCGCAGGCGGCGGATGTAATCGCGTTGGGTTTCTTCCTGTTGCTCGGTGGCGGCCTGGCCTGTTGCCACGATGAGGTCGTAGCCGCCGGCGCGTACGGCCGACTGCATACTTTCGGGCGTGGCGAGCACGGGGTCGAAACTGACTTCAAGGGTTTGGGTGGCAAAATTGACCGCTGCATCCTGCACGCCGGCTTGTTTGCCGACAATCTCCTCCACGCTCACCGCGCAGGCTGCGCAACTCATTCCCGTGACCGGGAAGCGCTGCCGGACAAGTTGTTCTTGCTTTTTATCCTGTAATGCGACGTTTGCCATAGATCAATCTTTGAGGCAAAGTTCGGCCGCAGAGCGCCTGCCGGGCTTACAGGATTTTGGAAACTTGTTACAAGATTTTGGTCAAATCTCTTCCAGCCCCTTGCGTTTGCGGGGCCCCATGGCTTTAAACTGCGTCGGCGTGAAGCCGGTGATTTTCTTGAACTGCGTACTCAAATGCGCCACGCTGCTGTATCCGAGTTTCCAGGCGATTTCGTTGATACTGAGTTCGTTGTACACAAGCAGTTCTTTGGCGCGTTCGATGCGCTGGGCAATGTAGTATTGCTCGATGGTGGCGCCTTCGACCGAGGAAAACAGGTTGCTGAGCGCGGAGTAATCGTGATGCAATTGCCTGACCAGATAATCGGACAGGTTTTCAGGGCGCTCGCCGTCGAGTTCCCGCACGTATTCGAGCACGGCGGTTTTGATCTGGCTCACGAGGCGGCTCTGGCGGTCTTCGAGCAGTTCGAATCCGTATTCGGAAAGGGCTTCGGCGATCTGCGTCAGTTGCCCGGGATCGGGGTCTTCTGCCAGTTCAACTTCCCCCAGGGCAATGCTGCGCGGGGTCAGGCGCTGCTCTTCCAGCACCTTTTTGACCACCCATTTGCAGCGGGCGCAAACCATGTTTTTGACGTAAATAACCACCTGGAAAAGTCTTGTGTACGGCTTTCGGGACTGTATTCAAATGCCTGATCGGGGCCAAATGTTCACCTGATTCTGATAAAATTGCGGTACTCACCCGGCCGCCAGCCCAGTGTTTTTTCCAAAAAATTGGACAAGCGGTCTTTCAGGGTCCAGCGGGCCGAGGTCGGGTCGCCGGCAAACTGCCAGTTGGCGGCCTCGATCCGGGGCTGCATCACCGCCGGGTGGGCGCCTTCGAAGCGAACGAGCGGTTCGGACCCGTCGTAAGCGTAGGTCTCGGCATTGCCCACGAGTTGTCGGACCTTGTCGTCGGAATGCCACAAACGGTTAAAATTCAGTTGTTTGCGTTGTTGCGCTACCGGGTGTTTTACCCAACCGTAATGGTAGATAGAAGCATCGATCGCCCTGACGCGCAGTTTGCGACCGTCGGACCATCGGAAGCCCTGGGCGTCGCGGTACGACCGGATGTTTTTGTCGTTGCGCACAATGCGCACCTCCTGCCGGTACCAGCGACGGCTGGCGCCGAGGTAGTCGTAAGAGCCGTAAAAATGACGGTATCGAAACAACAGCCCTTCCGTGGCCGCATCGTCGAGCCAACGCTCCATGCCGGCGCGGATCGCCGGCCAGTCGGCCTCGTGGACGCACTCGTCGCCCTGGATGTAAAACGCCCAGTCGTAGTCGGCCGGAATAGCGTCGAAAGCCTTGTTGGTCTCCACAGCCAGCACCCGGCCGCCCTCGCGCAGCGCATCGTCCCAGACGGTTTCCAGAATGTGGATTTTCGGGTCGCCGATGTTGCGGATCAGGTCCAGCGTATCGTCGTCGGAGCGCCCCACCGCCACCACGAAATAATCGCAGAGCGGCAGAATGGAACGGATGGCTTCCACGACAGGGTAGTCGTACAAAACGGCATTTCTGATAAAAGTAAAACCGGCTACTTTCAAGGCAAGTCTTTGAAAATTAGATTATTAGAAAAAACGCGGCGTATAAAGCGCCACAAAGCACGGTTTTTAAAAACGTTGTGCCGCTACACGGCGGTGAATATTTTGCCGTGTAGCGGCGCAGGTTTATTGGCGGATCAATTTGAATGCAGCCGCCGTGTTGCCGGCCTGACTGCGGATTTCAATCAGGTACAATCCGGCGAGCAGTCTGGAAAGATCGACGGGTACGATTTGTTCGCCGGCGGACAGGTCGAGATTTTTTATCAAAACGGCCTGACCGGCAGTATTTCGGATCAGAAGTTGTCCTGCGAAGGCATCGCGGGTGGTGAAGCGCAGTTCGGCAGCGTCAGCCGCCGGATTCGGGGACAGCACCGCGCCGGAGAGCAGGGGCTCTGCGACCGGCACATTGTCGGAGCAAGCCAATGCACGGCCGATCTGACCGCGTATTTCCCCGTTGGGATAATCGGGGGTGTAAATATTCAGGTAGGTATTGCCCGATTCCAGGGTGGTGAAAAACGCGCCGTCGATCTCGAACTGCCCGCTGCCCACGGGAGCAGGTGCGAATACCGGCGCATATACGGGCCCGAAGGCGCCCGGCGCCCCGGTGTGGATATGCGCGACGGTCGCCGCGCCGCTCAGGCCGGTGGTGGTGTAGAGGTAGTCGAGGTGGGTATTGAAGCGGCTCATGCTGATGATGGCTGTGCCCTCGGCCGTCGAATTGTTGGACGGCACTTCCTGCTCGCCGCACAGGTCGAAGGCGTACACGGTGCGCAGCATAGGCTGCATTTGACCCCTGATTTCACCGTCGGGGTGACTGGCGGTCAGGATGTTGACATACACGTCGCCCCGGATAAAATCACGCGCCACATCGGCTGAAACCGGCACCCTTCCCGCAAAAAAATTGGGGTAACTGCTCTGGGTCAGCGGCAGGATCACAGGCCCCGAGGCGCCCGCCGCACCGCGGCAAAAGTTGACTGCCGTGGGCGTCAGCCCGTGAAAAGTCGCCTTGAACACCAGGGTGTCGAGGTTGGCGGTAAGCGTGGCGACGGCCGTGCCGCCGGCGGCGCTGGCCACGGGGGGCGTTTCCTGATCGCCGTTCAGGATGGCATCGAAACAAAACGGGCCGGGAGAATGCAACTGGCCGCGTACTTCGCCCGAAGGATGAGCGGCAGTTTTGATGTTGACGTAAAACCCTTCATTTTCCAGTTTGCCCAAAAAATCGGGATAATTGGTAAAAACGAACTCCCCGACGAGCGTGTTGGCGGATGCGACGGTGAGCGGCGCGTACACCGGGCCGTTGGCGCCGGCAGCCGCGTCGTGGATGTCTGCGGAGGTAATGGGGCCGGAGAGGCCGTCCACAACGGCGAAATACTGGCCTTTGGTCTGGCCCGGCGAGTAGGTGAACTTGATGATGCCGCTGGCGGCGCCGTTGACCGCGGGTACTTCCGCCAGTCCGTCGAGTGCTGTGCCGTAGATCACGTCCGATTTGATGAACAGTTGCCCCCTGATTTCACCCGAAGGGTTGGCCGCCGTGGAGACGTTGAGGTACAGCTGCTCGCGCAATGCCTTTGACATAAAACCCGCGGGCATGGGAATATCGGCGCGCAGGGTGTTGCCTTCGATTTGGCTGGAAAGGTCTAAAAAGACCGGGCCGGAAGTGGCTTCCGCGCCCGTGTGGAGGCTGCAACCGGTGATCGGGCCGCTGAGGCCGTTGAATACGCCATGGATGCGCAAAAAACCAAGGTCGTCGGATACCAGAAAACTCACGACGCCGCGGGCATTGTTGTTGACGGGAGGGGCTTCCTGTTGACTGTTGAGGTTGGAAACGAACAGAATGCGGCTGTTGGCGACCTGCGCCAGCGCCAGCCAGGGGAGCAAGGCGAGCAGCAGCGTTGTCAGTTTTTTCATGCAGGATCGATTTTGGATGATAAAAATTGGTAAATAAAATGACGATTAGAGGGTGGCTAACATAAGCCAAACCTTCAAATTTGCCCGATCTTTCGGCGTTTATTTTACCGACCATGCCAACTCCGGATTTCTCCAGTATCGCTTTCGATCCCAGCCTTCGGCCGAGCGCCGTGGCGCGACCCGAAAACAAGGCCCTGCGTTTTGTCGCGGGCATTCCGCCGTTTCTGGGCGGGCCTTATTCCGCCATGTACGTGACCCAACCCTGGACGATCAGGCAGTATGCCGGGTTCAGTACGGCCGAGGAAAGCAATGCTTTTTATCGCCGCAACCTTGCCGCCGGCCAAAAAGGGCTGTCGGTCGCTTTCGACCTGGCGACCCACCGAGGCTACGATTCCGATCACCCCCGCGTGGAGGGCGATGTGGGCAAGGCGGGTGTGGCCATCGATACGGTGGAGGACATGAAAATCCTCTTCGACCAGATCCCGCTCGACCAGATGTCGGTTTCGATGACCATGAACGGCGCCGTGATTCCCGTCATGGCTTTTTACATCGTCGCGGCCGAAGAGCAGGGCGTGCCGCCCGAATTATTGTCGGGCACCATTCAAAACGACATTCTGAAAGAGTTCATGGTGCGCAACACCTACATCTATCCGCCGGGGCCCAGCATGCGCATCATCGGCGATATTTTTGCGTTTTGCGCCCGAAATATGCCCAAATTCAACTCCATTTCGATCTCGGGCTACCACATGCACGAGGCCGGTGCGCCCGCTGAAATGGAACTGGCCTACACGCTGGCCGACGGGCTGGAATACATCCGCACGGGCCTTGCTGCCGGGCTCGACATCGACGATTTCGCGCCGAGGTTGTCGTTCTTCTGGGGCATCGGCATGAACCATTTCCGTGAAATCGCCAAAATGCGCGCCGGACGGCTCCTGTGGGCCAAATTGCTCCGGCAGTTCAACCCGCAAAACGCCAAATCGCTGGCCCTGCGCACCCACTGCCAGACCTCCGGCTGGTCGCTCACCGAGCAGGACCCCTTCAACAACGTGGCCCGCACGACCGTGGAAGCCCTGGCCGCCGTGCTGGGTGGCACGCAGAGCCTGCACACCAATTCTTTCGACGAAGCCATTGCCCTGCCTACCGACTTTTCCGCCAAAATAGCCCGCGACACCCAGCTTTTTATTCAAAAAGAAAGCGACGTGTGCCGCGCGGCCGACCCCTGGGCCGGCTCCTTCGTGGTGGAAAGCCTGACGGCCGAACTGGTGGAAAAAGCCTGGGCACTCATCGGGGAGGTCGAGTCGCACGGCGGCATGGCCAAGGCCATCGAGGCCGGGCTGCCCAAGTTGCGCATCGAGGAAGCTGCCGCCCGCAAGCAGGCCCGTATCGATTCCGGTCAGGATAATATCGTGGGCGTCAATGTGTTGCAGGTGACCGAAGCCACCCCCTTCGATATTCTTGAAGTAGACAACGCTGCCGTGCGCGAATCGCAAATCCGGCGCATTCGGCAGGTCAAAGCCCAGCGCGACCCGGCCAGGGTGCAGGCCGCCTTGCAAGCCCTGGAACAGGCTGCACGGGGCGAAAGCCAGGGCAACCTGCTGGCCCTTGCCATCGAAGCGGCCCGTGTCCGCGCGACTTTGGGTGAAATTTCCCTTGCCCTCGAAAATGCCTACGGCCGTTTCGCTGCCACCACGCGGGCGGTCGCCGGCGTATATGCCGCTGCCATGAACGACAATTCCGACTTTGACCAGGCGCGCCATCTGGCCGATGAATTTGCCGAGCGCGAGGGCCGCCGCCCGCGCATCATGGTCGCCAAACTCGGCCAGGACGGCCACGACCGCGGCGCAAAGGTGATCGCCACGGCCTTCGCCGACCTTGGTTTCGACGTCGATATCGGCCCGCTGTTCCAGACGCCCGCCGAGGCTGCCCGCCAGGCCGCCGAAAACGACGTGCACATTCTGGGCGTTTCCTCGCTGGCCGCCGGCCACAAAACCCTGGTGCCGCAAACCGTCGCCGAGCTCAAAAAACTCGGCCGGGAGGACATTCTGGTGGTCGTGGGCGGCGTCATTCCGCAGCAGGACTACGAATTCCTGCACGAGGCGGGCGCTGCCGCAGTGTTCGGGCCGGGCACGGTAGTCGCCAAAGCCGCGAAAGAGTTGCTGGGGATTTTGATGGGGTGAATTTTTCCGCCGCTTTCCCTGTTGCTACTTGGAGCAAACCTTTAATAAGGTCTCGAAAACGAGTACCTTTGCGCCCGCTTTGCCTTAACAAGCACCCATTTTTAACGTATGACTTCCCGCGACATCCGCCGCCAGTTCCTCGATTTTTTCGCCTCCAAAGGCCATAAAATCATCCCCTCCGCACCTATCGTAGCCAAGAGCGACCCCACGCTCCTGTTTATCAACTCGGGGATGGCGCCGCTCAAAGACTTTTTCCTCGGCAACCAGACGCCGCCTGCACCCCGCGTGGCCGATACGCAGAAATGCCTGCGCGTGTCGGGCAAACACAACGACCTCGAAGACGTGGGCTTCGACGGCTACCACCATACCATGTTCGAAATGCTGGGCAACTGGTCGTTCGGCGATTATTTCAAAAAAGATGCCCTGGCCTGGTCCTGGGAATTGCTCACGGAAGTGTATAAATTGCCCAAAGACCGCCTCTACGTGTCGGTGTTCAAGGGCGATGAAAAGGAAAAACTGCCTTTCGATCAGGAGGCTTTCGATACCTGGAAACAGTTCGTGCCCGAAGACCGTATCCTGCCCTTCGGCAAAAAGGAAAATTTCTGGGAAATGGGCGACCAGGGCCCCTGCGGCCCCTGCTCCGAAATCCATATCGACCTGCGCTCCGATGAAGAACGCGCCCGCAAAAACGGCCGCGATCTGGTCAACGCCGACGACCCCAACGTGATCGAAATCTGGAACAACGTGTTCATGCAGTTCAACCGCAAGGCCGACGGCTCCCTGGAAGAACTGCCCGCCAAATCGGTCGATACGGGCATGGGTTTCGAACGCCTCTGCCGCGCCGTGCAGGGCGCTTCGTCCAACTACGACACCGACGTGTTCAGTCCGCTGATCCAGTTCCTGGCCAGCTACTCGGGCATCACCTACACGGGCACCTACCCCGGCGTGCACGAAGACTGGAAAAAAACCGACGTTGCCATGCGCGTGGTAGCCGACCACCTGCGCGCTGTGAGCTTCACCATCGCCGACGGCGAGCTGCCCAGCAACACGGGCGCCGGCTACGTCATCCGCCGTATCCTGCGCCGCGCCGTGCGTTATGCCTACTCCTTCCTCAACATCAAGGAGCCCATCCTGTACCGCATGTGCCCCATCCTGGCCGACGAGTTTCACGATGTGTTTCCCGAACTGAAAGCCCAGCAGGACTTCGTGGTGCGGGTGATTCTGGAAGAGGAAAAATCGTTTCTGCGCACGCTCGAATCGGGCTTGAAACGCATTGAAAATATTGATATTCAAAATAATAACATCAGCGGCCAGCAGGCTTTCGAACTCTTCGATACCTACGGCTTCCCGATCGACCTCACCCGCCTGATCGCCCGTGAAAAAGGCTGGACCGTGGATGAAGACGGTTTTGAAAAAGCCCTCAACGAACAAAAAGACCGCTCCCGCCGCGACGCCGTCAAGGAAGTGGGCGACTGGACCGTGCTCTCGGGCGACAATACCATCGAATTCGTGGGCTACGACGTGCTCGATACCCGTGGCTCGCAGGTGGTCAAATACCGCACCGTCGTTGCCAAAGGCCAGGCGCAATACCAGATCGTGCTCGACCGCACACCTTTCTACCCGGAAGGCGGCGGCCAGGTGGGCGATACGGGTACCATGACCTTCGGCAGCCCCACCCCGGCCCTCCCCACCAGGGAGGGAGAAATCATCAGGGTCGTCGATACCAAAAAGGAAAACGACCTGGTCATCCATATTTTGGAAAAACTGCCGGCTGACCTGTCGGCCCCGGTCGCCTGTCAGGTGGACGCCCGCAAACGCCACCTGACCGAAAACAACCACTCGGCCACCCACCTCCTGCACGCGGCCCTGCGTCAGGTGCTGGGTTCCCACGTGCAACAAAAAGGCTCCTACCTCGACGACAAGGCGCTGCGCTTCGACTTTGCTCATTTTCAGAAACTTACCGACGAAGAACTGGCCCGCATCGAACACCTGGTGAACGAAAAAATCCGCCAGAACATCGTCCTCGGCGAAGACCGCCGCATCCCGATCGAGGAGGCCAAAAAAGCCGGCGCCATGATGCTCTTCGGTGAAAAATACGGCGAGACGGTGCGCATGATCACCTTCGACCCCGGCTACTCCCGCGAACTCTGCGGCGGTTGCCACGTCAAGTCCACAGGCCAGATCGGCCTGTTCAAGATCACCGCCGAAACCGCTGTGGCTGCCGGGGTGCGCCGCGTGGAAGCCGTGACGGCCGATGGCGCCGAAGCCTACATTTCCGACAACCTGTCGGAAGTAGCGGCTTTGAAAAACATGCTGAAAACCAAGGATTTGGCCAAAGCGGTCACGGACTTGCAGGAAGAAAACAAACGCCTGCAAAAAGAAATCGAGCGCCTTGTGCAGGAGCAGGCCAACGCCCTGCGCGGCGATCTGCGCCAGCAGGTGCAGACGGTTGGCAACATCCGCCTCATCGCGGCCGTGCTGCCCATCGGCGATGCCAACGCCGTCAAAACCCTGGCTTTCGAACTTGAACGCGAACTGGCGCCGGCCGTGGTTGCTTTCGGCTCGGTCTCGCCGGAAGGCAAACCGTTATTGACCGTTAAAATATCGGAAGACCTGGCCAAAAGCCAGGGCCTGAACGCCGGCACGATCGTCCGCGAACTCGCTCAGCAATTCCTCAAAGGCGGCGGCGGCGGTCAGCCTTTCTTTGCCACGGCAGGCGGATCGGATGCCAGCCAGCTGGACGCAGCCGTGCAGGCAGTGCGTGGTTATTTGGGATAAAAAAAGTGACCTTGAAGGTTTTTACCGCGGAGACGCAAAGGCGCAAAGAAATTCGCAAACCCTTCGCGTCTCCGCGGTAAAAATGACGCACAAGGAAATTCGCGCCCCCTCCGCGTCTTCGCGTCTCCGCGGTGAACTGCCTCTTTTACTCTTTTACCAGTTTTTGCATACCCAGCAGTCGCCCTTCCTGGCGAAGCAGGACGATGTACACGCCTGCCGGTGCAGCGCCAAGGCTGATCTCCTGGCTGTACTGGCCGGCGGCGAGGGCGCCGAGGTTCTGGTTGAGCACCGTTTTACCCGTAGCATCCACCACGAGCAGGTCGGTTTGACCCTGGCGGGTCAGGTCGAACGAAACCGTGGATGCGCCCGTGGTCGGGTTCGGGGCAGTTTGGAGCGTCACGGGTGAAGCCTGCGGCTCGCGCACGGGCACAGCCTGCTCGGTCAACACATTGGCGTAGCTGCCGTATTCGAGCTGACCAAAAACGTCGGTGGAGTTGCGGTCGTAGGTAAAGACCGGCGCTTTGTACTGCGTTGTCCACCATTCGTAGGCAGTGTCTTTTTGAATAACACTGAAAAACAGTACGGTGAGGTTCAGTTCCGAAATGCGTTTGACACGCAGGCAGGGAAAGGTGCCCAGCTGGGTCGTGACGGTTCCGTAGGCATCGGCCACCACGCTGGTGGAGTAGGTGCCGGATACGGAAAGCCCTTCGGACGTGCCGCTGGCCTGCGAGGTGCCGGAGAAATTGTTCTGATACGTAAACGGAAGTTGGAAGATTTTGAACGCGGGGTTCAGATTCAGGGTGCCAGTGCCGCCCGAGAGGCCTTGTTGTACCACACCTGTGTTGTTGACCAACAGGTAGTTGTAGTCGGCGGTGTCGGACAGTTCGTCGGTGAACGCCAGGTTGGCCGTGGGGAAGCTGGCCGCAAAGGGCGTCGCGGATGGCGCCAGATAGTACTGCGATTGCGGGAAATTGAGCGTCGGTGCGGCGCTGAAATTCCAGGTTTGGTTGGGGCCGGCGTTGCCGATGTTAAGGCTGGCTTCGTAGGCCGGATCAACCTGATCGGTTACAAAAGTGAGGCCTCCGACGGGCATGTGGGCGCTGGTGAGCGTGATTTGAGCAGTGCTCAGCTGGGCAACCGAAAGGAAGGCTGCCAGCCAGAAGAAACGGGCTTTAGACATGATTTTGTGTGTTGTTTGGTAAATAAGGGGCAAAATTAGAGGCCCGTTTTTACAACTCAACTATCGTACAGCCGTCTTGACAAATATATAACTACCATCGTACGGTGTACGGTGTAGGCTAGCCAGCTTTTGAGGCGGTGCCAGGGGTTGTGCAGCACCTGCGCATTGTCCAGCGTGATCTCGACACAGTCGTTTTCGATCAGGTCGTTCAGGTGGCGGGACAGCTTTTGCGAAAATGGCCGGCCATCAATTTCCACGTTAAATTCGATGCTTCGATAACGGCTCAGGTGGTTGAGGTTGTACGACCCGATCAGGCTCAGTCGCTCGTCGACGGTCATGACTTTGGCGTGCAGTACCGAGGGGCGCCATTCGAACAAACGAATCCCTTTGTACAACAGGTAGCGGTGCAGGTAGTGTTCGGCCAGCCGGGCCAAGGGCACGTCCGAGGGGCCGCTGAGGATGATCCTGACTTCCACCCCGCGCGCCACGGTGCGGGCCAGCAGGCGGCGAAAGCTTTTTTCAGGTAAAAAATAGCTGGCAGCCATCGTGATCGAAAGTTTCGACTGTTGTACGGCCTGGCGGTAAGCGCGGTAAATGTCGGTGCGCCGCCGCATCCAGTCGTTGTGCAGAAAGCGCAAATTGAGCGCCCCGAGGCGCCCGGCCAGCAGCCGTTTCGGCGAAGGTTTTTGGTTGAAAAGCCGCTCGCAAAGCAGCTCGGGCTGCCGGCAAATTTCTCCTTCGATTTGCACGGCAAAATCGAGCCAGGGGCGCTCGGTTTCCACTCCGACGCGGTAGCGGTCGGCGAAGTTGATCCCCCCGATCAGGGCGATGCGCTCGTCGGCCACCGTGATTTTGTGGTGCAAGGTGCGCCCGAAAGCCAGCCGTTCGAGCGAGTAGGGTGGAGCGAAAAAACGAAACCGTATGCCCGCCTCCCGAATACGCGCCAGCGCTGCGGCCGGCAGACTGGACGAGCCGAAATGATCGGCCAGCAGGTACACTTTGACACCCCGCTTCACAGCCGCTTCGAGCCGCTCGACGAGCGCCTGACCGGTGTCGTCCCATTCCAGAATATAGGTTTGAAGGTGCAATACCGACTGCGCGCCATCCACGATGGCGTGAAGCCGGGAGAAGTAGTCGGCCCCGCTGTGAACCAGTTCCAGTTTGTCGAGATTGTCCGGGTTGGGCACGAAAAATTTTTCGATAAAATTAATCAGCCTGGACCCAACTGCCCCCCATTTGTCTGCGTAAGTAGAAGAAAACCCATTCATTCATCCGAATCCTGCACTGTTTGCCATGAAAAACATCTTTCTGCTGCCCTGTTTTTTACTCCTCCTGACCAATCTCGACGCCCAACGCCCCTATGCCAAATTGGTGGTTGGTATCGAAACGGCTTACGATCTTCAATTGTACGACGAAGGCCGGCGCCCCCGGCCGATTCCCGATGTACACGTCGAGTTCCCGTACCAGGATTTTTCCTTCGGCTTTGGTTTTGGCTATAAAAAATACGGCAAGATCTCCTACGACGCGGTGCTGCCGGAGCCAGTGCCTTTAAATTTCGCCGGGGAGGACAAACTGTTTTACCAGATGGAATACCGGCAGGCGAGTCCCGCTTATTTTTCCGTCCCGCTGCATGTGAACTATCGTTTTTTGCCTTGCAAATGCCTGTACCTCTACGGCGGCATGTCCTTCGATTTTAAGAACACCAAAGTGCACGAAAAGGTGCTGTGGCAGTCGTGGAGCGACACCCGTCCGACCTGGCTTTTTTCCGGCTCCCGATTCAAAAACAATTACAAGACCTACGAGCTCGGGGTGGGTTTCAAATTGCACGCCAGCGATGTGTTCCGTTTTGTGGGGCGCCCTAGTATTGTCTGGACGGAAAACCCTGAAAACACAGGGCCTTCGGTGGTCCGCAGCCTGCGGTTTACACTCGGGATGCAGTACGCGTTTGTGCGTTACGGCGGGCGGTTTTAAAACGCCTGCTTTGTTGTTTGAAGGCCTGTTTCAATGCCCTGAACAGTTGAGTAAAGCGTCAGGAGTCAATTCTGTGGGGAAATTTGTAACGTTGTCACGCGCCACGCGACTGCGGCGGACGTATTCCAAACGGGCCTTCAAACCGATTTGTCGGTACAAGCTTTGAAAAGCCTTGGTGAAATACTGTCTGGTGGCAGGTGTGGCTTCCTCTAACGGCAAACAACAGGTATTGACCATGAAAAAAATCATTGTTTTGATCGGGGCCGGCTCGATCGGGCAGGCCATAGCGCGAAGGGTCGGCGCGGGCAAGCATATTTTGCTCGCCGATTTGCATGAAGCCAATGCAGAATCGGCGGCTAAAACCCTGAACGATGCAGGTTTTGAGGTTTCGGTTGCGAAAGTGGATGTGTCGTCCCGTTCTTCCGTCTACATGCTTGCCGAGCAGGCCCGGGCGCTTGGCGATATTGTCGGGCTCATCCATGCCGCGGGGGTCTCTCCGTCGCAGGCTCCGCCTGAGACCATTCTTCGGGTCGATTTGTACGGCACCGCTTTGGTGCTGGATGCGTTTGGAGCGGTGATCGCTTCGGGCGGTTCAGGTGTTGTGATCGCTTCTCAATCCGGGCATCGGCTGCCTCCGCTTTCCGTCGAGCAAAATGCGGTACTGGCTACCACGCCGACCGAGGAGTTGTTGGACCTTCCGATGTTGCAACCCGACCAGATAAAAGACTCCTTGCACGCCTACCAGATTTCAAAGCGTGGGAACTCCCTGCGGGTCATGGCCGAAGCGGTTCGATGGGGCAAACGCGGGGCGCGGATCAATACGATCAGCCCCGGCATTATCATCACACCCCTGGCTAATGATGAATTAAACGGCCCTCGTGGGGCCGGATACCGCCGAATGATTGAAAACTCCGTCGCAGGCAGGGCCGGCACCCCCGACGAAGTCGGCCATCTGGCCGCCTTGCTGATGGGAGCCGACGGCGCGTTTATTTCGGGGAGTGATTTTTTGATCGACGGTGGCGTGACCGCATCCTATTGGTATGGCGAACTGGGCCGACCTGGATGATACTTTTTCTGCTGATTTAGAAAGACATCGACAAAAGGCTTCGGTGAAAGATTGTCGTTCTTCATCGCCCGGCCGCAGGTCGGTACAGCAAAAAAACAGCCGGCGCCTTCTCGAGGGTCGGCTGCTTTTTTTTCCATTCGCGCACGGTCAGGGTACGGATGGATTCATGTTCGCCGCTGAGGTCCTGCGCCACGCCAAACAGGGTGTCGGGTTGCAGGGCTTCCAGCGCGACTTCCAGCACCATTTGAGAGCGGTAGGGCGTTTCGATAAAAAACTGGGTCTGGTCCTGGCGGGCGGCGGTTTGTTCGAGGCGGCGGAGGTCGCGGGCCAGTTCGGGGCGTTTGGGGGAGAGGTAGCCGTTGAAACAAAACGACTGGCCGTTCATGCCCGAGGCCATGAGTGCCAGCAGCAGCGAAGAGGGGCCTACGAGCGGTTTTACGCGCACGCCCTCACGGTGGGCCAGCGCCACGATGGCTGCGCCGGGGTCGGCTACGCCGGGGCAGCCGGCTTCCGACAAGAGGCCCACATCCTTGCCCGCCTGCACCGCGGCGCGAAACGCGACCTCCGCTTCGAGCGTCTGGCCCTGTTCGCCGATTTCCGTAAAAATCATTTCCTGCAAGGGCTTTTCGGGGCCCAGGCTTTTGATAAAATGGCGGGCTGTTTTGGCGCGTTCGACGATAAAAATGTCGAGCCCGCGGGCAATGTCCTGCGCGTAGGCCGGCAGGGTATGCAGGGCATTTTCGGCAATGGGGACAGGGATGAGGTAGAGGGTCATGGCAATAAAAATGCATGATGTTGGCAAAGGCAAAAGTAGTTTCAAGGCTGGAGCATTTTTTTCTACTTTCGCGATGCTTTTGCGGAATGCAGGTAAAATACAGGCTATTTTATTTTTAATAAATTGAAAATCAAATACTTGTGTTTTATTGTTCCTCCTTCCGCTACCATCAGCGCCACTGATATTCACAAAATGCAGCCCACCGAAGCTACCGCGAACAGCACTCCCGCCACCTTCACCATCCACCTGCCGGTGTTTGAAGGGCCTTTCGATTTGCTGCTGTTCTTCATCGAGCGCGACGAACTGGATATTTACAACATCCCGATCGCGAAGATCACCGACGATTTCCTCGATTATCTGCATCAGGCGCAGCGCATGAGCATCGATCTGGCTTCGGAGTTTATCGTCGTGGCGGCTACGCTCATGCGGATCAAAGCCAAAATGCTGCTGCCGCGCAAGGCGGTGGACGAAGAAGGCAACGAAATCGACCCCCGTCGCGAACTGGTGGACCGCCTGCTCGAATACAAGCGCTACAAGGAAGTGCTCGACGACCTGCGCCGCCTCGAAGAAATGCGCTCGTTTATGACGCCCCGCGGCTTTGCCGCCACTGAACTGCGCCAACTGGCCGATAGCGCCCTGGCCGATGCCGAAATGGAATCGGTGACCCTCTACAAACTGCTGCGGGTGTTCGAACGCTTGCTGAGCCGTTTTGAGGAAGAACAAAAGGTGAAGCGCGTTCACACGGTGTACAATTACAATTACACCATTCAGGATCAGCGCGCCTACCTGATGGGCCGTTTGCAAAAAGGCAAGAAATCAAGTTTTGAAGAATTGTTCTGGCCGCTTGAAAACCGTATTCACGCGATTGTCACTTTTCTGGCTCTGCTCGAATTGCTTAATGCTCAGGATGTTATGCTGGTGCAAGGCGAGGGGGTCAACAACTTTTGGTTAAGCCTTTCCGCGAAAGGCAAATGACATTTTTTATGAAAAAAATTGCCGTGTTGTTGTTGGGGCTCGCCGTCTCGGTAGCCTGTTTTGCCCAAAACCAGGTTCCGGTTTTTTTTCAAAAAATTCAAAATCAGGAACTTCCTGCCGCGCCTGCCGCGCAAAAGCGCGATCTGCCGGCCAGTTTTACCAGCTGGCATCTCGACCTGCCGGCTTTGCAGCAAGTGCTCGTCTCGGCGCCCGCTGAAGGAACGCCTGCCGCTCGCGCAAAATCGTTCAAACTCCGGCTGCCTGCCGCTTCGGGTCAGCTGGAAACGTTCGCCGTGTGGGAAATCGCCATGCTCCATCCCGAGTTGGCGGCCCGCCATCCGTACATCAAAACCTACGCCGGCGAATCGCTGAGCGAGCCGGGCACGATCGTCCGGATGAGTGTGACGGCGCGCGGCGTTCATACCCTGGTGCTGCGGCCGGGCGGTAAAAAAGAGTGCGTCGACCCCTGTTTTTATGGTCAAACGGCTTACTACATCGCCTATGATGCGGATGAAATGCCGCTCGGCGAAGTTGACCGCGCGCAACATATCCTGAAACCGTCGGATTATCCCCTGCCGAATTTCACACCTTACGCCCCCGCTCCCGAAGAACGCGGCACACTCCTGACACCCGTGCCTTACAAAACCTACCGGTTTGCAGCGGCCACCACGGGCGAATTCAGCCAGGATCATGGCGGCACTGTGGCATCCGTTTTGTCGGCAGTCACGGAATACACCAACGACATCAGCGCCGTTTACGAGCGCGACATGGCCATCCGCCTGCAACTCGTGGCCGATAACGACGAGTTGATTTATCTCAATCCTTCAACCGACCCGTTCAATGGCAATGCCGCCCCCAACTGGGCCGACCAGAACGTGCCGGTGACCACCACGATCATCGGCTCGGCCAATTTTGACGTGGGGCATGTGCTTTGTCGCTACATGGGCGGAGGTATTAGCGGGATCGCTCAAATCGGGGTGGTTTGCGGTAACTCCAAGGCTTGGGGCGCTACAACCGGGACAGGTAATGGCAGCTACGGAACCAAGTTTGTGGGTACGCTGGGGCAGGAAATCGGCCACCAGTTTGGCGGCGGACATACCTGGAATTTTTGCGGCGACGCGACAGGCCGCAACGGCAATACCGCTTTCGAGCCCGGCAGCGGCAGCACGATCATGTCGTATGGAGGCTCCTGCGACACGAATAATGTGCAGGGATACAAAGACTTGTATTTCCACTCGGGCTCGATTGAAGAAATTCGGTATTACGTGGACAACGGCAACGTATCGCAGTGCGGCAGTTTTACGCCTACCGACAACCTTGAACCGACGGTGACCCTGTCGTACCCCTCGTTTTTCAATATTCCAATCGGCACGCCCTTCGAATTGAACGGCAGCGCCACCGACCCGGACGGCGATGCCCTGACCTACTGCTGGGAGGAGATCGATTCGGGGCCCGCAGTGCCGCTCGATGCACCCGCCGGGAGCAGCCCCCTATTTCGAACCTTCCCGGCGGTGACGGAGACCAATCGGTATTTTCCCCGCTTGAATACCATTCTGAACAATGAATTTGACCTGACGGAACAACTGCCGACTTACACCCGCGACATGACCTTCCGGCTCACCGCACGCGATAACCAAAGCGGCGGCGGCGGTGTCGCCTGGGCCGATGTGGCGTTTAAAGCATCGGCAGAGGCTGGCCCGTTTGTCGTTATTTCTCCGAATAATAGCGCGACGACCTGGCATGTCGGGGAATACGTTGCCGTAAACTGGGATGTGGCCAATACCGATCATACTCCCGTTAATTGCCATATCGTCAATATTTTACTTAGCACCGACAACGGGCAGACCTGGCCTTACACCCTGGCACAGGCAACCGGCAACGACGGCATCCAGTACGTGCTGGTACCCGACCTGCCCACGACGCAGGCCCGCATCCGCGTGCAGGCGGCCGACAACGTGTTTTTCGATGTGTCCAATGCCCCGTTCAGTATCGAACAACCCGTGCAGCCCGGCTTTTCTTTTTCCCTGGCCAACGACGCGACCGTGGCTTGCCTGCCGACCCAGTTCGAAACCGATATTCTGACCAGCGGCGTGCTGGGTTTCAGCAGCGCGATCCATCTTGATTTGATTGGCAACCTGCCCCCTGGCGCCACGAGCAGTTTTTCCGTTACCACCTTGCAGCCCGGCGAGACAGGCCATTTTGCCCTCGACCTCAACGCGGTGACCGTGGCCGGTGATTTCTCTTTCTCGATCAGGGCCTATACCAACACGGGCGATACGCTGGAGCAGACCGTCCACCTCAGCCTTTTTACTAACGACTTTTCCGCTTTGGCCCTGCAAACACCCGCTGATGGCAGTGCCGGTCTGCAACAGGCTCAAACGCTGCACTGGAGCAAGGCGCCGGACGCCCAGTTCTACGACCTGCAACTGGCCAACAGCCCTTCGTTCACACCCGCTTCCATCCTGGCCACCAAGACGAATACCTCGCTGGACTCCTTTACCATCCCTTTTCTTTTGGAAAAAGGCAAGGTGTACTACTGGCGGGTGCGCCCGGTCAACAGCTGCGGTGCGCATGCGTGGAAAGAGGCGTTCTCCTTTTCCACACTCGTTGACAATTGTCAGAACTGGAGCGCCAACGATTTGCCTTTGAGCATTTCTCCCAATGGTTCGGTCACGGTCGAATCCAAAATTCAAATTGGCGCGAGCGCGATCATCAGCGACATCAACGTGACGCAAGTGTCTGGTTTTCACGATGAATTTGGTCAACTGGAAGCTTATTTGATCAGCCCCGCCGGCACACAGGTTACTTTGTTTAAAAATAAATGCGGGGTGATCAGTGTGCCGTTCAATATGGCGCTCGACGATAATTCCCCCGTTCCGCTTACCTGTCCGCCTTCAAACACAGGCACGGCCGTCAAACCGCAATCACCACTGGCGCCGCTCATCGGGCAGAATGCCCAGGGCAACTGGACCCTTCGCGTCAAAGACTCCAGC
This sequence comes from Saprospiraceae bacterium, assembly GCA_044226205.1. Classification (GTDB taxonomy): domain Bacteria; phylum Bacteroidota; class Bacteroidia; order Chitinophagales; family Saprospiraceae; genus M3007. The sequence continues at coordinate 20,467 of JBGAHL010000022.1, forward strand.
ACGGGCGCAGGCGGTGCTGTGCAAGGTTTTCAGTTGCAGATTTGCTCCTCGGTTTCCCTTAATGCGCCTTATCTGGTCAACAACAACGTGTTGTCTTTGGAAGCTGGCCTCAATGCCGTCATTTCGCCCGACCTGCTGCTGACGGAGGATGCCAACAATACGCACGATCAATTGACCTACACCCTCGTCACCGCGCCGCAGCTCGGCCATCTGGAAAAAAACTGGAGCGGAATCATGCAGCCCGGCGATCAGTTTACCCAGGCCGACCTCGACAATGGCGCCATTCGTTACTTCGATTACGGCGGCGGCCTCGATGCCGACTATTTCCGCTTCACGGTAGTCGATGGCGAAGGCGGCTACCTGGGTACGCCTCGATTTGATATTCAGTCGTTTAGCGTTGGAACCTCGGCGCCCGGGCGTCGTACGCTCGATTTTGCGCTTGCTCCCAACCCTGCCCGGACGCAGTTTTGGGTCGTCACGGGCGGCGGCGCGGTCGGTTCGGAGACCCATATCAGGCTTTGCGACATACACGGCAAAGTGATCCTCACGGCCAATATGCAGGCCGGCGAGGAGCGCACCGCGATCGACGTAGCGACTTTGCCAGCCGGTGTTTACCTGGTTTGTCTTGAAAACGAGGCGGGTTTTGGCGTCAAAAAACTACTGATTGCCCGGCCCTGAGCGCGGGATGGCCTGCATGATTTCCCGAATGAGCTCGGGCGAGCGTTCGGCGGCATTGCCGACTACCAACACGTCGGCGCCTGCGCCCCAGGCTGCTGCTGCCTGTTCGGGAGTGCGGACGCCACCGCCGACAATCAGCGGAATGTCCAGAACGTTGCGCACGGCTTCGATCATTGCGGGCGCGACAGGCAGGCTGGCGCCCGAGCCTGCTTCGAGGTAGATCATTTTGAGGCCGAGCATTTCGCCCGCCATGGCGGTGCAAACAGCGATGTCGTCTTTTCCGGCCGGAATCGGCAGGGTGTTCGACATGTACTGTACGGCCGTGGGCACCCCGCCGTCGATCAGCATGTAGCCGGTCGGGATGATTTCCAGCGGGGAAATTTTTAGAAAAGGCGCGGCGATCACGTGTTGCCCGATCAGGAGTTCGGGGTTGCGGCCGCTGATCAGGGAGAGCAGAAGAATGGCGTCGGCGCGGTAGCTCAGTTGAAAGGAATTGCCGGGAAACAGCACCAGCGGGATGTCGCAGCGGCGGCGGATATCGCTCAGCAAGTCGTCCAGCCGGTCATTGACGATCAGGCTGCCTCCCACGAAAAAATAATGCACACCGCTTTCGGCGGCGAGTGCGACCGTCTGTTCGAGACGGTCGGGCGGGAGTTTGTCCGGGTCGAGCAGGATCGCCAGGCGTTTTTCGCCGTGTTGACGGGCTGCAAGCAGTTGCGGGTAAAGATTTTTATGTTGTGCAGGCATTTGTTATCCCAGATCCTTGCAAGCCCGATACAAATCTTGCCAGTCCGTGCGGCGTTTGACGACCGTTTCGAGGTATTCCTGCCAGATGGCCGTGTCGTTGGCCGGGTCTTTTACAATGGCGCCGACCATGCCGGCCGCGAGGTCGTGGGCCCTGAGTTCGCCATCGCCAAAGTGGGTAGCCAGGGCCTGTCCCTGATGGATCACCGAAATGGCCTCGGCCGTACTCAGCACCGATGAAGGGCTTTTGATTTTCTCCCGGCCGTCGGCGGTTTTGCCGCCGCGCAGTTCGCGGAAAATGGTGACCAGTCGCCTGATCTCTGCCACGGGAGCGGCGTCGGGCGGGAGCAGCAGGGCTTTGCCCAGATCGTCCACCCGTTTTTGTACAATCTGAACCTCTTCATCCAGGCTGGCCGGCAGGGGCAGCACGACGGTATTGAAACGCCGCCGCAAGGCTGCCGAGAGTTCGTTGACGCCCCGGTCGCGGTCGTTGGCCGTGGCGATCAGGTTGAAACCCCGTGTAGCTTGCACCTCGGTATTGAGTTCGGGAACGGGCAGGGTTTTTTCCGAAAGCAGGGTGATCAGAGCGTCCTGCACGTCGGCCGGAATACGGGTCATTTCTTCAATCCGCGCGATGTGGCCGCGTTGCATCGCGGTCATGACGGGGCTGGGCACCAGCGCTTTTTCCGAGGGCCCCTCGGCGATCAGCCGGGCATAGTTCCAGCCGTAGCGGAGGGCGTCTTCGTGCAGGCCGGCGGTGCCTTGCACGAGCAGGGTGCTGTCGCCTGAAATGGCGGCGGCGAGGTGTTCGCTGACCCAGGTTTTGGCGGTGCCGGGTACGCCCAGCAGCAGCAGGGCGCGATCGGTAGCCAGGGTAGCCACGGCAATTTCGATAAGGCGGCGGCTGCCGATGTACTTGGGTTCGATGGTCGTATCGCCGGCTTTTCCGCCAAGCAAATAGGTGACTACGGCCCAGGGCGACAAGTGCCAGCCTTCCGGGCGGGGGCGGTCGTCGCTTGCTGCCAGTGCGGCAAGTTCGTGCGCGTAGGCGGTTTCGGCGTGGGGGCGAATGACGTGTTGCATCGTACAAAAGGAGTGGCCAAAGTACGCCCTTGCCGCTAATAAAGGGGCGATTATTTGCCTTTCAGGGCATACTTGTTGAGCAGCGGGCGGTAGAGCCGGTAATTTTCCGCGCTCCCGTTCAGTTTAATAACCTTTTTCTGCAAACCGACGATCAGCCCGGTAATTGTTCCCGTAAACCCAAGCGCTATGGCGCCCAGCCTGGCTTTTTCTTCCTTGGTAAAGGTGAAAAAGCCTTCTTTGTCATCCCCGGAAGCATAGCCCAGTATAAAACCCGACCCCAGTCCAATGGCAGCGCCGGCAGCCACGCATTTGCCGAGTTTGCCGCGCGGACTGAGTTTGATTTTATCCACTTGACGAATAGGAAGTTCTACGATTTTACCGGGACTGTCCCCCTTGGGTTTCTTCGAGAGCAGGATGCTGCTATCGGTGGTCATCAGTAAAAAACCGGTGACGGGAGTGGGGTTATCGTGCAGATGCGCCCACACTTTGTATGGCGTTCCTTCCTTTGGACGTGGGCTGCAGCGGATTTCCCGGATACTGGATAAAGGAAGTCGGCCTCTTGTGTCTTCAATGGTTTGCTCACAAAGCCTGTATTCCAGTGTATTGCCGCGAATGACCCAACTGCGGACTAAGAACAAGCGCCCGTCCTGAGTGAACACCGTGTCGCATCTGCCGTGCGGTGGCAACAGGCTGACGCGCCCAAAAAGGGCCGAAGTCAGGCAGAAAAGCAGAATGAGGAACTTCCATTTCATCGGACCAGTGATTATGTAAAAAAAAGAGGCTGTCTCATAAGTCACGACTACCACATACCCAACCGCTTCCGCCGGCTCTCGTCCCGTTAGGGGCGGGCCCCCTTGATGCCTCATGTTATCTACCGAGGTTGCGTTCCTAACGGGACGAGACCCGGCGGTATCGCAGTCGGGAGCACAAGATTCAATGATTTGTATGCGGTAATCGTGATTTATGAGCCGGGCCTTCTATCTTCTCTACTTGCGTTGCTCCCAGTAGGCATCAAACCATTTGGAATAAGCGTTCAAATCGTCCTCATGCGCTACGAGCCATTTCAGGGCGTCCTTTTCGCCGCCGGAAGAGGCGATATAGTAGGAGGCTACCTGCGTGTGGCCGTCTTTTTCCATCTGGATAAAATAGGCGGCGTAAAAATCCCACCAGAAATTGCCCTCGGCCGGCCGGTCTGTGCCTTCGCCCAGTACCTTGAACAAGTGTTGGTTGGTTTGCACCAGTTGTTCGGAGGGGGTAGGGTCGGGAATGGTGGTGTGCAGCGAGTCGGCCAGTTGACGGCGCATGGTGCTGAACAAGGCAGGCGCAAGCGCGAGGGTCATTTCTCCGCTTTTGAATTCGTCGTTGAGGGCCCCGGGGCCGAGGTTGATGTTCATGGTCTTCTCGTCCTTTTGTTCAAACCCCGAATTTTCCACGCGTTGCACCAGGCGCCAGGCTTTTTCCGCTCTTTCGCCCTCGGTTTCCAGGGTCAGGAAAAAATACAGGGGAAGCAAAGCCTTGACTTTCAGGCCTTTTTCCGCTTCCAGAATACCCAGATAATAGTGGCTGCTGGCGTGGAAAGGCCGGAGTTTGAGGGTCTCGATGTATTCCTTTTCCGCCTCGTCGTACTTGCTCTGCCCCATCAGGGTGACGCCCAGATTGAAATGGAGCATGTAGTTGGGTTTGCCGTTTTTGATCCCCAGTTTGTACGTGGCAATGGCTTCGTCCGACTTGCCCTGGTCGTCCAGAATATTACCTTTCAGATAGCAAGCGTCGGAGTAACTCTCCGGAATCTTGCGATCGATGATGATATCGAGGTATTTCAGCGCCTTTTTGGTGTCGTGCAAAGCCAGGTAGGTATTGGCTTTTTCAAACAGGGCGTAGCCGTTGTACTTTTCGATATCGAGGGCCTGGTCGAATTTTTTCAGGGCATCCTGATAAAGACCATTGTCGTGCAGACGGATGCCTTCGACAACCAGTGAGTCGGCCATCGATTTTTTTTGTGCAAAGCCGCTGGTCACGGAGAACAGCAGTGCGATAAAAGCAAGCAGGCGAAATGGACGCATGGAACAGGTTTTGTTTTTGATGAGAAGAATGAAAATTTTGCAGCTTATTCGGCCGATTTACCCATGAATTTGCCCCAGTTTTCCATTTCGTCTTCCGTCCACAACTCGGGGAAAAAGACGACGCGCTGAAACCGTGGAGGCAGGTATTTCTGCCAGTTGGTACCGCCGGTGGCTTCGATTTCCTTGGGTTTGGCATCGAGATAGCGCACGGCGGAGCGGTAATGCGACAGGGCCCAGCGGACATTGGCATTGATGTCGTATTCGCGGAGCAACTCGCACAATTCAGGGTCGCTTTGGGCCTCCGAGGGCAATTTTAGGTAGAGCTGGCGCAGGTTACACGACTGGTAGTGTTGGGAGAAACGCACCAGTTCGTCTGCATATTTCGCTTCGAATTGCCTCAATGTAAGTGTTTTTTTACCCGAGGCCAGCTCGGTAGCGCCCGACTTCCAGTACAACACGGCATTGAGCAGGCCCACGTCCGATACGTCGGCGGTCAGTTCCCGTTTCGAGGCATGCACCAGTTGGCGCAGGTCCGTGCTTGCAATCTCGATCATTCGGTATTGCACGCTCTGGAATCCGCTGGCTGGCAACAGGCTCATGCGGAAGCGCAGAAATTCGTCCCGATCCATGCCGTCGACCATGATGTCGAAAGAGTTGATCAGGTTGGTGAAATAGCGGTTGAGTCGGATGATCTGGCGTTTGAACAACTCGGCGGAAGGGGCGGGCTGGCATTGTGCGAGTTGCTCGATGGCGTCGAGCGAAAGCCGGAAATAGAGTTCGGTGATCTGGTGGTAAAGGATAAAAATGCGCTCGTCGGGAATGGGCGTACGCGGGTTTTGAAGGCTCAGCAGGGTGTCGAGGTGGATATAATCCCAGTACGTGAGGTAATCCGCGTGAAGCAGTCCGTCGAGGTAAGAATTCATGTCCTGGCCCATGGCAGAATATTTCTCTTCCAGTTGGCGCAGGCGGTCGAGCATGGCGTCGTTGAGTTCCATAAAGTGGCAGTGGTTAGGCGGCGAGTTTCAGTCCCAAAATTAGACAAAGGAAACAGAGTGCCAAACTGCCAAATACATTGCCGACGAAGGCCGCTTGTTGGCCGGCCTGCCATAAGCCCCAGCTTTCGGCGGTAAAGGTGGAAAACGTGCTGAATCCGCCACAAAAACCTGTGGCGAGCAGCAGCCTTCGTTGCTCGGACCAGTCCGTATGGCCCAGGGCGAAGCCCAGAACAAGGCATGCCAGCGCATTGGCGGCGAGGGTGGCCCAGGGAAAATGTTGCTGCAAAGGGCGCAGCAGCAGGTAGAGGCCGTAGCGGAACACGCTGCCCAGGCCGCCGCCCAGAAAAACAAGGCAGAATGCGAGCAATCGAGGCATTTTTTTTGGGTTGATGAGGGTTGATGAGGGTTGATAAGGTTGATAAGGTTGATAAAGGGGTAGATGTAAATACACAAAGGGCGAGTATGGCCCTTTTATAAACCCTATAAACCTCATCAACCCCCCAAAAAAAAACCCCGACTAATTACAGCCGGGGCAACAACTAAAAATTAAGCTATGAAAACAAAAACTTCTTTTGTCGAACCAATTTTGACAGGGCAAGGATAAGCAGAAGATTTGTTTCCGGCAAGTGCTTTTTACTCGGTAACGTCGCGGCCGCCGATGAGCATCTCCTGATATTCTTTCAGTTCGTCCCATTGGCCGTTAGCGGCGAATTTAGCCTGAGCGGGCCAGCTGCTCGGATCGTGAATCTGGTAGCGAGGGCCAGCTGCGTCGAGGATTTCCTTGATGCGCTCGACCGGGGCGTTGGCCAGGTCATCCCACGTATTGATTCCGCCTTCCTTCAAAAGGGTTTCAATTTTGGGGCCAATTCCTTCAACAATTTTCAGGTCGTCAGGTTTCGGTCCTTTTTCTTTTTTAGCGGCGGGTGCTTTTTTTGCTGCTTTTTCCTCCGCGGCGGGGGCGTCTGCACTGGCCGTTTCGGCAGCTTCGGGAGCGGCTACGCTTTTGGCTTCGGCCACCACTTCGGGCTTGGGCGCCGGCGTTGCTTCTTCCGCTTTACCCGGACGCGGCGTGGGGCGCGTGGGTTTTTTCGGGGTGTCGGGCGTCTCGGCTACTGCCGGCATGACGTTGACGAAAACGCGGTCGTTCTGAGCGCGTTTGAACACTACCGTGCCGTCGATGGCGGCGTGCAGCGTATGGTCGCGACCCATGTAAACATTCTGACCGGGGTGGTATTTGGTGCCGCGCTGGCGGACCAGGATATTGCCGGCAATGGCATGTTCGCCGCCGAAGAGTTTGACGCCGAGACGTTTACTTTTACTGTCGCGGCCGTTATCGGTACTACCTACACCTTTTTTGTGTGCCATGGTATTGGATTGCTAAATGGTGAAATACAGATGGTTGAACGGACAATCGACTTACAGCGAGATGCCTTTGATTTCGATTTTGGTGAATGACTGGCGGTGGCCGTTTTTCTTGCGGAAACCCTTGCGGCGTTTTTTGTGGAAAACAACCACCTTGTCGCCTTTAACGTGACCAATGACGCTGGCGCTGATCGAGGCGCCTTTCAGGTTGGGCGTGCCGATCGATACTTTGCCGTCATTGTCAACAAGGTGCACAGTGTCGAAAGTGACCGAATCACCTTCATTGGCTGCCAGCCGGTGGACGAAGATCTGTTGACCCTCCTCAACTTTAAATTGTTGACCGGCAATGGAAACAATTGCGAACATGTTGATAATCAGAAAATTTGATGAAATAAATACTTTTACCCCCTAAGGGCGCGCAAAGGTACGCCAATTAGCCAGAAAAACCAATATCTCCCTCAAAATCATCCAAACCCCTACTCATCACTCATCACAATAAATTTTCCTTGCGTTACAAAATCACTCTCGAATACGACGGCAGCCGCTATGCCGGCTGGCAGGTGCAAAAAGACGACCGAACCGTGCAGGGCGAACTGCTCAAAGCTGCCGGGGAAGTTTTCGGCACCCGCGACCTCGAATTTTACGGCGCCGGCCGCACCGACGCCGGCGTGCATGCGCACGGCCAGGTAGCCCACCTCGCCTTCGGCGCGCCCGGCGCCCGGCACGGCGCCGCACCCAAACGGACCGGCTTCGAACGCCGCGGCCCCGAGCCGGGTATCGCCAGTCTCTCCCCCCAGCAAATCCTCATGCGCCTCAACGACGCCCTGCCGCACGACATCAATATTCTGGCCGTGGAGAAAGCGCACCCGCGTTTTCATGCCCGCCACGATGCCCGATCGCGTACTTACGTGTACCAGATCTCCCGCCGTCGCGATGCCTTCGGGAAAAAATACCTGTGGTGGGTACGCGATCCCCTCGACCTGGTTGCCATGCGCGCCGCAGCCGCCGAACTGGTCGGGTTTCACAATTTCAGCGCCTTCGGCGACCTCGACGACCCCGACCAGGACCCGCGTGTGGACCTCACCCGCCTCGATCTCCGCGAAGCGGACGACCGAATCCTGATCGAAATCAGCGCCTCCCATTTTCTCTGGAAAATGGTGCGCCGCATCGTGGGCGTACTGGTGGAAGTTGGCCGCGGCAAAATGACGGTCGAGACCGTCCGCGGCTTCCTGCACAAGCCTTCCCGGGAGCCCGCACGCCTGACGGCGCCGCCAAGCGGCCTGTTTCTGGAAAAAATCGATTATTAACCTGTCGACCGTAACATTTCCCCCGAGGGAAGGATTAAAGGTTCAAAAAGCCATTTTTTATGAAAAACATACTTGCCTTGTCGGGCATTTTTTTGCCCTGTTTTTTAATCGCTCAAATCACCCAACCAGGTGTGGTCTGGTTGCAAAACAGCGGCAAAACGCCCCTGTCCGATGTACAGATCACCGCCCCCGGCGCCGAGCCGGCGCTGTCGCTGGGCAATGGGGCCTTCTCGCTGGTATTGCCTTCGAAAAACAAGGACGAATACACCAGCGTGAGCGTCGAAAAACCGGGCTACGAAGTCGTCAACGGCTGGACGCTCATAAATTCCCGCCTCGATCCAGATAACATGCTTGTCGTGCTGATGTGCCCCGTCGGCGAAACGGAACGCCGCCGGAAAGCCCTTTACGACATTCATGAAAAAAAGATCACGGCCGACTATGAGGCCCAGGTGTTCCGCCTGCGGAACGCCAACGCTGCCTCGCCCGATACCCTCGCAGTGCTGGAAGCGCGATACCACCGTAAGCTGGACCGGCTCGGCGCTTTTAACGACGATCTGATTCAGACCAACCTCGACGAGGTGTCGGCGCTTCGCCGGCAAGCGCTGGGGTGCTACGAACGCGGCGCACTCGATTCGGCCATCCTGGCCCTGCCGGAAAACCAAATTGCCGCCACCAGCGCGGATACCTCGCAGAATGAGCAGTTTGTGAAATATCAAACAATCCTTGCCTGGACCGACAAGGCCAATTTTTACGCCCTGAAAGGTGATTTGATCAATGCAAAAATGTGCTTTCGAAATGCCGTCGCAGTCGATACCACCGATGGCGATCTCTGGATGCGCTACGCCTATTTCCTCAACGCCGAACATGAATACGGCGAGGTAGTGTCATCGTACCGCAAGGCATTGTCGCTGATCGAAGAGCCCGATTTAAAAGGGATCATCCTGCTCAATCTGGGGGCTTTTTATAAAAACAGCGGCCTTTTCGAGGACGCGGAGCAATCCTATAAAAGCGCCTTGACCGAATACCGCGCGCTGAGCCGCAATGCTCCCGAATCGTTCCGGCATTGGGAAGCCGAGACGCTGGTGAACCTCGGCGAGCTCTACTACAATTACGAAAAACTCGAAGCGGGCGAGGCTGCATTTCGGGAGGCTCTGCCGATCTACCGCGAACTTGTTGCCAAAGATCCCGAGGCTTTTAAACCACGGCTGGCTTACACGCTCTACAACCTTGCCGTCATTGAAGAAGCATTGCTGAATGCACGCGAAGCAGAAAGTGCCTACCTCGAATCCCAGGCTATTTACGGCGAACTGGCCATCCAAAACCCCGAAGGTTTTTTGTCCAACCACGCCAACCTGTCGTATCTGCTGGGTGAACTTTATCTGCACATCGAAAAGCCCGTCGAGGCCGAGGCTGCCTACAAAACCGCATTGGCAGGTTATAACACGATGAAGGCGCGAGGCGATGAAGGTTTCGAGTATTTCATGGCCGAATCGCTGTTTGGCCTCGGGGAAATTGAATACAACCGCCAGCATATCATCGGGGCGACCAATTACTATCGCGGAGCGCTTGATGCTTATCGCGCAGCCAACCAGCGTGAGCCGGGGCGCTATTCGATCCATGTCGCGGCAACTCTGTACAACCTGGGCAGTGTTTACAACAGTGCCGGCAAGGCCCAGGATGCCGTTTCGGCTTATGCCGAGGCCGTCGAGATTTACCGCCAACTGGCTGCCCAAAATCCGGCGGTTCATCAGATCGACCTGGCGGACGCCTTGTACAATCTGGGGTTTTCCTACTCCCAGATTGAAAAACCGGAAGAGGCCGAGCGGGCTTACGCCGAGTCATTCAGCCTGCTTCAACAGGAAGAAGCCCAACACCCGGGCGCTTACAAAGTCAAACTGGCCAATAATTCTTTCAACCTCGGGCTCAACTTTATTAAAAACGGCAAACTGCCGGAAGCCGAGCAGGCCTTTCAGACGGCGCTCGAAAATTACCGACAGCTGGTGCCGGAAGACCCCGACTTTTACAAGGGCGAGGTGGCCTCGGCTTACGCCAGGCTCGCAGAGGTGTACGAGGCAAGCAAACAACCCGAAGCGGCGGAAAAAGCTGCGCTGGATGCCTTCAATATTTATCGAGAACTGGCCAAAGACGGCACGGAAGAACACCGCTTAAAAGCAGCGATGAAAGCCAGCGATCTGGGTGTTATTTATTACAACCACCGAAAAATCAAGTCGGCAAGGGAGAGTTTCCTGATCGAACTGGACCTTTGGCGAGGGCTGGTCAAGGACCATCCCGGCAGTGAATACGAAGACCGCCTGGCGCTCGCCTCCAACAACCTGGGCGTGCAATACGAAGCCCAAAAGAACTACACCCTGGCCCTCAATTTTTATGAAGAATCGGTCAAGATGCGGGAAGCCGCGCTTTTGCAGAAAAAAACGGACGACCAGCTGGAGTGGCAAAGGGTGTATATCAACATTTTACAGGTTCGGGATTCGGCTTTGGAAGAGGAAAACTTCCCTGTTGCTGCACAGGCAACCCTGATTGCAGCCCAAACGACCGATCATCTTCAAAACCTGGATCAGGACATGAAGTCCGACGCCATCACCAATTACAACAACCACGCCTGGCTGGCCCTGTTCTCCGGGGAATATGTGCTGGCGGAACAATCCGCCCGCCGTTGCCTCGAAATCGACCCGGGTTTTTACCATGTCAATGCCCGCATAGGTTACGCCCTGTTGTTACAGGGAAAAGAGAAGCAGGCCAAAAAAGCGTTCAGCGCACTCAAAGGCAAGTCTGACAAAAAAGGGCGGCCTTACAAGGAGGTATTGCTGAAACAATTTGAAGTGATTGAATCGGAGAACTTAACCCCGCCCGGCGGCTGGGACGACATTCGGAAATGGGTGGCGAAATGGTAAACGGCACAAGGGCGGCATGGATCGAAAACTTGTCCGTACGCCTTGTGTGCAGCGAGGGAAATGGGTGTATATATTTGCTTTCGAGCAAACACCCATTTCTCCATGTTGAACAAAAAAGATTTGAAGGAACAGATTGCCTTCGGCAACCTTGAAGACCCCCTCCAGATTCTGCTGGGCAAGACCCAACATACGCCCTGGCACAAAGACGTCCTGATGTTGTCCGGACCTTACTATGAAGGTCAGAAAAGTTTTAACCAAAACCTGATCGATGCCGGCGAATGGGAGCGCACCAGGGCGCGTATTCGACAGGGGCTGATCAATCTGATCGACAACCTGCCGGACGACCTGTCCGCTTCCGACGCGACCCCTCCCGACCCCGTGACGGCGGCGCCCGCAGCGCCGTTCGCCGGTGGTAAAACGCAAACGCAACACCCCAAAACGCTCTTTTATTTCAGCATTGGAGCGCTGCTGCTTTTGCTCGCTCTGACGGTTTTTGCACCAGGTTGGCAGCGCGACAACAACACGCTGGCGCACGTGCTCATGGCATTGGCCGCTGCCGGGGTAGCCGCCACACTCCCCGGTTTTTTGAACTTCGAATGGGGCGCAGGCCTTAAATCTGGTGGTTCGCTGGCCGTTTTTGTCCTGGTTTATTTTCTCCAGCCAGCTTCCGAAGGAAAGGAGTTCGGGTTTTCGGTTTACGTCAAGCCGCCGCCCCGGCTCGAGGCAGGGATAGCCGGTGCGAAGGTCACGCTCGACATGAAGGATTTTGCTTACCATGAAACGGCCGTCGTGTCGGCCAACGGCGAGGCGCAATTCCGCAACCTCGCCCCGAAGTTCCGGGGAAAAGCCGCGCTGATTGAAATCGAGGGCAGGTACCTGAAAGCCGGACAAGCCGAGTACGTCATTTCTGACAACGACAAGCTGAGCATCACGCTCTCGCCGGCCGGACTGGATAAAGTGTGGGGCACGGTGCGCGCCGACGGGCAATTTCTTACGGGCACCCCGGTCCGCATTGGCCGGCACGACACCCAGACCGACGCCGCCGGGCGTTTTCGTTTCGATATCCCTGCGGCTGAACAGGACACCGTGCAGACGCTGGTAGTGCAGTCGGACGGTTATTATTCGCTGGATGGCTCCCCGATTTACGAAATACAGGTGACGCCTTACACGCTGAGCGGTGACGGGGTGCCGGTCGTGCTGACGAAAAAGAAAAAAAAGTGAACGGCCGTGCCCGCCGCGTTGCCGCAACACGGAACTGGACCGCGCTGTGTTGCGTGTCTTTGTTTTAAAACAACCGTCGCCACCCACATGAAAATCCTCCCCTTCGTTTTGCTGCCCTTTGCCCTTTCCGCCCAGATCACCCAGCACGGCCTTGTTCTTTTGCAAAACAGCGGCAAAAAGCCCCTGTCGGAAGTCGAACTCACGGCCCCGGGCGCCAACCCCGCCGTATCGCTGGCTAACGGCGCTTTTTCACTCACTTTCGGTGCAAAAACCAAAGGCGACTACGCCGCCATTTATGCCAAAAAACCGGGCTACGAGGTGGTCAATCAGGAAGAACTGCGCAAAACCGGCCTGCACCCGACCGATACGGTGCGCGTGATCATGTGCCTGGCCGGCGAACTGGACCGCCGCCGGCTGGCCTATTACCAGATCAATGAAAAGAACATCACCCAATCCTACAACGACAAAATTGCCCGGCTACGCGCCGAAAACCGCGCTTCCGACGAGGCGTTGTCGAAACTGGGCGAGGACTATAAAATTGCCCTGAAACAACTGGAAGACTACAACGAACGCTTCATCGTGATGAACCTGGACGAGGTGTCCGGTTTGCGGAAACAGGCCTTTTCCTTGTTCGAACGGGGTCAGATCGATTCGGCTATCGCCGTGTTGCAGGACGAGTTGATTACCGAAGACCTCAACCGCGCCCGCCTTGAAAAACAACAGGGGCAGGCGCTGAAAGACCTGGGTGAGCAGAAGATTAAAAATGGTGAGGAAGGGGAAAAACAGGCTATTCAGGCCTGGATGGACAAGGCGGAGTTTTATGTGGTCAAACTGGATTTTACACAGGCGGAATTTTATTATAAAAAAGCCGTGGAGGCCGATACGAGCAACTTTGACAATGTGTTCAAATATGCCTTCTTTCTGCAGGGTCAACGGCAGTTTTCCAAAGTTGAGCAGCAATACCAAAGGGCGCTGGTCTTGGCCCGCGACTCGGCCTGGCAGGCGCTTGTGTTGAACAATCTGGGGGTGTTCTACAGCGACAATCAGCGCATGGCGGAAGCCGAAAATGCCTGTCTGAAAGCCCTCGGTATCCGTCGGCGCCTCGCACAGAAAAACCCTGACACCTACCTGCCCGAGGTAGCAGCCACACTGAACAACCTCGGGACGATTTACCGCGACAACCATCACATGGCAGAGGCCGAAAAGGCCTACGCCGAAGCCTTGTCGATCCGCCGCCTGCTTGTCCTGAAAAACCCCGAGACCTTCGAGGCCGAGCTGGCCAATAGTCTGGATAACCTGGGAGCCTTCTACTACGCCAACCAACGGATGGCGGACGCGGAAAAAGCGATCACGGAGTCGCTGGCTATTCGCCGCAAGCTGGTTTTAAAAAAAGGCCTGGCTTGTCAACCGGATCTCGCTAAGACGCTCATCAGCGCGGGCAATGTGTACGGGGCCAGTCAAAGGGCGAGGGATGCCGAAAATGCCTACCAGGAAGCCTTGACGATCTATCGCGGACTGGCGCAAAAAAACGCCGTATTCCAGCGCGAAGTAGCCCTCTGCCTCAACAACCTCGGGGTATTGTACCGCAACAACTACGACATGGCGGCAGCCGGCAGCGCATTTAACGAGGCTTTGACGATCCGGCGGCTCCTTGCGGGCAAAGATCCCGATGCGTACCAGCCCGATTTGGCCGCTACGCTCTCCAACCTCGGTAATTTTTACCGCGCCAATCAAAAAATGAGGGAGGCGGAACAGGCGTACACGGAGGCGCTTGCCATCTATCGCCAGCTGGCCCTCAAAAACCCCGAGGCGTTTCGACCCGACGTTGCCTTGTGCCTCAACAACCTCGGGATTTTTTACGCAGGCATCCAGAAAACCGCCGAAGCCGAACAGGCCTATTCGGAAGCACTTGCCGTTTACCGCCGCTTGTCGATCGAAAGCCCCGCCGCTTTCCAGCCCAATATCGCGGCCATCCTCAACAACCTGGGTATCCTGTACAACGACAACGGAAAAATGAACGAGGCCGGAAAAGCTTATCAGGAAGCGCTGGATATCCGCCGTCGGCTGGCACAGGACAACCCTGCGACGTACCAGCCCGACCTCGCCACCACCCTGAACAATATGGGCTCCTATTACAGCGACATCCCAAAGGTGCGTGAAGCCGAAAAGGCTTATTCGGAAGCCCTCGATATCCGCCGCCGGCTGGCGCAGGACAATCCCGCGGCCTTCGAGCCGGATGTTGCCGAATCACTCAACAACCTCGGAGTGCTGTACAGCGACACCAAACGGCTGGACCAGGCGGAGAAAGCCTATTCAGAAGCCTTGTCTATTTTTCGCAGGCTGTCGCAACAAAATCCCGACGTTTACTGCTCCGACTATGCTTCCACGCTGAACAACCTCGGCGTGCTCTGCGAAACACAAAAAAATTACGCCAGGGCGCTGGACTACTACGCCGAATCGCTGGCAGTGTATAAAACGGGTTTGTTGCAAGGGAAGCAAAATCTGTTTGCCGGCTGCATGCAAACCCTGCGCAATGTGGACGAGGTGAAAGATTCCACTATCGAGCGCGAGGACTTTATTCATGCCACCGCCGCCCTTCGGCTGCTGGCCGAAACCTGCGATACCCTGAGCGGAGTGAGCGACCGTTTGCGCAATCTGGCGGCGCCGGAATACCGAAGTTTGTCCTGGTCGGCTCTGCTGATCCACGATTATGACCTTTCCGAACGGGCGGCGCGGCGCAGCTTCGTTTTTGATACCGAACAGATCGATGCCTACGCCTATCTCGGCCATGCGTTGTTGCTCCAGGGGCAGGAAAATCCGGCACGGGAAGCTTACGGCCACCTCAAAGGCAAAACCGATAAATACACGGGAGACCCTTACAAAATCAGTCTCGAAGACGATTTCGACGCGCTGAATGCACAGGGAATCACCCCGGCAGGCGGCTGGAATGCCATTCGCGCCTGGGTGCGACGGAATTTATAATACACACGAGGTGCACAACAGCGCTCCCGCGCGCATCTTTGAGCGCATGAACGCCACCCGCAGTTCCTTTCTGACCCGCAATATCTGGTTGCTCGCCCTCGTCAGCCTTTTCAACGACGTGGCTACCGAAATGCTGTACCCCATCCTGCCCGTTTACCTCAAAACCATCGGGTTCTCAGTGGCATTTATCGGGGTGCTGGAAGGTTTTGCCGAGGCTTTTGCCGGGCTGAGCAAAGGGTATTTCGGCAACTGGAGCGATACGTCCGGCCAACGGCGGCCGTTTGTGCAAGTGGGATACGCCCTGAGCGCCGTCTCGAAACCCCTGCTGGCCTGGTTTACACAACCCGCCGCGGTTTTTCTGGCACGTACGGGCGACAAGCTCGGCAAGGGCGTGCGTACGGCCGCCCGCGATGCGCTGCTTTCCGACGAAGCCACGCCTGAAACGAAAGGGCGGGTGTTCGGCTTTCACCGCTCGATGGATACCCTGGGCGCTGTCATCGGCCCTTTGCTCACGCTTTTTTTGCTGCAAAACCATCCGGGGGCTTACGCCAGCTTGTTTGCCTGGGCCATCCTTCCCGGGCTCCTGGCTGTTCTGGTCACGCTCCTGATCCGCGAGCGCCGCAAGGCCCGGCACGAGGGCGTCACGCGACCCGGCTGGGTGGACTTTTTTCGGTACTGGCGGCAGAGCCCGGCCGCTTACCGCCGGCTGGCCAGGGTGCTGCTGGTCTTTACCCTGTTCAACAGTTCGGATGTTTTTCTTTTATTGAAAATAAAGGAAGCCGGCTACGGCGACACCGAGCTGATCGGGTTTTATATTTTTTTCAACCTGATATTTGCCGCGGCCTCCTACCCCCTGGGGGCGCTGGCCGACCGGCTGGGCATGAAACGGGTATTCGCCGCGGGTCTTGTCCTCTTCGCCGTAACGTACGCCGGGATGGCCCTTACGGGCACATGGTGGGTGTTTTTGGCGCTTTTTGGTTGCTATGGCCTCTATGCTGCCGCCACCGACGGTGTGGCCAAAGCCTGGATCAGCAATATTTCGGATAAAAAAGACACCGCGACGGCCATCGGAACATTTACGGCCTTTCAAAGTGTGGCGAGCCTGTTGGCAAGCAGTATGGCGGGACTTCTTTGGGCCTGGACGGGCCCGGCGGTGGTGTTTTTGTCGAGCGCAATAGTTGCGGCAGTAGCGGCTCTCGTTGTTGTGCGGCAGGAGTAACAGCCCCCGTACGGCCAAACTGCCAATCCTGTAAATCCTGTCAAAAAATGCCTGTCACAAAGGCAAAACCTTCCACTCCGACCCGTCTTTCACCGATTCCAGAAACTGCGCGCCGGTTTCGCGGATGGTGTTCGCGAGCGGGCGATAGGAGAATCCGGGTACTTTCAAGGATTTTTCATTGTCATAAAAAAACTGGCTCACACTGCTCCGCGCGCTGTCGCGGGTGACGACGGGCGTGGCGCCCAGCAGTTTTTCCTTCAACCATTCCACCCGCCAGGCTACCTCTGCGAGCAGGGGAGTCACCTTGATCATCGGGGGGCGGCCTTCGATCGAATCGGCGACGTGCTGGAAAAATTCGCGATAACTGATGTTTTCCGCGTTCAAAATATACCGCTCTCCGCTGATGTCGTTTTCGAGCAGGAGGAGCATGAATTGCACCACATCACGGACGTCCACAAAGCCGGAGCGACCTACCGGCCAAAATTTCAACCCCTCCTGCACCTGCTGGAAAAAACGACCCGAGCCCACATTCCAGTAGCCGCTGCCGAGGATAATAGCCGGGTTGACTATCGCGACGTTCAGTCCTTCGGCCTCGCCGCGCCACACCTCCTGCTCGCCCTGATATTTGCTGATGGCATACTGGCTGGTCACCTTGCTCTGCACCCAGGGCGATTTTTCGTCGAGGTGTTTTCGCTCTTTCGAGCGCCCGATCGCCGCGATGCTGCTTACGTGCACCAGTTTTTTCACCCCGTGGTCGAGGCACAGGTTGACGATATTGGCCGTGCCGTCCACATTGACCTGCATCATGCGGCGTACGTCGCGCGGGTGGAAGGACACCATCGCAGCGCAATGGCAAACATGGGTAACGCCTTCAAAAACGTCTTCCAGCGCGACGATATCGGTGACGTCGGCGTCCACCCATTCCACCCGGTCGGCCACATCCTGAACAAGTTGAAGTGTGCTGCCGGCCCGGCGCAGGGCGCGAACGCGATAGCCCCGCTGCACCAGCAGCCGGATAAGATATGAGCCGACGAAACCTGTACCTCCTGTTACGAGAACCATGGTGAATTAGACGATTGAACGCTTGCGGAAATGATATTTTAAAAAACCACCGTGCATTTTCACCGCAAAGGCGCAAAGGGTTCGCGAAGTTCTTTGCGTCTTAGCGTCTTTGCGGTGAAAATATGGCGCGTAAAGCAAGCCCAAGGACGGCTTTTTGCCGATCGGCGCCGGATCGATGTTGAGCCGCGACAAAGAAACAAAACGAGGGGGTTAACGGGGCTTTTTGTTTCCGAGCGTTACTGATTTTCAGCGCAGTTCAACAGGAACTTTTACTCGCTCAGGCGAAAGGTTTCCGTGTAGGCAGCCACGGCCCTTATTTCTTCGGGACTGAGAATTTCGCCGAAAGGCGTCATCAAACTTTTCCCCTTGGTAACGAGGCTGACGCGTTCTTCGAGGCTCAGGGCGGTTTTGGTCAGGTCCTTGGCGCCGTTCAGGCCCAGTTTGCCGTCGGCGCCATGGCAGGCGATGCAGTATTTGCGAAAAATGGCTGCGCCGTCGGGCTCAGCGGCGCCAATAGCCGCGGCACTGTGACGGCTTGCATCATTGCCGCAGGCGCCGATGCTGAAAATCGCGATCAGGGCAATCAAACAGAGCGGGTATTTCGATGGCATTGACTTCAAATTTTTGACAGAGAACAACAGAGGAATTTCGCACGCTCCAACCAAGGAGCCGTCAAAGTGTTCAAAAACTAGCCCTTCACGGACCAATTGTACTTTTTGAAATACCTGTTTCGGAAGAAAATTGAGGAAAAGGGAAAATTTTTTCCTCTGAGAGGGAAATTTTTCCTTTTTGGCACACGTTTGGGAGTCAGATTATAGCTTCATACAATAGAAACGGTTTAGTGAAAAAGCCCGGCGCTGAAAGAGCGCCGGGCTTTGTTCTTTGTATGGAGCCGTGTCGTGCTATTTTAACACGGTCAGGTTGCCTGTCTTGACTTTTTCCTCCCCGTCGCATCGGTATCGAAGTCGATACAGGAATACGCCGGGGTTCACCGGCTGGCCTTTAACGGTGCCGTCCCAGGTTTCAAACTGGTCCATCGCATTGAACACGCGCCCGCCCCAGCGATCGAATACTTCGAAGGAAATAAACTCGTCCACCGCGTACGGATTGCTGATTCCGAAAGCGTCGTTGACGCTTTGTGTGGAATTGGGGGTAAAGGCATTCGGAATAAAAATATTGCTGCAGTCCAGCGTGTCGGGGTCAATGACTTTGACCCGAATACTGTCGTAGGCAAAGCAGCCCGGGTGATAATATTTGAGGTAGTACGTAGTGGGCAAGGTCGGGGTGATGAGCGTATGCGGGTCGGTAAACGACGCAACGCCATCGGTGGGGCCCCATTCGAACTGGGTCGCGCAGGAGGGCGAGGTACGCACCTCGAAGGAATTGCCCAGATAGATCAGGGTGTCGCTGGTCAGGATTTCGTCAGGATGCAGCGATAGCGCCTTGATATAATCCGGGTAATTCGGGTCGTTATCGACGGCTTTGTTGTACACCCGCAGTTCGTCCAGATCGCCTTTGAACGGCCGGTCGAGCAGGCACACCGGCTGGCTGATCTTGAATGTAGCGCCCGAAGACAGGTCGGCGCGCAGGACGGTGGTTTTTTTATCGCGTTCGATACCGTTCAGGTACAGGGAGTAGCGGTTGCCGCTGCGTACCAGCACCACGTGTTGCCAGCACAGGCTGTCGTCGAGTTCGGCCGACACGGTGGTGAGCAGGGTGTCGTTTTGGCTGATGCCCGACGAGATTTTGGGACGCGGTGTTGGGGTGTAACGCACCCAGAATGCGCGCTCCGTGTTGCAGCTGCTTTGTTTGGCCATGATGACCTGGGCGCCGTTTTCGCCCTGTACGATGGGCAGCGGCCGGAAATAGAAGCTGACGGAGAAGTCGCTCGTTGTGAATACGTCGTTGATCTGGGCTGCCGAGTTGAAGCTGATCGAGCCGGGCAGGTTGGGGCCGCCGAAGCGCAGGGCCTGGCCGCCGTTTACGCCGCAGACGCAGGTGATGCTGTCGTTGAACAGGCCGGTAGAGCCGTTGCCGCTGTCGTCGATGGCCTTGCATTGATCAAATGAAAAATAGGCCTCCAGTTGATCTTCGAGGTCTTGAGCGCCGGCGGTGAAGCTGGCCAGCGCGAAAAGGAGGAGGAAAAGAAAGCGCATTCGAGTTGTCTTTTTTGGTGCAAATAACGCTCGCCCGGGCGGGAAAGTGTTCAGGGTCTGGGCAAATCGCCCAATCCGCCGAAAGGCAACATATCCTTGAGCAGTTTGGTGGTTTCGGCAGCAGCTTTTTCGCGAGCCATTTCGAGTGCGCGGTTGACGGCCACCAGCACCAGGTCTTCCAGTTGCTCCCGGTCGTTCAAATCCACTTTTGACGGATCGATTTTGATGTTTTCGATGTGCTGATCGGCGCCTGCCTGCACGGTTACCGCGCCGTCGCCGGCCTCGGCTTCCACGATAATGCCGGCCAGTTTTGCCTGCAGTTCAGCCTGTTGCTGCTGAATATTGCCAAAAATGTTGTCGAACATGGGGAAGTATGGGTTGATAAGGTTGATAGAGGTTGATGGGGTTTATAAGGTTTATAGGGTTGATGAGGTTGGTCGGGCTTGTGTGAGGTTATTGGTCAATGTAGCAGAAGCAGAAATGATCCTTTTATCAACCGTATAAACCTCATCAACCTTATCAACCCCTAAAAATCAAAATTTCACCAGATCGGCGAACAATTGTATGCGTTTGTTGATCATGGCAGGGGTGAGTCCCATGAGGCGTTCGGGGCCGAATTTTTCCACGCAGAACGAGGCCATCGCCGAACCGTGGATCACGGCTTTTTTGAGGTTGCCGAACGAAAGGTCGCCCGTTTTGGCCAAATATCCGATAAAACCGCCTGCAAAGGTGTCGCCTGCGCCGGTCGGGTCGATCACTTCCGACAGGGGAAGAGCCGGGGCGTAGAACATCAGGTTGGACTGGAACAGCAGCGCCCCGTGTTCGCCTTTCTTGACAATCAGGTATTTAGGCCCCATTTTGTGGATGATCTTCGCGGCGGCCACGAGCGAATGCTCCCCGGTAAGCTGGCGGGCTTCCTCGTCGTTGATGGTCAGAACATCCACTTTTTTCAACACCTTGAGCAGGTCGGAAAGGGCCGTGTTCATCCAGAAATTCATGGTATCGAGCACCACCAGTCGAGGGCGTTTGCGAAACTGGCTCAGCACCCGCAGTTGCACCTGTGGCGTGAGGTTGCCGAGCATCAGAAACTCCGACTCCCGATAGCTGGCGGGCAGCACGGGGTCGAAGGTGGCAAGCACGTTGAGTTGGGTGTCGAGCGTGTCGCGGGTGTTCAGGTCGCGGTAGTATTTGCCTGCCCAGAAAAAGGATTTTTCGCCCTCGCGCACCTGCAATCCGTTCAGATCCACGCCGCGTTTTTTCAGGTAGCCAAGCGTCTCGGCAGGGTAATCGTCGCCGATGACCGACACCAGATTGACCGGTTTGACAAAATAAGAGGCTGCGATGGAAGTGTACAGAGCGGCGCCGCCGACGATCTTTTCGGCGCGGCCTGCCGGGGTTTCAATATCGTCGAATGCTACGGTGCCTACGGTGAGAAGACTCATGGCCTGTATTTGGAAGTGGCGTAAAGAATACGGACGAAAAAGGGTATAAATAACATAAAAAAAAGCCACCGTGACAAGCGGTGGCTTTTTGCGCCTCATCAAGGACTTGAACCTTGGACCTACGGATTAACAGTCCGCCGCTCTAACCGACTGAGCTAATGAGGCAGCGCCTTTTTTCAAAAGCGGGGCAAAGATAATCCCGTGTGATTTGAAATTACAACCTTTGCTGACTAAATTTTTTTTCAATGCAAGACATTCACCTCAGCGTCGCCCCGGAAGTCCGAACCGCACTGGAAAGTGACAAGCCCGTTGTGGCCCTGGAAAGCACCATCATCGCCCACGGTATGCCCTTTCCCAAAAACATGGAAACCGCCCTGCGTGTAGAACAAATCGTACGCGATGCGGGAGCCGTGCCGGCCACCTGTGCGATCATCGACGGGCAGATGAAAGCCGGACTCAGCCGCGCCGAGATCGAAAAAATTGCCAAAACAGGCGCTGCCATGCCCAAGGCCAGCCGCCGCGACCTTCCCTTCCTCATCAGTCAGGGAAAAAGCGGCGCGACGACCGTGGCGTCCACCATGATTATTGCCGACCTCGCCGGTATCAGGGTGTTTGCCACGGGCGGCATCGGGGGCGTACATCGGGGCGCGGCAACCACGATGGATATTTCCGCCGACCTTCCCGAACTCGCCCACACGCCCGTCGCAGTGGTCTGTGCCGGTGTAAAAAGTATCCTCGATATCGGGCTGACGCTGGAATACCTCGAAACCCTCGGCGTGCCGGTCGTCGGATACCAAACCGACGATTTTCCGGCCTTTTTTACCCGTGAAAGCGGCTTCGGGGTCGATTGCAGGCTGGACTCTCCTGCCGAGATCGCGGCTTTGCTGCGCGCAAAATGGTCGAACGGGCTGCGCGGGGGCGTGCTTGTGGCCAATCCTGTTCCGAAACAATACGAAGCCGACCCTTCCCTCATCGGCGAGGCCATCGGCCAGGCGCTCGCCGAGGCCGAACGGGCCGGGGTGAAAGGCAAGGCAATCACACCTTTCCTGCTGGCACGGGTGGAAGAACTGACCGGGGGAAAAAGCCTGGCTACGAATATCGAACTGGTGTGCAACAATGCCCGCCTGGCTGCGGGAATTGCCGTGGCGCTGGCGCCGGCCGAATAAGAGCATGTTCGGGATTTTCTGCCGGAGGCAAAAACGAGTGCTTTTTTTGTCAGTTTTGGCGTTTTTGAAGGAGCATAGCCGAAGTTCTGTGACTGAAAAAAGGTAAAAAATGGCGAAAAAAGAACCGTTTTTGACCCGGTGAGAAAATCCCGAACATGCTCTAATTTACCACCACCAGCGGACCAACACCACCAGACTCCACAAGATGATCATAAGGCCCACGCCGATCATCATGTTTTTGACCGGCAACCTGCCCGTCAGACGCGCGGCAAGCGGGGCGGCCAGCACGCCGCCGACCGTGAGGCCAAGAATCACCGGCCAGTGACCGATGCCGATGGCCGCAAAAAAAGTAATGGCACTGGCCAGCGTGACAAAAAACTCGGAAAGGCTCACCGACCCGATCACATAGCGCGGGGTTTTGCCTTTGTTGATGAGGGTGCCGGTGACCAGCGGCCCCCAGCCGCCGCCGCCGAAGGAATCGAGAAAACCCCCGATACCTGCCAGCAAACCCACCCTTTTGATCTCTTTTTCTCCCTGCGAAGGGCGAAATACGCGGTAAAGTATCCTGACGCCCAACACCAGCATGTACGTCGCGAGCAGCGGTTTGACAAATTCAGCGCCGCGCCCGTCGAGCCACGACAACAGCAACGCGCCGCAAATGGCGCCAACCACACCCGGCAGCAACAGTGCGCGAAACAATTCCTTTTTGACGTTGCCGAAACGGTAATGGCTGTACCCCGAGGCGCCCGAGGCAAACATTTCGGCCGTATGGATCGACGACGACACGGCGGCAAGCGGCACGTTCATCGTCATCAAACCGATGGCAGCCGTGGTGCCGTAGCCCATGCCCAGCAGCCCGTCGATCATCTGGGCAAAAAAACCGATGGCGAGAAAAGGCCAGAATTCGGGTGCGATTTGTTCGTGCAAACCCGTGACGTACACGAGGTTGCCGAGCAATAAAAGCCCGAATGCCGTCAGCGCTCCTGTGGCAATACGCCGCCAGTGCCGCCCGTCGATGCGTTCCAGGCCTTCGGGCGGGTGGGGATTCGCGGGCGTCCAGTATTCGAAATCGCGCTTTTTTTTCAACAACCCGCTTTTCGGCGCAGCCGGGGCAAACTGAAAATCTGACAAATCGGGCGCGCTCGCCACATTCGCCAGAATGCCTTTGTTTGTCGCGAGGGTTTTAATCTGTTGATCGAGTGCGGGATCGCCCGTGGCGATGAAAGCAAGCCGGCAGCCTGCGAGATCGGCAGGATCAAAGGATTTGTCCGTGATTTTTATCGTCGGATGACGCTGTGCCAGTTCGGCCACAGCGGGCAAAACAGGGTGCCCGGCCACCCTGATCTGTGCGGAGGGCGCCTGATGCAACAACATATTCAACAATGCCAGGGCCTCCTGACCGGCCCCGACGATCAGGAGTTGAAAGCGGTCGGACTGAAAAAACAATGGCAGCGCACTTGCGCGCTGGCGGGTCGGGGTGGTCATGTCGATGGATCGTTGCGGCGGTACAGCGGACAAAGAAAACACAAAACCGCTGGCTCCCGCAACCCTGTTTTTGACCCGCTGATTTACCCCGCCGTTTTTTTCAAAATCGCTATTCCCTGCTCGATTTCCTGTTCATTGACCGACCCGAAACCCAGCCGGGTGGCGTTCAAATGAGCGCCGTAGAGCAAGCCGTCGGAAATCCACAGCCCTTTTTCGCGACAACGCCCGGCAAGGGTCGCCAGGGAAACCGCCGGGTCGAAACGTGCCCAAACGGCGAGCCCACCCGTCGGCCGCGAGAACTCGACCCTGTCGCCCAGCGTGCTTTTCAGCTGCTCGCAAAACAGGTCGCGCCGCCCGTGATAGATTTTTTGCGCTTTTCTCAGGTGCCTGCGCATGTCGCCCTCTCGGAACAAAGTGGCCACGGCCGCTTCCAGCAGGTTGTCGCCCTGCCGGTCGATGATGCGCCGGAACTGCGACATGGTTTCGATCACCTCGGCTGGCGCGACCACGTAGCCGATCCGCAAGGCCGGGGAAAAAACCTTGCTCAACGACCCGACGTACACCACGTGTCGCCCCGTATCGGCCGCCGCGAGCGGCAAAATGGGGCTGCTGTCGTAGTGAAAATCATAGTCGTAATCGTCTTCCAGAATACAAAACCCGTGGGTTTGCGCGAGTTGGAGCAGGCGGATACGGCGTTCGGCCGGCATGATGACCGTGGTCGGGTGCTGGTGATGCGGCGTCACATACACCATGCGGACGGGCGTGGTCTGGCACAGGCGCCCGATGGCTTCCACGTCGATGCCGTGCTCGTCGACGGGCACGGTGAGCAAATGCGCGCCGCGCTGCCGGATGATGAGGTTGCAGGAGGCGTACGATACCTCGCCCACCACCACGGCCTCGCCCGGCTGCACGATACATTGCAGGGCGAGGTAAATGGCCATCATGGTGCCCCTGGTGATGAGCACATTATCGACGCCGATGTTCAGTCCGCGACTTTCCCGGAGGTAGTTGCACATATCGGCGCGCAGGCTGGCCTCGCCCGAGGTGTCGCCGTAGAACAGCAGGTTTTTGCGAAAACCCTGCCGCATGGCGGTGCGGTAGGCCCTGTTGAGCGTGTCCCAGGGCGCAATGCGCACGTCGGGGAAGCCGTCGTCGAAGGCCAGGGTATTGGAACCTTTGAACAAAGGAAGCCGCAGCAGCGGGTCGGGGTGGAAGGAAAAACCTGCTCGTGAGGCGGAGTCGGCGAGGTGCGGCTCCGGCGTGCTTCGAAGGTGTTGAGGGGCAATGTCGGGCAATTTCCGGCTCACGAAGGTGCCGCGCGAATAGCGTGTTTCGATCCAGCCTTGCGCCAGCAATTCCTCGTAAGCGGCCAACGCGGTTTTGCGATGCACGTCGAGCGCTTCCGCCAGTCCGCGCGAGCCGGGCAGCCGCGCCCCGGCAGGCGCCACGCCGCTGCGGATCAATTCGATCAGGCCGGCGGCGATTTGCAGGAAAACAGGCGTTTTTCGGGACTTGTCCAGGTTGATGAGGGAAGCGAACGGAAGCATGGCGGCATTTTTGATTGTTGAACTGCAAAGTTGGCCCTTGCAAGTTAGAATCGTTTTGCCGGACTATCAGGTATTTCAAAACCGGACGATTTAGGTAGTCCGTCAAGCCGTTAATTTTGCTTTTAAAATTTAATGACTATACCCACTTGGACTTTTCACCGCCAAGACGCAAAGGCGCAAAGAAGGGCACGAATTTCTTGGCGGTGAAAAAAGTGTACAATGGGTGTAAATGGATTTAGTCACCTAAACTTTTAAACTATGAAAAAAAATACCCTCTCGTGGCAGCCTTGCTATTTCGATCGATACATCGATCAGGTGCCCGACGTCGACCTTTCCGAAGCCTTGCGGCAAAGCCTGAATGACCTCGACACGCTCGATTTGGCCAAAATCCGCGCCCTCGGTTTGTCCGTGTACGCGCCGGGCAAATGGACCCTCAACGATCTTTTTCAGCACCTGATCGACTGCGAACGCGTGTTTGCGTACCGCGCGATGCGTTTTGCCCGCAACGACAAAACCCTGCTGCCCGGCTTCGACGAAGACGTTTTTGCCGAAAACGCAGGCGCCAGTCGCCGCAGCATCGACGATTTGCTCGCCGAACTGCGGGCCGTGCGCATGGCGAGCATTCTGATGTTCGAGTCCTTCGACGAAACGGCCCTGCGCCGCACAGGCATGGCCTACAATGCGGAATTGCCCGTTCTGGCCCTTGGTTTCGTGCTCGTCGGGCATCAGATCCACCATTTCCGCGTGATGGAAGAACGCTATTTCCCCATGCTCCAAAGCGCCTGAAATTTTGCTATGAAAACAAAAACAACCCGTACAGAGGGCAGCCGTTATTACCCCAAACGCTACGACCTGGACCCCGCTGCCCGCGATGCCATCCTCGACGAAGGACTGGTGTGCCAGATCGCGTTTCAGTATGAAGGTCAGCCGTTTATCCTGCCCAGCAGTTATTGCCGCGTGGGCGATACGCTCTACCTGCACGGCTCGGTAGGCAGTCATTTTTTTATGAAAATGGCGGCCGGCATTCCGGTCTGCGTCAACGTGACCCTGCTCGACGGGCTGGTGCTGGCGCGTTCGGTGTTTCATCATTCGATGAATTTCCGTTCAGTTGTCGCATTCGGCGCCACCCGGCTCGTGGATTCGGAGGAAGAGCGCTGGCTGGCGGCGGAGCGTTTTGTGGAGCACGTCATGCCCGGCCGTTGGGCCGAGGCGCGCCGGCCGAACGCTTCCGAGATGAAAAAAACGATGTTCATCGCGGTAAAAATCGAGGAGGCCTCGGTCAAATTCAGGGCGCACGGCGTCATCGACGATCCCGAGGACCTCGATCTGCCGGTGTGGGCGGGGGTATTGCCCTTGCGGCTCAGTCCGCAGGCGCTCCTGACCGATGAAAGCGGCAGACAGGATATTCCTGTGCCGGCTTACCTGAACGAACGATTTTGAATCATGCATTTTCAAACAAGTACAAACGACGACCTCGATACTATTTTTCAACTGTACGAAGCCGCCATCGCGCATCAGAAAGCGGTGTCGGACCAGCACTGGCTGCCGTTCGAGCGGTCGATGGTGGCGCAGGAAGTCGGGGAGGGGCGCATCTGGAAAATCCTGGCCGACGGGCAGATCGCCTGCGTTTTTATGGTGGCTTACAACGACCCGCATATCTGGGGGGAAAAGGATGCCGACCCGTCGGTGTACCTGCACCGGATTGCCACGCACCCCGGGTTCCGGGGCCGCAATTTTTTGGGTGCGATCATCGAATGGGCCAAGGCGCACGGCCGTGCGGCAGGGAAAAAATACCTGCGCCTCGATACCTGGGCCGACAACCCGCGGCTGAAAGAACTCTACGAGCGCCAGGGGTTTCGTTTTCTGGGCGTGCAGCGGCCGGCCAATCCGGCGGCATTGCCCAGTCATTACAGCACGATCGAGTTGGGGATGTTTGAAATGGAGATCGGGTAGCAGATCCAGCTTCTAATTTTTCAGCCATTTTTGAACACCCTGAACAAACTTTGAACAAGGTTTGATCTGGCAGCCGGGCAATCGGGGAAAAGACTTTTGCGCCATCCAATATCGGATGAAACCAAACTTTTCCCAACATGCGATTGCTTACCTTTTTGCTGCTCGCAGCTTCTTTTTTCTTCACTCCCAATGCTTTGCAGGCCATCACTTTCGTAGGTGGCTATGAAGGCAACATCTGGACCGACTACCGGAACTGGGCGCCTCAGCAGGTGCCGGGCGCGGGCGATCTGGCCGACGTTCCGCTTGGCACGGCCGTCTACGTAAACGGGCAGATCTCCGTCGGCTCCCTCATCCTCGGCGGCGGCCTGAACAGCGACGGCAACCCGAACTCCAGTCTGACGATCAACTCCAGTTTCAGCTGGACCAGCGGATCGGTCGGGGTGCCGGTGACCCTCATTCAGGGTTGCTCGGGCCTGTGGCAAGGCTCCCTCGGCATGGGCGCCAACATCACCAATTACGGCCAGGTCAGCTGCGATGCGAACGTCACCATGAGCTTTTCTTCCATCGTCAATTACGGGGAGTTCGACGTGACGGGCGCCCACACCTTTGGCGTGTATTACTCACCGGCAAGTTTTGAAAACCACGGTTTGCTGAAAAAACCGTCGATCGATCCTTCCACGTTTTCCATTGGCGTGCTGCTCGCCAATTATGCCGACGGCGACATTCTGGTGGAAAACGGCGAACTCTACGCTTCCATCCACTGCCAACATTCCGGCGATGTGAATGTGTTGGCCGGAGCCGTATTTCATACCCATACGCTCGATATCTACAACCCCGCCACCTTTTCGGGCGGCGGCGCCGTCAGCATCACGGGGAATGGCGCGACGGCCTTTAATACGCTGCCCGTCACTTTCGACAATGCCGAAACCTCCATGAGCGCCAACGGTATCGGCGGCTCGGGGGCGCTGATTTTTCCGCACCATTTTACGGGTTTGGGCGGCGGCATTCAGGCGCCCGTGACGGTTAGCCCGACCGGCGTGGTGGATATCAACCCGGGGTCAGGTGTTGGTATCAGCAACAATTTTATCAACAACGGCACTTTCAACATCAACACCAACCTGACATTCAGCGCCGGACAACTCGACAACTACGGTACGATTGCGCTCACAGGCGCTTACACGATCGGGGTTTATTACGCTTCGTCAGGGATATTCAATTACGGCACGGTGCAAAAAACGGCGGCTTCTTCGGGGCTGTTCAATATGGGTATCCCGCTGCACAACGAAAGCGGCGCACTCCTTTCGGTACTGGCCGGCGAGTTGTACTGCGGCGACCTCTACAACGCCGGCGACGTGACGGTAGCCGCCGGCGCCCGGCTCAGTGCGCACGGAACCAACATCTACGACGGCGCCACATTTACCGGCGCCGGCACCTACCGCAACGAAGGCAACGGCATCTATGCGGCCAATACCGCCAACGTCACGGTGGCCATCGAAGAAGTGGAAATCGCCTCGAATGTAAGTGGCCCGGGCCCGATCACCTTTACCGGCCATCTGGCTATGAGTAACGGCGGTTTTAACAACAATGTGACCCTCGCGGCCGGCTCGGTAACGGATATGAACAGCGGGAATATCGGCGTAGGCGGCGGCACCACGACCGTGTACGGCACCCTGAACGTCAATGCGAACTTTACGCTGAGCGGGGGGCAAATCGACAATTATGGCCTGATGTCGCTCAACGGCCCGTACACGATCGGGATTTACTACGGCACGCCAGGTATTTTCAATCACGGGACCGTCCTGAAACCGGCCGGCTCGGCCGGGACCTACAACATGGGCGTCACCCTGACCAATTACGCAGACGGCCAGGTGACGGTTGAAAACGGCGAACTTTATGTCGGCGGCGGCGTGAAAAACCAGGGCAATATCAGTGTGTCGGCAGGGGCAGTCCTGCGCGTCCATTCGCTGGAAGTGTTCGACGGTTCGGGCATTGCCGGCAATGGCACTTTGCATATCCAGGGCAATGGCCTTTATGCCTCCAATTCGACCGATGTTACCCTCTCGATTGCCACGGTGGAGATGGAATCGGGCTCATACGGCGCGAGTACGATCATCTATTCGGGCAATTTTCGCTGGCTTAGCGGCTCCCTCGGTTCCCCCTGGGTTATCGCGGCGGGCGGGGTGCTCGACGTATTGCCGGGCGGCAACCACGGCAATTCGGGGCTCTTGACCGTGAATGGCACGATGAATGCCGACGACCTGTTTTACAACAACGGAACCTTGCAAAACAACGGCACGGTCAACCTGAACACGACGGGTACCATCGGCGGGTACGGCCAGTTCAACAACGCGGGTTTTTTGAAAAAAAATCCGGCTGCCGCCAATGTTACCTTTACCCAAAACCTGAATAATACGGGGACAGTACAAGGCCTGAGCGACAATTTTAACTTTCAGGGCGCCTTTGTCAACAGCGGCGCGGTGGAAGTGTCGGCGGGCGCCGTGGTGCAGGTGGACGGCTACAATTCGCTGAACAGTTTTGAGGCCGGCGGCAGCATCACGGGGGCGGGCGCCTTTGTTCTGGCAGCCAATATGACGGTGAACAGCGACCAGTCTGTCGGGGTCGCGACCTTCGTGCTCGACTATTACTACGGCCTGAGCGGCACGGGCACGCTTAGTTTCGACCAGGTGCTCGACTGGAAAGGCGGCGAGATCGGCAACACCGTTGTGATGTCGGCCGGCAGTACCCTGAATATACTCGATTCGGGCTTTCCCAAATACCTGAACGGCGCCCTCACGAACAACGGCACGGTGCAATGCCACGCGGATATTTCCGTCGGCAACGCCGCTTTGATCAACAACAACGGCTTGTTCAACCTGAACGAAGGCGCTTCATTCGGCCCTTCCTACGGTTATTCGGGTCAAATGAACAACTCGGGCGTTTTGAATAAAAACGGCATGCAAACCCTGCAACTCGGCATATTGCTCAACAACCTGCCCGGGGGCCTGGTGCAAGTCAACGAAGGAACACTGGAGACCGGCAGACTGGACAATGCCGGCGCTGTATTTATCGCCCCTGGCGCCACGCTCGCCGTCAAGGATGGCGCTCATCTCGCAGGCGGCACGCTGAGTGGCAGCGGTGTTCTGCATATTTTGGGCACGGGGTGGTACCTCGCCGCGTCGCTGAACAGCAGCGACCTTACGCTCGATATTGAGGGCAACCTCGGCGGCGCCCCCGACGCGACCCTGACCATCAGCGGCCTGGCCAACTGGATTTCCGGCGAGATCGGCGTTGCAAGCACCGTTGGCGCAGGCGCAACGCTGAATATCCAGGGCTACGGCTACCGCACCTTGTCCGCCCAATTGACCAACGAGGGCACGGTCAATCTTTCCAGTTCGTTCATCGCCTACGGCGACATCGTGAACAACGGCTTGTTCAACCTGAGTGGCGACGGGGGCAGCTTCTACGGCTCTGCCGATCATTTTTTTACAAACAATGGCACGCTGCACCAGAGCTCTGCGTACAGTTCGACCATTGGCCTGACGGCAGTCAACAACGGCGCCATCTCCATCGATTCCGCTCCCCTGTTTTTTTACAATGGTTTTGACAACAACAACGTCGTCACGATTGCAGCCGGCGCCTCGCTGAATTTGAACGGCGCTTCCAGTTTCAATGCGGGCAGCAGCGTCACGGGAGCAGGCAGTATCGCAACTTCCGGCGGTCTTTCCCTGGCTGTTAATTTCAGTTTTGAGGGTGAAATGTTCACCCTGTCCGGCGATTTGACCGGCCCCGGCGAGTTGCAAATTGGCAGCGCCATGACCTGGGACGGCGGCCACATTCAAACCAATGTCGATATCGACGCGGGGGCTACCCTCGTGATCGGCTACAATGGCGGCGGCAATAATTCAAAACAGGTAAAACAGGTCGCTCCACCCGTCGACCCGACCGAAGCGACCATGGCGCCCGCGCCGACCGCCCTGATGAGCAGCTACGGCCAGATGTTGTCGGCCGTGCTCACCAACAACGGCACGGTCGATCAGATGACGGACTACCAGATGAGCGGCGGCAGTTTTATCAATAACGGGCAGTTCAATACCAGTTACGGCGGTATTTACGACGGCGGCAACGGCGGTACGCTCACCAATAACGGCAACTGGACCCTCGACGGCGATTTTTACTGCTACGTCTCCGCTGCCAACAATGGCGCCTTGAAAGGCAACGCAAACACTTTGCTGTTCGATCCTGCCTGGGAAAACAATGGCGCCGTCTCTCCGGGCATGTCGCCGGGCAGTATCCATTTTGCCTATTCATACGAAAATGGCGCGCAACTCGATATCGAAGTTGAAAACTCGGACGGCCCCGGTTACGGTCACGATTACGTGGAGGCGCAGGACAACATTCAGCTCTCCGGCAGCCTGAACGTGAGCGAAACCGGCAGCCCGCTCGATGGCGAATATGTGATTCTGCATTGCAACGGCGGCCCCGGCTGCCTCACGGGCACTTTCCAAAATGCGGATTTACCCGGCGATTACACGCTTTCCTACACCGGCAATGAAGTGATTCTGGTCAAAGGCCAGCCGGCTTCCATTTACCCGGCCGATACGCTGGTGTGCGCCGGGAACGGGGTCACGCTTACGGTTTCAGCCGGCGAATCCTATCAATGGAGCACAGGCGAAACGACGCAATCGATCCTGGTTTATCCCTATCAGACGCAGACGTACTACGTCACCGTCACCAATTCAGGTGGGGGAGGGAGCCTTGGCAGCGCGGTCGTACAGGTGGCGCCGCAGCCTAATCTCTCGGTCGATCCCTGGTATGGTATGGTTTGTCAGGGTGAAAGCCTGACCATTACAGCGTACACGGATGCTGCTTCCTTTGAATGGAGTACGGGAGAAACAGGTTCGTCCATTACGGTCAGCCCCGACACCGACACCAACTACTACGTCACGGTGACCAATGTTGCCGGTTGTACCAACAGCGGCGGCTCCACGGTTTATGCCAATCCCAACCCGCCCGCGACCCCTGTTATTACGGGCGTCCCCGCATCGATTTGCCAAAATGACTACGACATTTACCTGCCGACTTATCAGGATGGTATCTCGGGCTACTGGACTGGCCCGGGGGTGTACTTCGGCTATTACTTTTCTCCGTACGGATTGCTGGGGCCGCAAATACTGACCTTTACGCCCTACTCGGGCCAATGTGCGCTGCCTGCCGAATGGGTGATTGAAGTGACCGGCGGCGTGTACTACGAAGATGCCGACGGGGATGGCTACGGCAATTCCGCCGTGTCGCAAAATACCTGCACGCAGCCCGCCGGTTATGTCGCCGACAACACGGATTGCAACGACAGCAACCCCGACCAGCACCCTGGCGCCACGGAAATTTGCAACGGTGTCGACGATAATTGCGATGGGCAGATCGATGAAGCGCTCGGTTCGATGTGGTACGCTGATACCGACGGCGACGGCTACGGAGATCCCGCCAATTCGCAAACCGCTTGCACGGCCCCCGCGGGCTATGTGTCCGACAACACGGATTGCAACGATGGCAATGCCGCCGTGCACCCCGGCGCAACGGAATTGTGCAACAACCTCGATGACAATTGTGATGGTCAGATTGACGAAGGGGTGCAAACCACTTTCTACGCCGATGCCGACGGCGACGGCTATGGCAACCCTGCCGTGTCTATGCAGGCTTGCACGGCCCCCGCGGGTTATGTACCCGACAACACAGACTGCAACGATGGCAATGCGGCCATCCACCCCGGCGCGACGGAAGTGTGCAACGGCCTCGATGACGATTGTAACGGCCAGGTTGACGAAGGGGTGCAAACCACCTTCTACGCCGATGCCGACGGCGACGGCTACGGCAATGCTGCCGTGTCCATGCAGGCTTGTGTCGCCCCGGCGGGTTATGTGTCCGACCCTACGGATTGCAACGACGGCAACGCGGCCATCCACCCCGGCGCCCCCGAAGTTTGCAACAACCTGGACGATAATTGCGACGGGCAAATTGATGAAGGACTGGGCGTAAGCTGGTACCTCGATGTGGATGGCGACGGTTATGGCGGCACTGCCTACATCCTTGTCGCTTGCATGCAACCCGACGGCTACGCGGCTGCGGGCGATGATTGCGACGACAACAACCCAAACGTACACCCCGGGCTGCCCGAAGTGTGCAACGGCCTCGACGATGATTGCGACGGCCTGATCGACGATGCCGACCCGGATGTCACCGGCCAGCCAGTGTGGTATGCCGATGCGGACGGCGATGGTTTTGGCAATGCCGCGGCAACGGTTTTGGCTTGTTCCCAGCCTGCCGGTTACGTGCCCGACCATACGGATTGCAACGACAATGATGCGGAGATCTACCCCGGCGCGCCGGAACGCTGCAACGGCCTCGACGACGATTGCGACGGCCAGATCGATGAAGGCGTGCAAACAATCTTCTACGCCGATGCCGACGGCGACGGCTATGGCAACCCTGCCATCTCCATGCTGGCCTGCACGGCTCCTGCCGGTTTTGTGTCCGACAATACGGACTGCAATGATGCAAACAGCGCCATTTTCCCGGGGGCTGTGGAACTATGCAATGGCCTGGACGATGATTGTGACGGCCAGATTGACGAAAACCTGGGCCTTGCCTGGTACGCCGATGCCGACGGAGATGGCTATGGCAACCCGTCCAACAGCACGACGGCTTGCACTGCTCCGGCGGGTTATGTGGCAAATAACACGGATTGTGACGACTCGAACGCAGCCATACATCCCGGCGCCCTGGAGTTGTGCAACGGCCTGGACGACGATTGCGACGGCCTTATCGACGAAGGTGGTCTTTGTGATCAGGATGGCGACGGCTACACCTCGGGGCAGGGCGATTGCGACGACACGAATGCCGCCATCCACCCAGGCGCTCCCGAGCTGTGCGACGGCCTCGACAACGATTGCGATGGCCTGACGGATGAAAACGGCATTGTCATCGATCCTGTTCTCGTAACCAACATCGCTTGCGCAGGCGGCAATAGCGGCGCGATCAATATCGAGGTGTCGGGTGGCGCCCCGCCCTACGTCTATCATTGGTCAAACGGCAAAACCACGCAGGATATCAGTAACCTGCCTGCCGGCGCCTACACCGTGACCGTCACGGGCGGCGGATGCGGCGCCACGGCTTCGGCCACCGTCAACCCGAGACTCCGCCTCGTCACCACCAAAACCAACGTAGTCTGCAATGGCGGTAACGACGGTACGGCGACCGCGGTAATCACTGGCGGCACAGCGCCCTACAATGTGTTGTGGAGCAACGGCGCGACGACCAACACCATCGAAAACCTCTCCCCGGGGTACTACATCGTCGTCGTGTCGGATGCAACGGGCTGTGTGCGTACGGCGACGGTTTACATCGGCCAACCGCCTGCTATCGGGATTTCCGGCCTGATCCAGCAGGTAAGTTGTAACGGCGACAACAACGGCGCCATCGACATCTCGCTCAGCAACGGAACGGCCCCGTTCACCTATTTGTGGACCGACGGCGCGACAACCGGCGACCGCGGCGGATTGGCCGCCGGCACGTACGGCCTCACCGTGACCGATGCCAACGGCTGTTCGCGCCAGAAATCTTTCACCGTGACCCAGCCCTCGGCGCTGACCCTGAGTTTTGTCATACAAAATGTCGACTGCAACGGCGCTTCCAACGGCGAATTGAAAGCGACAGCCGGCGGCGGAACAAAACTGCCGCTGTCCAGCCTCTGCAATGGCGAACGCTACTGCTACAACTGGAGCAACGGCGCCAATACCCGTACGATCAGCGGCCTCGCTCCCGGGGTTTACACGGTCACCGTGACCGACGCGAATGGCTGTTCGATCGTTGGTACGGCAAGTGTGACAGAGCCTGCTCCGCTGCTCATTGCAGGCATCAATCAGGAGTTGTTGTCCAACGGCAAATATCGACTCACCGTGAGCGCCACGGGCGGGACTACGCCTTACAAATACAAACGCAGCCCGGGCGGCGGTTTTCAGTCGTCCAACGTGTTCAACAATGTTCCAGTAGGCAGCTATGTCGTCACCGTGCGCGACAAAAACGGCTGCGAGAGCAGCGTGTCGATCAATGTCCCGACAGGCGGCGGCTCGCGTGAGCAGGTCATTGCTTCAAACGGCCAGGCTGTGCCCTCGGGAGACGTACCTGAATCCGCAGGGCGTGAGGCTGATCTTCACCTGGCCTTCACCCTTTACCCCAACCCGGCCGACAAGCTGTGTTACCTGCGCGCCGGGCAGTCTTTCGAACAAGGCAGGGTCCTTGTCACGGATGCCGGCGGTCGCCT
>JBGAHL010000022.1:56169-88168 GCA_044226205.1 Saprospiraceae bacterium
CCGGCGGTCGCCTCGTACTCGAACAGGAACTGGACCCCAAGCAGGATATTTATGTTTTCGACCTGTCTGGCTGGTCGGCCGGCTTGTACTGGATGCGCCTCGAAACCGACGGCGAAACCACGGTCAGGCGTCTGTTGGTGATGCGCAATTAACGCTGTTGAAATAAGCGTCGCTTCATCTGGTATCACGCGGAGCGGCAAGGCTAAAAAGGGACTTTCTCCCTTCCCAAAGCCTTGCTGTTTCGCGTGGTTTTTTTTGCCCCAACGGGAACTGCTCTGCCAGCCCGGGGTTCCCTTCAAAAGCCTACCTTTGGCCTGCCAGACAAACTCCCCTGACGAAAATGCGCTATCCAAACATTGCCGTACGGAGCGTTGCGTTCCTGCCGCTGCTCTTGTTTCTGCTGTTGCCACTTTCCTGCTCCCGCCATTTACAACGCCAAGCTATGTCCGATTTTAAAATTCCGTTCGAAACCAACCCCAACCAGACCCTTACCTACGCCGAGGCCATTGCCTGTTATGAAAAAATGGCCGCTGCGCACCCCGACATGTTGCACCTCGAAACGGTCGGCATGACCGATGCCGGCCTGCCCCTGCACGTGGCAGTCGTGTCGCACGACGGCGTGTTCGACCCGGTAAAAATTCGCCAGTCGGGCCGCCGTATCGTATTGATCAACAATGGCATACACCCCGGTGAGCCGGAGGGCATCGATGCCACGATCATGATGCTGCGCGACCTGCTCAACGAGCCCGGCCGCCAGAAAGTGCTCGAACACCTGGTGCTGGTGGTCATCCCGGTGTACAACATCGACGGCTGCCTCAACCGCAATTCGTACACCCGCGCCAACCAGGACGGCCCCGAGTCGTACGGCTTTCGCGGCAATGCGCGCAACTACGACCTCAACCGCGATTTCGTTAAATGCGACTCGCACAACGCCCGCAGTTTTAACCAGGTTTTCCAGACCTGGATGCCCGATATTTTTGTGGACAACCACACTTCCAACGGCGCTGATTATCAATACACCATGACCCTGATCGCCACCCAGCACGACAAACTGGAAGCGCCGCTGGGCGAGTTTTTACAAAAAACAATGTCGCCCTGGCTGTATGCCGAAATGGCGCGCCGGGGCTGGGAAATGATCCCGTACGTGGACGGTCCGGGCGATACGCCCGACCAGGGGATCAGCGATTTTTGCGACTACGGCCGCTACTCGACTGGCTACGCGGCCATGTGGAACACCATCGGATTCATGCCCGAAACCCACATGCTCAAACCCTTCGCCGACCGCCTGCACAGCACCCGGGCTTTTATGGAAACGGTCATTCAGTTTGTCGCCGAACATGCCGCCGAGATTCGGACGGCGCGCGAAGCGGCCTGGAAAATCACCCTCGACAAACCAACTTTCGTGCTCGACTGGAAAGCCGATCTCGACCACATCGATTCCATCGAATTCAAGGGCTACGCCGCGAAGTACAAACCTTCGGCGGTGAGCGGTCTGCCTCGCCTTTGGTACGACCGAAGCGAGCCTTACACCAAAAAAATTCCCTACTACAACCATTTCGTGCCCTCGCTTTCGGTACAAAAACCGGTGGCTTACATCATTCCGGCGGCCTGGGATCTGGTTTTGCAGCGCCTCGAACTCAACGGCGTGCAAATGAAACGGCTCAGCGCCGATGTGGAACTGGAGGTGGAAGGCTACCGGCTTGGCGAGTTCCAGACCCGAAACGCCTGGGAAGGTCATTATTTCCACTATGGCCTCAAAGTGGAGACCCGCACGGAAAAACGGCGCTTTCACGCCGGCGACTACGTGGTGTACTGCAACCAGCCCGCCAACCGCTACCTGCTCGAAACGCTGGAGCCACAGGCGCCCGATTCCTGGTTTGCCTGGAACTTCTTCGATGCTGTGCTGATGCAGAAGGAATATTTTTCCGCCTATGTTTTTGAAGACCTGGCCGCGGAATTTTTAAAGGAAAACCCGGCGGTGAGAGCGGAACTGGAGCAGAAAAAAGCGACCGACGCCGCTTTCGCAGCCGACGCTTCGGCCCAGCTCGACTGGGTGTACCGCCACTCGCCCTGGTACGAGCCCTCGCACCGGGTTTACCCCGTGGCGCGACTCATGAAAACGGTTCAACTTCCGCTTTGAGCACTTTCGGCCGACCCGAATTTTTGTTCTTTTCATCTGCCGATTTTTATCCTTCATATAAAATAAACCGCCGGCTGTCGCCGGGCCCTGTAACCTTGTGCCCGTGAAAATGAATCCGATGGCCCGGTCCATTAACTTTTCTTTCTGTATGAAACGTTTGGTGAAATCCACCGCACTTTCCGCCCTCCTTGTGGGCCTGGCTTTTGGTGCCCGCGCCCAGGAAGTATGGTCGCTTGAAAAATGCATTCAGTATGCCCGCGACAACAACCTGACGGTCAGACAGGCCGAGGCGAGCGTCCGGACAGCCCAGCTCAGCGAAAGCCAGGCCAAGGCTGCCCGACTGCCCAACGTAAGCGGCTCGCTCAGCGCCGGCGAAAACTTCGGGCGTACGATCGACCCCACGACCAACGCGTTCAGCACTGTGGCCATTGGCCAGAGCAGCGTGGGCCTCAATGCCGGCATGCCCCTTTTTGCCGGCGGCCAGATCCACCACTCCGTCAAACAGGCCGGCTGGAACCGCATGGCGGCCGAAACCGACGTCATGCAGACGGTCAATACGCTTTCCCTGCAAGTCGCACAGGCTTACCTCACGATCCTGCTCAATCAGGAACAACTGGAAAGCGCCGAAAACCGGCTGGCACAAAGCAATCGGCAGCTCGACGCCACCCTCAAACTGATCGACGCCGGCAGCACCCCGCGCGCCGAACGCTACACTATCGACGCGCAAATCGCACGCGAAGAACAAGCCGTGGTGGTGGCCCGGAATAATCTCGAACTGGCTTACCTCAACCTCAAACAATTGCTCCAGCTCGAACCCGACTTCGACCTGCAGGTCGAACGCCCGGCATTTGAAATCCCCGGCGATGCCAACCCGGACGTGTTGTCGCTAAGCCCCGTTTACGAACAGGCGCTCAACACACAACCCTCGGTGCGCAGTACGGAATACCGCATCCAAGCGGCAGAAGAGGGGATAAAAGTGGCTCGCGCGAGCTACTGGCCCACCATCTCGCTGGGCGCCAACCTCAACAGCTATTATTCGACCGCTTATCAAAAAGCGACCATTACGAGAGGGCCCGACGAGAAAGTCACGCAGGATGTGGAGTTTGGCGGTCAGATCGTACAGATAGGGTTTTTCCAGCCAACTTATACCACCACGCTGTCCGATGTGTCCTATTTTACCCAGCTGGACCAAAACTTCGGCCAGGGCGTCGGGCTCAGCGTCAATATTCCGATCTACCAGAACGGCCGCACCCGTCTGGGCGTGGAGCAGGCTCGGCTGGGTGTGATCAATGCACAATTGCAGGACAATCAGACCCGCCAGCAACTCAAAAACGATATTCAAACGGCTATTGCCAATGCCCGTTCGGCACGCCTCCAAATGGTAGCCGCTCAAAAAACGGTCGATGCAACCCGTATCGCGTATGAAAATACCGAGAAACGCCATGCCCTTGGCGCGGTCAACACGCTTGAACTGACGACCGCCAAAAACAACTACGACATTGCCGAAAACGACCTCATCGTCGCCAAATACGATTACCTCTTCCGCCTGAAGATCCTTGATTTTTATCAGGGAAAGGCACTTGGACTTAAATAACCAGTCCGGGTTCAAATGCCCCCTTATCCATCGCCACACGTCAACCAACAATTTTGAATACCATGACCGCTACGCCGAAACCCAAACGCCGCAGAACACTGCTCTACGTGCTGATCGGGCTGCTGGGATTGCTTATTGTCGCTGCCGCAATCAAAGCGCGGCAAAAACCCAAGGGAGAAGAAGTTACCGCGGAAAAAGTTCAACGCCGCACCATCCGCGAAACCGTGAGCGCGAGCGGAAAAATCTTTCCTGAAACAGAAGTCAAGATCAGTTCCGACGTGTCGGGCGAGGT
The DNA here is from genome assembly GCA_044226205.1 of Saprospiraceae bacterium. Taxonomy (GTDB): domain Bacteria; phylum Bacteroidota; class Bacteroidia; order Chitinophagales; family Saprospiraceae; genus M3007. The sequence goes on from JBGAHL010000022.1 coordinate 60,196, forward strand.
GATCGAAATGTACGTCAAGGAAGGCGACTCCGTCACCGTGGGACAGGTACTGGCCAAGATCAAACCCGATGAATACCAGAGCGCTGTCGAACGCGGCGAAGCCGCCGTCAACAGCGCCCGTGCCCAGCGCGAAATTTCGAGCACGAACGTGCAAGGCTCTTCCGCCCAAATCGATCAGCTCCGCGCCGACCGCAACCGCGCAACCGCCCAACTCGAAGCGGCGCGCAAAAGCCACGAGCGCAACCAAAAACTGTACAACGAAGGCATCATTTCGGCCGCCGACTTCGAGGCTTCGCTGAGCAATTTCCGCGCCATGGAAAGCGCGCTTGCCAGTGCCGAAGCCATGCTCAAATCGGCGGAAAGCAACCTTTCCAGCGCCCGTGAAAACGTACGGGTCGCCGAATACGGCATCAACAGTGCACAGGCCAGCCTCAAAGAGTTGCGCACCAGTTTGCAAAAAACCATCATCACGGCGCCCGTCAGCGGTATCGTCAGCAAACTGAGCGTCGAAAAAGGCGAGCGGGTGCTGGGTACCATTCAGATGGCCGGCACCGAGATCATGCGGATCGCCAACATGCAATCGATGGAAGTACAGGTGGATGTGAGTGAAAACGACATCCTCAAGGTAGCCGTCGGCGATACCGCCGAAATCGAAGTGGACGCCTATCTGGGCGACAAATTCACCGGCCGGGTCACTGAAATTGCCAACTCCGCCAGCAATATCAGCACCCTCACCAGTCTGAATACCGACCAGGTGACCAACTTCGTGGTGAAAATCCGCATCGATGCAGCCTCTTACGCGGCCCTGCAAAAGCAACGCGGCCGCAACCCCTTCCGGCCCGGGATGTCTGCTTCGGTCGATATTTTTACCCACACCGCCGGCAACACCCTGAGCGTGCCGCTGATCGCCGTCACTGCGCGTGACAAAGACGAAGACAAAGCCAAGGAAAACAAGGAAAAAGCCAAGGAAGAAGAAGGGCTTGCCAAGGCAGAAGATAATGGTAAAGAACTGGAAATCAAGGAGATCGTCTTTGTTGTCAGCGGGGATACCGTGGGCGTCAGAGAGGTCAAAACCGGTATTCAGGACAATGATTTTATCGAAATCCTCTCCGGTCTTCAAGAGGGCGAGACCGTCGTGACCGGCCCTTACACGGCCGTCGCCCGCAAATTGAAAAGCGGCGCCAAAATATCTGTAGTAGATAAAGACAAGGAAAAAGACGGCAAAAAAGGCGTCAAGGTCGAAGTCGATTAAGGTCGTTCATTCCACCGCGGCTCCGTCAAATCGCCTTACCTTTGCCGCGCAGCGAAACAACCGTCGCTGCGCGGCATTTTTTTATGGATCAACAACAACCCGTCGTTACCGATACCGCCAGTTTACCCGGCAACGGCCGCTCGCGCCAGGCCCAGCTGTCTTCCAACCATACCTTGTTCTGGCGGGTATTCGTACCTATTTTCGGAACGGTTTTCCTGGCCGGTTTTCTGCTGGTATTCCTGTTGACCGACGAAGAGGATCTTTACCTGCCTTTTCCTGCCCTTTGGGTTCGCCTCGGAATGTTCCTGTTGATGGCCGGCTGGTTATGGCTGGTGCGCAACACCGTCTGGCGCCTCAAACGCGTTGATGCCGACGACGCATTCCTCTACGTCACCAATTACTGGACTACCGTGCGGTATCCCTGGCCGGATGTGCAGGGCATTGAAGAGAAAAAACGCGCGGGCCGTCGAATCGTCAACATTACGCTGCGCGCGCCCGGCCGTTTCGGCCAAAAAATATCTTTCCTGCCCGGCTCGCATTTTTACGAATGGCTGTCCGAACACAAAAAACAGGACTTGCTGCTCGCCAATTAAGCCGTTTTTCCCCGGCAAAAGACGGCCACGCAGCGCGTTTGCAAATTTTGCCAGCGGCAAGGCATCGAACAGGGCGGGAGCCGAGTCTCTCGGGTAAATCAAGTTCTTGTTCAACCGCTCATTCACCATGAAAAAAACTGTTCTGTCCGCCCTGGGGCTGCTCTTTTTCGCAGCTGCCGCTTTCTCCCAATCGTCGCGCCTCGACATCGGGTTGGCCCATCAATGGAATTTTCTCGACCGCGACGCCGCGCTTACCGCGACCAAATACTGGGGCGACAACGGCCTTCGGGTCGGCGTCCATTATTTCCAGCATACTGCCCAGCCGACCATTTCGTGGTACCGCCCCCGCGCCCTCAATTTTGGCCAGCATTTCGGGTTCAGTCTGGCCTACGAGCGTCAGCTTCATCTTCCCGACAGCGATCTGGAATTGTATCCCTTTGTCGGCGCCCAGGCTTTCAAGGTAGCCTATGTCATTCAGGATGAGAATTTTGTGCGGTATCCGGAGAAGCCCAATGTCAACCTGAATACCCATCTGGGCGTGTTGGTCAAGGTGAAATTGCATCGCCGGATTTACATGCAGGCTTCGGCCGCACTGGGACCCAACTGGGCCTGGGGCCATACTTTTGGCAATAAAAATTTCGAGTTTGGCGGCTTGTCGGGCACGTTTTCCCTGGGCGCCCTGTACCGTTTCTGATTCGTTCAGCCCTCCATCAGGGCAATGCCGTGGGCGCGCAGGGCCGACTGGATGGCAAAACGGAGGTCGCTTTGCACCCGATCGGCTTCGAAAATGTTTTTTGTCCAGAATTGAAGACGAAAAACCAGCCCGCTTTTTTCGTGAAAATCAAGTAGTTGCACTTCCGGAATATACTCGGGGGCGCCTTTTATCACGTCGGGATGCGCGTTGGCTGCCTGTACCAGCAAGTTGCGCACCAACTCGGGATCGCAATCGTTGCGTACGGGCACATTGACCTGAAAAGCCGAAGCCGTGTTAGACTGGTAGTTCCAGTTCAACACGTTTTCGGTGATGAATTTGTGGTTGGGTACGATCATTTCGACGCCGTCGCGGCGGCGCAAACGGGAGGTGCGCAAGCGAATTTCCTCGATCCGGCCGACGACACCGTCGACCTGAACCACATCGCCGATTTCGATGGTGCCCTCGAACAGGAGGAAAACGCCCGAAGCGATGTCGCGGAAAATTTGCTGAATACCAAGGCTGATACCTACCAGCAAGGCTGCCGAACCGGCCACCAGCGCCGTGATCTGAACGCCGATGATTTGCAGCATGGCCGTGATGGCAGCGATCCAGATGATGTATTGGGAGATGAGGAATACCGATTTTCGGCGCCCCTCGTCCCAGCTGGAACGCATCAGCCCCCGCTTGATCAGTCGTTTGGACACGCGCTGCAACATCCAGGCGACGATCCACACGAAGAGCAGACCGAGCACCATGGCCACGGTCAGGGTGAACCCCCCGATGTCGAGGAGTCTGGTTTCCAGCAAAGCCTTCATGTCAGCGCACGATCAGTTTTTCGCGCTCGGGCCCGGTAGAAATCATGCGAAAGGGTACGCCCAGGTACTGTTCCAGTTCTTCGATATAGGCATGTGCCGCGGCGGGCAGGTCTTCGAATCGGGTAGCCTGGTCGAGTGAGCATTGCCAGCCGGCATATTTTTTCAGCACGGGTTGCACCTCGTTGTAGCAAAGATCGAAGGGCATCCGGTCGTTCACCTTGCCGTCGGGATGCCGGTACTGGACGGCCGCCGCGATTTCGGCAAAGGTGTTGAGCACGTCGATTTTGGTCATGCACAGTTCGGTCGTACCGGACACCTGAATGGCGTAACGCAACTGCGGCAGATCGATCCACCCGCAGCGGCGGGGCCGGCCGGTGGTCGAGCCGAATTCGTGGCCTTCGCGGCGCAGTTTTTCACCGGTTTCGTCGAGCAGTTCGCTGGGGAAGGGCCCCGACCCGACGCGGGTGCAATAGGCTTTGGTAATGCCGATCACCCGGCCGATTTTTTGCGGAGCCACGCCGAGTCCCGTGCACACGCCGGCGGTCATGGTATTGGAGGAGGTGACGAAGGGGTAGGTGCCGAAATCGATGTCGAGCATGGCGCCTTGCGCGCCTTCGGCAAGCACGCGTTTGCCGTCGGCCAGCATGTCGTTGATGTAATATTCGGCATCGACGAGGGGGAGTTGGCGCAGGGTATCGAGGCTGTCGAACCATGCTTTTTCTTCCGCGGCCAGGTCGAAGGGCACTTCGGGATAGATTTTGAGCAATTCCAGGTGTTTGGCTTTCAGGGCTTCGTATTGCTCGCGGAAGCCGGGCAGTTCGATATTGCCCACGCGCAGGCCGTTTCGGCCGGTTTTATCCATGTAGGTGGGGCCGATTCCTTTCAGCGTGGAGCCGATCTTGGCCTGCCCTTTGTGGGCTTCGCTGGCGGCATCGAGCCAGCGGTGGGTAGGCAGGATGAGGTGGGCTTTTCGGGCCACGAGCAGGCGTTTTTGAAAATCGACGCCGCTGGCTTCCAGCGCTTTCAGTTCCCGTTGGAAAACAACCGGGTCGAGCACGACGCCGTTGCCGATCAGGTTAATCTGTTTGGGGCGAAAAATGCCGGAGGGCACGGTATGCAGCACATATTTTTGACCGCCGAATTTGAGGGTATGCCCGGCATTGGGGCCACCCTGAAAACGCGCGACCAGCTCGTATTCTTCGGCCAGGAAATCCACGATTTTGCCCTTTCCTTCGTCGCCCCATTGTAGGCCGAGAATCACATCTATTTGCATATCAGTAGGTTATGAGTTCAGCGTTTAAAGTTCAAAGTTCAAAGTTGGAAAGTTTAAAGTTCAAAGTTTAAAGTTGGGAGTGGTTGACTTGTTGAAATTTATGGTTGCAAGTTTTGGGGGTAGTGTACGCTAATCAACTTTGAACTTTAAACTTTGAACTTTAAACTTACTTCCAGCTTCAAAGTTATGAAAAGTCGTCGGGGCGGCATCCATTTGATTGAATCGAAAGGCTTTTTCCTACCTTTGCCCCATGTTTCGATTGTTGATTTGTGGCTTATTGCTGGGACTGGCCGTGGTGAACGGCTGGTCGCAAGCGACGGCTTCGGTCAATCCGTTCGAACTTCGCCACCGCTTGCCCAAACAAATGCTGTCGGCCGATTCGCTGAGGGTGGAAAATGTGGTCGAGGAAGCACGTAACCCTTTCGATCTGGTGGCCCACCGCCCGCCTGCGGCCGTGAAAACCCTGCTCGAAGACGTAGCGGAGCCATTCGAACCGCTGACCCTTTTGCCGCACGGCGACAAACTGCCCAAACAGGGAATTTTTTGGGTGCTGACGCTGCTGGTAGGCCTGATGTCGGTGTCGATAGCGGCCAATCGAACGGCTGTGGACCGCGCCTGGCGAGGTTTTTTGAACGACAACGGCCTCACCGTTGCGCAGCGCGAAGCCTCTGGCCTGGTGGGAAATACGCCTTACATTCTTCTTTATATCAATTTTCTGTTCAACGCCGCGGTTTTTATTTTTCTGCTGACCCGCGTTTTTTCAGGCATGGAGTACAACAACTCCCGCTACCTGCTGCTCTGCCTGGGTATCGCCTGCGGCTTGTTTCTGGTCAAGCACCTTTTCGTCGCTTTGCTGGGCAATATTTACCCGGTGGGGGCCGAGGTCAGGCGGTACAGTTTTCTCATCATGCTGTTCAACTGCGTGCTCGGATTGTTTCTTTTGCCTTTCAACATCCTGCTTGCATTTGCCGGAGAAGGCGAGTTGATCAAGCAATTTATCGCATTCTGGATGCTCGGGCTGGTCGCTGTTTTTTACGCTTACCGGTCCTGGCGCTCCTCTTCGATTGCCCGTAAATTTTTGATCGCTGACCAATTTCACTTTTTGTTGTACCTTTGCACCGTCGAAATCGCACCGGTTATCGTACTGGTCAAAGTTGCCCTGCAACAAACCAGCTAACCTCGAAATCCTTACCATTTCACATAAACACAACTCCCGGATGTCTGCTAGTGCTGCACCTGTTCAGGAAGCCACCTTCAAAAGAGTTCACAACATCCTGATTTCTCAGCCCAAGCCGGCCCAGTTCGCTGCCTACGAAGAATTGCAGAAGAAATTCAGCGTACGCATTGATTTTGTGCCGTTTGTAACCGTAGAAGGGCTGACTGAAAAGGAGTACCGGAAAAACCGGGTTTATCCGAACGACTACACGGCTATCGTATTCACCAGCAAAAACGCGGTGGATCACTTCTTCCGACTGTGCGGCGAGCTGCGCATCAAAATGTCGGAAGAAACAAAATACTTCTGCGCCACGGAGACCATCGCCAACTACCTGCAGAAGTTTATCATGTTCCGCAAACGCAAGGTGTTCAACGGAACGAAAAGCATTCTCGAACTCAAATCCTACGTGCTGCGCCACAAAGAGGAGAAGTTTTTCCTCCCCTGCAGCGATCAGGGCAATCCCGAGGTGACCAAGTTTTTCGGCGATCTCAAGGTGCCCATCCAGGAGGCTGTGATGTACCGTACGGCCAATACCGACCTGAGCGATCTGAAAGATATCAAGTACGATATCATCGCCTTCTTCTCGGCCCTCGAAATCAAATCCATGTTCGAGCAATTCCCCGAGTTCAAACAGGAAGACCGGCGCATCTGCGTGTTCGGCACGGCAGCCCACAAGGCCGTCACCGACCGCGGCATGACGGTCAATATCCAGGCCGGCACCCCCGAGGCGCCTTCCATCGCCGTTGCACTGGAAAACTACCTGAAAGTTTCCAATAAATAATTGTTGGAGTTGATGATAAGGGTTGACAAGGTTTGCAAACCTGGTCAACCCTCATCAAAAAAACACGGACGTCCGATGTTTCATCGAGACGCCCGCAAACCTCCGTGTTATTGCTCAAAATGATACGTTCGTCGGGATGGGCCGGCCGACGCGATTGCCGGGCTGCAAACGGAAAATTTTATTTTCTGCTGCGTTAAATTTCTCACCGGATCGCCCGCATCCGACTGCGAAATTTGCCTTGCCGAAAATAAAATTTTCCCGTTTTCGCCTCGGCAGGAAAAGCTCAACATGCTCTTAGGCCCTGCCTTGCTTACGGGCGCTGATGGTGACCTCGGGCAACGCGATCTGCGGCATGGCCTCCGGAGCCGTGATTTCAACTGCCGGAAGCGTGATCTCCGCGGCCACGGCAGCGGGGCGGTTGAAGTACCAGGTTGCGACGGCGATCAGGGCCATCGTAAGGAATGTAGCGGCTAAAAGATTGTTTTTCATAGCTTGGAACACAGGTTTCAGTAGCGGTGCTTGTTAAAAGGTATTGTAAATATACTTGCAAAAGGAAGTACCTTGCAATGCATAATAGTTGAATCATTCTCCTTTCCCGACCAATGGCCCGTTCCTGTCGATCAAAAGTTGCGGTAAATCAGCGCGGGAAGTTGTACGACGTATTTCGTATTTGTCAGACACAGGTATAGACAACATTGTTTTCGGGGAGGTTGCGCGCGGCAAAGGCAATCCCCGGCATTGGTCGGTATTTAACTACCCAACAACCGAAAATTGATCTTGAATACCTGAAAACAAAAGACAAACACCTGTTATTGCCTCGAATCAGTCGTCCTCATCCTCCCGGTCATACACCAGAAATGCGCCTCGGCGCGGCGGCGGCATGTTCGAACGCTCGCCTTTCAGCGCTTTCCAGAGCAATTCGTTGAACAGGCGATCCGGCACGCGGTCTTCAGCCGAGAGGTCGAACGTATCGAATTGCCGTTGCAGATCGTTCACCGCCGCGTTACGGTCGTCCAGATCGATTCTGGGCGCAATGGCGCGATAAGGCGTCAGGTCGGGCTGCGCCGAAAAACAACGCCACATCGGGGTGGCCGCCGCGTCGTGCTGGCTCATGGGCGGCATACCCAGAATCAATTCCATGGTGCGCAGCATCGAATTGGTCGAATACATCGTGTGATCGACAAAATGCCGCCGCGTGTAAGGGCTCACGACAAATGCAATCGAACGGTGCGCATCGATGTGGTCGGCGCCGTTCTGGGCGTCGTCTTCCAGTACAAATACCGCCGATTGGGCCCACACAGGGCTGTGCGACAGGTATTCGATGAACAGCCCAAGAGCATAGTCGTTGTCGGCGACCATCGCGTAGGGCGTGTTTTTGCCCTTTCTGAGGCCTTCCGTGTGGTCGTTGATGAGCCGCAGGGTGCTCAGCCCGGGCAGCGCCCCGGCCACGACCAGCGAATCAAAATCGCGCTTCCACTGACTGACGCGGGTGGTGTCCTTCACATCCGTGTCCCAGGAGGTGTAATAAGGGCAAAAATGGCCTTCCACGGCCGGAATATTAGCTTTGTAATCGTCGGCAAACTCGCCGTAGGTGCGGTAACTGATGCCCGCCCGCATGCAGTGGTCCCAAATGAAGCCGCCACGCGGCCAGGCCGTGCGGTTTTGGCCCTCGTACACGTAGTCGCCTCCGCGGCCGCCGTAGCTGGTGACCCATGTTTTTTCCGTAAAATCATTGGCATAGGCCGCCGTACTCCAGTTGTGCCCGTCGGCGCTCACCTCGGCCGCCACGTAGAAGTTGTCGAGCAAGACAAACTCTCTCGACAAGGCATGCTGGTTGGGCGTGTATTTTTCGGGAAAAAGGCACAAACTCGTGTCGCCGTTGCCTTCTGGCATGTCGCCCAGCACCTGATCGTAGGTGCGGTTTTCCTTGATGATATAAAACACATACTTGATCGGCGACGGCGCCCCGACCAGGCGCGGGATGGGGTTGCCCTCTTCGCCGTCGGCAAGTAATTCTTTTGACATCTGGTAAGGCGAATTTTGATGAACCTGCAAGGAATAAGCGAGCAATTGCGCCGCATTGGGCCGCTGGATAATGCTCAGGGTGCCTTTCATCAGGCTGCCGATGTACTGCTCTTCGGCCGGTTTGTCCGCCTGGCCTTGCTGATACGTCACCTTGCCGATCGGATTGGGGCCATTGGGATTGGCAAACGAGGAAAAACCCTTGCCGTTGGCGACAAAAATCGTTTTGCCCAGCGTACGGACGCAGGTTGGGTACCAGCCGGTCGGAATAAATCCCAGCGCCCGGCTATTGCCCGGCTGCGACACGTCGAACACGGCGAGGCAGTTGTTGTCGGCATTGGCGATGTAAAGTGTTTTTTCATCGGCCGACAGGGCCACGCTGTTGGTGGTCGATCCCGTCGGAGCGTTGGGGTAGAGCGAAGCGACAAGCGACTCGACTACTTTTTCCTGCCGCAGATCGACGACGCTCACGGAATTGTCGTCGGCGCAGGCGACAAAGGCGAAATGCCCGTTTCGGCTGATAACCAGGTCGTTAGGATTGTCCCCGACCGGGATTCGTGCCGTGCTGCGCTGTGTTCGGGTGTCCCAAACGATGAGTTCGTTGCCGCCCCAGTGGGTGATGTACAGGCGTTTGCGGTCGGGCGAAAGGGCGCAGGCGTACAACTCCCGCCCGAGCGAATCGCGGCGCAGCACCTGTTTGGTTCGCGTATCGACGACGTAGAGACTGTGGTTTTCCTTCGTCACCACGTAGAGCAGATGCCGCCGGTCGTCGAGGCAAAGGCCCGCGGGAGAAATTCTGTTGGGCCACGGCGCGCCCAGGCTCAGGGTATCTTTTAGGGTCAATTGGTTCTTGTTGACGGTGTATCGCAGGATATCGTTGCTGTTGCCGCCCGAAACGTAAAGCGTATGCGAGTCGTCGCTGAACGCCAGCCCGAGCCAGGCTTCCGGGATCCCGATCGACTGGAGTATCTGGCCTTTCCGGGCATCGATTAATTGCAGCGACTGATCGCCCTGACCGTTGTTGGTGGCCGCCAGATAGCGGCCGTCGGGGGAAAGCGCCAGATTGAGCGGGAAGTCGCCGAGCGGCAGGGAACGGCCCGCGGGCGTCAGCGACCAACCGTTGGGCAGGAGGATGCTGGCGGCCCCGGGCGCTTGCCCCGGCAGTTGTTGCGCCCAAAGGCCAGTTTTAAAAAGTAAAAAAAATAAAAATATCTTTTTCATCAATAATCAGTCAAATAGGGAATTAACAATCATTTACTGCCGACGAACAGGAAATATTGCCAAAGCCCCAGTCCGCCGCTTCTGACGCTAAAATACTGGGTTTGAAAACGCGCTTGTAGTGCCGGCAGCAAATGACCGTCGATGCGCACGTGGTGGCGGTCCATCCACCATTTCATCAAACCATTCCCGGTTTGGTGAAAATCGACGACGGCGATCCTGCCGCCCGGGTGCAAATCGCGCAGGGCGCGGTCGAGTGCGGCTTCCCAGCCGGGGTTAAAAAGGGTCAGGGAGTAGGAGAAAAGCAGCAGATCAGCGGGTTCTTCGGCGCTGATTTGTTCGGATGGGTAGGCTGTTTCGATCAGGCGGACCCGCGGCGAGTAGATCGAGCAGGCTTTGGCGGCCCGGGCCAGCATATCGGGCGACACGTCCACTCCGGTCAGCCGCATATTGGGGTAGAGGCGCGCAAGGGTAGCGAGGTTTTTTCCGGTTCCGCAGCCGATTTCCGTGAGACTTAGGCGCGTCGTTTGCGGCAATTCGAGCCGCTGGATGATGGCTTGCCGGCCGTGCAAAAAAGCCCAGCGTGTGGCATCGTAGCCAATGGCATGGCGGCTGTACATGCGGCGCATTCGTGCGGTCTGCGCGGCGGTATCGCTATCCGGTTTTAATTGCAAATTTATCATAACCAACTGTGAATAAGTTGTTTATAAAATTTTTTATAAAAAAAGACCTGACCACTGAGGAGAGGTGGCCCTGCGGCATGGAAACTCCCGGTAGGTAAAATTAAGCGAAAAAAAGGCGAAAAGCGCTGGCACGATTTTAAGTTTACTTGAATTATCCGCCGATCTTGTTCAATTCTGAATTGGTATGGCTGATTTCGAAGGAAATGCCTCAACTTTGCCCCGCTCTTTTTGCCTCAAAAGGCACATTCAATGGTCAAACACCCGCTTCTCAACGCATGAATTTTTCGTTTCCCGACTTTGTGGCCAAATTCCCGCCGGTAAGCATGCCCGTCACCCTGGGAGAGGATACGCACCATACTTTCAGCACTGAAAATGAGCCGCTTTCGCTCGAAATGGTGGAGCAATTCATCCTTCCGACCGATGCCTCGGGCGCCCCGGACGACGAGTTTACGGAATATGTGCCCTGCTTTTCGATCGAAGACACCGACAGTTTTGTCGCGCTGGTGTGGTGGCGCGCCGGTTTGTTGAATTACGAGTACGTGCTGGCTACGTTTACGCTCAAAGGCGAGCTGATCGGGCGCCGGGTAGTGGCGTTTACGCGTGTGGTGGATGAAAAAGTGCGCCGTGCCGTGGCCACGATCGACGAGGACTGGGTGATTTTTATCGCTGAGGGCGAGTCGAGCGGCGGCGACGATGTTTTCGATCCCACAACTTCCGTCACCTATGATCTGGAGATCATGGCCGACGGCGAAATTGTGTGAGAACCCGACTCTCCGACCATTTCCTTTAAAAAAACTACCGTTTACGAACTTTAACGAATCCCCGGCAGGGGCTGGCACTAATTTTGCCCTCGATTCTGCTTTTAATCCCCTAATCCGTCTCGTCTGCCCATGTCCGATTGCCTCAGTTTCCCTTTGCCGATGCGGTTTGTTCGCGGTTTTCTGACCGTCGGGTTGACTGCTATTGCACTGGCCGCCAGCGCTCAAGGTTGCGCACTGATTTGTAAATCCAACCTCAACGTCGCCCTCAACGGCGTCGGGCAGGCGCTCATCACCGAGCAACTAATTGCTCCCACCGCCTCTACTTTTTGCCCGGGCACGATCTCCATTTCCCTTTTTGACGAAAACTACGAACCTGCGCCCAACCCGCTCACCTGCGATTATCTGGGCCAAACCATCACCGTGGTGCTCGAACACGTCGCGACTGGCAACACCTGCTCCGGGACGCTCGAAGTGCGCGACTATTTGCCCCCGCAGCTGAGCTGTGCGAACCAGTTTGTTTTGTGCACCCAGGATCCTGATCCTGCGTTTATCGGGCAACCGCTCGTCACCGACAATTGCACGCCGGCGCCGTCGGTCGCTCTTTCTTATTCCGACCAGTTTACCGACCTGCCCTGCAATGCCACTGCCGGCGGGCAGGCTGTGACAGCCCGGATCGACCGCAGCTGGCAGGCTGCCGACCAGAGCGGCAATACCAGCACTTGTCTGCAGCAGATTTGGATTAAAAAAGCCGTGTTGCAGGATGTCAGTTTTCCGCCCAACCTCGATGGTTTTCAGGCTGCTCCTTTAAGTTGCGGACAAGACCCCAACGACCTGGCGCTTACCGGAAGCCCCACCATCGAAGGGCAGGCGATCGAGGCCAACGGCAACTGCGATTTGGCGGCATTTCGAAGCGATCAAATAATAAACAACTGTGGAACAGGTAGTTATACCGTTTTGCGTACCTGGACGGTAAGCGATTTTTGCGGCTCGGGCTCGGTGCAGCAAATACAGGTTATTAAAGTTCAGGACCTGATCCCGCCGACGATCGATCCGCCGGAGGATATGACTTTCGGCACCACAGACTTCAATTGTTCAGGCTGGGTCGAGCTGGCGACGGCGACGGCCAGCGACGAATGCTCTTCGGTGACCGTACAGGCGTCGTGGGCGTATGGCAATGGTTACGGACCTTTTCTGGTGCCCGACGGCACGCACACCGTCACCTACACGGCGACGGATGCCTGCGGCAATACGGCCACAGCCACAGCCCGGGTAACGGTGGTGGACGACGACCCGCCGCAAGTAATCTGTGTCGGAGAGGTGCAGGTCGCTATTTCGGCCAGCGGTATCGGGTATGTCCTGCCAGCCACGCTGGACGCGGGCAGCTGGGACAATTGCAGCGCGCTTTCGCTTGAAGTAAGCCGTGATGGAGACATTTTTGCCCCGCTCGTGCAGGTAAACTGTGCAGACATTGGTACGCCCCTTCAGATTTATCTCCGCGCCACGGATGGCGTCGGGCTCGAAAATTTTTGCATCGTGGACGTCACCGTGCGTGATTTTATCAAGCCAACACTCAACTGTCCGGCTAATATCAGCATCAATTGTACCGATAACAACCTGTCTCCGCAGCACACAGGGCAGGCGCAGGCCAGTGATAATTGTGTCTTGCAAAATATTGTTTATCAGGATGTTGCAAGCCTGAATGCTTGTGGCGCCGGCACAGTACAACGTACCTGGACGGCGTCCGACGCGGCTGGCAATACGCGCACCTGCGTACAGCAGATCAGCATACAAACCCTGAGCACGATAAGCGTCGGTTTTCCGCCAAATAAAACCATAGGTAACTGCGCTTCGGCTGCCGATCTGTTGCCGGCATCGACCGGCCAGCCTCTGATCGGCGGACAATCGTGTTCGCCGGTTTCGGTGACGTACACCGATCAGGTTTTTGCAGCGCCGCCTGCTCCGGCCTGTTTTAGCATCCTGCGCAGCTGGAAGGTGATCGACTGGTGTGTTTACAACGGCGGCCAAACAGGTCTCTGGCAACAAACCCAACTCATCACGGTGGAGGATCACAGCGCGCCTGCGCTCGGACTGCCCGCCAACCAGATCGTGGATGCCGCACCGGGCAGCTGTTCCGCCTGGGTGCAGGTTTTGCCTGCCGTGGCGACCGATTGCAGTTCAACGGTGCTGGTTTCGAACAACAGTCTGTATGCGGCCAGCTCGGGCAGCGACGCCTCGGGCGCCTATCCGGTCGGACTTCACCAGGTTGTGTTTACCGCGACGGATGCCTGCGGCAACACTGCCCAGCAAACACTGACCATTCAGGTGCGCGATCAAAGCGCGCCTTTGTTGACTTGCCTGAACAATGTCACGCAGATACTGGGCCCGGGCGGCGTTGTCGCACTGAACCCGAACAACTTTGTCGCCAGTGTGTCGGACAACTGCACGCCTTCGGCAGTCCTGGTCCTGACGGTGAGCCCTGCGGCCTTCGATTGTTCGCAGACCGGTCCGCAGACTGTTTTGGTGACGGCCGCAGATGCTGCCGGCAATATTGCAGCCTGCCAGTCGCTGGTGTCGGTGCAGGCCCCGCCGGGAATCTGTGCCCCCGCCGACACCTATAGTATAATAGGGACCATCAGGACGGAAACACAGGCGCCCGTGACGAATGTGCCGGTCGATCTTCAGCAGGGCGTGGTTTTGCAACAGGTTTTGTCCGACACGGCCGGGGTATTCGGATTTAGCGACTTGCCCGATCAGGTGTCCGATTTGCGTCCCCACTACGATGAAGGCTGGGTCAATGGCGTTTCGACTTTCGATCTCGCACTTATTTCAAAACACATCCTGGGGATACAGCCGCTGAGCTCGCCTTACAAGATGATTGCCGCCGACGCCAACCATTCGAATTCGATCACCACCTTCGACATCGTGTTGTTGAGGAAACTCCTGCTGGGCGTCAGCGACACTATAGAAGGAAATACTTCCTGGCGTTTTGTGGCGGCGGGATATGTTTTTCCCGATCCGAACAACCCGTTTTCAACGCCGTTCCCCGAGGCTATCCATCTGGACAGTCTTGCCGGCGTTTCTGATTCGGCACAGTTCATTGGCGTCAAGATTGGGGATGTGAACAACTCGACCAACCCGGTTTTGAGTTTTGACGCCGGCGATCCCTTGCGTCCAGGGGCAGCAGGTAGCGATTTTGCGGGGCAACAGCAGGGGCGTAATGGAGCGGGTGTGCGAATTGAGGACGGGGAGGAACTTTTTTTTGAAAAAAAACTGTGGGGCAGGCAGTATTTGGAACAGTTTTTGCCTTTTGACAGGCATAAAAAAACCGTTCCCTCAAAGCAGGCTACCGGTTCTTTTTTCTGAAAAAAAAATTAATTTACATGCAACCGATTTCAGAGAGGCGCGTATATTTGTGCACGTTTTCGCCAGAAATTCGGTCTGAAAACTTAATCCGTAATAATCTCATGAGCGAAAGGCGCTTGAACTCTTCTTCTTGTTCGCGCCAGAATTCCAGCCAGGACTCTAAGGCAAAATTCCCCCTCGCTCTATTTGTTACCCAACTGATTGACAGAACACGCATTCTGTCCCTTGATTTGCTCGTACATCCGGCCACCGGATCGTTATATGCGTCAGTTAACCGATTTTTGTTAATCCAAATAGGCAAAGCCTTCTCTGAGTCCTTTTTTAATCTCATGAAAAAAACTGCTACCAGTTGTTATTTTCGCCATACGGTTCTGCAATAAAGTATTGACTGCACGGGTGCTGCCCTGCTATCAATACTTTTTTTATGTATATAACTACCGAATAGCCTTTTCCTGCAAGCATCTTAGTTCCGTTTCAGGAATCGGAAATTAAATAAAAATTTTTCACCATTTTTCATCAACTATTTCTTAACATCATGAAAAGAATGAGTTCAATTCGCGTCATGCAAATGCTGGCTGTGCTGGCTTTCATGACTTTCATGGGGATTTCGAGCGCTTCGGCTCAATCTTACATGTCGCCCGCACAGGCGATCACTAAGATCGATCAGACGCTTGCCGCTCTTAAAAATCCCGCACCTCCTACCTCGAACGGCACGTTGCAACCCGCAACCGGCGCCCCGAGCCGTACGGTAACCAGCACTTCGGTTGCCGTTAACATCAAGATCGATTACCTGAACGACGTAAAGAACCAGCTCAAGCAAGGTTCCCAAACCGGTCCGGCCATCGAGTACACCTACAGCTGGATGACCCAGCAGCTCAACGGCCGCAACCCGTCGGTGTTGAACACTACGTACAATTATGTGAAAGACTTGCTTACGCAGTAATTGAAGTGGTTCCCTTTTTTTTATTTCTTCAAGACAAATTTTTTAAATCGTAGTCTCATGAGAATGTTAAAAACTACGCTTAACTGTTGGAAAGCGGCATCCTTGCTGCCAGTTTTCCTTCTGGTGGGTATGGCCGCTTCAATTGGTCAGACTGTCACCACATTTACCTCGGCTGTAGCCAGCCAGTCGATTCCCGACAATGGCTACAACGGTACCTTCGCTTCGATGGCCACCAAAACGGTGAACGTGAACACTGCTTCGCTTCCCGCCGGCCAAGCGATCAGCAACGTACGCGTTTTCGTTACGACGCTTTCGCACACCTGGACGGGTGACCTCGTCATGAAGGTGTCGCTCCCCGGCGCACAAGTCTTCGGTCTGCAAAGCCAGGCTGGTCTTGCTGAGCCCGCCGACGACGGTCTCTCCTGCTGCGGTTACAGCACCGACATCAGCAGCGCCACCATCCAGTATGGTGACGGAGCTGCCAACTCTGCTGAAACTATGGGCAGCAGCGGCGTGACCCTCACGGGCACCAGCCAGTGGTCGCCCGCCAAAGGCGCCATCGTATCGCCCTACACCACCTTCGCTTCCATGGTCACCGCTCTGGGTACGGCTTACGCCCCCTACAACGGCACCTGGACGATCGGTATTGGCGACTGCGCTGCCGGCGACGTTGGTTCTTTCAGCTCGGTAACGGTTGAAATCACCACGGTTGCTCCCCCGGTCCCCTGCGTTATGACCTGCCCGAACGACATCACGGTCAACCTCGACCCGGGTGCTTGCGGTGCTTATGTCAACTATGACGTTGAAACGACGGGTGATTGCTTCATCAGCAACCAAACCATCGGCTTCCAGGGCGAATACGCTCCGAGCGCAATCAGCTATTACCAGAACGGCAACGGTATCTTCACGAACCCGCCCACCCCGTTCACCAACAACGCTCCGGAACTGGTGTTCAACGCCGCCAACCCGCCCACCCAGTTCGTTATGCAGTCGGCTGACTTCTCGCAGCCCGGCCCGACCTACTACTACTTCTATGGTGTAGAATGGACGGTAGCAACGGAAACCGACATGTCTTTCGACTGGACCTACACCACCAACGACGGCGCCTTCTGGGATCGCTTCGTTGTACTGGTTGGTAGCGCCAACAACAACTTCTCGAACAACAACTTCGGCAACCAGGTTGGTAACTGGACCACGTTGACCAACAACAACGGCGCCAACAACCAAAGCGGTTCCTACTCGGTTCACCTCCTCCCCGGCCAGCGCTTCGCTATGGCAGCCAACACGCAAGACGCTTTCGGCGGTCCTTGCACGATTACCATCTCCAACTTCACCGTTGGTTCGGTAATTCCGGCAGTACCCGTGCTCGTAAGCGGTCTGGAAAGCGGTGAGTGGTTCCCGATCGGTACGACGACCAACTGCTTCGAAATCGACTTCCCGGCTAACGATCCGGTCAACACCGATCAGTCCTGCTGCTTCGATGTTATCGTGAAAGAATATCCGAACCCGATCAACGCCCTGGTTTGCAACGACCTCGTGTACGTTTCGCTCGACGAAAACTGCTCGCACGTGCTCGGCGCTGACGACGTACTCGAAGGTGGCCCGTACCACTGCTATGACGACTACATTGTTGAAGTAGACAAAACGGCTCCGTTTGGTAACGGTCCGTGGCTCCCGGCCGTATTCGGCCCGGCCGATATCGGCAAAACCTACCAGGTCCGTGTAACGGACGGTGACACCGGCAACAAGTGCTGGGGTAACGTGAAAATCGAAGACAAACTTGCTCCGGTTCTCGACTGCCCGACCGTACTGCTGCCCTGCAACTTCCCGAGCTTCGCTCCGGAATACAGCCAGTCCGCTACCCTGACGCTCAAATTTGCTGCTTCCGACGTTTCGCAGACCATCGCTCCTGGCGATAGCTACACGTTCAATATCAACGTTCCGGTTAACGCTACCGTTAACGACGTTGACTTCCGCACGAAGATCAACAACGCACTCTACTGGAATGCCAAAGTTGACATCAACAGCCCGGCTGCTACCTCCAGCGTTCCGTGGGACGGCCTCGGCGGTTGCAACCTCACTGGCCCGATCTTCACGCGTTTTGACGATGAAGGTATCCAGTCCGCTCTTTGCGTTGACATCTACGCTGACCTCAACCTGAACATCATGCCGTTGTTTGGTTTCGACCAACTCAACGTGTTCGACGGCGAAAACGCTCAAGGCGTATGGCCGGTAACGATCAGCAACGTAGACTACTTCGGCTTCGGTCAATCCATCACGGTTGACATCGCTGAACTGTACATCAACATGACCGGCTCCTTCACTGCCGGCTTCCCGAATGGCTTGACCTACAACGTTGACGTATTCTCTGGCAACAACGCCAATACCTACACGGTGCCCGCTGGCGCTGGTATTCCGCAACTCGACAACTGCTCCGACGTAACGCTGACCTACATCGATACGCAAGTTTCGCAAAACTGCGCTTCGGGTCTGACCGCTACGATCAACCGTAAATGGACGGCAAAAGACGGCTACGGCAACACCTCGACCTGCCTGCAGACGATCAACCTGCTCCGCCCGACGCTCATCGACGTTGTGCTTCCTTCCGACTATGATGATATCGACGCTCCTGCTTTCCACTGCACCGACAATGCTTACCCGACTCCTGACTGGATCGAAGGCACCGGCGCACAAGGATGGCCGCACGTATTCGGTCAGCCCTCCGGCTGCTCGATCAACTGGACGTACGAAGACATCGTGCTCGACGTATGCGACGGTACCTACAAAATCCGCCGCCGCTGGACGATCATCGACTGGTGCATTGGCGATGGTTTCGAATACAACCAGATCATCAAAGTACTTGACAACCAGGGCCCGGTCTTCGACTGCCCGGCCAACATTACGATCTCGACCGATCCGTTCGTATGCTGCGGTTCGACGAACCTGCCCGACGTGATCATCACGGACAACTGCTCGCGGATTGACAACATCAGCGGCATGATCATCACCTTCGATCCGCAGACCAACGAACAAACTGGTATGTACCAGATCGGTGGCGAACTGCAGGACTTCCCGGCTAACAACTACTGGGATCTGGATACGCTCGGCAACTATGGCTGGACGCCGTGCTTGCCGCTGGGTACGCACACGGTCATCTACATGGCCGAAGACAACTGCGGTAACACTTCTTCCTGCTCCTTCCGCGTAACGGTACGTGACTACACGCCGCCGCAAGTGGCTTGCCAGGAATTCACGACGGTAGCCATCAACGTTGACGATCCGTTCGACTGCTACGGCCCCGCCGGCCCGAACGGTCAACCGGCTGCACTGGACGCATGCTCCGGCGCTGGTGTGACGTGGGTAAAAGCTTCCTCGTTTGACAGCGGTTCGTTCGACAACTGCGGTAACATCAAGTTGACGATCCAGCGTATGGGTCCGGACTACAGCGATTGCATCCAGGGTCTGAACTCGACGAACGGCCACCCGAACTGCGCTGACTTCTTCCCGGATTTCCCGAGCGAATTCGAACGCGCAACTGCAGAAGGTGACTCGATCAAGTTCTACTGCTGCGAAGTTGGTACGACGCAGACGGTGATCCTGACCGCTTACCAGTTGGATGCCCTTGGCAACTTCGTTGTCGGCCCCGACGGCACGCCGGTATCGAACCAGTGCATGATCCAGGTTGAAGTACAAGACAAGATCAAACCGGTGTGCACGCCTCCGGCCAACACGACGGTATCCTGCGAAAACTTTGACCCGAGCCTCTGGGCTTACGGCAAAGCTACGCCCTACGACAACTGCTGCCTTGACACTTCGAAAGTATATCAGGGCCAGTGCGGTCTGACGCACAGCGCCAGCTACACGCTGTTCGACACGGTGTGCAACCGCGGTACGATCACGCGTACGTTCCGCGCCTTCGACTGCCACGGCTTCTCGAGCCAGTGCACGCAGCGCGTGTTCGTGAACTACGAGCAGGACTACTTCGTGAAATTCCCGAACGACGTGATCGTCACGGTCTGCGACGGTACGGGTAACTACGGCGAGCCGACCTTCTTCGGCGAAGACTGCGAACTGTTGGGTGTATCGTTCGAAGACGAAGTGTTCACGGTAGTACCGGACGCATGCTTCAAAATCGAACGCACGTGGACGATCATCAACTGGTGCACGTACAACACGAACCTTCCGTGCGTGTATGTACCGAACCCGAACCCGAACCCGATCACGAACAGCACGCAGAACCTGCCCGGCCCGATCATCTCGGCGCCTGGTACGCCGGCTCCGTGGGCTCCGACTAACGTGAAAGTGAACCCGAGCGACGCACAGACGACGAACTACTCGGTGTTCTACACGGGTGGTACGTACAACGGCACGACGATCCCGGCCATCGGCAACAACAACTGCTTCGTGTACAAGCAGATCATCAAAGTGATCGACACACAAGCACCGACGGCGAACTGCCCGGCCAGCCCGGTTGAATTCTGCGACCTGACGGTGAACAACCCGCAGTTGTGGAACGAGATGTACTGGTGGGACGGTGTGATCGGCCAGCACGACCTGTGCGAAGGTCCGACCGACCTGAACGTGACGGCAACCGACGCATGCTCGGGCGCCAACATCAACATCGAATACCTGTTGTTCCTTGACCTGGACGGCGACGGTATCATGGAAACGGTTGTTTCCTCGACCAACCTGCCTGGCATCAACAACGTACAATACGGCAACGCTTCGAACCCGAACTTCTCGGGCGGCACGCCGCGCGCATTTGACGAGCGTCCGGTTCCGACGAACCAGAAGTACCGCTTCGCGATCGACCGCGTGAAATCGGGCAACAACCTGACGGCTTATGTCCGCTGGGATACGCAATCTGCACAAGCCAACTCGACGAACACGTCGGTTGACGGTGTGGTACCGGAACTGCCCTACGGCACGCACAAGATCAAGTGGATCCTCTCGGATGGTTGCGGCAACCAGACGGTATGCGAATACACGTTCGTGGTGAAAGACTGCAAAGCGCCGACGGTGGTATGCTTCAACGGTCTGAGTGTGAACATCATGCCGACGGGTATGGTCACGTTGTGGGCCACGGACTTCCTGCAATACGCAGAAGACAACTGCACGCCTCCGACGCCGTACACGCCTGGCAACCAGTTGAAATACGCGATCCGCAAGTCGGGTCAGGGCACGGGCTTCCCGGTTGACGCCTTCGGCCAGCCGATCACGAATGTGACGTTCACCTGCGACGAAGTGGGCACGCAACCGGTAGAGTTGTGGGCACAGGATGCCGCCGGCAACGCCGCTTACTGCGAAACGTATGTGATCATCCAGGATCCGTTCAACAACTGCGGTGGCCAGCCGATCTCGGTGGCCGGACAATTGAAGACGGAACCGCTGTCGGGTGATCAGGGCATTGAGGATGCGAACGTGGAACTGGCTGGCAACCCGCCGAACGGTCTGCCCGCGATCAACGCCCTCGGTATCTCCGACAACGCCGGTCTGTACCTGTTCTCGAACTACCTGCCGCTGTCGACGGACTACACGGTGACGCCGGTGAAAGACGACAACCCGATGAACGGTGTATCGACGTTCGACCTGGTACTGATGTCCAAGCACATCCTGGGTATCGATCCGCTGAACTCGCCGTACAAGATCATCGCTGCTGACGTCAACAAATCGAACTCGGTGACGACGTTC
This sequence comes from Saprospiraceae bacterium, assembly GCA_044226205.1. Classification (GTDB taxonomy): domain Bacteria; phylum Bacteroidota; class Bacteroidia; order Chitinophagales; family Saprospiraceae; genus M3007. The sequence goes on from JBGAHL010000022.1 coordinate 81,501, forward strand.
GACATCGTTGAACTCCGCAAGTTGATCCTGGGTATCTACACGGAACTGCCGAACAACACCTCCTGGCGCTTCATCGACAAAGGCTTCCAGTTCGCCAACCCGAGCAATCCGTTCGAGAGTGTGCCGTTCGCTGAAAACATCAGTCTGGGCAACGCACAGGCCAGCCAGATGGACGACGACTTCACGGGCATCAAGATTGGTGACCTGAACGGTTCGGTGATCGCTAACGCCAACCAGCAAGCCGAAGACCGCACGGCCGGCACGCTGCTCCTCGACGTTGAAGACCGCGAGGTGAAAGCAGGCGAAGTATTCGACGTAACATTCCGCACGGCTGAGCAAGTACAGGGCTTCCAGTTCACAATGAACCTCAACGGCCTGACGGTCGAAGACATCGTGAAGAGCGACAAGGTTGGCGCCGACAACTTCGGTGTGTTCCAGGATGCCTTGACGACCTCGATCGACGGTGCTGGTGAGTTCACGGTTAAATTCCGCGCAGAGAAAGCCGGCAAGTTGAGCGAAATGCTGCAACTGTCGAGCCGCATTACGCGCGCCGAAGCATACAACCAAAACGGTCAGAGCCTGGATGTCGCCCTGCGCTTCAACGGCCAGACGATCGCCGGTGTTGGCTTCGAACTGTACCAGAACCAGCCGAACCCGTGGGTAGGCCGCACGCAAGTGGGCTTCCACCTGCCGGTTGCTGCCACGGCAACGCTGACGGTGTACGACGAAACGGGCCGCGTACTGTTTACGCAGAAAGGCGACTTCGCGAAAGGCTACAACGCCATCTCGCTGGATCGCGCTATGCTGAACACGACGGGCGTGCTGTACTACAAACTGGAAACGGCTACGGACAGCGCTACGAAGAAGATGATTCAGACGAAGTAATCGTAGATATTATAATGTTTAATGCCCCTGTCGTAGTATTGATTCTACGGCAGGGGCATTTTTCTAAAATTGTTTTAACTATTTACCTCGCATTGGCCAGTGCCTGTGCCTGGCTGGTTAATTGATATTTTTTGTTAAATTCATTACAAATAAAAAACTGGGGAAAATCAGGGAGGGCAATCAGAAGCAAATCAAAAAAATCTGCTATAAATTTGCTCGTTCATTTAATCCATAATCGTCCTATTAAGTTAGTCTCACGGTTAAGTAATTTCTGGGCTCTCTCCTGTCTAGGCTTTTCTTTTCCCTACGTTCCATACCGGTTTTAAAACGGTTTCTCCAAGAGGAGGAACCCTTCGCGTTGTGTCGCGAATTCTGACTTCCTCGTATCAAATTCGTTTGATACGGGGCCGTTCTCGTTTAATACTTAATTATAATTTCATGAAAAGTCTTTTACCCTACCTTCTGCAAAGGGGAAGTAAATTTACATTTACGTTGTCTCGCCCTTTGTTCAAAGCTATTCTGTTGGCTCTTTGTTTCGGGGTCAGCGCGCCGGGTTGGGCACAGTCCTGGATGTCGTCCATGCAGAACAACCCCAATCCCAACTTTTTTGAAATTCAACAGGCATTTTATCAGTATTGGCAAGACCGGCCCATTCAGAAAGGGAAAGGTTACAAACCTTTCAAGCGCTGGGAATGGTACTGGCAAAAACGTGTCAACCCGGACGGTACTTTCCCGGACCCGGCTCAAATCGTTGCGGGTATTGATGAATACAACCAACTGGCAAACAATACGGCTAATCGCAGTGTGATGATGCCAACGTGGACATCACTGGGCCCCAGTTCAACTAATGGGGGGTATGCCGGCCTGGGTCGCATTCAATCTATCGCGTTCGACCCGAACAACAGCAATATCATCTGGGTTGGCTCGCCAGGTGGCGGTTTATGGAAAACGACCGACGGGGGTACATCCTGGACCGCGATGGGCGATCAGCTGACCATACTTGGCGTTTCGGGTATTGTAATTACGCCATCCAACCCCAATATCATGTATCTCGCCACGGGCTCCGGCGACAGTTACGAAACACGATCGATCGGTGTTTTAAAATCAACCGATGGCGGGGTGACCTGGAATGCAACCGGCCTGGTTTTTTCGCAGAGCTCGTACACCGTAATTCGCAAGTTGTTGATGGACCCCAATGATGAGAACCATTTGATTGCAGCAACGAGCAATGGCCTTCGCCGAACAACCGACGGCGGCACCACCTGGAGCAATGTGCAATCAGGCGACTTTTTCGATGTGGAAGCACAGCCCGGGGCCGCTTCAAATAATTTTTATGCCAGCACTGCTTCTCAGATTTACCGTTCAACCAACAATGGTTCGACATGGACGTCTGTACAAACGATTTCAGGTTCCGGCCGTATCGCACTGGGCATTTCGAATGCAGATAATACGGTAGTTGTAGCACTTTGCAGCGATGCAAGCAGCTCGGGCTTTTTGGGGCTGTATCGCTCGACAAACAGCGGCGCATCGTACACCTTGCAATCCAGCACACCCAATTTGCTGGGATATGAAGCGGATGGTTCGGACAGTGGCGGGCAAGGCTGGTATGATTTGGTTGTTACGCTTGATCCTGCCAATGCCAGCATCGTGTTTGTCGGCGGTGTAACCAACTGGAAATCAACGGATGGCGGCGTCAACTGGACGCATATTACCCACTGGTACAACCTTCCGCCCTACGCAGAAGTGCATGCCGATGTGCACGCATATGAATGGCAAAACAATACAACGCTTTTCATGGGTAACGACGGCGGTGTCTACAAGACGACCAATGGCGGCACTGCCTGGACGGATAAAACTGCCAATATGGTAATCAGCCAGATGTACCGCATTGGCGTATCGCAGACGACTAACGCGGTAATTGCCGGTTTGCAGGATAACGGTACCAAACTGAGAAGCGCAGCCGGCGTCTGGAGTGATGAACTTGGTGGCGACGGGATGGAATGTGCCATCGACTACACCAACGCCAATATTATGTATGGCGAAATCCAGAACGGCGAATTGAATCGGAGCACGAACGGGGGCGCCAACTGGACCAGTATCGCTCCCGCGGGGCTTGGTGGTACAGGCGCCTGGATTACCCCGCATGCCTTGTCGCCCACCAACCACAATACTATCTATGTAGGATATCAGGACGTGTATAAAAGCACGAACAATGGTACTAACTGGACGCAGATTTCCACGAACCTGGCTTCTCCGGACAATCTCGAACACGTTGCAGAGGCGCCTTCCAACGTTAACACCATTTACGCTGCCAAGTCCAACGCCCTTTATCGAACAACCAATGGGGGCACTTCATGGAGTACCATGACACTGCCTGCCGGTGCGGGTTCGCTGACTTATCTGATCGTGCATCCTACGGATGCCAATACGATTTATGTTACCATGTCCAATTACTCCGCCGGCCAGAAAGTCTTCAAGTCGACCAATGGCGGTAGTACCTGGACCAATATTTCCGGTAGTTTGCCCAACCTGCCGGCCAATTGCATTACCTACCAACTTGGTACTGCTGATGGCCTTTATGTCGGTATGGATGTCGGCGTTTATTACCGCGACAACTCATCGAGTGACTGGACCGTTTTCGGTATGGGGCTTCCCAACGTTGTAATCGATGAACTCGAAATCAAGACAAACACCAGGAAACTCCGTGCTGCGACTTTCGGCCGCGGCTTGTGGGAGGTCGATGTCCCCTGCACGGCGCCTACGGTCAATGCTCCGACAGTGACGCAGCCAACCTGTGCTGTGCCGACAGGAACGATCGTTGTTAATGCCACAGGCAGCGGCACACTGGAATACAGTGTTAATAATGGTACAACCTGGCAGGCTTCCAGTACTTTTTCGGGCCTTGCTGCCGGTAACTACACCATTGCAGTCCGTTTACAGAACGACCCGACCTGTATAGGTTACTATGCCTCCAATCCGGTCGTACTTGTGGCCGCTACATTCCCCACTGTCAATGCGCCTACGGTGACACAACCGACCTGTGCCGTGCCGACGGGTACTATTGTCGTTAATGCCACGGGCAGCGGTGCGCTGGAATACAGTGTGAACAATGGCTCGACCTGGCAGGCTTCCAGCACTTTTTCGGGTCTTGCGCCGGGTAACTACAATATTGCGGTTCGCCGTCAGGCCGACCCGACCTGTGTCAGCACCTATGCTTCAAACCCGGTAGTACTCAATGCCGCCACTTATCCCACGGTAAACGCGCCGACGGTAACACAGCCGACTTGCGCTGTGCCGACTGGCACCATCGTCGTAAATGCTACGGGCAGCGGTACGCTGGAATACAGCGTAAATAATGGCTCGACCTGGCAGGCTTCCAGCACTTTTTCGGGTCTTGCGCCGGGTAACTACAATATTGCAGTTCGCCGACTGGCCGACCCGACTTGTGTCAGCACCTATGCTTCAAACCCGGTAGTACTCAATGCGGCCACTTATCCCACGGTAAACGCGCCGACGGTGACGCAGCCGACCTGCGCTTTGCCCACAGGTACGATCGTTGTGAACGCCACGGGTAGCGGCACCCTGGAATATAGCGTTAATAACGGCTCGACCTGGCAGGCTTCCAATACTTTCTCCGGGCTTACTCCCGGCAACTACAATATTGCCGTACGCCGACAGGCTGATCCGACCTGTGTCAGTTTTTATGCATCCAACCCGGTAGCAATTATAGCTGCCTCGGGTTGCTGTACCGCGCCTACGGTAAACGCACCGACCATCACGCAACCGACTTGTGCGTTGCCGACGGGTACGATTGTCGTTAATGCCACGGGTAGCGGCGCTCTGGAATACAGCGTGAATAATGGTTCGACCTGGCAAGCGTCCAGCACTTTCGCAGGTCTTACCCCGGGTAACTATTACATCGCCGTGCGTCTTCAGGCCGATCCCGGTTGTATAGGCTATTACGCCTCCAACCCGGTCACTCTTGTAGCCGCCTCGGGTTGTTGCACACCGCCCACAGTAAATGCTCCTACGGTTACTCAGCCCTCCTGCTCGGTGCCAACGGGTTCTATTGTCGTTAATGCCACAGGCGGCGGCACGCTGGAGTATAGTGTGAATAACGGGGTGAGCTGGCAAGCTTCCAGTACTTTCTCAGCCTTGGTCGCTGGCAACTATACTATCGCGGTTCGTCTTCAATCAGATCCTGCGTGTATTGGATATTATGCATCCAACCCTGTTGTGATCAATACGGCTCCGGTGGTTCCAACTGCATATGCGGTTACGGGCGGCGGCACTATTTGTGCAGGCAGTGCCGGAGTTGCGGTAGGTCTCGCAAACTCACAAACCGGTGTTTCTTATCAATTGAGATTGAATGCCTCCAACATCGGATCTCCGGTTAGCGGCACGGGCCTGGCTATCTCTTTCGGCAACCAGACAATGGCTGGTACTTACACAGTGGTTGCTACCAATACCAATAGCGGTTGTACCGCTGCGATGACCGGCTCTGCAACGATTACGGTCAATCCGGCGCCCACTGCATTTGCTGTGACCGGTGGTGGAACTATATGTTCAGGCAGCACCGGGGTTTCGGTAGGTCTCGCCGGTTCTCAAACAGGTATCAGCTATCAACTGCAGTTAAATTCGTCCAATATCGGATCTCCTGTTAATGGTACGGGTTTGGCCATCTCTTTTGGCAACCAGACAATGGCAGGTACTTACACGGTGATTGCAACGAATACCAGCACCAGTTGTACGGCTGTTATGACGGGCTCGGTAACGATTACGGTCAATCCGGCACCCACTGCATTTGCTGTGACCGGTGGCGGGACGATTTGTGCAGGCAGCACCGGGGTTTCGGTAGGCCTTGCAGGATCTCAAACAGGCGTTAGTTATCAACTGCAATTAAATTCATCCAATATTGGCACTCCGGTGAGTGGCAGTGGTTTGGCTATTTCCTTTGGCAACCAGACAATGGCAGGTACTTACACGGTGATTGCAACGAATACCAGCACCAGTTGTACGGCTGTTATGACGGGCTCGGTAACGATTACGGTCAATCCGGCGCCCACTGCTTTTGCCGTGACGGGTGGCGGTTCTATTTGCGCCGGCAGCGCTGGCGTACCCGTAGGATTGGCTGGATCCCAGTCAGGTGTGAGCTATCAACTGCGACTGAATGCCGTCAATACCGGCGCACCGGTAAACGGTACGGGACTGGCCATATCATTTGGCAACCAGACGGGTGCGGGTACGTACACTGTCGTTGCGACCAACACGGGTAGTGGTTGTACTGCTGCGATGACGGGTTCGGTAACGATCACGGTTACGCCTGCTCCGACTGTTTTTGCTGTCACCGGTGGTGGCGGTTATTGCCAGGGTACCGATCCCGGTGTACCTGTGGGCCTCAGCGGTTCGCAAACGGGTGTGAACTACCAGTTGCAAATCAACAATGTCAATACCGGCGCTCCGGTTGCCGGCACAGGCAACCCGATTAACTTCGGCACGTTCTCCGCCGTAGGCACATATACAGTAATAGCAACTGTTACGCCGGCAGGTTGCTCGCTCGCTATGAGCGGCTCTGCCACGGTTTCTTCTTTCTCGTGCTCTGCCTCCATCTCCGACCCCTGCGTATGTCTGAACAACGCCACGACGCTGACCAACGGACAATTCGGCGAGCAAATCAAAGTGAATGCCCCGGGCACACAAACCTGGACGGTGACGGCCGTAACGGGCCTGTACTCGCCGGCCAGCCTTCCGCCGCCCTCGGCGCCCACGCCGATCGCGGTGGG
>JBGAHL010000023.1:0-86915 GCA_044226205.1 Saprospiraceae bacterium
GGCCCGCCCAATATTGTCTATACCTATCTCTGGAAAAAACCGAACGGCTCCAACTGGACGACGATGCCCAATCCGTCCATACCCAACGCCACGCTGGCCGATGAAGGCGTTTACACGGTGATTATTACAGGTCCAACCCTTTGCACCTCAACGGGTTATGTCAATGTTGATCTGAACAATCTTCCCGAGACACCCAATGTGACAACGCCGATGAGCGCCGTATGCGAGGGGCAAAATGTGACGCTCAACGCCACTTCTTATTCGGGCTCCAATGTTTCCTACCACTGGTACGAGGTGACGGCCAACGGCAATGTCCTGTTGTCGACGACCTCCTTGTCGTCGTACACCGTAAACCAGCCCTCGGTTGGCAATCACCAGTATGTCATGCAGGTGTTTGCGAGCAATTGTTCTTCCAATTTTTCAGCGCCGATCTCGATCGCCGTCAACCCACGACCCGTTGCCAGTGTGACGCAGCCGGCAATTTCAATTTGTCAGGGGCAGCCGCTGACCCTGGGCACCATGGCACAGGGGCCGGGAATGACCTATGCCTGGTCGGGGCCGGCAGGCTTTACCAGCCCGTCACAGTTTCCCCTGGTGGCTTCCAGTTCAGACTTGATCAATGAGGGCACCTACACGCTCATTGTGACGCAGTTCGGGTGTTCCTCTTTGCCCGCCAACTGTGTCGTGGATATTCGTGAAAAACCGGCTACGCCGCAATTGTCGGGCGCAACGGCCGTCTGTGCGGGCGACACGGTAAAACTCACCGCTGTGCCCACGATGGGGCAATTCCAGTGGCTGGCGCCGGACGGCGATACAGTATTTACAAGTTTTAACGAGTTGACGCTCCCGACCGTCATGCCGCCGGATTCGGGCGCCTGGCGGGTTCGAATTGTCCAAAACGGATGTGTGTCGGACGCTTCTGCCCCGATTTTACTTCAGGTTCAGAACTATCCCTCGGTCTCAGTTGCCCAGGCCGCCCCGCTTTGTCAGGGACAGCCTTTGCAGTTGGTCGCCAATTCGAACAACCCGAACGTCACGTTCAGTTGGGTCGGCCCCGACGGATTTATGGCGGGCAACACGCCCAACCCCACCGACCCGACGCCTGCGACAGGCACTTACACGGTAACTGCCAGTACATCCTTCGGCTGCTCGTCGTCGTCGAGTGTGCTGGTCGGCGTCATCACGCCACCTACTGCCGTGGTGACCAATACCGCGCCCCTTTGCGCCGACGGTTCGGTAAATGCCCAGTTGCAATCGATCGTATTTTCTCCCAACCCGCCGCTGATGTACGCATGGACCGGCGGGCCGGGCGGTTCGTTCTCCTCTTCCGACCCCAATCCCGTCATACCGGCGGTATCGGAGGCCAACAACGGCTCGTACACCCTGATCGTGACGGATACCTACGGCTGTAAATCAGCGCCCGCCACGACGGTCATCGACGTGGAAGATGCGCCCTCGGTGCCGATTCTGGCGCCTGTAAACCCCGTATGTGCCGGAGGAACGATCGTGCTGACCATCACGAACCCCAGCAACGACCCGGGCGTCACCTATATCTGGCAAACGCCCAACGGCACGTCCACGGTAACCAGTCAGCCCTCGCTGACGTTCCAGAATGCCACGATGCAAAACGACGGCACCTATTCCGTCTATGCCACAACGTCCACCTGCGCCTCGGTGCCTTCGCCTTCGATCATCGTCGTGGTGAATGAATTGCCCCCGGCTCCTTCTATTTCAGCCTTGAATCCCAACCCCTGTGAAGGCGACACGCTGCGCTTGTTCGGCCCCGCCGGCTTCGACGGGTATCAGTGGGTCGGGCCTTTTGGCAACACGGCATCGGTGCCCAATCCGGTTTTCCCCAGTGTCGACAGCATGATGCACAGTGGTTTGTGGAAATTGCGCGTGATGAAAAACAACTGTTTTTCACCGTTTAGCGAGCCCCTCGAAATTACCGTCAGGAAACGCCCCAAACAACCGATCGCCATTCAGGCTCAGGACGTGTGCCTCGACCAGCCCGATGTGCTGACGCTGCAGATTACAGCCAATTCGGCCGAACCGGGCGCGCAATTCACCTGGTACGACGCGGGATCGCAACAACCCCTGGGAGCGCCTACTTTTTCCTACACTTTCCAGTTGTCCGACCTGAGCGGGTTCAGTTCCGGGGCGCATACGCTCTACGTGCGCGCTACCGAAAACGGGTGTTCTACAAGTTCTACCCCGATCACGGTGAACTTCGATGTTGCGCCCGGCAACACGGCTTTTGCGGGCGACAGTATTGCCGCGTGCAACAATCAGCCTATTTTCCTCAACGCTACTCCGCCGTGGCCCGGCACGGGGCATTGGGTGCAGGTGGGCGGCCAGCCGGTCACCATTGCCAACCCGGCGGCCAATAACTCACAGATCATCGGGGGCATACCAGGGGTGCATTATCAGTTCATGTGGACCCTCTCGGCAGGCGCCTGTGAAAATTACAGCACCGACACGGTCGCGCTCTCGATTACCCAGCCGGAACAGGCGCAGGTGGCTGCGGCTTTTGTCGATACCTGCTTTGCCAAATGCGCCGAGCTTCACGCCGTCCAGGGGCAAACGGTCAGCGGTTACTGGACCCAGGAGCCCAATCAGGCCAACCTGGGCTCGATCATTCTCGACCAGACCAATCCCAATACCACGGTTTGCGGGCTGCAACCCGGGGCTGTGTGGTATTACACCTGGACGCTCGACAACGGCGCTTGCGGCCTGTCGCAGGCCGTAGTGGAAGTGCGCACCATCGGTACGGAAGCTTACGCAGGGCCTGATCGGAGTTTTTGCAGCAACGACTCCTGTTTCGTGCTCCAGGCCGCCGATATCGGCGATTTCGAGACGGGCGTGTGGACGAGCCCGAACAACCCGGATATCACGTTTTCAAGCCCCGCACTCGAAACAACCGTGGCCTGCGGTCTGCAGATCGGAGACAACCTGTTTGTGTGGACGACCAATGAAGGTTTTTGCGGCGACCGCTCGACCGACTCGGTTATCGTACACTACGAAATGACGCCCACGACATTTGCCGACACCATCACCGTGCCCTTCGGCACGACGATCCCGCTGAACATTCTTGACAATGACAATTTGCCCGACCAATACCGGCTTGAGGTGATTGTCGGGCCGCAAGAGGGCAATTTTGACCAAAATACCCTGCAATATCAACCTGATCTGGATTTCATCGGGTTTGACAACCTGCATTACCGGATTTGCAACCTCAGCTGCGTGGGCGATGGCGCCTGCAGCGGCGAAACAGTGGCCTTGCTAAATATTCAACCGGCCAAGGGCTGCGAAATACCCACCCTGATCACGCCCAACGGCGACGATTACAACGACGAATTTTTCATTCCCTGCATCAAGGATTTCCCCGACCATGAAGTCACGATTTTCAATGTCTGGGGCGATCAGGTATTTCACGCCAAACCTTACGACAATCAGTGGCAGGGGCAATTTAACGGAGAGCCCTTGCCGGCCGGCACCTATTATTTCGTGGTAAAATTTACCAACGAAGCCGATGGCACCAAAACCGGTTTTCTGATCATCCAACGATAAAAAACCTGATTCACTCACCAGCATTTGCCGAAAAATGAAAGGATTCACCCTCGTTTGTACTGCTTTTTTGCTGTGGGGAACCACCCTGCGGGCGCAACAGGAATTGCAGTACACGCAGTTTATGTTCAATAAAATGGGTTACAACCCGGGCTTCGCCGGCAGTTTTCAGTCGCCGACGCTGGTAGCGGTGTATCGGCAGCAATGGATGGGGATCGACGGCGCACCCAATGTGCAGGCGCTTTCGTACAACCAGCCTTTGCTCAACAACCGCGTCGGGGTAGGGGGCAACCTGGTGCGCGCCAGTTATGGCATCACGCGCACCCTGACCTTTGATGTGGCCTATTGTTACCGAATCCCGGTTCGGCAGGGTTATCTGGGCATCGGCCTGCAGGCCAGTCTGCGCCACTTGTACCAGAACTGGACCGACGAACGGCTCATCACATCGCGACCCGACGACCCGGCCGTGCCGCTCGAGCCCAAAGGCAAACTGCTGCCCAATTTCGGTGTCGGGCTTTTTTACAACGGGCCGCACTGGTTTGCCGGTCTGGCAGCCCCCCGACTCGTCAGCAACAATATCGACTTTGCTGAAAACGGCGGGGTGCTTTCCCGCGAAACACAGCACCTCAACGGGATGGCCGGGGCTGTGTTCAACATTTCCGAAGATATCGAGTTTACCCCCCAGGTGCTGGTCAAATTCGTGTCCAACGCCCCCTTTGATGCCGATATTAACATGAGTGTGATGTTAAAACAGAAGTTTTACGGCGGGCTTACCTATCGCACCGGCGGCGAATCGAACGGCGCCGGCGAAAGTCTCGACGCACTTTTGGGCATGCAAGTGACCGAAAACCTGTTTTTCTGTCTATCTTATGATATCGGACTGACCCAACTGCGCAAATTCAACAACGGCTCCATCGAAGCCACGGCGCGCTGGTGGTTCAATCCGCCCGAAGGCGAAGAAATTATCGATCCGCGCAACTGGGGAAACTAGGTGGTTGGACAATTTACCAACGATCGATTTTTCAGGAACTAAGTTGGCCCACCACTAGCAGCCGAATGATTTGCACAGAATACTCCAGCGGCTTTTAAAATTTTCCCGTGCCGGCTTCGTTTTCCAGGGGTACCAACAACTAATTTTTGGAAAATGACATTCAAACTAATCTCCCTTCCCATCCTTGTATTCGGTTTGCTGGCTTTCCCGCTGGCCGCCCAACAATCGTCAAAAAGTAAATCCAAAGACCGTTTCCGTGAAAAGGCGGAGATGGGCTCGCTCCGTGTGTACAGCGCCACTGCCGTCAACACGGAAGGCGCGGAAAACTGCCCCGCTTATTTCCAGAAAGGCATCGTTTACCTGCCTGGACTGGCCATGCAAATGCCCTTGCAATACAGCATGCTCGATGCTAACGGCATGCTGTCAGCACCTTTCCGTTTCGACGTGAAGGTCAATTTCCCGCTTTCCCTGCAAGCCGTCAGTTTCAGCCGCGACGGTCAGACGGCCTTTTTTACCTGCGCAGTGGCGCCGCAATCGTCCACTGACCTCAGCGGGATGAAATACAGGATTTTTACGGCCCAGCGCGCTGCCAAAGGCTGGACTGAACTGGTTGAACTGCCCATCAACGGCGCCGGCTTCTCCTGCCTGCACGCCAGCCTGTCTGCCGACGGCAATACCCTTTACTTCGCTTCCGACCGGCCCGGCGGCTATGGCGGCAATGACATTTGGCAAACAACCCGCACCGCCGACGGCGCCTGGGGCGAGCCGGTCAACCTCGGCAATACCGTGAATACGGATCAAAACGAGGATTTCCCCTTTATTTCAGTGGAAAATGTGTTGTATTTCTCCTCCAATGGCCGCCCGGCGGCACGCGGCGGGTACGATATTTTCTCCTACGACCCGACTTCCCCGGCCCCGGCAGTCGTCAACCTCGGCGAGCCGTTCAATACCCCCGACGACGACTTCGGTTTTATCCTTTCCGACGAGGGGAAAAGCGGCTTTTTTGTGAGCAATCGCCCCGGCGGCATGGGCTCCACCGACATTTATTCTTTCTCAATAGCCAAATAGGTTGTTCGTATTCTGATGAAACTCCGTGTAATCCATTTACTGTTCCTCGCCTTGTGTGGATTGTTGGGCAGCCCGCTGGCTGCCCAACAATCGTCAAAAAGCAAATCAAAAGACCGTTTCAGGGAAAAAACAAGCCCTTCCAATGTCGTTCGGGTGCGCAACGTCCGGGAAATCAACAGCCCTTCATCCGATTACAGTCCGGTCTTTTACAAAGATGGCATCGTGTTCGTCTCGGCCCGCCAGAAAAGCGGCGCCCAGGACCGCAAAACCCAGGAAACGTTCTTCGAACTTTATTATTCGGCTTTCGATGTGACCGAAGAACGCTGGCCGACGCCGCCCTCCAAGTTTTCGCTGGAAATCAATTCCGCGCTGCACGAAGGGCCTGTGACCTTCGACCGCAGTTACAAACACATGTTTTTTACGCGCAACAACAGCAAGCGCGGCGTGCAAAAAGCGGATGCTTCCGGCAAGGTGCGTTTGAAAATTTTCGAGGCCCAGCGCGGTCCTTACGACTGGAGTGATTTGCGCGAATTGCCATTCAACAGCGACACTTTTTCCTGCATGCACCCCAGCCTCTCGGCCGACGGCCGTACCCTGTACTTTGCTTCCGACCGCCCCGGCGGCTACGGCGGCGCCGACATCTGGAAAGTGACGCGCAGTGCGGACGGGCGCTCCTGGGGCGAGCCGGAAAACCTGGGCCCCGAAGTCAATTCGCCCGCCAACGAGGTGTTTCCCTACATTCACGTCTCCGGTACTTTGTTTTTTTCCTCCAACGGGCACAATACACTCGGCGGACTCGACCTGTTTTTTTATGAAAAAGACGAAAACGGGGAGTACGTGGTCACCAACCTTGGCGAGCCTTTCAATTCCACGGCGGATGATCTTGGTTTGATTCTCGAAGACGACGGCTTGCGGGGCTTTTTTGCCAGCAACCGCGACAAGGGTTTTGGTAAAGATGATATTTATGCCTTTACCATTGAAAAAGGGATTGAAGGGGTGGAAAAACCACAGGCTTTGCCCGCAAAAATTCAGGTGCTGGACGCCCGTACCGGACAGCCGCTGCAAAATGCGGAGATCCGTATCCTGAAACCCAGCGACGATGGTTTTGTGAGCAATGAGGCAAATTTCTACGACATCTCTCTTGAACCCATTCAGGATCGACCCAATGCCGTCAGTCTGCAATTGACCCGTAAAAACGCCACTGACCTGGGCAATCCCGACCTGTACAGCAATGTCGCAGGGGAGGCCAATACCGAGTTTTACCGTTACCGAAGTTATTTCCTGCTGGTGAGTTTGCCCGGCTATGAGACGGCCGAACGGCTGGTCACGCCGGAAACCGACGAGGTGGGCACCCTGGTGTTTGCCCTCCGCGACGCTCCCGTGTGCAACCGCGCGGGCGGTATCGTGCTCTCCGACCAGCTCGGGGTGCGCCTCCCAAGTGTCACGCTGCGTTTTGTGCACCAGAACTCCGGCCGAATGGAGATCGTACGCACCAACCTTAACGGAGAATTCGATCTCTGCCTCCCGCTGGAAGGCGATTATCTCGTTCAGGTCGAACGCGAGGGCTATAAGCCCGAAAGCCGTTCCGTTCGCATCGATGCCTCGCAGCGTTCTTATCAGGAAATTCGCTTGCGCCCGACCGAGGTCAGCGCTGGTGTCGATTCGAAGGTAGCCCTGGGCTCGCCCTTGCGCGAAGGCTCGGTCATCCTGCTCGACAAGATCAATTACGAACAGGGACAGGCATCGCTCAACCAAAGCGCCATCCGCTACCTCGATGCCTTGTACGATCTGATGCAACGCTACCCGACCATGGAGGTCGATCTGGTGGTGCATACCGACACCCGGGGCAACGCGGAAGACAATCTCGAACTCTCGCGTGAACGCGGCAAATACGCCAAAACCTACCTGGTGTACAAAGGCATTTCGGAAAAACGCATCAATGTGATCGGCAAAGGCGGCTCCGAGCCCCGCAATCGCTGCCGCCCCGGCGTGCAATGCACGGAGGAAGAGCATCGCGAAAACATCCGGATGGAGGTCAAGGTGCGTAAAATCGGCGCCTGATCTTTCGCCTACAAGGGCGTCCAGTCGTGTTTGTAGCCGTTGAGGAATTCGCGAACCGTCATGCGTCTTTTGCCTTCGATCTGGAGTTCCAGCACATGGACAAACCCGTCATTCGTGCTGATGGCGAGATAATTTTTACCATCGGAAAAAAACCGGCCGGCTTCCAGCCCGCCGGTTTTTTGTTGCCCGGCCTTTTCGGTCCTGAAAATCTTCAGATTTTTTTGGTCAAAAATGGTCCATGCGCCCGGGTGCGGGCTCAGCCCGCGGATGAAATTGTGCACGGTGCCGGTCGGCTGATCGAAGTTGACGCGGCAGGTCTCCGTAAAAATCTTCGGAGCATGAGTGGCCTCAGTATTTTGTTGTGGAAGCGCCTTCGCCGAGCCGTTTTCGAGGGCCTGAACCGTGTGAAGCACCAGCCGCGCGCCGATGAGCATCAGGCGCTCGTACAATTCGCCGGCGGTTTCATTTTCGCCGATGGGTATTTTTTCCTGAAACAGGACGTCGCCGGTGTCGATTTCGTGGCGGAGCAGGAAGGTCGTGACGCCGGTTTCGGTCTCGCCATTGATCACCGCCCAGTTGATCGGGGCAGCGCCGCGGTATTTGGGCAGGAGGGAGCCGTGCAGATTGAGGGTGCCGAGCGGCGGCATAGCCCACACGGCTTCCGGCAGCATCCGGAAGGCGACCACGACCTGAAGATCGGCTTTCAGGTCGCGTAATTGCGTCAGAAAATCCGGGTTTTTGAGTTTTTCTGGTTGCAAAACGGGGATTCCGTGCGCCACGGCGCATTTTTTTACCGCCGACTCCAGCATGCCGAGCCGTCCGCCGGGCTTGTCGGGCGCGGTGACGACGGCCGGAATGTCGTAGCCGTGTTGCAGCAATATTTCGAGCGAAGGCACGGCAAAATCGGGCGTGCCCATAAAAACGATGCGCATGTGGTAGCCTTTTATTTGCAGAAAAAAGGGATGCAAACTTCCGGCTTTTTACGAGCAATGGGAAATCCCCTGCAAGCCCTATTTTGGCTCCCTGAAAATCAGGTACAACTCATGCAAGAACTTCACTGGAAAAATAAAGAAGGACTGACGCTCTACGGGGCCCACTGGCCTGTGGAACACCCGCGCGCCGTCATCGCTTTGGTGCACGGTCAGGGCGAGCACATCGGCCGCTACGATCACCTGGCGCGCTGGTTCAATGCGCGGGGCGTTGCTGTGCTCGGTTTCGATCATCAGGGACATGGCCAAAGCGAAGGGCGAAGAGGGCATGCGCGGCATCTGGAGGCTTACCTGGACGACATCGGGTTGCTGCTGGAAAAAGTGCGCGGCTTTTACCCCCATACGCCCTTGTTTCTCTACGGGCATTCCATGGGGGGCAACCTGACGCTCAACTACGTGCTTCGCCGCCAACCAACAGGGCTGGCAGGGCATGTCGCTACTGGCCCATTCATTCGCCTGGCTTTCGAGGCGCCCATGGCTAAAATGCTGGCCGCCAAGTTGTTGCGGCGTTTTATGCCCACGCTCACCTTGCCGACCGGACTGGCTTCGCATTTTCTCTCGCACGACGAAGCGGTGGTCAAGGCGTATCAAAACGATCCGTTCGTGCACGACCAGCTCAGCGCGGCGGCAGGGCTTGCCCTGATCGAAGGCGGCTTGTGGCTCGACAAATTCGAAGGCGAATATCCCACGCCTCTGCTGCTCCAGCATGGCGCGGCCGACAAGATTACTTCGGCGCCGGCAACCCGTGCGTTTTCAGCACGTGTAAAAGGCGACATTACCTACCAGGAATGGCCGGATCTTTACCACGAAATTCACAATGAAAAAGAACAGGAAGCGGTGTTCGAGCTGACCTGGAACTGGATGCAAAAGAAAATTGGCGGTTAGCGACATTCGCCAACCGCCAATCGGTCCTTTACAAGCCCCTGTGCTGACGGATGTAAGCCTGAAACTTGTCCGCATTGACCTTGTGCGCCGCTAACGTGACGGCAAAGGCGTGTGTGCCCGATTCGTCGGGTTTTGCACAGAAATAAATGTAATCGTGCTTTTGCGGATTGAGCACCGCATCGATGCTCGGAATGGAGGCCATGCTGATCGGTCCCGGCGGTAATCCCTTGTAGAGGTAGGTATTGTAGGGCGAGTCGAAACTGGTGTGAAATTCGGTAACCCGGCGTGTGGCAAAGTCGCGCGTGGCAAACACACAGGTCGGGTCGGCCTGAAGACGCATATCGATGCGCAAACGGTTGAGGTACACGCCGGCAATGGTCGGTTTTTCGCTGTTGACATTCGTTTCCCGCTCCACGATCGAGGCCAGAATGTATGCCTCGGTAGGGGTCAGGTTTTGGGCCTGGGCTTTGGCTATGCGGTTGTTTTTGCTCCAGAAAGCGTCGTGTTCGCGCACCATACGGCGTACAAATCCTTCGGCATCCGTGTTCCAGTACATTTCATAGGTATTGGGAATAAATGCCGACATGAGGGTTTCTTCCTTGTAGCCGATCTCGTTCAGCAAGACCGGGTTGCGGAAAGTGCGTATCAGGGAAAGCGAGTCCGCCTCGATAAAGCGGGAGACTTTGCCGGCGACATCTTCCAGCAGACGTTCGTTGTTCAGCACCACCTTGACCGGCGATTGCTCGCCTGTGCGCAAGTGCTGAATCAGTTGTCGGTTGGTCCAGCCCGGCTGAATTTCAAAACGACCTGCGCGCATCTTGTCCTTTTTATAATTCATTTGTTCGGCCAGCCAGCGAAAATCGGCTTCGTCGGTGATAAACCGGCCTTGTTTCAGGATGCGGACCACGTCTTCGAACGAAGAGCCGGTCGGAATGCACACAAAACGGCTTTCGATATTGTCGGGCACGTGGGTGAAATACATGGCCTTGATGGGGCGCCAGAAAAAGGCGGAGGCGACAAGGGCGAGGATACCCAGGGCAATGACAATTTTACCCGGGCTGAACAGGGATGATTTTTGCTGCGTCATCGAGCTTGGACGAGGAGTGTAGTTGTTGTGTTTGAAAATGAATGATTGCTCCATAGGGGAGAAGGATTATTGGATTTCGGGTGCAAAATTAGGGTGTATGCAAATAATGTTTCGACACAACTTTAAATACCCTTCCGGCTGTGAAAAGCCGAAAAGAATGCCGGGCCGGGAGAATGACCTGAATTACATACTTGTGCGGATGTTTAATATTGCTCCGAATCGTTCGGGAAACTGCGCGACTTCACATCGTCGATGTAGCGCTTGGTTGCATCTCCGATGGCATCGAACAATTCGAGGTAGCGGCGCAGAAAACGCGGCTTGAATGCCTTGGTAATGCCCAGCATATCCTGCGTCACAAGCACCTGACCGTCGGTGTATTGCCCGGCGCCGATCCCGATAGTCGGAATCTCGATGCTCTCCGAGACTTCCTTCGCCAGTTGGGCCGGTATTTTTTCCAGCACAAGGGCAAAGCAGCCGAGCTGATCGAGCAAACGCGCATCATGCCGCAATTTCTCCGCTTCGACGTCTTCCTTGGCCCGTACGGAGTAGGTCCCGAACTTGTAGATACTCTGTGGCGTAAGGCCAAGATGCCCCATCACAGGAATGCCCGCCATCAGTATCCGACGGATAGATTCCTCCACTTCCGAGCCGCCTTCCAGTTTGACGGCATGGGCGCCCGATTCTTTCATGATACGAATGGCGCTGGACAAGGCTATTTCCGAGTTGGACTGGTAGGAGCCGAAAGGCAGATCCACCACGACCATGGCTCTTTTAACGGCCCTGACGACCGACTGTGCGTGGTAAATCATCTGATCGAGGGTGATCGGCAGGGTAGTCTCGTGTCCGGCCATCACGTTGGAGGCTGAATCGCCGACCAACAAAATATCGATGCCGGCTTCGTCGAGAATGCCGGCCGTGGAAAAGTCGTAGGCCGTCAGCATGGCGATCTTTTCGCCGCGGTTTTTCATGGCCTGTATCACGTGTGTGGTCACACGTTTGATTTCACCGGTGGTAGCAGACATGGTATGATCAAGATTTGGGTTGAACTCTGTCCGGCTGCAAAGCGCCTGGTTTTCAGGCGAAAGGTAGGGGCTTAAAACAAAAAAACCGCGCCTCGTTCGGCGCGGTCGTAAAACAACAAATTATAATCCCATGAACATTTCGAATGGAGGTGGCCTGGTGAAGGCCGTGTTTTTCGGAGAAATCACACTTAAAACGGCAACAAAAAAGGCATTGTTTTCTTAAATCGTGCCTTAACAAATCATTCATCATTTCTCCCAGGTCGTTGGCAAGTCGCCCCGCTTGCGGCGAGGCAACTTGCCCTCTCACCTGAATTTGTATAATCCCATGAACATATCTCTTCGGCGATAATTCTTTAATCACCGCCTTTTCACAGTACAAAAGTGCAACGGTGTGCAGCTGCTACCAATAACATTTTTTGCTTGTTGTGAATTGCTATTTGTGCGACTGTTTTGATAAAAAAAATATTAAATAATTGATTATCAATGATTTAATTTATAAAATCTTGCCTGTTTTTAGATGTTTTTGTGAGAAATAAAATCTTTTTAACCCCGTTTTTCACACAAAATTTTTTTAAAAAAAGGGGAAATCACGGATGAATCATGGGGGAAAAACCGGATGCCTTGGGCTCTGGTCTGTCGGAAGGAGGCATGAGCGGCGGACCGGTGTATAAAAACAAAACCCTTCCCGGTCACGCCGGGAAGGGTTTTGCGTATGCGCAAAGCGGTATGAGGCTCAGTTTTTGAAATTGAGCAGCCCGACGGTCGGGTGCGTCGCCATCGAGTCGACGGTTTGGGTAGAGACCCTGCAGCCGGTCAGCAGATGCTGGTTTTTGCCGGTGAAGATGCCGAAGCCTTCCGAGATGTTGGTGTAAGACGGCAGCACTTCCGCGCCGGTGAGGCCTTCGTTGGCATTGGCGGTGATGAGGTAGTTTTCGATTTCCTTGCCGCCGCCTTCCAGCACCAAGTCGATGCCTTCGAAGAAGCGATAGCAGCCGCCGCAGCTTTCGGAGGCGGGCTGGATGCTGTCGGTGAGGAACTGGTAAAACTGGTTGGCCGAAATTTTGGCCGAGCCGCTGAATCCGAATGCGCCGCCCGAGCCGCTGGTATTGCGCTTCTGGTTTTTAAACACCGGCCAGCGCAGGGTTTTACGTGCCAGGAACTGCCCGCTCGGGGTTTGTTCGCGATACTGGATCAGCATGTCCAGGTTGAAGTAAACCCCGTTTTCATCGCAGCGCCATTCGAAAGTCGTCGGCGAATTGGGGCCGAAAGCGATCAGGGGGGGGATGGACTGCTGGTTGGGTTTTTGGAAACGGAAAGTGCCGGGCAAGGTGGTTTCGGCCGTGATGTCGGGTTTGCCGTCGGCGCGTACGATTACCAGTCGGCAGGTCTCGCCTTCCTGTAGTTGCTGGTTGGCGTCAGCGGGTTTGAATTTGTAGAGCCAGTTGGGCTGGTTGGCAAAAAAGCCTGCTTCGCGCACGTAACCTTCGAGGTTGCCGTCCACACGGGTCATCTGGTAACGCTGGCCGTTGCTTTTGCGCTCCAGGTACACGGTGATGGCGCTGGGCGGGTAATAAAGTGAGTCAGGGATCTGCGCGATCTCGGCGGCGCTTTTTTCGGGGTCGAGGAAAGCTTTTTCCACCCGTACGTAGTAAGCCGTGTCTTTGGGAGAAATAATAGCGTACACGACCGGGATTTCTTTCCAGGGGGCTGTTACGTCAAAATCGTTGGAGCAGGCGGCCCAGAGGAGTGCCGCGGCAGGGATCAGCAAAAGAAGTTTTTTCATGCGCATTGTTGTGTTATTTGCCCAAGGCTGCGCAAAAGTAGGGCTTTGTTGTCGAGCGGGGAGAAAAAAGCCTTGCCAAGTGGAGACGAATGAAGGGATTTTGCAAGGAAGGCAAATGAGAAGGAGATTGCCAATAACCTTGAAAGCGATCAGGACCGACGTTTGCTTCCAGCCCGTCGGAGCCACGGGCGCTTGTAGGTGCACAAATCAATCGACGGACTCGCGTACTTACGGTGCGCGTGATCGCTAGCCGATAATTGAGAAAGGATAACAAACAAAAAAGCCGTTTCATCTCACCCTGAGATGGAACGGCTTTCCTTCGGAATCGACGCGGAAGATTATCCTTTCACGCCCGAAATCAGCAACGATACTTCGTTGTTCAGCATTTCCACGAATCCGCCTTCTACGGAAAGCGTCATGGTTTGCCCGTTGTCTTGCACGACAGTCACGTCGCCTTTGCCCAGTGAAGAAACAATGGGGGCGTGGTTTTCGAGCAATTGGAAATAACCCAGGCTGCCCGGCACTTTCACCGATTTGACAGCGCCCGAAAAAATTTCAGATTCGGGAGAGAGTATGGTCAGAGTCATAATTCTGCTGATGATGAATTATGAATGATGAATGATGAATGAAAAGTGCGGAACGAACGCATTCATCATTCATCATTCATCACTCATCATTAAATTATTTCGCTGCTTCGGCCAGCATTTTTTTGCCTTTCTCGATGGCTTCGTCGATGGTGCCCACGAGGTTGAACGCGGCCTCGGGGTATTCGTCTACTTCGCCGTCGATGATCATGTTGAAGCCGCGGATGGTTTCGTCGATCGGTACGAGGACGCCTTTGAGGCCGGTAAACTGTTCGGCCACGTGGAAGGGCTGCGAGAGGAAGCGCTGTACGCGGCGGGCGCGGGAAACGACCATTTTGTCTTCGTCGGAAAGTTCTTCCATGCCGAGGATGGCGATGATGTCCTGAAGTTCGTTGTAGCGCTGCAGGATTTGTTTCACGCGCTGTGCGCAGTTGTAGTGCTCGTCGCCGATGATCTTCGGATCGAGGATACGGGAAGTCGAGTCGAGCGGGTCGACAGCGGGGTAGATACCCAGCGAGGCGATCTTACGGCTCAATACCGTGGTGGCGTCGAGGTGAGCGAAGGTAGTGGCGGGGGCCGGGTCGGTCAAGTCGTCGGCGGGAACGTAAACGGCCTGTACCGAGGTGATGGATCCACGTTTGGTGGAAGTGATTCGTTCTTGCATCAGACCCATTTCAGTAGCCAGGGTAGGCTGGTAACCTACGGCCGAGGGCATACGGCCGAGCAGAGCGGATACCTCGGAGCCGGCCTGGGTGAAACGGAAGATGTTGTCGACGAAGAAGAGGATGTCGCGGCCGCCGGCGGGATCTTTGAGGTCGCCGTCGCGGAAGTATTCGGCCATGGTGAGGCCGGAGAGGGCCACGCGGGCGCGGGCGCCGGGCGGTTCGTTCATCTGACCGAACACCAGGGTAGCCTGCGATTTGCGCAGGGATTCGTGGTCTACTTTGGAGAGGTCCCAGCCGCCTTCTTCCATGGAGTGCTTGAACTCTTCGCCGTATTTAATAACGTTGGACTCGATCATCTCGCGCAGGAGGTCGTTGCCTTCGCGGGTGCGCTCGCCAACACCGGCAAACACCGACATACCGTCGTATGCTTTGGCGATGTTGTTGATGAGTTCCATGATGAGTACTGTTTTGCCTACACCGGCGCCACCGAAGAGACCGATTTTACCACCCTTGGCGTAGGGCTCGATCAGGTCGATAACCTTGATACCCGTGTACAGGATTTCGCGCTCGGTCGAAAGCTCTTCGTAGGTCGGAGGCTTGCGGTGGATCACGTAGGCGTTTTTGCCTTTTTCCACTTTGCCGATGCCGTCGATGGCTTCGCCTACGACGTTGAACAGGCGGCCGCGCACTTCGTCGCCGGTCGGCATGGCGATCGGAGCCTGGGTGTCGACGCATTCCATGCCGCGGGTCAGACCGTCGGTCGAGTCCATAGCGATGGTACGCACGCTGTCTTCGCCAAGGTGACGTTGTACTTCAAGCACGAGCTTGCTGCCGTCGGGGCGCGTGAGTTCAAGAGCATTGAGAATTTCCGGCAGTTTGCTGTCGGGGCTGGAAAAGTCCACGTCCACTACGGCGCCGATAATTTGTTTGATACGACCGATGTTAGCCATAAAAAGTTGTGTATTGAGCGTTCAAAACGGTGGGTAGCTTAATCTTTATTTTGTCAGGCCGCCCTCCTTAAAAAATCGCGCAAAAGTAAGGACATTCGTCAAAAACCACCTTAAAAGAGTTGTTTTTTTATCTGACCAAATGAAATTTTACGAAAAAACTGCCTGTGCAGGCAATAGGCTTCAAATCATTGGAGAGCGGCCTGAGCGGCGTATTTTTCTTTTGAATAATTTGGCAAGGATCGCCTTTTGACAAAAAAAAGATGCCTGCTGCGTGTTAAATTTTCCTAATGGCAGCTAAAACCCGCTGTTTGTTCGGACTTTTGCAGCGCTCAGCGCACAACCTGTGCCCGGGCGTGGGACTATTTCAACTGTTTTTCGCGGGTCACAAAATAAAGTTTGTCGAAAGGCGTTTTCCAAATCCGCCCACCGACCGATTTTTCGACAGGCTTTTCAGCCCGCGCGGATTTTTCTTGCCCTGTGCGACCTGACGATGTGAAAACAACCGCACGCTTCTTTAATCGCTACGACACGGTTATCAATTTTCTAAAGCAATCTCCTACATGCAGCCGAACACCCTTGTGAAGGGCCTTGTTGCCCTGTTTTTTTTGTTGCCTGCCTGCCTGACCTCAATATTCGCCCAAGACGCCGATCTTCCTGCTCCTTCCGATACTTCCAGTTTTAACCTGGTTGCCAAAAGCCCTTATGCCGCCACCCTGACGGATGAGGAACTGCGCCGCCGACTGGGCCAACTGAACAGCTGCGTCCAACTTCGGCCTACCGGCGTTGTCAAAGGCTACATCCGCACGTATTCGGAAGTGAAGTCGGAAAAAACCCAGGTCATGTTGGGCAAACGCCTGACTTATTTCCCGCTTTTTGAAGAAAAACTCCGCGAATACGGTCTTCCGACCGATCTGAAATACCTCGCGGTCGTCGAATCTGCCCTGAACCCCAAAGCTGTTTCCCGCGTTGGCGCCACCGGCCTCTGGCAATTTATGCCTTACACCGGCAACGACTACGGCCTGTACACCAACAGCGCGGTAGAAGACCGCAGCAACCCGGTCAAAAGCACCGACGCCGCCGCCCGCTACCTCAAAGCCCTCTACAAACAATACAACGACTGGTCGCTTGCCCTGGCCGCCTACAACAGCGGTCCTGCACGGGTAAACGCCGCCATCAAACGCGCTCACAGCCGCGATTTCTGGCAAATCCAGCGCTACCTGCCCGAAGAAACCCGCAACTACGTCCCTGCATTCATCGCGGCCACCTATATCTGCAACTTTTACACGCTGCACGATCTGGACCCGGTGATGCCCGAGTTCGATGAACAACTCACGGACTACATTCTGGTCTACGAAGGCATTTCTTTCCGCGATATCGCCGATGCCACGGGCGTCGACTACAATACGATCAAAACCCTGAACCCGGGCTTCCGCCGCGACTACGTTCCGCCGAGCACTTCGGGCCATTTCGTTGTGCTGCCGCAGCGCGTCATGATTCCCTTCGTGAAGTACCTGAACAGCCTGGGCGGCCACAACTATACTTTTGAAAATAACTACTACGTGGAGCCCCTGCACCTCGGCGACGGCCGCTACTGGCAAAAAATCGTCACCGTATCGCAGCCCGACAACGTGGAAAACCTCGCCAAAAAACACAACTGCAACCCCGAACACCTCAAAGCCTGGAACCAACTGGCCGACAATTCGGTCAAAACCGGCCAAAAACTGACGGTCTGGTACCCGGTCTTCGTACAGCGGCACGACAACGTGCGCATCGAAGCACCCGCCGACAATAAAGCCAGGAAAAAAACAGACACTGCTCCCGCAGGAACCAAGCCGGCTGCGGCAGGAAAACAAACCGCGGCATCGCCACCGACCGCCAAACCTGAACCGCCCAAAGCGCCAGAGTTTCAGTGGCACATCGTGCAACGCAATGAATCGCTCGACGACATTGCCCGCAAATACGATGTCACCCCCGAAAGCATCCGCAAAATGAACGGCGTGGCCGATTCGGCGATTAAAGTGGGCGCCCGCCTGAAAGTCAAACAACTTTGAGGCAAACCCGCTGAGCGGGAATCCGCCGAATAAAATTGCAAACCATACGATCGAGGGCGCAGGAGATTGACTTTCCTGCGCCCTCCGATTGTTTTAAGGCCAATTTTGTTTTGCCCATGTGTTAAAAAAGTTTCCCCTATTATCCGCCCAAAACCTTCTTTTTTAGGTCGGAACAGCGACCTTTGCCATCCTTCTTCCAATTTTCAATCCAAAACCGAACTAACAATGACGCGCGCTCTTTTGATCGAAGACGAACCCGAAAGTCTCCGCAACCTCCTCAACCTGCTTGAAAAATACTGCCCCGACGTGGATGTCGTCTCCACGGGCGAATCCAACGCCGACCTCCTCCGGCTGGTCGGCGACGACCGCGACGGCGCTTTCGATGTCGCTTTCCTCGACATCAACCTGCCCGACGGCCTCGTTTTTCAAGGCCTGCAACAACTGGACGACATCCCGTTCGACATTATTTTCGTCACGGCCTACGACGACTACGCGCTCACCGCTTTCGATTTTTCGGCCATCGATTACGTGCTGAAACCCATCGATCCCGAGGACCTGCGCCGCGCCGTAAGCCGCATCCGCCTCGGCCGCAAAAGCCCCAGCACGAAGCAACGCCTCGAAGTACTGCAACAAAACTACGCGCCCAACAGCCCCAACGCCTTCGAAAAGATCGGTATTTCGGGCCTCGACGGCGTGCATTTTGTCCGCCTCAGCGAAATCATCCGCCTCGAAGCGGAAGACAACTACACGCATTTCTGGCTGAGCTCCGGCGAGCGCATCACCGCCAGCAAAACCATCAAGGCTTTTGAAGACACCCTGCTCCGCCTCAATTTCGTGCGGGTGCATAAAAAGCACATTGTCAACATGAACTATATGAAAACCTACATCAAAGGCGAAGGCGGCTACCTGATCCTCGAAACCGGCGAGACCATCGAGGTGAGCCGGCGGAAAAAATCGAATTTGATCGAAAGTGTCCGCCGCATGTACGGCGAGGTTTGAGAAAAGACGCCCGCTCGGCGCCCTGACCCTGTTTCTACACCAGCGCATTCCCCACATTTCCCACACTAGCACATTCAACATGGGTTTTTTTGATAAATTTTTCAATCGCGAGAAAAAAGAGGACCTCGACAAGGGGCTGGAAAAAACGAAGGAAAGTTTCTTCGGCAAAATCACCCGCGCCGTAGCGGGCAAAAGCACCGTCGATGAAGAAGTACTCGACGAACTGGAACAAATCCTCATCACCAGCGACGTTGGCCTCGACACGACGGTCAAGATCATCGAACGTATCGAAGCGCGGGTCGCTCGCGACAAATACATCAACACCGAGGAACTCAACGCCATCCTGCGCGACGAGATCGTACAACTGCTTTCGGAAAACAACACCGAAGACGCAGAAGACTACGACATCCCCGCAAGCCCGGCACGCCCTTACGTCATTATGGTCGTGGGCGTCAATGGCGTGGGCAAAACCACCACGATCGGCAAACTGGCCCACCAGTTCAAGCAAAAAGGCTACAAGGTGGTGCTCGGCGCCGGCGATACCTTCCGGGCCGCCGCCGTCGATCAGCTGAAAATCTGGTCGGAACGCGTCGGCTGCGACTTTTACAGCAAGGGCATGAACGCCGACCCGGCCGCCGTGGCCTACGAAACAACGAACTATGCCGTCGAAAACGGCTGCGATGTGGCCATCATCGACACGGCCGGCCGTCTGCACACCAAGACCAGCCTGATGCAGGAACTGGGCAAAATCCACCGTTCCATCGAGAAAAAACTGCCTGGCGCACCGCACGAAGTGCTGCTCGTACTCGACGCCAGTACCGGCCAGAATGCCGTGGAACAGGCCAAACAATTCACCGAGGTAGCGCCCGTGACGGCCCTCGCGCTCACCAAACTCGACGGCACGGCCAAGGGCGGCGTGGCCATCGGCATCAGCGACCAGTTCAAAATTCCGATCAAATACATCGGGGTGGGCGAGCGCATCGACCAACTGCAGATCTTCAACAAACGAGCCTTCGTGGAGTCGTTTTTTGCCGGCGCAGAGCGCTTGTCGTAAGGTTTTGTAAACACCCGCAAAAAAGGGAGCCGCGCACCGCGGCTCCCTTTTTTTATGCACCAAGCGCCTTGAGTTTGGCAGACAGCCATAAAGTCTGTGTGAGTTGCCCGTTTTTCTTTTCCTCAAAGTCTTTTTTTAAACCATCGATCAGGCCTGTCCTCTTTTCCGTGTCCAAATCGTCGAAGCGGAGTGCGATCAGGGTTTTGACCATTTCGAAGAAATTTTGAAAACGAAGGCTGTATTGTTTTTCCAGCATCTCCCTGTTCATCATGTCGAGCAGATAACGCGAGTGGTTGTCCAGTTCCCGCAGCACGACGCCCTTGCCGTAGTCGGGGTCGTCGAAGTATTCGCAGACCAGGGCCGTGCGGAAAAACACGTTGTGCAGCCTGCTTTTCAGTTTGACCGCCGGCGCAATAGTCCCTTTCCCTTCTGCCACGTCGATCAAATGGTGGAACCAGACTTTGATACGTGCCGCTTCCTTACGTTCGCCGGCTTGAAAAAACCGTTTGAAATCGCTTGTGAAGCGCCGCACGGCTGCGTAGTCTTTTAGTTCGTAGCCCGAGCGCGCGATGTTGAAATAGGTTCTCAGCGACAGTTTATCGGTTGGCGAAATCAGCTTTTTGTCCCAGCCCGCTTTGAAAAGGCGCCATATTTTCCCAAAACCCTCGGTGCTCGGTGCCTCGTTCTGGCTTTTTAACAGCACAAGCCGAAGCAGGTATTCGCCGGCTTTAAAATCGAAATCGGTAAACTGCCCGGACGCACTCAGAAGGGTTTGAACGCATTCATCGGTCAGGGTCAGATGTTCGGGGCTGTTGATGCGAAGTTGCTGCAGGCGGCAGATTTTATAAAA
This sequence comes from Saprospiraceae bacterium, assembly GCA_044226205.1. Classification (GTDB taxonomy): domain Bacteria; phylum Bacteroidota; class Bacteroidia; order Chitinophagales; family Saprospiraceae; genus M3007. The sequence goes on from JBGAHL010000023.1 coordinate 20,607, forward strand.
AAAAGCGGCGGGAGTTGGCTGCCTGTCGGCGGCGGATTGGTCGAAATACGCTGCAAAGGCATCGTAAAGCGGGTGTCGGGCCGTGTTTTCGGGCAAACTGGCTTGCAGCATGAAGAATGTCGCCGCCTGACGTTCCATGATGCCGGCGGCTATCGTTTGGATGTCCGACTCGTTTTCCGAACACAGGGCCGTCAGAAATGCCTGATGTTGCGCTGGTTGCGAGGTGTCGGGGCGGTGGGGTTTTTGCGGACGAATGGCTTTTGCGGGTGGCGCGTCGGCCGAACGGCCGGCGACCGGGTTGGCAGAGAGGGCGTCCAGAATGATCTTTTTGGCTTTTTCCACCAGGCGCTCGCCTTTGGCCGCCTCGTCGGCGAAGAGTTTTTGTTGCAAAGCGGTCTCGGTCAATCGCCCCGAAGCATGCCTGGGATGCCGGCTCAGCGTCTTTTTCAAGTTCAGCAGGAACCGGAGCAACACGAGAGCCCTGCCGTATTCCCGGCTCTTTGCCGACCGTTTTTTCAGGAGTGCAAGCAGGCGTTTGGCCTCTTCAGGCTGGAGATTTTGAACGGATTGATAGAGAATTGAAGCGCTTATTCCTGCCATTTTGGTGGAATTTTTTAATTTAAAATGCTAATATTCAATTTTTTATGGCAAAAAATCTCCTATTGAACTTAATTATTTTTCCCACTACTACATAGCGAACGCTCCAAGAATTTGGAAGCGGTGGGTTTCGCCGATACTTTTGTACAAACGATCCGAATTTTATTCACCAAATCAATCTGTGAAACATGTACAAACTGCGAGCCCTGCTGCTCATCGGCGCATTTTGGCTATTGAGCCTGAATACCATGATGGCCGTTACCAATCCGACGGATGGCAAACCTGAAGAGACGGAGCAAACAACTCAAGTCAGCCAAGAGGATTTGATGTGTGGCAAGAATGCCGCGGATGAGCCTTCCGACAAAAAGCCCGAGACGGACTGCCCGGTCGAAGCCATTGAAATCAAGCTTGAAAGCGGGTACGGTTGGGCGCTCATCTTCGAAATGGATAATGCCACGGAAGGGATCGCCTTCCAACCGTTGAACGATTAACATTCGTGGCCCCCGCCCGTGTTTTCCGGCAGAGGCGGAACCCCGCCTCTGCCCTCCTTCCGATCTGAATTTTTCTCCACTCTAATTTTCTCCTGCTTATGAAACACCTCGTCATGGCGCTCTGCGCCACGGCATGGGCTTGCCATGCCCTTGCCCAAACACCACAGGAAGCGGCGCCCAGAGCCGCCGATTTTATCGCCCGCGACAATTACAGTGGCGTAGTCGTAGTCGATTCCTTCCGCCTTTTCGAACAAATCGATCACCCGGTCACCCAGGCCTTTGTACGCGCCCAGAACCTGGCGACCGACAACTACCTGAAAACCATCCCCTTTCACAATGCCGCCACGACCCGCGTGCGCGAACTCGCGGACTACGAACGGTTTTACAAATTAAAAACCGGCCCCGACGGCGCCCTGTATTTCCTCAAACAAGGTCTTGAAAACCAGCCTGCTCTGTATCGCCAACGCGGCGACGGACAGCCGGAACTCATCCTGGCGCCCGAGCGCTACTCTCCCGACGGGACCACGGCCCTGTCCGAGTACAGCATTTCGCCGGATGGCAAGCACATGGCCTACCTCGTGTCGCCCAGCGGCTCGGACCAGCAGATCGCCCGCTTTCTCGACCTGAATACGGGGCGCGAGCTGCCGGACGTGCTTCTGAATTTGAAGTTTTCAAATTTCACCTGGTCGGGCGCCGGCGGCTACTACCAGCGCTTCCCCGAAGGGGATTTATTTGACAAAAGCGAACATGCGCAAATTTATTTTCACTCCCTGGGCCAGCCGCAAGCCGCTGATCCGCTGATATGGGAAGACCGCAAGAACCCGCGTTCCATGTTCGAAACGCAGGTGTTTGGCAACAGCCCCGAGCTCGTCATGACGAGCGCCAGCGCCACCTCTAAAAACGCACTTTTCGTGAGGACTGGCGCGGGAAAGGTCATCTCCATCGTCGCCGACGACCAGCAAGCCGATTACATGCCCGTCGGGCTGATGGATGGCAAATTGTACGTGCGGACCAACGACGGGGTCCCCAACTGGCGCCTCATCGAGATCGATCTCGCACGGCCCGAACGGGCGCATTGGCGGGATGTTTTGCCCGAAAACCCGACCAACGTCCTGCAAGACTGCAAAATGACTGCCGGCGGCAAACTCGTGGCCCATTATCTGGTCAATTGCAGCAGCGCACTGTTCGTGTTTGATCGGGACGGCAGCCGTTCGGTGCAGGTGAAATTGCCCGCGGTCATCGGCAATGTGACCGAACTGGATGCTTCGGCCGACAGCAAAAAGGTGTACTACACCTGGGAATGTTTCACGATGCCGGGGGCGGTTTATCGGTTTGCAGCCAATGAGCCGGGTGCGGTGGAACCTGTGATGCAGGCCGAGGCGCCCTTCAACGGCGAGCAATACGAGACGGTGCAGCTTTGGGCGGTGAGCAAGGACGGCACGCGGATCCCGTTCTTTTTGACGCAGCGCAAAGGCCGGACCGAACGCCCATCCCCCTGTCTGCTCTACGGCTACGGCGGGTTTAATATCGCCGTGCTACCACGTTTCAGGCTCTTTTCCACCGCGTTTCTCGATGCGGGCGGCATCTACGTGTCCGCCAATTTGCGCGGCGGCGCGGAGTTCGGGGAGGATTGGCATCAGGCCGGTACCCGCGAAAACAAACAACGGGTATTTGACGATTTCATCGCGGTAGCCGAATCCCTGGTCGCCAAGGGCTACACCTCCCGCGAGTTGCTCGCCATCAATGGCGCCAGCAACGGCGGTCTGCTCGTCGGCGCTTGTCTGACCCAGCGTCCCGACCTCTTTCGCGTAGCGCTCCCCCAGGTGGGTGTGCTCGATATGCTCCGTTATCAGGAGTCCACGGTCGGGGCACACTGGGCGACCGATTACGGCCTGAGCGACACGCCCCAGGGCTTTGCCTACCTCCGCGCTTACAGTCCGCTGCACAACACAAAGCCGGACAAGTACCCCGCCACGATGATTTTGACCGGGGCGCAGGACGACAGGGTGTCGCCCTGGCACAGTTTCAAGTTTGCAGCAGCCTTGCAAGCCAATCAGCGCGGCGATTCGCCCGTGTTGTTGCGCGTCACCAGTGGCGCAGGCCACGGGGCGGGCAAATCACTGGAAAAAACCATCGAAGAAACGGGCGCCATGCTCGCTTTTACCCTTTATAACATGGGTATAAGTTACAATATTCAATAAGATACAAACCTGTAATTATGAAAAAATTAGTGCTCCCGCTGCTGCTTTGGTCCGCTGTTTTTGCCCTGACCGGCTGCGACGCTGTGACTGGCGGAACCGACACCTGCTATACTGCCCAGGACCGCACGATCTACGCCTGCGACCTCGACGGGCCGACCACGGCACTCTCCACAACGCTGACCCAGGAGGATAAAGTCCTGACCATCAATATGATGGAAGCGACAAGCGGCAGCTATCGCCTCAGCCTTGGCGCCGTCAACGGTTGCGACGGTCAGGTGGAAGTGGTTATCACCATCAACGGCCTGGAAGTCGAAAACTCGGTACAGCAGACCTTGCCCAAAACCATCTCTTTCGCGGTGCAAGGCACCCAGACCGTTATCATCCGCCTGCGCCCCCGATCGCTCGACGAATCTTGCCTGTGCCCCGACCCAGACCCGAGCGGGCCGAGCGGGCCGGGAGGCGATTTTTTTGTTGATGTTTTGGTTAAAAAACAGTAAATCAATTTGTTATGTTAAAATACATATTCCTCTTCCTGCCGGTTTACCTGTATTTTGAAAGCGCCACCGACTTTTCAAAAAAACAGGACACCGCGCCGCAAGGCAGTGAAATTGCGCTGCCAGCCACTACCCTGACGCCGGAATTTCTGTGGTCGCTGGGCCGGGTGCAACTGGAGGATGTCAGCCGCGACAACCAGTATTTGCTGTACTCCGTGGCTTACACCGATCTGAAACGCGACTCTGCCTACACACACTTTTTCCGGCTGAGCGTCAGCCAGCCGGAAACGGCTGCCCGCTTGCCCCTGCCTGCCGATGCCCGCTCGGCAACTTTCAGCCCCGACGGCAACAGTGTATGTTTTTTGAAAAATGACACGCTGTTCCGCTACGAATTTTCGTCCGGCGCCGCCTCCAAAATCTCCAATTTGCCCATGCAGGAATACTTTTTTGCCCCGGACAGCAAAACACTGGTTTTTACCAGCCGGGTCAAATACGGCCAAACGGCAGCCGATATTTATCCGGACATGGACCGCGCCAATTGCCGCATGATCGACCACCTGAATTACAGGCACTGGAAAGACTGGGATGATTATTCCCGCGCCAACCTCTTTATCGCAACCTGCCAGCCGGGCGCAAAAGTGTTCGGCGGCAAGAACCTGATGACCGACGAACCCTACGACGCCACTTCCGCGAGTTGCAGCGCCGACGGCCGCTACGTGGTGTACAGCGCCAAAAAAGTGACGCCCAACGAGCAGGCGCGCGGCACCAATACGGAAATTTACCTCTACGACACCAACACGGGCGCAACGTCGGCGCTCAGCAAAGGCATGCCGGGCTACGATCTCGATCCCGTTTTTTCCCCCGACGGCAAGCGGGTCGCCTGGAGCAGCATGGCCACGGCCGGGTATGAAACCGACCGCAACCGCATTGTGGTTTACGAACTTGAAACAGGCAACCGAAAGGAAATCACAACGGATTTCGACTACAATGCCAACCACCCCAAGTGGCTTGATAACCAGACAATTGTATTTTCATCGGAGCAACAGGGGACAACGCAGGTCATGGCAGTGACGCTCGACGGCCAGGTACGGCCGATTACCAAAGGCGCGCATACGGTCGACCGTTTTTTTCCGGCAGGAAACACCGTGTATTACACCCGCTCGGCATACGACAGCCCGGCGGAAGTGTATGCGGCAGGCACGGGGGCGATGGCGGACCGGCAGTTGACTTTCGTCAACCGCGAGGCCATGAAGCGGGTCAAACTGGGGCGTTTTGAGCCCCGCTACACCCGGACAGCCGATGGAAAAATGTTGCAATCCTGGGTCATTTACCCGCCCGACTTTGACCCTGCCAAAAAATACCCGGTCGTGGAATACTGTCAGGGCGGTCCGCAATCGGGCCTGAGCAGTGCTTGGGGCCTTCGCTGGTCGCTGCAACTGATCGCCGCGCAAGGCTACATCGTGCTGGCGCCCAATCGCCGGGGCACCCTGGGCTTCGGTTCGGAATGGACCCGCCAGGTGAGCCGCAACTGGGGCAAATACCCCATGAGCGATTTGCTGACGGCGATCGACGACTTGTGCAAGGAGCCTTATGTGGATAAAAACCGCCTGGCGGCGGTCGGCGGTTCATTTGGCGGGTATTCCACGTTTTGGCTCGCCGGCAACCACAAAAAACGCTTCAAATGTTTCATCAGCCACTGCGGATTGTTCAACCTCGAATCGTTTTACGGTACGACCGACGAGCTGTTTTTTGCCGAATACGACATGGGCAAGCCTTATTGGGAAGATGCTGAAAACCCGACTTTTACGAAGTACAGCCCTCATTTGTTCGTCAAAAACTGGGACACGCCGATCCTGATCATACAGGGCGGAAAGGACTTTCGCGTGCCGGAAAGCGAGGCGTTTCAGGCTTTTCAGGCGGCCCAGTTGAAGGGAGTTCCTTCCCGGCTGCTCTATTATCCGGAGGAAGGGCACTGGATCAGCAAGGCGCAAAATTCGGTCGTTTGGAACCGGGAGTTTTTAGGATGGCTCCACCGGTATTTAGAAGGATGAGCAGCTTTGGTAATTTTACGCGCATCGAATTGTTCTCAACCTGATCGTTTTCACCGTGCGCGCAGCCTTTTTTATTCTCGGAATTGTTTTTCTGTCAGCCGCCTGTGCCCCTGTGCGCCGGGCGGCTTTTTATCAAAAAGATCTCCGCCGGGAAGTCGAAAACTCCCCGGTATTTGCCCGGGCATTCAGCGGGTTCGTCCTGATGGATGCCGAGAGCGGGCAGGTTTTATGCGACGTAAACGGGTCGCACTATTTCACCCCTGCTTCCACCACCAAAATACTCACCCTCGCTACCTGCCTGTCTGTGCTGGGCGATTCGGTGCCGGGTTTGCAGTACGATTACATCATGGAGGGCTCCGACCCGGGTTTCCCGATCGGCTTGTGTTTTCGGGGCACGGGCGATCCCACGTTCCTGCATCCGGCCTTTCAATACTGGCAGCCAGCGGCGCGTTTTCTTAAAAATGGCGGCTACCTGGTTTTTGATTCCGGCAATTTTCAGGAAACGCGCCTCGGGCCCGGCTGGGCCTGGGACGATTACAACGAGGACTATTCGGCCGAGCGTTCCGGGCTGCCCATTCACGGCAATTTTGTGCGGCTGGAACGCGATTCCAACGTGTGCGACCCGGGCTGGATCGTGGAGCCGCCGTTTTTCAGGCAGTTTTTAAAATCAAGGGACGATTACAACCTCAACGACCGGGAAATCCGCCGCCTGGAGCAGTCGGACACGATCATGTTGCCCTATTACCACATCGAATTGCTGAAACCGGGCTACACAATCGACGTGCCGGTGTGGAATGCCGGTCAAAAAACCGCACGATTGCTCCCAACCCGCCTTGGACTGGATTCAAGTTATGATTTCATGAATGCGAGCTGCGGGGCTTTGGCTTACCGCACCCTGTACTCCACGCCGCTCGATACCGTGCTGCGCCGCATGATGTATCAGAGCGACAATTTCATAGCCGAACAGATGCTGCTGGTGTGCGCGGGCGTCAAATTCGACACCATGCGGCAGGCGCCGATGATCCGCTGGGCCAAAGACAGTTTGTTCGGCGCTTTGCCGCAGCCGCCCCGCTGGGTCGACGGCTCCGGGCTCTCGCGCTACAACCTCATCAGCCCGCGATTCGAGGCGGGGGTGTTGTATCAATTGTGGCAAAAACAACCGCACCCGCGTCTGCTTGGCCTTTTCCCCACGGCCGGAATGCCCGGCACCACGCTGGACTGGTGGCCGGCAAACCCGGGGGAGCAACCCTGGCTTTTTGCCAAAACCGGCTCGATGAGCGGCGTGCAATGTATGAGCGGCTATATATTCACCCGAAAAGGCAAAGTGCTGATTTTCAGTTTTATGCACAATAATTTCGTCGGCTCCGGACGCCCGGTCAAGGAAGAAATGCGGCGCATTCTGGAAGCCATTCACGAGCGGTAAGGCTCCCGTCTTAACTGGAATGATCCGCCACGATCACCCATTTGCCTTTGATTTTTCGCCAAAGCAGGGTGTAATGACCGCTCAGGTCGCCGGCCTTGCGCGCGAGGCGCCATTTGCCCACCACAAAAGCGCTTTTTGGGGACAAGCGTTCGATGGACAGGATGTCGAACTCGAGCGTTCCCATGGCGTCGCGGTCGGGGTAGCCTTTTTTGTAATTGTCGAGCGTGGCCTTCCAGCCGTAGGTCAGGCCGCGTGAGCCGATGAAACGCAGGCTGTCCGATTGCCAGTAGCCCTGCATGAAACCTTCGAGGTCGCCGCGGTTCCAGGCGTCCTGTTGGTCCTGCATGACCTTGCGGATCGCGCGGGCGTCGGCATTGTTTTGCTGGGCGAAAAACGGCGTGCCCAAACAAAGCAGGCAGGCCAGGAGGAGTATTTTTTTCATGATCAATGGCGGACGAGCAGTTGGGCGATTTGTAATCCTTCGGCGTTTTGCAGCTGAATCCAGTAGTTGCCGGCGGGCCATTGCTGCACCTCGATTTGCTGGGCGCCGGGGCCAAGGCGGCGTTGCTGCCACAGTCGTCCGTCGGTGCTGTAAGCGCTGAAAACAGCCGGGCCGTCCCCGATTTCAAGGGTGAACCGTTCATCGACCGGGTTGGGCGCGATGTTCAGCACTTTTGCCAGCGGTGCGGAAGTAGAGGTAGCCGTCCCGATTTGCTGGAAAGCCAGGAAAAAGAACAGGGTCTGGGTGAGGGCGGGAACCACACATTCGCCGTGATCCGACGAAGGGCTCACATCGGAAGCCACGAGGTCGGAGGCGCCGAGTGTCTGCATGGTGTCGCGGGCCAGCAAGCTGTTTTCAAAAGGCACCTGATCGTCAGACATGCAGTAATACAGCCGGGTAGGCGCCTGCGGCGCCCAGTGATACACGTCGTTGGCGCGCAGGGCCAGGTTGATCGGGTGGTTGGGGTCGGCTTCGACAGCGTCGAGCACAGCGGGCTGGATCATCTGCGTCGGAATGCAGGCGCCTTCATTGGCGACCAGCAGGCTGATGAGCTGGGTGTTCAGGTCGCTGAGCGACAGGTTGCCCTCGTAAAACTGCTGGATCGGGGCGGCATAGACCGGTTTGAAAATGTCGGTCAATTGGGTGAAAATATTGCCGTAGGCAGTCTGGTACGACAAGGCGGTATTCGGGATGTAGGCGGGGTAATAGTACACCTCGTCGGAAAGAATCAGGGCGCGCATGACTTCGCCGATGCTGTAAGGACCCGACATGGGCGCGCTGGCCGTGACCTCGAATTCATTGGCGGGGTCCAGTTCGACGGCCCGTTGCAGGGCCATCGCCGCATGGCCGCCCTGCGAATAGCCCGTGATGAACAACTGGTTGTTGGTATGCACCTGATATTGATCCGTAAATGCGGGCAAGGCCCGCAGCAGGTCAAGTGCCACCGAGGCTTCGCTTTCCGCGTGTACGTAGGGGTGAAATTCATCGTCCGACACGCCCAGCCCCAGGTAATCGGGCAGCAGCGCCACGTAGCCGAGTCCGGCGAACAGCCAGCCCAGCCGGCCCTCGCCGCCCTGCGTCACATTGACCGAAGGCACATCCTGCGTGCTGCCCGAAGTACCATGTTGGTACACCAGCCGGGGGTACACTTTCGAGGCATTGTCGGGCACGGCAATCAGGCCTGAAACGGTATCCAGCTGGCCGGTCAGGTTGAGCGTGGTGTAGGTGACGCGGTAGAAACGCGTGCCGAACTGGATGAACGGCACATTGAACTCGGCCGTCAGCTGCGCCTGGGTTTTGGCGCCGAGATAGGTGGAGGAGACGAGGTTTTGGGCCGAAAGGGTGTGGATAACCACTAAAAACGCACAGGAAAACAGTATTTTTTTCATGGGAGGACGATAAGGTAAATTTTCAAGTTCCAAATTAATGGGTAATACACGAGCGAGATTCAATATCATCTGCGAAAAATCCCTTCGTCATGTAGTTTTTACAGGAACGCATGAATTTAGAAAATAACCTTGCCTTAAAATCCGACAAGGCTTCCTACCTTTGCATCCCGAAATGAATCGAACGTGTACTCATTCGGAAATGCCGGAAAACGGGTCAATTGCCCGTCTTCCGGCATTTTTTTCATCCATATCCTGTCTGCGGCCCCACAACTTTTAATTTCCAACACTCCGTTCCGTTATGCCACGCGATCGCTCGATCAATACCATTCTGCTCATCGGCTCCGGCCCCATCATCATCGGCCAGGCCTGCGAATTCGACTATTCCGGCAGCCAGGCCAGCCGTTCCTTGCGCGAAGAGGGAATTAAAGTCGCCCTGATCAATTCCAACCCGGCCACCATCATGACCGACCCGGTCACCGCCGACTTTATCTACCTGCGCCCGCTCACACCCGAAAGTATCGAACAGATCCTGCGCGAACACCAGGAAAGCCTCGAACTGCCGGCCATCGACGCCGTTCTGCCCACCATGGGCGGCCAAACCGCGCTCAACCTCGCGATCGAGTGCGAAAAACAAGGCATCTGGGAACAATACGGCGTGCGCATGATCGGGGTGGACACCAACGCCATCGAAACCACCGAAAACCGCGAAGCATTCAAAAAACTGGTGCTCGACCTCGGCCTTTCCGTGGCGCCTTCCTACATCGCCAACTCCTACCTCGAAGGGAAAGAAGCTGCGCAAAAGATTGGTTTTCCGCTGGTTATACGCCCCTCGTACACCCTTGGCGGCACGGGCGGCGGCTTTTGTATGAAAGAAGAAGACTTCGACGAAGCCCTCAAACGCGGCCTCAACGCTTCCCCGACCCACGAGGTGCTGGTGGAAAAAGCCGTGCTGGGCTGGAAAGAATTCGAACTCGAACTCCTCCGCGACGCCCTCGACAACGTCTGCATCATCTGCACGGTCGAAAACCTCGACCCGATGGGCATTCACACGGGCGACTCGATCACCGTTGCGCCGGCCATGACGCTCTCCGACACCTCCTTCCAGGACATGCGCAACCAGGCCATCAAGATCATGCGCGCACTGGGCAATTTCGCCGGCGGCTGCAACGTGCAATTCGCACAAGACCCTGCCACCGAAAAATTGATCGCCATCGAAGTCAACCCTCGCGTGTCGCGCTCGTCCGCACTGGCCAGCAAGGCAACCGGCTACCCCATTGCCAAAATCGCAGCCAAACTGGCCATCGGCTACACGCTTGACGAACTCAAAAACCAGATCACCAAAACCACCTCCGCGTTTTTCGAACCCACGCTCGACTATGTTATTGTCAAAATGCCGCGCTGGAATTTTGAAAAATTTCAGGGCGCCGACCACCGCCTCGGGCTGCAAATGAAGTCGGTGGGCGAGGTCATGGCTATCGGCCGTTGCTTCAACGAAGCCCTGCAAAAAGCCTGTCAAAGCCAGGAAAACAACCGAATGGGCCTTGGCGCCGACAAAAAAGAATGGATGCGCACCGAGGATATCCTCGAACGCCTTGAAAAAGTATCGGATGACCGGATTTACCGCGTAAAAGACGCCCTCCGTCTCGGCATTCCCGGCAAAACGGTGCAGAAAATGACAGGGATCGACAGCTGGTTTATTCAGGAGATCAAAAAACTGGTCAAAATGGAAGACCAGCTCCTGCGCTTCAACGTGGCGGAAGACATCCCCCGCGACTTCTTCGTCGAACTCAAAAAGAACGGCTACTCCGATGCCCAGATCGCCTGGCTGCTCCGCATTTCGGAACAGGAAGTGACGCGCCAGCGCAAAAAACTCGGCATCCGCCGGGTGTACAAAATGGTGGACACCTGCGCCGCCGAATTCGAGTCGAAAACCAACTATTTCTACTCCACCTTCGACGACAAAAACGAAAGCCACCGCACCGACAAGAAAAAAATCGTGGTGCTCGGCTCGGGCCCCAACCGCATCGGGCAGGGCATCGAATTCGACTACTGCTGCGTGCACGGCGTGCTCGCCATTCGCGAAGTCGGTTACGAAGCCATCATGGTCAATTGCAACCCCGAAACCGTTTCGACTGACTACGACCTCGCCGACAAACTGTATTTCGAGCCCGTCTTCTGGGAGCACCTGGAGGAAATTCTCGAACACGAACAACCCGACGGCGTGATCGTGCAACTCGGCGGCCAAACCGCCCTCAAACTCGCCGAAGACCTCCACAAAAACGGCTGGAACATCATCGGCACCTCGTTCAACGACATGGACATCGCCGAAGACCGCGGCCGTTTTTCCGACCTGCTGCGCGACCTCGACATCCCGTATCCCAAGTACGGCGTGGCCCGCGATGTGGACGAGGCGCTCGACGTGGCCCGCAAAATTCCGTACCCGCTGCTCGTGCGCCCCTCCTACGTACTCGGCGGCCAGCGCATGCGGATCGTCATCAACGACAACGAACTGGAACGCCACGTTCTGAGCATTTTCAAACACCTGCCGGACAACAAGGTGCTCATCGACCAGTTCCTCGAGCGCGCCAAGGAAGCCGAGATCGACGCTATTTTCGACGGCGAGGACTTCCACATCATGGGCGTGATGGAACACATCGAACCCGCGGGCATCCACTCGGGCGACTCCTCGGCAGTGTTGCCGCCCTATTCGCTGGGCCCCATCGTGATCCAGCAAATGGCAGAACATGCCGAACGCATCGCGAGAGCCCTGAATATCAAAGGTTTGATCAATATCCAGTTTGCGGTGAAAGACGACCAGGTGTACGTGATCGAGGCCAACCCCAGGGCTTCGCGCACCACGCCGTTCATTGCCAAAGCCTACCAGGTGCCTTACCTCAATATTGCCACCAAGGTGATGCTCGGCACCCACAAACTGCGCGATTTCGACATCGTACCCAAACCCACAGGTTACGCGATCAAAATCCCGGTCTTTTCTTTTGAAAAATTCCCGGGTGTCGACAAACGCCTCGGCCCGGAGATGAAAAGTACCGGCGAAGCGATCTACTTTATCAAAGACCTGCGGGACCCGTACTTCCGGGAACTGGATCGGAACAGGAGTATGTACCTGTATAACTAGGCCCAATTTTCCCCTGTTCTAAGCCGGACAAATGCTGAAAATCATCGTTTTTTTCAACTGGGCGGTCATTGCCATCCTCGCCATTCTCGTTGGCGCCGAAACCTTTTGGCCCAGCAAAGGCGGCGATGCGGCCGGCAGAGGCATGGGCATGCTGGTTTACTACGTCGCCATCGCGGCGCTGGTAGTCCTGCTCGTACTCAACCTTTTACCCTATGCCTGGCCCAAATACCTCGCGTTCGGGCTGATCATCCTGCCCTTGCTCTGGATGCAGGTGTCGCGGCCGGTCCACAATTTTTTCCGGGGTCTGACCAACTGGATCACCGAAAAACCGATGTATGAGGATGCCGAACGCGAGCGAATCGCCAGGGCACTTCTCTCCGGGAAGCCCGACAAACTCAGGAAAGCCTTGCAAAACCCGCCCCCGCAACTTGGCGACCCCGCGTACAGCTTCCCGCTGCTGTCGGATGCCGTGAGTTGGGCCTTGAAATTCGACCAGCCGGACGAGGTGGAAGGGCGGTACGCGTGTATTCAGATTTTGCTCGATGCAGGCGTGCCCATTCGGACGCCCGATGGCGAGTACACCCCTGTCGAAGTGAGCGCTGCATCGTCGGGCAATGCCGAAATGTTGAAGTTTTTGCTCGAAAGAGGCGGCAATGCCAACGCCAAAACCTTCGATACCTACACGGGGCAGCCCAACAAGGTGCCGATGATTTTCGAGGCGCTCCAGACGTCTTACGGCGCCCGAGATTGCATACGGGTCATGCTCGATTTCGGTGCAGATCCCAACGCCATTTTGCCGCAATACGGCGACGAAAAGCACAATTCGGCCCTCATGATGGCCGCCAGCTACGGCCGCTGGGATATTTGCCTCATGCTGATGGACAAAGGCGCCGATGTGAAATACCGGACGCCCGACGGCCGCTCGCTCGGCACGGTCGTGGCAGCCAGCGAGCCGCCCGACCAGTACGATCGTTATTCCACAAGCGATGATTTTGAACGGGTAAAAAGCCGGCTGTAGCGCGGCATTTGAAAATTTGAGGAATCGACAGGGTAAGAAAATCCCTGTCGCGGGTATAAAACGCAAAACACCCGAGTTCTTCAATTTTCAAACCATTTCACACCCATGCGCGCTGTACCCTTTTTTGCGAAATCCCTGACCTTGTTGGCCCTTTGTTTTGCCCCCGGCCTGCTCAGGGCGCAGTGGCAATCGTACGTGCCGGCCCTTCCGGACACCATTGGCACTTTCGATCTGTGCATTGCCCACCAGAACGACCAGATTGCCTGGTCGATCGGCATGAAATACAACGTGTTGCCAACCAGTTTCGGCACCATTCATACCGACAGCCTGTTTTTTACCAAAACCGCAGACGGCGGCCAAAGCTGGTCGGGCGGCACCATCCCGAGGGGTGGCGGCGCCTACGCACAGGCTTGCAGTATCTGCCCGATTAATGCTGACACGGCCTGGGCTTGCATGGTCGACAACCTGAATAAGAGCCACGTCATGCAAACCACCGACGGCGGCCAGTCCTGGACGCCTCGACTCGAAAATGGCTTCGGTTACGCTACTTCCTACGTAAACGCGGTGTACTTCTGGGACGACCAGCACGGTGTCGCAATTGGCGACCCTGCCCCCTCCGCCACGCAAACCCTTGCCTTTTTTGAAATATACACCACCGACGACGGGGGCGATACCTGGACGCGCATCAGCAACGACAGCATCCCAGCCCGCCTGACCAACGAATTCGGTTACTACGGCGATTATGCCGTCGTGGGCGATCATATCTGGTTCTCGAGTTTTAGCCCCGGCGGCAGCTGGCGCAGGGTTTTTCATTCTACCGATCGGGGACACCACTGGACGGCAGCAACGGCCTCTGTCGGCAGCATCTCGTTTGCCGATGAGTTACACGGCGTCGGCAATTCCTACAATGCTTCTACCCAGGCGACTTCAATCCGCTACACGGAAAACGGCGGCGCCTCCTGGACGATTTTGCCCGCCATTCAAGGTGCGCGAGTCTCCACGCTGGTTATTTTGCCCGAATCACACCACCTGTTGGCCGTGCAGCGCACCAACAACATCAGCGGGCCGTTTCGCACCATGCTGAGCACGGATTTGGGGCAAAGCTGGATGGAAATCGGCGTCGGCGAACACGCCGCCCAGGCTCAATTCAGCACCGCCTCCACCGGCTATGCGGGCGAGTGGCTGACCACAGGGCACCCGACCAGAATGTACCGATACACCGGCAGCCCGATGGTTGGCATTTTTACGGGCAATACACTCGATGCCCGGGTCGTGTGCGCTCCCAACCCGGTCGCGGAGGTGCTCCGTGTAGAAGTATTGGCCGAAGAAGGGCAGTCTGCTTATTGTCTCCTGCTCAACGATGAGCAAGGGCGCCTTGTCGCCCGCAAATGGCTTGCCGAAGGCGCGGCTGAATGGACGGAGTTCGATGTGAAAAATCTGCCGCCGGGCGTGTATTGGTTGACCGTCAGCGGGGAAAAAGGGTATCTGACCCGGAAAGTGGTCAAACTGTGACGAACGTGTTGATGCTGTAGGTTATTACTGACGGGGTGACTCCAAAGTCACCCCGTCAGTAATAACCTACAGCATCAATCTTAAAACGGACACCCGTCGCAGGGCGCCGGTTTTCCGCCGGAGCGTTGTTTGGGTTGCTCGGTTTGTCTTGCCGTCTGCGTGCCCACGACGTGAAATTCCGTCCGTCGGTTCAGCTGGTGATCGGATTCGGAGCAGGGCGCCGCATCGCTGCAAGGCTTGACGGGTTGCGTTTCGCCATAACCGCGGGCAGCCAGTCGCTCGCGTTGAATGCCCTGCCGCATCAACCAGGTGACAACGGCTTCTGCGCGGCGTTGGGAGAGCAAGAGGTTGTATTCGTCGGAACCCTGACTGTCGGTGTGCGAAGCGATCTCGACCTTCAATTCAGGGTTGTCTTCGAGCATTCGAAGCAATTTTTCGAGCTCGGGCATCGATTCCTCCCGCATGTTGGCCTGGTCGAAATCGTAGTAAATATTGAGCAAAAAACCATCACCGGCTGGTCCCGACTGCCAGTCGCTGGCGCGTGGATTGCTCGGCACGCCATTGTCGTACAAGATGCCTTCGCGGAGGCTCAGGCCCTCGGCCAGTTCGGCGTCGGCGGGTGTCCCGTCGGGGTTTTCATAAAGTCCGGAATAGGGATCGTACACCGGCCTGACGGAAGGGTCGGGTGTGCCCGTGAGCGGATCGCGGCGATAGGGCAGGAGGTTGAGGTTGGTTTTCAGGCCTGAACCCGTGGCCAGCCCCCGGGTGCAAATTTCGTCGGAGACGCCCGCGATGTAGCCGTTTTTCACCGCTTTTACGGTGTAACAACAGTCTTTGTCCACTTTGAAACGATAACGCCCGTCGGCGCCGGTGATAAACGACGGCGGAGCCGGACGCCCGCAAGCATTGCTCAAAAACACCTCCGCGCCATAGGCCGGCAGCCCGTCGAGCATGTCGAAAACGATCCCTGAAATGGTGTATTTGGCTTGTTTTTCAATCCTGATTTCAGCGTTCAGCGTAGCGCCTGCATGAAGTTGCTGCGCGCAAATATCGACTTTGCCCGCGTCGTAACCCGTCTTGGCGGCGCTGAACGAAACGCACTCGCCCGGGCGCAGATCGAAGGCCAAACGGCCGTCGGCGCCGGCCGTGTACGTGTTGCCGCTGCGGCTGTCGGTCAGCAGCGCGCCGGGTACCGCCTGGCCGGTCAACGCATCTGCGACCTGTACCTCGACGGCCACGGCCATTTTTTTAAACCCGTAAATATCGTCGCGCCCGGCCCCGCCTTCCCGATCGGAGCTGAAGAACCCCCAGCTGAGGTCGGAGCCGAAGCAGATGCCGAAATCGTCGTGCGGCGAATTGACCGGGTAGCCGAGATTGGCCGGCAGGTTCCAGTCGCCGTTGCTTTTTTCAGTGGTGTAAAAAATGTCGAGCCCGCCCAGCCCGATGTGCCCGTTGGAGGCAAAATAGAGGCGGTTGTTGGCGTCGATGTAAGGGAAAATTTCGTTGCCCTCGGTATTCACGACCGGCCCGAGATTGACCGGCGGCCCCCATCGGCCCGATTCAAAACGGCTGACATAAAGGTCCATGCCGCCATAGCCGCCAGGCATGTTGCTGGCAAAATACAGCGTGCGGCCATCGGCCGAAAGGGCGGGGTGGGCGCAGGTAAACTCATCGGAACAGAAGGGCAAAGCCTGCAAATTGGTCCATCCGCCGCCAGCGGCTGCGTGACCGGAAAATATTTTCAGTTTCATCAGCCCGTCTTCGCTTTTGCCGACCCTGCCGTCCTGATAGTTGTTGCGGGTGTAATAAATGGTCTCGCCGTCGGCGGAAAAACTCGCGGCTGCTTCGTTGAACTTGCCGTTCAGCCCGGTCGAAAATTTGGCCGCAGCATCGTAGGCAAAATGGCCGGGGTCGCCTGCACTCCCGCTGGTATCGAATTGCACGGCGTACAATTCGGAAAAAGGATTGCCCGTCCACATGCTCGTGCGCCGCAGGTAGGTTCCTTCATCGCGGTCGCTGGCAAAAACCAGTTGGTTGCCGAGCAAGGCGGGGCCGTAGTCGTCGACCCGCACATTAAAAGGTAGCTGGGAAATGGTATAAATCCCTGCATTTTTTCGCATCAATTCGCTTTCCAGATCGCAGGCCCTGAGCAGGTTTTGGGCGCGGGCATCGTCGGGGCGTTCAGCCACAAATTTTTGGTACCACACCCTGGCTTCGCTGCATTTGCCATTGGCCTGCAGCATCATGCCGTAGTAAAGGAAATGAATGGGTTTGGCCTGCGGAAGCGCCACGACCTGCGCGTACCAGTATTCGGCATTGCCCGTGTCATTGATCTTTCTGTAGCACTCCGCCAGGTTCATTTTGGCCTCCGGATTGTCTTCTCGCTGGAGCAACAACTGGTATTCCTGAATAGCCGTCACGAAATCCAGTTCATCCATGGCAGTGCGCGCGCGTTGCAGCGACTGGGCTGACAAACCCGCGGCAAGACAAACAAGAAAAAGTCCGAACAAATATTTCATGCGTAAATCGCTGCAAAACATGTCAAAAAAACCTCGGTGAAGCGGCTTTCTTCACTTTAAAATCAAATTCATAGCCGAGCATAAACTCGAGTGAGCCCTGCCCGGCCTTGCGAATCCGGCTGAGTGAAATATCATAGGCCGCGCCGAATCGCAGGCCGTTGCGCAGGTACCAGGCCGCCCACAAATCGGCCGAATCGTGGGAAGAATTGCGACCTTCCAGCGCGGTTCGGTAAGCGGCGCCCACCCAAAAGGTCTGGATCAAAAAGAACGAGGCATCCAGGTCGATTGCTGTCGGCGCGCCGATATTTTGCGTGAGATTGTCGCGGCGGTAGCGGCTGAACAGCCCCGTGCCTTTGATCAGTACAGAGGGCCGGAACACCAGGTTGTCGCTCCGAAGCGGGAAAGCGGCCCCGGCGGTCAGGTAGTAGTGGCGGTAGATTCGCCCCGAGTTGCCGGCATCTTGCCGGATGGTTTGCTCGAGCAGGCGCGGGCAGCCCAGGCCGGCGTAAAAATTGGCGCCCGTGAGTTGCAGGCCGGCGCCGAAATTGGGCAGCCAGCGGCTGATATTTTCCTGAAAAACCGCGTCGCCGGCGTCCTCTACGAGTACCTTGCTCCAGTTGCCGTGCCAGTTGGCAACGCCTGCTTGCAGACCGGCCGAGAGGTTCAGGTTTTCATTGAGGGAAAAGCGGTAAGCATAGGCAAAATTGAGGTCGAAACGCCCCGTGGCCCCGGCTTTGTCGTTGACCAGGCTCATGCCCACGCCCACGCGTTCGTTGCGCAAGGGCGTGTGGGCGCACAGCGACTGCGTGCTTGGCGCGCCTTCGAAGCCGATCCATTGCTGGCGGTGCAACAGGTTGAGTGTCAGGTGCTCATTGCTGCCGGCCACCGCAGGGTTGAAGACCAAACTGTTGAAAACATATTTGGTAAACGCGGCATCCTGCTGCGCGTGCAGGCCGGGGAGAAAAAGAAAATAAAAGAGGAAGCGTATCGTCCTGCGCATGGCAAATCCGTTTTAGGGATACGGTCAAATGATCTGGAATGCGGGTAAGACTCGGATTAGGGCAGCGCCGTGAAGTGCTGTCGGCGGCGGTAGCAAGCCATCGCGACATCATCCGGTTTTGCATCCGGGGTTTGACACAGCCAAACCCTTGCCAAAAAAAAGGCTGGAGGAATTGTCGGGGCAAAAATGCGGGGAATTAACAAGGCGAGCGGCTTTTTTTTAAAAAAACCTCATGAAACGCTCCGCTGAATCCGCTGCAATTCGTCCGATTCCACGATGGTTACGCCTTTCAGTCCGCGGTTGGCCAGTTCGATCATGGCAATGGCGACCTGTTCGGCTTCTATCGGGCGGTATTTTTCCCAGCGTCCGCGCAAGATGGGCGTCAGCAGTTTGGCGATTCGGATGCCGATGCGCTCTCCCTGCCTCACTTCCTTGCGATCGCCCAACAGGATAGACGGGCGCACCGAGATGAAACTTTCGTACCCGATTTCGATGACGGCCTCTTCAAGATCGCCTTTCATGCCCAGGTAAAAATTGCGGGTTTTGGGCGAGGCGCCGATCGATGAGACAAAAATGAACTGTTTCAGGTCCCTTTGGAAGCCGATTTTGGCCATTTCATGGGGATACACGAAATCCACCATGTACTGCTTTTCCTTCGAGCCCGCTTTGGCCAGGGTAGTGCCTACCGCCCAGAAAAAATCGTCGCCGGTCACCAGCGCATAGTTGGGCGTCAGAAAATCCTGGTAGTGTTGCTCCAGTTTGGGGTGTTGGATCGGCAGATTTTTTCGCACGAGCAGAATGACTCTGTCGTAGCGCGGGTCGTCGAGCAGCAGGCGGGTCAGATGCCCGCCGATGAGGCCGGATGCGCCGGCCACCAGGGCAGTTTTCATGGTGAAATATTGCTTGTGTGTCAGTTTGTGTGTCCATACAACCGGCAGATCGTACAGTTTTTGAGCGGAAATACCGAGTGTTGGGTTCAGTTGCCGATGTTTGTGCAAAATTCATAAACTATTTCCACAAAACCGGATGCTCTTACTTTCAGACATTTTGATTTACCCGGTCAAATCGCTGGCCGGCATTTCGGTCGACCAGTCGGTCGTCCAGATCCGCGGCCTGCAATATGACCGCCGCTGGATGCTCACCGACGAACAGGGCATGTTTGTCAGTCAGCGCGAGGTGCCTGAAATGGCCCTGCTTCATACCGCGATCGAGCCGCCTTTTTTGCGGATTTTTTTTAAAAATAACCCCGCCCAACAGGTGCTCGTCCCGCTGGAGTACGATGCCGCCGACAAAAAACGCGTGCAGGTCTGGAGCCAGCGCTGCATGGCGCGAACCAGCGACCGGCTGATCGACGAGTGGTTTTCGGACCATCTGCGCCACCGCCTGAGCCTGGTGCACATGCCCGACACAACCCGGCGGGCGACCGACGGCCGTTACGCGCCCAAAGGGCAATACGTCAGTTTTGCAGACGCCTTTCCTTTCCTCGTCCTCGGCGAAGCCTCGCTCGGCGACCTCAACAGCCGCCTGTCCGAACCCGTTCCGATGAATCGTTTCCGGCCGAACCTGGTTTTTTCCGGCGGCACGCCGTTTGCAGAGGATGAGTGGGCACAATTCGAGATCGGCAATGCCGTTTTTTCAGGGGTAAAACCCTGCGCCCGATGCGTCATGATTACCATTGATCAGCAAACCACGGCGCGCAGCGCGGAACCGCTCAAAACCCTTTCGGGCTATCGACGTAGTGGCAACAAGGTGCTTTTCGGCCAGAATGCCGTTTGCCTGAATGCCTCGGACATGCCCGTGATCCGCAAAGGGGACGCTATTCACATTGCCCGTAAAAAATCCTGATATGGCTAAAAAAGAACTTTCCAACCAGCCCTCGCCGCCGCGAAAAGAAGACCAAACCATCGAGACCATGCTCATTCAGGGCAAACTCGACGAGGCGCTCGACCGCATCGGGGAGATCAATCGCGCGACCCTCGAACAGGCTGATTTGTGGGCCGGGTTCAAAAGCCAGCTGACCAATTATCGGGAAGCCTACGAACGCGGCGAAATCGAACACGAAGAATTCCAGCGCCATCAAAACCGCATCGGACAGGCAGTGCTCGGGCTCATCCAGGGCGTCACGAGGGCCATCCAGCCCTATTTTCACTTTTACACCTCCAACCCGCTCAACGACGTGGACTCGGACAGTCTGGAGGCGCTCCTCGTTTACGTCTCCACCCGACTGGAAGGGAAGTATCAGGTTTTTCCTCGTCCGCTGGGTGTGGGAAATTCTTGTATTGTGTTTAAAATCAAGGATTTGTATTCCGGTCGTTACGAGGTGCTGCGGGTGCTCAAAACTTCGCGCCTCAGGGGACTGGCGGAAGAAATCAACCAGGTGAGCCGGCTCAAACACCGGAACATCATGAGCGTCCACGAGTTTTATTTCAAGGAGTTTCCCTATTTCGTCACGACCGAATACGTGCCCAGTGAAAGCCTCGACGTGTACATCGACCGTTTTGGTCGCCGCCCCTTTTTCGAGGTGCGCGACATGGTGCTGCGCCTCGGCGATGCGGTGCGTTACCTGCGCGACAAGAAAATTTTCCTTACCCAGATACGACCGTCCAAAATTTTATTGGACACTGAAAATCAGCCTGTTATTTCACCTTTTGAAGTAATAAAAGCCAGCGATGCCTCGCGGGCAAAGGAAAAAGTGAAGGAAGACGCGCTCTATCTGGCGCCTGAAATTCTGGAAAACGAAAAGGCGGTGTACGATGTCGAAACGGCGAGCCAGGCCGACCAGTACTCCCTGGGTTTGCTCATGTTCGAACAGCTGACCGGCCAGCCCGTTTTTGCCGACGACGATCTGAAAGGCCCCAGAGGAGGCCGGCGTTCGCTGGACAGGCTGTCTTTGAGCCAGATTTTTAAAAACAGGGAGCGTTTTGACGACCCTGAGGACGATTACCGGGCAAGGCACTGGAAATTGCTCGATGCCGCGCGCGTGCCGGCTGGCGTGTTGCCCGTGCTCGAAAAACTGCTGAAAAAGGCCCCCGCGGAGCGGTTCGCCAGTTTTGACGAAGCCATGGAAGCCATCGCCGCCATCCCGCCCGGCTGGACGGATGCGCAGCGGGCTGTTGTGGAGAGTTTTCAACGCTGCCTGCGCGCCAACGACGACTTTATTGCCAATTTTTATGAAAAAGTGCAGGCCAGCAAAGACCTGCCGAACGAGCTGATCCAGTACAGCGACATGGCTCAGCAGCAACGTATGTTTCGGGGAGTGCTCACCTTGCTGATCGATTCGGGCGGGCACCCCTTTGTCGAGGGGCTGACGACGCTGAAAGGCCACAAGGGGCTGTCGGCGGAGCACTACCGCAAGTTTCTGGATTTGCTGCTCGAAACCGTGGCCGAAACCGACAGTTACTGGCCCAAACGGGAGGAACTCCGCGCGGCCTGGCTCGACCTGTCGGGGCGGCTGATTGCGGGGTTGAAATTTTGAAAAAAATTGATAATCAGCGACTTGAAGCCAGGTCAGGTCTTTTTGACGTACTGGTTGGCCCGAATATTTTTAGAAGCAAGCGTGGCGGTTTCCACGATGCGCCGCTGACGGGTTTCCGCTTGTTTGGCGCTGGAAATCCACTCCAGAATGGCGCGTTTGACCGAGCGGGGAAATGCCTCGAAATGTATTTGCGCTTGCGGGTCGGCATCGAGCAATTGTTGCAGATCGGGGGGCACGATCAAGTCTTCCACCTCGTCCAGCGCGTTCCAGTTGCCGTTTTGTTTGGCTTGCTCCACGGCGGCCAGTCCGGCCGGGTGCATGAGCCCTTCGGCCGTCAGCCGCTCGATTTTTTGTTTGTTGACGCGGCTCCACTTGCTTTTCGGGTTGCGGCGCGCAAAAAACTGGTAACGGCTCTGCTCATCGCGTTTGTTGGCTTTGCTGTCGATCCAGCCGAAGCAAAGGGCGATGTCGACGGCCTGATCGTAGCTCAGGCTCGGAACGCCACTGCCTTTGTTGTAAAAAATGACCCAAATGTTTTTCTCCGTGGCGTGGTGCTCCAGCAACCACTGCCGCCAGGCTTCGGGAGAGGAGGGGTAAAAGGTAGGTTGACCGTCTTTGAGCTCCATAGTGAGGGTTTTTACTCCGCAACGTCGAGCCGAATACCTTCGGATTCCAGAAATTCAGCCACACAAAAAACGACGCCGTCCAGCAGTTCCACGGTTTTGTCCCAATCGCAAATAATCCAGTCCTGATGGCGCTCGGCGATCAGGATTTTGCGGGTGGAAGTAAAAATCCAGATCACTCGCTGCGTGCCAAAATCCAGGGTTTTTTGGGTTTTTAATTGTACGTAAACATCAATACCCGGATAATCGGCAAACTCGACTTCGGTGTCAACCTCTACCACCAGGCATGCCGGTACGCTGGCGTAGCGATTCCCGATTTGGTCGGGCGTCAGGTTGCTTTTTTCAAAAACAGCCAGGTCGTGTGAGGTATTGGTTTTGTGTGAAATGTGACTGCCAATCTCGCCGGTTCCAATCCAGTATCTTTTTTCCTCCAGTCCCTTAATGAGTAGCCGGGTGAGCCAGGATTTCAGAATCCATTGTAATAAACCGTCGGCCATAATGTCTTCTTTGGTTTTTTTACCATTGAGTACATCGCGGTAACCCTTGTAATACACCGGCTGTCCCTCGATTGTCTCTTTTACAAGATAATCGGGCACTTTTCGGACGCGACGTTTTTTTTCAGCGGTACCCATGGCTGGCTATTAGGTGACAAATATACAAAAATTACCCCGCTACCAGTTCCCTGGCGGTCGCCAGTGCCGCATCGCTGGGCGGGTTGCCGCTGAGCATGACGGCGATGGAGCGCACGCGTTCGTCTTCGTTGAGCAGGCGTACGTTGGTGACCGTGCGGTCGCCGTCCACTTTTTTGAACACGAAGTAGTGGCGGTCGGCGCGGGCGGCAATTTGCGGGGTGTGCGTGATGCTGACGACCTGGTGGCGTTCGCTCAATTCGCGCAAAATCAGCCCCATTTTCATCGAAACATCGCCGCTGACCCCCGAATCGATCTCATCGAAAATAAGGGTGGGAAGCGGGATGGCGTCGGCCACGAGGCTTTTGGTGCAAAGGGTGAGACGCGACAATTCGCCGCCCGAAGCGACGTCTTTTATAGGTAAATAGCGGCTGCCCACGTTGGAGGCGAATAAAAACTGGACGTCGTCGGCGCCGGTGGGGCCCAGCGATTCGGTGGGTTCCACGGCAACTTTCAAGCGGGAGTGCGGCATTGAAAGCTGGGCCAGCATGGACTGCACTTTTTCTTCAAAATCCGCCACCACGGCTACCCGGCGCTCGTGGAGCGTAGCAGCGACGGTGCGCAGGTGTTGTTCCTGTTCGGCCAGCGCATGCTCAAGTTGGGCGATGGCTTCGCCGAGGTCGGTAAAACCGCCGAGTTGTTGTTCCAGGTCGTTTTGGAGGCGCAGCAGCTCGTCGACGGAGGCAAGTCCGTGTTTTTTTTGCAGTTTATAAATGGTATTGAGGCGATCCTGTATGTCCTGGATGCGTTGTGGGTCGTGTTCGGTCGCTTCGCTGACGCGGTCGCATTCCTTGGCCAGGTCCTGCAATTCGGCGATGACCGATTCGAGGCGTTCACTCAGACCGTTCAGGTCGGTCGAAATTTTGCGGGTGGCCGACATTGTGCGTTGAATTTCAATCAACTGGCCCACGATGTTTTGTTCCGTTTCCGCCAGATAATTGAACGCCGTACCGTAAGTCCGTTTGATGTCTTCGGCATTGGTAAGGCGAGAGAGTTCGTCTTCCAGCGACTCCTGTTCGCCTTCGATCAGGCCGGCTTTGTGCAATTCCTCGAGTTGGAAACGCACGAAATCGAGTTCTTTTTCCCCCGACTGGCTGGCCTGCACGAGCTCGGCCAGGCGGCGGCGGTCGGTGGCGTAGCGGCGGTAGCCCTGCTGGTAGCCTTTGAGAATCAATTGATTGTCGGCAAGGGCATCGATCATCCGCAATTGAAAATTGACATTGTGGATGTCCAGCACGTCGAATTGCTGGTGCAGATCGATCAGGGCTTCGGTGAGGCGTTGAAGCACCTGGTTGTTGACCGGCGTGTCGTTGACGAAAGCGCGGCTTTTGCCGTTGGGCACCACTTCGCGGCGCACGACGACCTCGTGGTCGTAATCGAGTTCGTGTTCGTCAAAAAACTCCCGCAAATCGTATTTCGCCACATCGAACTCAGCTTCCACCACGCATTTTTCCTGGTCGTTGTAAAAGGTTTTGCTGTCGGCGCGTTCGCCCATCACGAGCCCGAGGGCGCCCAAAAGGATGGATTTGCCGGCGCCGGTTTCGCCGGTGATGATGGTGAGCCGTTCGGAGAAATCAATTTCCAGTGCGTCGATCAGCGCGTAATTGCGAATACGAAGGCGTTTCAGCATAAAGGCAGCCTTGGGATAGTGATTCGCAAAAGTAGTATTTCAGCGTTGTCTGATACGCATTGAATTAACATATTTTGTTTTAAAAAACTCGACGGGATGCCGGTTTGGACGCCGAAAAAGAGTTTTTCTTCGGTGTCCAAACTTGCATCCCGCCGGGCCTGAATGTGGTTTTTGCATCAACCTTTCACCTTACGGCCCGAGGCGGTGCGGCTTTCCTGTTTGTACACGCCTTCGCGTTTGAGGTTGACGAGCAGGCGCGGAATGGCATCCGAATCGGTCTGGAATTTTTCGCCGGCATAGGTGACCTTGCCGCTGCGGCGGTTCCATTCGGAAGCGAGCAACTGGTATTCGCCGCTGGCTTTCGGGTTGGGTCCGAACATCAGGTAATGGGTGTCGTCCTTGTTTTCAAAGCTGATGGCGAAGTGGTCTTCTTTGGGCCGGAACAGGAACACGCCCGGGGTGCCCCGGCGGAAATGGATTTGCTGCACCTTGCGGCCGTTGCGGATTTTGATTTCTCCGCTGGAAATCTTGTAGCTGTTGTCCTCGTCGATGTTGCGGTAGATCGTGAGGTCGTCGGACAGGTAGAACTGGACGCGTTTAAGGTCGTTATCGGTCCAGTTTTGCGACTCGTACAGTTCGCGGGAAAAGGGAGTCAGGGTCGGGCTGCAGGCGCCGAGAAGTCCAAGGGCGCCGAGCAGCAGCAGGTAAATTGCACGCATGGTTTGAACTGATTTTTGCTGCAATTACGCTCGAAATGCGGCTTTGGCTGCATGTTAAGGCGGGGTTTAACGCCAATTTATCACGGGTCGTTAGCGGATTGTTACGGTATGTGCGGGCGGAGGTTCAGGACTCGTCGTCCTTGCTCTTGGGGTGCGCCTGTTCGTACACCTTGCGCAGTTTTTCGATGCTGTTGTGGGTGTAAATCTGAGTGGCGGCCAGGTTGGCGTGTCCGAGCAGTTCCTTGATGGCATTGATGTCGGCGCCATGGTCGGAGAGGTGGGTGGCGAAGGAATGGCGCAGCACGTGCGGGCTTCTTTGCTCCGCGGTCGTGACCATCGACAGGTATTTGTGCACCACGGTGTAGATGTTTTCGGGGCTCATGCGGGCGCTTTTTCGGTTGAGCAGCAGCCAGGGCTCGTGGCTGGCCGGGTGCGCGGCGCGCCTTTTTTCGAGAAATTGTTCGATCAGGCGGGCGAGGTAATGGGCAAAGGGAACGATACGTTCCTTGCCGCCTTTGCCCTGTACGCGCAACACGAAACGGCCCATATCGATGTCGCTGATTTTCAGGAGGGAAAGCTCGCTGCGGCGCAGCCCGGTGGCGTAGAGCATTTCGAGAATGAGGCGGTCGCGCAGGCCCGGATAGTCGTCGCCGAATTCGATTTGGGTCAGGAGATTCGTCACCTGCGGCTCGGGAACGAACACCGGCAGGCGTTTTCCGGTACGCGGCGCCACGACTTTTTTGAGCGGATCGTGCTCCACGAGGCGGCGTTTGCGCAGCAGTTTGAAATAGGATTTGAGGCAGGAAAGCCGGCGGTTGATGCTGCGCGGGCTTTGTCCGGCCTGCATTTGCTGCACGATCCAGGCCCGTATGTGGCCGTGTCGCACGGCGCCCACTTCGCTGGTCTGGAACCTTTCGCCCACGAACGCCACGAACTGGGAGAGGTCGCGGCGATAGGCCGCCAGCGTGTGGGGCGAGAATCTGCGCTCGACGGCGAGGTATTGATAAAAGCTTTCTTCGTAGAACATGGCGCGCTTTCCGGCCTCAAAATTGGCAAAATTCGAACATAGATGCGCACAATTCTGCCGGGGAAAAGCCGCACAGGAAGTCGCGCCCGGGTGTATCTTTGTTGCCATACCCGCTTTCCGTTACCACAGATCAATTCGTAAAGCATGACACCCGATTCCGACCCCGAGGATTCCTTCGGACCAAGCGCGAGGTTTGAAAAATTGAGCAAACAACTGCTCGATCACCTCGAAACCCGTTGGGAATACGCCACCCTTACGTTTACCGAAAAAATGTCGGCCGTCGTTTCCACCCTGGTCGCAGCGCTGGTGGCCGGCCTGTTTTTCATCATGGTCCTGTTTTTCCTGTGCGTGGCGCTGGCGCTTTGGGTGGGCGATCTGATTGGCAACCGTGCAGGCGGTTTTGCGCTCTCGGCCATCATTTTTGTTCCGTTCGGACTGGCGTCGTACTACCTGATCCGGCCGATTTTGCGCGAAAAAATCATTCAAAACATTTTGAGCGATGAAGATCTTCCGAAGGAAAGTTGATGTCGACAACCTGAACGAGCTGTTGCGCAGAAAGCAGCAAGTCGCTGAAAAAATTCAGGCACAGCGCCTCGAACTGAACCAGACCCTCGGCGAACTGAAAGAGGATCTCACGCCCGCCCGTCTGCTGCATTACACTCTGAAATCGTTTGCCCGCCCCAACGAGCCCAGCCTGTTGCGCACCATCATCGAAAATCCGGCCGGCATCCGGCTGGTCACCGATTTTGCGATCAACACTCTTTCCCGAAACCCGCGCACCGCCCGCACCCTGCGCACCCTCGTGCCCCTGCTCATTCAGGCGATCCCGACCATCGTTGTGGTAGTGAAAAAGATATTTCGCAAAAAGAAGCGACAAGCGACGAGCGATGAGTGATGAGTATTTTACGATTGGAATAAACTCATCACTAAAAATTCTGGTAAACGAAAAAAGCAGTTGCCGCGTACGACAACTGCCTGTAATATCTTGATAATGAAGGAAACACGCGGCGCGTCAGATGCGCCGGCCGAACGAATTAATCGTTCTTGTTGCCGTACATTTCTTCTTTGTAAACCGCTTTGAGCACCTCCGTACGGCGCGTAACCGAGGGTTTGGTGAAGTTCTTGCGACGACGCAATTCTTTCAGGATACCGGCGCGCTCGAATTTGCGCTTGTACTTTTTCAGCACCTTGTCAATGGCTTCGCCGTCTTTTACTTCAACGATCAACATGGAAAATACTCCTTTTAGTGATAAATATTTACGATAAAATTTCGGGCTGCAAAGGTAAGCAGCGGTTTCGAAAAAATATAGCAGGGTTTAAATTTTCTGGCTGAAAAAGACTTTTTTCAAAAAAATACTTCTTGC
The DNA here is from genome assembly GCA_044226205.1 of Saprospiraceae bacterium. GTDB lineage: Bacteria > Bacteroidota > Bacteroidia > Chitinophagales > Saprospiraceae > M3007. The sequence continues at coordinate 48,466 of JBGAHL010000023.1, forward strand.
GCCACCCGAAAGGTGTTGGCATGGGCCTCCACGATATCGGCCAGCCGTGGCGAATACCCGCCGCCCATGCTTGCCACGACGGGCAGGCGGTGTTGCCGACAGTATTCGAACACGATCCGGTCGCGCTCGCGGCAACCTTCGCGACTGACGGAGAGCCGGCCCAGTTTGTCGGTTTCGAGAATATCGACGCCGCTTTGATAAAAAACAAAATCGGGCTGAAACTCGTCCAGCAAGCGCGGCAGGGTGTTGCGCAGCAAACGGAGGTACGGGGCGTCGTCCATGCCATCGGGCAGGCCGATGTCGAGATTCGATTGTTCCTTGCGGAGCGGATAATTGCGCTCCCCGTGCATGGAAAACGTAAAAACACGGGGCTCGTCGCTGAAAATCGAGGCCGTTCCGTTGCCCTGATGCACGTCCAGATCGACGATGAGGATGCGTTTCGCCAGTCCGTGGTGCAGCAGATAATTGGCGGCCACAGCCTGATCGTTGAAGCAGCAAAACCCTTCGCCGCGGTCGGCAAACGCATGATGGGTGCCGCCCGCCACGTTGAGGGCTACGCCGTGTTGCAGGGCAAAAAGGGCGCATTCGACGGTACCCTGCGCGATGTGACGCCCGCGGTGCATGAATTTTTCATTGATCGGGAACCCGATTGCCCTGATTTCCTTGTCCGAAAGGTCGATGTCGTTGAGTTTTCGCCAGTAGTTCGGCGTGTGGGTAAGCAGGGCGGTCGGCTCGTCGAGCAGCCCCGGATGAAAAAAATTGTCGTTGCGCACCGTGCCTTCGTAGAGCAACTGGTCGGGCACGAGCTCGTATTTTGCCATCGGGAACCGGTGTCCTTCGGGCAATTCGTATTTGTACGTAGGTGAAAAAGCAATTTTTAACATGAAGGGTCGGACATTCGCGGCCTAATAAACCGTTTAATGTCCATTCGGTTGCGACGCAAAAATTCTGATTTTATGGAAAACAAACCCGGTCTTGTATTTTATGCCACGGCATTGGCCGGCGTGCTCGTTTTTTTCAGCCTGATCGGGCTGTACGTGCGCGAATTCCCGGTATTCACCAACACCATCGACGCCGGTCGCCTTGCGGGTATCGGATTTGTCGTCGGAGCCGCACTGGCCGCCACCCTGTTGTACGTTTTTCGCGTCCGGCTGACACCCTGGTCCAAACATTTGCCCGAGGTGATGACCATTCTGGTATTTACCGTGCTTTTTGGGCCTTTGATGGCCAGTTTGCTCAATCGTTTGGGGGGCAAAAGCGAGTATCAGTCCTTCGAGTTTTTGGCCGAAACGCCGTACCTGTCTTCCAACTACGGTATTTTAAAAGGAGAAAAAATACGCCCCACCGGCTACAACCTGGAAGTGCGAGAAAAGGGGCGCTTGCTCCGTTTCAGGTACAAAACACAGGCTTATTACCCCAACACCAAACCCGGTGAAACGGTGCTGCTGCCGGTCCGGCGAGGCATGCTGGGCTTCCGCGTCATGACGCTCGAATAATTTTTTAACGGAAGTGTATCGCGTCCGGCAAAATCCCTGTTGCTTCGCCGTCAAAATATCGCACATGAAAACAGTTTTGCTTGCCGTTTTTTTCAGCTTCCTGCTTCATACCGCACGAGCGCAGGACTTTTACCCCGAAGAATATGTTGTGACGGCCTCCTCGCTCAACCTGCGTGAGAGCCCCGATATCAATTCCAAAAAGGTCGCCAGTTTGGCGCGCGGTACGGTCGTTCAGTTTGTCGACGTCGCGTTCAACGGCGAATACGTGGAAGTGGATTCGATGTTTAACCGCTGGTACAAGGTCAAATCCCGCAATTCGACCGGCTACGTCTTCGGCGCTTACGTGTGTCCGGCGACCGGGCTGTATTACGAAGGCGAGTACTTTGACGACGAACTTCCGCCGCTCAACTGGTACGGCGTTTATGCCCGCGACTCCTTCTCCGACGAGATCCGTAAAATCGAAGTGCGGGTCACGGAAGAGTACAACGAGATGTACGGCGCCAACATGAAAGTGCTGAAAACCAATCAGAAACAGGACAGCAAGTTCATCATCGGGTCGGTCAAACCCTTCCGGACCGGCTACGCGGGACCGCTGGGCGTTTTTGAAGTGACCGACCATTTTGTCAACAACGGCCTGGGGCCGGGCGCGACCTACGGCATCAGCCCGGGCTACCCGGAAGGCGATACCACGGCCAAAGCGACCTACGTGCTCACCGCGACCGGCTGCGCCGATTTTGTGGACGATTACGTTCAACTCCGCGATTACAAACTGCTGGTGCTCGATTATTCCACCCAGCCGGCTACCCGACAGGACATCACGCCGTGGGTGACGCCGGAAGTGCCCGAAATCAGCCCGACCGTGAGTCTTTCCTGGTACGGCGATCTCGATGGCGACAACCGCCCCGATGCCCTCATCGACGACAGCCCTTACGAAGTCAGCGGCCGCACCGCGCTCTTTTTATCGTCGAAGGCCCGTCCGGGCGAGTTTTTGCACAAGATTTGCGAGCATTTCTGGCCGGGCGATTGAACAGGCTGCCCGATCGTTGTCGCGGCTAAAAATCGCGCCGCGACAACGATCATGCGCAAGGAGAGCAAGCGGAGCGCGTACCTTTGCCCCTGAATTCAAACCTGCTCCTGACATGAACATCGACTCGCTGCTCGCGCGTGAACTCCCTGAAAACCGCACCACCGACCCGCACATTCTGCCGCTTTACGCGACCTCTTCGTTCGCGTTTTCGGATATCGAGCAGGGCATCGGTATTTTCAAAGACATTGAAAGCGGCCACGTGTACAGCCGCTATGCCAACCCCACCGTCGACACCGTTGCCCGAAAAATTGCCCTGCTCGAATCGCACGGACTGGGTTTCGAGGCTGATGCCGTGATGAGCTCCAGCGGGATGTCGGCCATTTCCACGCTGTTGTTGGGTATTTTGAAAAATGGCGATAAAGTGCTGACCCAGGGGAATTTATACGGCGGCACCACCGAATTGCTCAACGGGCTGTTTCGTCAGTTTGGCGTGGAGCCGGTCTTCACCGACCTGCGCGATCTGGAAAAAGTGGAGGCATTGCTCCGGGAGGATGCTGCCATTCGCCTGCTGTATTGCGAAACGCCGGCCAACCCGACCCTGGCTTGTGTCGACATTCAGGCTTTGTCGGCGCTGGCGCATGCGCACGGCGCTCTTTGCGCCATCGACAACACGTTCAGCACGCCTTATTTGCAGCAGCCTTTCGCGTTCGGCGTCGATTTTATCGTGCATTCCACCACCAAATACCTCAACGGACACGGCAACAGCATCGCCGGGGTAGTGGTCGGTCGCGACCGCGAAATGATGCGCAAGCAGGTGTGGCGGGCCATGAAACTTGCCGGCACCAATTGCTCGCCATTCGAGGCCTGGCTCACCCACAACGGCATGAAAACGCTGGCGCTGCGCATGGAGCGGCACAGCGGGAATGCCCTGGCGCTGGCCCGTTTTCTGGCCGGACACCCGGCCGTGGAGCGCGTCAACTACCCGGGACTGGAAACGCACCCCGACCATCTTTTAGCCAAAAAACAAATGCCGCGCGGAAGCGGCGGCATGCTCAGTTTTGAATTGCGCGGCGGCATGGAAGCGGGTTTGCATTGCATGAATAACCTGAAAATGGGCAGCCTGGCGCCCACTTTGGGCGATGTGGACACGCTCGTGCTGCACCCGGCCAGCAGTTCGCACCTGCACGTGGCCAAAGCATTGCGCGAGCAAAACGGTATCACCGACGGCCTGGTTCGCGTGTCGGTGGGTATTGAACATCCGGCCGATCTGATCGCCGATTTTGAACAGGCCCTGAAAGGTTTGTAAGCCGATTCCATCTTTCGATATCAGGGGGCGGATGTTTAAAAAATCGGCTGCCGAATGTCGAAATTTGGGGCAAAATTGCCCGATCCAATAAGATACACCCAGCGTATGAAATACCTGCTTTTTCTCCTGATTCCGCTTCTGGCGACCCAATGTCCACAAAAAAAGGCCCCGGCGGCAGCCGATCACCTGCCGTTTGGCCAGTTGGAGATGGGCCCCTGTTTCGGCTATTGTCCCGTTTATCGGCTCAGCTTTCACAACGACGGCTGGATGGTGTACGAGGGCAAACGTTTTGTCGAAAAAACCGGCCTCGACTCCGTCCGGATCAGCGCGGAAGAACTGGCGGGCTTGCGCGAAAAACTGGCCGCCGTCGACCTCTGGCAATACCCCGACCGCATTCCCACGAACCTGGCCGACGCGCCTTACGGCACCTTGACGGCCTGGAAAAACGGCGCTTCCAAGAGCGTCGCCGGCACGATCGACCGGCCGGAGCCCCTGCTCTCGCTTGAAAAAATGATGATCGATATCGGCACGGCGCATGGATTCGAACTGAAAAAAGGCGTCAACCCCAACCGGCCCCCTGCCAAGGACCGACCCGAGTTGCTGGTTAAATTCAAACCCGACGCCAACGCGGGCAACGTGCTGGGTCAGATTACCGAACTCGACGTGCGACTGGTGCGCCGCACCGGCCCCGAAAATATCTGGGTGGTGTCGTACGACCCTGCCCAGATCAAAGCGAAAGACTTGATCGCCTTGGTCAAAACCCTCGAAGGGGTAGAGGAAGCACAGGAAAACGGCAAAGCGGAGGAACGACACTGATGAAAAATTTCTGGAAAGACGAACGGCTCCTGTGGGGTGTTTATGCCCTCGTGGCCATCATTGTGTCGGTGCAAAAGCTGACCCAGGGCCCCAACGACGCAGGCTACACGTCGTACGAGAACTACGTCATTTTCCGCAATTCCTTTGCTCACTTGCTGGCGGGCCAGAACCCCTACGCGGCGTTCCCGGCCGAGCAGTGGGATTTGTTTAAATACAGCCCTTCATTTGCCCTGTTTATGGCGCCGTTTTCGGTGCTGCCCGACTGGCTGGGTCTGCCGCTCTGGAACCTGCTGAATGCCCTCAGCCTGCTCGCCGCGATACTGGCCCTGCCCGTGCTGGATGCCCGCAAACGGCGTTTTATGGCCTGGTTCGTATTGCTCGAACTCATTACTTCCCTGCAAAACAGTCAGAGCAACGGGCTGACGGCAGCGCTGCTGCTGGGGGCGTTTGTCGCATTTGAGCGCGGGCGCCCGGGCCATGCGGCCTTGTGGACCGTGGCGGGCGCCTTCCTGAAAATCTTCGGTATTTTTGCGGCCGTCTGGGCGCCTATGTATCACGGCAAAGGCCGTTTTGTACTTGTCGGACTGGCTTGGGGGCTGGGTTTTCTGCTGTTGCCCCTGCTGGTGCTGTCGCCCGCTCAAACCGTGCAGGTGTACAAATGGTGGGGCGAGTTGTTGCAACAAGACCACGCCGCGTCGCTCGGCCTTTCGGTGAGTGGCTGGCTGCACAGCTGGTTCGGCTGGCTGCCCGACAAAAACGCGGTGACCGGGGGCGGTTTGCTCCTGCTTGGCGCAAGCGCCGTGGCTGTGTTTCGGGCGCCGGATCTGGTTCGGCGCAGTTTGCTGGCCGCTTCGGTGCTGATCTGGGTGGTGATATTCAATCACAAAGCCGAGTCGCCTACCTTTGTGATCGCATTGAGCGGCGTGGCGCTGTGGTACCTGGCGCAGGAGCGGCCCGCCCGTTGGCAGACTGCCGCGTTGTGGATCACCTTTGCCCTGGTATCGCTGACGCCGACCGACCTTTGTCCCAAATCGGTGCGCGAACAATGGGTGCAGCCTTACGTCCTGAAAGCCGTGCCTTGCATTATGCTCTGGATCGCGCTCACTGCGGGTTTAATCCGAACCCTTTTCACCAACCGCCCACCGGCGGATGTATCTGCTGTTTCCCATGAATAATGAACTGTTTATCAAGTTCCTCAAATTTGGCGTCGTGGGTTTTTCCGGCGTCTTTGTGGATTTCGGCATCACCTGGCTGCTGAAAGAAAAGGCCCGGCTCAACAAGTACGTGGCCAATACGACCGGGTTTCTTTGCGCCGTGGCCAGCAACTATGTGCTGAACCGGATTTGGACCTTTCACAGCCACGACCCGGCCGTTGCCATGCAATTCTCAAAGTTCCTGCTGGCTTCTCTCGTGGGCCTGGCGATCAACAACGCCATCATTTACTGGTTGAACGAACGGATGCGCACCAATTTTTACCTCGCCAAACTGGTGGCTACGGGGGTGGTGACCTTGTGGAATTTCTGGGCGAATTACACTTTCACGTTTAAAGGGTGATTGATTTCCAAACCCTAACCTGCTCTACAACGCCTTTGAGGGGTTAAGGCTGCTGTTGCTTCAAAAATCGGAAGACTGATCGCAGTAAGCCGGTTTTCTTAGATCGTATATAAAAATATTTCCAACACAAGGGGTGGTTTCAGTGCTTCAAAAGGGAATTCTCCGGATATTTACTAGGTCTGAATGCTTTGCCCGCCGAGGGCGAAAATTCTTCAAAAGCACTTAAGAACATGTTCGCGCTCCGGCAAGAAAATCCCAAACATACTCTTAAATAAACAGAGTTAACTGTGTCAATCATATTCGTTATAGAAGCATGGAACTGTTAGAGTATACGTCTGGCGGTAGAAAAGTAGTTCTATGCATTTTAGTGTTTATGGCCTTGTCATTGGCCTTACACGGGCAGTATTACGAAAGCCTGACTATTGAAAATGGCTTGTCGCAAGGCTTTGTTTCCAGTATAATGCAGGATCAGCAGGGATTCATCTGGATTGCGACGACAGACGGATTAAATAGATACGACGGCGTCAGATTTAAAATATTCAGGCATAACCCCACAGAAAAGTACTCTTTGCCCGACAACCGGGTAAAGTATCTTTTCGAAGATTCGAACGGCCTTATCTGGGTACTTACCGAAGATGGAATTGCGTGTTATGACTCGCAAAGGGAACGTTTCATCTCTTTTGACTTTTATCGTGAGTTGTGCCAGTCCGAGCGACTTCGTATCTCAAAAATGGTCGAGCTGAGGCGAGGGGAGTATTGCCTACATACAATTGATACCGTGTATATTGTAGCATTCGATCAAAGCGGACCGCTAAGGCCCGATAATATTAATCGCTTTAAATACAGGAAATACGGCTTTCCTGAAACAGCGGGAGAAATCCGTACGGTTTTGTCAACAGGAGATACTACCTGGGTTTGTACAGAATCGGGCATATGGCATGATGGCGGGGCGGAGGGAATATATAAAATGGTTTTACAGGCTGAAAAAAACTGGACCTTCAACGGTATCTGGATAAATCCCGAGGATGGCAAACTCCTGGCCATCGCACAGGATCGGCTCTATTACCGTGTCGGCGATCGGTGGGAGTCGACAGACTTGTCGGGCATAGGCCGGGGTCACATCAGAAAAGGGATGTTTGACGGGAAGCACATTTACTTTTTTGGCCTTAATCAAATATACGAGTGGAAAGGCAACCAATTGGTATTATTGCCTTACGAACTTCCGCAATTGATCAGCGGTTGCATCGATAGAGAGGGGATTATATGGCTGGGAACCAATACGCACGGTGTTCGTAAAGTTTACCCGGGCCGCAATAAATTCACGACCTTCATCAGGCCGGAGGGAGTAGGTGGCGGTATACTCGAGGACACGGAGGGCCGTCTATGGGTTCAGGGCGGAAAAGGTTACCTCTGGCTGAATGAAAGGCAGGAGAAATTCGAATCCAGTCCGGTACTGTCCAATCAGACCATCTTCTTCACCTTGCGGAATGGCAAAGATGGTCTGTACTGGGGGCACCGCAACGACAACCAGATTTCTGTTTTTAGCCTGTCGAAGGGCAGACAACAATGCTTTGTATTGCCCGATGCCGATACCAGAATTACGGGAGGAATTTTTAACTGGTCATTGCCATACTATTTATTGCTTGATGAAAGCAATGGCTTGATCAGGTTTTATCCTGAAGACCAAAAAACCGAACTGTTTTCCTTACGCCAACTTTTTGAGGCCTCCACTACAATTTCGTTGAACCATTTGTTTGTCGATGGCAAAGGGCGGATATGGATCGGATCGATCAATGGCCTTTTATGTGCTGAACTAACGGACGACGGCCGGGGGTACACTTATCGAGTTTGGGGCAATAACAAGGATGAAGAACATTTTTTAAGCGACAAACAAGTTAATTTCATACAAGGCGACCCCGATGACCCCGATGTAATCTGGGTCGGAACGCAACATGGATTGAATCGTCTGGATATGAAAACGGGAAACATCCGGCAATTCAAACAAACGGACGGCTGGCCTAATGATGTAATCTGTGGCATTCTTAAAGGAACGGGTCCGCAATTGTGGATCAGCACCTATTATGGGTTGATCGAATTGAATACACGAAGTTTTCAGTGGCGACATTTTACAACAACACATGGACTGCCGGCAAACGAATTTAATCGGGGCGCGGCACTTCGACAAAAAAACGGGCGACTGGTCTTCGGCGGTGTCAACGGGTTGATCTGTTTTTATCCAGAAGATATTTTGCAATCAGATTTTCGCCCTCAGCTTTTGTTTACCGGGCTGCTGGTAAACAATATGCCTGTCAAGCCGAATGATGGCTCCGGTATTTTGAATGAAGATGTTTCGGTTGCTTCCTCTATATCGCTGGGTTATGATCAGTCCAATTTGACCTTTCAGTTTGCATTACTTGATTTTATGAATACCTCCTGGAATCGATATTACTACAAACTGGAAAGTGTTGACGAAACATGGCAATATAATGGCAGCGAGACCAGAATTCAGTACGTCAACCTCACTCCCGGCAGCTACCGTTTCTGGGTGAAGGCGCGCAACAGCGATGGCTACTGGAGCGGGCCAATAGGTATAAATATTACCATCCGCCCTCCCTGGTGGCAAACAATTTGGGCTTATTCGTTTTTCGCTGCGGGGATATTACTGCTGATCTGGTTCGGGCTACGGGTGTGGGTAAAACAGATACGCTTGCGCGATCGCCTCGCGGTACAGCAAATGGAAGCGGATCGACTGAAAGAGCTCGACAATTTCCGATCGGAGTTGTACGCCAATATTACCCACGAATTTCGTACGCCGCTAACCATGATCATCGGTTTGGCCGATCAGCTGGACAAACGACTGGAAGGAGAATTAAAGGGGAAAACCACTCTTCTGGCAAGAAGTGGTCAACAATTGCTGCGACTTGTCAACCAGATCTTGGATTTGTCGAGAATTGAGCAACGCCATTTACAGTTAAATCTCGTACAGCAGGATATAGTCGGGTTTATCTGCTATCTGGGAGAGGCCTATGCTTCTTTGGCTCAACAAAAAGGTATCGGATTCAGGATCAACAGTCGTATGAATGAACTGGTTATGGATTTTGACCCGCAGCGCCTGCAGGATATCATGGATAACCTGATTTCCAATGCGTTCAAATTTACGCCAAGAGGAGGACAAGTCAGCATACTACTGGAGCGAGCAGAAGAGCCGGAACGTCTCCACCTGATCGTTGAGGACAACGGGATCGGGATCGATCCTGAACATCTGGAACATATCTTTGAGCGATATTATCAGGCAAATCGAAACTCCCTTCAATCGCAGGGAGGAAGTGGCATAGGATTGGCCTATGCCCGGGCGCTGGTAGAAATGATGAATGGAAAGTTGAGCGTAAGAAGTACGCCGGGCGAAGGCAGCGCGTTCAGTGTCGATCTGCCTATTCATCGGCAAGCGCCTTCTTCCCAGACAATTGCGCCCTCCACAACCGATCTGTCAATTCGACCCGAGACCCGAGAACAGGAAGCCCGGGAGCAACTGCCATTGGTACTGGTAGTGGAAGACAACGAAGATGTCGCCGCTTTTATCGCCTCCTGCCTCTCCGGGTATTATCAGGTGCGGGTTGCCGGCAATGGCGTGCTTGGCGAAGAATTGGCTTTTGCGACCATTCCCGATGTTGTCATTTCCGACATTTCAATGCCAGACCGAAACGGTCTCGAGTTCTGTAGTAATTTGAAAAAAGACCGCAGAACTTCTCACATTCCGGTCATTTTACTGACGGCAAGAACGGAAATCGAACAACGCATCGAAGGACTGGAGCACGGGGCAAATGTGTATCTCACCAAACCTTTTTACCCCAAAGAGTTGCTTCTGCATGTGCAAAACCTGCTGCAGTGGCGTGCAGATATGCAACAGCAGTGGGCTTCGATGGATAAAATCGCAGGGGGGGGTATACTTGGCCCGGACCTTTCGCCGTCGAATATACTGGACACTGATTTCATTGCGCAGATGTCCCATCTTATTGAGAAAAATTACACTAATCCGGAGTTTGCAGTCTCCGATATTTGTAAAGGAATGGGGCTAAGCAATGCGCAATTGCACCGCAAGGTTAGCGCACTGACGGGCAAATCCCCAGGGTACTTTTTGCGCCGAAAGCGCCTGGTGTCGGCCAGAGATTTTTTACTCAGGGCCAAACATTTATCGATTGCCGAAATCGCTTATCAGGTCGGGTATTCCGATCCTTCCTACTTTGCCCGCGTTTTTTCCGCAGAGTACGGATACTCCCCTGCAAAATATCGGGAAGAAAGTAGCGCTGAAACACCTAAATAGGTGTTTGGAGCGAATAGGAGATAAAAATCCTTGAATTAGAGACGAAAATCCTAGCTGTTTCTTGAAGCCATTCAGCACCTTTGTAACACAGTTTAGGTTAGTAATCCATCCCATTCTTGACATATTGGCGTCTCTCCCGCGCGTCAAGGCCCACGTAAACAATCTCTTCAAGGAGATTAAATTTGACTTTTCACCCTCTCCGGCCTGGAGAGGGTGCGTGGGAGAAGCTGCACAGTAGGTCTCAAAGCACGCTTCATTTCATACAGTCATGCAAGATCTGATTGAGCTAATTAGCCTTATACAACGCACCAAGTTTAAAGCGAACGGTTTGTTGGAGGTCATTGTCGAGCCTGAAACACAGATGGGGCAGTTGTACGATGCTATTGCTCAAAAAAAGGTCAGGAGCGACGACGACGCCAAAAAATTATTCCCCGATACCATGAAGGATTCGGGCAGGCTCGCTACGATCAAAAGCAAATTGAAAGACCGTCTGAACGATTCAGTGTTTTTGCTGGGGTTCAAGGAGAATAGCTACGCCGATCGCCATAGAGCCTTTTTCGAATGCACAAAGAAATGGGCATCGGCAATGATTTTGATCAACAAAAATGCCCGCCTGAACGGGATCAGTGCCCTCGAAAAACTGCTGCGCCATACCGATCAATTTGAGTTTACCGAGCTTACCCTCGATATCCTTAGGGTATTGCGTCTGCATTACGGCCTGGTGGTCGGCGATGAACAACAGTACACCTATTATGAAACCAGGCTGAGGCATGTGGAGAAGATATGGGCGGCCGAAAATCAGGTGGAAGCTTTTTACACCGAGTTGGTAATCCGCTATGTCAACAGCAAGGCGGATAAAAATGCAATTACCGAAAAAGCGCGCGACTACCTCGAAAAGGCTATGCCGCTCATGAAAAGGTATCCCTCTTTTAAAGTGCAAATGTTCGGGCGACTAATCGAGACGATTATTTATGACAGCCTGAACAATTATGAAGAGATGACCAGGATATGCGAAGAGTCGATTGCATTTTTTGAATCCAAACCTTACCAAACCACGCTTTCATTACAGGTTTTCTATTACAATCTGGTGGTATGTTATCTCGCGGATAAAAAATTTGATAAATGCTACGAAATCATTGAGAAGTTTGATGAATTCCTGGAAGATGGATCGTTCAACTGGTTCAAAATGCAGGAGCTCAGCTTTTTCACTCGTATGCATGCCGGCGATTATGCCTCTGCATTCCAGATATTCAAAAAGGTCACGGAACATCAGCATTTTGAGCACGTTTCTGCTCCTGTCGCCGAACTTTGGAAAATTCTGGATGCCTACCTGTGCTTTTTAATGTACGTAGGACTGCTTAAGCCCAATAACAATGGCACCCCCGGTGAGCAGCAGATAAAATTTCGGCTCAACCGATTCCTCAACGAAGTGCCGGTTTTTTCAAAAGACAAACGCGGGATGAATATCCCGGTACTGATTGTTCAGTTTTTATACTTGTTGGCAGACGGGAAATTCGATGCCTGTGAAGAAAAAGTGGAGGCCCTGAACAAATACCGTCTGCGATATCTATATGACCGCGAGACTCTTCGCAGCAACTGTTTTCTAAAGTTGCTTGTGTCTATCCCCGGACGTGGGTTCAATGCCACAAAGCTGCGCCCCAAGGTTGCCAAATTGAGAGAATGTCTTGCCGCCAACCCATGGTATGCCGTACCGCAAAGCCTGGAAATAGAGGTTGTGCCTTACGAAGATTTGCTTGAGATCGTGCTCCAGTGTTTATAGGCAACTTTGGCTTCCCCCTTGATTGTTAATCCTGGTATTTGCATTAAATAAAGTGCAGGTATTTGGCTTTTGCGCTTTTAAACATTACAAAAATATGTACTGGGAAATTCTTGGCGCTTTTGTGTCCTTTTTTTCAAAAGCGAGCGGCTATACCTTTGGAATAACATTTAATCCATAATCATCATCTGTAACATAGTCATCAGTCTCGCTTATGAATTTACTCTTCGTACCTTCGGCTTCTTATGGGAGGCACCTACTTTCCTTGTCACACGTTACATTCCACAATGGAATTATCATCATTGATGTGATCGGCCTGTAGGATGGCCCCAATAATGGCATCAGGCCATTGAGGACAGAATGAAGCGGCATCCTGACAGCATTGTTATTAGTTTGACCGCTTCATTTTTTTTAATCCACACCATTGGAAGGGCTCAGGTTACCCGATCTCCTACCCCTGCCCTCCTCTTTCATCCCTTTCCTTGTTTGTGGCTGTACTTATTGATTTTGATACAGCTGCCATTGATTTCCGATTTTTTAAATAAATGCCTGACAGGAGTGACAACCTGTATCGGGGTTGACTACTGTTGTGGCGTTTTCTGCCTGCATACTATCGAGGACGGTTCAAACGCGCTTCGCTTTTAATCGGTATTATTTGAACGCTTATTTTATCCTGCACCCAGTTATCGCATAAGACATACACTATAAAGCACGCTTTTCAACTCGTCATGGTTCGCAAGGGCGAACGCATGAGACATCGACGGTAAATTTCTTGTCAGGGCGCCTGGCAAAGGCCGGGCGCTATGACATAGTCTGTTTTTAATCCGGATTTTATTTAGAATCAAACGCGCTTCACTCATGAAAAGTCCAGCTTCTACTGTTGGGCCCTTGTATTTTTTTGCCTTTCCCCGGCCTGCCTTTTTATGCCGGATGCTTTTACGGCCCTGCAATTCAAGCCTCATATTGGCTTGCCTCCATGCTATTTACCTCTCCACTTCATCGTATCGGCGCAGGACTGGTCCAGTAGCCGACACTTTTCGGTCATCAGACCATTTCTGGCCAACAAACGTCATTACCTGATTCCTGTCCGGGCAAATAGCAAGGGCAGGCTTTTTTAATTGTAAACTCCTGATAAATAATCTCATATGAAATATCTCTACCGCTTCTATTGTATTTTAAAAACGACGAAGTTTCAAATTGCTCGCTCGTTGTATGTTTTGGCTGGTATCGGTTTGATTGCCCTGATGGTTTGGGGCGTTTCACATGCGGGCTATTGGCGCTTTTGTGCAGGATATTTGACCAGCGTATTCCATCCGGAAGAGCGGGGAGACAATGCCGCATACTCTTACCATTTTGACGTGCCGATTCGGCTGCAGGAGATCGAACAGGCAGGAATAAAAATTACCAGCGCTCAGCCGTTGGGCACAACCCTAATTACCTCTTCCCGAAAGCCCGTTGTCATTGACCGCAGGGAGTCTATCCGGAAAGTAGTTGGTATCCATCCTCAAACCAATACCGAACTGGATGCCGAACTGTTGTTTTCTTACGAAGAAAGCGCTCTGAACGGGCTGAATGAAGAAGATCTGATCCTGTATTCCTCAACGGACAACGGCAGGAATTGGGAACCTCATTTCAATAGCCAGGTTGATACCAAGGCGAATACGCTAAGATTGGATGGCATCCGCCATTTTTCATTATGGACAGCAGCGGCGGCTATGCCGCCCGATCCCGGTTGTATCACAGGCGCCCGCCTTTGGCTTCGCGCCGATGCCGGCGCCTACAACACGGGTATGGTGGAGGCGACCAATGGCCAGCAGATCAATACCTGGAAAAACTGGGGTTCCGGCGCAACGGATGCAATACCCAATTCTGCATCTCAAATCCCCCTGCTGACCGATGGCGCACAATCAACGGCATTTAATTATAACCCGGTAATCAATACGACCGGTAAATTTTTCAAAATACCTGGCGGAATTATCGGCGCCAATACCTTTACCAATGCCAATGTTTTCGTCGTAACGCGTACCAATACTGCCACGAATGCTTCCGTGTTGTACGAACCCGGGAGTACTTACCTCAATGCACACGTCCCCTGGGGCAATGGCACAGTTTACTGGGATGCCGGTAATTATGGCGCATTGCGTCTGACCACCGCTTACACCGGAAGCGGTGGGGCATACGAACGACCGTATTTGTGGTCGTTTGTGGCGAACGGGACAGGCACTTCCAATCAGGCTATTCTGCGCAACGGCACTCAGCTGGCTTCAAAAAATTCTGCCGTTTCCTATACCGGCAAAACGACCAATACCGCCTATATCGGCGCTTATCCAGGTAGCAATTACTTCTACGGCGACATCGCCGAAGTCATTTACTTCCCGACCAATGTCAGTGCCAGCGACCGGATGAAAATCGAGTCCTATCTGGCAGTAAAATACGCGATCACCTTATCGCACGACTATTTCTCCGGCGGCGGCGCGACGGTCTGGGATGTGGGCGCTTCTGGCGGATTTGATAATAATATTACCGGTATCGGGCGTGACAATTGTACCTCGTTGCACCAAAAACAAAGCCGCAGTATCAATACCGGCCAGTTTGTAACGATCGCGCTGGGCTCGACCGTCGCGGCCAGCAATGCCGCCAACACCGCGAATGTCACCAACGATAATTCCTACCTACTCTGGGGCGACAACAATGGCAGCCTGACCACTGTCGTGGCCGTCGGTGGCGTCAATGCGACCTCTCGCACGGCGCGGGTCTGGCGGGTGGATAAAACCAACTGGGCCGATCAGACCATCACATTCAAAGCCCAGGGCTACGGCAACCGTTATCTGATCATTCACAATACAGACCCTGCCTTCGGCTCGGCGCCCAGCCAGGAAATCCTGCTGGATGCCAATGGCTCCGCCACTTTCAACAGCAGTTTGCTGCCCGACGGGGCGTATTTCAGCATCGGCAACCCACTCCAGGGGCCGGGTTGCGTTCATGCCGGTATTGCCCTGTGGCTTCGCAGCGACGATGCCCCCGACGGCAACCTGAGCGATAACACCGGCTGGTATGATTTCAGTGGCAACCAGCGGTCATTCGACTGGGTATTCAGCGATCCTTCGGGTGTTGCCGGAGGTGTTAACTATAACCGGTACCTCCATTTTGACGGCAACGATTACCTGCGCAGCAGAATCAGCCCGTTTGCCAATGCCCTTACCGAAGGTGATGTATTTGCCGTCACCAAGAGTACTACCCGTACCGGCAACAATGGTAATATGTTCGATTTCGGCGGTAGCAGTAGGGCGCACCACTATTCCTGGAGCGACGGCGCTATTTATCAAGGCTTTGGCACGACCGACCGATGGGGCGTCAATCCGCTCACCGGCGCCATACCCGATGGCAAAGCCGGCATGAGCTGGGCAGGGGCATCAATTGATATTCTCAACTGGAATCTTTTCAATGTTTATTCAAAAACCGGCGACTGGGGCATGGGCTGGAATGGCAACCTGCGAACGACCAATTCCAATACCGTCAACTTTGCCCTCGCAGCCGGTAACGAGCATATCGGTGCAGTTTCCGGATGGCCTTATTATGGCAGTATCGGCGAAATTGTGCTGTATAACCGCAAACTGACCCCTGCCGAACGACAACGAGTCAATTCTTACCTGGCCCTCAAATACGGCCTCACGCTCGATCAGGCTACTCCAACCGACTATCTCGCCTCCAACGGAACCACAAAAATGTGGGATGCGACTGCCAATGCGACCTATAAATACAACATCGCCGGCCTGGGCCGCGACGACTGCCAGTTGCTTTACCAAAAACAAAGTACCAGCGTCAACCCCGGTCAGTTTATTACCTTTTCGGTTGGCAGTACCATTGCCGCCAGCAACAGTCAGAATACCACGACAATCGGCAACGACCGCTCCTTCCTCGTCTGGGGCGATAACAATGGCAGTAAAACGACCACAGTGGTTGTGTCCGGTGTCAACGTAACCGAACGTATGAGCCGAGTCTGGCGGGTGGACAAAACCAACTGGGCCGATCAGCCGATCACTGTCAAAGTACAAGGCTACGGCAACCGTTACCTTATCATACACCACACTGATCCGGCTTTCGGTACGGCGCCGAATCAGGAGATTTTATTGAGCCCGAGCGGTACGGCGACTTTCAACAGCAGCCTGCTGCCTGATGGCGCGTATTTTACCCTGGGCAACGTGTTGCAAGGCCCCGGTTGCGTCAACACGGGCATCGCCAGCTGGTACGATGCCAGCGAAATGCCGGTCGGTAACATGGTGGAAGGTACCGGCTGGACCGACAAAAGCGGCTGGGAGCGCAACATGACCCAAATCGGCGCCAACCGCGACCCCTCGGTGTCGGACGGCATGATCAACTTCAATAAAGGCGCATTTTTCGACGGCGACGACGTGGTGTACCAGCCTTCCTACTGCACGAGTTTTACCGCGGGTGAATATTTCGCGGTCGGGAAAACGCAGGATTTTGCCAATCGCGGCCCGCTATGCGATTTTGGCGGGGTAACGGGCCAAGGCTCCTTCCACCATGCGTGGAGCGATGGTGGCATATACGAAGGTTTCGGCACCAACGACAGGGTAGGGTACAACCCCAACACGAATGTTGTTTTGGACAACACCAGCCCGGCCTTCACGGTCACGGGTACGGGTTATCAGCTGACCAACTGGAATATCTTCAACGTAGGCGCGGCGACCAACGACTGGCTCTCCAACATCAACGGCCTGACCAAAGTGCAACGCAACTCGAACACGCCCAAATTCCTGACCAGCTACAACAACTCCAACGGCAATATGCACATCGGCTGGCGGGAGGGTTTCTACTACTACGGCAACATCGCCGAGGTAATCCATTACAACCGAAAACTCACCGCCGCCGAACGGCAACGGGTGCACAGCTACCTGGCCCTGAAATACGGGATTTCACTCGACCAGTCGTTGCCCTACAACTATGTGGCGACCAACGGCGCCGTGT
Source organism: Saprospiraceae bacterium (assembly GCA_044226205.1). Taxonomy (GTDB): domain Bacteria; phylum Bacteroidota; class Bacteroidia; order Chitinophagales; family Saprospiraceae; genus M3007. The sequence continues at coordinate 65,752 of JBGAHL010000023.1, forward strand.
ATTGGGATGCTACCGCCAACGCAACTTTTAAATATAACATCGCCGGTATCGGCCGCGACGATTGCACCAATCTTGCGCAAAAACAAAGCAAAAGCGTCAATGCAGGGCAATTTATCACCATGGCCGTGGGTAACGCTATCCAGTTGAGCAACAGCGCCAATACCGGTACAATTACCAACGACCGCTCCTTCCTCGTCTGGGGCGACGACAACGGCAGCAAAACCGCCAGCGTTGCGGTAAGCGGCGCCAACGTCACCACGCGGATGACCCGTGTCTGGCGGGTGGATAAAACCAATTGGGCCGACCAAAATATTACGTTCCGGGCGCAGGGGTATCCCAATCGTTACCTGCTCATTCACAACACTTCTGCCACTTTTGCAACGGCTCCCACGCAGGAAATCGAACTGGATGCCAACGGACAAGCCACTTTCAACAGCAGCTTGTTGCCCGACGGCGCCTATTTCACCATCGGCGCTGCCATCAAAGGGCCGGGATGTGTCGATGTAGGCGTGGGCTCCTGGTGGCGCGCCGACATCAGCGCGGCAGTGGGCAACTGGGAAGATTACAGCGGCAACGAGGTCAATCTGACCACCGTCAACGGAACGGTTGCCTATTCGACTACCGGCGCCAACTACAACCCATTGTTCAAGTTCAGCAACGGCAATTTTCAATACGCCAACGGTATTTTCAAAAATTCGCCGGGGGCCATCAACATGAAAGTATTTTCGGTGGTCGTACCCGTCAACGGACAGTACAACGCACCCTGGGGCGAGCGCAGCTCCAATGGTTACAACGTGGCCCTTTGGGCGCCGTGGATCGATAATATCTCCTATTTCGATGCGCCCTACGGCTTTCGTATCAGCCGACCGTTTTCATCCAACGGCGGTAACTACGGCGCGCCCAATATCGTCGCTGGCGAAAAAACACCCACTAACATGGCGTTGCGCATCAACGGTAAAGTGTTCAACCAGGCCGGCTCCTACGGCGGCACCTACGTCTCCAATACCGGCTTTAACTACGTCGGCGCGCAACCCGGCCAGTCGACCACCGGCAACGGCGGCGTGGCCGAAGTAATTGTTTATCAGGATGGTTCAAGCCTGACCGCTACCGATGTCCAAAAAATCGAAAGTTATCTGGCGCTGAAATACGGCATTACCCTCGACCAAACCACTCCGCGCGACTACCTGGCTTCCAACGGTACAACCAAAATGTGGGATGCAACCGTCAATTCCGGCTACAAATCCAATATCGCCGGTATCGGGCGCGACAACTGCCAGGGCTTGCATCAAAAACAAAGCAAAAGCGTCAATCCGGGGCAATTTATCACCATGGCCGTCGGGCCGAATATATTCAACAGCAACGCCGAAGACTCCCTCAACGTGACCAACGACCGCTCCTTCCTCGTCTGGGGCGACAACAATGGCGTACTCACCAATGTAGTGGCCGTCAGCGGCGTCAATGTCACAGAGCGTTCAGCGCGTGTCTGGCGGGTAGATAAAACCAATTGGACCGACCAGACCATCACGTTCAAAGCGCAGGGCTACGGCAACCGTTACTTGCTGATTCACAACACAGATCCCAACTTCGCTACGGCGCCTACCCAGGAAATCGAACTGGACGCCAACGGCCAGGCGGCTTTTAACAGCAACCTGCTGCCCGACGGGGCGTATTTCACACTGGGCAATGCCGTGGTCGGCCCCGGTTGTGTCAATGTCGGCGTCAAATACTGGCTGAAAAGCGACTATGGCGCCGGCACAACCGAGTGGTCGGATTTTTCGGGCAACGAAAATCACGCTGTTCCTACGGGCGCCCCGGCACTCACGGGCCTGATCAACTTCAACCCGGCTTATCAATACAACAACAACGCACACAGCTTGCCGGCTACGGCCGACCTTTCCGGCAATTACAGCATTTTCGGTCTGGCCAAAATAACGGGAACATCCGCCCGGGTTTTTGAGTCTGAAATCGGCAATGCCTTGTTCGGTTATTGGGGAGGGAGAGAAAATGTCATTTATCTCGACGCCAATCCCAACCTGCTCACCGGCATCGCTGCAACGCAGAACACCAACCTGTTCTCCGTGCAAAGAAGCAGCACGGGCAGCGGCCCCTGGGAGTTCAGGGGCGAAGGCGCGGTAATCAATTCCGGCACTTCTTCTGCCAACACCAACTGGCGACTCAACATCGGAGGCAAACAGAACTACAACGAACCTTCTCAGGTGCTGGTACCGGAGGTGGCTGCCTACAACCGCGACCTCACGGCTGCCGAGGTGCAACGGGTGGAATCCTATTTTGCCCTCAAATACGGCCTGACACTCGACCAAACCACCCCGCAGGACTACCTGGCCAGCAACGGCACAACCAAAATGTGGGATGCAACGGCCAATGCAACGTACAAATTCAACATCGCAGGTATCGGCCGCGACAAATGCAGTCAACTGCATCAAAAACAGAGCAAAAGTTCGAACAGCGGGCAGTTCGTCACGTTTGCCCTTGGCGGCAGCATCGCCGTCGATAATGCGAGCAATGCTGAAAACATCGCCAACGATCGCTCCTTCCTCGTCTGGGGCGACGACAACGGCAGCAAAACGACCGTGGTGCCGGTGTCCGGCGCCAATGTAACCGAACGCATGACCCGCGTCTGGCGAGTCGATAAAACCAACTGGGCGGATCAGGATATTACGTTCAAAGCCGACGGCTTTCCCAACCGCTACCTGTTGATTCACAATACCTCCGCTTCCTTTGCCACGGCGCCCGATCAGGAAATTCTGCTCGACGCAACCGGCAAGGCGACTTTCAACAGTTCCGCCTTGCCCGATGGCGCCTACTTCACCATCGGCGCTGCAATCAAAGGGCCGGGTTGTGTGAATAATGGCAATATCGGCTGGCTGCGCGGCGACTTCGGCTTGGCCGACGGTTCTTTGTGGGAAGATTACAGCGGCAACGATATTTCTTTCGTTCAAACCGTGGCAGGCGAACAACCCGCTTACCTGAGCGGCAGTGCTGCGACCAATTTTAACCCCGGTCTGAATTTTGTGGCCGGCGACAACCTGGAAAAAACGGCCGGTTTGCTCACGAGCGCGGGCGGTACCGTCATCGCGGCTGTGCTTCACAATAATGTTTCCTCCGTCTGGAGCGATATTTATAATCAGGACGTCGACGATCCAACCTTTGGAAAGTACAACGTGTCCGCCAATATGAAGGTATTCGACAATGGCGTCCATACCGCCAACGACGTCCCCCTTGCATTTACCGAAAACAAAAACAACATTGCCACCTACACTTACGCCAATACGGCCAACAGCTACGCCGCTTACATGGACGGCAAGTTGCACAATATTCCACATGCCGCCTTGCCGTCGATCGATGCCGGTATCGGCTATATCGGCGGTGAAAACACGGCTGAAACCTGGTTGGGCAATATCTATGAGGTCGCATTTTACAACAGAAAACTAACGGCTGCCGAGTTCCAGCGCGTCCACTCGTATTTTGCGCTGAAATACGGGGTTACGCTCGATCAGACAACCCCGCAGGACTACCTCGCCAGCGACGGCGTCACCAAAATGTGGGATGCTACGGTCAATGCCACGCATAAGTTCAACATTGCGGGACTTGGCCGCGACGATTGCCAGGCTCTGCATCAAAAACAAAGCAGAAGTGCCAACCCGGGGCAGTTCATTACCATGGCGCTGGGCGCTTCGATCGCCGCCAACAATGCCGCCAATCCGGAAGGCGTGACCAACGACAAATCGTTCTTCGTCTGGGGCGACGACAATGGCAGCGTCACGGCTACTGTAGCGGTGTCTGGCGTCAACGTCACCGAGCGGATGACGCGCGTCTGGCGGGTTGAAAAAACGAACTGGGACGATCAGGATATCACCTTCCAGGCCAGTTTGTACCCCAATCGTTACCTGCTGATTCACCATACTTCCGCGACGTTCGCCACGGCGCCCACCCAGGAAATTCTGCTAAATGCCAATGGCGAAGCGACCTTCAACAGCAGTCTCCTGCCCGACGGCGCTTACTTTACCATCGGCGACGCTGTGAAAGGCCCCGGCTGCGTGAATGCCGGCATCAAACTCTGGCTGCGCGGCGACTTTATGGCGGCTGTCGATTCCTGGACGGATTTCAGCGGCAACGACCGGGTGGCCACCCAAACCACAACGGCCAATCAGCCGACCGTGGCTTCCGCCGAACTGAACTTCAACCCGGCCCTGAACTTTGACAATACCAACGACAACCTGACCATCGTCAATAGCGCATTGAGCGGACTGCCCACCGGAAACAGCTCGCGCACGGCCTTTACCGTGGGCAAGCTGAACACCAACACCGGGCAGGATTTTGCCTTTGCCTACGGTAGCAATGCCGCCAACCAGAGCTTCGAAATGGGCAACACCACCAACCGGGCCTGGTATGAAAACTGGGGCGGCGCCTACTTCGGAACGATAGGCGCTTACCTGGCCAATCAAACCACCATTAATACCTGGAATCACGACAACACACTGAATCCCAGTAGCAAAGGTTATTTCGACGGCAAACAGGACTGGTCGCAAAACATCACCCTGAACACGGTCATCGGTTCCAACCCGTTCTACATTGGTCGTCACAACGACGGCGCAGCCCCACGCTGGTGGGATGGCTATATCGGCGAGATCATTGTGTACAACCGCTCGCTGACGGCCGCCGAGATGCAACGCGTCAATTCCTATCTGGCGCTGAAATACGGCATCACCATCGACCAAACGACGCCTACCGATTACCTCGCCGCCGACGGTGTCACCAAAATGTGGGATGCCGCTGTTAATGGCACATATAAATACGACATTGCCGGCATCGGCCGCGACAATTGCCAGGGCTTGCACCAGAAACAATCCAAATCCGTCAATTCCGACGCTTTGGTCACCATGGGCAACGGCAACACCATCGCAACCAGCAATACCGCCAACACCAACGACATCTCGGCCGACAAATCCTTCCTTACCTGGGCTAACAACAACGGCGCCGTAAGCTGGCAGCTCACCGAGTCGCCCGCCGATCGTATGCGGCTGATCCGCGAGTGGCGAGTAGACGAAACTGGTACCATTGGTTCGGTAAAAGTGCGGGTACCCGACAATTCCAGCGCATTAAGCAGTAAAATGCCGGCAGAGGCAACGACGCTTTACCTGTTGGTCGACGACGACGGCGACTTCGGCAGCGGCGCTATCGAGGTGCCCATGACGCTGAATACCACCGATTGGGAAGCGGATTACGATTTCAATGACGGCCAGTATTTCACCTTCGCAACGAAAATTCCGCCCGCCCCGGGTTGTGTCGTAAGCGGTTTGCAACTTTGGCTGAAAGCCAATCAGGGAACCAGTTCGAGCACCAATGGCGATGCGCTCACTTCCTGGCTGGATCAAACCGTCAACACCCGCGATCACACCCAAACCAATGCCTCCTGGCAGCCCAAGTTCAAAACCAACGCTTTCAACTTTAACCCGGCGGTCACTTTCGACGGAACCGACGCCATGATTACCGATGCATTTGCTTCGGGTAATGAGGCGGTGCACGTCTTTGTCATGTCGAGAGTCGGCGACAATGGCTGGCGCTCCATCTATGGCTTCAACCGCGACGTGACCCATGTGCAATGGTACAACAACGGCGGAGCCAACCGACCATCCGTCTGGTTGAGCGCCAACCAGATTCCATCTACTGCACTGGGTATCGATTATGGCATTACGACCTACATTTTACCCAAAGATGGTTCGCAAAAAACCATTCACTGGAACGGTACTTCTGCCAATATCGCCGGGAGCAATACCTACGCATTCAGTGCGAATAAAATGGGGCTTGGCTCCGACATCGGCAACGACGGGTTGAGCCTGAGTGAAAACTTCCTGGGCGACATTGCCGAGGTTGTGATTTATAAAACTGGCACTCCCGCAACCAACGGCGGTCGGATGACGACCAACGAAATCGAAAAAATCGAAAGTTATCTGGCGGTCAAATACGGTGTCACGCTTTCGCATGACTACTTTGCCGGCAGTGGCGGTACGATCTGGGATGTCGGCGGCAGCGGCGGTTTTGACAACAACATTGCCGGTATCGGCCGCGACGATTGCCAGGCTTTGGTTCAGAAACAAACTAAGAGCATCAATGCCGGGCAATTCATCACCTTCGCGCTCGGCAATACCATTGCCGCTGATAATGCCTCCAATTCGGCGACGATCACCCGCGACACCTCGTTCTTCCTTTGGGGCGACGACAACGGCAGCAAAACCACCGTCGTACCGGTAAGCGGCGCCAACGTCACCGAACGTATGGTACGCGTCTGGCGTGTCGATAAAACCAATTGGGCCGATCAGCAAGTCACTTTCCAGGCCCAGGGATTTGCCAACCGCTACCTCCTGATCAGCAACTCCTCGGCTTCCTTTGCCACGGTCGATCAGGAAATCCTGCTCGATGCCAACGGGCAAGCTACGTTCAATTCCTCCGTGTTGCCCGACGGCGCCTACTTCACCATCGGCGATGCCATCAAAGGCCCCGGTTGTGTCAATACCGGTGTGAAAGTGTGGCTGCGGGCCGATCAGGGCGCCGTCTCGCCCACCTACTGGGGCGATTATAGCGGCCAGGACAACAGTCCGGTTGGTCGCGGCTCGGCGACAGTTACCGCGGGTGCGGTCAACTTCAACCCGGCTGTGACCTTTGCAGGCGCTGTCACGGGTGAAGCCTACGATTTTTCTACCGACTTGTTCACGACGGGCAACCACAGTATTGCCGTGTTTAGTGTGGGCACGGGCACAGGCGGCACTATTTTGTCGCACGGCGCCAATGTTACCGACCAGGCCGTTTACGTGCGACCAAGTACGCCAAGTGCCAGTTTTGATTTTCCGAACAAGGCATTCTCGCGGGCCAGCATACCGTCTGGAACGCGCCTGATGAGGAGTGTGTACACTGCTGGGACGCATACCCGCGGTATTTCCTACAATGGCAATGCACCCACGACCAACACCGTAGCCACCTTGAACTGGCAATCGGGCGGCAATGGCTATCGTATTCTCGGCCATGATTTTGTGAGCGGCGGCAACAAGTACAACGGCAACCTGCCCGAAATGGCAGTGTATTTTGACGTCGATCTTACGGCCGTGCAAATCCAGCGCATCGAAAGCTATTTCGCCTTGAAATACGGCCTCACACTCGATCAAACGACACCGCAGGACTACCTCGCTGGCGACGGTACCACCAAAATGTGGGACGCCGCTGTCAACACGGGTTTTGCCAACAACATCGCCGGCCTCGGCCGCGACGACTGTCAGAGCCTGGTGCAAAAACAAAGCAAAAGCGCCAACACGGGTCAGTTCGTCACCTTCGCACTTGGCAGCAGCATTGCCGCCGACAATGCCTCGAATACGAACACGATTACCAACGACAAGTCATTTTTCGTGTGGAGCGATAACAACGGCAGCCTCACGACCATGCTGCCGGTGAGTGGCGCCAACGTCACCCAGCGGATGACACGCGTGTGGCGGGTCGACAAAACGAACTGGAACGACCAGGATGTTACCATTCAGGTGCAGGGCTATCCGAACCGTTATCTGATTGTTCACAACACCTCCGCGACCTTCGCTTCGGCGCCCAGTCAGGAAATACCGCTCGACGCCAATGGCCTGGCGACTTTCAATACCAGCCTCTTGCCCGACGGCGCTTATTTCACCATCGGTGATGCCATAAAAGGCCCTGGCTGCGTCAATCTCGGCGTCACGATGTGGTACCGTCCCGATTATGGCGTGACGCTGAGTTCGGGTAAAGTAGCCACCTGGAATGACTACAGCGGCAATGAAGCGAATGTCAGCCAGTCGACGGCCTCCCGCCAGCCGACCTATGGCGCCAGCATCCTGAACTTCAACCCGGGCGCTACCTTCGCTGGCGGCGCCGACGGCCAGGTGCTGACCGCCACCCTGAACACGATGAATGGCAACAGTCCTTACACGATCGTTGCCGTACACAAACCGGATAATACGAGTTCCAACCTCTTCGCTATCGGAAATCCGGTGGCCAATCAGAGTATCGCTTACCATCCGAATTATGGCAGTGGAACCCGTTTGCTTTACCACTTCGGCGACGACCTGAGCGGCGGCGCACCGCGTGCCGGCTGGCAACTCAATACCTTCCGGTACGATGCCCTGGCTTCGGGTACCGACCGCTATATCTACGACGAAGGCAAACAAATTGCCGCCAATGCCGCCAATGTCAACAATGTGCCGGCCAGCCCCGCCTTCTCCCTGGGCGGATATAATAACCGTACGGGCGCCAACGGCGAAGAATACGACGGCGATTTGGTGGAATTTGTCGCCTACAACGTCGTGCTCACTGCTTCCGAACGCAACCGCGTGGAAAGCTATTTTGCTCTCAAATATGGCCTCACACTCGATCAAACCACGCCGACCGACTACGTGGCCGGCGACGGTACGACCAAAATGTGGGATGCTACGCTCAACACCGGCTTCAACAACGACATCGCCGGCCTCGGCCGCGACGATTGCCAGGCGCTGCACCAAAAACAATCGCAATCCGTCAATGCTGACGGACTGGTGACCATGGGCCATGGCAATACCATCGCTGCTGATAATGCGTCGAATACCAACGGGATTTCGGCCGACAAGTCGTTCCTCGTCTGGGGCAACAACAACGCCGCGATCGCCTGGCAGTACACGGAAACCCCTGCCAGCCGTATGCGAATCAGCCGCGAATGGCGGGTGCAGGAAACCGGTACTGTCGGCTCCGTGCGGGTGCGCGTCCCCGACAACAGCAGCCCCTTGAGCAGCAAACTGCCGCCCGAGGCTTACCCGGTTTACCTGCTGGTCGACGACGACGGCGACTTCAGCAGCGGCGCGACCGAGATCACCATGACCCTCAACGGCACCGATTGGGAAGGCGATGTTAACTTTACCAACGGCCAGTATTTCACTTTCTCCACCGAACTGCCTCCGGCGCCCGGCTGCGTCGTGCCCAACCTCAGCCTCTGGTTGAAAGCGGATGCAGGCGTTACCGGCGACCCGACCGTGACGGCCTGGGCCGACCAGACGCTCAACCTCAACCCGATCACCGTGGTGGGCGCGCCGCAGATCACTTCGTCGATCAACTTCAACCCGGCTATGGCGCTGGGTACAGGCAAATATTTTACCACCCCGGATGCCGCGCACCTCAATCCGACCGCTTCGAAAGTCACCGTATTTGCCGTGACCAAACCGAGTGTGTTGGCCTTCAATCCGATTTTGACCAAAACGGACAACTCCGCCTGGCCAAACGGATTCGGGATGTACGGCAACCCCAACCAAAAAGTGGGTTTCTGGGAGGGCGACCAAACCGGTACCGAGCCGGCCAACGTGCCGCACCAGCTTTATCCGACAACCCCCTTTATATCAACGGGCTACTACGATACCAACCAGAAAGTCAGCGTAAACGGGCAGGCTGCCACCTCGGCGACACAAACGCCGACCAACTCCGCCAGTCAGATCGAGATCGGCTACGGCAAAACCTACCAGTTTACCGGCGATTATGCCGAGGTAATCCTCTACAACGAGGATATCGGCTCGACCGCTCGCGACAAGGTGGAGTCTTACCTGGCCCTGAAATACGGTATCACGCTTGCCCACGACTATTATTCCGGAGCCGGAACCCTGCTTTGGGATCTGGGCAACACCGGCGGATACGACAACGACATCGCCGGCATCGGCCGCGACGATTGTGATCTGTTGAAGCAGAAGCAGTCCAAATCGGTCAATGCCTCCGCACTGGTGACGATTGGCAACGACAATACCATCGCTGCCAGCAACGCCGCCAACACGTCGACCTTCACCACAGATGCCTCTTTCCTGCTTTGGGGCAACAACAACGGCGCCCTGTCCTGGCAGGTAGCAGAATCTCCGGCTGCCCGGCGTCGCCTTACCCGCGAATGGCGCGTCAGTGAAGCAGGAACTATAGGCTCCGTTAAAATTCAGGTACCCGACAACAGCAGCGCGCTGGCTACCAAATTGCCCGCAGAAGTCAGCACGGTTTATTTGCTGGTCGATGCCGACGGCGATTTCAGCAGCGGCGCTACCGAGGTGCCCATGACCCTCAATGGTACCGATTGGGAGGCCAATGTCGACCTGACCAACGGACACTATTTCACCTTTGCGACCAACCTTCCGGCCCAGCCCGGTTGTATCGCTACCAATACATCGCTGTGGTTGCGCGCTGATCTGGGATTCACCCCCTCGTCGTGGGCCGATCAGAGTGGTTTGATGAACAATGCAACACAAGCCACCGGCGCCAACCAGCCAGCCCTGGCCGGCACAGCCAACTACATCAACTTCAACCCCGCGGTTGATTTTGACGGTACGAACGACATTATGCAGGTGTCGGCTTCGGCGCTGGGCACCAACGCCTCGCAATACACGCTGTTCAGCGTGGTCAGCGCAGATGCCGGTGGTTCGGTGGTTGTGCAGGAGATCAATGCCTGCAGCAATGCCGGTGTTAATCCGCAATTTACGGCAGCCGGCGACCTCAACTGGCATTCCAGTGCCTGCGTGGCTTCACCGGCGGCAACAGGCGGCGGTTTGGTCACTACCCAGGCTGTACTGAATGCCGCCGATCGCAATTCGGGCACCGGCACCGGCGCAACCTGGCGCAACGGTACTGCCGGTGGCACACTCACCCGCGACATCAACAGCGGCTCCGCCGAGGAGATCTGGATCGGTGGCCGGGTCGACGGTTCGCCCGATAATTTTAATGGCCGAATCGCCGAACTTGCCCTGTATAGTGTGCAATTGTCGTCAGCTGACCGCATCCGGGTAGAAAGTTATCTGGCCGTCAAATACGGTATCACGCTTTCGCACGACTATGTCAACGGTACCAATGCCACTATTTGGGATGTGGGTGCAACCGGCGGCTACGACAATGATATCGCCGGTATTGGTCGTGAAGATTGCTCCGATTTGAATCAGAAACAGTCCAAATCGGTCAATGCCGACGCTTTGGTCACTATCGGCAACGGCAATACCATTGCTACCGACAACCCGGCCAACAGCGCTTTGTTTACCACCGACGTATCGTACATGCTCTGGGGCAACAACGACGGCGCTATTTCCTGGCAGGATACCGAAGCGCCTTCACAGCGCCAGCGCCTGACGCGCGAATGGCTGATCTCCGAAACGGGTACCATGGGCTCTGTGAAAATTCGCATCCCTGACAATAGCAGTTCGCTTACGACGAAACTGCCTGCCGAGGTACTCTCCGTCTACCTGTTGATCGACAACGACGGCGACTTCAGCAACGGCGCGACGGAAGTGCCCATGAGCCTCAATGGCTCCAACTGGGAGGTCAATTATGACTTTACCAACGGTGAATACTATACGTTTGCCACCGAAACCTGCGCGCCCATCATCACCACCAACCCGGTGAATGTGACGGTTTGCGCAGGCGGCGACGCGACCTTTACCGTGGCAGCGCTCGGCCCCACCCTGAGCTACCAATGGCAGGAAGATGCCGGCTCCGGTTTTGCCAATATCTCCGGCGCCACGAGTGCGAGCTACACCAAAATGGCGGTTACCGGCGCCATGAACGGTTATAAATACCGGGTGATTGTCAATGGCGCCTGTGCGCCCGCCGCAACCTCCACGGAAGCTACCCTGACGGTCAACACGCCCCCGGCGATCACCACACAACCCTCTGCGGCTACGGTGTGCGAAGGCCAGGATGCCACCTTTACCGTGTCGGCATCCGGCAGCGGGCTGATGTACCAATGGCAGGAGAACACGGGCTCGGGTTTTGTCAATATCCCCGGCGCGACCAGCGCTTCGTACACGAAGGCCATGACGACGGCGGCCATGAACGGCTATCAGTATCAGGTCGTTATCAGCGGAACTTGTCCTTCTCCGGTCACCTCCGCTCCGGTGGCGCTGACCGTTAATACGGCCCCGGCGATCACCACGCAGCCCGTCGATGTGACGGTTTGCGAGGGGACTAATGCCACCTTTACCGTGGCGGCAACCGGTACCGGCCTGACGTATCAATGGCGTGAAAATACCGGCTCCGGCTTTGCCGATATCCCTGGCGCGACCAGTGCATCATTTACCAAAATGACTACTACGGCTGCCATGAACGGTTACACGTATCAGGTAGTCGTGAGCGGCGCCTGCTCACCCGCGGTTACATCGGCCTCCGTTCAACTGACGGTGAATACCGCCCCGGCGATCACGACGCAGCCCTCGGCGGCGACGGTTTGTGAAGGCACTGATGCCACCTTTACCGTGGTGGCCACGGGAACCGGCCTGACGTATCAATGGCAGGAGAACACGGGTTCGGGTTTTGTCAATATTTCCGGCGCGACCAGCGCTTCGTACACGAAAGCGATGACGACGGCCGCTATGAACGGTTACCAGTATCAGGTGATCATCAGCGGAACCTGTCCCTCGCCGGTCACGTCGACCCCGGTTGCTCTGACGGTAAATACGGCACCCGCGATTACGACACAGCCCTCGGCAGCGACGGTTTGCGAAGGTCAGAATGCGACCTTTACCGTAGTGGCCACGGGTAGTGGTTTGACGTATCAATGGCAGGAAAACACAGGTTCGGGTTTTGTCAACATCCCCGGCGCGACGAGTGCATCATTTACCAAAATGACTACCACGGCTGCCATGAACGGTTACCAGTATCAGGTGATCGTGAGCGGCGTTTGCCCCTCGGCAGTCACGTCTACGGCGGTTACCCTGACGGTCAATACCCTGCCTGCGATCACGACGCAACCTTCGGCGGCGACGGTGTGCGCGGGTTCGGATGCGACATTTACCGTGGTGGCCACAGGCAGCGGTCTGATGTACCAATGGCAGGAAAACACGGGTTCGGGTTTTGTCAATATCCCCGGCGCAACCAGCGCCTCGTACACCAAAATGGCGACGACAGCCGCCATGAACGGGTATCAATATCAGGTGATTGTGAGTGGCGCCTGCACGCCGCCGGTGACTTCCACGCCGGTTGCACTGACGGTCAATACGGCCCCCGCGATCACCACACAGCCCTCGGCAGCGACGGTTTGCGAAAGTCAGAATGCGACCTTTACCGTAGTGGCCACAGGTAGCAGCCTGACGTACCAGTGGCAGGAAAACACGGGATCGGGTTTTGTCAATATCCCCGGCGCGACGAGTGCATCATTTGCCAAAATGACTACCACGGCCGCCATGAACGGTTACCAATACCAGGTGATCGTGAGCGGTGTTTGCCCCTCGGCAGTCACGTCTACGGCGGTCACCCTGACGGTGAATACCCTGCCTGCGATCACGACGCAGCCCTCGGCGGCGACGGTGTGCGCAGGTTCGGACGCGACCTTTACAGTCGTGGCCACGGGCAGCGGTCTGATGTACCAATGGCAGGAAAATACGGGCTCGGGTTTTGTCAACATCGCCGGCGCGACCAGCGCCTCGTACACGAAGGCCATGACGACAGCAGCCATGAACGGCTATCAATATCAGGTGATTGTGAGCGGCGCCTGCACGCCGCCAGTGACTTCCACGCCGGTTGCACTGACGGTAAATACGGCGCCTGCGATCACGACACAGCCCTCGGCAGCGACGGTTTGCGAAGGTCAGAATGCGACCTTTACCGTGGTCGCCACGGGTACAGGATTGACGTACCAATGGCAGGAAGATACGGGTGGCGGTTTTGTCAATATCCCCGGCGCGACCAGTGCCTCGTATACCAAGACGGCCGTCACGGCAGTGCTGAACGGCAGTCAGTATCAGGTCATTATCAGCGGCACTTGCCCTTCCCCGGTTACTTCTACACCAGTCACCCTTACCGTCAATACCCTGCCGGCTATTAGCGTACAGCCCGCTTCGGCCACGGTATGTGCCGGCAACAATGCGACCTTTAGCGTGACAGCGACGGGTACAGGTTTAACGTATCAATGGCAGGAAAATACGGGCTCGGGATTTGTCAATATTTCCGGCGCGACCAGCGCTTCGCATACCATAGTGTCGGCAACGGCCGCCATGAACGGTTATCAATACCGGGTCATTGTCAGTGGTACTTGTGCGCCTCCGGTCACCTCCGATGCCGCCCTCCTTACGGTGAACACCGCCCCGGCAATTACCACCCAGCCGGCCAGCGCAGCGGTATGTGCAGGTAATGATGCGACATTCAGCGTGTCGGCTACCGGCACCGGCCTGACGTACCAATGGCAGGAAAACACGGGCTCCGGCTTTGTCAATATTCCCGGCGCTACGGCTTCGTCTTACACCAAGTCGTCCGTGAACAGTTCGATGAACGGATACCAGTATCAGGTCATTATCAGCGGCACTTGTCCGCCCCCGGTTACCTCGTCTATTGCCACTTTGACGGTCAATACGCTGCCCAGCATTACGGCGCAGCCGCTTAATGTCACGACTTGTGAAGGCAACAACGCCATTTTCACCGTTTCGGCGACGGGTACGGGCGTAACCTATCAATGGCAGGAAAATACGGGTTCGGGTTTTGTCAACATTTCCGGCGCAACTGGCTCCCTGTTCATCAAGTCGTCGGTGACGGCCGCCATGAACGGTTATCAGTACCGGGTCATTGTTGGCGGCACTTGTCCGCCTTCCGTGACCTCCAATGCCGCCTTGCTGACCGTGAATACTGCCCCGTCGATCACGACGCAGCCTTCACCGGTCATCGTATGTGAAACCAGCAATGCCACCTTCTCGGTATCGGCCACCGGCACCGGCCTGACGTACCAATGGCAGGAGAATACGGGTTCGGGATTTGCCGATATTTCCGGCGCTACGTCGAGTTCGTACACTAAAACGGCCGTAACGGGCGCCATGAACGGCTACCAATACCGCGTAGTGGTCAGCGGCGCCTGTGCGCCCCCGGTAACGTCCAATGCCGCTTTATTGACGGTGACCACGGCCCCGGCAATTACCGCGCAGCCATCGGACCTGAGCATTTGCGCAGGCGCCAATGCGACGTTCAGCGTAACGGCTTCCGGCGCAGGGCTGGCTTACCAGTGGCAGGTCAACGACGGTTTCGGCTTTGTCGACATCCCCGGCGCCAACAACGCTACCTATACAAAGGTCGCTGCACCGGCTTCGTACAACGGTTATCAGTACCGCGTCATCATCGGCGGTGTTTGTCCGCCTTCGGTGACCTCGAATACGGTGACCCTTACCATTCAGCCGGCGCCGGCTATTGTATCGCAACCTGCCAGCCTGACGGCTTGCGTGGGCAGCAACGCTACCTTTACCGTGGTGGCCACCGGTCCGGGTCTGAGTTATCAATGGCAGGAAGATGCCGGCAGCGGTTTTGTCAATATTTCCGGTGCAACGAGCAGTTCCTATACCAAAACAGGGATTATTCTGGCCATGAACGGTTACAAATACCGGGTGCTGGTGAGCGGCAACTGCGCTCCCACGGCGGTATCCAATGAGGCCGTCATGAGTGTGGAAGCGCCGCCAGCGATCACTACGCAACCGGCCAATGCCACGGTTTGCGAAGGCGCCAATGCCACCTTTACTGTGGTGGCCACGGGCAGCAGTCTGACGTACCAATGGCAGGAAAACACGGGTTCGGGTTTTGTCAATATTTCCGGCGCAACTGCTGCGTCGTACACCAAACCCTCCGTACTGGCCTCCATGAGCGGATATCAATACCGCGTGCTGGTCACTGGCCTGTGTTCGCCGCCCACTACCTCGGGCAACGCTACCCTGACCGTCAACGTTGCGCCGGCTATCACTGCGCAACCGGCTGATCAGGTCGTTTGCGAAGGCGCCAACGCGATTTTCAACGTGACGGCTACCGGTGCAGGACTGACGTATCAATGGCAGGTGAATACCGGTTCGGGCTTTACCGATATTTCCGGGGCGACCAATGCCGCCTACACGGCCGCAACGGTGACGGCAGCCATGAACGGCTGGCAGTACCGCGTGGTCGTAACGGGTACCTGCACGCCGCCCGTGACTTCCAACTCCGCTTTCCTGACCGTCAATACGCCGCCGGTGATTACTGTGCAGCCGTTGCCGGCCACGGCTTGCGCAGGCGCCAACGCGATGTTCAGCGTGACGGCTACCGGTTCGGGCCTGATGTATCAATGGCAGGAAAACACGGGCTCGGGCTTTACCGATATTCCGGGTGCGACGTCGGGCAGCTATACCAAAACCTCGGTCACCACAGCCATGAACGGCTATCAGTACCGGGTGACGATATCCGGCCTTTGCGCGCCCAATGCGACCTCTTCGGGGGTTGCACTGACGGTGATCGAGGCGCCGGCTATCACCAGCCAGCCTTCTGCAGCGACGGTTTGCGAAGGCGCCAATGCCACCTTTATGGTTGCGGCTACCGGCGATGGTTTGACGTATCAATGGCAGGAAAACACCGGTTCTGGCTTTACCGATATTCCGGGCGCCACAAGTGCTTCATTTACAAAAATGATGACGACGGCTGCCATGAGCGGTTATCAATACCGGGTGGTGGTATCGGGAACCTGCACGCCTCCGGCCACTTCCAATGCGGCCTTGCTGACGGTCAATACGGCTCCGGCCATTACCACCCAACCCTCGGCAGCGACGGTTTGCGCCGGCGCGGATGCCACCTTTACCGTGGTAGCCACAGGCACGGGACTGAGTTATCAATGGCAGGAAAACACGGGTTCGGGTTTTGTCAACATTCCCGGCGCAACCAGCGCTTCCTATACCAAAGCGATGACGACCGCCGCGATGAATGGGTATCAATACCAGGTGATCGTGAGCGGAGCCTGTACGCCCGCCGCGACCTCCACGCAGGTTAGCCTGACGGTCAACACGGCGCCTTCGATAACGACGCAGCCTTCTGCCGTCACGTTATGCGCCGGCGCCAATGCCACCTTTACCGTAGTGGCTGCCGGCTCGGGTTTGACGTATCAATGGCAGGAAAACACGGGATCGGGTTTTGTGAACGTAGTCGGCGCGACCAGCGCGTCATTTACAAAAATGTCGGTCACGGCAGCCATGAACGGCTATCAATATCAGGTGGTGATCAGTGGAAACTGCACGCCGCCGGTGACTTCCGCCGCGGTGAGCCTGACGGTGAATACGGCTCCGGCAATTACCGTGCAGCCTGTGCCCGTAACGACCTGCGAAGGGACCAACGCCACTTACAGCGTAACGGCGACCGGCACCGGCCTGACGTACCAGTGGCAAGAGGATGCAGGCTCCGGCTTCGTCGATATTCCGGGGGCGACCGCTTCCACGTACACCAAAACAGCGGTGACTCTGGCGATGAGCGGCTATCAGTACCGGGTGGTCGTAAGCGGCACGTGTACGCCTTCTGTGACCTCGAATGCTGCCAGCCTGACCGTCAATCCCGGCCTCGCGCCAGCCTGCGATATGGATGGCGACGGTGTGTCGGATATCAACGACCCGGATCCGCTTGATCCTTGCATCCCGAATCCTTGCGCCTTGCTTGTGGCGCCGAAAGGTTTCCTCGGCGGTGCATACGACGACGTGACCGGCAAGATGTCGGATGCCTTGCGCACCATGAACCTGATTCCTTCGGCACAGCCTTATGGCGGCAGCGCGTATGGCGACTTTGCCTACTTCGGTACTGAAACCATTGGTGCAGGCGTACTGACGGTCACGGGCGACAATGCCATCGTCGACTGGGTATTGATCGAGTTGCGCGATGCTGTCAACCCGGCAACGGTGGTCGCCCGCAAGGCTGCTTTGATCCAGCGCGACGGCGATGTGGTCAGTTCCAGTGACGGTACTTCACCGCTTTCTTTCAACGGAGTAACGCCCGGCAACTACTATGTGGCATTCCGCCATCGCAACCACCTGGGTGTCATGACGGCCAACGCTATTGCATTGTCCGGTTCGCTTACCCCGGTCGATTACACCTTGACCTCTACGGGCAACTATCAGGTTGCCGGGCCCAACGGCTCTCCTTATGCGCAGGAATTGCGCAGCACGGGCAAACGGGCTTTGTGGATGGGTAACATGGGTAACCAAAGTGGTACGGGCAACCGGGTGATTTACCAGGGGGGCAACGCCGATCCGGATGAACCCTATTACCGCGTATTGCTCGATCCGGGCAACACGGGCGTATTGCCCAACTACGTAGTGACGGCATACGACCGCTCGGATGGCAACCTCGACGGTCATGTGATTTATCAGGGTGGTAATGCCGATGCGGATTTGCCTTTCTACACGGTATTCCTGTTCCCGGACAACATCAATGCGCTACCCAACTTCATCGTACACCAACAAATACCATAACACGGTGCGTATCCGCCGGCGGGGCATTTCAAGGATGTTGATATCCCTGACAATGCCCCGCGGCAATTCGCCCGGAATTCATATTCCCTTAGTGTTTGAAAAACATTGATTATGAAAGCTTTATTATCAATACTCCTTGTTTGGCTCACGTCCGGTTTTATGTTCGGACAGGTGAAGTTCAATCTGGCCTACCAACCGGAAACAGGTCAATACACGGTCAGCATGTTGCCTGAGATCAGCTGGACTGCTCCCAAAAATCAGGTGGGCTCGGCGCAGATCGTTCTGCGCGTAGCATCGGATGTCGATTTTATACCCGGTATCACCAGCCTGATACCCGAAGCCGTGTGGGCCGACAATGCCTATGTCGAGGAAACTGTGGCAGCGCCTGGCTACACTTTTGTGTGCATTGCCCTGGTGAGCGGACGGACGGACCAGATTCTTTTTACAGAAGGCGTGGAAGTTCCGCTTTTTTCCTTTGTCAATGCGGGCGGCGCTTGTGCAGGTAAAGTGGAATTGTTGCCCAACGATGACCCCATGGTTACGGCTGTTGTGGCGGAAGGATTCAATATTACCCAGCATATCGGAGTGTTGGGCGCAAGGGGCAATGCCTGTATCGGAGTTATAAACGGCATTGCCGACTGCGGCGTGGTTTCGGGTAATCAGGAAGCCAGCGCTGCTTTGATCGAAGCCGTCCACGTTTCGCCGGTGCCGGCGTCGGAACAGGTATTGATTCGCTGGTATATGCCACAAGAAGGCGACGAGCGTGTGGAAATGGTGATAGTGGATCAACTCGGTCGGGAGGTTTACCGCGAAAGGGTAGCCTCGATCAAAGGGGAACATGCCTTGCTTATTCCGGTAAAAAACTGGCAGTCAGGAATTTACAGGTTGTCATTCCAATTCAGTGGCGGTCGCCGAACACAGCCCTGGAACGTCGTTGTACTGCATTAGACAGACTTGTCGCGATGTAATCGAAATTAATTTCCCTCATAACCCGACCCGGGCTTTTTAACTATAATCATCATGAAGAAGTCTTTACTCGCTTTGATTTTTGTTACCTTTTGTATTGCCCTTAACGCCGCCGTTACGTATAAACTGAGTTATAACTCGAGTACGCAAACCTACACGGTATCGTTTAAAAGTACGGTGGCCTACTCGGGTCCTTTGGCAAGAATCACCGGTTCTACCCAGTTTACAATTGTCGCGCCTGACCCCGATGGCACAGGGCCGGGCGCTTTTACGGTAACCAATTTGACCAACCTGACGGCGCTGCAAATTGGGTTGAGTCAGTTGAACAGTCCGGCTGAAAACACTTCTAAAGACTATCTGTTTTTTGCGCCAACTAATTCGGGGTCTTATACACCGTTCAACATTCCTGCCGATACCTACATCGATCTGTTCACGTTCCAGACCTCCTCGGGGTGTCTGGCATCGCTGTATTTATTTGATAATGTGAATGATCCGCTCAACTCCAATATGAGTATCAATGCGGATAACAATTTCAAGACGCTGGGCGGAGGGAATGTCAATTTGTACACTGGCAATGACAGCAGCAACGATGGATGCGCATGTGTGACGTTCAAACTCACCCTGGATCCGGACGGGCAGACTTATCGGGTTTCTTTCAACAGCGGGATAGGATACAGCGGAGCGCTGGCCCGGATCACAGGAAGTACGCAGTTTACTATCGTGGCATCCGATCCCGACGGCGCCGGCGGGTCGTCTATCATGATCACCAATATTACCAACCTGACGGGTTTGCAGATGGGCGTCAGCCAACTCAACAGTCCGGCCGAAAACCCGAGTAAAGACTATGCTTTTTTTGCCCCGCTCAATGCGGGTACTTATACCCCGTTTAATATTCCGGCCAATACCAATATTGACCTTTTTACCTTTAAAATAACCGGCAACTGCCTGGGTGACGTCTATTTGTTCGACAATACGAACGACCCGCTCAATTCCAACATGAGCATCAATGCCGATAACAACTTCAAAACCCTGGGTGGCGGCAACAACAACCTGTATTGTTACAATGTCGGCGGTATCGTGCCATTGCCCAATCCGACGATTACACTGGGCGCGATCAGCCCGGTTTGCCCCGGCAGCGGTACAGCCGGGTTGCCCTATTCGGCTACTACTGGCGGCGTCGATCAATACAGTATAGATTTCGATGCCGCTGCTGAAGCGGCTGGTTTTGTTGATGTTGTAAATGCTGCGCTGCCATCCAGTCCGATCAATATTACAGTACCCGGAATGGCAAGTTGTGGTACCTATAACGCGACCTTAACCGTCCGGAACAGTGTCTTAAATTGTGTCAGTAACAACTACAATATTGCTGTCACCCTGCAAGACAATGGCGCTCCGGTCATTACAACCTGCCCTCCGACGCAAAATCTGGAAGCTTGCAATACCGCTGCGATCACTGGACTGGTTTTTTCCACGATGGAAGTAACGGTTACGCAGGCGCAGTTTAATGCAGCCGGTGGCGCTGCTTCAGATGGTTGTGGAATTGTTGAGTATAAATATGTCGATTCTCAGACAGGTTCTTGCCCAATTGTTGTTACTCGACATTGGACCGTCACAGATGCCTGTGGCAATTCGGCTGAATGTGATCAAACTATCAATATCGACGACACCACCAACCCCACGGCCAGCAATCCCGCTCCCGTAACGGTGCAGTGCCCGGCCGACGTGCCCGCTCCGAACGTAGCCGTGGTCACAGACGAAGCGGACAACTGCACAGCCGTTCCGACGGTGGCTTTTGTCAATGACGTATCGGACGGCAACACCTGCCCGGAAGTGATCACGCGCACCTACTCGGTAACGGATGCCTGCGGCAACGCCATCAACGTCACGCAAACGATCACAATCGACGACACCACCAACCCCACGGCCAGCAACCCCGCCCCGGTGACGGTTCAATGC
>JBGAHL010000024.1:0-86473 GCA_044226205.1 Saprospiraceae bacterium
GAACAAGGGATTGAAAATTACAATAACCAATTGAAAGCCAGACAAGAAAAGCACTTGCAAAAATTGGCAGACAAACTGGGCTACATACTGTCTCCTAACCCCGAAGCCCTCGTGGTTCATTAGGACCGAAGGGAGACATCCGAACCTGAAACAAAAAACCTCCATCTTCTACCCTTGGCCTAAGTTTTTACAAAAAATGTAAAAATTGCCGGTCTGAAAACCTAAACAGTAACATTCGGCCCCGTGCTGCGGATAGAATATTGACCCGCTTCGACGAAAACCGTTGTTTCGAACGTTTTTACCAAAACACAAACTTTCCCATGCGCACACGAAAAATCGCCTTTTCCAGCCTCCTGCTGCTGCTCCCCCTTTTCCTTGCCGCCCAATCGGCCGATGAACGCATCAAGGAATTGTACGACCGCGATGCGTACGACGACATTATCAAAATTGCCCAAACCGCTCCCGAACTCAGCGACACGGGACTTTTCATCGTGGGGCGCGCCTACTTCTCAACCGACGAAGATTCACTGGCTCAAGTGTACTTCAAACGGGCCATCGAACGCAATCCAAACTACTCGACTGCCTGGTTTTTTCGCTCCCAGGCGGGGTATTTTATGAAAGACAGCGCCGAGGCA
The DNA here is from genome assembly GCA_044226205.1 of Saprospiraceae bacterium. Taxonomy (GTDB): domain Bacteria; phylum Bacteroidota; class Bacteroidia; order Chitinophagales; family Saprospiraceae; genus M3007. The sequence goes on from JBGAHL010000024.1 coordinate 636, forward strand.
TTCTCCAGTCTGCACCGGGCTATTGCCATCGATGCCAGCCGGCCCCTGTTCTGGAGTTGGAAAGGCGATTTGTACTACATCTGGAACCAGCTCGATAGCGCCCTGCTGTTTTACCAACATTCGCTGACCATGTCCGAACCGCCCGAACGCGCTTACGTCCAGATCGGCAACGTCCTGTCCGACATGGGCCGCGACAACGAGGCAGTCGACGCCTTTCAGACGGCCAAAACCAGGGTGGACAAAAACTCGGAATTTTACCAGGAATGCCTTTTCAACATCGGCAGCCTGGGCGTGCGTGTCCGGCGATACGCGGAAGCGGAAGTGGCGATCAAGGAGTTTTTACAAATTTCGCCCAATGACTACCGTGCCTATGCCTTTTTGATCCAGGTTTACTACGGCCAAAAAGAATACGCCAAAGGCGACGCCCTGAAACCCGTGCTGTACAGCGCCTGGCGCGCCAAAAAACTGCCGAAAAGCATGGCCGATGATTTCTGTATAGACCAGTTCATGTGGAACGGGCAGCGCGTGCTGGTGTACGAACGATTTGTCAGCTCGGGAATGTTGTACTACAAACACGTTTTTTACCTGCTCGATGCCAAGGGCAAAACCGAACTGACCGTGCAAACCGAATCGAGCGCTGCCGTCCGCCACGGCGACACCCATTACGTGCTTGGCAAAGACAAGGGGCGCAAGCACTACACCTACATTCAGTACACCTTCCCGGAAAAACCGGATTATGACGAACTGAAAGCCGCCGTCATCGAAGTACTGGAGGGGAAAGCGAAGCCCAGCAGCTCTTCATCCAATTGAAAAACAAGGTGTTCCGCATGATCAAATACCTCGGCCTTTTTCTGCTTTTTCCCGCCTGCCTGTCGGCCCAGCAACCTGAAATCACGCTGAAGGCAGGGCTCGACATCCGGCAGTCGTGCCGTGTAAAACCCCAGACTTACCGGCTGAAAGCCGGGGCCGATCCGGCTGGCACGGGTCCTTACCAGGGGCTCGTGACCATCAGCGGCGACAACCTGACGGTCGATTTTCAGCACGCCGAGTTGCTCAGCACCACCGACCCGCATCGCCCCGATCTGTTCGGCGGACTGGCCGTGCTCGTCACCGGCCGGCACGTGACGATCAAAAACGCCCGAATCCGCGGGTTCAAGGTCGCCCTGCTGGCCGATCACGCGGACGATTTGACCCTCGACAGTTGCGACTTTTCCTACAACTACCGGTCGGGCCTGCGCTCCATCCGCGAACGCGAGGACTACTCCGACTGGCTGAGCTACCACCAGAACGACAAGGGCGAATGGCTGCGCTACGGGGCGGCCATGTACCTCCACCAGTGCGCCCGCCCGATGGTGCGCCAATGCCGCGTCACCGGCTGCCAAAACGCCTTGCTGCTCAATGCCTGCAACGATGGACTGGTGTACAACAATACCTTCCAGTTCAATTCGGGGCTGGGCATCGGGCTGTACAGAAGCAGCCGTAACCGACTGATGCACAATCGTCTGGACTGGAACGTGCGCGGCTATTCGCACGGATTTTACCAAAGAGGACAGGACTCGGCGGGCATTCTGCTCTACGAGCAAAGCAGCAACAACCTCATCGCTTTCAACTCGGCGACGCACTCGGGCGACGGCCTGTTCCTTTGGGCCGGCCAGACGACCATGGACAGCGGCGAGGGCGGCTGCAACGACAACTACATTTTCGGCAACGACTTTTCCTGCGCCCCGACCAACGGCATCGAAGTCACTTTTTCACGCAACCGCATCCAGGCCAACCGCATCACCGAATGCACGTACGGCATCTGGGGCGGCTACAGTTACGAGACCCTGATCTGGGGAAATTTTATCACCGATTGCCGCACGGGCATCGCCATCGAACACGGGCAGCAGGACACGATCCTGCAAAACTATTTCGACGGCGACTCCACCGGCATCCAGCTCTGGGCGCGCGGCGAACAGCCTGCCGACTGGGGCTACGCCCTAAAAAGAGACACGCGCTGCCGCGACTTCAGCATCGACCGCAACGTGATGCTCAATGTGCGCAAACCCTTGAAAATCAGCGGCGCCGATAATATCAACGTCAACGGGGAAAACCTGTTTCTCGGTTTTGAAAACCTGTTGGGCAGCACGACGCCCAACACCGGGCTGAAATTTGCCCGCAACGACCTTTACGGACCCGCCGCCCTGCTCGAAGCGAGCTGGGCCAACCCCGAACTGGCGTCGCAGCGCAGCCTCAATTTCAACCACCCCGACAAACGCCCCGACGACCCCTACGAGCCTCTGATGACGCCCGTACGCGCCCTGAAAGAGCCCGACAGCTTGCCCGACGGCATGCTCGCCGCCCTGCCGGACAATTGGCCCAGAGGGCGCAGCCAGATCATCGTGGACGAATGGGGCCCCTACGATTTTCAGCGCCCCGTCGCGCAGCTCGAATCGGTCAAAGGCAACCGCTACCGCATCCGTCTGCTGGGGCCGCAGGGCAAATGGAGCATCCTTCGTTCGGACGGCGCGAGCAGTTTGTCTTCGGTCACCCCGGGCTTTCCGGCCCTGATCGAAGTCGAACGCGACCCCAAGGCGGAAGGCTTGCACTTTGTATTCGAATACATTGGCGATCAGCCCATTACCACGGTTTTTGGAGAAATAATACCCGCCGGAAAGCCCTATCAGTTTACGTTTCAAAGGTTCGACACGCCCCTTTCCTGGTCGCTTCGCTTTTTCAATTACACCAATGAAAACGACCCGCTGAAACAGCCCGGGGCTTTCGAAGCCTTGTTGAAACAAACGCCTGCGGCGGAAAAAACGGTTGATGAACTCGCATTTGCCTGGTGGGATCGTCCGGCCGAGGGTGTCGATGCCGAGCACTTTGCCACGGTGGCCGAGACGACGCTCGAACTGCCCAAAGGCCGCTACAAAATCGAACTGGGCAGCGACGACGGCGCGCGCCTTTACCTTGATGGCAAACGCCTGATCGACCACTGGGATGTGCACGAACCCGCGACCGACGAGGTCACCGTGGCCCTCAACGGCCGCCACCGGCTCCGCATCGAGCATTTCGAAGCGGGCGGTTTTTCCACCCTCGATTTCAGGATCAAACGGGTGTACGACTGAGCCGTGCCGGGGCTTTTTTGTCTGACGCATAATGGCGGATTGATTGTCGGATGCCTCCGTCTGCGATGCGTTTGCTACCTTTGCGTGCCTTCCCAAACGGCGTTTTTATTTTGCAGTCCACATCATTTCGCCTACAAGTCATCGTGCCTTGCTACAACCCGCCGGAAGGCTGGGAAGCGGCACTTGCTTCCAAATTCCTTGATTTTCAGAAATTTATAAATAAACTCGGCGCACAGACGAGCCTCATCGTCGTCAACGACGGCTCGCAGCGCAACGCCGAGGAAGCCAATTTCGCGACGCTGCGACAGTTGGCCTCCGACGCGCAGGTGGTCAGTTACGCCGAAAACCGGGGCAAAGGTTATGCCTTGCGGCAGGGCGTGGCGGCTTCCGACGCGGATTTCTGTCTGGTGACCGACGCCGATTTTCCCTACACCCTCGACAGTATGCAGCGGGTGGTCGAAACCCTGCGCGACAAAGGCGGCATTGCAGCCGGCAACCGCGACCAGGGCTACTACGACCGGGTGCCGCCGTTTCGCCGCCGCCTCTCGAAAAGCCTGCGATGGCTGCTGCGCAATGTGCTGCGCCAGCCCATCGACGATTCGCAGTGCGGCCTGAAAGGTTTCGATGCATCGGGCAAAGCCGTTTTCCTCGAAACCACCATCGACCGCTTCCTGTTCGACCTCGAATTTTTGATGCTCGCCAACGGCCGCGTGCCTGTGACGCCCGTGCCCGTGGAACTCCGGCCCGGCATCACGTTCAGCAAGATGGGCAGCAAAATCCTGCTCACGGAAGGCGGGAATTTTATGAAGCTGTTTTTTAAAAATTTGTTGCACCTGAAAAATTAAAGCCGTGGAACACAACCCGTTACAGCAAATTGAAACAAGGCTGCACAACCTGGCTTCTCCCCGGCGCTCCCATACTTTCTGGGGCCTCATGCTGCTCCTCGTCATCGCTGCGGGCCTGATTTGGCTGAAACACGGCGAATGGCTGAAAGCGCCGGGCGATTACATGCTGACCGACTCCACCGACGGTTTTAAGAACTACGCCACCACGATCTGGCACGTGCGCTACGACTCCACTTTTACGCACTATGGGGGCATGAATTATCCCTTCGGCGAGCACGTGCTGTTTACCGACAACCAGCCGGTTTTCAGTTCGGCCCTGCAATGGTGGGACCGGAAGCTGAGCCCGCTCGGCGAGGGTGTGGTCGGCGCCCTGAATCTTTTTCAGGTGATCTCCCTGCTGCTGGGCTGCGGCGTTATGTTTTTGTTGCTGCGCAAACTTCACCTGGCGGTGTGGTACGCGGGACTGGTTTCGCTGGGCGTGATCTTTTTATCGCCGCAGATCAATCGTTTCGACGGGCACTTCGGCTTGTCGCACACCTTTATTTTCCCCATGCTGCTCTACCTGCTTTGCCGCTACGAAGAGCGGCGAAGCAGGCGATACCAGAGTTTGCAGATCGGCATTCTGATCTGGCTGGCCGCGCAGCTGCACTTTTATTATTTCGGCCTTTCAGCGCTGTTTTTGAGTCTTTACATGGCTTATCAGGTGATCATCGACCGCTCGTGGCGCAACATCAGGGTGCGGTTCAGCCACTGGGTCGTTATGATCCTTTTGCCGTTTGCGCTGCTGAACGTGTGGGTGCACTGGTCCGATTTCGTGACCGACCGACCGGCCAATCCTTACGGATTCACCACCTACATCGGCTATTGGGAAGGGGTGTTTTTACCGTATGAAAATTTCCCCCTGTTCAAGGGGCTCGACAAGGCGCTGACCTCGCTGTTCAACATGCCGATCCGCAGGGTCGATTACGAAGCGCGGGCCTACGCGGGTCTGGTCGTGTTCGGGTACACCCTCTGGCTGTTGTTTTCCGGGTTCCGCATGTTTGCCAAAAGCTGGAACGCGGCGGCCTACCACCGCACGCACAAGCGTTACCTGATTGGCATTTTTACGGCAGCCTTCGTGCTGCTGATCTTTTCCTGCGGCTTTCCGTTCGCCATCAAGGGCATGCAATGGATGGTCAATTATTTCGGTCCGCTGCGGCAATTCAGGGGCCTCGGGCGCTTTACCTGGGCTTATTATTACGTGGCCAATACGGTCGTTTTTTATGTTTTGTGGAACTGGGCGATGCGTTTCAGGGGCATCCGCGGCGGCAAAGCGCCCTGGCTGGGCAAGGCCGTGATGGGGCTGGCCCTCGTCATTCTGCTCTGGGAAGCCTGGACGATGCAGCACACCCGAACCCTCAACCTCCACCCCAACATCGAGAAAAAAGAAGTGGCGGAAAAAGAGTTTCCCTGGATCGGGAAGGTCGATTTTTCGCCCTACCAGGGGCTGCTGCCGCTACCGTATTACCACATGGGCTCTGAAAACATCTGGCTTGAATTCGACGGCGGATTTTTCAAAAAAGTACAAACAACAGCCCTGCAAACGGGCGTGCCCGACCTCGGCGTCAACCTGAGCCGCACCTCCTGCGCCCAGACGGTCAAATCCGTGCAACTCCCCCTGGAACCCTGCGAAACGCCCATGCTGCTCGGCGAACTGCCCGACAATCGCCCCCTGGCCGTCATCGTCGATGAAGGCCGCTGGGACGAAATGCGCCGCAAACACCAGCACTTGATCGGAAAAGCAACCATGGTGTACGACGGGCCGGGCGTCAAAATCCTGTCGCTCTCGCCCGACAGCCTGCGCGCCGCCGTACGCGAAAGCCATCGGGGCGTGACCAACTACGTCGACTCCCGCGGCCAGTACCGCATCGGGCGCTGGCTCTCCTCCCGACCTGATACGCGTTTCTACTACCAGTCCTACGACTCGCTCACCACCACCCTGAAAGTGTTCCAGGGCAAAGGCGCCTTTGCCGGCGACATGGGCGACACCAGCTGGATTTACCGCGCACCGCTGCCCAAAGGGCACTACATCATCTCTTTCTGGCTGCACGTCAACCAGGACCTAGGCATGAACCACGAGATGAAAATTGTGGAAAACAGCCTGACCGACGGTCGGGAAATCCATGTCAGCCACGAAGCCCTGCGTTTTCACCTGCGCTCCGTGGTCGGCGAATGGGGCTTGTTCGAACTCGATTTTCAGGTGTACGAGCCCGATAGCCAGCTGCGCATATTTTTACAAAAACAAGGGGTGAAACAACCGTTTTACCTCGACGAACTGGTCATCCGAATCATCGACGGCGAACTGGTGCGGCGCGAGCCGGGCTGGATCATTGCCAACAACTTCTGGTACCGGGAAGAATAACGGGCGCGACATCTCCGCTGATCATAAGGCCTGATTTTTTGAAAAAAATTGATCGAACGATATGCTGCTTCTGCTCAAAAACGTCCGCCTCATCACCGCCGAAGGCGAATCCACTGCCCGGCAAGACCTGCTGATCCGCGACGGAATTATTGAAAAAGCGGGCCTCGGGCTGAGCGCCGAGCCGGGCGCCGAGGTGTGGGATTTCCCCAACGCCTGCGTGTCGCCCGGCTGGTTCGACCTCGGGATACAGACCGGCGACCCGGGTTTCGAGCACCGCGAGGACCTCATTTCAGCGACGCGGGCGGCGGCGGCAGGCGGTTTTACGGCTGTGGCGAGTTTTCCGAACACCCAGCCGGCCATACATGCCAAAACCGAGGTGCAGTACGTGTTGAACAAAACAGCGGGTTCGGCCGTGCGCGTTTTCCCCGTCGGCGCCATTTCGCAGGACGCGGCCGGCAAGGATCTGGCCGAGTTGTACGACATGCACGCCGCCGGCGCAATTGCCTTCTCCGACGGTGCGGCGCCCGTGCAGGATGCCGGGCTTTTGCTACGCGCCCTGCAATACAGTCAGGCATTTAACGGCCTCATTATCAACCACCCGCACCACAAAACCATCGCGGCGGGCGGCCAGTTGCACGAAGGGCTGGTCAGCACCAGTCTGGGCATGAAAGGCATCCCGTCGCTGGCCGAGGAGATCATGCTGCAGCGCGACCTCAGCCTGCTCGAATACGCGGGCGGGCGACTGCTCGTCCACCTCGTTTCCAGCCGAAAAAGTGTGGACCTGCTGCGCCGCGCCAAGGCCGCCGGCCTCGACGTCAGCGCTTCCGTGAGCCTGCTGAACCTGTGCTTCACCGACGAGCAAATGAGCGGCGCGCAGGCGTTCGACAGCAACTGGAAAGTACTGCCCCCCCTGCGCGGCGAAGCCGACCGGGCGGCCTTGCTCGAAGGGCTGGCCGACGGCACCCTCGATCTGGTGTGCACCAACCATTCGCCCTGGGATCAGGAAGCCAAAAACCTGGAATTCCCGTACGCCGACTTCGGCATGATCGGTCTGCAAACGGCTTTCCCCCTCTGGCAGACGCAGCTGGGCAGTCGGCTGACGCCGGCTGATTTCGTGCGCGTTTTTGCGGTGGCGCCCCGCCGCGTGCTGGGCCTGCCCGTGCCGGAAATTCGCGTCGGCGAGCGGGCCGAACTCACCGTTTTCGACCCCGAGGCGCCGTTTGAACTGCGGGAAAGCGACATCTTGTCGAAGTCGAAAAACACGCCGTTCAGCGGCCGGCCCATGCGCGGCAAGGTGCTGGGCATCGTGAGCGGCGCGCAGGCTTTAACCTCCCGTTAAAGCTTCGGATAAAATATGCCGGGTACTTTCGTGGTTCCTTAGGAATATTTCCTCAAACGGCCCTGACGCCAGGGCTGAACGCACCCATTCTGTTTCGCACACAACATTTTTCATGAAAAAATTTACCCTTTCCCTGCTGGTTGCCAGCCTGTTTTTTGTCCTCCCCTCCTGCGAAACCCTGCAAGGCATTGCCGATCAGGTGTTGGCCGAACCCAGCCTCGACGAGATCGTTCGCGGCCTGAAAGAAGCGCTCACCAAGGGCGCCACCAAAGGCGCTTCGGAACTCAGTCAGCGCGACGGTTATTTTAAAAGCGCCTACAAAATCCTGCTGCCTTCCGACATCCGAACGGTGACCGACCGACTGAAAAACGTCCCCGGTTTCAGCAATCTGGAAAACGAATTGCTCGAAAAAATGAACCGCGGCGCCGAAGATGCCGCGAAAGAAGCCGGCCCGATTTTTATGAATGCCATCCGCGACATGAGTTTTCAGGACGCCACCAACATCCTCATGGGCTCCGACAACGCCGCCACGGAATACCTGAAAAAAACCACCACGCAGCAGTTGTACGACAAGTTCAACCCCAAGATCGTGGCCTCGCTCGACAAAATCGGCGCCAACGACCTCTGGCGAAACGCCACCACCGCCTACAACAAAATCCCGCTGGTGACCAAGGTGAATACCGACCTCGACGATTACGTGACCAAAGAGGCCCTGAAAGGCTTGTTCGGTAAAATCCAGGAAGAGGAAAAAAATATCCGTAAAAACCCCGGCGCGCGCAGCTCCGAGCTTTTGAAAAAGGTGTTTGCCAAACAAGACAGGAAGTGAGTGAAGAGTGAAGAGTGAAGAGTGAAGAGTGAAGAGTGAAGAGTGAAGAGTGAAGAGTGAAGAGTGAAGAGTGAAGAGTGAAGAGTGAAGAGTGAAGAGTGATAAGTAATGAGTTTCACCTGATTAATAAACTATATCAAAGTCTATGAAAAAGTACACTCTTATGCTGTTGAGCCTCGTTTTGCTGCTTGGGAATGCCTCGGCGCAAGACCTGAAATCCCTGGGCAAAAAAGTGCTCGGCGGCGGCAACGACAACCAGGAAGTCGGCCAGGCCCTCAAGGAAGCGCTCGACAAAGGCGTTCAAAAAGGCGTCGCCGAGCTCTCGGCCACCGACGGTTACTACAAAAGCATTTACAAAATCCTGCTGCCTGATGAGGCCCGAAAGGTGACCGACAAACTCAAAACGGTGCCCGGCTTCGGCAATCTTGAAAACGATCTGGTCGAAAAAATGAACCGCGGCGCTGAAAAAGCCGCCAAAGAGGCCGCTCCCATCTTCGCCGGCGCGATCAAAAACATGAGCTTTCAGGATGCCACCAACATCCTCATGGGCCCCGACAACGCCGCCACGGAGTACCTCAAGCGCACGACCTGGCAACAACTCTACGACAAGTTCAACCCCGTGATCGTCAAGTCGCTCGACGAGATCGGCGCCAACGAACTCTGGGGCAACGCCACCACTGCCTACAACAAAATTCCGTTCGTCAGCAAAGTGAACACCGACCTCGACGACCACGTGACCCGCAAGGCGCTCGACGGCCTGTTCGGCAAAATCCAGGAAGAGGAAAAAAACATCCGCAAAAACCCCGGCGCGCGCACCAGCGACCTGCTGAAAAAGGTGTTTGCCAAACAGGATCGGAAGTAATTTTCCCAGGCATAAATGCTGTTTTTGAAAATAAATCGTTTGGAGAAAAAGGGGAGACCTCGTGTCTCCCCTTTTTTTAAACCCTCCCCTCGACCATGCGCATTCTTCTCTTTTTCGTCCTCCTGCTCGGCGCTTGTGAACAATCGCCGCTGCAAAACGCCACCGAAGCCTACGTCCGGCCCGTCTCGCAGGAAGCCCCCGACGCCCAGGGCCAGGCCGTGCTCGACGCCGTGAACGCCCTTCGCGCCCGCGGCTGCCATTGCCCCGACGACAAATGGTACCCGCCAGTGACAGCCCTGCAATGGAACGACCTGCTGGCCCGCTCCGCCCGGCGCCATGCGCTCGACATGCAGAAGCACAATTTTTTCAAACACACCGGCTCCGACGGCTCCGACTTCACCGACCGCATCAAAGCCGCGGGCTACAACTGGCAGGTGGCCGCCGAAAACCTCGCCATGGGCCACAACGACATCGCCGAGGTAGTCAAAAGCTGGGAAACCAGCCAGGGGCACTGCCAAAACCTGATGCACCCCGAATTGCAGGAGATGGGCCTCGCCAGAATCGGGCGCTTCTGGGTACAGGATTTCGGTTCGCTGAAACGGAACTGAGGGAGATTTCATGATACCTTGCGCGGCATTAACAGCACCGATATGCACAACGACTTACAAAGCCTCACAACGCACACCGTAGCGGCCGTGCGCGAAACAGCCGCGTTCATCCGCTCCGAAATGGGCAAGGTGAGCGCCGGCCAGATTGAAGAAAAACACCTGAACGGTCTGGTGAGCTACGTGGACCGCACGGCAGAGGAAATGCTGGTGGAAAGCCTGGGCCGCCTCCTGCCCGAAGCCACGTTCCTGACCGAGGAAGCGACGGTCGAAAATCGCGCCGGCGATCTCCAGTGGATTATCGATCCGCTCGACGGCACGACCAATTTTCTGTACGGTGTGCCGCACTTTTCAGTCAGCGTGGGCCTGAAAGTCGGCGATCAGTTGCAGGTCGGCGTGGTGCACCACGTCCCGGCCGACGAGTGTTTCTGGGCCTGGCGCGACGGCGGCGCCTGGTGCAACGGCGAGGCCATCCGCGCCAGTTCGCGCAGCCACATGCGGCAGGCGCTGGTTGCCACGGGCTTCCCCTACCACAATTTCGACCGCGCACAGGGCTGGTTTGCCGCGCTGCGCCGTTTTATGGAGCAAGGCCGCGGCGCCCGCCGCTTCGGCTCCGCCGCCCTCGACCTCGCCTACGTGGCCTGCGGGCGTTTCGATATCTTTTTCGAATACGGCCTCAATGCCTGGGATGTAGCCGGTGGCGCGTTGCTGGTGCACGAAGCCGGCGGGCGGGTCTGCGATTTCAAAGGCGGCAACGACTTTGTGAGCGGCGCCGAGTTGTTGGCCGCGGCGCCGGGCGTTTTTGATGCCGCGTTCGCCATCATCGAACAAAGTTTTTACGAAGAACAAGCCGCGTAAGCGACCGCTTTGAGCACCCGGGAACGATATCGCCAGTTTGCCGCCACGGCCCCCGATCTGCCGCTGTTCATGCAGCCCTGGTACCTTGATGCCGTGTGTCAGGGCGGCGCCTGGGATGCTGTGTTGAGCGAAAAAGACGGAAAGACGGTGGCTGTCCTGCCGTTTTTTTTGAAAAAAAAGTGGGGGTGGCAATACGTCGTCATGCCGCCGCTGGGTAAATTTCACGGCCCGTACCTCCTGCCCGAATACCGCGATCTGGACAATGAGCACCGACTCTACGCCGACCTGATCGCGCAGCTCCCGAAGGGGCTGGCCGCCTTCTCGCAGGACTTTCATTACCAGGTGACCAACTGGCTGCCTTTTTACTGGAAAGGTTATCGCCAAACCACGCGGTATTCCTACGTGCTCGATCTTTCGGAAAGTGAAGAAGCGCTGCATCGCCGCATCGATAAAAGTTACCGGCAAAAGATCGTCAAGGCGCAAAATCAGGTGACCGTGACGGCCTACCGGCCGCTCGGTGAGTTGTACGGCCTCCTGCAAAAATCCTTCGACCGGCAGGAACTGGATGCGCCCTATTCCCTTGATTTTCTGCGATATCTGTACGAAACGCTGAGCAGCCACGAGGCCTGCCGTTTGTTTTTTGCGGTCGATTCCGCCAGCGGCGCCCTTCATTCCGCGGCCCTTTTGGCCTGGGACGCGCAATCGGCCTACTACCTCGTCAGCGGCGACGACCCGGCCCTGCGGGCCTCGGGCGCGGCGGTTTTGCTCAAATGGGAAGCCATTTTATTTGCCAAAAACACCCTTCGACTGCCCGTGTTCGATTTCGAGGGCAGCATGATCCAGGCGCTCGAACGCGGCCGTCGCGACTTCGGGGCGCGGCAACGGCCCTATTTTCGGGTGGAAAAAGAATGGTCGCCGGTCTGGAAATGGCGCCGACGGCTGAGATCCTGATTCACAGTTCCACGATCACCGATTCGCCCGAGCTATGGTCGCGGCAGGTCCATTGCCAGTATTCGCGCAGGCGCATTTTGCCCTCCTCCGTCCATTCCGGGTACGATTTGCATTGGCCCGTCATCAGTTCGCCTTGTCGGTTGAGGTGGTGATACACGAATTCGAGATGGTCGTCCACGATTTTGCCGACGAGGTGGCCGTGCAAAATTTGACCGCCCTGATATTCCGCCCAGACGAGCTCGCCCTCCTGATGATAATGAAACAGGGTCTCGCCGGAAACTTCCCCGTTGTCGGTATTAGCGAGTGTGCGGAAAGTTTTGTTGTGCAATAAAATGGGTTTCATGGGGTAAAAGTGTGGGTTTTGCCCCGAAAATGCAGTGTGCAACACATGCTCGGGGGCAAAAAAGGAACCCTCCCTGCCAGGCCAAAGCGACAGGGAGGGTCAGCATTCCTTTTCAGGGTAATTTGAACTGTTTCAACCAGTTCCAGTTGCTTTGCGCTGCAAAATCAGGGTAGCTGTGCTTGATGTCTTTGACCATGATAAACTGGAAAACATTGTCGGGCAAGCCGCTATTGGATGTGTAATGCGCCACCACGGCAGAACTGGTGTCGCCGGTGATGGTGTAGTTCGGGTCGAGGCCGAAATTTCGGAGATGCGCCTGGGAGATGCGGTAATATTTGAAGTCGGCGTAGTTCAGCAGGGAATCGAGCTCGCTCAGGGGCAGCGCGGGGCCATCGTTGCCGGGTCCCCAATCCTGATTGCCGATCTGGAAAGTAACGGGCAGTTTGCGTTTCGGGGTGTAGGTCGCCGAGTCGAGGTAAAACGAACCCGCGCTTTCCACGACGGCGGCCAGCAGATCGCTCATTTCGATCGAGCATTTGGCGGCCATCGCGCCGCCGTTGGAGAACCCGACGAGGTAAATGCGTTTGTTGTCGACTTCGAGGCGTCGGTTGAGGTCGTCGATCACCGCGCGAAGGAACTTGATGTCGTCGAGCGGGGTCTCGCCGGCGCAGAAAGTCCATTCCGCGTCGGGGGTAGTATTCCATTTGGTCGTCGTTTTCTGGCCATCGACGGGGTCGATGATGCAATAACGGCCCGAGGAAGGATAGACAGTGATGATTCCTTCCGCTTCGCCGATTTCTCTCCAGCCTGAATCGTTGTAAAAAATTTCGCCGTTGCCACTCGTGCCGTGCAGCATGAACACGACGGGGAAGGCCGTTTTGCCGTCGTAACTGGCGGGTACGTGAACGTAAAACTCGCGTTCCGTGCCGTCGATAGTGAGTGTAAAGCGGTTTTTGCCGGTGCTGTAAAGGGGGTCGTCCTGCGTTTCATCTTTTTTGTTGCAGGAAACAAGGGCAAGCAGCAGGAGCGCTGCGAACAGGGCGCTTGTCGTTTTCATTAATTTGGTGAATTGTTTAACCGCTCCGAAATAAGTCGAAGTGGGCGTTTGACCTGCCGCAGGGGGAAAGGTTTAAAAATGGTGTCATTTTCACCGCCAAGACGCGAAGACGCGAAGAGGCCGCGAGTTTCTTTGCCTCATTTTCACCGCCAAGGCGCAAAGACGCGAAGGGGCCGCGAGTTTCTTTGCGTCTTGGCGTCTTAGCGGTGAAAAGATCTCCCCCAAGCCTTTCGAAGTTTGTTTATCATTTTTAAAAATCAGGGAATTTATCGCGTATTCCGTTTGTTTTTCAAGGTCAAACCCGTTTTCCCATGCCCTCCATACGTCCTACTGCCCTTTGTTTGTTTGAAAACCGCGGCCGGTTGTTGCTGCAGGAATTCGTCAATTTCGTCAACGGCGAACTGTTTTATCGCCCTTTTGGCGGTGGTCTTGAATTTGGCGAACGCGCCAGTGCGGCCATCCGCCGTGAAATCATGGAAGAACTGGGCGCTGAAATTTCCAGCCCGCAACTGCTCGATGTTTTGGAAGACATCCATGACCTCGGCGAGGGCCGGCGGCACAACATCGTGTTTTTGTTTCGCGCCGAATTGCTGAATGAAAGATTGCTCGAGTTGCCCGAATTTCGAATGATCGACAACCAGTCGGAACACCGTGCGGTCTGGCAACCGCTCGACGACATCATGCAGGGCCGTATTCACCTGCATCCGCCGGAGCTGAAAGAACGGCTGGGCGAGTTTTTTCCTTTACTGGTTTGATTCGGGTAATTCAGGCGCCGCGTTTCCAGTCGCGCTCGATCTCCCGGACGGTGTCTTCCGCCGTACGCCAGGTACGATCCATGTCGAGGTAGGCATGTTGGCCGGCAAAAACCGCTTGTTCGCAGGTTTGCCAGGCCTGGACCAGCGCTTCGATGCGCGCTTCGGGCACCCTGCGGGCCGACAAGCGTTCGCGAAGCAGATCGGGCGTCAATTCGGGGGCCGGCACAGCCAACAAGGCGGAAGCCCAGGTCCGCAGGGCTTTGTACAAGGCATCGAAGAACAGGCGCGGCGAGTCGTTGGACAACAGTCGGCGGGCATTGGCAAAAATTTCCTGCGCATCCCGTGGCGGCGCTGCGGGCGGCGGCGCGGGCCTGGAGGGCGCGGGAGCAGGAGGTGGCGCGGGCGGCGGAGCAGGCCGTTTTTTGCGGCGCAACAAACCGATCAGCAGCAGAAAAGGCAGCGCAACAGCGGCCCACACCCAGGGGCTTTTCCCCCAGGATTTCAGTTTGTAAACGAAGCCGCCGGGCTGGTTGCCGTCGGGCTGAGCCTGCCCGCTGGTATCAACCGGAGGCAGAGGCGCCAGATTTTTGCCCTGAGACACATAAAAAGCCAGCGGCTGGTCTGGTCGCTGCACGACGTAGCGGTTGCTGTCGGGGTCGAAAAAGACCAGTTCGGGGGACAGGCTGTACGAACCCGGCTTTTTGGGCATGACGATGTACTCGAACACCTTGCGGTGCATGGCGCGATCGACGGATTCATACTCCTCCTCTTCGCGCACCTTGGGGTCGAAGGTCTCCAGTCCGTCGGGCAGGGCAATCTGGATCGGTTGAAGGCGGCGGGCATCGCCTGTTCCTTCAATTTCAACGACCAGCGTCAGGGCGTCGTCGGTGCTGAGGGTATCGCGGTCGAGGGTAAATTTGGCCTGGTATTGCCCGACGATGCCAGCAAAATTGGAGGGCTCGGGCAGGGGCAAGTCCTTGACTTTCAGTTTGCCGGGCGTTGTTTGCAAGAGCATGGGCGTGATGGCCGGACCGAAAATAGTGGATGGCGCCCCTTCTTTTTGCACATCGAAACGAAGCCGCGTGATGCCGACGGAAATCTCGCCGGGCGCTTGCGGAAACAAGGCGACCTCATGCAGCACCCGCACCGCGTATTTTTTGCCTTTGATGGTTTGGTATTGCACACGGGTGTCGAAACGTTTCATTTCGCGGGCATAAAAACCGTCGAACCTGGGCAGTTCGAGGATATCCGCTCCTTCCACCATCAGTCGCGTGTAAACCTTGATGCGGTACTTCACCTGCTGCCCCACGTAAACCGTGGACGAAGAAAACTCGCCCGCCACGAAAATGTCTTCCGATCCGCGCGGCAGATTGCCACTTTGGGGCGCTACAACTTTGATATTGAAGGGTTTGCTGCGCAGGGTTTGGCCGTCGGCAGTGGTTACCGTGGCCGCCCCGATCGTGTAAATGCCTTCTTTCAGGGCTTCTACTTCGAACGACCAGGTTTGGTGCACGAAGGACTTGCCATTGATCATCGTGACGCCGTGCTGATTCTCGCTGGGTCCGATGGGCTTAAAGCCTTGAAAATCAGGCGGCCGGAAACTTTTAGCCTCTGCATTTCGAAGGGTAAAACTGACTTCGAAGCGATAACCGGCCTGAACCTCGTTCATGTTGCTGGCAGCCTCGAACACCGCCGGCCCCTGCGCGTACGACCGACCAACTCCTGCGAGCAATACGCAAAAGGCGAGGTGGCAGGCATAACGAAACGAGCGGAGCAGGAGGTAGTGCATGGTCGGAAGCACGGCTGTCGGCAGCGAAGTTACTGACGTTTGGGTTTGTATTTCGCCTGTTCAAGAAACTGCTGACTGTCGGTCAACGCAAGTAACTGGGAGAGTGTGGTTTGTGGATTTCTGCGCATGTAAGCCTTTACGATTTGCCAGCCCATCCAGTTGCCCACTTCACCCGGCGCTTCCTGAAAAAGGATGGGCGCATTGGGGCTGGGGGTCACCATTTTTCGCCAGTTGTTGAAATCCGAGGAGTACAGCAGGTTTTGTTCGAGCAAACGCGCCCAAAGTTCGGCCTCGTTGGCTTCGCATCCGGCGATCTGTTCGGCCGTGTAGCCCATCAGCAGGCTGTCGGGCGTATCGGGAAGCAGACACCCGAGAATGTACAATTGTTTGCCGTTGCTCAACATCTGATCGATCAGACGGTCGCCGGGCGGCTCGTCCGACAGGTTCTGCACCAGCGCTTTGGTAAGCCGCACCGGGATGTATTCCTGCCTGAACTGCCGGCGCAGGTAAGCCGGGAAACGTTCCTGATCGGTCGTGTAGGGCAAATAATTTTCCCCCAGAAACATGTCGAGGCTCACGCCGCAGAGGCTGTCGCCGTAGGTAAAGGCGTCGGTCGCGAATTCAGAAACCATCGTAACCACCTGAGGTACAGGTTTTTGCGGAAAATAATATTTATAATAGCGGAACATCTGGTCCAGGTCTTTTTGCAACCAGCGGAGGTCGCCGTACACCTTTTGCACGGTGTCGTAAATTTGCCGGATCTGCGGCGAGCCGACAAACCCGCCCACCGCCTGGGCCGGTGTTTCGTTGGGGTTGGTTTGGTCGTGGATGATATTGACTGCAAAAAGGGGCAGCATATCGGGATACTTTTGCTCCAGCCGGGTCAGTTCTTCCGGCAAGCGGGAGGTGTCGACGGAGAACAGGTCCTGTTCGAAACGCAGCAATGGTACGTCGACTTTTATGCCCGACACATTGGGGCGGGGTTTGTCTTCACGGTCCGGCGTGCAGGCTTCGAAGCCCAGCAACAGGGCTGTCAGGAGAATAATGGAGGACAGGAAATTGGGCAATCGCGCGATGTTCATGGAAAAAAATCTAGTAATCGTTCATCTGTTTTTAGAAAAGCGTTGTTCTTTCGCTCGCAGAAAACAGAAATAAAGCCCCCGGCTGGTGGCTTTGAAAATCAGCACAAAAAAACTGCACATCATGAAAAAAATTTTCTTCGCTCTGACCTTTTTCTGCTGCCTCGGCAGCAGCGTGTCTGCCCAGGAGTCCGGTTTCCGCTTCGGGTTTCAAGCCAGCCCCACCTGGTCGTGGCTGCGTTCGTCCGATAAATTCCTCGAAGGCGCCGGCGCCAACTGGGGCATGAAACTCGGTATGCTGGGCGAAATTTACTTCGCGCCCAACTACGCCATCACCAGCGGCATCGGTTTCGGTTTCAATCAGGGCGGCACCCTGCAGACCAGCTACCAGAAAGGCGTATATTTTCCCAACTCTGCCGAAGGATTCACCAGCTCCGTGCTCGACACCATGCCGCTGAATGCCAAAATGCACTACCGCCTGCGCTACGTCGAGATTCCGTTCAGCCTCCGCATCCGCGGCGGCTCCGGCGTCGATGCCCGCGTTCAGTATTTTGCCGAACTGCCCATTTTCACCCTCGGCTTCCGCTCCAAGGCAGCGGCGGATTTCCGGGGCACGCAGAATCAGAACAGCGAAGACGAGGATATCAAGGACGACATCAACGGCTTGTCGCTTTCCTGGGGCCTCGGCGGCGGCATCGAGTACGACCTGGCCGGCGACACCAAACTCGCCACGGGTATTTACTGGCAACAACAATTTACCGACGCCGATACCGACAAGGGCTCCGTGACCGACCCGCGCACCGGCAATACCGAGTGGAAACGCCTGAATTCGAATACCACCGGGCGGCAATTGTCGCTGCGGCTGGCGATTTTCTTCTAGGCTGTTTCGCCTCTCCACAAAAAAATGAGCCACTCCGGGTGCGGAGTGGCTCATTTTATTTTGTGGGAAATACAGGGAATCAGGCTGCCAGTTTGTCCACCAGGCCGCCGATTTCGACCAGACGGGCCTTGTTGAGGGCGTAAAAAATAAATTTCCCCTGGCGCTCGGTTTCCACCACGTTGGCCTTGCGCAGGATCGCCAGGTGCTGGCTGGCCACGCTTTGCTCAAGGCGCAGTTTGACATAAATGTCGGTCACCGTCATGGTCTGATTCTCCGCGAGCAGTTCGATGATGCGCTGGCGCAACTTGTGGTTGATCGCTCGCAACACCAGCGCTGCTTTGCGTAATTCAGCGTAGTCCACCGGCACATCGGCCCCTTTCGACTTTTTGGGCGCGGCAGCTACACTTTCTTGCTTGGGTTTTCTCATACAATTTGTTTTTAAACTAAATAAAATTGGACTATTTTTCTATATTATCATTCCCAAATATGATGCCAACAATCGCGGCAAAATGCTAATATTCCTTTTTTTTTAAATTGTAAGGTCGATGATTTCAAGGCAAAAATACAGGGCCTTTTTCTGACCCGGAATTTGAATGGCAATTTTTTTTACAATAAGGATTTGGTGCTCACCGTGATATTCGGGGGCTTCATATAAGTTGGTTCAAAATATGCAAGGTCTTGAAAATCAGATTTTTTAAAATTCGCTTCTGCGAGATTTGTCAGGTACGCCGCGGAGCAGGACACCACATTGCTTAAAACCGCTTGCTCGTTTTTCGGCACGTTTTCGATTTTTTTTCCGCCGCTCCCTGAAATAATCAACCTGACATCTGCTGAAAAATCCGGAATACTGCTCAAGAATAATTCAAACAAATTGTTCTCCATGATCAGCGGCTGGGCCGGAAGCAAATTTTCCATATCCGGACCGAACGCGGCGGTCCAAACTTCCTGTCGGCGCGCATCGATCATAGGCAGGTAAATGGCCGAAGCGGCCGGCCCTGTCGCGGCCCGACTGGCCGCTGCCAAGGCCCGGAGCGTATCGACGGCGATCAGCGGTTTGCCGAGTGCATAGCACAGCCCCTTGGCGGTGGCTACCCCCACGCGAAGGCTGGTGTAAGCGCCCGGCCCGGCGCTCACCGCGATGGCATCCAGTTGGTGAAGAGCAATGCCCGACGCTCTGGAACAGGCTTCGATCTGGAGGGTCAGCACCGCCGAGTGGCTTTCGGCCCTGGGAATTTCTTCCAGGGCCACGACCCGGCCGTCGACCGAAATGGCCGTGGAGCATACCTCCGTGGCGGTTTCGAGAAGGAGAATTTTTGCCATGACTTGAGGCCGCAAAGAAACGAAGCCCGCTTCGCATTCCAGTAATGCGAAACGGGCCCGACGGCAGCAACAGGCGCCCCCGACGAGGCAGGCTGCGTTTAAACGCGGAAGGGAACTGGCATTTTCAGGCGCCCTGGCCTGAAAAAAAAGGAAGGGTTTCGCTGACGGCCAGCCGTTGCAGGGTGCGCAGGGCAGGCTGCGCGGCCTCTTGCAATTCCCGGGTGATGAACTGACGGGTTGCGGCGGGCGTCTGGGCGAAACCCAGTCCCAACAGCCAAAACAGAAAAATCAATTTGCTTTGCATGACAGGATTGTTTTCATAGCGCTTGCGCAGCGGATGCGGGGTATCGTTTTCCTGCGCTTTGTTGGTACAAAGGTGGCCGGTGGCAGGGGTTCGGTAAAGCGGGAATGGATTGAACTGTCGGAAATGCCGCCTGAACTGTAGCAAACCGGGTTTCAGCGCGTATCGTGACCGGGAAAACGCAAGTTTTTTCAGCGTGCGGGGGAGAGATTTTTTTATTTTTTGCTACATTTTTTTTGATAAAAAACTGAAAATCAAAAAATTACAACCAACAACCTTCAAAACGCCGATACAATCGCGTTTTTTTGTCTTTGCACAGCCGAATGGCATCCTGAACTTTTGCAGTGTCGGATTCTGTACTCAACGATTTTGCTCATGAAACAAGTTATTTACTGCCTGTTCACGCTGATTGCCGCCCTTGGGGCCGCTCCTATTGTTGCCAACGCGCAATGCACGGCCGATGCCGGCCCTGATTTGATCCTTACCTGTACGAACCCTGATGCCCAGATACAGGGATCGGGGTCGGTAGGCCCCAACTTCTCGTATCAGTGGACCACTGTAGACGGGAATATAGTTTCGGGGCAAGGAACGCTTACGCCTACTGTCAACCAAGCTGGCACTTATTGTCTGCTGGTAACCGATAATGATTCAGGCTGCACGGCCACGGACTGCGTAACAGTCACGGAGGATAATAATATACCTCTTGTCAACTTCGGGCCGGACCAGGAACTCAACTGTATTATTAACTCGGTACAGTTGCAGGGCAGCGGGTCCACCGGGGCGCAATTCGAAATCAGCTGGTCCTTCAATGGCGTGACCTTGCCGCCCATCAGCAACCTGACGCCGGTTGTAGACCAACCCGGCTTGTATTGCGTGACCATCACGAATCTCTCCAACGGTTGCTACAACTCGGATTGTGTCCTTGTAACCGCCAATACCACTCCGCCAACCATCGATGCCGGACCAGACATGACCCTGACCTGCGCTACGTCCAGTGTGACGCTCTCCGCTACCGGCAGCATAGGCCCCAATATCGTGTACCAATGGTCGGGGCCAGGCATCGTCAGCAGCACGGTTACACTCAATCCGATTGTCAATCAGAGTGGCATTTATTGCATTACTGCGACCAATGTTGCCAATGGCTGCACGGCCACCGATTGTGCCATAGTGACTCAGGACGTGGTGTTCCCCATCGCGTCCGCAAGTACGCCGGGCGTGCTCAATTGTTACAATCCACTCATCACGCTCTCCGCACAGGGCAGCAGCACAGGGCCCAATTTCGTGTACTATTGGACGGGGTCATATATCGTCTCCGGGGCAACCTCGCTTAATCCCGTCATCGGGGAACCGGGTAACTATTGTGTCACCGTAACCAATACCGCGAACGGCTGCACCGCTTTCGCCTGCACCACAGTGACAGAGGATGATGCAACGCCGAACCTTGTGACCTCTGCCACCACCATGTCGTGCAGTCAGCCCCAGGCGATGCTGAGCGTGACAGCTACGCCGCCCAACCCCGGATATACGTATGCCTGGACCGGGGTGTACAACACTATCATCGGTACAACGCCGAGTGTACAGGCGCCAGAAGGACTGGAAGCCCTGTACACCGTTGCAGTGACCGACCCGGGCAATGGCTGCATCGCTACGGCGACTCAGCTGGTGCTGGGCGATGCGACCATGCCCCAGGTGGATGCCCAGGTGACTCCCGTACAATGCGGCAGCCCGACAGGCTCCATCGCGCTGACGCCCAACCCGCCCGCTCAGCAACTCGATTATCTGTGGAACAACGGGGTAACCGGGGCCTCAGTGACAGGTTTGACAACCGGCACCTACATTGTGACCATTGTGGACAATGTCGGCGGCTGCAGCAAATCCGTGGCTTATGTAGTCGAAAATGCATCGATCAATTACACCACTACTATTACCCCAGTGTCCTGTTTCGGTGTTTTCAACGGCAGCATCACGGTGCTACCCCTGAGCGGCACGCCTCCCTATACTTATTCATGGGTCGGCCCCAACGGCTATAGCAATACAACCAGCCAGGCGACCATCACCAATCTGCCACCCGGCGGGTACACCCTTACCATCACGGATGCCACCGGGTGCAGCGGATATTCTGACTGGGGTGGTATATGGGTCCCGCAGCCGACACAGATCACCATCCCCACGGGTACTACGCAGATATGGACCGCCTGCAACAACGACGGCGTCATATCCATCACCCCGACGGGTGGCACACCTCTCTATACTTATTCATGGATCGGCCCCAGCGGGTTCAATTCTGCAAACGAAGATCTGGTTGGATTGCCGGCAGGCGTGTACACGGTTACGGTGACCGATACGAATGGCTGCACAGGTACGGCATCCTTCACGGTGCCCGGCGGGGCGCCACCGATAGTCAGCGCGACGGTGACAAATCCCACCGATTGTACGCCCGGTTCGATCATTCTGACGGCGCCTCCCGGCAGCACATACACCTACAATTGGTCCAATTCGGTCAATTCCACAGCGATTGTCGTAGACCAGCCGGGGAATTATTCCGTCACGGTAACCAATGAATTCGGTTGTACCTCGGTCTACACATTTGACCTCTTGCTTGCCAGCGACCCCGACTGCACCACCATTGGCGGCAGCGTCGTGCATGACCAAAACAGCAACTGCCTGAACGACCCCGGCGACACACCGCTCGGCGGCTGGATTGTCGAAGCCGTGGGGGCGGATACCTTCTACGCCGTCACCAATGCCAGCGGCAATTACCAGATCGCCGTCGATCCGGGCAATTACAGCCTGCATACCATCCTGCCCAACGGCCTGTGGACGGAATGCCCGCCCGTACCCGTCACGATTACCAACCCCGGCGATATGGCTACGGCCGACATCCCTGTGCAGGCCGTGGTGCTCTGCCCTGCCCTGACGGTCGATCTGAGCACCTTTCAGTTGCGCCGTTGCTTTACCAACAACTACTACTACGTCAATTACTGCAACCAGGGGCCCGTCGAGGCCACCGACGCCTACGTCGATCTTTCACTCGACCCCTATCTGACGCCCACCGCTTCCTCGAAGCCCTACCAGGCATTGGGCAACAATGTGTACCGCTTCAACCTGGGTACCATCGCTTCCGGCGCCTGCGGCGTGTTTTGGGTAAGAATGACGCTCTCCTGTAATGCCGTGCTCGGCCAAACCCACTGCTCCGAGGCGCATATCTATCCCGACACCCTCTGCGACAACGACCCCAACTGGTCGGGCGCCAGCGTCAAGGTGAATGCCACCTGCGACGGCGATTCCGTGCGCTTCAACATCAAAAACGCCGGCTCCGGCCCGATGACCAGCTCCCTCGATTACATCGTGATCGAAGACGGTATCATGCTCATGCAGGCCGGCGGGCCCTCCCTGGGCGTAGGACAGTCGGTCGATGTCGTGGTGCCTGCCAACGGCGCTACCTGGCGGGTCGAAGCCGATCAGGAACCGTTCCACCCGGCCGGCTACCTGCCCGCTGCGGTAGTGGAAGGTTGTTCCACATCGGGCGCATTTTCAATGGGTTATGTGCAACAATTTGCCAACCCTGACCAGGGCCCGGCCGACGATGTCGATTGTATGGCCAACATCGGCTCCTACGACCCCAATGACAAGCAGGCCTTCCCGATCGGCTACGGCCCCCAACACTACATCCGGCCTGAAACCGAGATCGAATACATGATCCGCTTCCAGAACACGGGGACGGATACGGCCTTCAACGTCGTCATTCGCGATACCCTCTCCGGCTGGCTCGACCCCTCGACGGTGACAGCCGGCGCGAGCAGTCATTCGTATCGTTTCGATCTGCAAGGCGAAGGCGTGGTGGTCTTTTTCTTCGACGATATTTTGCTGCCCGACAGCAATGTCAACGAACCCGAGTCCCACGGTTTTGTGCGCTTCAAGGTGTTCCCCAAAGCGGATGTTCCGCTGGAAGAGGATATTCTCAACAGTGCCGCTATTTTCTTTGATTACAACGACCCGGTCATCACCAACACGACCTACTACAAAGTGGGCCTGAATTTCATACCGCTTGTGGCGACGCATCAGCCTCACGGCGAGCCGGTCAACATTCAGGTGATGCCCAACCCGGTCTCCGGCATTTGCCAGGTAGCGCTCGACGGCTGGCCCGCGGGCCAAACCCTGCAACTCACCGTGCTGGACAACACCGGGCGCCTCGTCCGCAGTGAAACAGTCACTGCGCCCGGCTTCCGCTTCGACGCCGGCAGCTTGTCCAAAGGCCTCTATTTGCTGAAAGTAGCATCGAGCGATGGCAAAACGGGCATTGTGAAAGTCATGGTCGATTGATCAATCACGCGCCATTTTTAAATCCCAAATCGGGGTGTCGGAAAAAAATCCGGCGCCCCGATTTGCATTTATGGAAATTTGTCAAATAACTTTGTGACACAAAGTGCTTTCCAAATTTACATTCTAAAACCAGACACAGATGACACCCGAAGTCAATTTCCCCCCAATCCCGCCTTCCAACAGGCCCGAAGAACCCAATTTCTGGCAACGCCAGAGCGCGACGCTCAAAGGCATCGTTATTTTTTTCCTCGTCCTCGTGCTGATGATCCCGACGTTTATGGTCGCCGATTTGATCCACGAACGCGAAAGCCGTCAGACCGAAGCCATTATGGAGGTGAGCAGCAAATGGGGCCAGCAACAGACGCTGACCGGCCCCGTGCTGGTGATTCCCTACGAGCAGGTGACGCGCAGTGCGGACGACAAGGAATTGACCCGCGAAACCAAATATGCCTACCTGCTGCCCGACCAGCTCCGCATCGACGGCACGGTCAATCCGGAAAAAAGGTATCGCGGGATTTTCGAGGTGGTGTTGTACAGCGGCGATCTGCATCTGGAAGGCTCTTTCGAACAGCCGGCGCTCGGCAGCCTCGTCCCCGAAGGCGCAACGGTGTTTTGGGACAAAGCCAAAATCACGCTCGGCATCCCCGATTTGCGGGGTTTGCAGGATCAGGTAAAACTGCGCTGGAACGGCCAGGAAAGCGTTTTCGAACCCGGACTGCCCATGCCGGGTGTTGCGCCCAGCGGCATTCACGCCCCGGTGAAAGTGACCGATGCCGCCAAATTCGACTTCAAAATCGATGTGTCGCTCAAAGGTTCCGGCTCGCTGTTTTTTACCCCGACAGGCAAGGTCACCACGGTCAGCCTCAACTCTCCCTGGGCCGATCCGAGCTTTACCGGCGCCTTTTTGCCCGACGAAAAAAACATTTCCGCCCAAGGCTTCCAGGCCAGCTGGAAAGTGCTGAACCTCAATCGAAACTACCCGCAGTCGTGGACAAGCGACCAGACCATTTCTTTCTCTGAAAGCGGCTTCGGGGTCGATTTTCTGCTTCCTGTGGATAATTATCAAAAATCTACCCGCTCGGTGAAGTACGCCATCCTCTTTATCAGCCTTACCTTTTTGGTCGTGTTTTTTATTGAAATGGGGCAATCAAGGCGCGTTCACCCCTTCCAGTACGCCCTGATTGGTCTGGCGCTGGTGATTTTTTACACCCTGCTGGTCTCCATTTCCGAGCACCTGCGTTTCAACGCGGCCTACGTCATTTCGGCGGCCATGACCATCGGGCTGACGGGGCTTTACGCCCGGGCTTTGTTCCAGTCGGGCAAAATGGCTCTGCTGGTGAGCGGCACGCTTGCGCTGTTGTACGCCTTCCTGTTCGTCACGCTCCAGTTGCAGGATTATGCCCTGCTGATCGGCAGCCTCGGTCTGTTCGTCACGCTGGCGGCGGTGATGTATTTCTCCAGAAAAATCAATTGGTACAAAGCCTGAGCCCCCTGATTTTTTCACCCTTCAAGATGAATTTTGCTATGAATTGGTTTGCACGTACCGGCTGGTGGTACCGGCCGGTTGCCTGGCCCGGCTGGCTCCTTTCCTTGTTGTTCGTCGCCTTTCTGGTGTGGGTGTTTGTCGACATCGACGGCCGTTCGCACTCGGCCAGCGACACGCTCATGAACTGGTCGATTTACGTCGTTCTCACCGCGCTGATCTACCTGTTGGTCGCCTTTTGGGCGCGGCGGCGCGAGTGAAAAAAGCCGTTCAGGGCTTTGCGGCGCGTGTTGGCCGGAATTATGGCGCGCCGGAGCGGTAATCCGTTCCGGCGCGCTTTATTTTTACGGGAAATTAAAAACAACCGATTGTTACAAAACCCACCCGTCATGCGCATTCGAATCAGCCTGTTGCTCCTGCTGGGGCCTTTGTTCAGCCTTTTGGCTCAAACCCCGATCACGCTGGAAGACATCTGGCAAAACAACACCTTCGCTTCCAAAGGCATTCCGGGCTTTAATTTTCAAAACGACGGCGTGCATTACACCCGTCTGGCCGGCGCCACCATCGAACAATACGACCTCCGGACGGGCGAAAAATCGGGCCTCATTTTCGATGCCGCCTCCGTAAAAACCGATGCAAAAGACTGGAACGGCGCCTTCGACGGCTACACGTTCAGCGCCGATGAATCGAAAATCCTGCTCACGACCAACACGGAGCCGATCTATCGCTGGAGTTCGAAATCGCAGTTTTTCGTGTACGACCAGAAAAGCAAACAACTCACCCGCCTCTTCGACGGCGCCAAACAACGCTACGCCAATTTTTCGCCCGACGGCTCCAAAGTGGGTTTTGTTGTGGATAATGACTTGTATTACAAAGACTTAATTTCCGGAAAAACAACCCGCGTGACCACCGACGGCAAGATCAACGCCATCATCAACGGCGCCTCCGACTGGGTGTACGAAGAGGAATTCGAACTGGTGCGCGCCTTCGAATGGAGCCCCGACGGCAAACGCCTGGCCTTCCTGCGCTTCGACGAATCCGAGGTGCCCGAAATGACCATGGAAATGTATCGCGGCGGCATGTACCCCGAAGAAGTGACCTTCAAATACCCCAAGGTGGGCGAGAAAAACTCCAAGGTGACGGCCTGGATCTACGAGCTGTCGTCCGACCGAAAAGTGTCGGTCGATCTGCCCCGCGACCCGGGCCTCGACGACTATTTGCCCCGCATTTGCTGGGCGCCTAACGGCCGCCTCTGCCTCAGCTGGATGAACCGCCACCAAAACCACCTCAAACTGCTGCTCGCCGACCCGGCCACCGGCCAAACCAGCCTGCTGCTCGACGAGACCAACAAGTACTACCTTGATTTACACGACGTTACCTTCCTTTCCGACGGATCGGGTTTCCTTTGGCAAAGCGAAAAAAGCGGGTTCAACCACCTCTACCGCTACGACATGAGCGGCCGCGAAACCGCTGCCATCACCAAAGGCAACTGGGAGGTGACCGGCCTCTACGGCGTGGACGAAAAGAACGGCCAGGTGTTCTTCCAGGCAGCCGCCAAAAACCCCATGCAGCGCGAACTGTATTCGGTCAAACTCAACGGCAAGGGCATGAAAAAACTGACCCGCGACAAGGGGATGAACACCGCCCAGTTCAGCAGCACGTTCGATTATTTTGTCAATACGCACTCCACCATCAACACCCCGCCGCAATACGCCGTGTGCAACCGCGCGGGCAAAGTGGTGCGCGAACTGGAGCAAAATTCGACCGTCCGCGGCTTGCAAACCGACCGCGGAGTGGCGCCTGTCGAGTTTTTTGACTTTAAAACCTCGGAAGACGTCAAACTGAACGGCTTCATGATCAAGCCGCAGGGGGCGCAATTTGCCGGTCAGAAACTGCCCGTACTGATGTTCGTTTACGGCGGCCCCGGCAGCCAGCAGGTGCTCGACCAATGGAAAGGCAACAACTACTGGTGGTTCCAGATGCTCGCCCAAAAAGGCTACGTGGTGGCCTGCGTCGACAACCGGGGTACCGGCGGACGCGGCGAGGAATTCAAAAAAATGACCTACCTCAACCTCGGCCAACTCGAAACCCGCGACCAGATCGAAGCAGCAAAATACATGGGCACCCTGCCCTTTGTCGATCCCGAACGGGTGGGTATTTTCGGCTGGAGCTATGGCGGCTACATGAGCAGCCTTTCGCTGCTGAAAGGCAAAGACGTGTTCAAAACCGGCATCGCCGTGGCGCCCGTAACCAACTGGAAATGGTACGACAGCATCTACACCGAGCGCTACATGCAGACCGAGAAGGAAAACCCGCAGGGCTACGCCGACAATTCGCCCGTCAATTTTGCCGACCAGCTCGAAGGCAATTACCTGCTCATCCACGGCCTGGCCGACGACAACGTGCATTTCCAGCACACCGCCGAAATGACCAACAAACTCATCGCGGCCAACAAACAGTTCGACACGATGATCTACCCCAACCGCAACCACGGCATCGGCGGCGGCAATGCCAAAATTCACCTGTACACCCTGATGACCCGTTTTCTCGACGAAAAACTCAAGGGAACGGGCGAGCCGAAAACGGTCAAGCCCTGAGCCTTGTCAAGCGCCCGGGTCGGGAAAATCGGGCAAAAAAGCGTACGAATTTTGTCCGTAATCGATCGAGCAACAAAAAGTGGACAGCCCGTTGGTGATGGCCAGATACGGCACCTGCAAGGCCATGTTGTAGCGGGCGGCCTGCCCGAAAACAGCCTCGGTCAGCGCCACCTTGGGCGACTTGCATTCGACGAGCAACCAGGGCTGCAAAGCGGCATCGAAGACCAGAATGTCGCCGCGCCGTGGCTGGCCGTTGACTTTCAGGCCGATTTCGACACGGATGCGGTTGGCCGGGTAATTTTTGACGTCGAGCAGATAACGCAGCACGAGCTGCCGCAGCAATTCCTCGGGGGTCAGCACCACGTCTTTCCGCCGAATGGGATCGCGGACCAGCATGGTTTCGCCGACGCGAACGAGTTGCAGGCCGGGCTGGAATTGTAAAAAATCGAGTTCGAGGCGCACGGGGCGAAATTCAACTTTTATCAGCAAATCAAGGAAAAATGCGCATCCATTTTACCCATAACAACCGCCTTTACCTGGCCGATCTCAGCCAGGGCGCGGACCTTTCGCTGCCGCTCCGCGACGGCCTCGACAATCCCAATTGCTTCTGGGCGCCCGCGCCCGAATTTTCGCCGGTGCGCATGGGCGATTTCGTGGGCAGCACCGCCGAAGGCGGCCCCGTCAATTTTTACAATGTGCGCTTCAATCCGCACGGCAATGGCACGCACACCGAATGTGTGGGCCACATCGCCCGCGAACGTTTCGTGCTGCGCGACTGCCTGCGCGACACCCATTGTTTTGCCAAACTCGTCAGCATTTTCCCGCGCCGAACCGAGGAGGGCGACCGGGTTATTTTTAAAGACCAGATCGAGGAACTGCTGTCGGCCGGGGAGGCGGAAGCCCTCGTCCTGCGCACGCTGCCCAACGACGAGCGCAAACGCGCCATGCAATATTCGGGCGCCAACCCGCCTTACCTGCACCACGAAGCCGCCGCCTGCCTCGCCGAATACGGGGTGCGGCACCTCCTGCTCGACCTGCCTTCGGTCGACCGCGAAGAAGACGGCGGGCAGCTGCTGGCGCATCGCGCCTTCTGGCGCTACCCGGACGCCATACGAACCGATTGTACCATCACGGAACTGATTTTCGCGCCGCCGGAATTGCCCGACGGCTACTACCTGCTCAACCTGCAAACGGCTGGTTTCGAACTGGATGCGAGTCCGTCGCGACCGGTTTTGTATGCCGTACAAGAAGGGCGGCAGAGCAATGACGCCCTGCCGCCCGATCAACTACCTGTTCTTCCTGGCGGGTAGGTTCCGCATCGTATTATTCTGTTTACTAATTGCCGTTGATAATGGTTTCATAGTCTGCCTGTGAAAGCCGCTGCGGAGCGTACGTAACGCCGCGGTTGGACAAATTGCGGACCATTGCCCTGATGTGGTTGCCCGAGGCCCGATAGAGGTTGTCGTACACGAGCCGGATATCCTGATTGTCGATCACGCCGTTGAGCGCCGTTTTCAAATCCATAATATCCACTTCTTCGATCAGGGCCCCGACTTTGAGCGCTTCAATTACACTTTGATTGCCCTGCTGTATCAGTTGATTGTAAAGCGTTTGAAGGTCGGCGTTTGTAAATACGCCAAGGCCATTCGCGCCTACCGGGTCGGCAACCTGGTATTTTTGAAGCAACATCAGCACTGCATCCGTATGGGTTTGTTCGCTGGACTGGATATTGTTAAAAATATTCACGCCCCATTTTGCATACATGGCAACGTAGACGTCGTGTGCGAGCTTTTCTTCTTCCCGCATGTACAGGAGGCTCGCTTTTTCCGCTTCGCTCAATGACTCTGTCGGCAACTGGTTCAGATTGTACTGACAATTGGCGGCATTGATGTTCGAGGAACCGTCGGGCTGAACCAGCAGCGACATGTTGGGCGGGATCGAATCCTGACTTTTGTTACAGCCGGTAAGCGGTGCGGCGCCGATACCAAGCAACATCACCGCGGCGAGATTAAATGCTAAGGTTTTCATGACTGAAACATTGGTTGGTGAAAATTTCAGTTCAAAATTGGGGGGATAAAAAAGCGATTTGCCGTGACCAATATCACACCATCGTATTTTTGCGATAAATAATTGTAAAAAATCAGCTCGCCGCTTTTAGTACACGGAAATGATCAGAACCTGTACCCGTCGAGCCCGTCGAGCGTACGCAGCTTGTTTTCAAAAACAACCAGGCTTTTTGCTTTCCCAACCAGTTGATAATGAAGGGTCAGGCTGCTGCGGGTAAAACTTCTCCCGACAAGTTTGAAGCGCAGCCCGCATTGCCGCATCATGTTTTCAAGGGCCGGCACCGTGTCCGGGTTTCTCACGATGATGATGCATTTGCGCGAGTGGTAAATCGCCAAAAAGCGCTCCTGCACGTTTTCAAATACTTCCAGCACGACCAGCACGATGCCCAGGGTCGCCCAGGCCAGCGAATACGAGCCGATGCCGCAGGCCATGCCGAGCGAAGCGGCAGCCCAGACGGTAGCCGCCGTGGTCAGGCCGCGGATCGAACCTTTTTCCCGAAAAATGATCCCCGCGCCGATAAAACCGATCCCCGTCAGAATATTGGCCGCCACGCGGTCGGGCGACATGGTACCGCCCAGCCGAATCGACAAAATGGTGAACAAGGCCGAGGCGATGGTAATGAGGGCGATTGTTCGAAAGCCCGCGGGTTTCTGGCGATATTCGCGTTCGAGACCCAACAGGCTCCCGATCGCCAGCGCGTGCAACAGGCTGATTAATTCACTGACATGGTCCATGAAGGCAAAAAAATTGAAAAAGCCAGACCTTTTGCAGTCGAAGCGCGTTTTTTTTCGCAACAACAAACACACCAGCCACGATCAGCCCTATGCTGAAATACCTGACCGCAGTCCTGATCCTTTGCTCCGCCCCGTCGTTTGCGCAGCCCGACTACGACGCCTACAACGCCTTGCTCGGCCAGTACGTGTCGGCCGACGGACGGGTCGATTACCCCAAACTCAAAGCCAAC
Organism: Saprospiraceae bacterium; assembly: GCA_044226205.1. Classification (GTDB taxonomy): domain Bacteria; phylum Bacteroidota; class Bacteroidia; order Chitinophagales; family Saprospiraceae; genus M3007. The sequence goes on from JBGAHL010000024.1 coordinate 31,388, forward strand.
CGCGCCGCACTCGACGCCGTGGCCGCGCAGTTTTCGGCGCAACAGCCCTCCGAACGCTGGTCGCGCGAGGAACAAATGGCCTTCTGGATCAACGCCTACAACCTGTTCACCCTGCGCCTGATCGTGGACCATTATCCTTTAAAAAGCATCATGGACCTCGACGGTGGAAAAACCTGGGACCTCCAACGCATCACCATCGGCGGCACGGCGTATTCGCTCAACCAGATCGAAAACGAGATCCTTCGCCCCCGTTTCAAGGACCCTCGCATCCATTTCGCCATCAATTGCGCCGCCCGGTCGTGCCCGCCGCTGTACAACCAGGCTTTCCGCCCCCAAACCCTGCAACAACAACTCGATGCGCGCACCAGACGCTTCATCCGCTCGAAAAACAACGCCCTTGCCCCAAAAACGGTCAAAGTGTCGAAAATTTTCGAGTGGTACGCGGCCGATTTCGGGGCGTTGATCCCATTCCTGAACCGCTATGCCCCGGTGAAAATCGAACCGACCGCAAACGTGAGTTTTCTACCTTACGACTGGAATCTGAACGATTAGGGTATGACAAACATGAAAATCGTCATCCTCGGCAACGGTATTGCCGGCGCCACGGCCGCGCGGTTTATCCGAAAACGCAGCGACGCCGAACTCGTCATGATCTCCGATGAAAGCCTGCAACCCTTTTCCCGCACGGCGCTGATGTATGTGTACATGGGGCATATCCCCGAGTCGGCAACGCACTTGTACGAGGACTGGTTTTGGGACAAAAACCGCATCCAGCGCGTATTCGGCAGGGTGGAAAAAATGGATACGGCGGCTAAAAACCTGAGTCTTGCCGACGGCCGGCAAATCGCTTACGACCGCCTGATCCTTGCCACCGGCTCCCTGCCCAACCGCTTCGGATGGCCGGGACAAGACCTCGAAGGCGTGCAGGGGCTTTACCACTTGCAGGACCTCCACGCGATGGAACGCGCCAGCCACTGGCTTGGCGGCGGGCGGCGGGCGGCGGTGGTCGGCGGCGGACTGATCGGCATTGAAATGGCGGAAATGTTTCATTCCCGACAGATTCCAGTCACCTTTTTGGTGCGCGAAGCGCGATTTGCCCCCTCGCTTTTGCCCCCCGAAGAAAGCGCCATGGTCGGCCGCGAAATCCGCGAGCACGGCATCGACCTGCGACTCGGCGCCGAACTCGACGCCATCCTCGACGATGGGCAGGGGCGCGTCGGCGGCCTGAGGACCCGGCAAGGCGAACGGCTCGACTGCGCTTTCGTCGGCCTGGCTGCCGGCGTGCAGCCGAATGTGGCCCTTGCCCGGGCCAGCGGCATCGAATGCGGGCAGGGCGTGCTGGTCGATGACTACCTGGCTACCTCGGCGACCGACGTGTTCGCCATCGGCGACTGTGTGCAATTGCGGCAGCCGGAGCCCGGGCGGCGACCGACAGAGGCGGTCTGGTACACGGCCCGGATGATGGGCCAGACCGTGGCGGCAAGCATTTGCGGTGAAAAAACGGCCTACCGGCCGGGGCTTTGGTTCAACTCGGCCAAATTTTTCAACATCGAATACCAGGTGTACGGCAATGTCGGCGGCAGCCTGCCCGAAGGCGCTGCCAGTCTGTACTGGCAACACCCGGGTGGCAAAAAATCGATTCGCATCCAGTACGACGCCCAAAGCGGCGCGGTGACCGGCTTCCTGCTCATGGGCGTCCGCTACCGGCACGAAGTGTGCGAACGCTGGATTCTGGAGCGCGCCGGTCTGGCCGAGGTTTTGCCCAGGCTGGCCCTGGCCAATTTCGACCCCGAGTTTTATCCGCAACACGAAGGGCATTTGCTCGAAGCGTACCAGCGTCAGACCGGCCTTTCGCTTCGGCCAGTAGCGCGCCGCACAGCCGGCTGGGCGCGGTATTTTTCAAGTCAAAAGAACCGCTGAGCGATGGACGACCGCACTTCAACCAGTTTTTCCCTGGCCAATCCGCACCCTGCGGGCCTCGGCGCGCGGCAAAAAGCCGCACTCGCACTCGTGGCGCTGGGCGCCCTGCTTTTTGTCGTCGCCTGGGCATCCGGCCCGACCGGGTCGCCGGCCTTGTGGCTCGCGGCCGCGCTCGGGCTGCTTTCCACCGGTTCGGTCTGGTACGCCATCGAGATGTACCGCAAGGCGCCGCCGGGTATTCACAACAACGGCGCCCTGTTCGGGAGCCTCGGCAACCGGGGGATCTGGGGCTGGATGCTCGGCGTTTTTATCTCCGGGTTTTACGTTTGTCTGTACTGGTTTCCGTCGTATTTGAACGGATTGATCAACCTGTTTCACCCGCTGAGCCGCTTTTTGCGAGGTTTCGATGCCGACCAATGGTTTGTGTACGGCAGTTTTTACACGCTGGCGGTCGCGCTCATGGGGGTAAAGTTTTTGCTCAAATACAGGGGCAACCCTTACCAACAGCTGCGCACGGCCTCGGTGGTATTTTTCCAGTTGATTTTCAGTTTTCTGCTGCCCGCGTGGATGCAACTGCTGGGTCGGCCGGATTTTTACTTCACCTATTTCTGGCCGCTCAAACCCGAGTATTTGTTTCCCAACAAAATTGCCTGGCTGACGGGCACGTATCAGCACTGGGGCGTTTTCCTGGTCTTTTGGGGGCTGCTCATGAGTTTCGTCGCCGTGCCCCTGCTCACCTATTTTTTGGGCAAACGCTGGTATTGTTCCTGGGTGTGCGGCTGCGGCGCGCTGGCTGAAACCGCCGGCGATCCTTTTCGCACCCTGTCGGACAAATCGCTGCGTGCCTGGCGCATTGAAAGGTGGCTGATTTACAGTGTTTTAGTCTTCGTCGTCCTCACCACTGCGCTGCTCTGGCTCAATTCGTGGCAACAAGGCGCCCTGCTCGGCAGATGGTCGCAGGCTTTTGCCCAAAGCTACGGATTCCTGATCGGGTCGGTCTTTGCAGGCGTGATCGGCACAGGATTTTATCCTATCCTGGGCAATCGCGGCTGGTGCCGTTTCGGGTGCCCGCAAGCCGCGATGCTGGGTATTTTGCAAAAATATTTTTCCCGCTTCCGCATCACGACCAACGGCGGTCAGTGTATTTCCTGCGGCAATTGCTCCACCTACTGCGAAATGGGCATCGACGTAAAAGCCTACGCCCAGCGGGGGCAAGACATCGTGCGGGCCAGCTGCGTCGGCTGCGGCATCTGCTCGGCCGTGTGTCCGCGCGGGGTGCTGCGGCTTGAAAACGGCCCCGGGCCGCGCGCAAAAGAACTCCGAACCATCCACGTGCCGCTGGACGAAGTGAAAGTGCTGAACCGTGGAACTTAAACCGCGTGGAAAATGATTTTTTGTAACTGGTTAGGTCAGATATGAACTAAGTCAAACTCTGCCCGCTTCTTTTACCCCACCCCCAGCCCCTCCTCCCGAGTACTCGGGAAGGGGAGCCGATTGAGCTTAGTATCTTTTCAGTCAACATGCTCTCTAAGAAGCAACAATTTGCGATCTACTCCCCTCCCCGAGTACTCGGGAGGAGGGGCCGGGGGTGGGGTAAAAGAAGCGGCAATTTCCTTGACTCTCTCACCTAACCAGTACGATTTTTTCTAAAAAACACACGACATGCCGCGCATTCAACTTCGCCCGCTGACGCCCGCCGACCGACCCGAGCTGTCCCGCCTGGTCAACAACAAAAAAATCTGGGACAACCTGCGCGACCGCATCCCGCACCCGTACACCGAGCGGGACGCCGACGATTTTTTCCGCATGACCGCGCAGGAAAGCCCGCGCCTCAATTTCGCCATCGAATACGAAGGCCGGTACTGCGGCGGCATCGGCCTGATTCCGGGCGTCGATATTTACCGCCGCGGCGCAGAGATCGGGTACTGGGTCGGCGAGCCCTTTTGGGGCAAGGGTATTGCCACGGAAGCCGTGCGGCTACTCGTGGCCTACGGGTTCGGCGACTTGGGGCTGATCAGGCTCCAGGCGGGCGTCATGGCGCACAATCCCGGCTCTATGAAAGTGCTCGAACACAACGGGTTCGAGCTCGAAGGCATTTTTAAAAAAGCGATCCTCAAAAACGGCCTGATCGTGGACGAATACCGCTACGCCCGAACGCTTTGAACGCTGTGCAGCAGGTTTTGCTCAGGCTTTTTTAAGGACAAACCAGAAGTTGCTGCCCTCGCCGGGTTTGCTTTCCACGCCGATGTCGCCGCCCATAGCCCGCACAAATTCGCGGGAAATGGCAAGACCCAGGCCGGTACCGCCGTGCGTCGATCCGGGCGCCTGCGCGTAGCGTTCGAAGATTTTATCCTGCCAGTCGAGGGGCACGCCCGGCCCGTGGTCGCGTACGCCGAAGCGCAGGGAGTCGCCTTCTGCATCCAGGTTCAATTCGACGGTTTGCCCTTCGGGCGAATGACGGATCGCGTTGGAAAGCAGGTTGACGAGCACCCACACCGCCTTGTCGGCGTCGGCAAGCACCCGGCCCGAGGGCAGGTGGCCGACCTCGATGGAAATATTTTTGTCGCGCGCCTGGGTCGCCAGCGCCTGGCAGGCGGTGTCGACGAGGCTTTCAGGGTCGATCGGGGCAATGTTCAGCTGAATGTTGCCCGTCTCGGCCTGAGCCAGTTTCAGGAGTTCGCCAGTGATGGAAAGCAGGCGGTCGGCATCGCCGTCGATTTGGCTGAGGAGTTGTTTTTGATCGGGGTTGAGCGGGCCGATCCGCTCGTCGTCGAGCAGGCTGAGCCCCATTTTCAGCGCCGAAATGGGCGTTTTTAATTCGTGCGAAATGGTGGCGATGAAATTGGTTTTGGCGAGGTCCCGTTCGCGGAAATGGGTGACATTTTTAAGAAAAAAAACCTGCCCGATGGGCTGCCTGGTCGCATCGCGCGCCGTTGCGGGAGCGGAGATGTGGTATTGCTCGGGCTGGAAATAGGACTCTTTGCCGTCGGCGAAAATTTTGAGCGGTTCCCGCCCTTTTGGGCTTTCGCCGAGGGTCAGCATCGTGCGAAGGAGGTCGTTTTGCAGGGCAAGGTCGCGGGCGTCTTTTCCAATCAGTTTTTCAGGGGCAAGATGGAGCAAGCCCGAGGCGGCCTGGTTGGCGAACAACACGGTCTGGTGTTCGTCGAGGCCGATCACGGGGTCGTTCATGGCGCCGATGATGGTCTCCAGCCGTCGTTTTTCAAACATCAGTTTGGCGAGGTTGCTGTGTTCGTAGGCGTCGAGTTTGGCGGCCAGTTCGTTGAACGCGGCGGCCAGTTCGCCGAACTCGTCCTTCCGGTCGAGCCGCAGGCGCTGGTCGTAATTGCCCTTGGCGATCTCGCGGATACCCGCCGTCAGCTCGCGGATCGGGTTGGCCACGTAGCCGGGGAAATTGAGCAAAAAAATAAATCCGACGAGGATGCAAAACGTGGCAATAATGCCGATCAGTGCGACCGACCGCTCGGCCGTAAAGCGGGCATGGTCGTTTTTGTGGGCAATGGCTTCGAGGTTGATCTGCGCGATGGTCAGCAGGTTTTGGCGGATGGCCTTGTAGGCCGTAAGGTCGGAAGGGTCCCGTTTCCAGGCCTCGAAATACCGCGCAAGCGCCTGCGTGGCGTCCTGCTCGCCCGTCTCCGTGATGTTTGCCTGTTGTTTTTTCAGCGATTCTTCAAACTCCTGCAGACTGGCAGCATCGGCCGGCAGGTTTTCCATGGCCCGCTGCATGTCCTGCACGTATTCCAGACTGATGTAGTTGTCTTTCAGGATTTCGCCGGCATCGCCGGCAATGGCATTGATGCGCAGAATGCCCAGGGTGCCGACCAGTACCAGCAGGCCGAAGAAAAGGATCAGGGCTAATGTTATTTTTTGCTTCATGGCAAAACGGACGTAAATGATCAAGGTGCGCGCTAACTCAGGATGATGATGTCCACATCCCTGCCACTCAGATCTTTCAACAGGCGGTTAAAAACCCCTGTGTTGAGCATGATTCGGGCGAGGCTGAAATGTGGTTTGCCGATACAAAGGGTGGAGATGTTCAGTTCGCCTACTTTCTCCAGAATGGCATTGGCCACCGAAGTGTGTTCCAATTGCAGAATTTCCGCCCCCGATTCGAGCGCCAACTGGAGGTTGTTGTGCAAATGCCGCTGGCGCGCCAAAGGGATTTTGTCGGGGTTTTCAGCCGGGGTGCGCACATACAAAACCCACCAGCGCGCATTGTAATACGCGGCCAGGCGGGCGGTTTTGCGGATCACGTGGCGGGCAGTGTCGGCATTGCTGCTGATGCAGGCCAGCATTCTTTCGTGGCGGCCGGCGGCTTTGGGAATCTCCGTTTCCACTTTTCGGCCGACGTGCGACGCCGCTTCGTGCAAGGCAAGTTCGCGCAACTGGAGGATGTATTCCGGCTGAAAAAACTGCCTCAATGCCAGTTCCACCTTTTCGGCAGCGTAAATCTTGCCTTCCCGCAATCGCTGAATCAGCTCCTCGGCGCTGAGGTCGATGTTGATGACCTCGTCGGCCTCGCGCAGCACACTGTCGGGCACCCGCTCGCGCACCTCCACGCCGGTAATGACGCGCACGTCGTCGTTGAGGCTTTCCAGGTGCTGAATATTGAGAGCCGATATGACGTTGATCCCCGCATCGAGCAGATCAAAAACATCCTGCCAGCGTTTGGGATTTTTACTGCCCTCGACGTTGGAGTGCGCCAGCTCGTCCACGATGACCACTTCGGGGCGCAGGTTGAGAATGGCCTGCAGGTCCATTTCTTCCAGTTCCTTGCCCTTGTAAAAGATTTTCCGCCGGGGGATGAACGGCAAACCGCCGGTCAGCGCCTCGGTTTCTGCCCGTCCGTGCGTTTCTACGTAGCCGATCTGAACATCCACGCCGTTGCGGCGCAAGGCATGGGCTTCCTGCAACATGCGATAGGTTTTACCCACGCCGGCAGCCATGCCGAGGTAAAGTTTGAACTTTCCCCGCCGCGAGCGGCGGATCAGGTCGAGGAAGCGTTGCACGCTTTGTTCGCGGTCGGTCGGCATGGGTACGAGCGGTTAAAACCAGACTGCCAGGGCGGTCGTCAGTACGGCATTCGAGGGGGTCGGCTGGCCGTCGGCATCGAGGAAAATCCTGTCTTTGCTGTTCCACCATTTGCCTTCCAGTCGCCACACCGCGTTGCGGTGCAGCTGCACGTCGAGGTTGGCGGAAACGCCGAGCGTTTGAAAGCCGTTGTCGGTGTCCGTGGCGATAATCACCCCGTCTTTGTCCGAAAAATACTCGCCGCGCACGGCGAGCGTCAGGCGTTCGTCGAGCATGAACCTCCCGATGACGACAGGCGTGTACCAAAAACGGGTATCGGCGCCTTTGTAACGTGGTTCTTCCCAGCCGGTGTCGAATCCGAGGGTAAGCCCCACGTGGTCGTTGATTTGAAAAATCCCGTAAAAATTGTGAAAAACGCGGCTGCGCCGTTCGTCGTCGGGTTTGTCTGTCCCGAAAAAGGTACTGCTGTTGAGCAGCAGGCGGGCGTTGGGTTTAAACTGGATTTGCCAGCCACCGGAAAGGGCCGAGTTGCCCGGCAGCCGCTGGATTCTTTGCCAGCCGTTCAAAACCAGCGCGCTGAACAGCCAGCGGCCATCGGCCGTTGTGTAGCTCAGTTTTGCGCCCGATTCGTAGTAGGGCGAGTTGTCGGCTGCTATGCTGCGCGTCAGTGTCCAGCAGTCCTTCCCGATCGCGCTTTCAAAGCCGATGTGCGAGCTGAAAATGCCGGCATCGAGCCACAGGTCCTTCTTTTTGGACAGTTTAAAACCCGCGTTAGCCTCGTATACGTTGCGAAGCGTTGCAGGCTCGGCCGCCAGATTGGCGTTGGCGTAGGTGCCGGCCATGAGGGCCAGGTTGGCCCGTACCCGCGCAGCGCTGACCGAACCGCGCAGCAGGGCGAGGTTGATATTGAATTCGTTGTGTCGGTTGTGCGAGTACACAAACCCCGGGCGGTTGGCATCGGCCGGCTGGCCGAAATCATAGCCGTAGTACGGCTCCACGTATCCGCCAAAACTGAAATGCAGGGCGGAAGTATCCACCTGGCCCATTGCCCAAAATGGCAATGCGAGCCAGAGGAACAGCAGTGCTTTTTTCATAAAAATGGTTTAAAAGTTATCGAGTGCGATGTTCAGCCTTGTGACATTCACACGGGGCCGCCCAAATATACCCAGCCAGGCCGGCTCGGTGTATTGCCGGACAAGTCCCGCGACCTTGTCGGGTTCCAGGCCGCGCAGGCGGGCAACGCGGTCCACCTGGATCATTGCAGCCTCGGGTGAAAGGTGCGGATCGAGCCCCGAGCCCGAAGCTGTTACCAGTTCGGCGGGAATTTGCGCACGCGTCACGCCGGGGTGATGGACCAGAAACGTATCGATCCGTCCCTGCACCACCGTCAGGTAATCCTGGTTGGAAGGGCCTTTGTTGGAGCCGCCCGAGCCCGCGGCATTGTAGCCGACGGCCGAGGGGCGCGACCAGAAATAGCGGTCGTCGGTAAAAGCCTGTCCGACGTTGGCATAAAGGCTTTGCCCCTTGTAATCGATCCGTTCGGCAAGCCCGCGAGTCGGCAATACCTGGGCAGCCGCCCAAACCCCGAGGGTGTACAAGCCGGAAAAAACCAGCAGCGATAGCAAAGTCAGGCGTAAAGCCTGGACAATATGGTTGGTCATGATTTTTTTTCTTTTTTTATAAAAACTTAGGTAGGGGCAGCGCCCCGAGACATATTTCGGGGCGCTGCCCCTCCTGACCTGTTTTCTCAATCATTTTCTACAAATCTTTCGGGGCGCTGCCCCTGCCTAAGTTTTTACCTTTTTTAAATAAAAACCCCCACCGCCAGGTCAATCAGTTTTATACCGATAAACGGCGCAATCACCCCGCCCAGGCCATACACCAGCAGGTTGCGGCGCAGCAAGGCGCCAGCGCCGATCGGGCGGTATGCAACGCCGCGCAGGGCCAGCGGGATGAGCAGGGGAATAATGATGGCGTTGAAAATTACCGCCGAGAGAATGGCGCTTTCCGGGCTTTCGAGCCGCATGATGTTCAGGGTGTCGAGCGCCGGAATGCCGGCGGCGAACAAGGCCGGCACAATGGCGAAGTACTTCGCCACGTCGTTGGCGATGGAAAACGTGGTGAGGGTGCCGCGCGTCATCAGCAACTGTTTGCCGATCTCGACCACCTCGATGAGTTTGGTCGGGTCGTTGTCGAGGTCGACCATATTGCCGGCCTCCTTGGCGGCGGCCGTGCCCGAGTTCATGGCCACCCCGACGTCTGCCTGGGCCAGCGCAGGGGCGTCGTTGGTGCCGTCGCCCATCATGGCAACGAGTTTGCCCTGGCTTTGCTCGGCGCGGATGTAGGCCATTTTGTCTTCGGGTTTGGCCTCGGCAATGAAATCGTCCACGCCGGCCTGTTCGGCAATAAATTTGGCCGTCAGCGGGTTGTCGCCGGTCACCATCACGGTTTTTACCCCCATTTTGCGCAGGCGGTCGAAACGTTCGCGAATACCCGGCTTGATGATGTCCTGCAACTCCACCGTGCCCAGAACGCGCTCATTTTCAACCACAACCAGCGGGGTGCCGCCATTGGCCGCGATACCTTTCACCTCGACAGACACCTCCGCGGGAACGGATTGCCCGGCCTGTTCGACCATCCTTTTTATCGCGTCGAAGGCGCCTTTCCGAATGCGGGCGCCGCTGGCCAGATCGACGCCCGACGAACGTGTTTCGGCCGTAAATTTGACAAAGCGGGCGCCGTCGAGCAGCGCGGCGGCCGGACTGAACTGCTGCTGTCGCGCGAGTTCGACAATCGATTTTCCCTCGGGCGTTTCGTCTGCCATCGAGCCGAGCGCGGCGGCGCGCACCAGTTCGTTCAAGGGCACACCCGGCGCGGCGTAAAAGCCCGTCGCCTTGCGGTTGCCGATGGTGATGGTGCCGGTTTTGTCGAGCAAAAGCGTGTCCACGTCGCCGGCAGTTTCCACGGCTTTGCCCGACTTGGCAATCACGTTGGCGCGCAGCGCGCGGTCCATGCCCGCGATCCCGATCGCCGACAGCAGGCCGCCTATCGTGGTCGGAATCAGGCAAACGAACAGCGAAATTAGCGCCGCGATGGTCACCGGCGTACCGGCAAAGCGTGCGAAGACGGGCAGCGTGGTGCACACGATGACAAACACCAGGGTGAAGCCGGCCAGCAGGATGTTGAGCGCGATTTCGTTGGGTGTTTTCTGGCGGCTGGCGCCTTCCACGAGGGCAATCATTTTGTCGAGAAAACTCTCGCCGGGCAGGGTCGTCACTTCTACCACGATGCGATCGCTCAGCACCTTGGTGCCGCCGGTCACCGACGATTTGTCGCCCCCGGCCTCGCGAATGACCGGGGCCGACTCGCCGGTGATGGCGCTTTCGTCGATGGTTGCGATGCCTTCGATGATCTCGCCGTCGGCAGGGATGAGGTCGCCGGTTTCGCAGACGAAGCGGTCGCCTTTTTTCAATTCGTTCGAGGAACGGAGCGCGATGCCGCCGTCTTCGTCGATCAAAACCCTGGCCGGCGTTTCCTCCCTGGTTTTGCGAAGGCTGGCGGCCTGCGCTTTTCCCCGTGCCTCGGCGAGGCTTTCGGCAAAATTGGCAAACAGCAGCGTCAGTAAAAGCAGCAGAAAAAGGCTGAAATTGTACCCGATTGCGCCCTGCGATTGCGCTCCGGTCACTATCCAGATACAAACCGCGAGCATGATCAGCGTGCCGATTTCGACGGTAAACATGACGGGGTTGCGCCACATTTTTCGCGGGTCAAGTTTTATAAAAGCTTCCCGTATGGCCTCGCGTACAAGCTGCGGCGCAAAAAGCGGGGTGGTTGTTGTATGTTTCATGTTAAAAAGTTAACTGGTTTGGTCAGAATGATGAAGACACTGCTGCTCGTTAAACCCCACCCCCAACCCCTCCCCCCGTGGGGAGGGGAGCGGATTGCAAGTTGTTGTTAATCAGTCAATTTGACTGAAAAGGCCCGGTCTGGATCGGCTCCCCTCCCCACGGGGGGAGGGGCTGGGGGTGGGGCCTGAAAGCGGGGCTAAGTTTCGCACAGCATCATTTCTTTCACCTACTTGAAAAATTGATTCGTGTGGGCAATGTCGGCTCGCAGCGCTCCTGCTTACATGGACAGAAATTCCGCGAGGGGACCGAGGGTGAGGGCAGGAAAAAAGGAAAGGGCAGCGATGATGAGGATGACGGCAAAAACCAGCACGCCGAACGTGGCCGAGTCGGGGCGAAGCGTGCCCGCGCTTTCAGGAATGAACTTTTTTTCAGCCAGCAGGCCCGCAATGGCCACCGGCCCGATGATGGGCAGGAAGCGCGAAAGGAGCAAAACCAGGCCGGTCGTGATGTTCCAGAAAGGATTGTTGTCGCCCAAACCTTCGAACCCCGAGCCGTTGTTGGCCGAAGCCGAGGTGTATTCGTACAGCATTTCCGAAAAGCCGTGAAACCCGGGATTGTTCAGCCAGTTGGCAGCCACGGGATGCCCCTGCGCCGCGTAAAAGGCCGCGATTGCCGTGCCGGACAGGATCAGAAAGGGGTGCAACAAAGCCACCAGCATGGCGATTTTCATCTCGCGGGCTTCTACTTTTTTCCCGAGCAATTCGGGCGTACGCCCCACCATCAGTCCCCCGATAAACGTGGCCAGAATGATGAACACATAAAAGTTCAGGAAACCGACGCCAACGCCTCCGTACAAGGCATTGATCATCATGTCGAGCATTTGCATGCCCCCTGCCAGCGGGGTGAAGCTGTCGTGCATGGCATTGACGGAGCCATTGGAAGTTGCCGTGGTGCTGACGCTCCACAGGGCCGACAGGGCCGCACCGAATCGCTGTTCCTTGCCTTCCATGCTGCCGTCCGTCCGGGCGATACCCAGCTGGTCGATCGCCGGGTTGCCCCGCATTTCGGACCAGAGCGTGACCGCCAGAATGATCGCAAAACCTGCCGTCATCACGCCGAAGATCATCCAGGCCAGGCGTTTTTTGCGGAGGTAAAAACCCAGGGCAAAGACAAAGGCCATCGGGAGGAGCAGGATCAGGAAATTTTCGAGCAAATTGGTCCAAACGGTGGGGTTTTCCAGCGGGTGCGCCGAGTTGGCGCCGTAGTAGCCGCCGCCGTTCGTACCGGCCTGTTTAATGGCCACAAAAGCCGCCACAGGTCCGCGGCTCACCTGCACGGAATCTCCCTGCAGGCTCAATACCTTGTCTTTACCCGCTCCGAGGTTCATCGGTACGCCATCGGCGACGAGAAAAAGGGCCGCTACAAAACTGATCGGCAGCAGAATGCGGGTGCAGCTTTTGACAAAATAATCGTAGAAATTGCCCAGTTGCGAGGCCGTGCGCTGGCGCATGGCATTGAACACCAGGGCGCCCGCGGCCAGTCCCGTGCCCGCACTGACAAACTGCAGGAACATCAGGGCAAACACCTGGGAGAAGTAGCTCGCCCCCGTCTCCCCCGAGTAGTGTTGCAGGTTGCAATTCACCACAAAGGAAATAGCCGTGTTGAAGGCAAGATCGGGTGTCATGGAGGGGTTGCCGTCGGGGTTCCAGGGGAGCCAGCCCTGATTGAGCAGGACGAACATGGCCCAGAAAAACCAGACCAGGTTGATGGTCAGCATCGCTTTCAGGTGTTCCTGCCAGCGCATTTCCCGGCGGGCGTCGATGCCGGACCATTTGAGCATCAGGTTTTCCAGGCCCCCGAACAGGCGGTCGGCCGGACCGCGTTCGCCCGTGTAAACAGTGGCGATATAGCGCCCCAATGGATAGGACAGGGTGGCCGTTACGAGAAAAAATAAAATGATGGAGAGTATCTCGGTATTCATGGTTGGAATGTTTCGAGGTGGCGTCAGAATTTTTCAGGTCTTAGCAGTACGTAAACCATGTACGCGAAGACGAAAACCGATACGATCAGCAGAAGGAGCATAGCGTCAGATTTTTTCAAAAAAGGAGATGGAGCGAAAGAAAAGGGCGAAACAGAGCAGGCCCAGCAACAGAAGCATAGCAGTGAAAAGCATGATTTTTCCGTTTTCCTACAGATCAATCAAAGCCGTTGCCAGAGCGGTCAGGCTTGATAATTATTTTTTTAAATAATTGATTTTCAATAAAATAAAATAAAACACTCCTGCCTGCCAGGTTCGGCAGAGCTGATCAAATTGAAAAACCGTTTTTCAAAATGAAAGGCCGCAACTTTCAATTTTGCGGTAAAGGGTGGTGAGGCCAATGCCCAGCAGGCGCGCCGCCTCGGTTTTGTTGCCGCCGGTATGCAGCAGTACTTTCTGGATGTGGAGGCATTCGGCTGCTTCGAGGGAAAAAGCCGACAGGGGGCGGGTTTGCTCCCCGTGTGAGGGCATGGCCTGCAGTTCGACGGGCAAATCGGCGGGCTCGATCCATTCGCCGGCAGCGAGAATGACGGCCCGTTCAATGACGTTTTTCAGTTCCCGGATATTGCCCGGCCAGTCGTAGGCGTCGAGGCAGTGCAGAGTTTCCGGCGAGAGTCCCCTTATTTTTTTAGCCATTTTTCCTGAAAACCAGGCGGTAAAATGGCTGGCCAGCAAGCCGATATCCTGTCGCCGTTCGCGCAGCGGCGGCAAATAGATCTGGAAGACCGCGAGCCGGTAATAAAGGTCGGCCCGGAACCGGCCGCGTTCGGCGTCCTGTTTCAGATCGCGGTTGGTGGCCGACAAGAGGCGGATATCCGCCCTGCGCACCCTGGTCTCGCCGACGGGCAAAAACTCCCCGCTTTCGAGTACGCGCAGGAGTTTGGCTTGCAAATCGAGGGGCATTTCCCCGATCTCGTCGAGAAAAAGCGTACCGCCCTGCGCCTCGTCGAGCAAGCCGGGTTTGTCTTTCATGGCGCCGGTGAAGGCCCCGGCGCGGTGGCCAAACAGTTCGCTTTCGAGCAGGTCGTGGCTGAATGCGCTGCAATTCAGGGCGACGAAGGGGCGGTTTTTTCTTGCGCTCGACCGATGAATGGCCTGCGCGAACACCTCTTTGCCTGTGCCTGTTTCGCCCCGTAACAGCACCGTGGTATCGGTCGGGGCAACTTTTTGCGCCAGCGCGACTACTTGCTGGAAGGCTGGCGCCCGGCCTGTCACCTGTTCAAAATCAAGCGGCTTCCCGAGTTGTTTTTCCAGTTGGACGACCTTGCGCTGGAGCCGGATTTTATCCAGCATTCGGTGGAGCAGCGGGATGATTTTATTGTTGTCGTCGCCTTTTACCAGGTAATCAAAAGCGCCGGTTCGCATGGCCTGCACGCCGTCGGGGATGTTGCCGTAGGCGGTGAGCAGGGCAATTTCGATGTCAGGGTGGGCGGTTTTCAGTTCGCCGACAAAGTCCACACCGTTGCCGTCGGGCAGTTTGACATCGCACAAAACAATATCGGGCCGGTTTTTGGCCAATGCCTGACGCCCGGCTGCCAGGCTGGCAGCCTGAACGACGTCGAAGCCTTCCAGGCGGATCAGCCGCGCCAGGAGCTCGCGCAGGCTGTTTTCATCGTCGATGAGCAAAATATTGGCTGGCATGGCGACAATGTTAGGCCTTTTTGGGCGCTCCAAAAAAAAAAAGCCCGTCTGCAGGTGCAAACGGGCTTTTCGTCTTTATCGGGCAAGGCTGTTAACGGTTAATCACCAGTTTTTTAGCCACGCTTTTTCCGTCAATTTGAATCAATACGGAATACAGACCGGCTGCATTGCCGCTGAGATCCATCTCGATGCGCGCTTCGCGGGTGCTGTTGCGCTCGAGCACACGGCGGCCCGTAGCGTCGAAGACAACAACGCGGGTCTCGGAATTGACCACGGAGCTGGGCAATACCACGGCCACCTGACCGGAGCTCGGGTTGGGCTGGAGGCTCAAACCGTAGGACCAGTCGGGTGCGTCGGTACCGACAAAACTCGTGACCGGAATATCCTGGCTCGTGAGGGTGCAACCCTGGGCATCGGTTACGATAACCGTGTACACCCCGGCGCTCAGGCCGCTGATGTCTTCGGTGGTGTCGGGCAGCGGGGCTGCATCGAGGAACCACTGGAAGGAGTAGGGCGACAAACTGCCGTTCACGGCGATGTTGATAGCACCGTTGTCGGGCGAGCTGTTGTCGTCTTTCACGTTCTGGATCACGATCGACAGCTGGGTCAATACCGTGACTTCGAAGGAGCAGCTGCCCACGTTGCCCTGGGCATCGGTGTAAGAGAAGGTGTTGGTCGTCGTACCAACCGGGAACGAGGAACCGCTGGGCAGGCCGGACACGAACTGGAATTGTCCGCCGAAGCCGAGGCAGTTGTCGGAAGCGGTGGGTGCGTCGTACGACACGGTATTGTTGCCGAAGCAACGGACGATGCTTTGCGGGCAATTGAGTACCGGCGGCAGGTCGTCCACAATCGTGATGGTCAGCGTACTGGAGGCCACGTTGCCGGCATCGTCGCCAGCTTCCACGGTGATCGTGTGCTCGCCGAGTTGGTCGCAGTCGAAGCTGTTGGGCGTAATGGTGACAAAATCGACGCCGCAGTTGTCGCTTACATCCAGACCCAGGATTTGCGGGGTCAGCGTGATTTCACCGGCCGAGCCGAGCGATACGGTGCTCACGCCGCCGTTGATGGCCGGCGCTTCGGTGTCGAGCGCCTGTACGTTGGCAAACGCGATGGCGGTGCAGCCATTCGCGTCGGTGACCGTAGCCTGATACACTCCGGCGGTCAAATCGACAGCGGTGAATTCCACTTGTCCATTGGCCCATTCGATGCTCAGGTTGCCGGTGCCGCCTACTGCGACTACCGTGGCGGAGCCTTCGGGAATAGCCGGGCAGGGCGTCGTGGTGGTGTTAACATCCGTGATAACGATCGGTGCGGGTTCGGTCAGGGTTGCCGAGGCAGTGACCGAGCAATTGTTGACATCCGTCACGGTTACGGTGTATTCACCGGCAGTCAGTTCGGTGGCGGTCGCGTCGGTGCCTCCCGAACTCCAGATGTAATTGAACGGTTCGCTGCCGCCGGTCAGCACGATGGTTGCCGAGCCGCTGGCTTCGCCGTTGCAATTCGGGCTGGTCAGCAGGATGGAAGTCAGCAAGCCGCAGTTGCCTTCGTCGACCGTGACGGTTTGCACCGAGGAGCAACCGTTGGCGTCGCTTACCGTCACCGTGTATTCGCCGGCGCCGAGGCCGGTGATGGATTGAGTGGTTTCATCATTGTTCCACAAGTAGGTATAGGGGCTGAAACCACCGGTCGGATTGGCGGTAGCGCTGCCGTCGTTGGTGTCCGGGCCGCTGGTGCCGTCCGCGGTGGCATTGGCATTCACCTGCGTCGGTTCGAAGACGGTAAAGATGAGCTCGCTTGGGCAGTTGGCAGCGTCATTGATGGTGACGGTGTACTGGCCCGGCGCAAGTCCGGTGACGCTCGAAGTGGTGGCGTCATTGCTCCAGATGTAGCTGTAAGGCTCCTGACCACCGCTGATAAACACGTCGGCGGAGCCGTCGTTGGCGCCGAAGCAGCTCACATTGGTCACGTCGTATTCCGTCTGGATCGCGCAGTTGTATGCGTTGACATTCACGGTTTGGACCACCGTGCAAAGGTTGGCGTCCGTAACGGTTACGGTATAAGAACCGGGCAAGAGACCGCTGATCGATGCAGTCGTCTCGTCGTTGCTCCACAGGTAGGCGTAGTTGGGCGAGCCGCCGCTCGGGTTGGCGTTTGCCGTACCGTCGGCGGAGCCGTTGCTCGTCTGCGCCGTGGCGCTGGCATTGGCAGACAATTGGGAAGGCTGGGTAATGGTCGCTTGTACCGTACCCGAGCAACCTTCGCTGTCGGTCACCGTAAGGATATAATCACCGGCTGCAAGGCCGCTGACGCCGGGGTCGTTGCCGCCCGAGCTCCAGTCGAAGGTATAGTTGCCGTTGCCGCCGCTGCCGCTGCCGACCAAGCCGCCGTTGGCGGAGCCGAAGCAGCTGACGTTTTGCACACCGGCGATATTGGCCGTGACGGGCGCGTATTGCACCACCGTGGCCGAAGCCGTGCTCGTACAGCCGTTCTGCGAATTGGTCACCAAAACCGAATATTGACCGGGCTGATTAACTGCCAGGAAGGCATCTGCGCCGGTATTGGTCGTGCTGTTGTCGGGCAGGGTCCAGAGGTGTTGCAGGTCGTTCGGGTTGGCTGTGCTGGTCGTCACAAGCGTCACCGAAGCGTTGTTGCAATTCAGGTTGCCCGAAGGCGCCACGCTGGCGCCCGGCGCTGCGTTGTCGAGCGCGACGTTGGTAGTAGCCGTGCTGGTGCAACCGTTCGTACCCGTTACGAGCAGCTGATAGGTGCCTTCCGTGTTCACGGTCGGGTTTTGGCTTGCCGAGGTAAAGCCGCCGGGGCCGGTCCACAACCAGCTCACGCCGGAGCCGCCGGAGGCGCCTTGCAGTTGTACGCTGCTGACCGCGCAGGTCAGCGTACCGCCGGTTGCCGTAGCGCCGGGAGGATTGCTGTTGCCCGAAACGACGGCAGTAGCCGAGTTGGTACAGCCGGTATTGCCGTCCGTAACGATGAGGACATAGTTGCCGGGGGCACTAACCGTTGGGTTGGGGGCGGAGGAGGTAAAGCTGTTGGGACCCGTCCAGGCATAGGTCGGGTTGACAGCGCCGGTGGTCGAGCCGAGGGAAATATTGGGAACGGCGCAAGACACCGTGCCCCCCGTCACCCCGATCGTTGGCGACTGTGTTTGTGCATTGATAACCGTGAGCGAGACTGCCGTGCAACCATTCAGGTTGTTGGTTACGCGGAGTTTGTAGGTGCCTGTGGCGTTTACTGTCGGCGTGAGCGTAGTCGAGCCCGATACGATATTTCCGCCGTTGGAGGCCGTCCACATGTAAGAATATTGCGCCCCCATCGAGCCGGTTCCCTGCAACTGTACTTGCGTCACAGAGCAGGTCAGCGTAAGGTTGGGCCCGGCATCTGCCAGGGGCACCGTCGTTTCGCCGGGCACATAAACCGTGGCGGTGTCGTAACACAGAACGCCGCCGGCGCTGTTGCGCACGATCAGGGAGTATTGGCCGGGGGCCGTGGCAGTAGCGTTAATCGCATTGCTGATGACTACTCCTGAGGGGTTGAGCCAGCTGTAAAAAACAGACGGGCCGGTCGTTGACCCTTGTCCCGACAAGGGCACAGAGGGCACCGCGCAGGTAATGGTATCGGGTTGTTGAATAACTGCTTTTACAGGAATTTTGATCAAGGTGAATTTCACGATACTGTCGCAACCGTTTTCGGCAGAAATCACATCGGTGTAGGTACCCGGGTTGCAGTATTCATAAGGACCAACGTAAAAGCATTCGCCGTCACAGATGTATTTGATGCCCAGATTCGTAAAGTTTGGAGGCAAAATGGTCACTTTTTGCCGAACGGTACTGTCGCAGCCAAGGTAGGACTGGTAGGGCGTCGAGGTCAGGGTGTAAGTACCGGGGTTGAACAAGTTGGTATGCGGTTCTTCATCCCATTGGAAAGGCGTCCATTCGTTACAAACCGTGATATCGGGCAGAATAGTGATGGGCAAAGGCGTAACGGTGACGGGCAGGCAGGTCGAAGCAGCGGGGCTGCAAATATTGGATGCCGAGACACAGATGTTGCCGCCGGTGTTGCCGAATTTGACCGTCACTGTAGTGCCGGCAAAGGGGCCGGGCACCACGGCCACGTTGCTGCCGCCATTGATCGAAGCGCCTGCAGGCGCCGTCCAGGTGTACACGGCGGCATTGTCAACCGGCGCGATCGAGTAGGTTACAGTGGCATTCGGGCAAAGCTGCTGTTGCCCCTGAATAGCGCCCAGGGCGCCGAGCGGCTGGGGGCTTGCAACGCCGTGCGTCACACTGATTTTGTACTGGCATACCTCTCCGTTTATACCGTCAATCATCAGCTGGTACGCTTTACCGATGGTAAGGCCCGTCGCTTCCAGTTCCATGGAGTTGGGGGCGGAGCTGATCCCGATAGGGTTGCAGACCACGGTGGTCATACAATTGTCGACGATAGCGCCTTGCAGACCGTTGGTACCCGAGCAGGACAGGTAAGAAATCTGGAACGTGATATTGGTCGAGCCGGCGATAAAGCCGTACCACCGGGGGTTTTCCAGCGTAATCGTGCCCAGGCAGGTAAAATCCAGGGTAGCGGGCAAAAACACGTTGTTCTGATCTTGCAGTCCGTCAATGTTGCAGTAAATACAGGTGTTGGCGCACACAAGCGCGCCGGGGGGAGGAATTGATCCGCCGCTGGTACAGGAAAACAGACCCTGTGCAGAGGATACTGTTGCCAGCAGGGAAGACGACAACAGGAACACGAGGAATAGCAGTTTACGCATAAACAATTGGTGATTTAAATGGATGAGATAGTCAGTGCGTCTAGTGCGAAAAGTTCACAGCAGAACGTGGTTCGAGCAAAACTTGGCGGCAAACTATGTGCCACACCTTTTTATTCAACCTTAAACTACCTATAAAAAATGCGGATACTGGCAGAATACCATTTCTGCGGTAGGTTTAAAGTCGAACAACCGGTCGTATGTAATCGGTAAAAAGGGAGGATGCTCCGGCGGATTACGCATTGGGCGCACAAGCCGAAAACCTGAATAATGAAGCGCGTGGTAAAGACAATACGAACGCTAATATCGCTGCACGGGCGCTAACCGAAGAATTTATTTTGAAACTTTGCCGGGATTGTCCTTTAAAAATGCCCCCCAGCCACTGTACGTTTTTTGCCCTTTTGCCGGCCCGGAGGACTGAAACCAGTGGCAAACCGCGGCCGCAAGGGCATCCGTGGCATCGAAATATTTTTCCTGAAATTTCTGCTTCAATATGTTTTCCAGCATGCCCGCCACCTGCTCTTTCGACGCGTTTCCGTTGCCGGTGATGGCCCGCTTGATCTTCTTGGGCATGTACTCCGTGATGGCCAGACCATTCACCATGCCTGCCGCGATGGCAACCCCCTGCGCGCGGCCCAGTTTGAGCATGGATTGCACGTTTTTGCCAAAAAACGGCGCTTCAATCGACATTTCAGAAGGCCGGTACTGGCGGATCAGATCCTGCACCTGTTCAAAAATATACCGCAGTTTGATGGTCTGTTCCTCCCCGACATGCTGAAAAGTGACCACCCCGATCTCGATCACCTTCATGCCTTCTCGCTTGTCGGCATCCAGCACCGCAAAACCCAGCACATTGGTGCCAGGGTCGATGCCCAATATCCGCACACCGGTCGGAAAAGTGGGCTCTGTCGATACTGCGGTCCGTTTTTTGGGCGCTGAAACTGGCATGTGACGTGATTTTGTTTGGGTAAGGTTTGTCAAAAAGCGCGAAAAATAAAAACGTGTTGTTGGGTAAATATTTTTATTTAAAACATTTTGTACCGCAAGTAGCGCCTTCAATCCAGGTGACGCGCACCCTGAAACGCGTCTGAAAGGCTGTTTTGTAAATTCCAGACACAAAAACGAGGGCTTTCCTAACTTTGCGGATTCCCGAAAAGGATCGGGAAATCCATCAGTCATACAACCCTACAATGGACACTATTGGTATTCTTGGCGCCGGCGCCATGGGCAGTGGTATCGCCCAGGTTGCTGCCAGATACGGTCACAACGTGATCGTCTGCGACAACCTCACGCCCGCACTTTCCAAATCCGGAAAGAGTATTCAGGCTACCCTGAAAATCCTCGTTGAAAAAGGCAAAATGACCGACGCCGAGGCCTACTCCCTGTTCAGCCGCATCCGCTTTACCGACCACATGAGCGATTTCCGCGATTGCTCCCTGGTGATCGAAGCCATCGTGGAAGACATCGAGCAGAAACAAATCGCATTCAAAAGTATCGAGGCGATCGTCGACAAATCAGCCATCATCAGCAGCAACACCTCCTCTCTTTCCATCTCGGCCATGGGCGCTCACCTCAAGCACCCCGAGCGTATTCTGGGCGTCCACTTTTTCAACCCGGCCCCGCTCATGCGACTGGTGGAGATTATCCCGGCCATTCAAACCGAGTCCCGTTTTATCGAGACCGGCCGCAACCTGATCAGCAACTGGGGCAAAACCACCGTGCTGGCGCAGGACACCCCCGGCTTTATCGTCAATCGCGTGGCAAGGCCCTACTACGGCGAAGCCCTGCGCATTCTGGAAGAAGGCATCGCCAGCCCGGCCACCATCGACTGGGCCATGCGCGACCTGGGCGGTTTCCGCATGGGGCCCTTCGAACTCATGGATTTTATCGGCAACGATATCAATTACACGGTCACCGAGCAGGTATTCACCGCGTTCTACTTCGACCCGCGCTACAAACCCTCGCTCATCCAGAAACGACTGATGGACGCCCACTACTTTGGTCGCAAAACCGGCCGGGGATTCTACGATTACAGTGAAGGCGCCGTGCAGCCCGAACCCCTGCGCGACGAAGCGCTTGGACAAGTGATCGTTCGCCGCATCCTCGGCATGCTGATCAATGAAGCCGCGGAAGCCTGTCACATGCGTATTGCCAGCCGCGACGATATCGAATTGGCCATGACCCAGGGCGTCAATTACCCCAAAGGCCTGCTGCATTGGGCCGACGAAATCGGTATCGCCAACGTGGTCGGCGATCTCGACCGGCTTCACGGCGAATACCTCGACCCGCGTTACAGGTGCAGCCCCTTGCTGCGCCGCATGGCCGGTGAGGGCAAAACCTTTTTTTAAAAGCCCGACCGCACCATGACGCCGCTTGAAATTTTTCATAAAATGTTCGACAACGACCCGTTCAGCCGATGGATGGGGATGGAACTTGTGTCGGTTGGCCCCGGCGCCTGCACCCTGCGCATGGCAGTTCGCGCTGAAATGCTCAACGGCTTCGGAGTCGCACATGGCGGCATCACGTTTTCCCTGGCCGACAGCGCCTTCGCTTTTGCCTGCAACTCGCATGGCCGGCACGCCGTGTCCATCCATTGCAGCATCGAACATGCGCGGCCGGTCGTAGCAGGCGATGTGCTCACCGCGACCGCGACGGAAGAACATCTGGGCAACAGTCTTTCCAACTACGCGATTACCGTTCGAAATCAGGAAGGAACGGCAGTCGCTTTTTTTCGCGGGGTTTCATACCGCAAGCAAGGGGTTTGGGAATAAGAGCACCCGCGCCAAATCCGTGTGGACAAAGCCCATATTTGCGGGCTCAGGTCGTTTATTAACCAGATAATCCGACATTCCCTCCTCGGTTTTGAAAAACTGGCAGGTTTTTGGAAGACGAAAAAATAGTATGCGTCCTGGCCAAAACAACCAGTGGCTTTTATCCGCTTCTTACCCAGCGAAAAGCATGAGAAAACTGTTTTTCAGTCTTTTGTTGTTGCCCGCCCTGGCGGCCGCCCAGCCTTTCCG
The DNA here is from genome assembly GCA_044226205.1 of Saprospiraceae bacterium. Taxonomy (GTDB): domain Bacteria; phylum Bacteroidota; class Bacteroidia; order Chitinophagales; family Saprospiraceae; genus M3007. The sequence goes on from JBGAHL010000024.1 coordinate 53,690, forward strand.
GCTGGCCGATCTGAGCGCAACCGATGTTTCGTGCGCCGGCCAACTCGACGGCGCCTTGCAGATTGGCCTGATCCAGGGCGTGCCGCCGGCCTCCTACCAATGGACCCGCCTGCCCAATACCCCTTCCGGTAGCGGCATGCTCAGCAGCAACGCCCCGGTTGCTGCCGTCGACGAGCTGCCGCCGGGCGCCTATCGCGTGACGGTAACCGATGCAACAGGCCACGACACCCTCCTTTTTGCCATCATCGGCGAGCCTTTTCCGCTCAGCGGTACGCTTGCCGTGCAAAGCGATTATAATCAGTTTGCAGTATCCTGCGCCGACGCTGCCGACGGCCTGGTGGAAGCTACGGTGGAGGGTGGCACGCCCTACTACGTGTATCACTGGTCGGGCGGACAGGAGAACGCCCCCGTGGCCGATAGTTTGAGCGCCGGCCCCATCAGCCTTACCGTGACCGATTCGCGCGGTTGTTCCATCGTGATGAATGCCACGCTGGACGCCCCCCCTCCCCTGCAAAGCACCCTGGAGGTCGTGGGCGAAAAGTGCTACGGCGAAAATACAGGGGCCATCGAAGTGCAACAGATCGAAGGCGGGGTGCCGCCCTACCTGGTTCGCTACGATGCCGGCGCATTTTCGACGCAAACCAGCTGGACCGGGCTTCCGCCCGGACAACATTTTATCACCGTGGAAGACGCCAATGGCTGCCAGACGGCAGAAGCAGCCGTGCTCCCTCTGGGTTTCCAGTTCGAATTTGACGCGGGGCCCGATACCACCCTGCTGGCTGGCGACAGTTTGCAAGTCGTGCTGAGCGCAGAAAAACCGCTGGATACCGTCCTGTGGTCGCCCTCCGCCTCGGTAATTGCTTATTCGCCCACATCTGCGACCCTTTTCCCTGTTTTTTATACCCGATACCAACTCACGGCCATCGATACCAACGGGTGCAAGGCTGTGGACGAGGTCGTCGTGGAAGTTCATCGCGACCGGCAGGTGTACGCACCCAACGTATTCGCCCCGGAGGGGCAGTCGGCCGACAACCGCGGCTTCACGCTTTACGGCGGCGCGGGCATTCGCTACATAGCGGTGTTGCAGGTATTCGACCGTTTTGGCAAACTGATTTTTGAAAAGGAAAAACTGGGCCTCAACGACCCGTCGCTGGGTTGGCAGGGAGTGGTCAATGGCGAAGTGGGGCAGCCGGGCGTGTATGTCTGGCATGCCGTCGTGACCTTTACCGACGGTCGCGAGGAAATTTATCAGGGCGATGTGTTGCTGATGCGTTGAAACAGCGATTTTAGAGCGATTGAGCCACATTTTTCGCACAAATCGCGACCTTCGCAACATGAAATACTGTTTGTCTTTTTTGTTCGGGTTGTCGGTAGCGGTATTGAGTGCCCAAAATGGCACGCACCCCGTAACCTTGCCGGAGGCCCTCGATCTCGCCCTGACCAACAGTGCGCAATTGCGCAAGGCAAAACTCGACCGTCAAAGTTTCGAACTGCGTCTGCGTGAAGGCCGGAGCGCTGCGTACCCGCAAATCAATGCCATGGTCAGTCTTGACGCGTATCCGTCTTTGCCGACACAGCTGATGCCGGGCGAAGTGCTCGGGCGCTCCAACGACTCTTACGTGCCGGTCCAGTTTGGACAGCCCTGGCAACTCGGCGGCATGATCAGTCTCGACCAGGCGCTGTACAGCGAATCGGCAAGGCGCATGGTGCCGGCCACCAATGTGTCGCGTACGCTCTTCGAACTGCTGACGGAAAAAGCCGAGGACGAGGTGGTTTTCCAGACGGCAACCGTCTTTTTCCAGTTTCTTCAGGCAGAGGCCGCCCTGCGCACCGTGGATGCCAACCTGCACAAACTCAGCGAACTGGAACGCATGGTCAGTCTTCAAGTCAGTAACGACTATGCCGTGCCCACCGACGTCAAACGCCTTCGGGTAGCGTACAACAACCTCAATACCCAAAAACAGAACCTGCTTGCCGGCATAGCTGCCCTGCGCCAAACGCTGCAATTCCTCTGCGGCGTGCCCTACGATTCGCCTTTCGATCCCGTCTGGACCGACATTGCCGAGCCTGGCGCCGACTCCACCCGCTGGCTTTCGATCCCCCTCGAGCCGGAAAACACGACCGAAAACCGCCTGTTGCTCCACAATATCGAACTCAACCGTATTCGCGCCAACAGCCTTCGGGCAGAAGCCTACCCCTCCCTGGGCGCCTATGCCAACCTCGGCTTCCAGACCTGGCGCGAAGACGCCAATTTCCTCGACACTGACCACCGCTGGTACGGAGTGGCCGCGCTCGGTTTCCGCCTGCGCGTACCTGTTTTCGACGGCTTCAAACGCCGCAACCAACTGGCACTGTTAGGTATTGATAATCAAAAACTTGAAGAAGACCGCCGGCAACTCGTCTCGGCCCGCGAACTGGAATACCGGCAGGCCAGGGATCAGGTGCAAAACAACCTTTTTGCCCTGAAAACCCAGGCTGAAAACGTGCGGCTCGCCCGCGAGATCAGCGAGACGACCATGTTGCCCTACAAAGAAGGCACCGCGCCGCTCGGCGAGCTGCTCAACGCCCAGACCGCGCTCGCCGAGGCCGAAACCAATTACAGTCAGCAAACTTTTGTCTATCGGCTTTCCGTGCTGAAATTGCTGAAAGCAACCGGCCAGCTGGACTTGTTGCGCCAACAATGACGCCCCCGATCGGGAAATAATAAAAACGCCCGGCCAGCAATGCTGACCGGGCGTGTGTTTGTGACCCTTATTGCAAAGTTGTCGAACCAACTTTATCAGGATTTGGCTAAATTGCATGAATTACAGCCCTTTGTAAAGGTTGTACCCTTTCAGCCGTTGAAGCCGCCCGCCGTAAACCCGGTTAGGATTGCTGTTTAACTACTCAATATAACTAAAACCACAATACCGGGCATGAAAAAAAAGGCGACACCGGACGTTGAACAGTACCTAAACTTTGGCAGCGAGCATGACAACAAACACGCTTTGACCGTCTGGCTTGAAGCCATTAAGACCGACACTTTTCCCGACCCGGCAACCCCGTTACAGATGTTTGTTGAATTGCGAAACGCATTGGTGCAAGTGTCCGGCGAGCCGGCCAAAGTGATTTCGATTTTTGAGCAGCACACCAACGGAATGAAGGGAAGCGAAAAGTTATTCATTGCCCGGCACTTGCTCAATTATTTCGAGCATACGGTATTTGATGAAAACGAGGATGACGAACCGGAAACCTATTTAACCGGCATTTCAAAAACTTTGGATGCGTTGACGGCGCGGCTAAGCAGGGAAGCCGGAATAACAAATGAAGACCCGAAGACGGGCGATTTGCGCCGCTTGCTCAAAGAGACGGTCAAACAGGAAATGGAAAAATTGCCTGAATACCTGCAAACCCTCGAAATAAAAGACCGGGTGAACGTGCTTTGTAAATTGATGCAGTTTGCACTTCCCAAAGTCGAGGCGGTACATTTGACAGAGGGTGAAGGATGGGATTTTCTCTAACTTTTTAGGTTTCTGAAAAAAAATGCATGGCGAAGACACCGACTTTCCCGCTAATCATTGACCATTGCCTGACTGTCAGCATCGGCGATTTGAAACGTTGGGAGTGCCTGAAACCGGGAATTTGCCGTTCCGGCACAACCCATTGGGAGCAGAGAGGGGAACGGGTTGCCAGCGTAGGCTATACCGTCTGTCTGAACATGGAATTAGGGGCGACTTACCTTCGTTTTAACTACTCGTTCAACGCGCAACCCGTCCAATACGCCGTCCCGCTTATTCCCGTCCCTGCAAACATCGGAAAAGGGTTGGTTTGGTTTTTTCGTTGCCCGTTCACCGGCCAACGCTGTAAAAAACTTCATTTGATTGAAGGCCGGTTTATGCACCGTTCCGCCGTTCGGAGCGCTATGTATAAACGGCAAACCGAATCAAAACGCTGGCAGAAAGTGAGCCGCTTTTATAGTATGTGCGACGTACACGCCGAAGTTTGGCAAGCCGTTCAAAAGCCCTACTTCAAAATGAAATATCGAGGCAAAGAAACGCGCCGCTTTGCTCGGTTGATGCGAAAGGAAGAAAGGGCTGAAAAAGGGGTGAATGTGCGGGAAGTCTTTTTGGCACTTAGTTAGCAACCCCTAAATTATCCTGTTGTCACTTTTTGTTAAGTTAATACCTTCGCCCCCCAAGGCCTTTCACCTTGACTTAAGAAAACAATCGTATATGGAGAGCCTACTTGTAATCGCCGTCCCGGAGGGAAAAATCAGGGACTACATTGACGGAAAATTCAGGAATGACACCCCGGAAGAGTACGTTAGACAGAACATCGAAAAGCGATTAGTAAACGAACACGAATATCCAAAAAATTTAATATCGGTTGAATTTTCAATCAAGATTGGTTCTGCAAGCAAGCGGGTTGATATTGCCATTTTCTCGGAAGACAGCACCAGCTTTTCACAAGAAAACATCAAGATAATTATTGAGTGCAAAAAAGACAGCATCAAGCCAAGCGATAAAAACGACGGGGTGGGGCAACTTCAGTCCTACATGGCCGCTTCCGTAAACTGTGAATGGGGAATGTGGACAAACGGACAGGAAAAAGAGGTTTACCGAAAGGTAACAACGCAGTCCGGGCAAATCATTTTCGAGGAATATATTGATATTCCTTCTTTCCGAACTGATATTGAAGATATTGACCGACCTAAACGGGACAACCAAAAAAAAGCCGTAGGGGACAACCTGCTTTTTGCTTTCAAAAAATGCCATAACATCATTTATGCAAACGAGGGTATGCAAAAGCAACCGGCGTTTTTTGAATTGCTAAAACTGATTTTTTGCAAAATTGAAGATGAAAAGAACTACCTTGAAGAAGTCCAATATTATGTCACCTCCAAAGAACGGAATAACCCGGACGGTCAACTTACGGCGAAAAAAAGAGTTGCCAAGATTTTCGACAAGGTTAAAGCGAAGTACAATCAGATTTTTGCACCCAATGAAATACTTAACCTTTCCCCCCGAACCGTTGCGGGTGTTGTCGGTGAATTGCAGAAATACAGCCTTTTGGATACGACCATAGACGTAAAAGGCAAAGCATACGAAGAAATAGTAGGCTCAAACCTTCGAGGCGACCGGGGCGAATTTTTTACGCCGCGCAACGTGATGAAAATGGCGGTGAAAATGATTAACCCACGTCCCCACGAACGAGTTTTGGACAGCAGTTGCGGGACTGGTGGTTTCTTAGTCAATGCCATGAACCACGTTATCGAACAGATTGAAAACAAAAGCGAAGCGTCTTTTGGAAAGTCGAAAGAAAAATGGAGCGACCACGAAAAAGGATTGGTCAGAGAAAAAATTTCAGAAATCGCGTCAAAAAACTTTTTTGGCTTTGATATTAACCCGGATTTGGTGAAGGCTACCAAAATGAATATGGTAATGAACAATGATGGGAGCGGGAACATCTTACGGGAAAATTCGCTTTTGCCGCCGCACGAATGGAACAGCGAGTTTAAAGAGCAGTTAGCGCGAAAACTTGGCATTGACCCTTTAGAAATAACGCACCCCTCCAAAATCGGCTTTTTCGATGTGATTGTGACAAATCCACCTTTCGGCACAAAAATACCGATTGATGACAGCCGTATTTTAGCCCAATACGAAATCGCAAAAAATTCCAAATCCATGCCGCCGGAGCAAGTCTTTATTGAACGCTGCATCCAGTTTTTGAAGCCGGGCGGTCGTTTGGCGATTGTCTTGCCTGACAGCATTTTGGGTGCGCCGGGGTTGGTTGACATTCGGAAATGGCTGCTCAAAAATACTCGCATTATTGGCAGTATTGACCTTCATGCCGATACGTTTCAACCAAGTACAGGCGTACAAACTTCCCTTTTGGTAGTGCAAAAGAAAACCGAACAGGAAAAGAACAAACCTGACTATAACTACCCCGTTTTTATGGCAATGGTTGAAAAAGTAGGTCACGACAAGCGGGGTAATACGGTTTGGAAGCGGGACAAAGACGGCGAAATACTGTATTTTAAAAGGTCATTGAAATTAGAAAGCGGCCACGTTGAAGAATATGAAGAGCCAGAACCCGACGACCAAACCGAACTTGTACCTGATGTTTTCACCAAATGGAAAAAAGGGGAGGGTTTGACATGGTAAAAACTGATTTGAAATGGACAGAGGTGCAAAGCGCCGAAATCGAACAGGCGAAATTTCGACTGGAAGCGAGTGTATTCAATATCGAAGCTCGTTCGGCTTACGATACCATAAAGAAAGCCAAATACCCACTTGTTAAACTTTGGTCGGATAATGGATTGGTCAAATCGGCTTTTTATCCGGGGCGGTTCAAACGTGTTTACGTTGAAAAGGGAAACGGTTATCCAATGGTTTTGCCTTCTCAAATACTTTCTATAAAGCCAATTCCCACAAAATACATTTCACTCAAAACAACGGGTAACCTTGATATTTTAAAAGTCAAAAAGGGTACTTTACTGATAACTCGCTCTGGTACGATTGGGAATTGCACAATTGTTACTGATACTTTGGAAGGAGTAACAATGTCAGATGATGTTATTCGAGTGACTTTCAAAGATGATTTTGGATTGGGCTATACCTATGCCTACCTATTGACGAAAGTTGGAAAGGTGATTTTAGCCACTAATAATTACGGTGCAGTAGTTCAGCACATTGAACCCGAACATCTTGAAGATGTGCCAATTCCAAACGCGCCGGACGAAGTGAAGAAAATCATTCACGAAAAGATAATGAAGTCGTTTGAACTGCGAGACATAGGAAACCGACTGATTGAGCAGGCCGAAAAAATATTACTAGAGGGATTGAAATTGCTGCCGTTTGATGACTTGAAACCGGATTTATACGCGCCGTCTGCGGATGTTCAGACTTACACAGTCAATTTAAGCCTGTTAGATGACCGCCTTGACGGTTCGTATCATGTACCAATCGTTAGCAAAATAATTGACTGTCTTTTAGATAGTGGCGCAAGGATTTTGCCTTTAGGCAATAAGGAACTGACCCAAAGCATCTACATTCCTAACAGGTTCAAACGGATTTATGTCGAAGAAGAAGAGGGAACGGGCGTTCCCTTCTTTAGCGGTAAGTGCCTGCACGAATTAGACCCGGCAAATAAAAAATACATTTCCGCCGCTTTTCACAAAGACCGCATCGGCAGGCAACTTTTGATAAAAGAAGGGATGATTTTGGTCACTTGTAGTGGGACTACGGGCAAGGTAAATATTGTACCTAAGCATTGGGATAATTGGGTAATGACGCATGACATTATCCGAACCATACCGGCCAGCAAAGAGATAACAGGATACTTGTACGTCTGGCTAAACTCGGAATACGGTCGTGAACTGATACAAAGAAATGACTACGGTTCGGTTGTCCCCCATATCGAAGCCGAACATTTACAGCGTGTGCAAGTGCCAATTTTGAATGATGAATCTAAAATCAAAGAAATTAACGACCTGGCTTTAAAGGCGGTCGAACTAAGAACGGAAGCCTTTGAATTGGAGCAAGCCGCTGTGAAACAGGTAAATGAAGATGTGATATTTGCTAAATGATATGTTTAGGGTTGACTTAGAAGATTTCGCCTTGTTTTGCCAGAATATCGGCAGGCGATAGAATGAGAGCCGTTAGCAATTCAAAATACCCGGCGCGGATTTTATCGGAGAAACGGCAACCGCTATATTGCCCGACAGCGAGTAATGCCCGCAATGCCGTATCCAATCCCTCGAAAGAAGCGGCCACTTGCAACCGGAGCGCCAAGCCGCCCGGCGTGAAATAGTACCCTGCGTTTTCATTTGCACCGGGCGGCGTTTCGAGTGCTTCAACGCCTGCTTTCATTTGAGCAGGCAAAGGGTGAAGTGAATACAACAACCCGATAACGTCACCTTGCAAACAGGCTACTTGGGGGGCAATGGCGAACTAATAGGGGTTTGGGGCAACCTAAAAAAGTTGTGCGAGGATATGAGAGAACAGAATGGCGAGTTTTTGACCTACTCGACACTCTCCATCGGCGAGCCGACGAAAACCCGATTCGATTCAAGACCGTGCAAAAGGAGTACGCGGTTTACAGTGAGACAATCAAGTGAGCGCCCGTATCGGTGGGCAATGAGAACAAACGCCGTCCGGGTTGTGTACCCGAACGGCGTTTTGCTTTGGTTAATCAAAAACAAGGGCGGCGAAAATTGAAAAAATATTTCTCAAAAAGTTACGGAATCGTAAAGTTTTCGCATCTTTGTAAAACCTTACCAAATCGTAAGATTTTATGAGTGATAAACAGGAAAAATTGCAGGTTCAGAAAAACTGGGTCATGGGTGTAGAAGCCCTTGACATTTTCTTTGCCAGTTATTTGTTGGACGATAAGTTGGCGCACGTCAGGCATAGCCTAAGATCAAAGAGGAAGTTATTAGAATCCGAAAAAATCTTTCTTATCGAATCATAAATCATTGGAGAAATGAAGGTTGATTTCGGATGTCAGGCCGTCGGGCAAAGGTTGGCGCAAATACAGCATGATTGACCGCTTTTGGATTGAGATAATCATTGAATTACGGAGTTTCGGGTATCCCTTGGAATTGATAAAGAGGGTTAAGCAGCGATTTGAACATCAATCGGAAACGGAATCTGATTCCTGTATGCCGCTTTTGGAAGGGTATTTTGTACTGGCGTATTTCTACAAAACGCCATGTTACCTACTGGTTTTCCCAAACGGCGAAGCAATACCAACAACTCCCGATGCCTACAATTTTGCTGATGAAACAGGGACGATTGGCAATCACATTAAGATAAATCTAAATCGTATGCTCCAAAAGATGTTCCCGGAGAAGGATTTAGCCCCTGTTTATAAAGGTGCCTTGGAATTGTCCCCGGAAGAAATGGAACTAATGCTTTTCATCCGAACCGGAGATTATGAGGCAATCACGGTGAAGCGCAAGAATGGGAAAATTGACCTGATTGAAGCCACAGAGACGTTAAGCGCCGATGCCCGCGTGACTGAAATTCTGAAAGAACAAGACTACCAAAACATCGAAATAAAATCAGCCAATGGGAAGGTAGTTTGCCTCAAACGAACCATTAAAAAGAAAGTATAGGCGACTGGAATAACCAGCGCGAACCCGAATCTTGTGCCGACTGAAAAGGAAAACAGAGGCGTAAGTTATTGCGGTCAAAATGCTGTCAATTGCACAGTGTTCTAAAATCCTGAACAACACCGATAAAAAATACACCAATGAAGAAGTAGAGCGAATCAGAAACCTGCTTTACACACTTGGTCAAATTGAATATCAACACTTTCAAGCCGTTCAAAATGGGAAAGAAGGCGGTACTTTACGCAAGGGTGTCAACGGACGAACAACGGGACAACGGGTTCAGTCTGCAAGACCAAATCAGCCGGATGCAAAAACACTGCCGGTCAAATGATTACGACATTTTGCAGGTTTTGGAAGAAGACCATTCCGCCAAAACTTTCAACCGTCCGAAATTCCAACAATTTCTGACAGACTTGAAAGCGGGCGCAATCAAACCAAACGTGTTTGTTTGTGTGCGGCCTGACAGGTTTTCCCGGAACTTTCAGCAAACCCTTGATATGTTCGCAACCTTCAAGCGGTACGGGGTTGTTATTCAGTTCCTTGAAAATGACGTTGAAGTAGATACCCCTGAAAGCAAGATCATTTTCATGCTGAATCAGTTGTTGCCCGAAATTGACAACGACAGGCGAAGTTTAAACGTAACGCGGGGCATGAGGCAGGCAAAGAAAGAAGGTCGTTGGATGGGGCCACCCCTTCGAGGTTACAGGATGGAAAAACGCGGCGGTATGGCGCAAATGATTCCTAATGAAAAGGCAAAAGTGATCGTTCAGGGCTTCGAGATGTTTGCAAGCGGACTTTATACGCAGGAAGAAGTCCGGCTGAAAATGCGAGTGCTTGGCGTTTCTGTTTCCCGGTTTCAAATCAAAAACGTACTGACAAACATTGCCTACACGGGCAAAATCCTGATTCCGGCTTGGAAGGATGAGCCGGAAACATTGGTTGACGGTTTGCATGAAGGGATCATTTCGGATGCCCTTTTCCAGCGTGTTCAGGATGTCCTGCACGGCAGGAAACACCACCCGACGAAATTCACCAAGCGAAGCGATTCCTTTCCGCTTCGCGGGTATCTGGAATGTTCGCAGTGCGGCGGAAAATTAACTGCCAGTTCATCGAAGAGCCGGAACGGGAGCAAACATCCGTACTACCATTGCCGGAAGGGCTGCAAGGAACGTTTCAAGGCTGATGACACCCACCAAGCGTTTCAGGGCTTCCTTGCCTCATTCAAAATGCCGGAAGAAATCTTGTCCCTGTACTACCACATCATGCAGGACATTTTCAAAAAGGATGATGATTCCAGAAACTCGGAAATTGAGGGACTGGAAAATCAAATCGCTCAAGTACAAAGCAGGCTGAACAATGCGCAGGACAGTTTCTTCGATGGCGTCATTGACCAAACGGAGTTTACGAAAGTGAAGGCGCGGTATCAGGAACAGTTGGATGAACTTTCGTTCCGGCAGATGAGAACCAAGTTTTCAAAATCACACTTTCAGCAATACCTTGATTTCGGGTTTTCCCTGCTCACTGATTTGGACAGGTATTTCGATGAAGCCAGTTTGGAGGTAAAGCAAAAAATGCTTGGTTCGATTTTCCCCGAAAAACTGATATTTGACGGCAACAAATGTCGAACCGCCCGGCCTACTCAATTGCTGAACCTTTTGACCATGAATATCAACGAGTTAGGGGAAATAAAAAAGGACTTTCCAGATTTCAAATCTGAAAAGTCCAGTAAGGTGACCACGACTGGAGTCGAACCAGCACATCCGTAAGGACACTACCCCCTCAAAGTAGCGCGTCTACCAATTCCGCCACGTGGCCGTTGTAGATAAAACTGCTTTTTTGCAAAAGCGGGTGCAAAGATAGGCGCATTTGCCAAATCGGCAAATGCCGCGACAAAATTTATCCGTCCCCGACCGGTTTTTTTCAAGTATTGAAAGCATCCCTGATTTTGTCAAAAAAACTGCGGTCTTCCTTCCCTGGCGTTGGCTGGAAATTGGGCATATCGCGCAGTTTTTCGATCAGGCGGCGCTCTTCGTCGGTCAGTTTTTTGGGCGTCCAGACGTTGACGTGGATCAGTTGGTCGCCCCGGCCGCGGGTTTGCAGCTCGGGCAATCCTTTGTCGCGCAGGCGGAAAATCTTGCCCGACTGGGTGCCCGGCGGGATTTTGATCCGCGCGCGACCGTCGAGCGTGGGCACTTCCAGTTGCGCGCCGAGTGCAGCATCAGCGATGTTGAGGAAAAGTTCGTACACCACGTTGTTGCCTTCCCGGGTGAATTCTTCGTGCGGCGTTTCTTCGATCGTGATCAGCAGATCGCCGGCGGGGCCGCCTTTGGCCCCGGAATTACCCTTGCCCGACATGGACAACTGGATGCCTTCGTGTACCCCGGCCGGAATATCCACCTCGATGGTCTCCTCGCCGAATACGCGCCCGTCGCCCTTGCAGACGTTGCAGGGCGATTTGATGGTCTGGCCGGAGCCGTTGCAGGTTGGGCAGGTCGTGGCCGTTTGCATGTGCCCGAACGGCGTCTGGGTGATGCGGTTGACCATGCCTGCGCCGCGGCAGGTGCCGCAGGTTTCCACGCCTGCGCCGTCGCGGGCGCCGGAACCGTGGCAGGTGTTGCAGGGCACCTGTTTGCGCACCTTGATTTTCTTGTGCACGCCCGTGGCAATTTCCTCGAGGGTCATTTTGATCTTGACCCGCAGGTTGGTGCCGCGCTCGCCCCTGGGCTGCCGGGTGCGGAATCCGCCGCCACCGCCGCCGAAAAAGGACCCGAAAATATCGTCGTCGCCGAACATGCCGCCAAAACGGCGCAGGATTTCCTCCATATCCATGCCGGCGCCATATCCGCCGCCGCCGCCCATACCATCGACTCCGGCGTGGCCATAGCGGTCGTAGCGCGCCTTTTTATCGGGGTCGCTCAACACTTCGTAGGCCTCGGCGGCTTCCTTGAACTTTTCTTCAGCAGCCTTGTCGCCCGGGTTTTTGTCCGGGTGAAACTCGATCGCTTTTTTGCGATACGCCTTCTTTATGTCGTCGGCGCCGGCGTTTTTGGCAACACCCAGCACTTCGTAATAATCTCGTTTTGAAGCCATTGTGTAAAATGGTTGATGGATAGGGTTGATGAGGTTGATGAGGTTGATGGGGTTGATGGGGTTTATGAGGTTGATAAGGTTGATAGAATTATAAGAGCATCCGCCCTCCTTTTATCAACCTCATAAACCTTATCAACCTCATAAACCCCATAAACCTCATCAACCAATCTTACTTGCCAACCACCACCTTCGCGAAACGAATGATGCGTTCGCCGAGCAGGTAGCCGGGTTCAAGGATATCGACAATTTTGCCTTTCAATTCTTCGGCGGGCGCGGGTATTTCCGCCACGGCTTCGTGGTGGTCGGCGTTGAAGTCGTCGCCGGCTTTTGTTTCAATGACAGAAAGCCCGCGATTTTTGAGGGTTTGCACGAGTTTATTGTGGATGAGCGCCATGCCGTCATTCAAGGCGCCGTTTTTAGCGGCCCTGTCAAAGTCGTCCAAAATCGGCAGCAATGCTGTCATAATGTCACGCCCGGCCGTCTGGATGAGTTCCATTCGTTCGCGGGCGGCGTGGCGTTTGGCATTCTCGAAATCGGAGAACAGGTAGAGGTATTTGTTGCGCGACTCTTCGAGTTGTTGTTCCAACTCGGCAATGCGCGGGTCGGGCTGTGGTGTTTCCTGATCGTTTTCGGCCACTTCGGTCTGATTTTCGGGCTGTTCGGCCCCATTTACGGGTTCTTCTGCGAGCGGGGCATTGGGTTGTTTATCCGCCATATTCAATATTTTTTTAAACGGGTTTTGCATGTTTTTATCCGGGCTGGCTGCCTGAAAGGCTGTCCGGCCGGCCAATGCCACAATTTTTATGCCCCTGCCGCTGCATCCGACAGTTTGTCACGAGCCGCCGAGGGCTTCCCCGAGCATTTTATCGATCATTCGCGGATCGAGATCTACCCCTACGACCTTGCCTTCCCGGTTGATCAGAAAAGTCATCGGGATGGATTTGATGTTGTACAACTGCGCTATGGGGTTATTGAAATCATTGAGCCCAAGGGTATGCCAGGTCCAGGGCAGTTCGTCCTGCGCGATGGCGCGCTGCCAGGCGCGCGGGTCGCGTTCCAGCCCGACGCTGAAAATTTCAAAACCCTTGTCGTGGTATTTGTTGTACAACTGAACGAGGTGCGGGTTTTTGGCCCGGCAGGGCCCGCACCAGCTGCCCCAAAACTGCAGCAACACATACTGACCTTTCAGGTCGGACAAATGCACGTTGCGGCCATCGGCGAGGGTAGCGCTGAAATCGAGCGCCATGTCGCCAGCCGACAGGTTGGGGCGACGCGACCAATACCAGTAGCCCGCGGCGAGGAGGGCGATGAGGAGAAAAACAAGGGTACTTCTATTCACTTTGCAGAGGTAAAATGAGTGAAAAAATGAACAGGTTTCTGGTAAAAAAACCTGCCACCGGCAAATATCCCGCTTCGGGAATAAATAGCGCGTGATTTAAGTCCAAGGGCATTTATTCCTGTTACTTCTAACCATCTTTGCTCCCCGAAGTTGTAAGACAAGTGCATTAAAAACATTCTTCCTGATCTGCCACGCCATGTTACGCATCGATCCGACACAAATTCCAACCAAAGACCTGCATCAATTTATCCTCGGCGCCGTAGCGCCCCGCCCCATCGCTTTTGCCAGTACCATCAGCACCGACGGTGTGCCCAATCTGGCGCCGTACAGCTTTTTCAATGCTTTCAGCAGCAACCCGCCCATTCTGATTTTTTCCTCCAACCGCCGCGTCTCGAACAATACCACCAAAGACACCCTCAAAAACGTAGAGGATACGGGCGAGGTGGTGATCAATGTTGTATCGCACCGCATCGTTCGGCAGGCGGCCCTGACCAGCGTCGAGTACGGCCCGGAAGTCAATGAATTTGAAAAAGCAGGACTTACCACGCTGCCTTCCGAGATGGTCCGGCCATTCCGGGTGGCAGAAAGCCCTGTCCACATGGAATGCAAGGTGGAGCAAATTCTGCCCCTGGGCGAAAAGGGCGGCGCCGGCAACCTGATCATTTGCAGGATCGTACTCATGCATATTGCCGAGGAAGTACTGAGCGACAAGGGGCGCATCGACCCGAACAAAATCGACCTGATGGCCCGCATGGGGCGTTTTTACTACGCCCGGGCGAGCGGCAGCGCTATTTACGAGATCGTACAGGAAGTGAACGCCTTTGGAGTCGGATTCGACGGACTGCCGGACGGCATCCGCCACAGCAAGGTGCTGACTGGCAACAACCTGGCGCAGATTGCAGCCCTTCCGGCCCTGCCCGCCCTCGAAGAGGCCTTGTCTCTCATCAATACTGACGCACGGGTCAGCGCATGTCTGGCTGCCGCCGATCCCAAAACAGCCTTGCACCAATACGCACAGGAAGTGCTCGAACGCGGAGAAGCCTTGTTGGGTGCGCAATTGGCCGTACTGGGCGAGCAGCGGTTGTAACCGTTTCGCGGCGCACTTACTCCAGTTCTTCGTCGGTTGTGTCGGATGGAGGGAACAGGATGTCTTCGTCGCCTTCGCGCAGCGAGTCAAGCGGCGTCACTTTGAAACTTTCGACCGTGAAGACCAGCCAACGGCCCTTGATTTTTTTCAAAACAAGGGTATCGGGCACTTTTTCCCCGACTTCATCCTCGATGTAAAAGCTGCATACGGCCGAATCGCCTTGCAGGGCGCAATGCAATTGCAGCAATTCCGTCGTGGCATCGGGGAAGGAATCGACATGCGGAAAGGAGTGGAGGTAGTCGACGAAATCGAGGGCATTGCCAGCGCTGAGTTGTCGGGCTTCGTCGTAACGGTTCTGATCGAGCAGGCTTTGCCATTGTTTTAATACCGATTCGGGCGAGGAGGCTGCCTCGGCCGGGTCAGACTGGCAAGCGATGAGGACAAATAGCAGGAGCGAAGCGCAAAGCGCAAAGGGTCTCATAGTTCGTTTTGCTGATGAATGCGCTGCCAAACATACGGCAAAAAACTTGTGGAATTTTTTTTCGTCAAAGCTTGGTCGTTCGAATTGCAGGCTATTACATTTGCGGCCGCTTTTGTAGCGAAGGGCGCATAGCTCAGCCGGTTCAGAGCATCTGCCTTACAAGCAGAGGGTCGGAGGTTCGAATCCTTCTGCGCCCACAAAGCCACCTCGTTTTTCAGGGTGGCTTTTTCTTTTTTATCGCCATACCTCAAGGTGGTTCAGCGCATCCCGATTTACATCGGGAGGGTCGGAGGTTCGAATCCTTCTGCGCCCACAAAGCCACCTCGATTTTCAGGGTGGCTTTTTCTTTTATCGCCATGCCTCAAGGTGGTTCAGCGCATCCCGATTTACATCGGGAGGGTCGGAGCTTCGAATCCTTCTGCGCCCACAAAGCCACCTCGATTTTCAGGGTGGCTTTTTCTTTTTTATCGCCATACCTCAAGGTGGTTCAGCGCATCCCGATTTACATCGGGAGAGTCGGAGCTTCGAATCCTTCTGCGCCCACATAGCCACCTCGATTTTCAGGGTGGCTTTTTCTTTTATCGCCATACCTCAGGTGGTTCAGCGCATCCAGGGCTGATTCAACCAACACCTCGTCCCAATCCAAAACTTTTCCGATCCGCCCCCTTGCGCCGGCGGATTTTTTTACAATATCTTTGCATCATCGTACCAGTACACTAAAACAATGCAAAGAATACTCCTGCTCGACAACTTCGATTCTTTCACCTACAACCTGGTCGACGCTTTTCGCCAGCTGGGCTGCATGGTCAAGGTTTTCCGCAATACCGCCGACCCCGAGACCCTGGCCCGCGAAGATTTCGATCTGCTGGTGCTCTCCCCCGGCCCTTCTGTGCCCCGCAACGCCGGCAACCTGATGGCCGTAATCGAACGATTTTACCAGCACAAACCCATTCTCGGCGTCTGCCTCGGGCACCAGGCCCTGATCGAGTTTTTCGGCGGCAGCCTGGCCAATATCGCACCCGTACACGGCAAATCGGAGCCGATCGAGCACGACGGAAGGGGCATTTTTACCGGACTCGAAGCCCGTATCGAAGTGGCGCGTTACCACTCCTGGGCCGCCGATCAGGTGCCCTCCGAATTCGAAGTGAGCGCCCGCACGGCCGATGGGACGGTCATGGCTATTCGCCACAAACGCCTGCCCATCGAAGGCGTGCAATTTCACCCCGAATCGGTGCTGAGCATGAAAAATGCCGTCGGAATGCGCCTGCTCCAAAACGTCGTGGCCGGTCGGCTTTCCGCCGGCAATCGCGTTTACCACGATTTGACCAAAAAACTGCAAACCGGCGCTCCTCTCGACGCCGCTACGCTCCGCGCTTTCCTGCAAGCGGTGGAAGAAGGCCAACTGGCCGACGACCAGAAGCAAATCCTGCTCGTATCGCTCAGCCACCGCCTGCGCAACGCCCCCGAACTGAAAACGTTCGTCGAGGCACTCCTGCAAGCCTCCCGGGCGCCACATATCGCTTCGCTCAACGCCGAAGCCAATTCCCCTGTCGACATTTGCGGGACCGGGGGTTCCGGCCTGCCCCGCATCAACACCTCGACCCTGGCAGCACTCCTGCTCAGTCGCGCCGGCCTCAAAATTGCCAAACACGGCAACCGGGCCGCCGCCGGCCGCTTCGGCAGTTTCGACCTGCTGGCCGAGCTCGGAATCCCCCTGAATTTTTCACCCGAGGCCGCCCGGCACACCCTTGACGAAGCAAACCTGGCCTTTTTATACGCCCCCGATATTCATCCGATTTTCAGGCATTTCGCACCTGTTCGCGCCAAAATCGGGGTGCCCACGGTGTTCAACATCCTTGGCCCGCTGGTCAATCCCGTGCAGCCGGCCCGCCAGTTTATCGGCACTGCATTTGCCGACCTGATGGGGGTAATTTTCGAAACGGGCATCCGGCTCGGCAAGGAACACCTGATCGTGGTGCGCGGCTGGGACGGGCTCGACGAAATATCGCTCAGCGCCCCGACCCGCGTGCTGGAGTACCGGCAAGGTCAGCGTTTCGATTACGAAATCGGGCCCGCAGACTTCGGCCTCGAAGCCCTGCCGCTCAGCAGCCTTGGCGCCCCCAGTCCGGCCGCCAGCCTCGACATCGCGCGGGCCATGCTGGCCGGCGTACCCACGACCGACCACTACAAACTCGTCGCGGCCAACGCGGCTTTTATTTACAACCGCTTCGTAGAACCCCTGCCGCTGCCCGAGGCCTATGCCAAAATGGAAGCCCTCCTGCTCGACGGCGCGCTGGGCGAGTCCCTGGCCCTTTATAAATCGTTGCTCGAACCGGCCGAAAACGCCTTTTCCCCCGCCTGAAAAAAGAAGCCATGTCCAGTATTCTCGATCGGATCGTCGCACAAAAACAACTCGAAATCAAGGCTTTATATGCCAAATTCGACCTGAACGACCTGCGTGACAACGCGCGGCCCTGCGGGCGCAGTTTTTATCAAAAAATAGCGCAAACCCGGGCCGCCGGCGAGCCGTTTTTCATCGCCGAATTCAAACGAAAAAGCCCCTCGGAAGGCTGGATCGTGCAAGACGCAGACGTGGCGGAAAAAGCCGCGCAATACCTGCTCGCCGGGGCATCCGCCATGTCGGTGCTGACCGACGAGGCGTTTTTCGGCGGTTCGTACGACGACCTGCGGGCGGCCGCGGTGGCGCTGCAACATTCGCCCTGCCTGTTATTGCAAAAAGATTTCATCCTCGACCCCATCCAAATCTACCTGGCCCGCGCCGCCGGGGCCGACATCATTTTGCTGATCGCCTCGATTTTGCCGCCCCAACGGCTCGATTTTTTGAAAAAAACAGCCGAATCGCTCGGCATGGGCGTCCTGGTGGAAGTACACGACGCGGAAGAACTCGACGCCGTCAGCCGACTCGATTTCCCCGTGCTGGGCGTCAACAACCGCGACCTCAACACCTTTCGGACGGCTTTGAACCGCGTCAATGTGCTGTCGCAGCAGGCAGGCGGGCGGTTGATGATCGCGGAATCGGGAATCAAATCGTACCGCGATTTTCAGGCGGTAAAAAATGCCGACGGCTTCCTGATCGGCACGGGACTTATGGCAGATCGGGAAGGCCCCGACTCCTTTCGGGAGCGATTCCGAACCGAGGGCAAATTGTTGTTCAAAGCCTGCGGCATCCGCGAGCCCGGACTGCTTCGGGGGACCCGCGCCGACTATTCGGGCCTCAATTTTTCGCCGTACAGCAAACGCCGCATTCATCCCGATTTACTTGACAATCAGTCGATTCCCGACCATGCCGTCGCCGTTTTTTATAAAAACAGCGAAGCCGACATCCGTGAAACCCTGGAACGTTTCCCTTTCCGGATCGTGCAACTTTACGCACAGGAACACAGCCCGGAATTCATTCGATCGTTGCGGCAAAAAGTCATTCTGGCGAGCTCCGTACACACAGCTGCCGACCTCTACCGACTTGAACCGTACGCCGCCGACGTGGACTTTTTTATCCTCGACGGCGCCCGTCCCGGCAGCGGGCAACCGATCGAAACGGCCATCCCGACCGATTTTCCCTGGCCTTTTCTGCTGGCAGGCGGTCTGCACGCAGGCAATCTGGGCCGCCTGCTGGCCTACGAACAATGCATCGGCGTCGACATCGCTTCGGGCATAGAAACGGAAGCCCGGGTGGCGCCCGAAAAGATTGAACAGATCGCCGCGAACCTGCAAAACCTGTCATTCACCTTTCAAACATCCTGAAAATGACTGCTACCCGGACTGCTTACCGCTCCGATATTCTCGACAGCGCGGAGGGCTTTTTCGGCCCTTACGGGGGCTGCTACGTGCCCGAAGTGCTGTTGCCCGGCTTGCAGGAAATTGCCGCCGCTTTCGAATCGATTAAAACCGACCCGGCTTTTCAGGCCGAATTCCGCGACGTACTGCGCGAATTTGCCGGCCGGCCCACGGCTTTTACGCCCTTGCCCCGGCTCACGGCTGATATTGGCGGCGCGCGCCTTTTTCTCAAAAACGAGGGCCTCAACCACACGGGCGCCCACAAAATCACCCATTGCATCGGCCAGACCCTGCTGGCCCGTCGCCTGGGCAAACGCCGCATCATCGCCGAGACCGGCGCAGGCCAACACGGCTACGCCACGGCGGCGGTTTGCGCGCGGTTTGGGCTCGATTGTACGGTGTACATGGGCCGGAAAGACTACGAGCGGCAGCGCCCCAACGTGTTCTGGATGGAGCTGCTGGGCGCGCGGGTCGTGCCCGTCGACGAGGGCAGTCAAACCCTCAACGACGCCGTCATTGCTGCGTTCAAAGACTGGGTGGCGCACCCCGAAGAGACCTATTACCTGCTCGGGTCGGCCGTGGGGCCGCATCCCTACCCGGCCATGAACACCTTTTTTCAAAAAGTCGTGGGCGAGGAAATCCGCCGGCAGTGCCTTGCCGAAACCGGCCGTTTGCCCGATGCCTGCGTGGCCTGCGTGGGCGGTGGTTCCAATGCGATGGGCATGTTTTTCGACTTTCTGGACGAAGAGGAGGTGGCGCTCATCGGGGTGGAAGCCGGCGGCAAAAGCTCCGAAACGGGGCAACACGCGGCCAAGGTGCTGCACGGGGCCGCCGGGGTTTTCGAGGGCTACCACTCGTATTTTTTGCAGGACGGGTTGGGCAATATTGCTGCAACGCACTCGGTATCAGCGGGTTTGGATTACTGCGGGGTGAGCCCGATTCTCGCCTGGCTGGCCGATGCCGGGCGGGTGCAGTTTGCCACCGCCTCCGACGACGAGGCGCTGACGGCCGTGCAACGGCTGGCGCGCACGGAGGGTATCATTCCCGCACTCGAATCGGCGCACGCTTTCGCCCACGCCTTCCGGCTCGCGGCCGAGCTGCCGCCGGAGGCGGTGGTGGTGGTCAATGCCTCGGGGCGGGGCGAGAAGGATCTGTTTATCACGATGCGGCATTTTCAGGAAGAAAGTTTGCTGGCGTACGCGCGACATTTATTACAAAAACCTTAGCAGCACCTTGACAAACAGGCTTTTATGACAAATTTAAAAAAACAGATCCCCCTCATGGCGCACCTCGTGCTGGGCTACCCGACTTTGCCGGAAAGCCTAGAAACCGCCGGGGCATACATCGCCGCAGGGGTGCAAATACTGGAGCTTCAAATCCCGTTCTCGCACCCCACGGCCGACGGGCCGGTAATCACAGCCGCCTGTCAGGAAGCCGCCCTGCGACAGCAGGTCACCGTGGCCGATTGCCTGGAAGCCATCGGGCGCCTGCGCGAGCGGTTTCCGCAGCAGGAAATCATCGTGATGTCGTACCTCAACCGGGTATTCGCCTACGGGCCGGAGCGGTTTGCCGAGGCGCTCGACGGGCTGGGCATCCGACACCTGATCGTGCCCGACCTGCCGGTCGACACTGCGCTGGCCCTTCGGCTGCAAGGCAGATCGGGCCGGCTGCGCCTGGCGCCCGTGCTCGCCGCGAATGTGCGCGACGAACGGCTGGAGCAACTGCTGCGCGGCTCGTTCGACTTTTTTTACCTGATGGCAGACTTCAAGATCACCGGCTCCTCGTTCAGCCTGCACCCGCGACTTAAAACGATCATCGCACGCATCCGCGCTGCCTGCCCCGATGCGCGCATCGGTATTGGTTTTGGCATTTCCACGCCCGAGCAGGCCCTGCTGGCGGCTGGCGAAGCCGATCTGGCCATTGTGGGTTCTGCTTTGATCCGGGCAAAAGAGGAGGGCCGTTTGAACGAGTTTTTGTCAAATTTGCGGGCCGGTTTTGAAGCCCGCGAACATGTGGCGGCAGGATAAAGGCGAGGCCCGCAACCGAGGCGGGATTTTTTTTGTTTTCAGAAAAAAGTGAAATCTGATCATGGATTTTCAACCCATATTTCCCCGGGAAAAACGCCCCGTGTTGATCGCCGGCCCCTGTTCGGCTGAAACCGAAGAACAGGTGCTCACCGCGGCCCACGGCTTGAAAGCCCAGGGCATCGATCTGTTTCGGGCGGGCATCTGGAAGCCGCGCACGCGGCCGGGCGCTTTCGAAGGAATCGGCGTGAAAGGATTGCCCTGGCTGCGGCGGGTCAAGGAAGAAACAGGGCTGCGGGTCACCACCGAGGTGGCCAATGCCCAGCACGTGTACGAATGCCTCAAATACGGCATCGACGTGCTTTGGATCGGCGCCCGCACCACCGTGAACCCCTTTTCCGTGCAGGAAATTGCCGATGCACTGGCCGGCACCGACATCCCGGTCATGGTCAAAAACCCGGTCAACCCCGATTACAAACTCTGGGTGGGCGCCCTCGAACGGCTGCACAAGGCCGGCTTGCGCCACATTGCAGCGATTCATCGCGGGTTTTCGAGCTACGGCGATTCGATCTACCGCAACGTGCCGCGCTGGCAAATGGCCATCGACCTGATGCAGGAATTTCAGGGGCTGGAAGTGTTTTGCGACATCTCGCACATCTGCGGCCGCCGCGACATTTTGAAAGAAACCGCCCAAAAAGCATTCGACCTCAACTTCAACGGCCTCATGGTGGAAGTGCACCCGACGCCCGACCAGGCCTGGAGCGACGCTTCCCAACAGATCACCGCGGCGCAGTTTGGCGATATGTTGCGCCAGCTGGTGTTGCGCCCGACTACGACGGACGACCCCGATTTTTTGGTCCAGATCGAAAATTATCGCGGCGAGCTCGACGACCTCGACGAAGAAATCATCCACCTCATCTCCCGCAGGATGCTGCTGGTGCGCGAGATCGGCGCGGTGAAAAAGGCCAAAAACGTGGCCGTCCTCCAGCCCGAACGTTTCCGCGCCTTGCGGGAGGCGCTTCGCCGCCGGGGAGAAAAAAGCGAGTTGAGCCCCGAGTTTATCACCCTTTTTCTCGAAGCCATCCATCAGGAAAGTATCAACCAGCAGGAGCGCATCATGAATCCCCGGGCCGGGGAAAAGCCGCTTCCTGCTTCGTTTTTGTGGGAAAATGATTGAAAAAGCAAGGCGCATAAAAGGCGACTTACGAGGCGCCGGCCTTCTTTTCCAGTGAAAAAACGGGGGGCAGTTTTCTTTCGCGGGAAACTGCCCCATTTTTGTGCCGCTCCTATGACTGCCCACGAACATTTTACCCGCCTGCTCGACCTGCTCCGGCAGGAAAAAGAGGAAGATCTGAAGCAATTTCTTCAACTGGTGCGCGAACGCCCGCTGGCCGAACGCATCGCCCAGGGCTTTGCCTGGCACCCCCTGAAAGTGGTGCAAACCGGGTTTTCATTGGGGGAAAAAGTGTTCCTCGTCGTGGAAAGAACGACCCGCCTCGACGAACCCCACCAATTGCGCGCCGGCCAGAGCGTCAACGTATTCACCACCCGCGAACACGTTTTAAACTCTGAAAAACAAGGGGTTATCAATTACGTCGAACGCAACCGCATGAAAATTATCCTCAACGCCCGCGATCTGCCCGACTGGCTCGACCTCGGCGCGCTGGGGGTTGAAATGTTGTTCGACGACCGGAGTTTTACCGAAATGGAAAAAGCCCTGCATGCCGTGATGAAGGCCAAGGGCGACCGGCTGGCGGAACTGCGGGAAATCCTGACAGGCAAGCGAAAAGGGCAAATACAGGCCGACGCAGTGGCTTTCGGGGAAGAAGACGGCGCGCCCGCGCCCGAGGCCGCCTCCCCGCTCAACCCCTCCCAGCAAGCGGCCGTCAAAGCCATTGTCCATTGCCGCGACGTGGCCGTCATCCACGGTCCGCCGGGCACGGGCAAAACCACCACGCTGGTGGCGGCCATTCGGGAGATGTGCAGCCGGGAACACACCGTGCTGGTCGCCGCGCCCAGCAATACCGCGGCCGATCTGCTCACCGAACGCCTGGCCACGCATGGCCTCAACGTGGTGCGCATCGGCAACCTCAGCCGGGTGGACGAGCAGGTGATGGAGCACACCCTCGACGCCATTCTGGCGCGGCACCCGGAGAGCAAAAACATCAAAAAAGTCAAAATACAGGCAGCAGATTACCGGCGACAGGCGCGGCGATTCAAACGCAGTTTCAACGCCGACGACCGCCGCGAACGCGAGCACCTGAAAGCCCAGGCCCGCGAACTCGAAGCCTGGGCCAACACCCTCGAAGATCGGCTGGTCGAGCAGGTTCTCGACGGGGCGCAGGCCATCACCTGCACCCTGGTAGGCGCCGCGCACCCTGTGCTCGAAAAACGCAGGTTTCGCACCTGCGTCATCGACGAGGCCGCGCAGGCGCTCGAACCGGCGGCCTGGATTCCCATCCTGAAGTGCAGCCGGGTCGTGCTCGCGGGCGACCCTTTTCAATTGCCCCCGACCGTAAAAAGTATCGAAGCCGCTCGCGGCGGTTTGTCCCAAACCCTGATCGAACGCTGCCTCGACGTGGTGCCCGAGGCGGTGCATCTGCTGACCGTGCAATACCGTATGCACCGCGCGATCATGCATTTTTCCAATGAATACTTCTACGGCGGGGCCCTCCAGGCCCATGAGGACGTTGGCGAACGGCGGCTGCTGAGCCTCGATCCCTCGGGCGAAACCCTGACCGTTTTCGAGCCCGTGGTATTTATCGACACGGCAGGCACCGGTTTTGAGGAAAAAGTCAATGCGTCGGCCAAAGGCAACCAGTCCCGCGCCCTGAGCCGCTACAACCCCGACGAGGCTTTGTTGCTGCGCGAGCATCTGCTCCAGTTGCTCGAAAAATTTCCCGCAGGGCAACACCCCTCTATCGGGCTCCTGTCGCCCTATCGGGAGCAGGTCAACTTCCTCGACGACATGGCCCGCGAAGACCCCGTTTTATCGCCCTTGTTGCAGCCCGGCGGGGGGCTGAGTATCAATACGATAGACGGATTTCAGGGGCAGGAGCGCGACGTGATCTACATCAGTCTGGTACGTTCCAACGCTAAAAATGACATCGGCTTTCTCAACGACTACCGCCGCATGAACGTGGCCATGACCCGCGCACGGATGCTGCTCGTCGTGGCGGGCGATTCGGCCACCATCGGGCAAAACAAATTCTACCAGGCGTTTCTGGACTACTGCGCCGAGCACGGCCGTTACCAGACCGCCTGGGAGTACATGCGTTAGGCGGGTTAATTCGTAAAAAGTTTGATGTCTTCCGGCCGGTAGTACACGTAGTCCATGCGCAAAAACGGCTGCCCTGCGCGGGTCCAGTTGATTTGCAGGGCCTTGCCTTTTTCATCGTAGGTCCATTGCTCGTCGATGACGCCCCAGGCCTGTGTATCGAGGCGGCGGCCGGAGAGCCGACCCGTCGCATCATATTGGTAATCAATATTTTCTCGGGCGCCTTCTTTTTCAGGATGGTGCAACCTGATCTCCATTTTTTCCAACTGGTTGTTGTTGCCGAGCCGGAGCCTGTACCGACGCATCGGGCGTGGCGTTTGAGGCCGGTTGAACCAGGTGCTGACTCGTCGGCCGTCGTTGCCGTCGGAATATTTCATGAGGTCCAATCCCGGGGGCAGCAAGGCAGAGGGGTCGTACAGCCGCCAGAAATCGATCCAGGTGCCGCCCGAAGGCAGCCAGTTGGTCGCTGCGCCGTATTGCACCTGCCCGTTGGCAACTATTTCCCAAGCGGCGCCGGTCCAGTGCAGGAGTTGCATTTCGCGCACAAAATCAGGCAGGTAATCGACGTTGTCGAGGTACTTGATGGCCAGAACGCTGACATCCTGCCATTCCCAGGTGGACGACGACGAACTGGTGCTCACGCCGTTCGAATCGACGGTCGTGGTGGTGGACACGTCGGTTTGGGCGTACACGTTTTTGCCCAGCACCAGAATGGCGTCGGCCCCTTCTGCCTGGGCCTGATTGGCCAGTTCCTGAACGACATTGGTCGTGGGGTAGCCCGCGCTGCGTTTGGCGGAAAGCACCTTGATTTTGACGTAAGGTTTCGAGGGTGGGGCTTCCCCGGGGAAAATAATTTGTACCGGCCGGTGGTGTGGCGGGGTGGGCAGGGCGGTGAGGCGGATTTCCGGCACGGGCTGAATTTTGGACAGCACAATGCAGGAAGCGAACAGGAAAGCGAATAAAAACAGGACGGAGGCTGCGTTTTTCATAAGAGGTCTTTTTTGGCGAAGTTGTCGTCGCGGGGCGGGACAAGTCAAGGCGGGGTCGGCGTTTTAGCCAAAATTTTAACTTTTAACACTTTTCCTGCTTTGAAGCACGCAGCCTTAACAAAGGAAATCAACGTTTTGTGCGAAAAAATGCTTTCATCAGCAACGCGCAGTCCTGTTCGAGCACCCCGCTTTCCAGCCGGGTTTTGGGGTGAAGCAGGTCTTTTCCGCCATATAAACTGAACCCGCGCTTGTCGTCGGAAGCGCCGTACACGATGCGGCCGACCTGCGCCCAGGCCAGCGCCCCGGCGCACATGACGCAGGGTTCGAGGGTGACGAAAAGGGTGCAATCGGGCAGGTATTTGCTGCCGAGGTGGTTGGAGGCCGCCGTGAGGGCGAGAATTTCGGCGTGGGCGGTCACGTCGGTGAGTTGCTCCGTCTGGTTGTGTGCGCGGGCAATGATGCGGTTGTCGCATACGATCACGGCTCCGACGGGCACTTCGCCGGCCTCGTAGGCCATTTTGGCCTGCGCGAGCGCCTGTTGCATGAAATAAGTATCGGAAAAAACGGAAAGCATAAGAGCGGCGGCAAAGGTATTGAACCGGTTTCGGGCTTTTAGCTTTTCTTCGCGTCGCTTGCACGCGGCTTTTATTAAAAAACAGGTAAAAACTTAGGCCGGGGCAGCGCCCCGTAATGTTTGTAGCCTTTTAGCACCAAAATTCATCCAGGAGGGGCTGCGCCCCCTAGATATCTTTCGGGGCGCAGCCCCTCCTGACGCCACCATTTGCTACATACCTTTCGGGGCGCTGCCCCGGCCTAAGTTTTTACAAAAATAGTATTCTGCTCTTTTGGAACACACATACAAAAACCTGTCAATGTGCGCATTATGAAAAAAATATGGCTTTGCCTCCCGCTCTTTTTCTACGGACTTCAAATCGCCCGGGGGCAGGATTTTTACGACATCAATACCGTTCAGGAAATCCGCATCCAGTTTCTGCAGCCCAACTGGGACCACCTGCTCGATTCGCTGAAAGACGCCAACGACCAGGTGTTTCTGGCGGCCGCCACCGTGGAAATCAACGGGCAGGTGTTCAGCAGCGTCGGGGTGAAATACAAGGGCAATAATTCCTACGACCCGGACTACGCAAAGAACCCTTTTCACCTCGAACTGGATTATTTGATCAACGATCAAAACTACCTGGGTATCAAGGACATAAAATTGGGCAACGCCTACTCCGACCCTTCTTTCCTTCGCGAGGTGTTGGCATTTGAAATGATCGACCGCTATGCCGATGCGCCGCGCGCCAACTACGCCCGGGTGTGGATCAACGGCGCCTACTGGGGCGTGTTCGTCAACATCGAGAGCATCAACAAACCTTTCGCGCGCAGCCGCTTTTTTACGGACGGGGAAAACCCGTTTTTCAAATGCAACCCCGACGACTACGACGGGCCGGGCACAGGCGGCAACTTTTCCGACCTGGTGTACGAAGGCCCCGATAGCAACAGCTACGACCAGCAGTACAAACTCGAATCCGACTACGGCTGGTTCGAGCTGATCAGCCTGATGGACAGCCTCGCCAACCACCCGGCCGGCATCGCTTCGCAGCTCGATGTGGACCGCGTGCTCTGGATGCTCGCGTTTAACAATGCCACGGTAAACCTCGATTCCTACACGGGCGCCTACGCCCAGAACTACTACCTCTACTACGACGAAAACGGCCGCTGGATACCTATCGTGTGGGATTTGAACCTCGGTTTCGGGGCATTCCCCCTGCTGGTGCCGCCCGGCGGCATCACGGGTTTGCCGTTGTCGCTGAGCCAGATGCAACAGCTGAGTCCGCTGGCGCAGGCCGACAACACCGGCCGGCCGCTCATCCGTCAATTGCTGGCGCAGCCGACCTGGCAGCGCATGTATCTGGCCCATTTGCGCACGCTGCTGGAGGAAAATTTCGCGGCCGGCCAATACCTCGACCGTGCCGAAGAAATACAGGCCCTGATCGGCGCCGACGTGCAAAGCGACCCTAAAAAATTCTTCACGTTCTCCGAGTTTCAGAGCAATCTGACGGAAAGCGTCGACGGCGGTTTTGCAGGCAACGTACCCGGGCTGGCCGAACTGATGGATGCCCGCTACGCTTACCTGGCCGCCCATCCGCTGCTCGCTGCCACCCCGCCGTCGATTTCGGGTGTGGGTACGGAAAGCACGGGCGGCAACACGGTGTGGGTGACGGCGCAGATCGGCAATGCCGTAACGGCCTGGGCCGGCTGGCGCTACGATTCGGCGGCGGTGTTTCAAACCGCTCTTTTTTACGACGACGGCCAGCACCACGACGGCGCGGCGGCCGACGGGGTTTTCGGCGCGGCAATTCCGCTCTTGTCGCCTCAGATTCAGTATTTTATTTACGCTGAAAACAACGACGCCGGGCGCTTTTTGCCGGCCCGTGCGGAGCACGAATTTTTTATTTACAACGCAACGCTGGCCACGGCGGCAGCCGGCCAGGTGGTGCTCAACGAACTCCTTGCCGACAACGAAACCGGCTCGACCGACGAAGCCGGCGAACGCGAAGACTGGCTCGAACTGTTCAACACGACCAACCAGACCCTCAGCCTGGCCGGCCTGCATTTGAGCGACAAACCTTCGGCGCCCGACAAGTGGACGTTCCCCGCAGGGGCTTTTATCCCGGCCGGCGGCTATCTGATCGTCTGGCTGGACGAAGACCCCTCCCAGGGCCCCTATCACGCCAATTTCAAACTCAGCGCCACGGGCGAAACCATATTGCTCTCCGGTGACAATTTGACTATTTTTGATCAGGTTGTGGTAGGGGGGCAGCAACCCGACATTTCGTATGGCCGTTATCCGAACGGAACCGGACCATTCGTATTCATGCCTACGACTTTCAACGGCCCCAATTCGCTGACTTCGGGGTCGGAGGTGAAGGCGCAGGAAACGTTTCGTCTTTTTCCCAACCCGGTAAACCATACGCTGCACGTCGAGTCCAACCAAGCGCTGGGCCCGGTCAGGGTGATGGATGCGCTGGGCCGAACGCATATTTACAAGGATATAAAAAACAGTACGGTGGTAGAACTGGATTTTGGACATTTGCCGGCCGGCTTGTATTGCCTGATCGCTGGTTCGGGCCTTACGACACCCGTGCTGGTACAACATTGATCGCCTAACCGATTAACTACGACGTGAAACGACTCTACGGCGCGCTCATTCTTCTCGGCCTGCTTGTCGCTGCGCTGTACCTGCCCATGAAAATGCCTTACGAGGCGATCAGCATCGGGCGGATATGGCCAGTGCAGGAATGGCGTCTGGTGCAGGATCAGACGGGCCGTATCACTTCGGTCATCCGCGACAACCGTTCGGGGGCTGCTCAGCAGATCGACGCCTACCAGTTCGAGCAGGGCGACATCTCGGGCCTTGCGCTCGATATCCCGCAAAGCGGATTTATCGGCTCGGGCGACACGGTGGTGCGCATGTATTCGACCCGCCAGCGGGAGGAAATCCAGGACATCGAAGCGCAACTCGCGTTGTACACAGCCCAATTGCAAGCCGACCGCACGGGCGACAAACCGCCGGTGGTGCAGGAAGCCGAAAAGCGGCTGCATTACGCCGAACAGGACGTGATGGTCAAGGAGAAAAACTACCGCATTCAAAAAAGACTGTACGAAGAAGAATTGCTCGCACTGGCTGATTTTCAATTGATTGAAAATGAATACGAACTGGCAAAAATCCAGGTGGACATTGCCAAAAAAAATCTGGAAACGGTCACGACCGGTCTGAAAAACGAGAGTGTGGGCATCACGGAAGCTCAGCTTCGGGGCCTGCGCAACCGCCTCGAAATTCTGCGCCAGAAAGGCCTTTCGTTCGTGTTGCGGGCGCCGTTCAGCGGCCATGTGCAAGCCTCGGTTTTGCCCGAAGAACTCATTGTGCTGCAACGCAGCGACGCCTACGTGGTGCAAATTCCGATCCGTGTCGAACAACTGCGCTACCTCAACGACAGCGCCCAGTTCTGGGTCACCGATATGCAAACCCGCAAAACCTACGCCGCGCAACTGTTGGCCAGAAGCACCAAAGTAGAGGTGCTCGACAACCGGCAGGTCTCGACAATCACAGCCCTGATCACGCCTTCGGGCCCCGACGACCGCATCAGCGTGGGCGTGGCGGCCCAGTGCAGGGTGCTTTTTGACGAGGTCAACCAGCGCGATTATTTGCTTCGACTGCTCAATTTCACCTGGTCTTATTAATCCCCTTCGAAACACCTTGCGCTACGAATTCAAATATCTCGTCCCCATCGAACAGTACGCTCCGCTGCGTGCAGCGCTGGTGCCGTTTTTGAAGCCCGACCCCTTCGCGGCCAGGCGACCGGGCGGGCGCTATACCGTGCGCAGCATCTATTTCGATACGCCGGGGTTCGAAATGTACCACACCAAGGTGGACGGCATCGCGCACCGGCTGAAAGTGCGTCTGCGCGGCTACGACAAAGGCGACGACAACAGCAGGGTGTTCATGGAGATCAAGCGGAAGTACGAGGGGCCGATTCTGAAAAATCGCTCCGACGCCCCTTTCGGGGTGATCAAAAAAATGTTTCAGGGCGCCTCGCCCGACGATTTTCCCAACCTGATCAACAAACCCGACAACGCGCGCCGCTTTTTTTACCATGTCCTGAGCCGAAACCTGCGGCCCGTCGTCAACGTCATTTACGACCGCGAGCCTTTTCTGGGCAGCACCGTAAGTATGGAAAATGATTTCCGGCTGACCTTCGACATGCACCTGAGAAGTATCGCCTACCCGACGGTGCAGGAGTTGTATGATGAACACAACCCGATCTTTGCCTACCCGGGCTTTTTTATCCTGGAAGTCAAGTTCAACCAATATTGTCCGGCCTGGATCAAACCCGTGCTGGAAGATTTTCAGCTGCGAAAGGAGCCTGCCTCCAAATACGTCGGCTGCATCAATTCCAACCGTTTTGTCCGCCCCGACCGATACAACGACCTTTGGGCCAAAAGCCGGGTCGGATTTTTCTGAAACCACTCGTATTGTTCACTTTATCGATTGAGCCGTGCTCGAAGAATATCAAAACCTCGCTGTTTTTCCCACCTCCTCCGCAGACGTCCTGGCCAACCTGCTGGTTGCGCTGTGCTGCGGGCTGGTGCTCAGCGTGGTGTACAGGATTACGTACCGCGGGCCCTCCTACTCGGTCACGTTTGTCAACTCGCTGGTGCTGTTGAGCGTCATTTCCGCCATCGTCATCATGGTTGTTGGCAACAACATTGCGCGGGCATTCGGCCTCGTGGGCGCCATGAGTATCATTCGTTTCCGCACGGCCATCCGCGATACGATGGATCTGGTGTTTATTTTTCTGGCCCTGGCCATCGGCATGGCTTGCGGCGTGGGCCTCAATATTGTTGCATTGAGCGGGGCAGTGATTTCCGGTCTGGTCGTGATCATTCTCACCTTCACACATTTCGGCGCACCGCGGCAGCGCCATTTTCTCCTTCAAATCATACACGACGGCACGGGTGAACTGGTGCAGACCATGGCCCGATATTGCAGGAGTCTGAAACTGGTGAGTTTGAAAAATGTGGGGCCCGACAACCTGACCGAAAGCAACTACCACATTACGCTCAAAGACATGCGCAAAAGCGAAGAACTGGTCAGGATATTGCGCCAGGTCACCGGTGTGCAACAGGTCAATGTCTTCTTCGATGAAGACGACTTTAACCCGCCTACCATGTGAGCTAAAAAAAATTGCACCCTGCACCGCTCCATTTTTCGAGGTCTATTCAAGACCTTTGCACATGGAAACGAAGTATAGTTCATCCGATCGGCCCAAGTTCCTCGGCCAGTCTCTCACCTTCGACGACGTATTGCTCGTCCCCGCTTACAGCGAGGTTTTACCCAGAGAAGTCAACATTTCGTCGCAACTCACCCGCGGCATTCGCCTCAACGCGCCCATCGCCTCCGCGGCAATGGATACCGTCACGGAAAAAGCCCTGGCGATCGCCATGGCCCGTCAGGGCGGCATCGGCATCATTCACAAAAACATGACGATTGCCGAGCAAGCCGACCAGGTACGCGCCGTCAAACGCTCCGAAGCCGGCATGATCATCGACCCGGTGACCCTGCACCCGGAAGCCACCGTCGCCGAAGCGCTCGACCTGATGAAACGGTACAGCATCGGCGGCATCCCGGTGACCGACCGCCGCGGCCGGCTCGTGGGTATTTTGACCAACCGCGACCTGCGGTTTGAAACCGACCACACCCGCAGGGTGCGCGAACTGATGACGAAGAAAAACCTCGTCACCGCGCCCCAGGGCACGACGCTCGAACAGGCAAGGTCCATTCTTCAACAGCGGAAAATTGAAAAACTGCCCGTTGTCGACGATGATTTCAACCTCGTCGGGCTGATTACGTACAAAGACATCATGAAGGGGGTCAATTTCCCCAATGCCTGCAAAGATTCTCTGGGCCGCCTCGTGGTCGGCGCCGCCGTCGGTGTGACGAGCGACCTGATCGAACGCGTCAGCGCACTGGTAAAAGCCGGCGTCGACGTGGTGTGCGTGGATACGGCGCACGGGCATTCGCGCGGGGTGCTCGATGCCGTGCGGCACGTAAAAAACACGTTCCCCGACCTCCAGGTGATCGGCGGCAACGTCGCGACCGGCGAAGGTGCGCTGTCGCTGGTGGAAGCCGGCGTGGATGGCGTCAAAGTCGGTGTAGGCCCGGGCAGTATCTGCACCACCCGCATCGTGGCCGGGGTCGGTGTGGCGCAACTTTCCGCCATTTACAATGCCGCACAAGCGCTGCGCGGCTCTGGCGTGCCGATTGTCGGCGACGGCGGCATCCGCTACACCGGCGACATAGTGAAGGCAATATCGGCCGGCGCCAGCACGATCATGGCGGGTTCGCTTTTTGCCGGCGTGGAAGAAGCGCCTGGCGAAACCATCATTTTCGATGGCCGGAAATTCAAGTCCTATCGCGGTATGGGCAGCCTCAGCGCCATGTCGCAAGGATCGAAAGACCGCTATTTTCAGGATGTGGAAGACGACGTCAAAAAACTCGTTCCGGAAGGCATCGAAGGTCGTGTGCCGTACAAAGGCACCGTGGCTGAGGTGATGACCCAATACCTCGGCGGTTTGCGCGCCGGCATGGGTTATTGCGGGGCGCCCACCATCAAAGACTTGCAGGAAAAAGCGCAATTCGTTCAGATCACCAATGCCGGCATGATCGAGAGCCATCCGCACAACATCGTGATTACAAGAGAATCGCCCAATTACAGCCGCTCCTGAGGCTGAACGGCTACCTTTTGCGTGCCATTTTCACCGCAGAGACGCAAAGACGCAAAGAAATTCGCGAATCCTTTGCGTCTCTGCGGTGAAAAGGTATAGCCTATCGTAACTGGTTAGGTGAGAGAGTCAAGGAAATTGCCGCTTCTTTTACCCCACCCCCGGCCCCTCCCCCTCCGGGGGTGAGGTTAACCCATAAATCCCTGTTTTTGGGAATCAATAAAGTTCATTGAAAGATTGAAGCCATCTACAAGGTTTTGGAAGTACTTCCAACCGGCCCAAATAGATTGCCACCCTGGCAAGCCATGGTGTTTCATACCC
>JBGAHL010000025.1:0-84001 GCA_044226205.1 Saprospiraceae bacterium
CGAGGGTTGGAAATTCTGGATAATCAGGGTGTAATCGATATCATGGGTGACCACCATGCCCATGCTTTGAGCGGCGGCTTTGATTTTATCAATGTCGGAGCCGTCGGTTATTCCGTTCGCCTTAAGGTCGGCCAGCAGCGAGGCCAGGCTCGCGTAGCTATTGCCTTGCAAACCTGAAAGATTGTTGTACACATTGGAGGAGAGCTGGTTCTTTAATACCGCCATCACGGCGTCGCTCAATTCATACACCTGCTGAAAAGCCGTGACCGGCGCAGATTTGGGCTGAATTTGAGCCTGCATGGCTCTGCTGACGTATGGTTTGAGTGGCGGGCAGGAAACGACGTAGGTTTTTACTTTCAGCACATTGGGGTTGGGCAGATCTGCGGCATTGACGACGGTGTTGAGTTTCCCGGCCTGGAAAAAGGCCCAGTTGAGGGCATCCACCTCGTAATTCGATACATACATGTTGAGGTGATGGGTGTCCGAATCGGAAGGCGGCAGGGGAAGGGGTAATGCCGGGGGCGTCGGCCCGGAAAAAGGCGCGTTGTTATAACTGGCTCCGCCATTTACCCCGATTTGAATGCCGTCGTTGTCGGGAAATTTCAACTGGTCCGAAGCGCTCAGGGAAAAATCGTACACAATGCCGTTGCCCAGATTACCGCTGCCGGGGATTGTGGCCAAAACACCTGCAATGGCCTTGGAGACTGGCGTGGAAAAATCGACAGCCTCGATCATTTTTGCCGTAGCATCGTCTACGTGACCGCTGAAACAGCTGGTGTCCTGGTTTTGCAGAATACTTTTTGAGGGAATATTGGCATTGCCATTCGCCGGCGGAGTCGCGGAGGTGCGGTGTACGGTAATTTGCCAGGTCTGTTTTGTTGAATTATAGACAAACTGAATTTCTACCGAGACGGCCAAACCGCCGAACGAAGGTGTGTAGGAAAATTGGCTTTGTTTATCTCCTTCATCAATGCCGCCGCGTTCAGCATCCAGGTAGTGATATTTTTCGATCCATCTAAATTGCGCATTAAACTGCTTGGCATTAAACTGGAGTGTAAAGACCGGAACCGGTTGAGAATCATTGCTTTGCCCCTGCACAAGGCTTTGAAATACTGGAGAAAAGTTTTGCAAACGCCCATCGCTCAATGCAATGGAAATTTTTGAATAGTCAGTCCGTGATAAAGATCCGACACTGACGCTAAAGTCAGGTATGCGAATGGTTCGATCGGGGGGCGCCAACTGTTTAAAAAGGGCGTACAGCGTATTGATCAGATAATGCTGCGCAAAAAAATGAACCCCCGTTTTTCCTATGGCGATGGTAAGTGCTTGCATGATGCGGACAGTTAAAGGGTTCAGGACGATTGGTACAGGACGTTGGCGAGAATGGACACGTAGCCGGCGTTCAGCGCGACAACCGCGTGGTCGAAGTCAAACCTGAACCCGTTCATAATAGGCAAGGGGACGCCCGCCTTACCCAGATTTTGCAGGTTCTGCATGTAGTGAAATTCACCCAGAAGCGGCCAGACGGCCGATTCGAACAGCGTTCCGTTGAAACCGGGTATCGTGCTGCTGACAAAGCGGGCGCTGTTGCTCAAATTGGCGAAGCCGAATTGCAGCGTTTGGCGCTGGTTGGCCCCGATACCCAGTTGCAGGCCGGTGAACAGGTCGGTCCGCTGTACACTGAAGACGATAGCGGGCGGTGTCGGCTGTTCGTTTTGAATCGTCAGGGTCATCGTCATATCCTGGGTCAGCAGCATGGCGGTTTCGGCGCTCGCGTTTTCCAGCGTGTCGAACCAGTTGGCCGCCACGCCGGCCGATTGCAAGCTCGTTTCCAGCGATTGTTTTGAGGCAAAAGCGTTGCCTTGCAGAAACTGAATTTGCTGAAAAACAGCGGCTGGCAGGACGGTTTTTAACTGGTTCATCACCGCTTCGCCAAACTGCCAGATCGTCTGGATGGCCGTGGTTGGCGCGCTATTTTGTTCGATATTGGCCTGCATGACAAATGCCGCGTAAGGCTGCAGGGTCGGTTCGAGCGCGGTGTATTGCGACACGTGGAGCGCGGACGGGTCGGGCAAATCCTGTGGATTGACGAGCAGGTTGAGTTTCCCCGCTTTATAAAAACACCAGCAGAGGGCCGAAATTTCGGTGTCGGATACGAACAGGTTGAGGTGATGGCTGTCGGCGTCGGTCAGGGCCGGCGGCAAGGGCAGGGCAACGGCCGTATTGCCGGGGAATGCTTCCCCCTGGTAACTTGTACCGCCTTTTATCCCTATTTGTATGCCGTCGTTGTTGGGGAACATCATGCCCGAGTCGCCGATCGAGAAGTCGTACAACATACCCTCGCCCAGATCGCCGCTGTCGGGGATGCTTTGTACGATGCCCGTCAGCAGGGTTTGCGCGGCGTCTGAAAAATTGATCGCGTCGAGCGCGGTCTGGGTAGCCACGAGCAGGTTGTTCGTCTGACAAGGCGCGTCGTTAAAGTGCAAAACGCTGGCCCGCGGTATATTGCTGATGGCGCCTTTGGTCACGGCTGTGGATTGCGGTACACGGAACGTCCACTCATTTTTTTGCGGATCGAAACCGAACTGCACCGCGATGGAAATATCCATTTCCTGGAAATTTTCGGTGTATTCGAGCGATTGGGAATTCGTAGTGATACGACCGTGCCCCGGCTGGGTAAATTCATCCCGAACTTCTTTCGTAAAATTTTCTCCCCAGACGTATTGTACGCCGAAAGGGCCGGCGACGAAGTAAAGCGTAAACACGGCTTTTCCATCGCCCGAAACGCCCTGGGTCACTGAATGGTACGCGGGGGCAAACTGGCTGAAAAAGCCCTGAACGAGACTGATTTGGATATTGCTGTAAGCGTCTATGACGATAGTCCCCAATCCAATCGACAAAGGGTCTACGGTACTGAAATCCGGAACCGTGGTGGGAAAATCCGGCGGGGTCATTTTGCCCAGCAAAGCGGACAAGGTGCCGGCGAGGTAGCGCTGAGCGAAAAAATTGATGCCGTTTTTGCCGATGGCAAGGGTGATGGCCTGCATGGTTTAGCCTGGTTATTGGATGAAAAAAGAGTGCTTCATTGATAAATTACATTGGCCAGAATACTCACGTAGCCTTCCTGCAGGCTCAGCTGGGCATTGGCAAAGTCGAACTGGAACCCGTTCATGATCGGAATGGGCGCACCCGTTGCGCCCATGTCGGCCAGCACTTTGTCGTATTGCGGCTCGCCGCCGACCGGCCAGATGATCGTCCCGAAATTGTCGCCTTTAAAACCCGGGACGCTGCTGCTGATAAAAGTGGCCTGATAGCCCGTGCTCAGGAAATCGTACTGCAGAGTCTGGTTTTTGTTGTTGTTAATACCCAGTTTCAGCGTGGTCAGTACGTCGGTGCGTTGCAGGCTGAATTTGATGTCGGGCAGGGTGGGGCTGCCGTTCTGGATGATGAGGTCGAAGTCCATGCTCTGCGTGACGACCAGCCCCATACGTTTGGCGGCGCTTTCAATCATGGCAAAATATTGCTGCGGAATGGTCGCGCCTTGCAGGTCGGATTCCAGATTGGCCAGCACGGCGTAGGCATTGCCCTGAAGGCCGCTCAGCAACGTAAACACATTTTGCGGAAGTTGCGGCTGGAGCGTATTCATCACATTTTGAGTCAGTTCCCAGACTTGCTGGGCAATGGTGACCGGCGCGGCGTTCTGGTTGATGTGGGCCTGCATGGCGAAGGCCTTGTAGGGCGCCAGCGATTTTTCCAGCGCCACGTAGGTCGCCACCTTGAGCGCGGCGGGGTCGGGCAGGTCGGTGGGATTGACCACGGTGTTCAGTTTGCCGGCCTTGTAAAAAGCCCAATGCAGGGCTTCCAGTTCGAAATTGGAGACGTACAGGTAGAGGTGGTGGGCATCGTTATCAGCCGGCGGGGTGGGCAGGGGCAGGCTGGGGGGCGTCGGGCCGGAGAAGGGCGTGCCGTTGAAACTCGCACCGCCTTTGATCCCGATCTGGATGCCGTCGTTGTTGGGAAACAACATGCCGGAGTCGCCCATTGAAAAATCATAAACAATGCCGTTGCCCAGGTTGCCGCTGCCGGGTATGGTTTGCACAATGCCTGTGAGTAACTGATTGACCGGCGTGGCAAAATCAATGGCGTCGATGGCCTGTGCGGTGGCGTCGTCCACGTGGTTTTTGGTGCAGGAAAAATCCTGATCCTGCAGAATACTGCCGCCGGGGATGTTCGCGCTGACGTTGGAGGCGTTGGGCGAGGCTTTTTGTACCGTGAATTCCCACAGTTTTTTGTCTTTGTCAAAAGAAAACTCGATGACAATGGCGACGTCCAGTTGCCCGAATCCCGGCGAATAGGAAAACCGGTTGGAACTATCGCCCGGGTCGTGGTGCCAAACGGGTATTTTGGAGCCGTACGGAACCGTGGTGTAGTTGTGCATGTAGTGAAAACTTTCTTCCCAGTTGTATTGGGCCTGGAAGTTCCGCGCCTGCATATTGACGTTAAAAACCGGCGTTTTGCCATCGCTGCTGACTCCCTGAGTCACCTTGTTCAGGGCTGCCGAAAAATTGCGAAGCGAACCGCCGGTGAGCTTGATTTTGATATTGCTGTAATCGTAGCTATCGCCGACGACACCGCCGGTGAAGTTGGGCACGGGGACGCTTTTGTCGGGCGGGGTCATTTTTTTCAACAAGGCGGACAATGCGTCGGCGAGGTAGTGCTGAGCGAAGAAAGTGATGCCGTTTTTGCCGATGGCGAGGGTGATGGCTTGCATGGTTCAACTTGGTTACAGGATGAAAAGAGGGAGGTTTATTTATACATCACATTGGCCAGAATACTGATGTAATTTTCCTGCACGCTCACTTGCGCATTGTCAAAGTCGAACTGGAACCCGCTCATAATAGGCAAGGGCACGCCGTTCTTCCCGAGGTCGGCCATCAATTTGTCGTACTGGGGCTCGCCTGCGTTTAGCCATAATCCACTGAATGCTGCCGCATTCAAGTTGGGAATACTGGAGGAGACAAAAGTGGACGCCCAGCTGACATTGATGAAATCAAATTGCAAGGTTTGAGCCTGATTCTTGTCGCCCCCCAACCCGAGAGCCGGATTGCTCAGGATATCGGTCCGCTGCACATTGAAAACGATCGTGGGCAGGGGCGACTTGAAGTCCTGAATGATCAGGGTGTAATCGATATTGTGTGTGACGACCATGCCCATATTCCGGGCGGCTTGTTCGATGGTTGAAAAGTACTTTTGCTCAATGCCGGAAGCGCTCAGATCTGTTTCCAGTGATTCAACTGACACGTAGTTATTGCCTTGCAAGCCGTTGAGGTTGTTGTACGTGTCGGTAGGGAGACTGCCACTGCTTTTTAAAGCCGCCATGACCGCCGCAGTCAGTTGATAAACCACTTGAAAAGAGGTAGTTGGGGCTGCATGGGGCGTTATCTGGGCTTGCATGGCGCGGGTGCTGTACGGCTTGAGTTCCGGGCAACTTTGAACGTAGGTTTTGACTTTCAGCACATAGGAATCATTTTTAAGATCGTCGGCATTGACCACTGCATTGAGTTTGTCCGCTTTGAAAAACGCCCAGTTGAGCGCATCTACTTCGTAATTGGAGACGTACATGACGAGGTGGTGTGCGTCGTCGTCGCCCGGTGGAAGCGGCAATGCGAGCGGCTTACCGGTGTCGGGCGGGAAGCTGGCTTCCTGGTAGCTGGCGCCGCCTTTGACGCCGATCTGGATACCCTTGTTGTTGGGAAAAACGACCCCCGAATCGCCGGTGGAAAAATCATAGACAATGTCATTGCCGATTTTGCCACTGCCAGGAATCGATTGAATGATGCCGGATAACAGATTATTGATGCTGGAAACGATGTCAACATTATCCAGCATGAGTTTTGTGCAATCGATGACGTGGCTTCCCTTGCAGTCGGTGCTCAACTGCGCTTCCAGAATACTATCCTTCGGGATATTGTCCTGAAACCCCTGCGGCTGCCCCGAGGCAGCACTCACTTTCAACTCCCAGGC
This sequence comes from Saprospiraceae bacterium, assembly GCA_044226205.1. Classification (GTDB taxonomy): domain Bacteria; phylum Bacteroidota; class Bacteroidia; order Chitinophagales; family Saprospiraceae; genus M3007. The sequence goes on from JBGAHL010000025.1 coordinate 6,025, forward strand.
GTTGGCACCCTTGTCGAGTAAAAATTCAAACAGGATGGTAATCAACAGTTGAAAGAACCCGGGCTTGTAGGTAAATGGATCGGATTCGTCGCCGTCGACATGGACTGTATGCCCATTTATAGACGTGTACAAATCCCAGTGATAGGACTCTGTCCAATAGTACTGGGCATTAAAACTGTTTGAACCCATCAGTAATTTAAAAACGGTATTGCCGGCGTCCATTTCCTGCGTAACCTGGTCGAATACGGGAGCGTAGTCGACGAGTTTTCCCCCGGACAAGGTCAGGTTCAATCTCGAAATGTCCTTGCCGCCGGATGCCTGAAAATCGGGCAGGTTGATCGACCGATCAGGGGGGCTAAGTGTGGCGAGCGCTGCCTGAATGTGCGGCAACAGGTAGTGCTGGGTGAAAAAACTGATGCCTTGTTTTCCAATGGCCAGGGTGATGGCTTGCATAAGTAAACCGTTAATGTTTTCAAGAATTTTGGTATAAAACGTTGGCGAGGATAGACACGTAGCCTTCCTGTATGCTCAGTTCTGCATTGGCAAAATCAAACTGAAGACCCTGCATGATGGGCAGGGGCACACCGGTTTTGCCCATTGCCTGCAAGCAGTTGGCATAGTAGATTTCCCCGGCTGACTCCCATACCAGTTGAGCAAAATTTGAGGAGCCGTCAAAATTTGGCACGGAGCTGTCGATGAATTCGATCTTGTAGCCAGCATTGATGAACCCGAATTGCATGGTTTGGGCCTGACCGCTCAGGCCGAGGCTCAAATCGCTCAGAATGTCGGTGCGGGTCAGCCTGAATTTGATGTACGGGTAGTTGTATTCGGCATCCTGAATCACCACCTTGAAACTCAGGTCGTGTGCGACAACCGTGCAGGAGGCTTCGCCGGCTTTTTCGATGGTATCGAAATACTGATTGGGTACCTGAACCAGGGTCAGAAAATCTTCCAGGTTTTGCTGCGAGAGGAAGGGATCGCTGGGCAGTTTTCCGAGACTGGCGTAGACATCCGCCGGCAACTGGTTTTGCAGCAGATTCATGACCGCGGCGCTATAGATGTAAACTTTCTGAAACGAGGTCGTTGGCGCCGAGTAGGGCTGGATGTAAGCATACATGACGTCGTTTTTTTCAGCATAGTTCAACAAGGCAAACTCCGAACTCACATAGGTCTTTGTATCGAGGGCCCCCGAATCAGTTTGGGGCAGGTCTTCGGGCTTAACGACAAGATTGAGTTTGCCTGCCTTGAAAAAGGCCCAGTTCAGCGCATCGATTTCAAAATTGGACACGAACATATTCAGGTGGTGGGTGTCCGAATCGGCCGGGGGCAAGGGAAAAGGCAGCGAGGGAACAGCATTTTCAGAAAACACCGCGCCGTTGTAACTGGCGCCGCCTTTGACGCCCAACTGGATGCCGTCGTTGTTGGGGAACGCCATGCCTCCGTCGCCCAGCGAAAAATCATAGACTATGCCGTCGCCCAGATTGCCGCTGCCCGGTATCGTTTTTAAAATGCCTGAAATCAAATTGGAAATCGGCGTGGCGAAATCAATACTGTCGATGGCCTGGGTGGTCGCATCGCTGACGTGGGAGGAAAAACTGCAGCTCTCGCTCGACTGTTTTTGCAAGACGCTGTCACCGGGAATAGCCGGGTTTTGGTTTGTCGCATCGGCCGTTACGGCATGCACACTGATTTCCCAGGCGTTGTTTTGGGTGTTGAAGGCGAATTGAACCGCCACCTTTACATTCAAACTGGAAAACACAGGGTCGTAAGAGTAAGTCTCGTTTTTTTGCCCGTCATGTTTGAAACGGAAGTCGTGTCCGTTGCTGTCCGCCGTTCCGCTGTCGTCCCAATCGTACGATTCCTGCCAGCTGTAACCGACAACAAATGAGTCTTTACTTGGAAAATGAAGGGTGAATAAGGCTACGCCGTTCACCATTCCCTGTTCGATGTCCTGGTAAACGGGGGCATAATCATACATAAACCCACCGGTCAGCTGAATTGACAGGTTGGTGATGGTCCAGGTGTCGTAGCCGCCGCTATAACTGAAAGCAGGTACGGAGATGGTGCGGTCCGGAGGGACGAAGGTTTTCAGCAGGTCGAGAATTTTATCCGCCAAAAATTGTTGGGCGAAAAAATGAATACCTGCTTTACCTATACCAATCGAAATGGCTTGCATAACCCATGAAGCTAGCGATGAAAAAATAGTGGCCGAAAGCCCGATACTTTCGGCCACCCGATAAACTATGCCGGTACGTTGTACACCTGCAATGCGCCGCCGGTGCGATAGACGTGATAGATCGTCGTGCCGTCTTTTACCTGCCAATACCCGTCGGGGTTGATCACCAGGATAAAGGCCTGGTTGCTCAAATGGATATTGTGGGCGGCGAAATCGGCCACGATGGCGCTGATATTCTGTGCGTTGAAATTCGGTTGTTCGGTCAGCGGGAAACTGAACAGCGGCGGCGTCGGCATCCAGTGTGCCACGCCGGGTTGCAGGGCCCCGTTCGGACCGTTGAGCGTTTCGTAGGTCAGTGCGTAGAGGTCGCGCCAGATGTCCACGGAGATACGGCCGGCCACGATGTTTTGCGGCGTCAGCGTCTTGGTGGAGTCGGGCGAACGGAACAGGAAGGTGCCATCGGGGGCATACACGTCGAGCAGGTAATCGGTGGTCGCCGAGCCGTCGTTTTGGTACGACAAGACGTACATGTAGCCCTGGGCCTCCACCGCCATGTCGAGGTAGTTGAGGTTGTTGCCATTCGGGCCGGTTTGCAGCGGGAAGTAAGAGAAGCAATCGAACACTTCCACCAGCGTCGGGTTGCCGCTCGACACCTGCAAGATCCAGGAAGGACCCATCTGGCTGTCGGTCACCAGCCAGCGATTGCCGGCTATTTGCGATAAAACCGTCGGGGCGGCGCTGCGCTGGTAAATGTTCAGCATGCCCGACTGGTTCAGCACCTGCCAGGCTTGCGAACGCGGGTCGGTGATGATCCAGCTTTGCCCGGCCGTCACCACCTGAATCTGAGCGCTTTGCGTCGGATCCGACAGGTTGTCGGGGTCGTAGGCCAGGTTGATGTTCAGCGTGCCCAGGGCCTGGATGAGCGGGTCGTTTTGCGGCTGGAATTTGCCGCTGTCGAGTTGGGCAATAAAACTGTTGTTGGGCAAGGGGGCTACAAAGTTTTCCCCCGCATTCACCAGTGCGTCGATGAGCACCGTCGGCGTCGTACCCGCGTCGAGTGCACTCGCCACATCGCTTGTTTTAAGCGTAAAAATGTAAGGATTGGGGGTGAAGCTCGGCACGGGATTGCCCAATACGTCAAATGCCTGTACGCGATTGTTGAGACTTTCGAGCACGAGGATACGGCCGTCAGGCGCAATTACCAGTGCCTTCGGGCCCTGCATAAGTCCTTCCCGGACGCCTTTGCCCGATACGATACGGGCCTGCACGGCCTTGTCGTCGGATGAGGGTGAGGCAGGCAGGTCGAGGATCAGCAATTTGTGGTTTTCAAACGAACAGGCTACCACCGCGTTACTCGGGTGGATGGCCATGGCGTCGAGATTGTTCAGCGAGAATGAACCCCAGCTGGGCAAGGTGTTGCCCAGACCGAAATCCGACGGGGTGCCTTCACCGAGCAGCACCTGCCTGAGTTGCATCGCCGTACCGCGCGGATCGAGCACGAAATTGGTCTGATCGATCGTGTTCTTGTCGTTGATCGACATGGCGTAGGCGATGCCCGGCTTTTGGGTAAAGCCGACCGAGGTGGTTTTCAGGCGCGAGGAGGGATTTTGCAAGACCGACAGATTCTGGACGGCATACAACTGATTGTCGCTCACCGGCGCCGTGGGCGAATCGGGGTGCAGGTGCTGGTTGGCAGCCCGCCAGGCGTAGCCGATCTGGAAAGCGCTGTTGTTCACGGTGATGGCGGTCAGTTCGCACAAGGCGCCATTGTTGGCGCAATTGAGCGATTGCAGGGTGGTGGCCGGTGGCTGGGGACTGTTGGCCCAGGAGAACTGGGTGTTGGCGTACACGATTTTTTCCTTGTACACATACTGGGTATCGATGCCCAGCGGAACGAGGTTTTCCTTGATGTTTTCGTCGCCCAGCGCCAGGGTCGTGCCCTGGTTGGCCACGGCGGGCGTCCAGTCGTTTTGCCAGGAGCCGGCCAGCCAGCCGTTGGCGCTGTACACGCCGAAGAAGATGCGGAAGTCGCCGCCGGCCGGGATGTTGGAAAAAGTCAAGGGGACAGGCGTGCCGCTGGTGGTGGACGGCAGGTTGCCTTTCAGCACGAAGTTGGTGCCGCCTTTGCATTGCAGGGTAGCGACGTAATTGACGGCTACCGAGGGCCAAACGGCGGTGCTGGAATTTCCGGCTTCGCCGTGTGCAGGGTCGGGGTGCAGCGTAAGCGATACGTCAATGGCGCGTTTGATGGAGGCTGTGCGCAGGGCGGAGGACGACAGCACTTCCGCAGTGGTGATCGCCATCAATTCCACATCGAGACCGGCTGCTACCAGTTTGAGGATGGTGCCGACCGGGCCCCAGGAGCTTTCCAGTTCGCCTTCGGCGATCTGCTCGGTAATATATTCGCCAAAAGACTCCATGCCTTTCTGACCGATAAAGGTCAGCGCGGCATTGGCATAACTCAGAATCCAGCCCCCGGCGCCGGAAGTGGCGCCTACGTTGTCCACGCTCGTCCCGACGATGTTGCCCAGGATTTCAATGGCGAGTTTGACTACTTTGGGGTTTTTGGTTATCTTGTTTAATACTGTTGTGCTGGTCAGCACTTTGCCGGCGATCAGGAAAATCATCGGTACGCCGTATTGCCACACACAGGTAAGCATGGTACCGTGGCTGCTGACGTTGGGCGCCCCCCAGCTGGCCTGGTCCCAGTTGCTGGTGCCCAGGCTGCCGAGGTACAGCCGGACTTCGGCGGCCTGACCAATATTGAACGCTTCCGTCGTGGGCATAAAGGGCAGCGGAATGCCCAGCAGGCTGTTCACCGCCGTGATGCTGCCGAGGTCTACACGGTCTCCGAGCGGGTTGCCCGCGTCGTCGAACAGTTGGTAAGCGGCGTACAAGGTGCGGTTGTAAATGTTGTACACATCGATCGAGAAATTATTCTGCGAATCGATCATCAACGAATTAATAGGCAGTTTGATGCCGTCGGTGTAGGTTTGGTAAGGCACCGTCCATTTGAATTCTCCGTCGCCCAGGGCCTGCAACGAGGCGCGCGCCTGCGTGGTCGTAGCGGTACCATCCAATGCGCTGGTGCCCGGGGTAGCGCCCCAAATCTGGTTCTGGAGTTGTAAATCGTCGCTGGTCGTTTGCTGGGCGCCGCCCACAGCCGGGGTGGTGGCGGCGGTCACCGTGTCGGACAAAGAATAGGTTTGCATCTGCTGGCCTGCCCGAAATACTTTGGAGTCGCCGGTTGCAGGCAGGTCGTATTGAGCCAGCACGGGGTTCCCCTTGTGATCGGTGCAGTTGATCACCGGCGACCAGTCGGGGTCTTTCTGGATGGCCGCACTGAGCACCTGCATGGCATTGTATTGGTTGGGATTAACAGAAGGGCTAGGCAAAATGTGCGTATCGCGGATATAGGCGGCCGTGGAGGGCTGAATAATGCCCAGATTAGGGTGGTGCGCCACGAGCCCGGCGGCGGTCGACATGGTATCGACCAGTTCCTGTGCGGCCATCAACAACTCGATGCGCCGGTCGCCAGCCGCATCATCAGGCGGAATGCCCAGCGCGTACAGGCGGCCGTTGCAGTGCGTGTTCAGTTCGCGGGCACGGGAGAGCATCGGCTCGGTGGCATGGCGGCCATAGCGCCGCGTATGGCGCTCCTTCCAGAAAGGCGAATGATAAAAAGCCCACAGTCGACTGGGCGGGATAACCTGCGTCATCAGCACCATCTGTGCCAGTTGCGCGCCGGGTTTTTTGGGCCGCATGACCCGCACCCAGCGCGGCGCATCGCCTTCGAGATGTTCGTCGGGGAGGTCGGCATAATGGCTGTACGCCTCACAGGTGTCGTCGGGCATTTGCGAGAGCACAGGGTGATTGCGACGGGCGTCCTCAAAACTCTCCCGCGTATGCGCATGGATGTCGAATATATTTCCGTGAATGTTGACCAAGAGCTGGTCGGCATCAGGAAGATGGGAGAGTGCAAAATGAAATCGAGCCATTTGGATAAAGTGTTTTGGAAAAAATTAGAGTATCGGGATGGTCAGTTTTTTAGTTTCACATTGGCCAGGATGCCGACATAGCCTTGATTCAAACTGATTTGCACATTTGCAAAATCGAATTGCAGGCCATTCATCATCGGGAGCGGCACACCTGTGGCGCCGAGTTTTTGCAACAACGTGACGTATTCCGTTTCGCCGACCACGTTCCAGGTGGCCGGGAACATGTTGCCGTCGAAATTCGGTACCGTGCTGCTGAGGAAAGTGGATTGCCAATTGACCTGCTGAAAACTGAATTGCAGGGTCTGGCATTGGTTGTCGCCGATTCCGAGGACGAGGTTGGCAAGTATGTCGGCGCGTTTTACGTCGAACACGATCTCGGGCGCATCGGGCTGGTTGTTTTGAATGGTCAGGGTGTACCGGATATCGTGCGATACCACCACGCCCATGCTTTGGCAAGCCTTTTCAATTGTTTCGAAATAGGATGCTGCGATGCCGATGCTGCTCAGGTCGTTTTCGAGCGCGGACTGGGTTACGTAATTGTTGCCTTGCAAATTATTGTCGAGCAGGCTGTACACGTTTTGCGGGAGCGCTTGTTGCAAAGCCGCCATGGCGGTTGTATTCAGTTCGTAAACCGTTTGGAAAGCCGTGGTAGGGGCGGCGTTTTGGACGATCCGGGCCTGCATGACGAAATTTTTGTACGGGGCCAGCGCTGACTCCATGCCGACGTAGGTGTTCACCTTCAAGATATTCGGATTGGGCAATTCGTCGGCATTCACTACCGCATTGAGCTGTCCAGACTGGAAAAAGGCCCAGTTCAGGGCGTCAAACTCATAGTTGGACAGGAACAGATTGAGGTGGTGCGGATCGTTGTCGGCCGGCGGGACTGGCAGCGGCAATGCCGGCCCGGGGGCGCCGGGAAACGACGTACCCTTATAAGTGGCGCCGCCCTTGACACCGATCTGGATACCGTCGTTGTTGGGAAACAGCAAGCCCGAATCGCCCAGCGAAAAATCGAAAACAATGTCGTTGCCCAAATTGCCTGAATCCGGAATGCTGCTGATCATCCCCCCGAGCAGGTTGTTGATCAGCTGCGCGTAATCGAGCGAGGCCAGGGCTTCGGCTGTGGCGGGGTCGATCCACGAGCTTAAAAACCCCTGATCCTGGTTGTTCAAAATGCTGTCCCCGGGGATGTTCGGCTGGGCGACAACGGGTTTCGTGGTGGCGGTACCTGCCGCGAATTGCCACTGCTGCTGTGCGGCATTGAACGAAAAAACCAGCGGAATGCCCACGTACAATTGCGAAAAATCGGGTGTATAGGTATAGGTATTGTTGATTTGTTGCCCAGGCTCGCAAACGATTATTCCAACGGCAACCGAGCAACTGATCCACCAATATCCTTCCGCCCATTGGTACTGCGCTTTGAAAGGCCCCGACGTTTGCAGATTGAATATAAAAACGCCGTTGGGCTGTTGCACAATGCTTTGGAAAACCGGCTCGAGCCCCAACATTTTACCCTGCGTCAGCTGGATATTGATATTTTCTGCCTTGCTATATCCATCCACTGTGAACAAATCGAAATGAAACGACTTGTCCGGCGGCGAAAGTTGTCCGACCAGCGCAAGAATGCGGTCAGCCAGCAATTGCTGAATGAAAAAGTCAATGCCGGCTTTGCCGATGGATAAGGTGATATTTTGCATGACAGGGGTAGTTTGTTTTTATAAAAATTCGTAAAAACTTAGACAGGGGCAGCGCCCCGTGATAATTGTAGTAGTAGTAGCAGTCTTTTTGTGCCAAAATCCATCCCGGAGGGGCAGCGCCCCGAAACATCTTTCGGGCTTTCGGGGCGCTGCCCCTCCGTACCTGTTGTCTCCACCATTTGCTACAAATCTTACGGGGCGCTGCCCCTGCCTAAGTTTTTATAAAAATTCAGATCAGGGGTTGTTGTAATTCACATTGGCCAAAATGCTTACATACCCGTTCTGTATGCTCAGTTCAGCATTGGTGAAGTCGAACGAAAAACCTTGCATGATGGGTAGCGGCACCCCGTTTTTGCCCAGATCCTGCATCAGGGAAGCGTATTGCGGTTCCCCGGCGTTCGCCCAAAGGCCGTCGAATACGCCTCCTTCGAGGCCGGGTATGGTGGAACTGATAAATGTCTCCGTCCAGCTGGCGTTGGTAAAACCAAACTGCATGGTTTGGGCCTGGTTGTTGGCGCCACCCACGCCGAGGTTCAGGTTGTTCAGGATATCGACGCGCTTGACGTTGAATGAGATGGTCGGCTGCGTCGGCTCGAAATCCAGGATAGTCAGGGTGTAATTGATGTCGTGGGTGACGACCATGCCCATGCTTTGAGCGGCGGTTTCGATTTTCGTTATGTCGGAACTGTCGGTGATTCCGTTCAAATTAAGGTCGCTCAGCAGCGAAGCCTCGCTCGCGTAGCTGTTGCCTTGCAAACCGGTGAGGTCGTTGTAAACAGCGGTGGAGAGTTGATTCTGGAGTACAGCCATTACCGCGTCGCTAAGTTCATACACCAGTTGAAAAGCCGTCACTGGCGCGGAATTAGGCTGGATTTGCGCCTGCATGGCTCTGCCGGCATAAGGCTGGAGTGGCGGACAGGATGGGACGTAGGTTTTGACTTTCAACACACCGGGGTCGGGCAGATCGGCGGCATTGACGACGGTATTGAGTTTGCCGGCCTGGAAAAAAGCCCAGTTGAGGGCATCCACTTCATAGTTGGATACATACATGTTGAGGTGGTGCAAATCGGTATCCGAGAGGGGCGCCGGCAATGGCAAACTTGGCGGGTTGGGCCCGGCAAACGCGGTTCCCTGGTAACTGGCGCCGCCGGTGATACCCATTTGAATACCGTCGTTGTTGGGAAAAACCAGGCCGTCGTTGCCTGTCGAAAAATTATAAACAATCCCGTTGCCAAGGTTCCCGCTGCCCGGAATGCTTTGTATCAAACCGTTGATGAGCGCATTGATGGGCGTGGCAAAGTCTATGGCTGAAATAGCCTGGGCCGTTGCAGCGTCCACATGAGAGGAAAAACCGCAGTCCGAAGGGTCCTGATTTTGCAGAATGCTGTTTTTGGGAATGGTAGGCGAGCCGGGCGTTGCGTTGGCCTGGGTTCCTGTTACGGTAATTTGCCAGGCATTGTTACTGGAATTATAACTGAATTGCAGGCTGACCAGCAGCGATAAAAGCTCAAAAGCCTGGGTATAAGTGTAAGTATTGTTTTCATTCTTGGCGGGATCGCAGATAATCGTCCCCATGTCGTTGTAACAATAGGTGTAGATATATTGCTCGTTCCAGCTGTACACGGCATTGAAGTTGCCGGTATTGATGGTCAGTTGAAATACCCCGTTGGCTTGCTGCACGGGCGATCCCGAGAGCGCGGGCTGAAACTGTGAGAGACTGCCCTGTGACAGGTTGACCGCGATATTCGTAGCCGTGCTGTAAGCAATATCAATCTGTTGGACAGACAGGGATTTGTCTGGTGGCACAAGGGTTCCAAGGAGCTGCGTAATCTTGGAAGCGAGCAATTGCTGGGCAAAAAAACTAATGCCCGCTTTGCCGATGGCAATGGTAATGGCTTGCATACGGTAAGGAGATGGTAGGCCTGGCAGGCAAAAAATACCTGCCAGGCTGGTGAATTCGATGGCGTAAGTGATCAGGCGGGAACGTTGTACACCTGCAACGCATCACCGCTGCGGTACACGTGGTAAATGACTTCGTTGTCTTTCACCTCCCAGGCCCCGTCGGGGTTGTTGACGAGGATGAAAGCCTTGTCGCTCAACGAGATGCCGTGATCGGCAAAATCCTTTTTCACAGCGCTGATGTTCTGGCTGTTGAAATTCGGCTGTTCGCTCAGCGGGAAGCTGAACAGGGGCGGTGTGGGCATCCAGTGTGCCAAACCCGGTTGCAGGGCGCCGTTCGGACCGTTCAGCGTTTCATAGCTGAGCGCAAAGAGGTTGCGCCACACGTCCACGGTGATTCGTCCGCCGACAATATTGCCGGCCTGGGTGCCTTTGCTGGCGTCGGGCGAACGGAACAGGAACGTGCCGTCCGGCGCGTAAACGTCCAGCAGGTAATCGGTTGTGGCCGAACCGTCGCGCAGGTACGACAATACGTACATGTACCCCTGCGATTCCACGGCCATGTCCAGATAGTTCAGGTTACTGTTGTTCGGGCCCTGCCGTAGCGGGAAATAAGTGAAGCAGTCGAACACCTCGACCGAGGCCGGGTCGCCGCTCGATACCTGGAGTATCCAGGCCAGACCCAGGAGGTGATCGGTCAGCAGCCAGCGATCGCCGGGTTTTTGTACTTCCACTACCGGCGCTACGGGACGCCTGTACACCGTCAGCAAGCCGGACTCATTGACGATTTGCCAGGCCTGTTGGCGCGGGTCGGTGACGATCCACGACTGGCCAGCCTGCACGACCTGGATCTGGGCGCTGAGGCTCGGATCATCCATGTGGTCCGGATCGTAAGCCAGGTTGATGTTCAAACTAGCCAGTGCCAGTACGAGCGGGTCGTTTTGAGGCTGAATTTTGCCCCCGTCGAGTTCGCTGATCAGGCTGCTGTCCGGAAGTATCCCTGTCAGGTTTTGCTGCGCATTGATCAAGCCATCCATGAACGGTTGCGGCACGGAACCCTTGTCCAGATCGGCCGCGACATCGGCGGTTTTTAATTTAAACAGCCAGGGGTTGGGCGTGAAGCTCGGTACAGCATTACCCAGTAAATCAAAGGCTTGTACCCGGTTGTTGACGCTTTCCAGCACCAGCACGCGCCCGTCGGGCGCAACAACCAGGGCCTTCGGGCCTCTCATCAGACCTTCACGTATGCCCTCGCCGGATACGGGTACGGCTTCCGGCGCCTGATCGTCCGGCACGCCTGCTTCCGGCAGGTTGAGGATCATCAATTTGCTGTTGCTGAAAGAACAACCCAGTACGACATTGCTCGGGTGAACGACCAGTGCGTCGATGTTCTGAATGGGGAAACTCCCCCAGCTGGGCAAATTCGCTTGCCCAAAACCGAAGTCCCCCTGGCCGTCGTCGAGCGTGACCTTACGGAGGTGCATTTGTCCGTTGCGCGGATCGAGCACGAAATTGGTCTGATCGATCACATTTTTGTCGTTGAGCGACGAGGCGTAGGCAATGCCCGGCTTTTGGGTGAAGCCGATGCTGGTGGTTTTTAGCCGCGAACTCGGGTCGGCCAGGACGGAAAGGTTTTGCACAGCGTACAGCTGATCGTCACTGACGGGTGCGTCGGGCGTGTTTGGGTGCAGGTGTTGTTTGGCGGCCCGCCAGGCGTAGCCCACCTGAAACGCGCTGTTGTTGATGGTGAGGGCCGTCAGTTCGCAAAGGCCGCCATTATCGCCGCAGTTGAGGGAGCCCAGGGTTGTCGCAGGCGCGCTGGTATTCGACCAGGAGAATGCATTGTTGGCGTACACGATTTTTTCCTTGTACACGTACTGGGTATCCATGGCAAGCGGCACCAGGTTTTCCTTGATGTGCTGATCGCCCAGGTTGAGGGTGCCGTTATTGCTGCCCTTGTCGGGCTTCGCAATCGTCCAGTTGTTGTTCCAGGAGCCGGCCAGCCAACCGTTGGCGCTGTACAGGCCGATAAAAATCCTGAATTCGCCGCCGGCCGGGATGTCGGTGAATAAGATCGGGATCGGTGTGCCGGATGTTGTGGACGGGAGTTGGCCTTTTACGACAAAGTTGGTGCCGCTCTTGCATTGGAGCGTAGCGACAAAATTGGTGGCTACTGATGGCCATACAGCCGTTTCCGGGTGACCGGCTTCGCCGTGAGCGGGGTCGGGATGCAGGGTCAGTTTTACGTCGATGGCACGTTTTACGGAGGCGACCGTCAGTGAGTCGGAGGCCAGTACTTCGCCCGTGGTGATCAACATTTGTTCGATGTTCAGGCCCGCGGCGATCAACTGGAACAGCCAGCCGATGGGCCCGAATGCCTTGGAGAGTTGGCCTTCGCCGACTTGTTCCACCAGCCATTCGCCCAGTTTTTCCATACCTTTTTGGACGGCAAAACTGATGACGACGTTGCCGAATTTGAGCATTACCCTTTTCCAGTTGGTCAATGCCGCGTAAGTCGCCACACCGCCGCCGACCAGGCCGAAGAGAATACCTGCCGCCGCGGCGACCAGGTCTTTATCGTTGACTATTTTGTTGAAGGTCTGGGTGCTCGTGATGGCTTTCCCGGCAATGGAGAATACGATGGGGACGCCATACTGATAGGCGCCGGTAAACAGGGCGCCGCGGTCGCTCACGTTGCCTTCTCCCCAGCTCACCTTGTCCCAGTTACTCACGCCCAGGCTGCCGAAATACAATTTGACTTCCGCCGCTTCTCCGATGTTGAACGACTCTGTGGTCGGAATGACGGGGATCGGGATACCCATGATATTGTCGACTGCCGAGAAACTGCTCAACAGGGTTCTTGGCCCCATCGAGTTGCCGGATGCGTCGAACAATTCATAGGCGACGTAGAGCGTGCGGTTGTAAATGTTGTAGCAATCGATCGAAAAGTTGTTGTCGTTGTCGATGCTGAGCGAGTCTTTCGGCATTTTAATGCCGTTGGTGTACGTCTGGTAGGGGACAGTCCACTTGAATTTCGGGTTGTTTGCGCTCGCGGCCAGCGCCAGGGCAGTTTGTGCGGTATCGGTGCTCTGCAGGGCGCTGGTGCCGGGCGCCGGGGACCACATCTGGTTTTGGAGCTGCGCATCGGCGTTGGTTGATTTTTGAGCGCCGGAAGTAGCGGGAACGGTTGCGGAAAGCACATTGTCCACAACCGTGTAGGTTTGAAGCTGCTGGCCGGTTTTAAATTCTCCAAGGTCGTAACCAGCTTTGATCGGGTTGCCATCCTTGTCGACACAGTCGATGACCGGCGACCAGCTGGGGTTGCCATCGAGCTGTTTTTTCAAGGCCATCATGGCATTGTACTGATTCGGATTGACCCGGGCCGGCGGCAAAATATTGTTGTCGCGTACGTAGCTGGCGGTTGTAATCTGCGTCGTGGCCAGTTCAGGGTGGTGTGCCACAAGCCCGGCCGCTGTCGTGACGGTGTTCACCAGTTCCTGGGCGGCCATAAGCACCTCGATATGGCGGTCGCCGGCGAGAGGATCGGGTTCGAGACCGAGGGCACTCAGGTGGCCGGTGTGGTGAACGGGCATTTCGGCGGCTTCCAGTCGAGCCCCCTGGGTCAGATGCCGCCCATGCCGACGCAGGTGCCGCTCTTTCCACATATCCGACTGGTAAAACGCCCAAAGCCGGTCGGGCGGAATAATCTGGCTCATCAGCACCACCTCGTGCAAGTGGGAGCCGGGTTTGGCTGGCCGCACGATCTGAAGCCAGCGGGGCGCATCCCCGTCCAGATGGTGCGCTTCGATGTCGACAAAGTGGCTGTACTGATTGAAATGTTCTTCGCTGACCCGCGACAACACCGCGTGGTTGGCACGTGCATCCGCACGGGTTTCATCGTTGTGCGGGTTCAGGGGGAAAGTCGCGCCGTGAAGGTAAACCTCGAGATCGGCAGCATCCTCGAGGTGACAGAGGGATACATGAAAACGTGACATTCGGGAGATAGTTAAATTGGTAAACAGAAATAAACCTCCTCCCCGGACGCAGGACGATACTGCACGGGAAGCCCCTCGCGGGGTCAAAATCATACACGAAAAAAAAGGATTGAAAACCGGCTCAACACGCTGTGGCGCAATCAGCGTGGATGCATCGAGAGCCTGAAAGCTTACTCCGGATTAAGGAAATGCTTGAATAACGGGAGTGTTGCCGCGAAAAACGGCAGATTTAGCCGGGGATAGAGCAAATGTAAAATTATATTTGAATGCAATGCAATGGGGTGCAGATAAAATTTGCAAAAAAATCATGTAGCCGTATCCCGAAAGTGTCTTGTTATGCATGTCGGAAACGCTATTTTTTCTTCTCCTTCTGCGGAAAGCTTCCTCGTTGACCTTCATTCCCCAAAAAATCCCTTTTTTCGCCCCCGTGAACTGGCTCAACCAAATTTTCAACGAAGATTGCATTGCCGGCATGGCTGCCCGCCTGCCCGACGCTTCCGTCGATCTGGTCGTGACCGACCCGCCATTCGGGATCGAATTTGGAGCCAAACGCGCCAACTACAACCGCCGGGGCGAACGAGTGCTCGAAGGCTATTCGGAGGTGAAAGGCGCCGATTACCTCGATTTTACCCGCAACTGGCTGAAACAGGTGCGCCGCGTCCTCAAACCCTCCGGAAGTCTCTACATTTTTTCCGGCTGGAACTACCTCAAGGATCTGCTGATCGCCCTCGACGAACTGGATTTTAACCTGGTCAATCACCTCGTCTGGAAATACCAGTTCGGGCTGGTCACCTCCCGCAAGTACGTCACTTCGCATTACCACGTTTTGTTTGCAGGTATCGATGAAAAACAGCGCCGTTTTTACCCCTACGCGCGTTACGACAAAGACGAACGCCTACCCGAAGGCGGCAGCGCCCATTACCGCGACAAGGAAGATGTGTGGAATATCCCCAGAGAATACTGGAACGGCGACGTCAAAACGCCGACCAAACTGCCTGCGGAAATTATTCGTAAAATACTGGCATACAGCAGCATACCCGGCGATGTGGTGCTCGATCCCTTTCTCGGATCAGGCCAGGTGGCCGTGGTCAGCAAACTGGAGGGCCGACAATTTTGCGGCTTCGAACTGGTGCCCGACTATTACAATTTTGCCAAAAAAAGGCTGGACGAAGGCGTGTACCGCATCGCCGCGCCCGGCGAACAAGCGGCGGATTGAGCCTTAAATGCTCATCATAAAATCGGTCAGATTGGTGTCGTTGGGCAGGTTCAATTTTTTCCGCAGCCGATAACGACTGGCCTCCACCCCCCGTACGGAAATATTGAGCAAAGGGGCTATCTCCTTGGTACTCAGATTCATGCGTAAAAAGGCGCAAAGCTTGTGGTCGCTTGTGGACAACTGTGGAAACTTCTCCCGAAGGTGTTTTAAAAAGTCGACGTGCACCTGGTCGAAACGAAACGCAAATTGCTCCCAGTCTTCATCCAGCTTAGCGTCGAAGTTCAACAGGTTGAGCAACTGTTGCACCTCCTTTTTGACCGCCGGATGGGTCGATTTTTCCAGAATATGGTTGAGCGCTTCCTGCACCGTGAGCAAAATCTCGCCTTTTTGAACAAGGTGCATGGTCAGCGAAGCCAGTTCCTGATTTTTGAACTTGATCTCGTCGGCCAGTTTTTCGTTCTGCATTTCGACCAGCGCGGCTTGCGAGCGTTCCACTTCGCGCAGGTGCTGCGCCTCTTTTTGCTGATGCCTGACCGTCAACTGCGCCTTTTCACTTTCGAGTTTTCTCCGTTGCCGGTACATCAGCCAGCCGATCAGACCCACAAACAGCAACGCGTAAAACACCCTCGCGACGATGCTCGAATACCAGGGCGGCTTGATGACGAAGGAATAGGTCAAAACGGCGCTTTCCGGCCCGTTTTTTCGCCGGGCCTGCACCTGAAAAGTATAGGCGCCGGCAGCCAGGTTGGTGTAGGAACGGGTTGTCTCCGGCGACCATTCCGACCACTCGCGGTCGTAGCCGATCAACTGAACCCGATATTGCAGCAGATCGGGGTGGGCGTAGTCTGTTGCGGAGAAAGCAAAACGCAGGTTGTTCCAGTTGGCCGTCAGCACGGGGCCTTCGAGGGCAGGGGCCGGGCGGCCATCTTCATAAATAATGGTATCCCGCAGGCCGCTGTTGGCATTTACGTACCTGAACACCACCTCAATCAGCGTGTCGCTGCTCAGTCCCGCAACCGGATGGTAGTGGATAAATCCCTGTTCGGTACCGAAAAGAATGTTGTCCCGGTCGATGGGATACATGAATTCGAATCCGCCTACCAGTTTGCCGTTCAGTTCGGGGAAAACCTGTTTGCGGACCTCCTTTTTCACTCCCATGTCATTGATTCGCAGCATGCCGACCTCCTGTTCGGCTACGAACCAGATATTGCCAAGAGCATCTTCCCGGAGGTATTGAAGCCGGCCCGGAATGCCCAGCGTATTGTTGAAATCGGAGTCGGGGGAGAAGCGTTCCGAGGACTTGTCAAAGCGATAAAGCCCCTTTTCCGTGGCAAAAACGGCTTTTCCGGAAACTGTGTACACGTAGTTGTTCAGGTCGCTGGGCAGGCCGTTGGCGGCGTTGTAAAAGCGTACGGAAATCTCGCTTTTGCGATCCGCCTGCCACTCCACCCGATAAAGCCCGCGGTAGGGGTGCGACACCCAAATGGCGCCGTCGTCGTCGCGCACCATGATGCGGCACGACTCCTGCAGGCCTTTCAGCGCCTGATCGAAGGCCCAGCCGGACGGGGTTTTGTGGTATAAAACCAGACCGTTGTAGGTGCCTCCCATCAAATAATCGTCGGTCAGCTGGACAAAAGTCCAGGCCCCGGTCAGGCCCGACAGGCGGTTCGCGCTTCTGCCATCGACAAAAAAAGCGCCCTCGTGGTGCCCCATGAGCAATTGACCGCCGCGTTCGTTGAGGCTCCACACCTGGCCGTCGGAGGCTTTTATTTTTTGAAAAAAAGGTTCGGTTTCCGTGTTGTAAAAATCTTTCCAGGGGGCTGTGTACACCCCGTTCGACACGCCCAGGTACAATTGCCCGCGGTACACGGCTGCCGCGTAGCCCGTCCCCTGAAGGTCGCCGTCGGGAATGACGCTGTTGAAGGGCGAAGTCAGGACCACGTAATCGATGCCGTTGTCGAGACCCAGCCATACGTTGCCGGCGCGGTCGGCGTATGCGTGCAGGATGTTGTTGTTCTGCAAGCCGTTTTTGTTGGTCAAATGGCGAAACATTCGCCGCCGGGCATCGAGCACGATCAGCCCGTTGAGCGAGGTGCCGAGTGCCAGTTGACCGTTGGGCAGTACGGCTGCCGTGTAAATTCGTTTTTCGCGGAGCAGGGCATCGTGGGGAGTTGTCCAGCGCCCCGATTGACCGTTGTGCAGGTAGAACAAACCGTCTTTTAGCGAACTCAGCAGCAGGGTGTCGCCCTTCCAGGGCAATGCGGCCGTGATGGCGCTTCCAAGTTCGGGCAGCAGGGCCAGGGGCTCGAAACGGCCGTCGCGAAACCCCATTAATTGGGCAACATCGCACTGAAGGATCAACTGTTGGCCGTCGGAAAAAAGCGCCGTAAGCGCGCCGCAAGGCTCGTGCATCGATATTTTCTGGCCGTCGTATTGAAAGACCATCCTGTTGGTGCGGAAAAACACCTCGCCCTGCCAGAAAACGATGTCCCAGACGTCCTCGAAGCTGCGCTGCGATTGCGGCAGCAAGCCCACCAGCGAATGGTACAGCAGGCGACCGTCGGGGCCATGGCTGAAATAGCCCATTTCGCTTTGTGCGCCGACGAAAATCCGTCCGTCGGAATGGATGGCGACGGATCGCACGATGGTGTGGTTGTCAACCGGCAGGCAGGACCAGTAAACGCCGTCGAAGCGTAGCAGCCCGTTGTTGTTGGCGAAGTACATAACCCCCTGCGCATCCTGCGCGGCATCCCAGTTTTGCGTACCGGCACGGTATGTTTTTTTGGGGAAATTGCGCACGGGCGGAATACCCAGATTCAGGCCCTGTGCAGGCACGCTCGCGGGGCCAAAAAGGCTGGTAATGCCGAAAATAAGGGCCAAATATGTGCGCAATCGGAGGGGCATGAGGGACGCAACCGGTTCTTGTGATTGCGGGGCTAAAGGTAGGGTATTCGCGCGGGCTTTTTATGAAGTTTGACGTAGTGTTGCTGTAATACCTTTTCTGCTTTGACGTAGTCGAGACGTAGAACAAAATTCCTTTTTCGAAGCCACTTGCTGCCACCTTTGTGGAGGTTCGATGGCCGATTTACAAATTAAATTTTACCATTCAAATCAACTGACACATGAAAAGAATTTTCCTTTCCCTTTTTGTTTTCATAAATGCCGTATTGCTCGGAAGCGCGCAAACGACGATACTTGACTTCGAATCTCCGGCTTCGAGTACCGTGTTTCAATACTTCGGCAGCGGCATCGACGGTACGTTTACCGAAACCCTCGCCAACCCCAACGCCTCTGGCATCAACACCAGCGCCACGGTCACCAAATATGTGAAGCCCGCGGTGTCCGAGGTCTGGGCCGGCTGTTTTTCCAACCCCAACCCCGCTACGGCAATCGACTTGCTGGCCAATGGCAAAGTGTCGATCAAGGTCCACATGGACCACATCGGCTCTGTCAGCCTTAAACTGGAAGGCTCGACCAACGGCGGCGACAACTGGATTGTCACCGTACCCAACACCAAGGTGAACGAATGGGAAGAACTGCAGTTCGACGCCAGCCTGCCTTCCCTGGAAGCGCCCTTTACAGCCGCCGCGGGACACATCTACACGCGTGTCGTTCTGTTCTTCGACTTCGGTACGGCCGGCACGGGCGTCGATGTTACCTCGTATTTCGACGACATCGTGGCGCTGCCCAATGCGGCCGTGACGACGACGATTCTCGATTTTGAAACGCCCGCCACCAGCACCGGTTTTCAGTATTTCGGCAGCGGCCTCGACGGAACGTTCAACCAGATCGTTGCCAACCCCAATGCAACGGGGATCAACACCAGCAGCCAGGTGTCCAACTACGTCAAACCCGCCGTGGCTCAAGTCTGGGCCGGCGCTTTTTCCAATCCTGACCCCACGACGCCCGTCGATTTGAGCAGCGGCGGCCAGATCTGTGTCAAAGTCCACATGGATCATATCGGCAACCTCGCCCTCAAACTGGAAGGCGGCACTTCCGGCCAGGCCAACTGGATCCAGAAAGTGTCGAATACCAAGGTAGGGGAGTGGGAAGAATTGTGTTTCGATGCCAGCCTACCCTCCCTCGAAGCGCCGTTCGAAGCCGCTTCCGGCGTTTACACCCGCGTGGTGCTTTTCTTCGACTTCGGCGATGAGGGCACTGGAGCCGACGTCACCTCCTACTTCGACGACATCGTGGTCAAAAGCAGCAGCGCACCCTCCGTCCGCAACATCAACTTTCAAGTGGACATGAACCAGTACACGGCTAATTTCGACGCCGTGTACCTCAGCGGAACCTTCAACAACTGGTCGGGCGATGCCACACCCCTGGCCGATCCCGATTTCGACGGCATCTGGGAAGGCAGCATCAGCGTGCCCAACGGCTCGTACGAATACAAAGTGACGCTCGATAACTGGGCCGCACAGGAACAGTTTGCCGGGGTGGAAGAATGCACCAAACGCGACCCTTCGGGTCAGTTTGTCAACCGTCTGCTGCTGGTGAGCGCCGACGCCGACGTGCCCAAATTCTGCTTCAACAGCTGCTACGCCTGCGGCGAAGAAGTTGAAATTACGTTCCGACTCGGCATGGGCGCCGTAACGCCGAACCCCGAAGGCGTGTGGCTGGCCGGCGGCGGCAATTTCGATATTCCGGGTGGCAATTATAAAATGCACGACGACGACGGCGACGGCGTGTACGAACTCAAAGTGCCGCGCAAACAGGGCTTCCAGTCGCACTACACTTTCGCCAACGGCCCCTGCGCAGACTACAGCTGCAAGGAAAACCTTGCCGGCTTGCCTTGCGGCGACCCCAACAGTTTCAACGACCGTTTCCTGCCCGCCGTGACGGGCGATCTGGTCGTGGCCGGCTGCTTCGGCCAGTGCTTCACCAACGTCGAATGTGTGAACAGCGTGAGCAACCTGACCCAGGACCCCAGCCTGTTCCAGTTGCTGGGCAACCCCAGCACCGCCGGTTTCTCGGTGCTCGATTTTGGCGCCTCGACCACGGATGAAAAACTGGTCAGCCTCGGCAATGGCGCCGGCCAGATGCTCGCACAATGGACGGTCGAAGGACACAGCGCTACTTTCCGCCTGCCTACCGCCGACCTGGCCCCGGGCGCTTATTTCATTACCGTCAGAACGGCCGACCGTTACATGACGAGAGTAATTTTGAAATAAGGGGTTGATGAGGTTGATAAAGTTTATAAGGTTGATAAAAGGGTCATAAACCTTATCAACCTTATAAACTTTATCAACCTTATAAACCTCATCAACCCTTATCAACCCCATCAACCCCATCAACCCTCCCAAAAAAATCGCTCTTCATTCCGCCAATTCAGAAACATGCGCATACTTTCTACTTTTCTCATGATACTCTTCGCTTTTGCAGCCGGCGCACAGGTGGCTGTGAGCGGACGAGTGACCCTGCAACCGGCGGGCGAAGCCGCTATCGGCTCCACGGTGCGGGTAAAAGGTGCAACAATCGGGGCGGTAACCGATATCGATGGCAATTATCGCCTCGTTGCCCCGACGGCTGATGCCGTCCTGATTTTTTCCTACACCGGCTACCTCGATCAGGAAATTGCGATCGGCGGGCGCAGCACCATCGACGTGACGCTCGCGGAAAGCGTATCTCAACTCGACGAAGTAGTCGTAACCGGCTACGGCGCCCAGAAGCGCTCCACCATCAGCGGCAGCGTGGCCAGCGTGAGCTCGGAAGAAATCGCTGAAAAACCCCTCTTGCGCGTCGAACAGGCCCTTCAAGGCCGCATGGCCGGCGTACAGGTGGCCCAGGTGTCGGGCTCGCCGGGCAGTGCGCTGACCGTCCGGGTCCGCGGCGTGGGCACCATTACCAACAGTGACCCGCTGTACATCGTGGACGGGATGCAGGTGGACGGACTCGATTTCCTCAATCCCAACGATATCGAATCGGTCAACCTGCTGAAAGATGCCGCTTCGGCCGCTATTTACGGCTCGCGCGGCGCCAACGGCGTGGTGCTGATCACCACCAAAGGCGGCCGCCGCAACCAGGACGGCAAGATCAGCTACGATGCCTACTACGGCGTGCAGCGCCCCTGGCGCCTCGTCGATCTGCTCGACGCCCGGGAGTACGCCACGCTTCAAAACGAAGCCTACGTCGCAGCCGGCAAAACGCCGCTGCCCGAATTTGCCAACCCGGCTGCGCTCGGGGAAGGCACCAACTGGCAGGAAGCCATTTTCCAACACGCGCCGATCGCCAGTCACCAACTCACCTTTACCGGCGGCAGCGAACGCTCGGCCTACACCCTTTCGGGCAATTATTTCGACCAGGATGGTATCGTGGGCGGCGACAAGTCCAATTTCAAACGCGCCACGGTGCGCTTCAACAGCTCGCACGACGTCAAAAAGTGGCTGACCCTCGGCAACAACATCGGTTTTACCTGGCTCCAGCGCCAGGGCCTGATCGAGAACAGCCAGTTCAATTCGCCCGTCATCCGCGCGCTTAACATGGACCCCGTCACGCCCGTACGCAAGGCCGACGGCACCTACGCGTACTCGCGCTACGCCGACACGGATATTGCCAACCCGGTCAATGCAATCGAACAAACGCACAGCACCTGGCGGACCAACCGCGTCGTGGGTAATGTGTACGGCGACCTCAAACTGGGTCATGGCTTTACTTTCCGCAGCGCATTCAGCCTCGACGCCACCTTTGCCATACAGCGCGGCTTTGTGCCAAAGTTCGACCTGAGCAATATCCCTTCGCTCAGCGAAGCGCCGGCAGCAGAGAAAAACCTGGTCAACAGCGTCAGCGTAGCCAACCACAACTGGCGCAACTGGCAGCTCGAAAATGTGTTGACCTGGCAAAAAACATTGGCCGAAAAACACGACCTGACGCTCATCGCCGGTACCACCGCCCTCGACAAACGTTACGACGTCAGTGGCGGCGCCAACACGAATTTGCCGTCCAACGACCCCGACGACGCCTACATTTCCAACACCATCGACCCGATCGAATCGCAGAGCGCCTACCAGTACGCCAGCGCTTCCTCACTGCTGTCGTGGTTTGGCAAGGCAAATTATTCCTTCGACGATACCTACCTGTTTTCCGCCACCTTCCGCGCCGACGGTTCTTCCCGCTTTGGCCGCAACAACCGCTTCGGGTATTTCCCCTCCTTCTCGGCGGGCTGGGTAGCCAGTCATGAATCGTTCTGGAAGATCGATGTGATCAACTTTTTCAAACTGCGCGCCAGCTGGGGCCAAAACGGCAACGACCAGATCGGCGATTACACCTTCACCACGGTGGTCAATAATGGCCAGAACTACACCTTCGGCCCCAACGAAACCATTACCAACGGCAGCGTGGCGCTCAGCGCCGCCAATCCGGACCTCAAATGGGAAACCATTACGCAGACCGACTTCGGCATCGACCTTGAACTGTTCGACGGCCGGGTAGGCATTATCTCCGATTATTACATCAAAAAAACCTCCGACATGCTCTACGCCGCGCCGATTCCGCTGGTGGCAGGCACGGCGGCGCCGATTCAAAACGTGGCGACTGCCGAAAACCGGGGTTTTGAATTTACCCTCAACTACCGCGGGCGCGTCGGCGCCGTGCGCTACACCCTGGGCGGCAACGTCAGTTTTATCAAAAGCGAAGTCACCGGCCTGGGTCGCGGCGGCGAACCCGTGCTTTCCGGCTACGTGCAATCGGCCAACTCCAACGCCGCACGCACCGATGTGGGGCACCCGATCGCGGCATTTTACGGCTACGTCACCGACGGCATCTTCCAGTCGCAGGCTGAAATCGAAGCCGCCGCTTTCCAAAGCGACCAGACGGCGCCCGGCGATATCCGTTTCAAGGACCTCGACGGCAACGGGGTGATCGACATCAATGACCAAACCTACATCGGCAACCCGACGCCCGACCTTGCCTACGGTTTCAACGGCGACTTTGAGTGGAAAGGGCTGGAGTTCAACTTTTTCCTGCAAGGCACGCAGGGCAACGACATTTACAACAGCACCATTCGCTACGACTTTTCCTACGTGAACCGGCCGTCGAGCGCCCTCAACCGCTGGACGGGCCCCGGCACTTCCAACACCGAGCCGCGGGTGAGCCTGAGCGATCCCAACCAGAACGCCCGCGTGTCCAACCGGTTTGTGGAAGACGGCTCTTATTTGCGACTCAAAACCGTGCAAATCGGCTATAATTTGCCGCAAAGCTGGTTGAAAAGGGTGCATGTTGAAAAATTCAAAATTTACGTGACGGGGCAAAACCTGCTCACTTTCACCAAATATTCGGGCCTCGACCCGGAAATCGGCAATGTCGGCGGAAGCCTCGAAATCGGTATCGACCGCGGCTTTTATCCGCAGGCCCGCACGGTGATGGGCGGTGTAAGTCTGACCTTCTAAACTTTAAAACCATCAGGACCATGAAAAATATTCGATTGATCCTCAGCGCGGTATTGCTGCTTGTTGCCGCGGCTTGCCAGAAGGATTTTCTGGAAAAAAAGCCCATCGTCGGCGTCACGGAGGAGAATTTTTACCGCACGGAAGAAGACGCCATTGCGGCCGTCAATGCCGCGTATGCCACCTTGCAATTCCAACTGTCGCCCGCGGGCCACTTCCGCTGGTTCTGGGGCGACATCATGTCTGACGACGCCATCAAGGGCGGTTCGGGTGACAACGACGTGAACGACCTGCTCCAGCTGGAAAATTTCAACGGCACCTCGACCACCGAACTACTCGAATCCGAGTGGTCGGCCGACTACGAAGGCATTTACCGGGCCAACGTAGTGCTGGAAAAAGTGCCAGGCATCGCCATGAATGAACGCCTCAAGGCCCGTATTCTGGCGGAAGCCCGCTTTATCCGCGCCTGGAATTTTTACAACCTGGTCACCATGTTCGGCGGCGTGCCGCTGGCCGATCACGTGCTGGCGCCCTCCGAATACGATATGCCGCGCGCCTCGGCTGACGAGGTCTGGAACCTGATCGAACAGGACCTGACCATCGCCTCGCAGGACCTCTGGAAACGCAGCGAATACCCGGCGGCCGATCTGGGACGCATCACGCAGGGCGCGGCGCAGGCACTTTTGGTCAAAACCTACCTGTGGCGCAACAAATGGGCGGAAGCCAAAGCCACGGCCGAGGCCATCATTCAGTCCAATGAATACCACCTGGTAGCCGACTACGCCGACATTTTTCCCGTGTACGGGGAGAACAACTCGGAGTCGGTGTTCGAGATCCAGTACATGAACGCTTCGGGCGGCAACTGGGGTAAAAACAACGCCAACGAAGGCAGTTTTACCAATGTGTTCCAGCGCGCCCGCGGTCAGTTCGGCGGTTACGGGTTCAATATCCCGACCCAGGATTTTGTCGACGAGTTTTTCAAGGAAGGATTCGAAGACCCGCGCCTCAAATCGACGGTGTTCCGTGTCGGCGACCAAATGGGCGACCGCGGCACGTTCACGATCGATGCCACCGGCGGCTTCCCCTACCTTTATTATCCTAAAAAATATTTTACCAATAAAAGCGAGGACGCCCCCTTTGGCGACCCGAATCCCAACGGCGAATCCAACGACCGGGTGATCCGTTACGCCGACGTGCTGCTCATGCACGCCGAAGCGGCTTACCATACCGGCGACGAAGAAGCCGCCAGGGCCTCGCTCAATCAGGTGCGCGACCGCGTCGCCATTCCGCACATCACGGCCACGGGGCCGGCGCTGCTGGAAGCCATTTATCGCGAACGCCGCCTTGAACTGGGGCTCGAAGCGCACCGTTTTTTCGATCTGGTACGCACAGGCCGCGCTCCGCAAGTGCTTGAAAGTCTTGGTTTTGTGCCAGGGGTTCATGAATTGTTCCCCATCCCGCAATCCCAAATCCAGGCGACCAACGGCGCACTGACCCAAAACCCCGGATATTGATTCAAAACCTTAACGAGTACCTGACATGACAAACAAGTCACTTCTTTTTATAGCCCTGGCGGGCATGCTGATTGCAGGATGCGCGCCCGAGCGCGACGACGACATTCAACTGCCGCCGGCGCCAGGCGCTCCGCAGTTCAGCGTCGCTTTTTTGCCCAATGACCCCAACAGGGTGGTCATCACCGACCTTTCGGAAGGCAATTTCCAGCGCCTCTGGGACCTGCCCGGCGGCAATCCGAAGACATCGACCAAGGCGGTCGATACGGTTCAGTATGCCAAGGCGGGTGAATACGTCATCACGCTGTACGTGTCGAAAGACAATGGCAGCGGCACGCCCTCGGCTTCGCAAAAAGTCACCATCGACGCCGATGCTGCGCTCGACTGCAATTCCAAACTCGCGTTGCTGACCGGCTGCGGCCCCGAAGGGCGCTGCTGGACCTTTTCGCACGCTGCCGGCGCGGTAAAAGTTGGTCCGAGTTACGACGATTACTCCTGGTACACGTCGCCGGACGGCGGCTTGCAGGCAGAGCAATACGACGATGGATTCTGTTTTACCTTCGACGGACTGCTGTACGAAAACCGCAACAACGGCGCTTCTGTCGACCCCTGGGCCGGCTACACGCCGAAGCCCTACGCCCCGGGCATCAGCTCGTTTGTTTTCCTCGAAGGCGCAGGCACGGCTGGTCGCGATCAGATCGTGCTGCCCGACGATCAGTTTATGGGCGTTTGGGATTCTGACAATGTGCTCGATATCGTGACATTGACAGAAACCGAGCTCGTGGTCAGGGCCCGGCAAAGGGCGCAAAACGGTACGCCCCTGGCGCAGGGCTGGTTCGAATTACATTTTGTTCGCCAATAAGTGTCTGACTATGAAGGCGTTCGGTGTTCGAATCATAGCGCTGGCCCTGGGCGCAGCGGGTTTGCTCGCGGCTTGCTCAAAAACGAGTCTGGCCCCGGGCTCCACGGCAAAGCCCCGTCTGGTGTGGTCCGACGAGTTCAACTACACGGGTTTGCCCGACAGCAGCAAGTGGGGGTATGATCTGGGCGACGGCTGCCCCAATCTCTGCGGTTGGGGCAACAACGAGTTGCAGTATTATACCGCCGGCCGGTCTGAAAATGCCCGGGTGGAAAACGGTTGTCTGGTGATCGAAGCCAGGCGGGAAAAAACCGGCGCCCGCGAGTACAGCTCGGCGCGGCTGGTGAGCCGCCACAAAGGCGACTGGACCTACGGCCGCATGGTCATTCGCGCCAAATTGCCCGTCGGGCGGGGCGTGTGGCCGGCCATCTGGATGCTGCCCACCGAATGGGCTTACGGCAACTGGCCCAACAGTGGCGAGATCGATATTATGGAACATGTGGGCTATCTGCCCGACAGTATTTTTGGCACCGTACACACAGGCCGCTACAACGGCATGCTGGGTACGCAGAAATCGGTAGGGCTTCGTTCGACCGATTTGTCCCGTAAATTTCACGAGTACAGCATCGAATGGGATGCCGAAAAAATTGACTTTCTTTTCGACGGCCGGCGATACCAGTCTTTTAAAAATACGCATGAAGGCATCGGCGCCTGGCCTTTTGACCGCGATTTTCATTTGTTGCTCAATGTCGCCGTCGGTGGCAATTGGGGCGGCAAGATGGGGGTCGATACGGCCGTTTGGCCACAAAAAATGCTGGTCGACTACGTCAGGGTGTATCAATATTGAAGGCGCCTGAGGGCCGGCCAGATTGTTTTTTAACACATCAACACAAACA
Organism: Saprospiraceae bacterium; assembly: GCA_044226205.1. Taxonomy (GTDB): domain Bacteria; phylum Bacteroidota; class Bacteroidia; order Chitinophagales; family Saprospiraceae; genus M3007. The sequence goes on from JBGAHL010000025.1 coordinate 32,656, forward strand.
ACATGCAATTATTCAGTGCCCAATCAATAGCTGGAAAAATCATTCCGATGGCTGTTTTTACGGCAATATTTGTGGTTGCCGCAACCCATTACGGCTGCATAAAGGAAGATGACGGTACGCCGCCCGAGCAAAATCTGCCGCTGATTTCTGCGGCCGACCTGACTGTGTCGGAAACCGATCTCGACGACACCATTTCACTCGAAGTCACGCTGAGCGGCAACAACCCGACCAATGCGGTCATCTCGTTTACAGCGGTTGCTGCCTCGGCCGAGGCTACATTCGATTACGAGTTGCTGACCACCGGTCGACTGGTTTTTGCCCCCGGCGAAACCGTGAAACACATCGACATCCGCATCGTGGGCGATGAGGTCATCGAGCCGAAAGAGTCGTTCCAGATTCGTTTTTACAACCCTGCAAACGCCAAACTGGCCAATGACGCCGTCACCATCACGATCGACGACGACGATGACAACACCGCCGGGCTGACGATTCCTTCGGGCGGATACAGCACACCGACGAGCTACGCAGGCTACAACCTGGTGTGGGCCGACGAGTTCGACGGCACCGCGCTCAACCCTGCCAACTGGAGTTTCGAAACCGGCGACGGCTGCCCGGGCAATTGCGGCTGGGGCAACAACGAGTTGCAGTACTACCGGGAAGACAACACCTCGGTGGTCGGCGGCTACCTGGTCATCACGGCTAAAAAGCAGCAGTTTGGCAACCGCGATTATACCTCGTCGCGCCTTGTTACGAAAGGCAAAAAGCAGTTCAAGTTCGGCAGGGTCGACATCCGTGCAGCTTTGCCGGAAGGGAAAGGTCTGTGGCCCGCGCTCTGGATGCTCGGCTCCAACATCGACGCGGTGAGTTGGCCGGCTTGCGGCGAAATCGACATCATGGAACTGGCGGGCGATATCCCGAACCGCGTAGTCGGAACGGTGCATTACGGCGCCAATACGAGTCAGCATCAGTACAACTCGACCTCGAAGTACCTGAGTGGCAATGCCAATTTCCAGGATGAATTCCACGTGTTTTCAATCATCTGGGAAGCCGACAAGATTCAGTTCCTCGTCGACGACGAAGTGTATCAAACGATCACGCCGGCCAGCCTGAACGGCGCTGCCTATCCTTTCAACAAGAATTTCTTCTTCATCTTTAACGTTGCCGTGGGTGGCACCTTCCCGGGCAACCCCGACAACTCAACGCCGTTCCCGCAGCGGATGATCGTGGATTACATCCGGGTATTTCAATGACTGTAGCGCCGACCTCCAGGTCGGCGCAGCAACGGGCAGGAACGACCCGCGATTAAGAGCCTATGCTCCGGTCGCGGGTTGTTCCTGCCCGTTTTTGTCCTCAAACGGAACGCGTAGAGGTAAGGCGCTTTTGATCGCGGGTTGTCATCGATCGCGACATCGCCGACCTTGAGGTCGGCGCTACAGACGCGACAGCGCCCGGCAGGATATTGCAAATCCCGAACAATACCCCTACTTTTGCACAAATTCATAGCTTCCACCATGTCTTCCAAGGCAAAAAAATCTTTTGTATGGCTCTGGATGGCCGCCCTGCTTACGGCGACCGTCGGCGTGAGCGTGCATCGGATGTATTGCTATTGCATGGGGAGCGCGTCCTACTCGTTGTTTGTAGCGCCGGACGATACCTGCACTTTGAAAAAAGCAGCGGAGCGTTTGCAAAGCTGTTGTTCAAAAAAGGAGCAGCCCGCCCCGGTTTGTGAAAAACCGGCTCGTTCTTGCTGCGGTGGTGCAGAAAAAATGGCTCAAAAAGACCATGACTGCACGCACAAAACGACCAAGGTTTTCCAGCTGAAAACCGAGTTTTTGGTGGACAAACCTTTTGAAAAAACCTTTGAATTCCCCCTTTGGCTGCAGGACCTGCCTTTTTTCGTTCGCAGAATGCGGCCGGCGCTTTGTGAAACCATCAATCATTTCAACAAAGCGCCCCCTCCACCGGCGCCAACCGGATGGGAGATTTGTTTAGATCACCAGAACTTTCGCTGTTAGTGCTTTGAAAAACGGCCTTCGGGCTTTTTGTCAGGGAGCGGTATGTCTGCTTCCCGCTTGTTCATTTTCAAGCACTTAAACAGTTGATATGAAAAAAATAATCATTTTGACAGGACTACTCCTGTTGATATTCAGCCCTTCCCTTTTTTCCCAACACAAACTATACGGCATCGTCACCAATGAGCATGAAGAACTGCTGATTGGCGCAACCGTACACTGGAAAGGCACGCCGGTTGGTACGGTGACCGATACCCTGGGCCGGTTCTGGCTGCCTCATTCCGATACCGCCGCTGTGCTGATGGTACACTACATCGGCTACAACCCGGTGGAAATCAATATTTTACCCGAAGAAGACAGTGTGTGGGTGGAAATATCCGGCGTCGTGGCGCTGCAGACGGTCACGGTTACTTCCACGAGTTTCGACAACGCGGTATCAACCCTCCACACCCGCAATGTGGAGAGCATCAACAGTCAGGAACTGCGCAAGGCGCCCTGCTGCAACCTCTCCGAGAGTTTCACCACCAACGGCGCGGTCGATTTGACCTACGCGGACGCGGTCACCGGGGTGAAGGAAATCCAGATGTTGGGCCTCCGCGGCGTGTACAGCCAGTTTATGATCGAAAACCGGCCGACATTGGGCGGCATCGCCACGCCTTTTGCCTTTGAAATGATCCCCGGTACCTGGCTCAGCAGTATTCAGTTGGCCAAAGGCGCCAGTACGGTTAAAAACGGGGCCGCCGGCATCACCGGACAGGTCAATGCAGAACTCGTCAAACCTGCGACTGACAAACCTTTGTTTGTCAATGCTTTCGGCTCCTCGGAAGGCAGGGGTGAACTTAATGTCCACCTCAATCGCAAAGGCGCCGGGCGTTTTTCAAACGGCCTGTTGCTGCATGGCAGCTTTGTGGAGAACCGTTGGGACATGAACAACGACAACTTCTACGACTCGCCCAACCGCCACCAGTTGAACGGCCTGTACCGCTTGTTTTATGAAAGCCCGACCACTTGCGGCCAGTTCAATATCCAGGCCCTGACGGATCGCCGCTCGGGGGGACAAATCTCGGCTATCGACGGTGGATCGGAGCGGTTTGCAGTTGATCAGCGCAACGACCGTGTGGAAGTCTGGGGAAAAGTCGGACGCGAAAAACTTTGGGGCAAACCCTACAACCAGATCGGCAATATGTTCGCGGCTTCCTGGCATCGCTTCGATGCCAGCTACGGCCACAACAACTATGCTGCCACACAGCAGTCGATCTACTGGCAAACCCTGCTGGAAAGTATCATCGGCACCACCGACCACAAGATCGTGGTGGCCCCTTCGATCCAGTACGACGACATTAAAGAACGGGTGAATGAAGGGGTACTCGACCGCCGCGAATTCGTGCCCGGGGCCATGGCGGAATACACGTACAGCCGCCCCAACCTCCGCCTCGAAATGCCCGACCTCGTAGTGGTACTGGGCGCCCGCCTCGACTGGAACAGCCGCTTCGAACGCTGGCTGTTTACGCCGCGGATGAGTGCCAAATACAATTTTACCCAAAACAGCGTGGTCCGCGTGTCGGCGGGCCGCGGGTATCGTTCGCCCAACCTCATGGCCGAAAACATCAGCGTACTGGCCAGCAACCGGGCGCTGCATTTCGCCAACGGGCTCGGTCTGGAGGAAGCCTGGAATTACGGCATCAATTTCACCCGGAATTTCAAGGTGTTCGGCCGCGACGGCAATGTTAGTGTCGATGCCTACCGCACTGATTTTCAACGCCAAATACTGGTCGATGTCGATCAGTCGGCCACCGATGTATTCTTTTACAATGCCGACGGGCCCGCATACGCCAACAGTTTGCTGAGCGTTTTGCAGTACAGTCCGCTGCCCGGTCTCGACCTCAAAGCCGGCTATAAATGGAATGATGTACGCGCCACCTATGCTTCCGGGGCGCTGCGCCAGCCGCCCTTGCTGGCGGCGCACAGGGGGCTGTTTACAGCCGACTACACCACGCCCGACAAGAAATGGCGCTTCAATACCAGCGTGCAGATTGTCGGGCCGCAGCGTCTGCCCGACAATACTGGCGTGCCGCACGAATATTTGCATGAATTCGTACAGGTGAGCCCGACCTTCGGTCTTTGGAATGCCCAGATTACACGAGCCTGGAAAAATCTGGAGGTGTACGTCGGTGGCGAAAACCTGACCGCCTATCGCCAGCACGATGCCATCATTGCAGCCAACGACCCCTGGAGCCCCTATTTTAATGGCTCACAGGTATGGGCGCCCATGATGGGTCCGATCGGGTTTGTGGGAATGCGGTGGTCGCCGTCGGGTCTTTAATTGATCGCCGGAATTGCTGTTAACATCACGAATCGCGTCTGGAACTGAATGTCAGGCGCGATTCGTGTGTTTTCAAGGGTAGTTTTGTCGGGTATTTGTCTTCTGATCTAGGCTAGTAGTTCGTCGACCACTTCCAGCAACCATTGCGGGTCGGCGACCATATCGAAAGACTCGATATCGGTTCGGATTTTTTCCAGGCGTTTGATGTCGTTTTTCCCTTCGGCATGGATGATGCGTTTCATCGTGTCGGCGAAGCGTTTGTACATTTTTCTCTTGTCGGGCGGGATGTTTTTCTCCCGGAAGAAAAACACGATAGCGGCTTCCACCTTGTTTTCGAGAAACTCCGACACCCAGTAATCTGCATTGGGGCGCCGGCTCATTTCGTAGAGGATTTTGATCTCGAGAACTTTACTTTGCAATTTATACACCATGTCTTCGTAATTGGATGTCAGCAAAGTATGTAGTTCGGGTTCGTATTCTTTGGTTTGGAAATAGTAGTAGATCAGGTTGAACTGGTAATAATCCGTGGAGGGCATGGCCCCAAGAATTTTGTCGCGGTGTGCCTCAATGAATTGTTTGATCCAGACGCTGTCGCCAAGGCGAAGCCCTGCAAGAACGATGCTGTGAAATTCAGACGCTTTTATCAGGTTATTGATATAAATCCTGCCGGACTCAACCCGTCGTTTTTGGATCAGGTAAATTGAATTGAGAAAGAAATAATGCCGCTGGTTGTATTTTTTTATGGCGTAATTACAGGCAAAGATTTCCAAAGAGTTGATAAATTCGGTAGGTATAACCTTTTCATTTTCTTGCAAAAACTGGATAAATTCTTCAAGTTGTTGGTTTTGATCAAGTGAATCAGTCGTGTCCGAGGAGAATAAATTTACCGCCAGAAGGAACAGTTTGCCCAGGGGTTTTTCGAAGAACCACTGCAATTGTGGGGACGACAGATCGATGGGGAGCCAATCGTTTAATGGCAATAAATTAAGAGAAACCAGCTGATTTTGATTGAGCAGGACGCAACTGTAGCGCAGCCTTTCGACCAGATAATATTCATCAAGCGCCTGGATAGTATTCCAAAGGTTCAAGTCATCTTTTTTCTGGTTGCGCGCACTGAGAAACATGGACTCTTCCTCTTCCGACAAAAACTGGAAATAATAATCCTGCGGGACCCAGTTACCCGGCTGTTCTTTCAGTTTCAGGACCTGATTCCGGCTTTGCCTGAATTTTTTTTCAAGTTTTCGTTCCCGGTAAAATCGTTGCAGCAGCACCTGTTGTTGCATCTCTCGCAGGTCGCGGGTAGCCATTTCAACTGCCACGAACTGTCGTACCAGTTGCAGGGTGTCCGACATCAGTTTTTCCAGTTTGTTTGTTATGGGGGGCAGGCCCGGAAAGATAAAATTGTACGCTGTGGCCCTTGAAAGGGTCGATTTTTCTTCGTCATTCAGGTGTTCGAGGGTATATTCTGCAAGCGCCGACACTTCCGGGCGTGCCTGGGCATTATCGCGCAGGTAGCCGCGCAAGCGCCGTTTTTCGTCTGGCTGGAGCAGGGCGAGAAGTTCAACGAGATCGCTATTGTGCATGAAAGAACAGGTAAGGCGGAAAATGACCGCGGTAAAAGTGCTAAAATCCGTAATCGTTTCGCAACCTTTGGTTGCGATAATTTTGCCCCAGGTTAGTCAATTAAACCAATTTTTCGAATATGAATGCCATGAAGCAATTTCGTTTTGCCGCCTTGCTCTTGCTTGCAGGCGCGCTGTTCTGGCTTTCCGGCTGCGGAACTCCGTGTCGGGTGCCCAATCCTCTCATTAAGTTCGATTTGCCGGGCGGCCCCGGGTTTTCTGTCACCTTCGATAGTATTGCCGGCGCCACCGCCGTCAACCTCAAAGTGTACGACGCTGCCGGTGACCAGTTGTTCGATTTTAACTCGACACCCGGTCAGAGCCAGGTCGTCAACGCGCCCATGGACGGTGACACCCCCCGCCCCCTGCAACTCAGTTATTTTTACAAAAATGCCAGCGGCGAAACCGTGGCAGGCGACAGCATGCGGATCGATGACCGCGAAGATCTTGGCGTGATTCCAGACATGGACATCATCATCGGCGTAACCGCTTCCTGTCCTAATACCACGGAACTCATCAACCCCGAAACCGATGGTGAATGGCGGTTCTTCCCCTGGTCCAGTACGGATACCTTCGTCGTGTCGCTGCGCAAAACCAATCCGCAGGCCATCGAAAAACTCTGCCTGGTGCCGGTACCGGGTACTGGCGGCAACCCGGGTTCGCTGAAAGTGTTCAAGATGACCAATCAAACCTGCGTGACCAACCCGACCACGAGCCTGATGAACGACAACCGCCTGGTGCGGGTGACGGTGTCGAGCACGACCTTCGACATAAAATCGTTCGATTCGAATACGGGACTCGACCCCGAAATTCACATCAAGGTCAGCAGTGGCAATGCGCTCTCGGTGAGTTGCAACCACGCCCAGTAACACCAATTCAGTCATTTTCCCCGGCGTGGCGGACGCCACGCCGGGGACTTTATAGGGTAAATTTTTATGGCAGATAACAGAAAATCAGGCGCATTCTGGATCAAAACATACAACGGCGCCAACGGAAGAACCAACCTCGACAACACAGGTTACAACGCCACGGGTTTTTGCTCGACGCTGGGAGTGCCCAATACTTTTAACAAAGGCGATAGCCAGGCTCTTGCCCGCGGAATTGAAGACAGTACCAACAATACTGCTGCTACAATATTGGGGCAAGATAATCAGGATGCCGAGCGTGCAGACATCGTTTACTTTGGCGGTCATGCTGACAGCAGCAACCTGTATTTTACGCCTACGGCGGCGGTTTCGGATGACCGCGTTGCCAGGCGGATTGAAATCAAACTTGGACATGCCAGTAAATTGAAATGGCTGATCCTTGATTGTTGCCGGGTGCTCAACCGATGCGAAGATCCGTACACGTATTGCGAAGGCCACCCTGATACTTCCAAGTACACTGACAAAATGTACAGAGCCTGGCAGAGCATTTTTTACGGGCTGCGGTATTTGTTAGGCTTCGATACGGCATGCCACGACTACCGCGACCGGGGCTCGCGTTTTGCGACCTACCTCAAACAGGGAGAATATGTACGGGAGGCCTGGCGTTTGGCTTGTCTCGAAACCGAGCATGATGTTAATGTTCGTTGCGCATACCTCCACCCCGGAAAAGTATCCGATGCCATCCATTTTGACAAATGGACCAACCAGGAGCTTGGCCCGGAAACAGTTATTGCCCAGCAGATCAAGAATGGGCAATTGTACACCGACCTTGAATTCACCTACTTAAGTATGCCATGCGGTACGCAACCGCAAAATTGTCCGGCTTAAAATCAATATTCTGTTATGGCAGCTAAGCAGACCAATTTTGGTAAAGGGGGCGCTCCAATGGAGGTACTCAACTACCAGCCTTTTGGTAAACAATCTGACACAATTATAAAAGCGACCAAGCCGTATGGCCTGTTCAATCGTTTGTTCAAATGGAACTACGGCTTTCCTTCCCGCGTGCCGATTTTTGATGCGCACAACAAGGCGCTTGAAGCGGCGGATACCGATATGTTTTTGAAAAACAGATTGAACGAGTACGGCAACATGCTCAATTTCCCCAACGGCAGCGAATTGAAAGAATACGAAGACCGATTTGCCCTGGAGTACAAAAGCAAGGTGGTACAGGTATATCGGTCGAGCGACGCCGTGTTGTTTTACGACCGCGACCTTGTCGCCCCTGCGGATCCTCAGTATGCGCAGAACCTGCCGAGCAAGAGTTCTGCAGAAACGAAAGCGGAATCTCAATTGGCCGAGCTGGGTTTTAAAACCGCTGACGATGCCTATGCCCGGTACCTGGGTGTCGATTATACGGTGGCAGTCAGAGACGAAGTCGGTGGCGCGACTCCGCAAGTGTCGCGCACGGAGATCAAGACGATGTACGGATTTATACTGAATGAACTGCCGGTTTTCGGAGCCGGCGGCAAGATGCAGTGCGCATACGTCCGTGATGCACCGGAATTAAGCGAGGTTTTTTCCTTTTGGCGTCAGCCGGTGGAAGGACTCGACGGCAAACCCAAAGTATCGAGTGTCAGAAAACTGATTCGTCCGATCTGTGCTTTGCTGAAACTGGCGTGGCGGAAACAGTTTTTCAAAATCGTTTTGATTCACTGGGCCCGGCTGCGGATTACGGGCTTTCAGTTGGGATATTTTGCGGCGCCGCCTTTTATTCGGCAGAATATGTACATCCCGGTTTACAGGATCAGGGGTACGATCAAGCCGCGGAAAAGTGACACTTACCACTTTATATACTACCTAAGCGCTGTGAAATTTAGCGCGGAAGAGCAAGCGATAATTGGCTGGCCGTTCAACTCCGGCGCCATAATCGAGTAATACCCGATCAAGACGGTCCCGGTAAAAACCAGATTTTCTGTAATTGGCACAGCCTGTACAGAAGCCCCATCTTTGTATCATAATCGCAGCAAGGAGTGCCCCTGCCGGCAGGATTTCCAAAAAACTGACCCCATTTACCCCATTGAAAACCAGCCTCAAAACCCTGAACCCGCGCCCTGCAAACGCCTAAGTCCACACCCCTGGGTAAGGCGTTTGCAAAAGGGCAGGGGAGAGCGCCCCGGTAAATTTTGAAAATTCTGTAATTGGCCCGGAGGCCTGCCCGGCTGCAACTTTGTACCATCAAACAGATCATCCTGTATAACCCAGTTAATCCATAAGCCATCTGAAACTAACCCCGATTGACCCATTGCGCTTCATGTAAACCTCAATAACCCAACCCCAAATTACCTCTCTTCTAAACCTGTACTCCACAAAACTGGCCCCAAATTACCAAACCTCAATAACCAAACCCCAAATTACCTCTCTTCTAAACCTGTACTCCGCAAACCTGACCCCAAATTACCAAACCCCAATAACCCAACCCCAAATTACCTCTCTTCTAAACCTGTACTCCGCAAACCTGGCCCCAAATAACAAAACCCCAATGGCCAAACCCCAAATTACCTCCTTTCTAAACCTGTACTCCGCAAACCTGGCCCCAAATAACAAAACCCTAATGGCCAAACCCTAAATACCGCCCCCACTTAACCTGACCGACGGCTAAACCCCAGCCACCCGAACTCCCGATCTCTGTTTTACAGGGTGAGGGAGTTTTTCGTAGTGCTGACCTGTAGCGCCGCTGTAGCGCCGACCTCCTGGTCGGCGACGTTGCGATCGGAAGCGCACCGCGATCGTAATCAAGGCTTTTCGGATCGGTTTGTTAAGGTCGGTTGGTTGGTGCAAATCAGGGAGATCGCGGGTTATTATGGCTCGTTGCATCGCCGACCTTGAGGTCGGCGCTACAGAAAAACCGCCATCGTACGTTAATTGCGTTCGTACAATGGCGGTTTATTGTGCAATCCGCCGAACAGAATGGCTGCGTCGATTAATTTTCCAGTGCAGCGGCGCCGCCCACGATTTCGAGCAATTCTTTGGTGATACTTTCCTGACGGGCCTTGTTGTAGCTGATTTTCAGCGTTTTGAGCATTTCTTCGGCGTTTTCCGTGGCTTTGTCCATGGCGGTCATACGAGCGCCGTGTTCCGAAGCGTGGGTATCCAGCAAGGTTTTGTGAAACTGCAGTTGAAGAATGCTCGGAACGAGCGTTTCGAGCAGGCTTTGCTGATCGGGTTCGAAAATATAATCCGCTTTCGTTTTTTTCTTGACCGCAGGGTTGGTCGGCGTTTTAGGCACCGGCAACCAGGGCTCAACCGTTGGGTATTGCGTAGCGGCGTTGCGGAAGTGTCCGTAAACAATGTCGATGGCGTCATATTTTCCGCTGGAAAATTCGTCCATCAATTTACGTGCGACGCTGCTTGTGTTGTCGTAAACCAGGTTGTCGAACAGGAGAAGGCTGTCGGTATTGTACTTCAGATCGGAAAAACGACGACGGAAATAATCGTAGCCTTTTTTACCGATGAACAACACCGTGACGTTGCCGTTGCGCCGTTGTTCGGCATAACGCAGGTTGATGTGTGCGACGGCTTCTTTGTTGATGTTGGTATTGAACGCACCTGCCAAACCGCGATTGGAAGTAACCACTACGACCAGAACGCTTTTGACTTCACGTGCTTTTCCAAACGAAGTATTCGCATCGCCGTCGAGGTTCGACAGGATGTTGGAAAGCATGCGGTTCAACCGTTCTGCATAGGGGCGCATTTGCGTGATGGCGTTTTGAGCCTTGCGCAGCTTGGCCGCCGAAACCATTTTCATGGCTTTGGTGATCTGCTGCGTGTTATTCACGGATTTGATGCGTTCGCGGACTTCTTTTAAGCCTCCAGCCATCTTAGATGAGGATTTATTTAAAAGGGGTCAAAGGTTCGGGTAAATGATTTGGGTCAAAACCCGAACCTTTGAAACCTTGAGAGTCATCAGTTTTTCTTGTATTGTGCTGCCATATCGGCTGCCAGTTCCTTCATTTTGGCGAGGCTGGCGTCTTCGAGTTTGCCTTTGCGGAATTCTTCGAGAATGTTGGGCATTTCCTGCTCCATTTTCATCAGGAAGAGTTCTTCAAACTCGTGCACTTTATTGAGTGGAACATCGCGGAGCAGGTTGTTGGTGCCCAGGTAGATGATGGCTACCTGTTTTTCCACGGGTACCGGCGAGTATTGCGGTTGTTTCAGAATTTCCACGTTGCGGGCGCCTTTCGACAACACGGCCTGCGTAGCGGCGTCGAGGTCGGAGCCGAATTTGGCAAAAGCCTCGAGTTCGCGGTACTGAGCCTGGTCGAGTTTGAGCGTACCAGCCACTTTTTTCATCGACTTGATCTGGGCGTTACCGCCTACGCGGCTTACCGAGATACCTACGTTGATGGCCGGGCGAACACCCGAGTTAAACAGGTTCGACTCGAGGAAGATCTGACCGTCGGTGATCGAGATTACGTTGGTCGGGATGTAGGCCGATACGTCACCTGCCTGCGTTTCGATGATGGGGAGTGCCGTGAGCGAACCACCGCCTTTGATCAGGCCGGCTTTCACCAGGCTGTCGGGCAGGTTGTTCATTTGTTTGGCAACGCCGTCGTCGTTGATCACTTTGGCAGCACGCTCGAGAAGGCGGCTGTGGAGGTAGAACACGTCGCCCGGGTAGGCTTCACGGCCCGGGGGGCGGCGGAGCAGCAGGGAGGCTTCGCGGTAGGCAACGGCCTGTTTGGAAAGGTCGTCGTAAATAATCAGCGCAGGGCGGCCCGTATCGCGGAAAAACTCACCGATAGCAGCGCCGGAGAAAGGAGCATAAAACTGCAGCGGGGCGGGGTCGGAAGCCGAAGCCGAAACGATAGTCGTGTAGGCCATAGCGCCGTACTCTTCAAGAATACGGGCAACCTGGGCGACCGTGGAGGCTTTTTGACCGCAAGCGACGTAGATGCAGTACACCGGCTCGCCGCGCTCGTAGAATTCTTTCTGATTGATAATGGTATCGATAGCGATGGCAGATTTGCCCGTCTGGCGGTCGCCGATGATCAGCTCGCGCTGGCCGCGACCAATCGGAATCATGGCGTCGATAGCCTTGATACCCGTTTGCAGGGGCTCGTTTACCGGCTGGCGGTAGATAACACCCGGGGCTTTGCGCTCGAGCGGCATCTCGTATTTCGGGCCGGTGATCGGGCCTTTGCCGTCGATGGGCTGGCCAAGCGGATTGACGACGCGACCGACAAAGCCTTCGCCGACTTCGATCGAAGCGATCTGGCCGGTACGCTTGACAATCGAGCCCTCGTGAATACCATCGGAAGCGCCCATGAGCACCACGCCCACGTTGTCTTCTTCGAGGTTCAACACGATGGCGCGTACGCCGTTTTCGAATTCAACCAATTCGCCGGATTGTGCGCTGTTGAGGCCGTACACGCGGGCAATACCGTCGCCCACTTGCAATACCGTGCCCACTTCTTCCAGGTTGGTGTCGGCTCCGAAGCCGGATAATTGTTGTTTCAGGATCGCCGAGATTTCTTCCGGTCTGACGTCTGCCATATTGGTAATGTGCTAATTAGATAATGTGCAATATGTGCTAATGTGCTATTGCGCACATTATTAAAATTCTTTGATATACAGGTTTTTGGAGAACTGGTTCTTCAGTTCCTCGAGTTTGTGAGCGACCGAAGCGTCGTAGCGTTTTTGGTCAAACTCAAGCACGAAGCCGCCGATAAGTTCAGGGTCAACACTGGTTTCGATATCGAGCGAATCCGTGGTAACGCCGCTTTCGAGGACTTTTTTCCGAAGATCGTTCAGCACCGCATCACTTACGGGTGCGGCAGTGATAAGCCGAATCGTGGTGATGCCCTTCATGGTTTTGTACTGCGACACAAATTCTGCTGCAATTTCAGGGATATAACCTTCGCGGCCTTTGTTGATCAGCAGGTGGAGGTATGCCAGAGTCAGGTCGTCGACCTTCCCTTTGAAGAGCGCATCGAGTACCGCCGTTTTTTTGTCGGCATGAACGATGGGGCTTTTCAGCAGCATATAGAGATCGCGGTTTTTGGCCGCGTCGCGCAGCGTATGCACGTCGTTGCTCACGACTTCGAGCTTGTTCTGATCGACAGCAAGTTCGATCAGCGACTTGGCGTAACGGGTGGCAATTCTGGTAACCGACATGCGCTTAGTTCAATTTCATGTTATCCACGAGGTTTTTGGCGTAAGCAACCTGTTCGGGGTTGTTGGCCAGTTCCTTGCGGAGGATTTTTTCAGCAATTTCAATAGCCAGTTGGCCGGCCTTGTTTTTCAGGTCCACCATGGCTGCATTCTTCTGATTTTCAATGTCTTGCATGGCGCTTTCCACTTTCCGCTTGTATTCGGCGTTGGCGCGCTCTTTTGCCTCGGCAATGATCTCGTCTTTGGCGTCCTTGGCTTCTTTCAGGATTTGCGAACGTTCTTCACGGGCCTGAGCGAGCAGTTTTTCGTTTTCGGCTTGAAGATTGGCCATTTCGGCGCGAGCCAGTTTGGCCTGGTCGAGGGCGTCCTGAATATCGGTTTCGCGCTTTTTGAGCGATTCAGCGATCGGTTTGAACGCGAAACGGCTCATCAAAAACCAGAAAATAAGGAAGATAAGGGTCGTCCAGAAAAGAAGACCGGGTTCGGGTTTGATGACGGAAAAGTCGGCCAGAAAAAGCATATCGAGAATGTGCTAATTTTTTGTTGTGCTAAGGAGCCAATGGGGTATCGGGCAGGAATAATCAGCGTGAAAAAACGCCGGGCCATTGCGTTGCCAACCGCTTCGCGCCGGCCCGGATAACGTTTCTTTAGGCAGCCGGCGGAGCCACGAAGAAGGACAACACCATACAAACCAGAGCGGCGCCCTCAACGAGAGCGGCCGTCAGAATCATGTTCGAACGGATGTCACCAACAGCTTCCGGTTGGCGAGCAATGCCTTCCATGGCTTTGCCACCGATTTGGCCGATACCGAGACCAGCGCCGATTACGGCAAGGCCTGCACCAATTGCTGAGTACATAGTTTATAAAATATTAATGAAGTGATCAAATTGACATTAATGGTGATGAGGCTCTTCAATGGCGGTGCCGATGTACACTGCCGACAACATCGTGAAGATGAATGCCTGCAGGAAGGCGACCAGCAATTCGAGCGTCATCATAAACAGCGTCAGCGGCACCGAAGCGGCAGCGCCTGCCACTGATCCGCCCACGCTTTCACCGGCTTTGCCAAAGATGAAAATCAGGCTGACAAAGCTGAGAATCACGATGTGACCCGCGGTGATGTTGGCAAAAAGACGCAAAAGGAGCGTAAACGGCTTCAAAAAGATGCCGAGTACCTCAATGGGCGTCAGGATGAATATTTTCAAAACCGCAGGCACGCCGGGCATCCACAAGGTGTGCTCCCAGAAGTGCTTGTTGGCGCTGAATGTCGAGATGAAAAATGTCAGCAGGGCCAGTACGATGGTTACCGAGATATTGCCGGTTACGTTGGCGCTGCCGGGGAAAAACGGCACTTGCCCGATCAGGTTGAGGCCCAGGATGAAGAAGAAGGCCGACAACAGATAAGGCATGTATTTTTCGTACTTCGGACCGATATTCGGCTTGGCTACCTCGTCGCGAATGAAAGTGATGAGCGGTTCGAGGAAGTTTTGCAGCCCTTTCGGCGCATGACCCTGTGTCCGGACGGCGGATTTGGCTGCCGAGCGGAACAAAAGGAACAGAATGAGGGCGGTGAGCAACATGGTAAATACGTTGCGCGTCACCGAAAAGTCGTAAAAACTGGTAATGCCGCCGCCCATGATGCCGCCGTCGTAGGTGGTTTTGGCGTCGAGCGGTTCGCAGTTGCCATTAATAATGGCGTTGTAGCGAATTTTTTTCTTGCCGTTCTCCTCGATTTCCTGATGGGTGTAATCGCTGACCGGAAGCTCGCCTTCGAGCAGCGCGGGGTTGGTCAGGCGCATGATGTTACCATGGACGAGTACGTAGCCGTCTTTGGTGTTTTCGCCGTTGCCGTGGTGGTGCGGGTGAAACGCCGAGGTGGTCGTCAGAGTCCAGCCGTGACCGCTTGCGTAAAGGATACAGGGGAGGTGAAGGTAAGTGTCGCCAAAAATGTGGATGGCGTTGGCGTCGGCGATGTGGTGCACGGCGTTTTCGCCGGCATTAAATTCGGCTTCTTCCGAAAGCGAATGGCCGCAACCATGGCTTTCATGGGCTTCCGTTTCGCCTTGATCAGCCGAATGTTCGGTCTGCGCTTCGGCGGCGGGGTGTTCCGATGCCTGTTGGGGGTGTTGCGGTTCACCGTGCTGTGCGAAAGCGAAAACACTTAATCCGCTAAAAATCAATGCAATCCAAAACTTGCGAAGGGCTATCATACTTTTGCTAAGGAGGCTCTTCTCCAAATCGGCGGCAAAAGTACGGAGCCCTTTCCGTTTTAAAAAACCGTAAAAAAACTTTTTCCGAAAAAAATAAGGTATGAGTGAAAAAAACAAGGGCTTGACCAAACTTAATTTGGAAAAGTGTTTTTCACGTCCTGTGGAAAGCCCCAAAAGAAGGTTTTAAAAACAAAAAACCGGCTTCGCCCGATGAACGGGGTGGAGCCGGTTATACATGGGATGATAACGGTTCGATGCAGAAGGATTAGTACATAATCAGTCGACGGACGGCCGAGCCATACGCGGTTTCCAGCAAATAAGTATAAATGCCTGGGGCCTGTAGGTCGTTGCGCGACACTTTTAACTGATTCTCTCCGGCTTCTCCGGTGGTGGCATGCGTGCTGACTTCACGCCCTTCGGCATCGAAAAAACGAAGGATCACCGCAGTGGCTGCTGGAAGCCGGAATCGCAGCAGCGTCATTTCAATAAAGGGATTAGGTGTGTTCGGCAGGAGTTCCAGACCGTTGGCCGCGGCTGCGGTAACATGCTGGAAGGACGGATGAAGACTACTCATAGTATCGGATGCCCCCTGACGTTCGTGATGGCATGACACGGGCGTCAAAGCGACGATTTTGAATAAAAGATTAGATTATGCATTTTTGGCGCAGGGCGCCGTCGTACGGGAAACGATAAAATCATACGGCCAAAAGCCGTGCCATTTTCCGACATTTTGAATTTTGTCTGTTGGCATTTACAAAAAATTAGGGAATTCCCTGATGGAGGCAAAAGATTTGGCGCAGGCCTCGGGTGAATAAATAGTTGCACAGCCGGTATGCTGCCCTTACTTTTGCGACGTTCTGCGGAAATAGCTCAGTTGGTAGAGCACTAGCTTCCCAAGCTGGGGGTCGCGAGTTCGAGTCTCGTTTTCCGCTCTTCGACCACCGACGGGTCGTGCCTTCTTAGGCGCGACCCGTAGTTTTTTGCATCAAGCGACGGGCTTCATACCTTTGTTCGATGGGAAAGTTTTTTGCCGTACTGGCGCTCACACTGGCAACCTGCCTCGCGCTCTACTCCTGTAAAAGCCGGGAAGTTGAGGCGCCGTTTCCCGATTGGTCAGGGCAGTTGGCGTATTTCCCTTTGGAAATCGGGCGGAAGAACACCTATATAGTGGATAGCATTACATTTCGATCCAGCCCGGCCGGAGTCGTTCGCGATTCGAGCCGGATTTGGTTGCGCGATTTTGTCGCAGATACCCTGAGCGATCAGGAAGGGCATCTGGTTTTTGCAGTGGAGCGCTGGCAAAACCAGTCCTCCGGTGCGGATAGCGCATGGAAATACCAGACTACCTGGTATGCTTTCCGTACGAACGCACAGGCCGTCCGCATGGAAGGAAATTTTCGTTACCTGTCGCTGATATTCCCGCTGGATTCCAGAAGTGCCTGGGACGGTAATGCCTGGATCGATCCATCCAGCAAAATTGAGGCAGGGGGGCAGTTTTTGACGCCGTTTCAGGGCTGGAATTATCGGGTCGATTCGATAGATGTAGCCGGGGTTGTTGGCGCTCAGTTTTTCGATTCTTTACTGCTTGTAACCGAAGTAGACGAAGATAATCTGATCGAGCGTCGTTTTTCGAGGGCAAAATATGCCCGCAACATTGGACTCGTGGAATTCGAACAGTGGATACTCGATTCCCAGTATTGCAACCAGTCGCCTGTTCCGCCGGATTGTCTCACCAAACCCTGGCTCGACAAAGCCGAGGCAGGATTCAAGTTTAAAATGACCATTGTTGATCACCAGTAAGATTATGAGCACTCAAAATTTTGTCAGTATTGGATTCACAAGGAAGACACATGGTGTCAGGGGCGAACTCAAGTGCTCGATCGAAGAAGCGTTTGAAGAAATTGTTGAAAAAAGACGCCGGGTGTTTCTGGACATGAAAGGGCGAAAAGTGCCTTATTTTATTGAATCTATGCGCGGCAAAGGTGAACCGATTATTAAATTTGAGGATGTGAGCAATCGGGAGGATGCGCTGTTGCTGCAATCCCGCGAGTTGTTCCTGTCTGAATCAGACCTTCCCAGAGGCTTCGAAATAGAAGAGGAAGAAGACCTTGAGTACGGGTTTGTGGAAGGGTTTCACCTCATTGACAAGGTACTGGGTGATCTCGGAATTATTGAGGAGGTCATCGAAATGCCGCAACAGGAAATGGCAATGCTCAGATACCTGGGTAAAGAACTAATGATTCCGCTCAACGAGCATTTCATCGTATCGATCGATGAAGAACAAAAAAAAGTGCACGCCGATCTGCCGGAAGGATTGCTTGATATGTAAGTGCTTGGGTTAAAAATTGTGATCCCAGGTAAATAAAAAGAAAGGCCGTACTGCTACAATCCCGGTACTTGATTGGTAAAACCCGTCGGAAAAACCTTGCTCAAACAGGCGGGTATTCAGCAAATTAAATCCGGACAACTGAAAATAACTGCGCCACCTGGGTAAAAACAGTGAAGCCACGCCATCGGTAGCCCAGTAGTTTACAGCCGGTTTCCCTGTGTTGAGTGTGCTGGCCTCGTACACATTCAGCTTGAAATCGAACTTTTTGGAAAACTTTGCCAAAAGCGTGAGTGTAGAAAACCAGTTCAGGGTTTGCACTTCCTGTTGCTCTCCGCCCTGCGGGTTGAGGGCCAGGAAGACGGAGAGTTGATTGGATAACTGCAAATTCAACCAGCCTTCGAATCCTGTACCATATTTGAATGCGCCACCGTAGATCCGTGAATTCAGCTGGGAGAGCTGGGCGTTATTGATCTGGTTTTGATCCAGGTTTCGGGAAAACTCTAGCACAATTTCAAAACGCGAACTTATAGCCGGAAAAAAACGGCTGACGGAGCCCTCTATATTAAAGCGCGATGCAGCAACCGGCCACAGTCCTTCGCGGATCATAAGGCTGGGCGTAATAGCGAAACGATCGCCAAAATCAGTCGGATTTACCGTGATACTGGCGCTGAGGTGCCAGGAGAACTGCTCTATCGGGTTGTTAAAACGATAGGATAAACGACCATAATGCTCCGGCCGCAGGTTCAAGTCATGAAGCCCGCGGCTCAATGTCTGATAATCTGCAAACAAATAAGACGGATAAATCAGCGAAAGAGAAGGCAGGTTGCGGCTGTAATTATATGAAATATCGAAATTGCTGTAAATATCGGGCGAATAACGAACACTTGCAGATGCTTCCGGAATCCACGACTTCTCCGGGTTGAGGCCAGTCGTTTGGAGTTGGATGTTTGAAAACTGGAGCCGGATACGCGCATTAAAAACGCCCCATTGTCTGGATGCTGAGGCCCCGGCAAACCATTTTTCTGCTGATAATCTTTCAGCATTAAGATATTCTGAACCGGGTTGCCAGCTTTCGCCGCCGGGGTTTTGAAGAGCGAAATCGGCGTTTAACTGTTCTTTTTTGAGCAGGTAACCTGCATCAAGGGACCAAAAAAAGCGACCATTTCGATGCAACCACCGGGTATTTATTTTACAAGCCTGTTGCCGGTAAAGAGCACCCTGAAACAGGTTGGAAAACGATGGATCTGCCCCGAAAAAGACCGGATAATAAGGGTAATCGGAAGAAAGCTCGCTGATGTAGCTATAGTCAGCCAGTTTGGCCGATATACTCAGCGTGCTGGTTGTGTCCGGGGCCGTGGTATATTCGAAAGAGGCTAAAGCGTTTCGGCTTTTGTCTTTTTGGAGGGTGGCGGCTCGCTGTTCGAGGCCCGGGGTTTGGCGATCGAGCTTGTTACTGTATTCCTGAGGGGTGCTGTTGAATCTGGCAAAGCCTCGTAAAATATGACGTTCGCTTGGGGCTGTCCATTCAGCCTCGGCCTGCCCGTTGTACAAAGCGCCTTTTTGCCCAAATTTTCGGGACTCAAACAAATCGAGCCCATCCTGATCGAGCAGATAATGCGTATCCGTCTGATTTTTCTGTTGCAGGTTTTCGTAGCCGGTCCAGGCCGAAAGGCGCAATTTGGCAAGAGGGGAGAGCGGAATAATCTGACCCGCAAACAATATCGCCGAACGATTGTCGCTCGTGTACGGAGTCGGCAGTCCGTTTTGGCTCAAGGCAGGGACAAAGATCGGAGAGCGGGGATTCAAAGGGCTATCCTGCAAATAGTTATTGCCGGACCCTGCATTTCGACCCAGTGAGGGAATGTCCGAGAGGTTGCTTTCTCCTGTATTATTGGCATTCCCAATCAGATACAATTTGTCTTTTTTGCTCAAACTGAAAAAATTGAGGTGTAAAAAACCTTTCAGTTCTTCGCCATAGCCGCTGCCAACCACCATGCTGCCAGAATTGGCCCTCTTTTTTTCCTCTTTGAATACCAGATTCAGAACAAGCCGGTCGGAATCCTGAAATCTTTTGAGCAGGGGATTGTCCTGGTAGCGTTGTATGGCCTGTATCCGGGCAATATTATCAGCTCTGACGTTTCTGGTGGCAAGTTGATAATTTGACCCGAAAAGATCGTCGCCTTCAATCATGACCTTCTCGACCGCTTGCCCGTTCAGGGTGATGGTGCCATTTTCATTGACTTGCATACCCGGCAATTTTTTCAGCAGGTCTTCAACTGAAAACTCGGTACTGTCTGAAAACGAGGCAGCGTTGTATTCGATGGTGTCTGATCGGACGACGACTGGCAATGCTTCGCCCCGAACTACCACCTCCCGGAGCGGCATCCCGATGGGGGATAAGAATATTTCCTGGATGTTTTCGAAAGCACTTCGAAAGAGTGTAGAATTTGTAGGGTTGAACCCGATACAACGCGCGGAAAGAATCAGACTATCGGGTTGGTTTTTCAGTGGAATTTTGAAAAAACCCAGGTCGTCTGTTGTTGTATAACTCAAAACGGAGTTGTTAGAGGGATCCTTCAGTAAAACACTGGCAAATGAAATGGCATTTCCGGTTGTGTCGCGTACATAGCCCTGAATGGATTGTCCCTGGACACTGAAAAAAGCCTGGGTAATGAAAATTACGCACAAGACTATCCGTAAAAAAACCGATTGTAACATGAGCGATATCTGCATGATTGATTAGTGTCGCGAGTTCAGTTGCCAATCTCAATGGCTCCGGGATCTCTTGATATCGTTATCTCGTTCCCTCGGGCTTTTGCTTCTTTTTCCTGTTTCAAACTTTGCTCATCTTCGGCTATTTGTAGTTCGTCATAATTCAGTCCCAGGTATTTGCCGTGCGGAGGAACGATAAAATTGCTAATCGTAGGGGAGAATTCGAGCTTGACAAACAGAAACTTTACAAATCCGTCAATCGATTGAGCTTCCAGAATGAGTCCCGGCAAACCGCCGAGCTTGTATGGCCCGGAAGGAATGGGGATATCCGGGGCAAACCACGCTTCATATGTCCTGCCTCTGAATGCTCCGATCGCCTTTTGGCAGGTATAGGGACCAAATTGCTTGAACTCAGGGTAGATTTCCCAGGCAATCGCACCCAGCGTATCGCGTACCACTACTTTCTTTTTGGAAAGTACAGTGTGGGTTTTATAATAGATCTGCTTCTCGGAGTGCATTTTATAAACCGGAAATCCTTCCGGATCACCAGATTCGTTTACCATAGTCCCGGATTCCGTTGGGTAGGAAATATATCCTTTCGGGGCGCAATTGTTGATGTATACCGATCTGTTTTTGTTAAATAGGAGGGTTGTCTCCCCGTTCATGTGTGCCAAGTAGGGATTGCCGGTTGACTGGGCATAGGTTACAATTCCTATCGGGATCGTGTCGGATAGCGGTATCGTACTCCTTTGGCCTTGTGCATGAAAACCGATTATAAAAAGGACGATAAATGAAAGGTATCTCATAAATGATGTGCTTTGGTATCTGAAAAGAAAACGGAGAGCCAGGCGTTACCGGGATGGCAACGCCTGACTGTCGTCAGTGGAAAAGTTTTTTATTCGCCGGAGTCATCGTCGTCATCAGAGGGTTTGGTCGTGTCGCCACCGCAGCCGGCTTGTTTCAGCTCGTAATCCAGGTTGGCGTTGGCAGATTCGCAGGTGAGCCCGAAAACGCAATAGATCCGCCCGTTGCAGGGGGCGCATGCTAAACACGGAACCGGAACATCATTCTGGACAACCGTGCCTGCCAGGCTTTGGGCCTGTTGGGCAGTCGACGGATTGGATGCGAAGGCCATCACGGCGCAAAAAGTGAATGCGAGTGCGAACATGAGTTTTTTCATGGCTGAAAAAGTGTTTTGGTCAAATGCCTACTCTTTACAGGATTTTCGGCTTCCTCCTTTTTACAGGGACAAATCTGTAAGGCCCGAATCCCAAAAAATGAGACTGCACTTTTTTTTATAATTTTAAATCAAAAGGCTCCTCGTAGTAATAAGTCTGGCGGTCTTTCTCATAGGCAATTGGCGCGCCCATGGAACGCAGATCGTCCAGATGACGAAACAGGGTAGCCCGGGAAACCGACATCCGATCGGCAAGCTCCCTGGGCGAACCGGTCGATTTCATACGGATGAGTCCATGCAGACGTTTGATTCGGTTGATGTGCTCGAAAAATGTCATGGCTGTAATCGTACTTACGGAGAAAAGTCTGGGTGCGGAAAAGCATGCTGCACATGGCATTGCCATGCAGCAAAACATGCTCAAAAGGCCGGTATTACATCAGTGTGTCTGGAACGCTCCGGAGTACGGCAGGCAGGGAACTCCGGTGGTCGCATTGGTTCACAAATTTAAACTCCGGCCTCGAAATCGCGCCTGAGCGACCATGAAAATATTTCAAAAGTCAAGGCGCTAATACCTTGATTTTCTAAGGCAAAAACGCTAACATTTATTTAACCGTTAAACCCTCTTGGATTTGAACTTTTGAACAAATGGCTTCGTTTTTAGTCTGTTATTGCTACTGAAAACCGATAAAAATTCCATCTATGCACTACCTGACCGAACGTAATGAACGTCGTAGCCGGCAGTCGGCAATCGTGATGGCTATCTTGCTGCACCTCGGATTGGTTGCTGCCATTTATCTCGCTACAGCACAGGATCCGACACCGCAAAAAACACCTGTGCCGCTCCAGCACCTGCCCTCCGATCCGCCAAAGGACGGCCGTACCGCTGCCCGCTGATCATTCCCAGACCATAAAAAAAGCCGCGCCCCGTACTCCCCGGAGGCGCGGCTTCTTTGTTATCAAGCACGCTGAAAAGGTATTCCTGTTCGCAGGTTTTTATAAAACCCGTATGTGGCTGATTGATGACGCGTCGTCACTCATCGTTGAATTATGGTTGTATCGCGATCATACGCAAGACAGGTGAAGATGCCCAGCGGGTTGCCTGTGCCGCTTACATTGCTCTTGATTGGCGAGGGCTGCGCAAACGGATTGAGGTTGCCGATCACCGCCAGCTGATAACTCTCGATATAATTGTAATACTCGGGTGTAATGTGAAAAATCGTATTGAATATGGTATCGCCTTCATGCAGGTCATAACCCGTGCCAAAGGCAATGGTCGACTCTTGCGAACTGCGGTCGGAGAAAATGAAATCCTGATCCGGCAAACTGTCCAAACTGCTGTAATTCAATAATCTGCGATAATAGTTTTGGCTGTTCAGATCATCTGTAATATAAGTCAGCACGCGGGCCAGGGTATCTTTTTCCGGGTTCCATTGCACCACCACACTGTCGATGGGCACTACCGGTAACATGATGGTCTGCCCCTGAATCGATCGACCGTCGGGCAACAGGATATTGAGATCGAAACGGGCGCCGGGTGTGGGCGGTACAAGCTTGGGACTGAAATAGTTGTAAATTTTAAACGGATGGAGTTCGGGGTAAAGAAAGTTGCTCAGCGTGTCGGTCTCTCCGTCGTGACTGATCGTGACCACGGCGCCGTCGAGCAGGGTGTTTTGCAGAAAATTCGAGTCCAGCCCGAATTCATCGAAGAAGGCATAACTGCGGGTAAGCAGCAAACGGTAGGGTTTGCCGGGTTCGAGATAGCATTCGACCACCGGCTGGCGCTCGTATTCGGGCAATTCAATGTCAACGTCACGGGTGAGGTTACAAGCTTGAAAAGCCAGCAAAAAGAAAGGAGCGATTTTATATAAAATATTGATTTTCATATTTTTAATAGTTTTTATCCGACGTCCGGACCTGTTTTAGAATTTGAAGTTCCAGGTGAGGCTGGGCAAAATGGGAAAGAGCGACACTTGCTTGGCCTGAATTTTTGTCGGCAAATCGGGGCCGCCATCGACGACCGATTCGAGATTGGGATCGATGTACAAAAAGTACGGATTGCGGCGGTCCGTAGCGTTGTACACACTGATGGTCAGGTCGCTTTCCCCCCATTTGGGATGGAATTTTCGGACCGCCCCCAGGTCGAGGCGCATGTAAGGCGGTACGCGGAAGGTGTTGCGCGCGCCGTAAATCGGCACCACGGCCTGAAAACTGGCTCCCGGCACGTCCTGAAGCGTGTAGCGCCCCACTGGCAGCCAGCTCACGTAGCCCGAGGTGTAGGTCCAGGTAGCCGTAAACTGCCAGCGCCGGTTGAGTTCGTAAATACCGACGATGTTGAGGTTGTGACGGGTATCGAAACGGGGCGGGAAATACGCCGAGTTATTGATGTCGGGGAAATCGCCGCGGCGCACCCAGGCGAGGGTATAACCAATCCAGCCGGTGAGCCGCCCTTCTTTTTTCTCGATTTCCAGTTCCACAGGGCTGAACGCATAACCCCGACCAATGCTCAGCTGGTTTTCCAGCTCGCTGTCGTTGCCGTAGAGTTCGGCGCCGTCTTTGAAATCGACCTGGTTTTGCAGCCATTTGTACCAGGCTTCCCAGGTGATGAGGATCTGGCGGTTGAGCAGGTACGACGAGCCGATCGCGACCTGGTCGCTGATCTCCGGCTTCACGCCTTCGGTGCTGGGGTACCAAATGTCGGTAGGCAAGGACAATCCGCTGGAAGCCAGCAAGTGTACGTATTGATACATTCGGGTATAGGAGCCTTTGAACGACCAGCGTTTGCTGATCGAATAATTGGCGGCGAAACGCGGTTCGAAACCCCAGTAAAACGCCGGATTGTTCTGCCACGCCGACACCCGCGCACCGTAATTGAGTTTTAATTTTGGATCAACAGCCCACTCATCAGCCACATACAGGCCGTATTCCATACCACTGAACCCCTGGCCAGACTCGAAACTGATTTGTCCGTCGTCGCTTCCGGCTTTCAGGCGCGCCACATCGAATCCGTGCCAGGTGGCATTGCCGCCGAAGCGAACGGTATGGCTGTTGGTCGGCTGGTAGTAAAAATCCACCTTGGCATTGGCGTCGCGCACTTCCGAACCCAGTTTGAACGAAAACCCGGTGAGCTCGTTGCGGATGCGGTACTGGTAGTCGGAGTAGGTAAATGTGGTATTGGAAAAAAGTTTGGAGCCGAAAGTGTGGTTCCAGCGCGCCGTGCCGGTGGCATTGCCCCAGTCGAAGAGAAAATCGAAGGTTTCATCCTTGAATTTAAACACGTCGCGCCCGAAATAACCGCTCAGGTACAGCCTGTCTTTGGGCGAAAGGGTAAAATTGACCTTGGTGTTCAGGTCGTAGAAGTAATAATCAGGTATTTTGTTGTAATCCGGGTTGTCTTCATTGGCCCGGTTGATGCCGCGGGTGATCAGGTCGGCGTAGGTGCGCCGGCCGCTGACGATAAAGGAGGATTTGTCTTTCTGGATCGGCCCTTCGAGCGTCAGGCGACTGGCAATGAGGCCCAGGCCGCCCGAGCCGCTGAATTTCTGATTGTTGCCTTCTTTCATACGCACGTCGATGACCGAGGACAAACGACCGCCGTATTGCGCCGGAAAACCGCCCTTGTATACTTTCAGGTCCTTCACGGCATCCGAGTTGAAGGTGCTGAAAAAGCCGAACAGGTGGTTGGCGTTGTACACCACGGCCTCATCGAGCACGATCAGGTTCTGGTCGCTGTTGCCGCCGCGCACGAAAAGCCCGGTGGTTCCTTCCGACCCTGGCGTGATGCCCGGCTTCAATTGCAGGATCTTGATCACATCCACTTCGCCGAACAGGGCCGGCAAGGCCTTGGCTTCGCGGGTGCTGATGGTGGCGACCGACATTTCGGTACTTTGAATTTTTTCCTCCAGCGGATTGGCTTTGATCACCACCTCGTTCAGAAGCGAACCCTCCGGGTCGAGCGAGATGTCGAGCCGCATGGGACCGGCTTGCGGTTTGATTTTTGTAAAAACGGTTTGGTAACCGATGTAACTGAATTTCAGCGTAATAGAGTCTTTTCCGACGGGTAGCGAGATGGAATAAAAACCGTATTCGTTGCTCACGTTGCCCTTGCCCAGCCCCACGGCTTCTACCGTGGCGCCGATGAGGGTTTCTCCGTTTAGGGCGTCTTTTAGCACCCCGCTGACGGTGGCTGTGTTTTGTGCGTGCAAAACAATCGCAGCCGACAGCAAGGCGATTGTCAGGAAGATGTTTTTCATGTGTAAAAAAGTTGGGCGGTAAAAAATGAGCCGGTGCAAAGGCTGATAAACAGGCTTGAAAAAAACTTTGTTCGGCAAACCTGGTATTTTAAGTGGCTTTAAAAAACAAGATTCGACGAACCTCGAATCCGGTTCGATTTTTATAACCCGATTTCAGATGCACAGACTTGCGCATGGCGGCGTTTATTTCGTCACGGTTGTCTGAATCTTTCGAAAACCAAATTTTATCTTTTCCATGCTTTTGCGCCTCGCAAGCCAAGCGCATAAATGCGCTATCTTTCGCGCTTCAAGCTCGCCGGATCGCTTCCAGACGACAAAAACAACCCCGGCCGAGCCCTAACTTTACAGCATTTGCCAAACATGGATTACTGGAAATACACCCTGCACACCGACTCCGATACCGCCGAACTGCTGCTGGCCTGGCTCTCCGATTCCGCTTTCGATACGTTCGAGGAGACGCCCGAGGCTTTGATCGCCTACCTGCCTTCCAGGGCCGATATGGCCGACGCCGAGCAAATGCTGACGACCTTGCAGACTGATTACGGTTTTTCCTGGGACAAACAATTTATCCCTGCCCAAAACTGGAATGCGCTCTGGGAGTCCAACTTCGAGCCCGTGATCGTGGGCGATTTTTGCGCGGTAAGAGCCGATTTTCACCCTCCACAGGCCAACGTAAAACACGAACTGGTGATCAATCCCAAAATGGCGTTTGGCACGGGCCACCACGAAACCACCTGGATGTGCCTCGCCGCCCTCGAACGCCTGCCGGTCGAAGGCGCCCGGCTGCTCGACTACGGCTGCGGTACGGGCATTCTGGCCATCCTGGCGGCGCGTTTGGGCGCAGCGTCCATCGAAGCCGTCGACATCGAAGACGAATCTTATCGCAACACCCTGGAAAACAGCGCCTTGAATGCGGTGAGGGACCAAATCATCGCGCGCTGCGGCACCCTCGACGCCGTGGAGGGGCGCAATTTCGACGGCATTCTGGCCAATATCAACCGGCACATTATTCTGGACTCCCTGCCACGCCTCGCCGAACTGGTTCGTACGGGCGGCTGGCTGCTCGTGTCGGGTATTCTGCACGACGATGAAACGGTCGTCACAACAGCCGCACAGGCGGCGGGATTCACCCAGGTTCGCACCGACCGGCGCGGCAATTGGTTGTGCATAGAATTTCTGCGTTAAAAAAATGACCGAATGCGCCATTTTTCGCCGTTTTGAACGTTGATAAAAGCCATTTTCCCTGCCTACCATTTATTCTAAAACATGACTGCTCGTTACTCCGCCTTATCCCGTATCCTGCCCCTTTTTTTCCTGCTGTTTTCGTTTTGGGTAAATGCCCAAACCACCCCCTTTTTCCCGGAAAAAGAGGATGAATTCGTGCCGAAACTGGGCGAATTCATGACCGCCTCCAAGCGCCCCGACATGGAGGAGGCCTTTCAGGTGTTCAAAAAAAATTACAAAAACGGCGCGTTCAGTCCGGCCGACATGCAACGGATCATCAAGGTGTCCAACTTGCTGGCCGATCAGAAACTGACGGCGTTCCCGTATTACAAAAACTACATCAACGCCGTCTCGGCCGTGCGCAACGACCCGGATACGGCTCTTTTCAACCGCTGGTTCGGGCTGACCGAGCAAACGCTGGGCGGACTGGCCTCCGGTAAAACCAAGCCGATCGCACAATACCTGCAGTTTTCGGTCGATTTCCTTGAAAATCGCTCTATCCGGCAAGGCGAAGCCGGGGCCGTCAACTGGAAGATTAAAGGCGGCCAGTTCACTTTTGCGTACGAAGACAGCAAACCCGTGCTGCGTTGCTCGGGCGTCAATCTGATCGGGGTGCGCAGTATGGACTCGGTCGAGGTAAAGGCCACCAACGGTATTTATTACCCCTTCGAAAACATCTGGCAAGGCGAAGGCGGCCGCGTGACCTGGGATGAAGCCGGCCTCGATTCCACCGTGTACGCGGTCATGAGCCGGTACAAAATCGAGACGGTAAAACCGCTGTTTTCCTGCGATACGGTGAGCCTTTATTACCCGCTTTATTTCCCGCAGGGGCCGATCAAGGGCAAGTTTGAAAACAACGTCGTGGTGCAGTCGAAAGGTCAAGCCGTTCAATATCCCCGCTTTGAGTCTTTTGATAAAACATTGAAAATAAATAAAATAGGGGAGGGGGTTGAATACGTCGGCGGCTTCAAACTGTGGGGCAGTTCGGTTTATGGCTACGGCGTACCTGCTGAGCCGGCGCACCTGACTGTGTTCAACAAAAAGCGGCAGCGCATTTTCTACGGCACCTCCCAGTTGTTCATTATCAAACGGGAAGATCGCATCGTGTCGGAAGGCGTGGACTCGAAACTGTTTATGGACGACGACAGCCTCTTCCACCCCTCGGCTTTTTTCCGCCTCGACATCAAAAACCAGATCATCGAACTTGCCCGGGGCGAAAAAGGCTCGGAACGCAACCCGTTCTTTTCCTCGTTTTACAATATGAACCTCGACGTGGAGAAAATTTCGTGGTTTGTCAACCAGGACTCCCTCGAAATCGGTTCGCGCCCGGGTATGACCAAGGGCATCGAACAGACCGTGCGCTTCGAAAGCAGCAATCGTTTTGACCCCAGCGAGTACGTGCGCATGCAAAATATCTCCGACCGCAACCCGATCGCGACGCTTTACACGCTTTGGCTGGAAAAAACCAAAACGGACATGACCAAGGAGCGCATCGTGTCTGACAATGAATTTGCACAGGCGCTCAACCCGAAATTCGACTATTCCAGCATCCAGACCCTTCTGGCCGAGATGGTTGCCAAGGGTTTCATCAACTATTATTTTGACCGGCACGAGATCGAACTACGCGACAAACTGGTGCACTATGCCCTGGCCAGCCAGGGTAAAAAAGACTATGATTCGATCAATATCGAGTCGAAAAGCACGGGAACCAATGCCGAGCTCAACCTTAAAACCAAGGAGACCACCATTTACGAGGTGGACAAACTGGAACTGAGCAGCCGGCAGAAAGTGGCGGTGAAGCCCAACGAGAAGGAAATGACCCTGCTGCAAAACCGCGATATGCGTTTCGGCGGCCGTTTGTTTGCGGGTTTCGCCCTGTTCGAAGGCAAAGACATGCACTTTACCTACGACAAGTTTCAGGTGGAATTCGACTCCGTGCGTCACCTCGATTTTTACCTGCCGACCGGCGAAAAAGACCCCAAAACCGGCGCTCCGCAGGCAACGGCCATGAACTCGACGGTCGAGATGGTCACCGGCATTCTTTTGGTCGACGCGCCCAACAACAAGTCGGGTAAAGTGGACCTCGAGATTTTCCCTTCGCTGCAGTCGAAAAAACCTTCGTTCGTTTTTTACGACAACCCGGCTATTCAGAGCGGCGTGTACAAGCGCGACTCTTTTTACTTCAAACTGGACCCCTTCTCCTTCAACGGGCTCGACAGCTACACCGCCGATCAGCTCAAATTCAAAGGGGAAATGCAGTCGGCTGAAATTTTCCCGGTTTTCAAGGAAACCATCGTGGTTCGCAACGAAGACAAATCTTTCGGTTTTATCCACAAAACCCCGGCCAACGGGTACCCGACCTATTCCAAAAAAGGAAATTACACGGGTACGGTCGATCTCAGCAACAAGGGCTTTCTCGGGCAGGGCAAGGTCGAATACCTGACGGCCGATATCGAGTCGGAAGACATCGTTTTCCGGCCCAAACAAATGACCTGTACCGCTAAAAAGTTCTTCATGGAAGAAGACCGCACCAACGCGGTAAAAGTGCCCCAGGCGCGCGGTCAGGACGTACAGGTCAACTGGCTGCCCTATCGCGACTCCATGTACGTGCAAAGCAAAGCCAAGGCTTTCGACCTTTTCAAAGCGGAAGGTTACACGCACAAAGGCATGCTTATTCTGACGCCTTCCGGTTTGAAAGGCCGCGGCGAGTTCGAATGGGCCGGCGGTAAACTGACCTCGAAGATCATTTCCTATGGCCCCTTCCAGGCCAGTGCCGATACCGCCGACCTGCAAATCAAGGCCCTCGACGGTACCGGCATCGCATTCGATTCGCGCAACGTGGATGGCGAGCTCGATTTCGACGCCCAGTCGGGCCATTTCAAAGCCAACCTCGAAACGGCCACGACGACGCTGCCCCTCGACCAGTACAAAACCTCGATGAACGAGTTTACCTGGGACATGAAGGCGCAGACCATCAAATTCAAAAGTGACGAGAAAAAGCCGGGCGCCTTCGTGTCCATCGATCCCGGGCGTGATTCGCTCAGTTTTACCGGAAAAACTGCATTTTATGACATGAAAACCAACCTCCTGAAAATAGGCGGGGTAGAGGTGATCAAATCGGCAGATGCCTATATCTACCCTGAAACCGGCGATATTGAAATCCAGGAAGGCGGTAAAATGACCCAATTGAAAAACGCCAGGATCGTGGCCGATACCCTGACGAAATACCACACGATCGACAGTGCGACGGTGGATATCGAGGGTAAAAAACTCTTCAAAGCTACCGGTTACTACCAGTACAACATCCCCGGCTATCCGCAGGAAGTGTTCTTTAACGACATCATCGGCGAGCGCCGCGGCCCCGGCACCCAGGCGACCAAAAACGTGCTGACCACGGCGAGCGGCGACCTGGCGGAAAAAGACTCTTTCCGGATGGATATCAAAACCTTTTTCCGGGGCAAGATCATCCTCAAATCCAACCAGCCCAACCTGCGTTTTGAAGGGTTTTCCAGATTAGATGCCGATAAATTGCCTAATAATCAATGGTTTGTAATGTTTTCGGAGGTCGACAAAAACGACCCGACCATTCGGATCAAAAATGCCAAAAATGACAAGGACGAACCCCTCGTAGCCGGATTTTTCGTCTCAAAGGATGTTGGAGAGTGTTATCCGCGCGTATTGTTGCCGCCTTACTCGCGCGAAGACCGCATGTTGCTCAATTGCAAGGATGTGTATAAATACGATGTCAAAACCGACCGCTTTACGTTTGGCGACTCGAGCAAAGTGGCGGGTCAGGCGCTTCGCGGCAGCAAAATGGTGTTCGACAACCGCGTAGGTACCATACAGGGCGAAGGCCCGCTGAGCATCGGCTCGGGGCTTAAATACATGAAAGTGACCACTGCGGGCCGCCTGAAATCGGATTTCAACAAGCCGGATTCGGTTTTTCACACCGTTAACGGCGAGTTCCTCAGCGGCATCGAGATCACCTTGCCCAAAACGCTTTGGGAGGCCATGCTCAATGACATTCGCGCTGCCAGTTTCGACGCACCACCTGTGGCCTATGCCCAGTACGGGCCGTTTTACCAGGCAGCGCTCGAGGAGTTTGTGACCGACGAAAAAGACCGCGTAGAGGCGCAGGAAAACCTCAAAAACGGCTTGTTCTACCTCCCACGCAAAGACAACAAATACAACATCCTGCTGGGCCGCCATACGGTGTTCTGGAACGATGAATACCAGTCATTTGTCAGTACGGAAGACAAGATTCCGCTCATTTCGCTCAATGGCGAGCCAATCGGCAAAATGTTCACCACCTATGTGGAATACCGCATGCCGGGCAATCAGGACGACCGTTTTTACCTCTACATCCGGGTGTCGTCTGAACTGTGGTACTTCTTCGGGTATCAAGGAGGAGCGCTTAACGTAGTTTCGGGCAGCACCAGGTTCAATGATATGCTCATAGCCATGAAACCCAAAGACCTCCAGGTCAAAATGCCCGACGGCCAGACCTACGAGATCGTGCCGGCCAACCCCTCGCTAGCCGATGCGTTCGTCAACCGCGTCAAGGCAGGCAGGACGAAGCAGTAGTTTTCGATATCATGATAAAGCAAAAAGGGCTGCCTTTGCGGGCAGCCCTTTTTGCATTGTATGCTGGTACAATCTGGGTAGATTGAAAACAGGGTAAAAAAAACAGCCCTCCGCCCTTTCTCATTTGAAAGGGCAGGAGGGCCCCCGCCTTCGGTTTTCTTGCTGCCGCCTTCGCGGCAGTTCCTGATCGGATATGTCTTGTTGGACAGGCGAACCTGCCCCTTAGTTTTCTCGTAGTCAGTCGCGAGGACTGTTGTAATGATTTTCCGAACGCAAAAAAGCAAGTAATGTTTCAGGTAAGCGGCGGAAAGTACTTTTTATTTCAAAGTTACATTACTGCAGAAACAGGTTTGGAATGTGGCACTTATTAAACAAATTCTGCTGTAAGGAAACCGGAAAGATCTGCGAAAGAAGTGAAGCGAAGCAGTTGATTTATCGCGTTCAAATCGTTGTGCAAATAAACGCTGTTTTTTTCAATTCATGACAAACTTTACCTGTCACCAACGAAAAAAAGCGTTTTTTTAATTGACGATTTTTTAAAAAGTATTGGCTCTGTTTGACAAAGAGCTAATACAAGCGGCTTCCATTCCTTTTTTTACAGGAAAAAGGAGGCATTTTTGAAAATTCACTAAAAATTATTTTTTGTAAAAATTTTTTAGAAAGCGGTCGGTTTTGCGAGAAAGCGGCGGCTTTTTGAGGTTAAACGGCGGGCTGTTTTGGAAAAGCGGCAAAAACGTCGAGGCTTTCGGCGCAGTCAAAATGGCCTTTGGGGCAGGCTTTGAATCCGTGCAAACCACAGGGACGGCAATCGAGTTGGCGGGTTGTTTCCACGACCAAACTGTCGTCTGACAGCGGCGTAAAACCGAATGCCGGCACGGTGGAGCAGAAGAAGGCCGTGACCGGAGCATTGACCGCTGAGGCAAAGTGAAGCGGCGCCGAGTCGTTGACGAAATTGCGCCGCGCGCCCTGCATCAGCGCGGCAGATTGCAGAAAGCTGAGTTGCCCGGCCGTATTTACAATGTTTGGCCTGTCGGCTGCCCGGGCGATGGCCTCGCAGGCTTCGCGGTCACCAGGGCCGCCCAGCAGGAAAACCCTGGCATCAGCCGGCAACAAGGCGATGAGTTTGACCCATTGGCGGGCAGGCAATTGTTTGGTGAACCACACGGAGGTGGGCGCCAGGCAAAAATAGGTCTGATTGCCTGCCAGTTCCTGTGCATACCCGTAGTCGGCCCTGGAAGGGTACAAGCGAGGCCGTTCGATGGTATCGTCGGTCAGATGCCGGATCAGGTCGAGGTTGCGCTGTACTTCGTGCCTTCCATCGCCGATTTGGTGTGCGACGGAGCGGCTGAACAGGAACGAAAATGGATTTTTGTCAAATCCCACGGTTTGTGCAGCACCGGAGAATGCCGTCAGAATGCCCGATGCGGCAAAGCGCTGGCAATTGACAACCAGGTCGTACCGTTCACGGCGAATCGCGCGAAGGAGTTGGAACAGGCTGGCGTATTTGCGCTGTTTTTTATCCCAGACCAGTACTTGGTTGAGATGGGGGTGCTGGTCGAGCAGTTTTTCGTTGCCCTTTCGCACCAGCATATCGATCCTTGCCCCGGGGAAAAAACGGTGCAGTTTTTCCACCAGCGGCGTTGCAAGCACGACGTCGCCGATAAAAGCAGTCTGGATCAGCAGGCATTTCATGCTGCAAAGTTCCATCTAATGCGGGAAAAATTTGCAAGGCCTGCAATTTGTCGGTCAACTTGCCAGTGCGTCACGGGCCCCCGACTGCAGGTAGTATTTCACCAGCCCGGCCACATTTTTCATTTTGAGTTTGAGCAACATGTTGCGTTTGTGGGTCTCCACGGTCCGCGGACTGAGGTAAAGCAAGCGGGCGATCTCCTGATTGCTCTTTTCTTCCGCCACAAAATGCAGGATTTCCCATTCGCGTTTGGTCAGACCAGGCGGTACTTCCGAACCAGCGGATACGGGCTCCGGCTGATCGGCGCCGGGCTGTTCGGAGGCGACAAGCACAGCCGCCGCCGCTTCCCGGGAAAAGTAGGTATTGCCGGCAAGCACTTCTTTTAACGCCGCGGTAATTTCCTCGGCCTGTATGGTTTTGACAAGATATCCGGCGGCGCCGGCGCGCATCATGTCGAGAATGGAGTGAGGGTCGCTGATGGAAGAGAGGGCCAGAATTCGGGTTTGCGGCAACAAACGCAGGATTTGACGGGTGGCGTCTGGGCCTTGCAAGCGGGGCAATTGTACTTCGAGCAATACCACGTCGGGCAGCAATCGGGCAGTTTCGGCGACGAGGCTTTCTCCGTCGTTTACTTCTCCGACGATGCAAATTTTGGGATGCAACATTTGTTGCAACATGGTGCGAATCCCCAGGCGAAACAGGGGGTGCGCATCTGCAATCAGAATTTTAATCGGGCGGGATAGATTTCTCATCGGTCTCGAGAGGCATCACAACCGGGCAGTATCCGGGGCTCTGGTTGGTGTCCGGCTGTGGCCTGTATTCTGCCAGACAAAAACCATACCATTGAATGGCAAAGGTGTGATCCAGTGGCGGGGCAAAAAAAATCTTGCTTGTGCTGAAAAAAAGTCTTGCATAAATCCCGTGCGCCCTTACCTTTGCCCCGCTTTTGAAACAAACCACATTTTGCGGGAATGGCGGAATTGGTAGACGCACACGTTTCAGGGGCGTGCGCCTTCACGGGCATGCGAGTTCGAGTCTCGCTTCCCGCACTGAAAAAGAGGTCATCCGAAAGGATGGCCTCTTTTTGTTTGTGGCGGAGGGAATGGCGGAAATGGTAGTCCCGAGTACTCGGGATCAGGGGCGTGCGCCTTCACGGGCATGCGAGTTCGGGTCTCGCTTTTCACACTTGCCCAAACAATTTTCGATCTGCCTTATGCTCCAAATTTTGACCGAATTCTCGGTCGTAGCTGCCTACCTTTGCATTATTTGAACAAATAGCCTTCTGATCTCTGCCGTATTCTGACTTGATCATCAGCAATCAAATCAGTTTGTCCAAGCGTTTGTTTTTTATGCGTTCCATTCTTTTTGGGGCCCTGATCGGGATCACCCTGCCTTTCGCCCTTTCTGCCCAATGCGGGCCCTTGATCTCCAATTTCCCCTACCACGAAGATTTCGAAGCCGGCCAGGGCGGCTGGCAAGCCGGTGGTCTGAACAACGACTGGACCTGGGGCACTCCGGCCAAGCCGGTCATCAATGCCGCGGCTTCGGGCGCCAAATGCTGGGTGACCGGCGGTTTGAGCGGCTCGTTTTACAGTTTTGGACAACGTTCCTACGTCGAGAGTCCGTGTTTCGATTTTAGCAGTTTGCCGCATCCCTACATCCATTTTAAAATCTGGTGGGAATCGGAACGGCATTTCGACGGCACCAACCTGCAGTATTCCCTCGACAATGGAACGACCTGGACGAACGTAGGGGCCATCGACGACGATACCAATTGCCTGAACGCCAATTGGTACAACTATTCCCCGATCAATTTTCTCAATAATCTCGCAACCGTACGCGACGGCTGGTCGGGCAATATCCAGCCCTCGGCCGGCATTTGCGTCGGCGGATTTGGCAGCGCCGGGTGGGTGGAAGCCAAACATTGCATGCCTTACCTGGGCGGCGAACCCAACGTCCGTTTTCGATTCACCTTCGGGGCAGGAACCACCTGCAACAACTTCGACGGCGTGGGCTTCGACGATATTTACATCGAAAATGCGCCGCCAATTGTTGCAGATTTTACAGCCACTTGTTCAGGGCCGAATACTTATTCGTTTGTAGAAAACGCGACCAATTGCCCTGAAACCTGGTCCTGGAATTTCGGCGACCCGGCTTCCGGCGCAGCCAATACCGTTACTGCACAATTTCCTTCCCACACTTTCAGCGCTCCCGGTGTGTACACCGTGACGATGAGTGCATCAAGCCTGTGCAGCGGCCCGAGCGCCACAGTTTCGCATACGGTCACTATTCTCGACCTGACGACACAAGCGGTTGATGTTCAATGTCATGGAAACGCAGATGGCACAGCTTCGGTACAAATCAATCCTGCCGTTGGCACCGCGTCTTTCCAGTGGAGTACGACGCCCGTTCAAAATACTTCGGTTGCCACAGGGCTTGCTCCCGGCACGTATTCGGTGACCGTCAGCGCGCCAGGCATCTGTCCGGCAACCGCTACTGCAACCGTAGCGGAGCCTTCTGCCCTGCAACATGTCGTTCAAACAAACGGCACGTCATGTGGACTGAACAACGGCGCTGCGTCGATAACCGCGTCGGGCGGTGTCGGGCCGTACACATATGCCTGGTCGGCGGCAGGTTCTGGCGCTTCGGCTTCGGGACTGGCTTCGGGCGCTTATTCGGTGACCATCACCGATAGCCACAACTGTGCCGACACAGCCTTTTTCAACATTACAAACAGCCTGAGCTTGCTCGCAAATGTGGCTTCCAGCTCGGCGGTTTCCTGCCCCGGCGGCGCTGACGGGAGTGCAACGGTAATGGTGAACAATGCACAGGCGCCGTTAAATTATGTCTGGTCGGCGCCGGGTAACAATACGGCTACGGCCTCCGGGCTGTCTGCCGGCACCTATTCTGTTACGGTCACCGATGCCAACCAGTGTACCGCGACAACCGCTATTAACATCGCCGAACCGCCTGCTTTTCAGCATATTGTGACGACGACCCCGGCCCTTTGCGGCGCGAATACCGGTGGCGCCACGGTTGCCGTAACAGGCGGCACTGGCCCTTATCAGTTTTTGTGGACAAGCGGCGCATCAAGCAACCCGGTCACCAACATCGGTATGGGCAATATCGGCGTGACCATAACGGATCAACTGGGCTGCCACGATACCGCCTCGGTCGCCATTTCGGGCACCCCGGCGGCCCAGGCCGCCATTGCAGGAACCTCACCTGCAACCTGTTTCGGGAATGCCGATGGCAGTGCAACGGTCGCATTGCTCAGCGCTGCTCCGCCGACGGCCTATTTGTGGTCGCCAGGCGGCGGGTTAAATGCAATGGCTTCCGGACTGGCGGCAGGAAACTACACCGTCACCGTCACCGACACCAATGGTTGTACGGCCACGGCCACCGCAATGGTCGCCCAACCGCTTGATTTTTCACCCAATATAAGTACGACGCCTGCCGCCTGCGGCAGTACCAACGGAACCGCTCAGGTGGTGCAGACGGGAGGAACGTCGCCGTACACGTACGCCTGGCCGCCGGGCACGGGTATGGGCAATACGGCAAACGGGCTGGCATCGGGCACCTATTTGCTTACCGTCACGGACAGCCATGCCTGCACGGACGTCATTACGGTGAATATCGGCAATATTGGAGGGGTGCAGGCCACCCTCGGGAGCGCCAGCCCGGTCACATGCCCCGGCGGCAGCGACGGCAGCGCCACAATTGTAACCAACGGCGGCATTTCGCCCTATACCTTCATGTGGCCCGGAGGGGTTGGCAATGGCGCAGTGGCAGGCAATCTCGCAGCGGGCGCCTACACGGTGACGGTCACGGATGCTTCGTCGTGCATCTCCACAGTGACGGCAGTGATCGGCAGCCCACCGGCTTTTCAGCACATGGTGGCTGTGCATCCCATGTTCTGCAGCATCGCCAATGGCAGCGCAACGATTGCAGAAAGCGGCGGCACGCCGCCCTACAACTACGGGTGGTCGCCCAATGTCGCCTCCGGCAATGCTGCTGCCAGTTTGACGGCGGGCTGGTACGATGTGACGGTAAGCGATTCGCATGCCTGCATCGATACCCTTCATATTTACGTCGACAGCATTCCCCATGTTCAACTTTTGGAGGACAATACCTCGGATGTGACCTGTTTTGGCGGCAACAACGGCGCGGCAAGCGTAATCGCCTCTCAGGGCACAGCCCCTTACACCTATGCCTGGCCCGGCGGAGGAAGCGGTCCTTCGGCCAACGGCCTTGCGGCGGGAACTTACTCCGTCATTGTTTCAGATGCCAATGCCTGTTCTGCGAGTGTTTTGATCAATATTGACCAACCGACCGAATTACAACACTCGGTTATCGTACTGCCCTCGATTTGCAATTTGCCAAATGGCGTCGTCGATATCGTAGAAACTGGTGGCGTGCCCGGGTATTCCTACGTCTGGTCGCCTCCCACGAACGGCGGCTCGCTAGCTACCGGGCTTGCAGCCGGCCAATACGGCGTTTCCATTACCGATCAGAATGGCTGCATCGATACCGTGTTGCTCAACCTCCCCGGCATACCGAGTGTGGTGGCTTCCATAGGGAATGTTGTAGATGCTACCTGTTTTGGCGCACAGGATGGCAGTATTACGGTCAATGCAAGTATTGGGACGCCGCCTTACACGTACAACTGGTCGACCGGAGGCAGCACAGGGCCCGTCGCAAACGGGCTGCCGACGGGCTTGTACACGGTTACGGTCACCGATGCGAATCAATGCACCCGTATTGTTTCGGCCCAAATCATGCAGCCAATGGCATTGGCCAGCACCGCGATGGTGACGGACGCGCATTGCTCGGGCGCCAATGGCAGTGCCACGGTCGTCAGTACCGGCGGGACTGCGCCTTATTTTTATCAATGGTCGCCCGTCGGAGGAACAGGGGCTGTGGCAACGGGTCTGGCGCCGGGAACCTATCAGGTTGCGGTGAGTGACCAGCATGGCTGTGACGACACTTTAGCGGTTGTCGTGGCCAATTTGCCCGGTGTTGAACTGAATATTGCCCAGGTCACGGAGGTGAGCTGTTTTGACGAAAATGACGGCACGGCTTCCACGCAGGTCAATGGCGGTGTGCCGCCCTTTGTATTTACCTGGCAGCCTGCCGCCGGCAACGGTCCGGTTGCAAGCGGACTGCCGGCCGGACCAGTCGTTGCGATCGTACAGGATGCGACGGGTTGTGCCGATACGACAACCGCAGTGATCCCTGCCCCCGCGCCTATTGTCAGTGAGTTTTCAAGTATGCCGGTGCATTGCTTCGGCGGACACGACGGGAGCATCACCGTCGATACCACAACAGGTGGAACGGGGCCATATCAATACAGCCTTAATCAGGCGCCGCAGGGCAGTTCCGGACAGTTTGATAACCTGGAAACAGGTATTTACCTGATTGAAACCGAAGATGCCCTGGGTTGCAGGGCCGTGGATACCGTGCAACTTCCGGCGCCGCTGCCCAACGCCGTCGATGCCGGCCCGGATATCACGATTTTTCTGGGTGAACAGGTCTTGCTGCAAGGGCAGGTCGAAATTGCCTCTACGATCGTACAATACTCCTGGACGCCCTCCGAAGGACTGGCTTGCCCCGACTGCCTCAACACAACTGCGCTGCCCCTCGAAACCACCACCTACACCCTGACGGCCGTGGACAACAAAGGCTGCGTCTGGAGCGACGAACGGGAGATCGTGGTTCGGATAGGGGAAATCTATATTCCAAATGCCATTCGGCCCGGGTCTGACGCCTTGAACGACCATTTTACGCTGTACGCCGGCAAAGGGGTAGACGAGATCGTTGACTTGATGATCTACGACCGCTGGGGTGAGCTGGTGTTTGAAAACCACCATTTCCCGCCTTCCCAGGAATTGTATGGTTGGGATGGCAGTTTTCGCGGAGAATTAGTGGGTTCGGGCGTTTACGTTTACCTGATCAAACTCCGATTGATCGACGGCGCCGAATCCGTACTCAGTGGCGACGTAACCGTGGTGCGTTAATGTGGTAATTTTTCGGAATTTGCCGCCTGAAAAGGCATGACAGAACTGATTGTAACACAGGACGGCTCTCATTCGGTTTTCTCCGAGCGTTTCGGAGTGACCTACCATTCGCGCTTCGGTGCGGTGACCGAGTCGGCGCATGTTTTTATCAATGCCGGCCTGCGCTACATGGCGGCTGTTCAGCGCGATATTGCCATTCTCGAAGTGGGGCTGGGCACGGCCCTCAACGCTTTCATGACCTGGCTGGAGGCCGAGCGCCGTAACCTAAGCGTCCGATACACCGCGTTGGAAGCGTACCCGGTCGGGCTGGAAGATGCCGCGCTTTTCAATTTTGCCGCACAACTGAACGTGCCCGAACGGCAAAAGGATTTTATGGCTTTGCATGAATGCGCCTGGGACGTGCCGGCTAATTTTTCCGAGCAGTTCTTATTTGAAAAAAAACTGCAGCCACTCGAAACGTTTTCTTCCGAGCCGGTTTTCGACCTTGTCTATTTTGACGCGTTTGCACCGCAGGCACAGCCGGAATTGTGGACGGAGGCGGTTTTTGCGGCTTTGTACAAAGCGCTTCGCCCTGAAGGAGTTCTCGTGACCTACTGCGCCCAAGGGCATTTCAAACGCACATTGAAAAAAGTCGGATTCAGCGTCGAACGCCTGCAAGGGCCACCCGGCAAACGCGAAATGACCCGGGCAACCAAATGATTTACAAAAAATATTAGGAAAAGTAAAAGTGGTTGTTGTATCTTTGCAGCCGCTAAATCGCGGAGTGGAGCAGTTGGTAGCTCGTCGGGCTCATAACCCGAAGGTCGTAGGTTCAAGTCCTGCCTCCGCCACAAAGAAAAAGCCTCGTCGGACAGACGGGGCTTTTTTGTTTTTCCCAATGATTTATTCAAAAAAATGGCATTCCCCACCCGCAGGTGAGAAATGCCAGATTTGCTCGCTGCTCCGTAAAATCGGATTGTCAGGAAGAGAAATTATTGAACGCTGCAGTTCGGGTTGGTAGAAGTATCAGAATTGCCATATACTACTGTGCCGGCGGGCACATTGTAGGTTTTGACCTTGCCGCCAGGTGAAATCGGCTCACCGCCGCATTCCAGTCGGGCCGTCACGGTCAGGTTGGACGGCGGATTTTGAGCCGTCATGGTCCATTGTTGCGTTGAGCCTTTTTTGATGGAAAGCGGGTAATTGGTGGTGCCGTTGGCAAAGGCTTGTTGCAAGTGACCTACGCCGTTGCCATCCAGATAATACAGCTCGAATACCCAGGGGGTGCCGTAATTGCTGCCGGCCATGTTGGCGGTTACTTTCAGGTTGCAGTTGCAAGGCTGGACCCCCCTTTCGTCGGCTTCGTCGCCGGTTTCAGTTGTGATGGGGGTAATGGCGGGGTCTTGTTTGGTGCATGAAGCGAGTGCAAGCAGGGCAAATGCGCCCAGGAAAAGGATGAAATTTAGATTTTTCATGAATGAAAGGTTTTAAAAATGATTTTGAAGCAGCGATGACGGCACAATGTAGGCAGTTATATCTAATTCGTATTAATATAACTGTAAATTTTATTAAAATGAAATAAAAAGTGTTTCTGCTTGAATAATAGATTTTTAAAAGTAGATAAAATCAATACGAAACTCAATTTTTCACATAAAAGGACGTTGTCGTCCTAATTGGCGACTTCCTGAAAACCGCCTGGTTTGACGAGGCGTGCGCCGACCGGGCCAGATTATTTACGAGGATTTGACAACCAGATTTCGGCGATCTGGAGCGGGACCGCTCTTTCCCCTTACTTTTGCGCTTGCCGCGAGGCTGATTTTCGGTTTTTACACAAATACGATGGCAAAACCCGGTTTTGCCCCTGTTTCCAACCATGCCGCACTGGCTTTCTTTTCATATCCATCCCCTTGAAACACCCGATGCCTTTCTGGCGCGCGGTCTGAAACCCTTTCTGGATCAATATATTTGGTCGACTCCCGGCGCCCGGGCTTTCTTCGTCCGGCAGGAAGACGAGCGCGGTCCGCAAATTCGAATTCGTCTGCACGGGCAGGCGGAATGGGTCGAGCAAACGCTCCGCCCCGCTGCACTCGAATGGTTCGCAACGCGCGGTACGCTGGAAGAGGTGGCATACGTCGCCGAACCCGAGCGTTTTGGCGGCGCGGAAGCACTCAAACTGGCCGAAGAACATTTCCACCTCTCCACCAGGGTTGTGCTCGAACGCCTGGCCCGCCCATACACGCACGGGGATGCCTTGTTCGATACCTTGCGGCTGGATGCCATCGTGGCATTTGCAGCCGGTATGATTCGTATGCAGGCTTCCCGTTATTTCGGCCGGCTGAGCGATCAGTGGCTTCCCCTGTTTTTTCGGCCCGAAGGGGAGGAGTTGCCTGCTGATTACCAAATGGTTCAGGCGATCAAGGACAGTTTTGATCAAAGCCTCGATCTGCAGCGGGACGACATCAAGTCCGCACTGGATGTGCTATGGAATGCACTGGCCGATAAAAAATTTGACAAACAACAACCGGAGTGGCAACGCTGGCTGCGTGGTAACGAACTCATTTTCAATGCCTTGGGTGATAATTTGGAAAAAGCGCTACCCAGTCTTATCCACCTTAACCACAACCGCATCGGGGTGAACAATCAGGACGAGGTGTACCTGCTTTACGTGTTGTCGCAGACGCTCTGAGCTCAGGCCTCTTCCAGAAATTCCCGCACGATCTCTGCCAACACCTGGCTTTGCATTCGGTGCCCGAGGCCCTCGGTTTCAATCAGCCGTGCCCGCCAGGCTTTCGCAATGGCTTTCCCTTCTTCAACAGGCGCAACGTCGTCGTCGCGGTCGTGTATGACCAGTCCGCGCACATCGGTCAACAGGGCCGCTTTGCCTTCCACCGAATAAGCCTCGATGGATATGCCGCTTTGCCGGATAATTTCGCGGTTGACGGCCGCCAGCACCGTTTCGTCGAGGCCGAGCAGGGCGCCAAAATCGCGCAGGACGCGGGCTGATTCGGCGAAAGAGCCCATCACCACGGCTTTTTGCACCCTCGGCGCGCCGAATGCCGCCATGCTCATCACCACGGCTGCGCCGCCGAGCGAATGCCCGACAAGTGCGTAAGGCACTCCTTTTTCATGCATAAAAGCCTTTAACACACGACTGTACAGGGGTAAATTGATGAATTGCCCGCCGGACAATCCGTGAGCGGGGGCGTCGAATGCCATGACCGAAAAGCCGCCAACCAACAATTCCTTGATGTATTTTTTCCAGCGCCCGCTGTTGGACTCCCAGCCATGCAAAAAAAGCACCGTCTTGCTGCCCGTTTGCCCTTTAGGTTGCCAGGTGTACGTTTTGATGGCAATATTTTCAAGCGTCACTACCTCCGATTGCGCCGATTCCAAAAAGCGACGATCGTCTTCCCGCAAAGTTTGTTTTCTGGGCGTACAGAATATGCGAAACGCGGCTCTCCCCGCCAGCGCCGGCGATACCTTTCCCAGCAAATTGATCATGCGACCAATCCGCCTGATCTTCAACATAAAGGCTTCGGAATGATGCTGGGACATATTAAGAGAAAGTTGGAAAGTTCAAAGTTCAAAGTTCAAAGTTCAAAGTTGTAAGCGGCTGACATTTTGCAGGACCTTACAGCCACTTTTCCTCAATGTAATCCGCGACGAACTTTGAACTTTCCAACTTTGAACTTTGAACTTTGAACTTTACTCAAACCTGCGTTTGTAGAACCAGGTGTTGTCGTTGAGGGTAAATCCGACGGTAATGCGGTAGTACGTTTCCTCGATTGGCGAGTCGGCGCCGAGTTTGCCAACTTCAAAGGCTGTGTTGATAAAAGAAGTCTGCTGGCGCGGCAGAATGAGGGGCAGACCGAAGCCGAAGCTGAAACCGATATCGTTGAGGTCCTGGCCATTGACCTGCCGCGGGTCCTGGCGGTAATAGGCGCCGAGTCGGTAACGCACGCGTTTGAGATAGCGGTTGTAGGAGGCGTAGTCGGGAATGTATTCGACGCCGCCCGAGAGAGAGATGGTGTTGCGGAAAGGCTGGTCGGGCGGGCGGGTTTCGTTGACGTAATTGGACCAGTTTTCGATCCCAAATTGCATGCCTGCCTTGAATTTACTGGCGTTAACGTATTGAATACCAAGGCTGAACCCCGAGGGAAGCGTAATAGTACGGCTGTCGTTGACCACGTTGAGCAGCGTGTCGTAGCCGGTATAGCCGCCGCTGGCGGGTCGGGCGCGGAACCGAAGAATATCGGTGCTCGCGCTGAGGTTGTGGTTACTTTCGACGGTGGCGCCGATCGTGATCCAGCGCAAGGGGACCGTTTTGTCCTGATCAGCGTGTTTCAGCACGATATCGTGTTGAACGCCCAGGTTCCATACGAGGCCTTTGATGGCGATTTCATCGCGAAACACGTCGCTGTAAGTCGGGAAACTGTCGCGAAAGTCGGCCCTGGACTCATATTTGGCTTCGCCGAACTGCCAGCCGAGGTTAAGACCAACGGCGGTATTTTTATATCGCACGGCGTTGCTCCAGTTGAGGCGGTAGGTGCCGCCGCTTCCTTCGAAGGAGTTGGTCACTTCGCCGAGTTGGGGCAGGGTATCGCGGGTCTGGACGTTGTAGCCGACCTGCGAATAGGGTGTCAGCGTGAAACCCATGCCAAACTGCCAGGGCGATTGCTTGCGGTCGAGCACTTCGTTGATGGGGCTTTTCAGCGTAAAGCCGAGCGAAAGGTAGGCCAGGTTGCCGCCCCAGGCATTGAGCGAGCCGCTGGAAGATTTGTAGTTACTGTTTTTTGCAAAAAGGCCCACGTCCAGGGTGGTCGTGCGCAGGGAAGCGAACGAGGCCGGGTTCATCAGATTGACGTGGAAGGGGTCGTGCGAGGCCGTCGTCTGGCCGCCCCATGCCGCCTGATTGGCAAAATACTGCGGCACCAGGTCGCCGATGCCGTATTGGGAGTAGGGGGAGTTTTGTTTGGGTTGAGCCAGCAGCGCGGCGGCAAAAAGCAGAAAAAGACCGGTGAAGGAAAGTCGCATGGTAGAAAAACCGGGTGTTGAAAACCGGGATGGAAG
The DNA here is from genome assembly GCA_044226205.1 of Saprospiraceae bacterium. GTDB lineage: Bacteria > Bacteroidota > Bacteroidia > Chitinophagales > Saprospiraceae > M3007. The sequence continues at coordinate 76,892 of JBGAHL010000025.1, forward strand.
CTTTACTGGGTTATGTTGTTCAGGTTAAAAGTCAGAATATGGTTGAGTCCGTAAAGGGTCAGGTCGGGTTCGGTGGTCAGTCGGGGCAGGTTGAGATGATTTTGTAAAAACGCGGCGTCGCCGCCGGTCAGGATAATATTCAGAGGGTTCAATTTTTGTTCAAAAATCCGCGCAAACCCTTCGATTTCGAGGCTTGCGCCGCGTAAAGCGCCATTTTGCAGGGCGGTTTGGGTGCTGTAACCTACCGTTTCGGCGGGCATTTCGAGGGGTACTTCGGGCAGCCGCGCTGTGAAGTGATGCATGGCCTGAACGCGCATTTTGAGGCCCGGGGCGATATTGCCGCCGAGGTAAATGCTTCCTGCATCGAGCAGTTCGTACTTGATACAGGTCCCGCAATCCACCACCATGCAATGCTGGCCCGGGAATAACGCCAGTGCGCCCGCTGCCGCTGCCAGCCGGTCTTTGCCCAGTGTCTCGGGGGTGCGGTAAGCATTGCGAAAGGGCAGGGGAGTGGATGATTGCAATTCGAAAGCGCCGAAATGGTTTTGCAGCGAAGCGCGAAGCGAGGCGTCGTTGTCGGCAACGGAGGCGAAAATGGCGCCATCGAGCCGTATTTCGCCCAGCCAGCGGCCGATATCTGCCACCGACCATTCTGTCCAAACGGATTTCCGCACCAGTGTGGCGCCGTCGAAAAGACCGGTTTTGGTGCGGGTGTTACCGATGTCGATAGCCAGTTGCATGATTCAAAGCGGGCGCGAAGTTCCGTTTTTTTCACGGAAATTCAGCATTCCTGCTTTGGCTAGCCAGCCAGGACAGACGAACTATCCGAGATAGGATTTGAGCGCCTTGCTCGATTTGCGCAGGCGGCGGATGGCGCGCTCCTTGATCTGGCGAACGCGCTCGCGGGTAAGGCCGTAGAGTTCGGCGATTTCCTCGAGCGTCAGCGCCGGATAGCCTTTGAGGCCGTAGTACGAAGCGATCACTTCCATTTCGCGCGGAGACAGCATGGCCAGTCCGTGGGCGACCTCCTCGCGCAGCGATTCGGCCATCAGGTTGAGATCGGGCTCGGGCGCGTCGTCGGAAGAATAAAGGTCGAGCATGGTGGCGTCGCTGTCTTCAGAGTTGGCGATCGGCGCGTCGAGCGACACGTGGCGCACGGTGCTGAGCATCATGGTTTGCACTTCGCGGGGCGACATATCGAGCAGATCGGCCAGTTCATCATCGGTCGGTTCGCGTTCGGCGAGCTGGACGAAATGGATGTAGGCTTCGTTGACTTTGTTGTAGGAGCCGACTTTGTTGAGCGGCATACGGACGATGCGGCTGTTTTCGACAATGGCCTGCAGGATGCTCTGGCGGATCCACCAGACGGCGTAGGAAATAAATTTGAAGCCTTTGGTTTCGTCGAAACGTTTGGCAGCCTTGATCAGGCCCACGTTGCCTTCGTTGATAAGGTCGGAAAGGCTAAGTCCCTGATTCTGATATTGTTTGGAGACAGATACTACGAAGCGAAGGTTGGCTTCCGTCATGCGTTCAAGAGCATCCTGATCGCCTTCGCGAATGCGACGGGCGAGCGCGGCCTCTTCCTCCGGCGTGAGCAGGGGAATCTTGCCGATGTCGTTGAGGTATTTCTCCAGCGCGAGACTTTCGCGGGAGGTGATTTTGTGGGTAATCTTGAGTTGGCGCATGTCGGACTGCGTTAGTATTACCGTTTAAAAACGTTTTGGGGAAATAAAGTTTCTTTTTTTGACTGAAAATTTTGCATCCGGGTGGCTTTTCTTTCAAAAGAGCCTTATAAAAATTCAGGGGGAAAAGGTAGCGCAATGCTGCTGATTATTTGGGAAAAAGGTGTTGGAAAACGTCGGAATGCTGCCTTGCGGTGGCGGGTATTTTTTCAAGATTAAGTTTTATCGAAAAGTTGGGTGGCGAAGGCGGTTTTTTGGGCCGCGCGGCCTACTTTTGCCCTATTGTTTTTTTAATCCTGTTTGATAATCTCATGACTAGTTTGGCAGTTCCTGCTTTCCTCACTTTTTCAGCCTGTCGTCATTTTTCTCTCCTCTGACGGGTACTTACAGCAAAAAGGTTTGCCGGCTTCACCAAAATAGTCAGTTTCTTCGGAAACAGATCATTTTTTGTTGCCCACATCAACTTATCGCAGCGCTTCGTGCTGTGTAATTATTATTTTTAATACTTGCTCATGAAAGGTTCTTGTACCCGGTTCCACTTTCCCGTTTCCTGTTTATCAGCTTTTGTGCTGCTCCTATTGGCCGGCACTGCTTCTGCACAGGTAAAACTGTCGAACGGCAGTAGTTCTTCCACGATCGATTTCAGCAGCGCCACGGCTGCGTCGGTAGGCACCAACCCCGGCACGGCTTATACCAGCGCCGGTTTTTCTCCCGACCCGACGACGACCGGCCGGCTCAACTCCAATGCCTGGGCAGTGACCGGCTGGAGCGACGGCAACCTGGCCTTCGGAGGCACGAATACAGCCGGAGATTATGCCCGCGGTACCGCTGCTGCGGCAATTACGACGGGCGGCTTTTACGCCTACACAGGCACGCCGCAGTCGGCCGCCAATCCCTGTCTGATGATCCAGCCCGGCGGCAGCGACTGGGCCCCGGGTACGCTTACGCTCCGGATCGAAAACACGGGTACGACGAATATCACCCAGCTGGTTGTATCGTACAACATTTATATTCGCAATGACCAGGGGCGCGCCAACTCCTTTAATTTTTCGCACTCGGCCGACAATGTGACCTACACGCCTGTGGCCGCACTGGATTACACTTCCATACAAGTCGCCGATGGGCTCGGCTGGGTGCTGGTCGGATCGGCGCCTTCGCGTTCAACGACCATTACCGGTTTGTCCATTGCTCCTGGCAGTTTTTACTATATCCGCTGGAGCGGCGCCGATGTGTCGGGCTCGGGCTCCCGCGATGAATTCGGTCTGGATGATATTTCTGTTGCCGCCACCTTTGCCTGTTCGTTGAACAGTGCAGGGCTCGCCAATGTGCATTGCGAGGATAACAACGAAACGCCTGGCGATGCTTCGGACGATTATATCTGGTTTCAACTCAATCCTGCGGGCGCCGACCTTGGCTCGGGATATAACGTAACGGTCAGCAGCGGCTCGGTTTTGCTCAATGGCAACGCCCCGGCTACGAACGTACCGTACGGCGCTGTTCAGAATTTCCGCCTTCAGGCGGGATCGGCCGGCGGCGGCAACGTAACCGTCACGGTAACCGATGCCAGCGGTAACTGCATGGTCAGTGTATTGCTGACCGATCCAGGCTCTTGCTCCAACAGTAACCCGGTCTGCGACCTGACCGATGCCGGCCTTACCGACGTACATTGCGAAGACAATAACGAGACGGGCAACGATCCTTCCGACGATTATATCTGGTTCCAATTAAATCCTGTCGGCACGAATATCTCCAACGGATACAATGTAACGGTTAGTGCCGGTACCGTACTCTGGAATGGCAACACGCCGGCAAACAACGTACCCTATGGCAGCGCTCAGTTTTTCCGCCTTCAGGCGGGTTCGGCCGGCGGCGGCAACGTCACCGTGTTTATTGCCGATGCCAACGACCCGGACTGCACGATTTCAGTCGTGGTTGTCGATCCGGGTGCTTGTTCTGCCAACCCTTGCATTTTGACGGTTAATTGCCCGCCTCAACCTACGGCCGTTTATAACTGTAACAACCCTCTGCCCGCTCCTGCTACTACCACAGCCGAATTTGAAGCGCTGGGTGGAGAGATATTCGGCGAACCCTGCGGGGCGGTTATCGTGACTTCCTCGACGGATCCAATCAACAACTGCTCGACCACCTCGGTTGCTCGCACCTATTTTATTTATGACGATGCGAACGATAACGACCAGTTTGACCAGGGCGAGGCTTCCGGCACTTGTGTGCTCAACTACACCTATCAACCCGACCAGACGCCGCCCACGCTGAACGGACCCTTCCCGGCCAGCACCTCGATCGCTTGCTCTGATCCTTTGCCTGCCCCCCCGACCCTGACCGCTACCGACAACTGTTCGGGTAACGCTACGGTCAACTATTTGCAGACGATCGCCCCCGGCAATTGCCCTCAAAACAAAACGGTTACGCGGACCTGGACGGCTACCGACGTTTGCAACAATACGAGTTCGCCGTATATTCAGACAATCACGGTCTTCGACAACGTAGCGCCGGTATTCAATCAGCCGCTTCCGCAAGACCAGACGGTGGCCTGCGGGGCGTCCCTGCCTACGCCCGCTATCGTTACGGCCACAGATAACTGCGATCCGGGTAACCCGCCGCCGGTTATCTGGATCAATGAAATTCACTACGACAACGTTGGCAATGATGTCAACGAGTTTGTAGAGGTCGCCGGCTCGGCAGGTCTTGACCTGAGTCAGTACCAGATCATTCTTTACAACGGCAACGGCGGGGTGGTGTACGACACCAAAACCCTGAGCGGCCTGATCGACGACGAAGGCAGCGGCGTTGGCGCCGTGGCATTTACCTACCCGACCAACGGCATCCAGAACGGTACGCCCGACGGACTGGCGCTGGTCAGATTGCCCAATACGGTCATTCAGTTTTTGAGTTACGAAGGCGCCTTCCTCGCCAATGACGGTCCTGCAATGGGCATCACTGCGACCAATATCCCCGTGACCGAGACGGGTACCGAGGCAGCGGGGCTGTCGCTCCAGTTGATCGGAAGCGGCAATCAATACTCGAGCTTTACCTGGACCGGGCCGGTTACGGCCTCGCCGGGCACGATCAACACGGGCCAGACCGTTCAGGCTCAGATGGGGACCATCACCGCGACAATGGTGGAAACTACCATGATGGGCGCCTGCAACGGCAGCCTTATTGTTAAAAGAACCTACACGGCGACTGATGCCTGTGGCAATTCCAATACCTATACGCAGACGATCAATGTTGTCGACAATGTAGCGCCGGTATTTGCCCCGCCGCTCCCGCCCAACACCACGATCAGTTGCAGCGACCCCGTGCCTCCGGCCGCGACTCTTGTAGCCATCGATGCCTGCAGCCAGGCAATGCCCCAGGTTTGGATCAATGAAATTCACTACGACAATACGGGCGCCGATCAGGGAGAGTTTATCGAAGTTGCCGGTCAGGCAGGCACCGACCTTTCCCAGTATAGTTTGGTACTGTACAATGGCAGTACGGGCAATATGGGCGGCACGTACAATACCCTGGTGCTTTCCGGCCAGATCGACAATGAAAGCAATGGCCATGGCGCGGTAGCCTTTACCTATCCGCCGGATGGCATTCAAAACGGTCCCAGTGATGGTATCGCACTGGTCAAGGGCGGCATGGTTCTTCAGTTCCTGAGTTACGAAGGCGTCATGACTGCAGTCGGCGGCCCGGCCAACGGCCAGGTATCCACCGACATTGGTGTATTGGAACCAGGTACCGATCCGATTGGTCTGTCCTTGCGCCTCACGGGCAACGGCAACCAGTACAGCGCCTTTACCTGGAATAGCCCTGCCGCAGCAACGCCGGGCACGATCAACCAGGGACAAACCTTTACGCCGATTCAAAATGGCATTCCGGTTACGTTTACGGAGACAATGGCGGCCGGTAGTTGCCCTCAAAACAAAACTATTACGCGCACCTGGTCTGCAAGCGACGCTTGCGGAAATATGGTGAAGCATACGCAAATTATTTCCGTTGTAGACAATACGGGGCCGAATATCACTTGCGCTTCCATCACCGTCAGCCTCGATGCTTTTGGCAATGCAAGTGTTACGCAAGCGCAACTTATTCAGTCCCTCAGCGACAATTGCGCCGCAGCCAATACGCTTACTGTCACCCCGGCTGGTCCGTTCACGTTCACCTGTGCCCAGCAAGGAACGACGGTTCCTGTGGTTCTGACTGCAACAGATCCTTGCAACAACTCCTCCAGTTGCACCGCTCAGGTTACGGTCAATCCTTTCGATCGCTGTGTTCCGAAAATCCTGATCGTTGACCCGTGCATTTGTAAAAACAATGCTACAACACTTACCAACGGACAGTTTGGCGAAAAAATCAAGGTGGAATCTCTTGCAGGTCAAACCTGGACGGTCATTGCCGTAAGTGGTTTGTATTCCATCGCCAGTCTGGCGCCTCCTTCTGCCCCGACACCTATTGCTATAGGCACCCTGCTTTACCAAAATCCCGCCAACAGCGGTGATTATTACCTGGAAGGCATCCATGTCGATGCAATCGGGTACAGTGTTACGGTGCGCAACAACCTCGGCCAGACGCTTACCATCGGCAACAGCTGTCAATACCCGAATCCGGCCATCACTTCCGACCTGTCAGGCGATTTCTGCATCTTCTCCGACCCGGTCGATCTGACGGGTAACCCGGGTGATGCGAACATCGTATCGGCCGTGTTTACGGTCAATGGTACCCCAACCAACACCTTCGACCCGAGCCAGGGCCCCGGCCAGTACGAGATCGTGTACACGGTCGATGGCGGCGTAGCCAAGGCTTTTGGTCCGAACGACCCGGGTTGCGTACAATCGGTTAAAACCTACGTTCAGGTGGTCTCCACCCCGTCTTCGCTGGTGTGCAACGACTTTGTTTATGTCTCGGTAGACGAGAACTGCGAAGCGGAGATCAACCCGGACATGGTGCTGGAAGGCACTTACGGCTGCTACGATGACTACCTCGTTGAACTGGATAAAACCGTACCCTTCGGCAACGGTCCCTGGGTGCCCGGTTTTGTAAATGCCAACGACATTGGCAAGACCTATCAGGTACGGGTAACGCACCTGGTGAGCGGCAACAAATGCTGGGGTAACCTCAAAGTGGAAGACAAACTTGCCCCGGTGCTGACCTGCCATGACATCGACCTGAACTGCGCCATTACGCAATACGACCCGGCTTACCTGAACGACGTGCTGGGCATTCTGACGGCTTACCCGGATGTTTACGAGAACTGCGGACCGTACACGCTGACCTACTCGGATACGTGGTACGATACCCCCTGCAATGATCCGAACGACCTTTCGGCTTATGTAAAACGGGTGTGGGTAGCCACCGATGCTTCGAACAACACGGCATCGTGCACGCAGTACATCTACTTCGAACGCCTGCACGTGTACGA
>JBGAHL010000026.1:0-79395 GCA_044226205.1 Saprospiraceae bacterium
TGGCCCAATTCATCAACAATTGGTGCCATAGAACAGGAAATCGGCACCGAAAAGCTTCGATGCCGATTTACAGATTCCGTCAGGCCATCTCTAATTGCCTCGCACATTGCTTGGCTCAAAATTCGGGATGACTCATGTTTGTGTAAACAGTTCAAAACAAGTCGATTACAAACTCAGCAAAAACCCGATCGTGAAATTGGCGTCCCAGTCAAACACAAATTGCTGGCAGCCCGTGGCATCGGCGATTGCCTTGTAAATATTCAGGCCCGAGCGTTGTTTTTCGCCTTTAGCCTGGTAAGCGCCCGGCGACATAAGCGGCGTGTAGCGTTCTTTTTTGTCCTTGCGCACCTGATCGGCCAGCTCGAACGGCACGCCGCCGATGATGAAGCAGGTGGGACGAAGGTTGGCAGGCACCTGGTTGGCCTTGGATTTGACCTCCTGATAGACCTGGGTATCGTTCATGCCGTTTTGGTAATACTTGGCGCCCGGGCATTCAATACCCGTGATCCAGGCGCCCTGTTTGTAGGAAATTTTCGTGTTGCCAGAACCAATGTCGACAACGAAAGCCTTGCCGTCGAAGCCGCCGGGCATGGCAGCCTTGTAGGCATACTGGGCTTCCTGCTGGGGCGTCACGACATTTACAAAATAGTTCATCGTGCGAAGTACGCGGGTGATTTTATCCGTCACCTCCGATTTTGCGGCGCCGGAGCTGACCACGAAGTGGATGTCTTTGCCTTGTACGCCGAAATCGAGCATTTTGGCGATGTAGCGTTTCAACCCCTGGCGCACGTCTTCGTCGGTTGCCATGTTTTCATGTACGAGGCTGGCGCCAAATTCGGAGTTTTCGAGTTTCCAGTTTTTCTGGGCATCGATACGCACGATGAAAGAGTTGAAACCCGTAGCGCCCAGTTCGACCACGCCTTTCAATTTACCGTTGACCGGCAAGGGCGCATTGAAATTAAAACTGGCGCTGAACGTATTGCTGCCGGGAGCTGCCGAGGCGGAGTTGTCGCTGCCGGCGGTAGTTGGAGTACTGACCGGGGCCGTTGTTTCCGTTTGCGCCGGGCTGCCGCCGTCCTTTTGAAACTTGGGCAGGAACGTTTTGACCGCGAAATACACGCCGGCCACAATGGCGAGCGCAATCAGCAATCGGGAAAAACCAGTAAGTCGAGCCATGATGTTTTCTGATTTTATGTTTCAATAAAAATTGTGGTGTGCAATCGGTTGTTTATTTGGGATAAATTTCTCCCTTGGCCGCCTTTAAAGTATTGAGCATGAGGGCAGTAACCGTCATGGCCCCTACCCCGCCCGGCACCGGCGTAATGTAGCTGCTGCGGGGCGCCGCGGAGGCAAAATCGACGTCCCCGACAATGCGGGAGCCCGATTTTCTGCTCGGATCGGCAATGCGGTTGATGCCAACATCGATGACCACCGCGCCTTCCTTGATCCATTCGCCTTTGACAAATTCGGGAATGCCGATAGCCGCCACAACGATGTCGGCGCGGCCGACTTCCCCGGGCAGGTCGGTCGTTCGGGAGTGCGTCAGCGTGACCGTACAATCGCCCGGGTAGCCCTTGCGCGACAACAGAATGCTGATCGGCGTGCCCACAATATTGGAACGCCCGACCACCACGCAGTGTTTTCCGCTGGTTTCGATATTGTACCGCCGCAGAATTTCCAGAATGCCAAATGGAGTAGCCGGCAAAAAGGCGGGCATACCTTGCGCCATACGACCGAAATTGACGGGATGAAAGCCGTCAACGTCCTTGCGGTGATCGATCGCCAGGGTGATTTTTTCTTCTTCGATGTGCTTGGGCAAGGGTAATTGCACGATAAATCCGTCGACGTCCGGGTCGTTGTTGAGTTGGTGCACGATGCTCAGTAACTCGGTTTGCGAAAGGTCGGCAGGCCGGCGGATGAGGGTGCTTTTGAATCCAACCTGTTCGCAACTTTTGATCTTGTTGCTGACGTACACTTCGCTGGCTGGATTTTCGCCGACAAGAACGGCGGCGAGGTGCGGAATTTTGCCGCCACGGGCGCGGATTTGATCAACTTCCGCCGCTATTTCGGCTTTGATGTTTTCGGAGAGTAGTTTACCGTCAAGGAGGGTCATGCAAGTAGGCGTTTTTTTGCGGCAAACTTAAACAAATTGCCGTTGCACCGTCAACCGACGGCGGTCGATTAAGGGCTTATTTACAACTGTTCTTGTTTTTTGCGGGGCAATTTGTTTTTAACCAATTCGTAGGATTTGAGCACCAGACGGTACCACTCCTGGGGGCTAAGGCGGGAAAAATCAAGCACGTACACCCAGTGCGCACGGGCCAGGTATGGCGCCGGCACAATGCCTTCGCGCTGGGTCAGAATGGCATATTCCTCTTCGCTGGTTTTGAACGAGGCTCCCTGGTCGGCGTTGGCGGAGGTGATGCAAAACATTTTTTCACCAACCATAAAACAGAGGTCGTTGCCCCATTTGATCTCCTCCGTCACACCCGAAAAAGAGAGGCAAAGCGTGCGGAGTTGTTCGACGTTCATCATGCCTGCAAAATTAGCCGCCAGAACGGCCTATTGCAAGCCCAGTTTGCCAAAAATGCCGGCATCGATCCAGCCGCGGTTTTTGTCTTCCCCGGCGACGGCCACATTGCCGATAAAATGCTCGCGCTCAGGCGAATGATCGTTGTCGCAATACGCGAGCGCAAAGCCCATGACCTTGCCCGACTTCAACATTTTAGGCACGTTGTCGGCGCCGTCTTCGTAGCGTTTGCCGTCGAAAACCTTGACGGCAACCTCCCACACGCTCTTGTTGCCTTCGCTGGTCCGGCGGGTCAGACAATGGTCGTTGAAATACTGGTAGGAACTGTCGGGGGCAATATCGACGACCTTGCCATCAAGAGCGATGTGATAGGCAAAAGCGTTGTAACTGTACTGGTGATTGCCGCCCGAGGCATCTTCGTCGATGAAAATTTCGAGGCAATCGTCGTCCCAGTAGTGATCCAGCCCGTCGGGGTGGATATCGATCAGGGTATCGTCCGTAATCTCGGCCAGCACGTAAAGGTTGTTTTCGTCCCAGGCCAGTTTGTAGCGGCCCTCAAAATCTTGGGCCGAAAGGTTTTTGCCGATCCAGACCTGGTCGAGCAGAAGCCATTCCGACATTTCCCAGACGGGGTCGTCGGCTTTCCCATCAATCATGGGAGAGCCGTAGGGCGCCAGCAGATCGACCTCGACGACCGGCGCGGGGGCGGCAAAAGCGGTAGCGGCCTGCTTCGGGCTGCGCAAAAACCAGACGAACAGCGCCAGCAGGAGCGCCATGGAAATACCTGTAAATAAATCGCGGGACATAGTTGAAAAAGAGTGGTTGCGGCAAATGTTCAACTTTTTCAGCAAACGGCAAGAGCAGATTTCCGCCTGCGCTTGGAATGATTCTAAAAAGCGTCGGCGGCAGACTAAGTGTCCAAGATACAATTTTTAGTTCGTCCAAATTTGAAGTGAATTTAAATACCTTTGCCGCGCTCAAATGCGGCGGTTTGCGGGGATTTTTCCATGTTTTCCTCAACCAACCACGCCTCGCTGCCGTTTTAAATCAAACTTTACGACACATGGAACCATCAGGTTACCTGCCTATCGTCCTCCAGTCTCTTGTCGCCATCGGATTTGTGGCCATCGTACTCATTTTCGTTCCCATGCTGGGTCCGCGCCGTAAAAGCGCCAAAAAGAACGAAAACTTCGAGTGTGGCATCGAAAGTCAGGGCAATGCGCGCATTCCCGTTTCCATCAAATATTTCATGACTGCCATTCTCTTCGTCCTTTTCGACGTGGAGGTGATCTTTTTTTATCCCTATGCCGTGAATTTCCGCGCCATGGGTACGGAAGGTTTCCTGGCGGTTCTGCTGTTCGTGGCAGTGTTTTTGGTGGGCTTTGTTTACGTGCTGCGCAAAGGTGCGCTGGACTGGGAAAAATGAACTATTAATTGCTGATTGCCAGACATTTAGAACCCTCGACAATCATCAATCCTTTACTTGCTCAAACGATGATCAATCAAGCAGAAATGCCCGAAGGTTACGGCGGCGAAGGCTTTTTCGCCACCAAACTGAGCCAGGCCGTGGGGCTGGCGCGTTCCAATTCGATCTGGCCATTGCCATTTGCCACCTCCTGCTGCGGTATCGAATTCATGGCCACCATGGGCACCAACTACGACCTGGCCCGTTTCGGGATGGAGCGCCTTTCCTTTTCGCCCCGCCAGGCCGATTTGCTCATGGTCATGGGTACCATTGCCAAAAAAATGGGCCCCATTCTCAAACAGGTGTACACGCAGATGGCAGAACCCAAATGGGTGATTGCCGTGGGTGCCTGCGCCAGTTCGGGCGGTATTTTCGACACCTACTCCGTTTTGCAGGGCATCGACAAGGTGATTCCTGTCGACGTGTACGTGCCGGGTTGCCCGCCCCGCCCCGAGCAAATCATCGACGGCATCCTGAAAATTCAGGAACTGGTCAGAAACGAACCTTTGCGCCGTCGCCATTCGCCTGAATACCAGCACCTTCTGGAGAAATATCAAATTGCATAACGATGCATTTCAATAACGAAACGGTACTCGCCCGCATCGAACAACAACACCCCGGGCTCGTGGTCAGCAGTGAAACGGGCTACGACGGCGTGTTGAATGTGGAAGTCACGAGAGATCAGGCGCATGCCCTGCTCCAGTTTCTCCGCGACGACAGCGAACTCAATTACCATTTTCTCACCACCCTGTGCGGAATGCACTATCCCGACAATTCGGGCCGCGAGCTCGGCGTGGTGTATCACCTGCACAACTGGCCCGACAACCGCCGCATCCGCGTAAAAGCCTGGTTTCCGGTGGAAGAAGCGCATATCGCCTCCATTACCGACCTCTGGCCCTCGGCCAACTGGATGGAACGTCAGGAATACGATTTCTTCGGCATCATCTTCAACGGCCACCCCAAACTGACCCGCATCCTCAACGTGGAAGACCTCGACGTGTTCCCGATGCGCAAAGAATACCGCCTTGAAGACGGCACCCGAACCGATAAAGACGACCGTTTCTTTGGCCGCGATGGCCATGAAGGGCGGAGTTTTGATTGATTGTTAGCGATTTAACTCCTTGCACATGCAAGTCCAATCCTACTTTTCCCAACTCGACAGCCTTGAAGGCGAATTGGCCACCCTCAACCTGGGGCCAACCCACCCGGCTACCCACGGCATTTTTCAAAATGTGCTGAAAATGGACGGCGAACGCATCGTCTCCGCCGAGCCGACCATCGGGTACATTCACCGTGCTTTCGAGAAACTCGCCGAACACCGGCCCTTCGGCCAGATCACGCCGATCACCGACCGCCTGAACTACTGCTCTTCGCCCATCAACAACATGGGTTGGCACATGACGGTCGAAAAACTCGCCAAAATCGAGCTGCCCAAACGCGCCGACTATATGCGGGTGATCATCATGGAATTGGCCCGTATCGCCGATCACCTGGTGTGCAACTCCGTCATCGGGGTCGATACCGGCGCCCTGACCGGCTTTACCTACGTGTTTCAGGAGCGGGAAAAAATTTATGAAATGTTCGAGGAAGTATGCGGTACCCGTCTGACGACCAATATCGGCCGTATCGGCGGTATGGAACGCGACTTTTCGCCCGCCTTCCACCAAAAACTGCGCACTTTCCTCAAAACCTTTCCGGCCATTTTCGAGGAATTCAACAACCTGCTCGAACGCAACCGGATTTTTATGGATCGCTGCATCGGCGCCGGCCCTATTTCCGCCGACCGCGCCCTGGCTTACGGCTTTACGGGCCCCAACCTGCGCGCTACGGGTATCGACTACGACGTCCGCGTCATGAATCCCTATTCTTCCTACCAGGATTTTGAATTCGATGTGCCGGTAGGAAGCGGCCAGGGCGATACGTACGATCGTTTTATGGTGCGTCAGGAAGAAATCCGCCAAAGTCTGCGCATCATCCACCAGGCTTACAACAATCTGCCCGAAGGCCCTTATCACGCCGATGTCCCCGACTTTTATTTGCCGGAAAAACCGGACGTGTACACCAAAATGGAAGCCCTGATCTACCACTTCAAGATCGTGATGGGCGAAACCCCGGTTCCCGCCGGCGAAGTGTACCACTCCGTCGAGGCCGGCAACGGCGAACTCGGCTATTACCTGATCAGCGATGGTGGCCGCCAGCCTTATCGCCTGCACTTCCGCCGCCCCTGCTTTATTTACTACCAGGCTTACCCGGAAATGATCAAGGGCGCGATGTTGTCGGATGCCATTCTGACTATGTCGAGCATGAATGTGATCGCCGGCGAACTGGATGCCTGATCCGGGAAAACCTGTTTTATTCTGTCTACAAAACGCAATACTTGTTCATAATGCAAGCCACAACGCAAAACGGAGCGCCTTTCAAATTCTCAGCCGAAGCCCTCGCCGAAGTGCAGGGCCTTATTCGGAAGTACCCGGAAGGGCGTGGCAAAAGCGCCATTCTCCGCACCCTGCATATTGCACAGGAAGAAAACAACGGCTGGCTCAGCGTTGCTGCCATGGATCAGGTAGCCGAAGCACTCGGCGTCACATCCATCGAAGTGTACGAAGTTGCCACATTTTACTCGATGTTCAACCTCGAACCTGTGGGCAAATACGTGCTCGAATTCTGCCACACCGGCCCTTGCGCCATCGAGGGTGCCGAGCGGGTCATCGAGTACACCAAACTCAAACTGGGTATCGGCAAAAACCAGACGACGCCCGACGGCATGTTCACCATCAAGGAAGTGGAATGCCTCGGCGCTTGCGGCTATGCCCCGATGATGCAGGTCGGCGAGTTTTACCACGAACACCTTGACGAGGCTAAAATCGATCAGTTTCTCGACGATTGCCGCGCCGGAAAGATCAATAAAGGCACCTGGAAAATGCACTGATTGTTAGGGTTGATGAGGGTTTATAGGGTTTATAAGGTTTATAAATTCGCTCCCCATCAACCCTATCAACCCCATAAACCTTATCAACCCTATCAACCATATAAAACTTTATAAACCATATCAACCTATCAACCAACCATGCTCTCTGCCGCCGACATCGAAAAAGTCTTCAAAAAGCCGGGTGAAAAACGCTACGACTACTTCGTGAAGACCGTGTGCGACACTGAAGAAGTGTTCGGACTGGCCGACGACGAGGGCTGGGCGCTGCTCGGCGATGACGATGATGCCGACATCATCCCGTTTTTCCCGCATGCCGAAATGGCCGAGGTGTTTCGCCTGGCCGCCGGCTTCGAGGAGTATCAGGTGGCCGTCATCGACCTGAACGAACTGCTCTCCTGGCTCGACGATATGCCGGAGGACAATATGCTGGTCGCTGTGCTGCCGAATACCGAATTCAACGGAGCCGTCGTCGACCCCGGGCACCTGAAAGCCGATTTGCAAAAAGAACTGGATAAATACGACGAGGAAGGTCGGAAAATCAACAAATCCTGAGTGCCCACCCTCCCTCGCCGCAAACCATACGAACATTCGCAACTTGCTATAAATGAGTCGCAAACTTCTCCTTGAACACGCCCACATCGAAGGCATCAATACCTACGATGTGTACCGCAAACACGGCGGCTACCGCTCCGTTGAAAAGGCGCTGAAAACCATGACGCCCGACGAAGTCGTGGAAGAAGTCAAAAAATCGGGCCTCCGCGGTCGCGGCGGCGCCGGCTTCCCCACGGGTATGAAATGGTCGTTTCTGGCCAAACCCGAAGGCGTGCCGCGTTACCTGCTCTGCAATGCCGACGAATCGGAGCCCGGCACCTTCAAGGACCGCTTCCTGATGGAAAAAATCCCGCACCTGCTGATCGAGGGCATGATCACGTCTTCGTACGCACTGGGCGCCAATACCTCCTATATCTACATCCGTGGCGAGTATTCCTGGATCGTGTTTATCCTCGAAAAAGCGATCGCCGAAGCGTATGCCAAAGGCTGGCTGGGTAAAAACATCCTCGGCACGGGTTACGACCTCGACCTCTACGTCAACCCCGGCGCAGGCGCCTATATCTGCGGAGAAGAAACCGCCTTGATCGAAAGTCTCGAAGGCAAGCGCGGCAACCCGCGGATCAAACCACCGTTCCCGGCCGTCAAGGGCTTGTGGCAATGCCCGACCGTGGTCAATAACGTGGAAACCATCGCGGCAGTAGTCCCCATCATCAACGACGGCGGCGACGAATACGCCAAGATCGGCATCGGCAAAAGCACGGGCACCAAATTGATCTCCGCCAGCGGCAACATCAACAAACCCGGGGTGTACGAGATCGAACTCGGCGTTTCGGTAGAAGAATTTATCTATTCCGACGAATGGTGCGGCGGGATCAAAGGCGGCAAACGCATCAAAGCCTGCGTGCCGGGCGGCTCTTCGGTGCCCATCCTGCCCCATTTCCTCATTACCAAAACGGCTAACGGCGAAAACCGCCTCATGACCTATGAAAGCCTGGCCGATGGCGGCTTTGCTACCGGCTCCATGCTGGGTTCGGGCGGCTTTATCGTGTACGACGAAGCCCAGTGCGTTGTACGCAACACCTGGAATTTCGCCCGCTTCTACCACCACGAATCCTGCGGACAATGCTCGCCTTGCCGCGAAGGAACTGGCTGGATGGAAAAAGTGCTCTGGCGCCTCGAAAACGGCCAGGGAAAAATGAGCGACATCGACCTGCTGGCCGACGTGGCTAAAAAAATCGAAGGCAATACTATCTGTCCGCTCGGCGACGCCGCAGCCTGGCCCGTCAGCGCCGCCATTCGTCATTTCCGCGAGGAATTCGAATGGCACGTGAACGAGCCGAAGGCTTGTATGGAGCGGAATTATGGGTTGGTGAAGGAGCCGGTGACGGCAGTATAGCCTTCATTTCATGAACTAATCTGAGTTAGAATAACGACATGACTCTCGAGCAAATAAAAAACATCCTGGTTAAAGAAAAATCCGATCTGCATCGCCGATTTGGAGTTTCCGAAATTGGTGTTTTTGGCTCCTGGGTTAGAGGGGAACAAAAAAAATCAAGCGATATCGATGTTCTGGTCGATTTTGATCGTGAAATCGGATTGTTTGAGATCATGGAACTGGAAGAGTACCTGTCGGATATTTTACATTGTAAAGTGGATATCGCTGTAAAGCGCAGTCTTCGGAAATACATTGGACAGCATATTTTGTCAGAAGTAGAATATTTATGAAAAGAGATATTCGCGACTTTCTGAATGATATAATCGCTTATTCGGAAAAAGCGCAGGAAGTGCTTGACCGAGGAGTAAAGCATATTAATCAATTTTCAGATGAAGGCATGATCCTTATACTCTGTCTTCAAATAATTGGGGAAGCTGTAAAGCAGATTCCTGATGAAATTAGAGCAAATTACCCGGATATACCCTGGAAAAGGGTTGCCGGCCTTCGCGATAAGTTGATTCACGATTATTGGGGCACTGATATGCCGATCGTCATGTTCGTCGTACGAGAAAACCTGCCCAAATTGAAATCAACTGTGAAGCAAATTTTGCAAGACATTGAAAATTAAAGCATTAGTAATACAATGCCTAAAGTAAAAATAGACAACTTCGAGATCGAGGTACCCGACGGCACCACCATCCTGAATGCCGCCCGCCAGATCGGCGGCGACATCGTGCCGCCGGCCATGTGCTACTACTCCACCCTCAAAGGCTCAGGCGGCAAATGCCGCACCTGCCTCGTGAAGGTGACCAAAGGCTCCGAAAAGGACCCACGCCCCATGCCCAAACTCGTGGCCTCTTGCCAAACGACGGTCATGGACGGCATGGAAGTAGCCAACATCACCAGCGACGAAGTGCAAAAAGCCCGCGCAGGCGTGGTCGAATTCCTGCTGCTCAACCACCCGCTCGATTGCCCGATCTGCGACCAGGCCGGCGAATGCCACTTGCAGGACCTCGCTTTTGAGCATGGCTCCGAGGGTACCCGCTACGAATTCGAACGCC
This sequence comes from Saprospiraceae bacterium, assembly GCA_044226205.1. GTDB lineage: Bacteria > Bacteroidota > Bacteroidia > Chitinophagales > Saprospiraceae > M3007. The sequence continues at coordinate 9,973 of JBGAHL010000026.1, forward strand.
GTACATTTGAAAAAATCGATATCGGCCCCTACATCAAACTGCACATGACGCGCTGCATCCTTTGCTACCGCTGCGTGTACACTGCCCAACAACTGACGGACGGCCGCGTGCATGGCATCATCGGCCGCGGCGACCATGCCGAGATCAGTACCTACATCGAAAAGGCCATCGACAACGACTTTTCCGGCAACGTGATCGACGTGTGCCCGGTGGGCGCTTTGACCGACCGCACGTTCCGCTTCAAAAGCCGCGTGTGGTTCCTCAACCCGATGGATGCCCACCGCGAATGCCCCACCTGTTCCGGCAAAGCCGTGGTTTGGATGTACGGCAAGGAAATTTTCCGCGTCACGGCCCGCAAAGACCAGTACGGCGAAGTGCACGATTTCATTTGCAACACCTGCCGCTTTGAGAAAAAAGACCTCAAAGACTGGACGATCGAGGGGCCGCGCGACATCAATCGCCATTCCGTCATTTCCCAAAACCACTATGAAGGCGCCACCACGGTGCGTTGACAATTGTGCTTTAACACAAAGAAAATGAGCGTATTACTACTTTTCTCGGCAGCCTTTATCACGGAAAAAATGATCCTGATCACCGTGTTGTTCCTCATCACGCTGGGGGTGGCCGCCTACTCTACTTACGGAGAACGCAAGTTTGCCGCCTTCTTTCAGGATCGTCTCGGCCCGGATCGCGCGGGTCCCTGGGGTATTCTCCAGCCGATCGCCGACGGTGTCAAGATGTTCACCAAGGAAGATTTTCGACCCAATGAAGCCGAACGCTGGTTGTACATCCTGGCGCCCGGCGCATTCATGTTTGTCGCTTGCATGACGAGCGCGGTGATCCCCTGGGGCACCCAAATCACGGTTTTTGGCAAACCCGTCGATCTGCAGGTGGCCGACCTGAACATCGGGATTTTGTACATCCTCGGCCTGTCGTCGCTTGGCGTGTATGGCATCATGATCGGGGGCTGGTCGTCGAACAACAAATTCTCGCTTTACGGCGCCATTCGCGCCAGTTCGCAGATGATTTCCTACGAATTGGCCCTGGGTCTGTCCGTAATTGCCGTGGTGATGATGACGGGCACGCTCAGCCTGAAAGAAATCGCCGCGCAGCAAACCGGCTTTCACTGGAATGTATTTTACCAGCCGCTCGGTTTCCTGATCTTCTTCGTGTGTTCGCTGGCGGAATGCAACCGCGCGCCGTTCGATATGGCGGAATGCGAAACCGAATTGATCGGGGGCTACCACACGGAATACAGTTCGATGAAACTTGGCTTTTTCCTGTTTGCCGAGTACATCAACATGTTCATTTCCAGCGCAGTAACCGCGACCATGTTCTTCGGCGGTTACAATTTTCCGGGTCTCGACCCCAGCTGGCTCGGTGGCTTCATGGGCCCGATCGTGTTGTTCGCCAAAATTGTGTTTTTCATTTTTGTCTTCATGTGGATTCGCTGGACCCTTCCGCGTTTCCGCTACGACCAACTGATGCACCTGGGCTGGAAATCGCTCATTCCGCTGGCTATTTTCAATATGCTGCTGACCGGCGCAGGCGTTTTGTATTTTGGAAAATAAATTATTGAGGACCAATATTTTATAAGATATGCAGTCTCTGACCAACCGTTCGCGGAATGTCGTCAACAAAAAGATGAACTTCTGGGAACGCATTTATCTGGTAGTCATCTTCAAAGGGATGTGGACCACCCTGAAACACTTCTTCCGGGTGATGTTCGGCAAATCCCATACGGTGCGCTATCCCGAAGTGAAGCGCCCATTCGCACCCGTCTGGCGCGGCTGGCACGTCTTGAAGCGCGACGATAAAGGCGCCGAACGCTGCACGGCCTGCGGTCTTTGCGCCGTGGCTTGCCCGGCAGAAGCCATCACCATGACGGCAGCGGAGCGTAAAAAAGGCGAAGAAAACCTCTACCGCGAGGAGAAATACGCCGCCGTGTACGAAATCAACATGCTGCGCTGCATCTTCTGTGGCCTCTGCGAAGAAGCCTGTCCGAAAGAAGCCATCTTCCTGACCGACCGCATCGTACCCAGCGATTATGCCCGCCAGGGGTTTGTTTTTGGCAAAGACAAACTCGTGGAAGGCGTGGAGCCGGAAAAACGAATCGATGTGAGCGTGCGCCAAAAACATATTCAGGAGAAAAAATGGGCGGCCGCCGCGCATTGACCCTTGTCAACTAATCCCCTGAAAATCAACAACCTGCCCCTCATTTCCGAAAGACCTTAAACGGACTAACCGACGACAATGACACTTCCGATTTTTCTGACCCTGGCGGTCATTTCCGTCATTACGGCATTGCTGATGGTGTTTTCAAAAAACCCTGTGCACAGCGTGCTGTACCTGATTCTGACGTTTTTCACCATTGCCGGGCAATACGTGCTGCTCAATGCACAATTTCTCGCCGTCGTCCACATCATTGTTTATGCGGGCGCAATCATGGTGCTTTTCCTTTTCGTACTCATGTTATTGAACCTGAACAAGGATACCGAGCCGCAGAAATCTGCGGCCTGGCGACTGGCGGGTGCAATAGCCGCCGGGTGTCTGTTGGTCACGCTGGTCGGCGCCTTGCACGGCACCGTGCAGGTAAGCGCCAGCGGTGAGCCCGATGCGCAGGTCGGCCTGGTTCAGAACCTGGGCAAAGTATTGTTCACCGATTTTGTCGTGCCTTTCGAAATTGCCGGTATCCTTTTCCTCGCCGCGATGGTAGGAGCCGTTTTGGTGGGCAAAAAAGACTTAAAAGTTTAAAAAACTGCGCGATATGCTCGAAGTTATCCGCTCTGTTCCAATTGAATATTACGTGTACCTCTCCTCGGTATTGTTCAGCATCGGGGTGTTCGGGGTACTCACCCGCCGCAATGCCATCGTGGTGTTGATGTGCATCGAACTGATGCTGAATGCGGTCAACATGCTGCTGGCGGCATTTTCCACCTATCTGGGCGATGCACAAGGACAGATCATGGTGTTTTTCATCATGGTCGTCGCTGCGGCCGAAGCGGCCGTAGGACTCGGGATTCTGGTGATGATCTATCGGAATACCAAGTCGACCGACATTTCCCTGCTGGACAAATTGAGAAACTAAGCGAACAAGACTCAAACGATGCAACAACTTATACCTCTCATACCCTTCCTTCCGCTGATCGGCTTCGCGATCAACGGCTTGTTCGGGCGAAATTTGAGCAAAACGCTCGTCGGCGCTATCGGCTCCGGCACTGTGCTCATTTCGTTTTTGCTCAGTGTAGCGTGTTTCAATCAGGTATCGGCTTCGGGACCGATCCATCAGGTGGTGTACAACTTTTTCACGGTAGACAGCCTCCGCGTCGATTTTTCCTTCCTCGTCGACCAATTGTCGGTCTGGATGATGCTGATCGTGACAGGCGTGGGCTTTCTGATCCATGTGTACTCCATCGGCTACATGCATGACGACGAGGGCTTCTGGAAGTTTTTCGCATACCTCAATCTCTTCATTTTCAGCATGTTGTTGCTTGTAATGGGCGACAATTTCCTCATGCTGTTCTTCGGTTGGGAAGGTGTTGGCCTTTGCTCCTACCTGCTTATTGGCTTCTGGTACCATAATCGTGAATACGGCCATGCAGCCCGCAAGGCGTTCATCATGAACCGTATCGGCGACCTTGGCCTTTTGTTGGGTATCTTCCTGATTTACAATACGTTCGGCAGCATTTCCTACGCAGATGTATTTGCTGCGGCCAAAAATTACAACGCAGGCGACGCGACGATCACGGCGATCTGCCTGTTGCTGTTTGTGGGCGCCATCGGTAAAAGCGCGCAGATTCCGCTTTACACCTGGCTGCCAGACGCTATGGCCGGTCCGACGCCCGTGTCGGCACTGATCCACGCTGCAACGATGGTGACTGCGGGTATCTACCTGATCGCGCGTTGCAACGGTTTGTATTCGCTCTCGCCCGACGCCCTGCATGTCGTCGCGGTAGTCGGATTGGTTACTTCGATTTTTGCGGCCCTCATTGGCCTTCGCCAGAACGATATTAAAAAAGTACTGGCCTACTCCACGGTATCTCAATTGGGCTTGATGTTCGTGGCCCTGGGTATGGGCGCCTACACCAGCGCCATGTTTCACGTGACAACACACGCATTTTTCAAAGCCCTGCTCTTCCTCGGCGCCGGCTCGGTGATTCACGCCATGGGCGGCGAGCAGGATATCCGCAATATGGGCGGCCTTCGAAAAGCGCTTCCCGTCACGTTCTGGGTATTTCTGATCGGCACCTTTGCCATCTCCGGCTTCCCTTTGATGGCAGGTTTCTTCTCAAAAGACGAAATCTTTGCCAATACCTGGGCCGGCGGCGGACGACTCTGGTGGGGCCTGGCGGGGCTGGGCGGTCTGCTGACCGCGATTTACATGTGCCGTTTGCTGTTCGTCACCTTCTTTGGTGAATTCCGCGGTACTTCGGAGCAAAAACATCACCTGCATGAAAGCCCGCTGGTGATGACGCTTCCGCTGATCGTGCTGGCCGTTTTGTCGGTTGGCGGCGGTTTCCTGAACATCCCGCATTTTATGGAATTCGGCACGCCGCAATGGCTGGCGCATTTCTTCGAGCCGGTCGTGCAAAATGTAAACCCGCACGGCGGGGAAATGCACCACCTCGAAGCCAGCACCGAATGGTCGCTCATGATCTTTACCACTTCGCTGGCCCTGGTCGTGATTGCCGTTTCGTACTACATCTACGCGATGCGCGGCAGCCGGCCGGTAGCCGATACCGAACAAACGGGGCTGACCAAACTGTTTGCCCACAAATTTTATGTGGATGAAATCTACGACGCCCTTTTTGTTCGTCCGCTGTCGCAATTGTCCAAACTGTTCCACTACTACGTGGACATTTGGGGCATCGATGGGGCCGTGAATGGCGTGGGTAGCGGAATACAGGCCCTTGGGGCGCAATTTCGCCGACTGCAAAACGGCAATATCGAATACTACCTGCTGAGCATGGTAGCGGGCGCCGTTTTGATCCTGCTGGCGATATTTTTGTAATTAGTACACTGATTATCAAGCGACTATGTCCCTATTACTTATACTCATCCCAATAATATCTTCCCTGGCAGTATTTGCGCTGCGCGGCGCCAACGTGCGCTACATTGCGCTGGCCGCGGCAGTGGCCAATCTGGCAGTGACGGCAGCCGCCTGGGCAGGTTTCGACCCCAATGCAGTAACGAACCATGCATTTTCCGCTGCCTGGGTGCCGCAAGCCGGTATCTCGTTCAGCCTGAGCATGGACGGCATCAGCCTGCTGCTGGTCGTCCTGACCAACCTGCTGGCGCCACTGATCGTGTTGACGAGTTTCAACCGCTCTTACGGCAACGAAGCCCGCTATTACGGTCTGGTTTTGTTGATGGTCGGTGCGCTCAACGGTGTATTCCTCGCCGAAGACGGGCTGCTGTTTTATATTTTTTACGAGCTGGCGCTGATTCCGATCTACTTCATTTGCGCCATCTGGGGCGGCGACGACCGTATCCGCGTTACGTTGAAATTCTTCATTTATACGTTTATCGGGTCCCTGTTCATGCTGGTTGCCCTGCTTTGGGTTTATCTGCAAACCAACGTTGAAGGGCATCATTCGTTTGCCTGGGCCGATCTCGTACAGGTACAACTTTCCCCCACGGCAGCCGCCTGGGTATTGACGGGCTTTTTCCTTGCATTTGGTGTAAAAATGCCGGTCTTCCCCTTCCACACCTGGCAGCCCGACACCTACGTGAGTTCGCCCACGGGCGGCACCATGCTGCTGTCGGGTATCATGTTGAAAATGGGTATTTACGGCGTCATTCGCTGGATGGTGCCGATGGCGCCCGAAGCCATGCATACGCTGGCCCCCACTTTCATTACCCTGGCTGTGATCGGCATCGTTTACGCGAGCATTATTGCGATCAAACAAAGCGATTTGAAAAGGCTGGTAGCCTACTCTTCCATTGCGCACGTAGGTCTTATTGCGGCCGGCGTGCTGGCCTGGAACAAAACCGGCGTACAGGGCGGCATGATTCAAATGTTGAACCACGGAATCAACGTGGTTGGCCTGTTCTACGTCGTCGATCTGCTCGAACGCCGGCTGGGCACCCGCTCGCTTTCCGAAATGGGCGGCATTGCCAAATCGGCGCCCAAACTGGCCACCCTGTTTATGATCATCACGCTGGGCGCAGTGGCAGTGCCGCTGACCAACGGTTTTCCCGGCGAGTTTATGTTGCTCAATGGCGTCTGGAAATACAATTTCTGGGCGGGGCTTGCCGCCGGGTTTACGATCATTTTCGGCGCCGTTTACATGCTTCGCGCGTATGGCCTGGCTATGTTCGGCGAGCCGAACGCCAATACGGAGCGCTTTGCGGATGTGGAGCGCAACGACTGGCTGGTGCTGGGCGCCATCGCAGCCCTGGTGCTGTTGCTGGGCTTCTTCCCCCAGGTCATTTTGAACCTGACGGATGCCAGCGTCAATCGAATTCTTGGAGCCGTGCAGTTTTGAACCTTTTTAACTGACTGACAATGAAGTCTTTGCTTATACTTTTTATCGGCGCGATCATCGTTCTTTTTTCGGGCCTTGGCAAGAAAAAAGGTTTGCTGCAACCGCTGGCGCTGGTGTTCAGCCTCTTGGCTCTCGGAGCGGCGGTGCTTGACCTTAACAATGGCGACACCACCGGCTGGAATGATCATTTTGCCAGCATGTTCCAGTTCGATGGCTTTGCACTGGCTTTCAGCGCCGTCACGCTGGTGGCTGCGAGTCTGATCATGGGCCTTTCGGGTTGGGGTTTCCGCACCCTGACCGACACGCTGGGCGACAACCTCGGCCTTATTCTGTTCAGCATTTGCGGCGCACTGGTCATGTTTTCCTTTACCAACCTGATCATGTTGTTCCTGGGGATCGAGATCCTTTCCATCCCGCTCTACGTATTGGCCGGCAGCCGCCGCAACGACCTGTCTTCCAACGAAGCCGCTTTGAAATACTTTCTGATGGGGTCTTTTGCAACGGGTATTCTGTTGTTCGGCATGGCCCTGGTGTACGGCGCCACGGGCAGTTTCGATCTCGGCACGGTGGCGTCGGCAGTAAGCGACGGCCGGCATTCGGCCGGCATGCTGAATGTAGGTATCCTGTTGATTCTCATTGGTTTGAGTTTTAAAATCTCGGCCGCTCCTTTCCATTTCTGGGCTCCTGACGTGTACGAAGGCAGTCCGAACCTTATCACGGCTTTCATGGCCACGGTGGTAAAAACCGCCGGTATCGCCGCTTTTTATCGCCTCTTTTCGAGCGCTTTTGCCGGCGCGGAGGGTTTCTGGGGAACGGTGGTAGCGGCCGTAGCCGCCATGACGATGATCCTGGCCAACACCACCGCCATTTTCCAGACCAACTTCAAACGCATGATGGCCTATTCGTCCATCTCGCACGCGGGCTATCTCTTGCTGGGCATTCTCGCCATCGGCAGTGCCGGCGGGTCGGGCGCCCTGTTGTTTTACACCCTGACTTACTCTATTGCAACGATTTGTGCATTTGCCGCCTTTATGATCGTGGCTGAACAAAACCAGGACGGCAGTTTTTCCGCCTTCAACGGTTTGGGTAAAAAAGAACCCCTGCTGGCGCTCGTCATGACCATCGCCATGTTGTCATTGGCCGGTATTCCGCCTACGGCGGGCTTTTTTGGCAAATATTTCCTCTTTACAGCCGCGCTTGAAAAATATCCCTGGCTGGTCGTACTGGCTGTGATCAACTCGGCCGTTTCGATCTATTATTATTTCAAAGTCATCATCGCCATGTATTTCTCGAAAGAGGAAAACGAATATTCGGCTCCTGTCCCTGCGGGTTTCCGCTGGGTTATGCTGGCCGGTCTGGCGCTGATCGTTTTGCTGACCATCCTTCCCGGCAGCGTGTACGAATTGATTTAACATCCGGCTTTTGCCGTAGTCCCTCCATTCCCGGCCGGGCGTAAAGTTTTGACGACTTTGCGCCCGGCTTTTTACTTTCGTGCAATTGTTTCAAATCAAATCATACCGATATGCGCGTGTTCCTGTTTGCAATTCTCGCAGGCTTTACCCTCTTTCAAGCCTGCCAATCCCCAAAGCAGAACGATGCCAAGGCGCCGACGGCCACCGCCGAAGAATCGCTGCCGCCCGCATCGCCCAAACCTGAAATATATCTTTACCTGGTCACCACCGACAACCTGTTGCTGCGCGATCAGCCCACACAAAAAGGCTCCAAATCCCTCGGGAAATTCAAATTGGGCGACATCGTTCAGGGAGGAGGCGAGGTGTCGGGGAACAAGGAAGAAGCCAGCATCGGCGGAATTCCCATCACCGCTCCTTACATAAAAGTGAGTTCTACCTCGGCCGACGAAAAGGCAGGCTGGTTGTTTGGCGGTGGCATTTACCCCTTGTACGCGGGCGCACGCGGCACCATGCCTGATCTCGGCAGGCTCGCGCAATTGTCTGCCTACCTGCAAAGCCTCGATGTTTCAAAGGTGGAAAGCGGGAAAAAAGCCTGGGATTACATCAATACCAATTTTGCCAATGCCAAGGGGACGCTGGCCGATGGCGTTTTCATCCTTTTGCAACAATTCATGCATCGAATGGAGGTCAAGAACGAGTATTTCTATGCTGACGTGGAAAAGGCAAAACTGGCGGACGAGGACATCCAGTTGATCTACGAGGACAAATTCGACAACGAAAAATACCCGATCACTCAGTCGCTGGCGGCCAGCGGCTTTCGTATGCAAACCGCGGAAGGCTCCGTTTTCGCGGCGGCCGACCTGCGCGATTTTGAAAATTTCTTCTCGCCCAACGTGACGCCCCCCATGAAAAACTACCTGCATCAAACACGAATCGAGCAGGACAAGGCTGCGATGGAAGACGGCGGCATCGTTATTCCGATGACAGAACTGGCCGACCGGGCCGCATTTTGGGAAAAATTCAACCAGGACAACCCCTGGTTCGTGCTGCATGACGAAACCACACTTTCCGCCCAATGGATGCTGGCCTGCCTGATGAACGGCGCGGACAACACGCCCGCTTTCGATTATGAAAGCAAAAAGCCCACCGATGATTTCAAAAAAATGTGGGAGTACGCCGCCAGCCAGTACAGTAGTTACAAGGTCGGAAAATCAGCCAGGCAAATGCTCGATTTGCTCGCGGCGGAAGGCAATGTGCAGACCAAAAAAGTGGAGGATTTCAGGACCAGTTTCCATTTGCAGGAGGCTAATTGAGCCCTGCCACAAGTACGCGAACCGCTCGTAGCAAAGCCTGACTGTCCGGGTACTTCCCGGCAGGCAGCCCGAGCATTCCCGCTACCTGGTCAAAAACCATATCGGGCCCGGCGCCACTTTCTCGCATGGCACGGAGGGAGGTGGCGCCGGCGCTTTTTGACAACTTTTCTCCTGAAACATCCTTGATCAGCGGGTGATGCAAAAACTTTATTCTTTGAAAATCAGACATTTGTAAACAATCCGCCAAAAAAAGTTGCGCCGCCGTGGAAGCCCGCAAATCCTCTCCCCTGATGATATGGGTAATGCCGAATTGCAGGTCGTCGGATAAGGAAGCAATTTGATAAGCCGGCAAACCATCGCGGCGGCGAACGATAAAATCGCTCATTGGAAAGCCGTCGGGCGTCGCGATACGCCAGGCGGCGTCAGGTTCATCCAGGCTCAGCCCCTGCCGGCGAAATTCGGGCGGATAGGCGCCCTGCCAGGGCTCCAGATCCCGTCGGGATTTGCGACAGGCAAAGAGCAAATTGTTGGCAGTCAGGGCATCAAGCAGCGTTTTATACTGGTCGAGTCGCAGGTGTTGCGACCAGGTATTTTCAAGATCGGCAACCGTACGCGGCCCTTCGTCCCAATCGAGGCCCAGCCATTGCAGGGTATCGAAAACATCCTGCACGTATTCTTCCCGTTTGCGGTCGGCATCGAGGTCGTCGATGCGGAGCAGGATGCGGCCTTCGGGGCTCAGGCGGGCCGTTAGCCAGTTGAGCGTAAAGTTGAGCGCATTGCCCGGGTGTAAAAAACCGGAGGGCGTCGGCGCGATGCGCAGACGCCCTCCGGGCATGGCCGAACGGGCAAAAGCCACGAATTCAGCCTGAAAATTCATTATTTTGGATTTTGCTCGTTGTTTTTGTTCTTTTCAAACTCCCGGATAATTTCTTCGGGCGACTTACCGAGCTGTTTTAAAGCGTTTTGTGCATCGTCGGCGTAATCCGGATCGTTCGGGTATTTCTGAAGAAAACTTTGATAAGTAGACTTGGCTTTGTCCAGATCGCTCATGTCGTTTTCATAGGTAAAACCCATCATAAACAAGGCCGTCGGCGCTTTGGGATGATCCGGCATTTTTTCAGCGACCGCGTAGTACAGCTGAATCGCGAGATTGGGATTGCCGATGGTTTTAGCCACACCAGCCGCTCTCATCATCAGATCGACGTATTTGTCGGGGTTGTTGGGGCGAATAGCGATGGCATAGCCTTCGGAAGTTTCGATAAATGCCGTTGCTTTTTTCTTGTTGATGATTTGCCCGTTGGCATCCATCATTTCCTTTTCGAGGCGAACGAGACTGGAATCGATCCAGGGCTGATTGCTCAGCAGAAAAGCCTGAATGAGGTCGATTTCGTCGGGTTTGAAACGGGAGGCTGCCGGCTTGTGATAGTCGCGTGCGATCCACATACGGGCAAACAATCCGGCTATTTCGGTCAGATTTTGTCCTTTGCCGTATTTCGTCAAGGCATCGCTGGCCGTTTTAACGGAAAGCGGGCCGTCTTCCCTGACCAGAAACTGAATACCTGCCGTGCGCACCAGGTAGCGGAAGTTGGCCGCCTGATCGTTGGGGTGTTTTTTCACGGCGTCGGCATACAAAAGCAACAGAGAATCTGCTTGCGCCCTCGAACCGGAAGCGTCGTAAGATTTTTCCAATGCCTCGATTTGCTGGTCAATTTTATTGTCCGATTTGCAGGCGACGAACTGGATGGAGAGTGCCAGCAACAAGAGAGAAACGGGCAAGTTTTTCATTGAATATCAAGGTATTATGACTGGAATAAACCCGAATGAGCGGGTCTTTTGCTATCGTTACTACTCGTATTCGAAATCACCGAACGGGCTTTTCACCTGTACGCGAGCCTTGTCGGAGGCTTCGACCCGTCCGATCACCCGGGCTTCAATGCCGAATTTTTCTGAAACGGCCATGATCTTGTCGGCGTATCGGGGGGCGACATAAATTTCCATGCGATGCCCCATGTTGAACACCTGGTACATCTCGCGCCAGTCGGTGCCACTCGATTCCTGTATCAGGCGAAATAACGGCGGAAGTTCAAAAAGGTTGTCCTTGATCACCTTTACCCCGGGCGCGAATTTCATGACCTTCGTCTGGCCGCCTCCTGTGCAGTGAATCACCCCGTGCAAATGCCGGCGAAAGCCCGAAAATACTTCCCGCAATACGGGCAGGTACGTGCGGGTCGGGGAAAGGACAAGTTTGCCGACGGGAATAGCCAGCCTTCCTTTATCTGTTTGAATATCAATCTTTTCGGTCAGGCTTCGCTGGCCGGTGTAAACCACTTCGCGCGGCAAATTGGGATCGAAACTTTCCGGGTATTTGTCTGCATAGACATGACTCAGCACGTCGTGGCGGGCGGCCGTAAGGCCATTGCTGCCCATGCCGCCGTTGTAGGCGTCTTCGTAGCTGGATTGCCCGGAAGAAGACAAGCCGACGACCACGTCGCCCGGCTGGACGTGGTTGATCAGGACGTCCTTGCGCTTCATGCGGGCAAATGCCGTGAAACCCACGTCGATGGTGCGAACGATATCGCCCACGTCGGCCGTTTCGCCGCCTGCCAGATGGATTCGCACGCCGTGTTCGGCCATTTTTTCTGCGAAATCGGAAGTGCCCTTGATGACCGCGGCGATGACCTCCCCGGAGACCATGGTTTTGTTGCGTCCGATGGTGCTCGACAATACGATGTCGTCGGTGCAGCCCACGCAGGCCATATCGTCGAGGTTCATGACGATGGCATCCTGCGCAACGCCGGCCCAGACCGACAGGTCGCCGGTTTCGCGCCAGTAGAGGTAGGCGAGGCTCGTTTTGGTGCCCGCAGTGTCGGCATGAAGCAGGTTGCAATAATTGGGGTTGCCGGCAGCCACATCGGGCAAAATTTTGCAAAAAGCATTGGGATACAAGCCTTTATCCAAATGCTTGATCGCTGCATGCACTTCGTCTTTGGATGCGGAAACGCCCCTTAAATCGTATTTCAGTTTGTTGTTCGACATGCGATGCGGCAGTTCTTCTATTTCTCCCAGGCCCGGTATTTGGCCGTTCGGTCGTAAATATGATAGAGAATGGCTTTATCCAGTTCAGTAAAAGTAACGCCACGGCGCGCCATGACGCGTTCGGCCGTTTCACAGGCGTCGGCGAATTTGTAGGTGCGATAGCCGCCCTCGGTTCCGCCCCAGGCAAAGTCAGGGATGAAATTGCGCGGGTACCCCGACCCGAACACGTTGGCAAACGCGCCGACGACCGTGCCCGTGTTGAACATGATGTTGATCCCGCATTTGGCATGATCGCCCATGTAAAGGCCGCAAAATTGCTGCCCCGTCGGGGCAAAACGTTCACGTTCGTAATCCCAGAGTTTGATTTCGCCGTAGTTGTTTTTGAGGTTGGAGGTATTGGTACCCGCGCCGATATTGCACCATTCACCCAGTACAGAATCGCCGAGGTAGCCATCATGCGATTTGTTGGAATTGGCCAGCAAGATGGAGCGTTCGATCTCGCCGCCGGCCCGGCACCCGGGACCGATCGTGACGGGGCCGTAAATATGCGCCCCCATTTTGACGATGGCTTTGCTGCCTACGGAAACAGGTCCGCGAAGAATGCTGCCTTCCATGACCTGTGCCCCTTCGCCGATATAGATCGGGCCGTTCTGGGTGTTCAGAATGCAACATTCCATCGAAGCGCCTTTTTCGATAAAAACCCGATCGGCAGGCCCGATGACGCGGTTTGTTTCGGACAAGGGTTCACTTTGACGGCCTTTGGTGAGTAGTTCAAAGTCGGCGGCAATGGCATCGCCATTCAGCAAGATCATTTGCCAGAGGTGTTCCAGCACGATGAGCGGAACGCTGGTTCCCAGTTCGATACCTTGCAGTTCCCGTACTTCTTCGTCTTCGATCAGGAGTTCGAACTGCCCTTCGTCGAGACGGGCGGCCACGAGTTCGCCGTCGTCGAGCAGCGCTTCGTTGCGGCCGAGTTCTTTGATACGCCGGCAGAGGGCAGGAGTTGGCAGGTAGCCGCTACTGATGATCAGGTTTTCGTCTTCGATGCGGATGGGGTATTTCTCCTGCAAATATTCCTGTGTGATATAGGAGACGGAAGCGCGAAGCTGGCGTTCCCATTTTTCCCGGAGGGTAAGAATGCCCAAACGCAGCTCGCCCATCGGACGGGTAGCCGTCAGGGGCATCAGGTGGTTTCTGGCATCGGTATCAAAAAGAATGATGTTCAGCACGAGCTTATGAATTCAAGCGTACAAGGACCTGTTTTCAGGGTCAAAATTCTCTAAAAACCTGCTTTTTACAATAAAAAAAGTCCCAAAGTGCAAAATGCGCTGTCGGGACTTTTTTGTTGCCGTCTTGGAGCCATGCAGGCACAGCGGCAGCCTGGGCAAGCTGGCTTATTTTGCGAACTTGGTGTTGGCGAATTTCTTGTTGAATTTGTCGATACGGCCAGCCGTGTCAACGAATTTCATTTTGCCGGTGAAGAACGGGTGGCTGAATGCCGAGATTTCCATTTTGATCAAAGGATACTCTTTACCGTCTTCCCAGGTCATCGTTTCTTTCGAAGGAGCGCAGGATTTGCCCAGAAATGCTTCATCCGTAGAAATGTCTTTGAACACCACAAGACGATAGTTGGCCGGATGGATGTCTTTTTTCATATCAGTGGTACTAAAAATTTTTACAAAAGGATAAATCACAAAATTCGGGCTGCAAAGGTAGCTTAAAAAGCCTGCTCTGCAAAACATTTATTCAAAATATCCACAAAAACTATTTTTCTGTCGCCTCGTCATCCATGCGCTGCAAAAGGGCGCGGTGAATAGCCAACACCTGTGGAATAAGCGCCTTTTCGCTGTCGTTGTCGATGAAGTAGTCGGCATACGCTCTTTTTTCCGCTTCGGGCATCTGTCTGCGCATCCTCGCCCGAACGGCCTCCTCCGTCACCTGGTCGCGCTGCATAACACGCTGAATACGAACATTTTCCGGAGCAACCACCAATATCAGCGCATCCAAAAAACGGTAGCCGCCGCTTTCGATCAGCAAGGCTGCTTCGCGCAAGGTGTAAGGCGCACCCAGCGCCACTTCCTGTTCGTGCCACTGCTTGCTGTGCCGCTCGACGGCCGGGTGAACCAGCGCGTTGAGCGAAGCCAGCTTGTCAGGGTGTTCAAAAACGATTTGGCCAACCCAGGCCCTGTTGTAAGCGCCATCAGGGTGATAAGCCTCGGGACCGAGCAGGGCGATGATCCCTTCGCGCAATTCAGGTTCGTGCTCGATGAGCCATTTTGCCCAGTCGTCAGCCGAATAAACAGGGATGCCGAGTGTTTTGAAAATGGCGCAAACCGTGCTTTTGCCACTGCCGATACCGCCGGTAATACCGACCCGCAGCGCTTTGCTTTTTCCGGAAATGCTGGTCTGTGTCATTGGTCAAACCTGATAAAAACGCGGGGCTTGCAGACATGCCGCTTTCAAAAACGGCAAACTTGGCGGCGCGCTCACCACATGAAGGATATCGGCAAAAGTAGCGTCTTCGTCCAGGAATCCGAGCACCGTCGGCGCAGGCAGTCGCTGAAAAAGCCGCCTGAATATGTCGTTGCCCAAATCACCCCGATCGGCCAGCACTCGCAAAAAAATGCTGTCGAGAATACGAAAACGTTTTCGGGAACGCAGGGCCCCGATGTCCGGTTGGCCCTTTTTTTCCCAGAGATCTGCAAATCTTCTCAAACGGCGCTGCGTGCGCAAAAAAGCATACCCGCTCGATGCTTTTACAAAACCTCCGGCAGTGCCGATATGAAACACCCTACCCTCTCGCAGCGGTCCAAACGACCAGTCGGTCATGGGAATCACGCCGAATTCCTCTTCTTCAATGCTATAATCCGATACTTGCAGCTGATCCAGAAGATAACTTCGTAAAGCCTCGTCGTAATCTTCGGGACCAAGCAGTGTCGGGGAAAACACCGTGAATTCTACCAGCGCTTCCGTGTTTGAGAATGGTAAAACATAGACAAAACGGGTTTCTCCCTGCTGTGCAACCCGAAAATCCATGAAGGTTGGGCATTCGGGATCGAACACAGGCCGGCCGGTTCGCACAATCCAGCCCTTGAAATGCTGGAGCAGGTGAATAGATTTTTGCTGTTGTAGGGCGCCGTTCCGACTGAACGGGGAGGGAAACAGAGGAGTGTCCTCGGGAACAAGGCTTTTTTTGACCAGCGCGCTATTGAACACCCATTCTCCCTGAAAATCGCCGGCCGTGGTTCGGACCCGCCCATGCTCTTTGTCAATGTCCAAAATGTCGGCGTTGATCCAGCGCACCCCGGGATGTTCGGCCAGTCGCGATTTTGCCCATTGATAAAAATCCTTCCCTCGAATCATGTGATAGAAGTAGGGATTAAATTCGAGTACGGACTCGAAAGAAGGACTGTAAAAATGACAATGTTCCCAACGGCGGAATACAACGGGAGGCAGCGGCTCCGATTCTTTTGCCCAAAAACACCAGGTGCGGTCGTTGCGCGTTTTGTCATCACGGTCGATCAGCAATATCCGGCGGTTGCGAAAGGCAGGGCGTCCGGCCAGCTCGGTTGCCAGGGTCAGACCGGCCAGGCCGGCGCCGGCAAAAATATAGTCGTAGCTCGTAACGTTTGCGTCGGGCATGTGTCGAATACAACATCGAAGTTGCAGCCTTTAAAATGGCTAATTGTACTGTTTGGTTCATCTTTCAGGTAAAAATCTCCGAAATTAGCCGCGTGTAAACATCTCCCTCAATAAATTCAAAATCAAATCTTTATGCACTTCCGCCATCCCTATTTAGCACTAACCCTCCTGCTGGGCAGCGTTTTTGTGTTGCCCTCCTGCATGCCTTCTGCCAGCACCACCGTATTGCAGCCGGCTCGCTTCAAACTTCCCGAACACATCGCCAAGGTGGCCGTCGTGGACCGCAGCAAACCTTCCAACGGCTGGCTGAACGTGCTGGAAGGCGTGTTTACCGGCGAAAGCATCGGCCAGGACCGCACCAGTCGTCAAAAAGCCGTCGAAGGCCTCAGCGACGTATTGCAACGCACCCCTCGTTTTAAAGTCATCAACACGGGTATTGAAATGTCCGGCAGCCGCGCCGGCGTCAACCTCCCGCCGCCAATCGAATGGTCGGAAGTGGAGCGGATTTGCGCCGATTTCGGGGCCGATGCGCTCGTAACCATCGAATCGTTCGACACCGATAACAATGTGAGCACCCGCCGCGAACTGGAAAAACGCAAGGACAAAAACGGCAAACAATACACCGTGCCTCGCTATTATTCCAGAATGCGTACCAATGTGCGCACCGGCTGGCGCATGTACGATCCGAAAACCCATACCATCCTCGATGAGACCGTGACCGAAGACGAAGCCTCCGACGACAGCAGCGGCGATACCGAAAATCAGGCTGTTTCCAATTTGCCGGCGCCGGTCAGGGTGTCGCGGAAAATTGCCTTTAACTGCGGCCAGGAATATGGTATGCGCATCGCTCCGACCTATGTGCAGGTCGAGCGCCAGTATTATGGCAAGTCGAAGGGCTACAAGGAAGAAATGAGCCGGGCCAACCGCTTCGCCCAGAGCCACGATTGGGACAAGGCCGTGGCCGAATGGCAAGTCATCGAGATGCACGCCAAAGCCGATGGCAACAAAAAAGCCGCCGGCCGTGCAGCCTACAACATTGCCGTAGCCGCTGAAATGCAGGGAAAAGTCGACGTCGCCATCGAATGGGCCAAACTGGCCTGGCAGGATTACGGCAATAAAAAAGCCCGTGCTTATATTCAGACCTTGCTCCAGCGCCAAAGCGACGACGAACGCGCGGCAGATCAGATGAACAAGAAAGTTTGAGCAGTGCGATAACTTGCGCTAATTTTCGCGCCGAGATTGCACTCATGGAACTCCAGCCTATACCGCCTCCAAGCGGACCATTCCGCCCGCCGCCCGCATCATTCATCAGTGAGGATGCCATCAAAAAGGCATTTCTGCCCTTTTTGAAGCATTTTTACAAATACAGGTATGAATTTCAGCCGGATACCATCACGACCGAACTCGACAACGTCAGTACGGAAGGATGGGTGGCCGACGGGATGGTCCGCTTTAAAAAAGAAAACGGCGTCCTGTTTACCTGCACGTACGAGGCCACCTCGCTCGACAAGGCAGGAGAGGTAAAATTTACCCAAAACGTCCCCTACTTCCTTTGGGACTGCGCGGCTTTTGGCAGCATCGCTGCGGCCGTTTTTTACGGTGTTTCCTACGTTTTGCGCTTCAAATGGCTGGTCAACCTGCACTGGAACGGCAATGCCGGGCTCTTGATCGGCATGGGCGTGATCGGTTTTCTGGGCTGGTTTTTCATCATGCGCGACTGGAAGAAATACCGCTACATCTACGCGATCGAGCAGTTCAAGCGCTATTTCGCCGATGAACAATGGGTCGCCCTGGGTGAAGATGTATTCCCGGTGCCGCACGACCCCTATTTGCTCGAACTCAAAGACCAGTGCATTTACAACGGATTCGGTTTGGCGCTCGTCGGGCGCGACGGTCAGGTCAGGCCGCTGGCAACGCCTTCGCGCATCGGTATTTACGGCAAAGACCGCAAGATGACCCAGTGGGTCACCCGCACGGTTTTTTACCAAACCATGTCGAAAAATTTTCAGACCCTGGCCAGCAACCGCCCGAAACCACCGGCTGAAATGCGTGTGTTGTGGAACAAAATCCGGCGGCCGGTTCAGCGCTTGTTTATCGACCCAATCCGACAACAGGTCTGGCGCGTAGCAGGCGCGCCCGCTGAAAAAACTTCCGAGGCATTCAACCGCTTCATGCGCGCAAATCCCGTACAGAAATGGATTCTGTCCATCGCACTGGCCATTATTTGCACCCTGAGTTACCGGGTGTTGACTTTTCGCGAAGAGGCGCGTTTTGGCGACATTAAAGATTATCGCAGCGACCGGCTGGTCGGCAACCCCGAAGACGAAGCCTACACCCTTGGCGAACACGACGATCCCGTGCCCTACGTCAGTATCGATCGCAGCGGCATCCCCAAACAGGACCCTGTCGCTGTGAATTCGACACACCGAAGCGCCTCCGCGCCAGCCGAAGAGGAAGACGTGCAAACCATCAATCTGACGGTGGAAGAAGAGCCGGAAACGCCGAAAACACAGCCCAAATCGGCGCCCAAATCCGTCGCGCCCAAGACCGGCGCCACTACTCCCACGCCCAAAACCGCGGCCCCTGCGGCCTCCGCAAGCAAAGATCCCTGCGCGGCGCTGCGCAAAGGCTGGTTTGTGCAGGACAATGTCTTTTCCTCTGAAAGCTTTGCCAACGAGCGCCTTGCCGCCCTGCGCAAGGCCGGCGTCACCTGCGCCAGCGCGCCGCGCAATTGTGTGGAAAAAGGCAAAACAGGTTACCTGGTTTATCTGGGCGCCACCCAGTCCAGTGAAACATCGGCGCGTCAAAAAGCGGATTCCTATGAAAAGATCCTGAAAAAGGCCGGACTTTTGCGCGGCCCGCTGATGGTGCGCCATATCGCTCAATAAGTTATCCCTGATTTTGAAAAATACTTTGCTCTGGCAACTCCGCCCCAAATCGGGCGGCCCCGATTCCTGGTTATTTGGCACCATGCACGTGCAGGAAGCGCGCGCATTCGGCAGGCTCGACGAGGTCATGCAGTACATCAACCGTTGCGATGTTTTTGCCACGGAGTTCGACTTTAACGAACTCGATCAGCAGGCCATGGCCGAGGTGCTTCAACTCCCGGCCGGCGCCACCCTCGACACCCTGCTGGGCAGGGGCGCCTGGAAAAATCTCGACCGCTACGCCCGAAAAATCATCGGATTGCCCGTGGAAGCCCTGCGCAACCAGCACCCGATGAACGTCAGCGCCATGCTCACCGCCTCACTCATGGAAGAAAGCGCCCCGGCTTCCCTCGACGAAACGCTCTGGCAGCACGCCCGGGCAGCGGGAAAAGAGACCACCGGCGTGGAAACATTCGAGGATCAAATCGAGATTCTGCGCAAAATTCCTTTCGAAGCCCACCTCAAAAACCTCGTCTGGCTGCTCAAAAACTACGGCCGTCAAAAACGCCGGCTCCGTAAGATGCTCGACCGCTACGAGGCAGGCGACCTGAAAGCCTTGTACCAATCGGCCAAAAAAGAATCGAAAGGCCTCCGCCGAATCTTGCTGTACGAACGCAACCAGCTGATGGCCAAAAGTTTCAAAAAGATCGCGCGGGAGCGTTCGCTTTTTTGCGCCGTGGGCGCCGGCCACCTTGCCGGGGAAAAAGGCATGCTCCGGCTTTTGAAAAAAGCGGGATTTCGCGTTCGCCCGGTTTTGTAAATTCTTGTCCGTCAATGTCTTCGATCATTGCCCCCCTGCCCTGTTTTCCTCCTGTTTCGTGGCTGTCGCTGCTGGCCCGGGAAGAAACGCTGTGCATCGAAGCCCATGAAAATTTTCAAAAAGGCAGTCTTCGCAACCGCTATTTTATTGCGGGGCCCAACGGCCGGCAGCGCCTCAGCGTACCTTTGGTCAAGGGCAAAAATCAGCAGCAGACGATCCGCGAGGTCCGCATCGCCTACGACGAGCCCTGGCAACGGCAGCATTGGCGAAGCATCCGCACGGCTTACGGAAACGCGCCATACTGGGACTATTTTTCCGAGACACTGGCCCCCTTTTTTGAAAAAAAATACACCTTTTTATTCGATTTCAACCTCGACGCCTTGCATTGGTGGTTGCGACACAGTCATTCCCCCGGGCGTATCGAACTGACCGAACATTACCTCGCCGCGGACGCAGGTGACCGATACCGGCCGCTGCCGTCCAATGACGAGCAGGTTTTTGAAAAAACCGGAACACGCCCTTACCCGCAGGTTTTTCTTGAAAAACACGGTTTTCTCCCCAACCTGTCGTGTATCGACCTGCTGTTCTGCCTTGGCAAACAAGCAGCGGAAATACTCTGAAATTCCTCGCCCATCACTTAGTTTTGGCGCAGCCAATACACCGACGAAATGATCCTCAACCAACGCACTATCGCCCTCCGCGCCCAGGTAGAAGACGCGGTAAAAGATCTTCAAACGCTTACCCAGGAAATCGGCCATGCCGAACTGGCAGCCATGGTAGGCGAATTGCGGCTTCGTATGACGGAACCGTACATGTTCGTCGTCGTTGGCGAAGTCAAAGCCGGGAAAAGCAGTTTTATCAATGCCCTGCTCGACGCCGGCCGCGAGATCTGCGCGGTAGCGCCGCAACCCATGACCGACACCATTCAGCAAATCCTCTACGGCGAACATGAAGAGGTGATCGTGGTCAATCCTTACCTGAAAAAAGTGCTTTTGCCCGTCGATATCCTCCGCGACATCGCCATTGTCGATACGCCGGGCACCAATTCCATCGTGGAAAAGCACCAGGAAATCACCGAACGTTTCATTCCGGCCAGCGATCTGGTCATTTTCGTCTTCGAAGCCAAAAACCCCTACCGGCAATCGGCCTGGGACTTCTTCGATTATATCCATCAGGACTGGCACAAAAAGATCATTTTCGTCTTGCAGCAAAAGGACCTGATGACGCCCGAAGACCTTGCGGTAAACGAACGCGGCCTGTTTGATTTTGCGCAGAAAAAAGGGCTCAACCAGCCGGTTATTTTCTCCACAAGCGCCAAGGCGGAACTCGACGGCGCCTTTGATCAAAGCGGGTTTTCCAGCGTGAGGGACTACATCCGAACCCACGTGACCGGCGGAAGGGGCGCTGCGCTCAAATTGCAAAACAACATCCTGACCTCGCGGCAAATCCTGACCCGCATCCGCGAAGGGCTCGACACCCGCACCGCGCAATACAAGGCGGACATCGATTTTCAGGCAGATATTCATCAAACACTTGAAAATCAGGAGAAAAAATCGAACCACCAAAGCGATATCCTGATCGAAAACATCCTGAACGGCTACGACCGCATCACGAAAAACATCGGCAAGGAACTGGAAAACGGGCTGTCGTTCCCTTCCCTGCTCAAACGTTCGGTGCTCGGCATTTTTTCCAAACAGGCTTCCATCAAGGACTGGCTCGACGAACTGGCGAAAAAACTCGAAACCCATCTCAATGCCGAACTGCGCGCCAAACTCAGCGACGGCGTGGTCGACCTCGCAGATTCCATCCAGCAGATGGCGAAAATGATCGACCTGAAAATCCGCAACAGCAGCACGGTGGTGAAAAGCGATTCCTACATTTTTGAAGACATCGCGGAAAAACGCGCCGCTGTGATGCGCGAATTACAGGAGGCTTTTGCGCGCTTTATGTCGCGCTCGGAAAGTTTTACCGACGAGCGGCTTTTCCCCGATAACGCCAGCGTATCGCCCAATATCGCGGCCGGCAGCGGCGTGGCCATCGTGGGCCTGATCCTCGCGGGCGTCACGAAAACGGCTGTTTTCGACATCACGGGCGGCGTGCTAACGGCCGTAGGGCTGATTTTTGCAGGCATTACCGCGGGTTTGCAGCGCCGCAAGATCATGAGCGGTTACCAGGAAGAGATCGCCCGCGGCCGCGAACGGATGTCTGAAGCGCTGGATTCAAAACTCAAAGGCTACGTCCGAATCATTAAAGGCCGCATTGCTGCCAATTTTTCGGAATTCGAGGCGCTGCTGGAGAACGAACAGGAGCAGATCGGACATTTTGAAGCACACTATGCAGTTTTGAACAAGCGCTTCGACGACCTGGACAAGAATCTGGAAATCAATTAATTACCTTTACCAAAAAGGCACGACAGGCCCGGATGACGGAGAGATAAAGTTGATTTTTCCAAATTTGAAACAAATTACCCCTTAACGGGTATTTATAGCATGTCATCGCGCCCTAATTTTGTCCGCATAATCGAGTACCCGCATACCAACAAATTATAATCCCTGACATTTTTTCCCGAGGACAGCCGCCTTCACCCACCCACCTCCCACTGTCCGCTATTCACGGGAACCTGCACTAACATGATATGATATTTCCCCAAAACGACGGGCCTCCGCCTGAGGCGCCTCGCGTCGTTTTGTCGCGATAAAGAATGTAATCGGTTTTTGGGATGGCCCTCGCTCCGCGAAATGCTGGAGGGGGGCTTTTTTCATTCGGCCAACTGACGGGGTGACTCCAAAGTCACCCCGTCAGTTGGCCGAGGACTTATGAGACGACCTCAATCATCAAATCGTTCAGGGTGTTTTCAGGGTTTGTTCCAGCCAGTCAAAAAACGTGCGTTGCCAGAGAATGCTGTTCTGAGGTTTTTGCATCCAGTGGCCTTCGTCGGGGAAGCTCAGAAGTTTGGAAGGAATGCCGCGCATTTGAGCTGCCTGGAAGGCTTGCATGCCCTCGGAAAACGGCACCCTGAAATCCAGTTCGTTGTGCATCACAAGGATCGGTGTGTCCCAGTTTTGCACGTACTGGTGCGGGCTGAACTTCGTCCAGGCCGGATCATTCGGCGATTGCCAGTAGTCTTCGCCGAGGTCGTTTTTGGCAAACCACATTTCCTCCGTCGTACCCCACCAGCTGGTGGTATTGAACATGCCGCAGTGCGCGATGAAGGATTTGAATCGTTTCTGGTGGTTCCCGGCCAGCCAGTACACCGAGTAGCCGCCAAAACTGGCGCCCACGGCGCCCATGCGCTTGCTGTCGACGTAGGGCTGTTGAGCCAGGTAATCCGTTGCGGAGAGCAGGTCCTGCATGGCCTGTCCGCCCCAGTCGCCGGAGATCGCGTCGTTCCAGGCTTGGCCTTCGGGGCCGCCCGGCATGCCCCTGCGGCAGGGCGCGATGATAACGTAGCCATTGGCGGCCATGAGCTGGAAATTCCAGCGGAAAGAAAAGAACTGGCTGACGGGCGACTGCGGGCCACCCTGGCAGTACAGCAGTGCCGGGTATTTTTTCTTCGGATCAAAGTCGGGCGGCAAAATCACCCAGGCATTCATGTCTTTACCGTCGGTGGTTTTGACGGTATGACGCTCCACTTTCGCCTTGGCAATGCCGTCCCAGGGGTCTTTCGTGGCGAACGAAAGTTGCCGCGACTGACCGTTTTTCGGGTTAACGGCGTACACCTCAGGCGGAGCGGACATCGAGTTCCTGGTAGTAATCAGTTGATTTCCAGTAACTTTCAAAGCGGTGTAATCATGCTGCCCCTCCGTGACGCGGCGGATTTTTTTGTCGGCCAGCGTGATCTGATGGATTTGATAGGTAAAATCATTGGAACTGATGAAATACAAGGATTTGCTGTCTGGCGCCCATTGCGGGTGGTTGGCTTCGAACTTCCAGCCTTCGGTGAGTTCTTCCCGAAAGGAGGTCTGGGTATCGAGGATCATCAGTCGGGTGCGGTCGGATTCGTTGCCTGCGCGCGCCATGCTTGTCCAGGCGAGGTAGCGGCCGTCGGGCGAAAAAACGGGATCGACGTCGTACCCGGGCAGGTCGGCGGTAAAGTTGAGGGTTTTGCCGGAAGCCAGTTCGTAGGCATACAGGTCGGAATTGGTGCTTTGTGCCTCGGCGGTACCCTGCAATTTGCGGCAGGTGTACACGATAAAACGGCTGTCGGGCGACCAGGTAATTTGTTCCATACCACCCATCGGGCGGAGCGGGCTGTCGAATTTTTCATTGGGCATCAGGTCGATCGGTTCGCCGGAAAAAGCGCCGTTGTCGTAACCGACCCAGAACACGTGGCTGTACTGGTAGTCGTGCCACGATTTCCAGTGTCGATACATCAGACCATCGGAGATTCGCCCGCTGGTTTGCGGCAGGTCGGGATTGGCGTCGACGGGCGTAACGTCGAGTTTGACGTCGCGGGCAAAAAGGATCTTCTTGCCGTCGGGGGCATAATGGAAGCCATTGATTTCCAGGTCATTGACTTTGGTAATGGCGCCGGTTTTAAGGTCGATTTCGTGCAATTTCCCGTCTTTCAAAAAACCGACCCGTTGTGCGTCGGGCCGGAACTCGGCATCGCTGGCGGAGCCGTCGGACTCCTGGGTGAGCGCTTTGGTGTCGCCATTGAGCAGATCGACGAGGAAGAGCGTTCTGACGCCTTTGTTGGCTTTCAGGTCGAAGCGCTGCACCCCGTACACCGCCGAGCGCCCGTCGGGCGAAACGTCGTCGAGCGACACCCGTCCGATTTGCCAGAGGAGTTCGGGTGTCAGCAGGTGGGTTTGGGCATTCTGGCCCGTTGAGGCGAGCGCAAGCATGTTCAGCATAATGAGCAGGTAAATACGCATGGGATATTCTTGTGATGGAGATGGACGACTGATTTACTTTAGCGCGTAAAATTCGACATTTCGCCAAAGCTTAACTGCCTGCACGATGAAAAAGTACCTTACCGAGGGCATCGGCGCCTTCTTCTGGGTGTTTACCCTGGTTCTCACCGCCAATAACGGCACTGGCTCGCTGGCCCCGATGGCGCTGGGCGCCGTTGTGACCGCAATGATGTACGCTTCCGAACTGACGGGCGGGCATTTTAACCCCGCTGTATCGCTGGCGCTGCTGATGCGGGGGCGACTCGACCGGCTTGACCTGCCGTATTACGCACTGGCACAGGCACTTGGGGGCTTCGTCGCTGCCTTGATCGGCGTATTTCTGCTCGGTTGCGGCAACGCGGGCGCGACCAATATCCAGATGCGCGTGAACGATCCGATCTGTGCGCTGCTGGCCGAGTTCGTCGGCACATTTGCCCTGGTTTACGTCTTTTTGCAAACCCTCCCCGAGCCGGGACAGTCCCGATATTCCTTACACGGACTGGTGACCGGCCTGGTCGTCATGGCTGCGCATTACGCGCTGGGGCCGGTGTCCGGCGGATTGCTCAACCCGGCCGCCGGGGTTGGCGCCATCGCTTCGGGGATGGCCGTCTGGACCGATATCTGGCTTTACATCGTGGGGCCCGTACTCGGCGGCGCCGCCGCCGTTACAGCTGTTCAGGCGATACGCGGGACGGAAAGTTAGAGGTCGGCATTAGCCAGTTTCAAGCCTTTTTTCTCAATTTTGCGCACAATACCTTTCCTACACCATGCGAGTTATCGGTTATATCGAACACCCGGACCTTAAAATATCCGTTTTTAAAATGGATAACCGGCTAAGCGTAAAATTTGAAAATGCCTGGTACGAACAGACTTACAAATTCGGAACAGACGACCGTGTCAGCACCCTGGAATCGGTGCAAAACATAGTAAATGAGGACTTTATCCATAAAGTACTGGAAGAGATGCAAAACATGCACCAAATACGACTCGAAGCCTTGCTGCGCGCCTTCCCTCCGGCGGTGGAAGAGCCTTTTGAAGAAATTATCTAAAATGGCAAACATTGTGGTACTCCACCCCGAGCACCATGTAGTTTTTGTATCATTGCACCCGCTAATCCGAGACCTTCTATTTTCCAAAATTTGATCATAAAGTTCGTTATGAATCGACTCCTTCTTCTCCTGTTGATTGCATCCTCCCCCTTCGTGCTGTCAGCGCAAAGCGGCAAAGGCCGCCCTTTTTTCGACAAAAAAACCATCGGTGAAATACGCCTTACCATGGCTGACAAAAACTGGAGCGACCAACTCGACTCCATGCGACTGTACGGCGCAGGCATGCTTACCGGTACGGCCGTGGTCGACGGAAGCCGATATGAAGGCGTGGGAATCCGCTTTCGCGGCGATAAATCCTATGTTGTCGGGCAAAAACGCAACCCATTCACGATCAAGCTGGACTATTCCATTTCGGGCCAGAACCACCAGGGGTGCACCTCCATCAAGTTGTCCTCGGCCATGCGCGATCCGAGTATGGTTCGCGAAGTCCTGTTTTATGAAATTGCTTCCAAGTATATGCCGGCCCCCCAGGCCAATTATACCAAATTGTACATCAACGACGAATATGTCGGCTTGTTTGTCAACGTAGAAAGCATTGATGCACAGTTTTTTAGCAGCCACTACGGCTCCGATACCGGCCCTGCCTTCAAAGCAGGTGTGGACTACCCCTCCAAAGAAGTTGCCGCCGGTTGCAAACAAAACATTTTCGGCAGCCTGGAATACGAGGACAATCTGAATTGCTACAAACACAACTATGAAAGCAATGTGGACTGGGCCTGGGGCGACCTGCAAAACCTGACCAAAGTGCTGTCCAGCGACCCCTCGAAAGCAGGCACCGTTCTTGATGTCGATCGCGCGCTCTGGATGCTGGCGCTCAACAACGTTATGATCAACCTCAGCAGCTACTCGGGCTATCGCAGCATCAACTACTACCTGTACAAAGACGAAAATGGTCATTTTCAGGTCATTCCGTGGGACCTCAACCTGTCGTTCGGCAGCTTTAAAAATCCCGGCGTCGGGCTTGGCAGCGACCTCGAACTGAAAGACCTCCAGACGCTCGATCCCCTGCTCCACTCCAACAACCCGTACAAGCCCCTGATCAGCCAGTTGTTGCAGGACCCTCTCAACAAAAAGATCTACCTGGCTCACATCCGCCAGATCAACGAAGAAAACTTCCTCAACGGCGACTATGAAAAACGCGCCAAGGAACTTCAGGGCATGATCGTCATCCCGTTCAACGAAGACAAAAACAAACTGTACTCGCTCGACGAGTTTCAGCGCAGCCTGAAAGAAACGATCGGCAAACGTTCGAAAATTCCGGGAATCGTCGAACTCATGAGCAAGCGCTCCCGCTACCTGAAAACCCACCCCGACCTCACGGCCTTGCCTTCTTCGGTGAGCGATGTGAGCGTTCAGGGCCGCGGCAAGTTTGACAACCAGCGCCTCAATACGTTCAATATCAGCTGCAAGGTGGATCGTTTCCCCAAACGCGTATTCGTGTACTATCGTTTTAGCGACAAATCGCCTTACATGGTCATGCCGATGAACGAAGAATCAGCCAACGGCCTGCCTTCCGGCGTGAAGATGTTCAGCGCGGCCATAGAAGCCAAAAACGAAGACGCCGTGCTCGATTACTACCTGCTCACGGAAAATGCCGGCACGGTATCATTCATGCCGAGCAATTACATGCAAAAGCCTTACAAAGTCAGGTTGAAAGACTTGAATAAATAAAAAGCGCCCTTGGGCCCATTTTTTCTGCAATGACACAAAGTGCGCAAAGAATTCATGACTCTTTGCGCGCTTTGCGTCTTAATGTGCAAAAATTTGATCATTCCCAACCCTCCAACATGCATTCCAACTTCGTCCGGCTGCTAGTTTGCAGCGTCTTTGCCGCCCTCTTTGTCCAGCCAGTCATCGCACAGGATTTTTATGGTTCCGGCATTCAGGAAATCCGCATCGAGTTGCCCATGCGCGATTATGACCGCAAACTCGACTCTCTCAAAAATGCCAACCCCGAAGCGCGCCTGACCGGTACGGCTTGGGTCAACGGCGTTCGTTTCGACAGTGTTGGGGTGCGCTACAAAGGCAACAGCTCCTATTTCCGCTCCCGCAAGGACACCTTTAAAAAACTGCCGATCAACATCAAACTGGACTACAAGGTCAAAAGCCAGAAACTGGCCACGGGGCACACGACGGTCAAGCTATCCAATGCTTTTCTCGACCCCAGTTTTATTCGCGATCCGCTGGCTTACGAGATGATCCGTCCGTACATGCCGGCGCCGCAGTGCAACTTCACCAAGGTTTACATCAACAAAAAATACTACGGCGTCTATGTGAACACCGAGTCCATCGATGCCCAGTTTATCCAGAAACATTTCGGGACAACGACGGGGCACCTCGTCAAGTGCGACCCCGACGACTGGAAGCGTACCCGAAGCCAGAGCGGATGCCCCAAGGGCGAAAACGCCTCGCTCATGTACCTCAACGACAGCCCGGGCTGCTACGACCTGTTCTACGAAGTGGACGACCCCGCGGCCTGGAAACCCTTGCTCAACCTGATCAAAACCCTCAATCGAAAACCCGCCGATATCGACAAGGTGCTCGACGTGGACCAGACCCTCTGGATGCTCGCGCTGAACAACGCCATCGTCAATCTGGACAGTTACAACGGGTCACTTTCACACAACTACTACCTGTGGTTCGACACCGCCGGCGTGGCTCACCCTTTGATCTGGGACCTGAACATGGCATTCGGCGGCTGGCGCCGCAATTTCAGTTTTGAAGAAATTCCGGACGAGCAGTTGATTCAGTATTCGCCGCTTGCAGAGTTCGACAATGCCAAACGGCCCCTTATTTCCCAATTGCTCAAAAACCCGCTGAACCGCAAAATTTATCTGGCTCACCTGAAAACCATTTCCAACGACTGGCTGCAAAACGGCAAATGGCTGACCCGAGCCCAGGCATTGTCCAAGGAAATCGACCCGCTGGTCAAGCAGGATTCGGTGAAACTGTATTCGTATCAGGATTTTCAGCAATCCTACGACAAAACCCTGACCTACGGACGCGACAACGTCATTGGCTTGCGCCAACTGATGGACAAACGTACGGCATGGCTTGCCAAGCATCCCTTGCTGACCAAAGCGCAACCGACCATCACCGACGTCAAGTGTAAAAAAACGGATACGCAATGGATCGTAACAGCCAAGCTTGGCGCCGCTACTGCCGGCTGGCTTTTTTACCGAAAAGACGCCCCCGCGGCCTTCACCAAATTCGCCATGCGCGACGACGGGCAGGCGGGCGATGCGACGGCGGGCGACGGTATTTACACAGCTGCCTTGCCCCTCGCGGTCATGAAACACTATTACGTGGTGGCGGAAAACGAAGAGGCTGCGGCCTTGTTTCCGGAGCGCGCGTCCAAAGAGTTTTTGAAAGCGGAGTAAACCGCGATCAATACCTAAAAAGACGAACCCCTTGCAGTTGTGACCTGCAAGGGGTTCTGAATTTTCGTAGCCCCAAGTGGAATCGAACCACTATCTGAAGTTCCGGAAACTTCCATTCTATCCGTTGAACTATGGAGCCGTAAGGAGGCGCAAAGGTAGTAAGCCCTGCAATACCAGCCAAAAAGTTTTTCAAATACGTCAGTCGGCACGACCGAGCAAGGGCCGAACGTCCTGCAATTGTTGGTCGATCCAGACACGGGTTTGGTCAAGGAGATCTTTGGCGTCGCTGCCCTTGCAGGCCGGGCCATAACGAACGAACACCCGGATCTTTTTTTCGCCAAAACGGCGGAAGAAGTGCGGCAAAAACGTGTCGTTGCCAATCCAGTAATCGGCAATTTCTCCGTATTCGATCATGACCGGCACGATTGGAAAACCCTGATCGGCAGCGAGTTGAAAGCCGCCGCGTTTCAAATCGACACACTGCGGCCGGTCGTGCGTAGTGCCTTCGGGAAAAAGAATAACCGGGAAACCCTCCCTGACTTTCTCGGCAATACCGTTTAGCGTTTTTTTCCGGCTGCTCATGTTTTCCCGTTTCAAAAACAAGACTCCGCTCACCTTGGCGCCGTAGCCGATAATCGGCCAGTTGGCCACCTCTGCCTTCGAGACAGGATAGCCCAATACATCCAGCATCAGCACGACCGGATCGAGATACGACCGGTGATTTGCCATGATAATACACGGATAATCAGGCGCCTGGCCCTCTACTTTGGCGACAATCCCGATATGGGGCAATAGCCATCCGGCCCAGGATCTGCGAATTTGCAAAGCGGTCTTCGGGGTACTGCCCGGCAGTAAATTGGCAAACACGATCTGCAGAACCCGGCAAATGGTGTAGGCAGCAAACAACACGAGACGCCACAAGGCGCGCAGTTTTTTCATAAGGCAGTGGTGGTAAATTTAATCCCGAACCGCTTGCTCCGACAGCCGGGATTCGATCCAGTTTCTGCAGTTATCGTGGAGCACAGTTGCATCGGCATCGTGGTAAACGGGGCCGAAATGTACCTTTACCCGGATAGTTTTTTCCTGAAATCTGCGAAAGGCGTGTTGTAAAAAGCCCTCCTCCCCTACCCAGAAATCGGCGGGATCGGCAAAACACAGGGCCAGCGGCGCAATGGGCAGGCGGTGCTCGGCGGCTGCGCGAAAAGCGCCTTTTTTAAACGGCAAAACCCCGTGCATCAAGCCGGAAGTGGTGCCTTCGGGGAACAGAAGTACCTGATGCCCCGAGGTGATTGCAGCGCCAATTTCGCGCAGCGTAGAGGCCCGGCTGTTGGCGCTATCCCGTTTGAGGTACAAAATACCCGCCAGCCTGGCGCCTTTGCCCAGCAAGGGCCAGTTTTCCATCTCGGCCTTCGCCACGGGAAAGGCATCCTGAAAAGCCAAAATAATGATGGGATCGAGATACGAACGGTGGTTGCAGACCAGCAGGCAAGGCTGATTGATCGTATCGCCCGAGGTTTCGATCCTCACCCCTGTGCCCCGTAGCAAACGCCTCGCCCAGCGCCGGCGAATACGCATGGCGTCGTGGATGTCTTTGTTCAAGACGGCTTTTCGGGTGTAAATGAGGAGGACAATTGCAGCCGTGTAGCTCACGAAGAACAACAGGCGCCAACTTATTCGCAGCAGTTTCATGGACAGGGAGGTTCAAAACCGGCCACAAAATAAACATGGGGCGTCCCATTATCTGGAATGCCCCATGCAGAAAACTGTAAATGATCAGCTTATGGGTGGAGACCGGAAAGTGCTTCCTTGATTTCATCAACCTGAACATCGAGATGAGAAGCATCGTAAACACAATCTCCATCGACGATCAGCAGCACTTGCGGCGATTCGTGGTGCACCTGAAAAACCTCGGCAACAGCGTTCGAAACGGAACGATATTGAATCAGGTCCAAATAGTAGGGTTCAACTTCACCGGGAGCAAAGGTCCAGTCGTCATCCAGGCGGTACTGCGCGATTGAACTGATGTTGCAGCGCGTGCTGTGTTTAAAAATCAAACAGGGCACCTGCTGCGAACGCTCCCGTATCGATGCGATCTCCTGTTCCGATCTTAAAGGAATCCAGTTGGGCATAAAAATTTTACCAGTTTAAATGCCACGCGAAACAGGGGCAGGCATCAAATTGTTTACAGGTCGCTGCCCGGGCATCCGTAGCCGCGGTGGCAGGCTTCGAGCAGGAACAGGGCTGCGAAGAACGCGAAAGCGAGGATTTTCTTCCAGTTTTTCATTGTACGTTAAGTTTATAGTCGTGAGTGAATAGCGTTGAAAAACGAGACAAAAAACGGAATTGCCGCGTGCTTATTGTTGCAAAACCTGTGCCAGCCCCTATTTTCGCCGCAAAACTCCGAAAAATTGTTGGGACAAACCAAATATTCATCTGATAAGCCTGCAATCTCCCTTGCAATCCAAACATGATTCGGAGGAAATTGCCAGCGCATTTTTAAATTTCCATGCGTATCCATTTTATTGCCATCGGCGGCGCCGCCATGCACAACCTCGCGCTTGCGCTGCAAAAGAACGGGCACCAAATTTCGGGCTCCGACGACGAAATTTACAACCCCGCACGCGACCGCCTGGCTGCTGCCGGACTGCTGCCCGAACCCTTCGGCTGGTTTGCCGAACGCATCACACCCGATCTGGATGCCATCGTGCTCGGAATGCACGCCCGCGCCGACAACCCTGAATTGCTTCGCGCGCAATCGCTGGGACTGCCGGTTTACTCCTACCCCGAATTCATCTACCGCCAGTCGCTCAACAAAAAAAGGTTTGTGGTGGCCGGCAGTCATGGCAAGACGACCACCACCGCCATGGCCATGCACGTGCTGCGCAAAACGGGCATGGACTTCGACTACTTGGTAGGCGCGCAAGTGCAGGGATTCGATACGATGGTGCGCTTGTCCGATGCGCCAGCCCTGCTGGTAGAAGGCGATGAGTATTTCGCATCGCCCCTCGATCACACGCCGAAAATGGTGCGTTTCCGGCCACATCACGCCGTCCTGACGGGTATCGCCTGGGATCATATCAATGTGTTCCCGTCTTTTGATACCTACTGTGCGCAATTCAACCTCCTGCTCGAGGCCACAGAAACGGGAGGAAGCGTAATCTGGTACGCGCAAGACCCTGAAATACAAAAACTTATTGAAAAAAGCGCCTCGAAAAACAGATGGAACAGCCTGCCGTTCATGCCTTTCGAGGCAGAGGTCGAACAGGGGCGCACCCTGGTGGCGTGGGAGGGCCGGCCGCCGGTTGCCCTGCAAATTTTCGGTACGCACAACCTGTTGAATGCCCGGGCAGCCAGCCTGATCTGCCGCGAATTCGGCATTCCCGAATATGATTTTCTCCTCGCACTGTCCGATTTTAAAGGCGCGGCCAAACGCCTCCAGTTGCTGGCCCGCAACGACCAGAGCAATATCTGGCTCGATTTCGCCCACGCTCCTTCCAAAGTCAAGGCGACGGTGGCGGCAGTAAAAGAACAGTACCCCGACCGGCCACTGACGGCTTGCCTGGAATTGCACACATTCAGCAGCCTCAACCGCGATTTTTTACCGCAATACCAGGGCAGCCTCGACCAGGCCGACGAAGCCGCCGTTTATTTCAGTCCGCATACCCTGGAAATGAAAAAGATGCCGCCGCTCGATGCGGGGCAGATCCGCCAAAACTTTCAGCATCCGCGTTTGCAGGTTTTTACCGATTCCTCCGACTTGTCGGCATGGCTCAACGAACGCTCCTGGCAGGGGCGCAACCTGCTGCTCATGAGTTCGGGAACCTTCGACGGACTGGATGCCCGTGCTTTGGCCGAGCGCCTGATTCAATCCTGAAAAGATCAGCCGCGACGGAAAACCAGCCCTTCGCCCGGCAACAAATGAATGGCATCCTGGCTGGCAATCTGTTCCCGTTCGGTTGAAAAATCAAGTCGCCAGTCTGCATTCGAGCAGCCGGGCAGCGCGACGTTTTCCTGCGGGTGTCGGGTGTCGAGGTTGGCAACAAAGAGGTAGTTCTCACTGCCGGCCTGCGTCCATGCGATGACTTTTTTCTCCCCTGAAGGGTCAGGCGGCAAGATCCAGCGGACAGGCTGGCGGTCGATCGAAGGCAGGATTTGATCCGCGTACACTTTTTGCCGCCCCAGTTTGCGGTACAAGTCGTGGTTTTGCCCCCAGCGATACGGCCCCTGGGTCGATTTGGCCCCTTCCTGTACGTGAAAAACATACAGTTTGGAGTAAAATTCGTTGGGAGCGGGCACATGATGCACATCACGGCATTCAAACCCAAGGCCCATGTAGGCGGGCATATCGGTCAAAAACAGCGCAATAAAATAGCGGATCTCATTGCCGTCGAGGTAATACGCATCAAAGCGGGGATCGTCCTTGTCGGCCGTAATCAGGGTAAAACACGGCGCGCATTTCCGGGTCTCCAGCAGCTCGCGGTATCGGGCAAATTCACTTATAAATTCTTGCGAACCAATAGGTTCTGATTGCAAATTGCCCAGGGTCGAGTCGGCCAGACTGGCTTCCAGGTGATCGCATTCGTCGCCGTACGCCATGGTATCCGGCGGCGCCAGGAAACTTTCGGCGAAATAGGCGAACTGCGGCGCCGTTCGCGCTACGGTTTGCTTGACGGCGCCCAGCAGATCGTACCACTGATCCCGGACCGGCGGAACGCCCTCCGGACGCATCTGTACGTGCGACATGTCGCCGCGCATAAAATCGAATCCGAATGCCTCCTGAATCGACAAATAGTGCTGGCAGACATACTCCCAGGCTGCTTTATTGGGGCGGTCGAAATCCAGTGCCCAATCGCGGTTGTCGTCCAGCGAATGATACAATTTATACCTCGCCAGGGGACCAAAAACCCTCGACATCGGCTGCGGGTGCGTAATTCGGTAATCGCGCCACTCGCGGCCATCGTCGTCGATGACCCTGGCATCGGGGGCCGGGTCGACTTCAAGGCCGCGGTACGGCGGCCCCATGGTAGCCGGCACGGTCTCGAATCCGTGTTCGTACAGCAACTGGACCAGTTTTTTCCTTCGGGACAGGCGACCCTGATAGTCGTATTTTTCTCCAAAAAGCGCCAGCAAGCGTTCGTTTTCCGACCATGCTGAAAAAAACTCCCGTGCCTGTTCGGGCACAGCCAGCCCTGTGGAGGCCGGGCCCGAGGAGCGCAAAAAATCCATTATTACCGCCTCCACGTCAGCAGCCAGATCTTCATTGTGCCGTGTGATCTGCTGCCCCTTGCGTTCCAGCCATTCAAAAAAAGAAGGATTGGCCAAAGCCATTTCGGAATAGCGGTCGGTGTGAGGCACTACATCCATCCCGACCGTGCGGCCGCCAAGGTGCAGCAGATTCACCACCACCTTGAGTTGTTTTTCAACGGTATCGAGTTCGGGAAAGTAGCGCGCCAATTCGCCGCTGTAAAATTCGGGATTGATATTCCAGCTGGCCGGGCCATACAGGCTGGACACGACCCCTGGCTCCCAGATGGGCAAAATATGCACCGCGTTGAAAGCCGCCGGCTGGGTCAGCATATAGGGCACGATTTGCCAGAAGGAGCCTATCGTCCGGACGTTGATCCCCACCGTTCTGGCCGTTCTGATCCATTGCGGCCCCTTTTCTTCACGAACGGGGCTCGCCACCGTGTGACGGCAGTCCAGTGCGGGATACAAGCCGTCGCCAAATCGTTCGTACAACCAGTGCAACTGTTGTTCAAACGGCGCTTTCAACACATCCTCGGGGTGTTTCCAAATGAGTTCTGAAACCGTGCTGGAGTCAAGATTTTTCACGTAACAAATGTGTGATTTAGGAATATATACACTAAGGCTAAAGCATATATTTCACAACAAACACCTTGCTTTTTTTTCAAAAATAGGCGATTTTTGTAGGGGCGAATATAGCAGAGAAATAAAGCAACCGCTTTTCAAAACCATCCCGCCCCCTGCAATTTTGTCATTTCATCCACTGTAATAGTGTTTGGAAAACAAATATGTATCAGGCAATTAATCCTTCGCACATTCAAAAAGTGCCACATTTCCAACACTATGACTCACTATTCAATCAAATCCAAACGCCGTGATTTACAAAATCAAATTGAAAAACGCCGACGACACTGTTCTGTTGGACGATGCTGTTTTCGAATGGCTTAGCACAGACCCGTATATGGTCAAAGTGGATTTGCTCAATAATCTTCGAAAACACTCCAGTGGTTGTGCAGTATTTCAAAAAACATGGAAAAAGGCCGACGGAAAATTCAAAACGGAGACCCTTTACCTGCACAAACTCATCGCGGAGAAATTTTTGACCGACTCCAAACAAGGAAAAAATCGCCTTGTCGGGGCCAAAAACGGCAATAAACTGGACTGTCGGCTCGACAATCTGGTTTACCGTTCAAGATCCGTCGCAAGCCGGCAACGCAAAACCACGAGCGGCACGGGCTACACCGGCGTGTACCGTGAGCACAACCGCTACCGCGCGGTTATTTCCGTGAAAGGAAAATCCGTTCACATCGGCATGTTCGACACACCCGAAGATGCCGCGGCTGCCTACAATAAAGTTTCGCGGGAGATTTACGGGGAAGAGGGCAAGATCAACAAGATCAAGAGCAGCCACTGAGGGTTTTCAGTGCATGCGGTCGCCGCGGACTTCCATTCCGCGCATGATTTCGACTTCGTGTTTCAGGTATTCCTGCCAGCGTTGCCAGGTTTTTTCCTTGCCGAAATACCGTTCGGACAAGTCGAGGAACTGCCTGTAATGCCCGGCCTCTGCAACCATAAACTTGTGGTACCAGCCGCGCAGGGCCTCGTCGGCGCAATGCAGGGACAAGAGTCGGAACCGCTCGCAGCTGCGCGCCTCGATCAGGGCGCAGGTGAGCAAACGTTCGAGCAAAGCCTCGTCGCGTGAGACGCCCTTTTTCTGAAAAACAAGCAGGGCGTTTACGTAAGCGTCCTTGCGCTGGCGCCCGAGGTGCAGCCCGCGTTTTTTAAGTTCGACAAGGACCATGCGGAAATGGCCCCATTCTTCGGTTACGATCGGCGACAACTCTTCCACCAGTTCCTCGCGGTCGGGATAGGCCTGTATGAGCGAAATACAGGCCGTGGCAGCCTTTTGTTCGCAATAGGCGTGGTCGGTCAGGATTTCTTCCAGATCCATTTCTGCCAGGTTGACCCAACGCGGATCGGTCGGTAATTTCAGCCCCAGGGTGGTGTTGTGCAGTTGCTCTTCCATGATGGGGCAAAATTAACATACGTCGAACGACTTGCCGAAGCAGGTTTCTATTTTTGCCAGCATGGAAAAGCAAAGCATGCAGGATTTGGGGCGCCTGTCGGTCGAGGCATTCAAGGCCGCCGACAAAACACCCGTTGCCCTGATACTGGACAATATTCGCTCGGGGCTCAACGTCGGCTCCATTTTTCGCACAGCCGACGCCTTTGCGCTCGACAAACTGATCCTTTGCGGCATTACCGCGCAGCCGCCCCACCGTGAAATTTTAAAAACTGCGCTGGGCAGCACCGACAGCGTCGAGTGGCTCTTTTTCGAACAACCCGTCGATGCAGTCAAAGCCCTGCGCCAGGAGAACTGGTCCGTCTGGGCGGTGGAGCAAACCACGGGCAGTACTTTGCTGCACGACTTTGAACCCCAAGCCAGCCTCAGGTATGCATTTATTCTGGGCAATGAAGTTCATGGCGTTGATTCCGCGCTGCTTCCGTACTGCGACGGCGCCGTTGAAATCCCACAGTTTGGCACCAAACACTCGCTGAATGTTGCTGTGGCGGCAGGTATTGTGGCCTGGGACCTGGTCAGGAAAATACGACGTCTGAATACACAATTGACATAATTTCTTCTTCACTTTTGAATACCAATCCTATGAACAACACCTTTACAAACGTATTCACCCGTTTGGCTGCAACCGCGCTGATGCTCCTGTTTTTCAGTTCCTTGTTGACAGCCCAGCTGAGCGTCAGCGTCAGCGCCACATCCGTTTCATGTAACGGCGGCAGCGACGGCGCCGCGCTTGCCAACCCGAACGGCGGCATTCCTCCTTACAACTATTCCTGGAGCAACAATCAAAACACACAGCAAATCGACAATTTGCCGGCCGGCGCCTACACCGTGACGGTGACCGACTCTGCCGGCGCAACAGCGATCGGCGCTGCGACCATCAACCAGCCTTTTCTGCTTGCGGTCACGGCCTTTTCCACCAGCCAAATCTGCGATGTCGCACCCGACGGCTCGACAACCGCCGTTCCTTTCGGGGGTACTCCGCCGTACAGTTATTTGTGGAGCAATGGCTTCGCAGGGGCGCAAAACAACGGTTTGGCCGCCGGGGATTATGGGATAACGGTCACCGACAACCACGGATGCACCGCGAGCGCGACGGCCGCGGTTGACTATTTTGGCGAAGGCCTCTGGCTTACGCCCCACTCAACGGACGCGTCCTGCGGTCAGGCAAGCGGCACGGCCTCCGTTACGGTCATGTCGGGCGCGCCGCCTTACGCCTACCTCTGGAGCACGGGCGCTACGGGCGAGGAAATCGGCAATCTGGCGCCCGGTGTGTATTCCGTGACCGTAACCGACGCGAACGGATGCACCAATCAGGTTGAAACAATCGTCAACTTCGGAACCGCGTTCTCCATGACGCCCGAAATCAGCTTCGAAACCTGCCTGAACGCACACGACGGCGCCATCAACCTGCACCTGAACGGCGGCCAGCCGCCCTACGACGTGCTGTGGTCGACCGGCGCAACGACCGAGCAAATCTCGAACCTCTCCGTTGGCAACTACACCGTGACCGTAAGCGATAACGGCGCATGTTCCTCCGTGGCAACAATATGGGTATCAAGCATTTATAATGGAAGTTGCGGCGATACAACCACGGCCATTATCGACTCTTGCAACCTCTGCCCCCTGTTTATCCCCGACGGCGGCGTATTCAACATGCCGATCAATATTTCCTGTGCGCTCGACGACGATCTGTCGAGCCCCGCACAAGGCCTGTGTGCCGTCCACCTCAAATTTGACCACGAATACGTTGGCGACCTGACCGTCCGGCTTTATTCGCCTGCTGGACAGTCGGTTCAACTGGTCGGGCCGGTCGGTTTTTTCGGCGCAACCGATTTTACCGAATTCGATGTTTTGTTTGTCTCCTGTGCCAGCCCCGCAGCGCCCGACCCTGGAAGGGATTCCGTCTGGACCAACAATTATCCCTTCGGGCTTTCGGCAAATTTCAATGGCAATTATTATCCATACATGGGCTGCCTCGAAGACTTCAACAGTGGGCCGGTCAACGGAACGTGGACCCTGGAAATAGTTGATAACCAGTCTGTTGACGTCGGAAATCTTTACGATGTCGATCTGATCTTTTGTGAAGATACGGCTATCGATTCCTGCGGAAATACCGCGCCGCCGCCGATGGTCACCGCCACCTTTACCTATACCGTCTCCAACGACAGCATTTTCTGCTTCGGCAACCTGAGCAATCAGATCGGTTTTGTCTGGACCTTTAACAACGGCAGCCAGACCTCCACCTTGCTCAACCCGGTTTTTGTCGCCAACGGACCGGGGGCATACCCGATCACACTTGCCGCCTGGAACAGCGTGGACACGGTTTATGCCAGTGCTGTGGCCACGGTCGTAGCCAGCGCAAGCAGCGATCCGAACAATTCGACGGCCTGGAACGTCTCGCCCAATCCTTTTTCGGATCAACTGGTCGTCAACTCGAAGGCGTTGTCCGCTGGACTGGCCAATTACCTCCTGACCGATGCACTGGGCCAAGCGATCCGCCAGGGAGTCTTGAGCGGCAATCGTATGGAAATCGATACCCGCGAGCTGCCTGCTGGCGCCTATTTCATTTGTATCGAGACGGAAAACGGCCGGGAAGCCAGAAAGGTGATCAAACTTTGAACTGGCGCCAGCCAAGAGGCGTTTGTCGGCAGAAATAAAACGGTGTGCCGCGGCATTTCATACGAACGGGCGATTGCCTTTCGTTAAAAGTGCCGCGGTATATCTAATTTTGCCGGCTCATTACATCCTTTTTTATACCACACATGAAAGTATTCAAATTTGGCGGCGCCAGCCTCAAAGATGCCGCTGGAGTGCGCAATGTTGCCGCTATTTTACAACGCTATCAGCAGGAATCCATCGTCGTGGTGGTCTCGGCCATGGGCAAAACCACCAACGCCCTCGAAGAAGTCGTGGCAGCCCACGCCAAACAAACGGGCAAAGCCCAGGAATTGTACGAAGCGCTCAAGGAGCGCCACTACGTGATCATGCGCGAACTGTTCGACGAAGGCGACGAAGCCTTCAACACCGTCAACGACACCTTCGTGGAAGGCGAATGGATGCTTGACGACAAACCTGCCGACAACTACGACTACATGTACGACCAGATCGTCTGCATGGGCGAACTGGTTTCTTCCAAA
This sequence comes from Saprospiraceae bacterium, assembly GCA_044226205.1. GTDB lineage: Bacteria > Bacteroidota > Bacteroidia > Chitinophagales > Saprospiraceae > M3007. The sequence continues at coordinate 49,399 of JBGAHL010000026.1, forward strand.
ATCGTCGCGGCTTATCTCAACAAAATCGGCCTGAAAACGGCCTGGCTCGATGCCCGCGACGTGGTGGCCACGGACAATACCTATCGCGAAGGCTGGGTAATCTGGGACAAAACCAAAGCCAGCGCGCAAAAAATACTGGTTCCCATGCTGGCCAACGGCGGCTTCGTGCTGACCCAGGGCTTCATCGGCTCCACGTCGGAAAACTTCACCACCACGCTGGGCCGCGAAGGCTCCGACTATTCCGCCGCCATTTTTTCACATTGCCTCGACGCCGAGAGCATGACCATCTGGAAAGACGTGCCCGGGGTGCTGAATGCCGATCCCCGTTTGTTCGAAAACGTCATCAAACTCGACCGGCTTTCCTACAAAGAAGCCATTGAAATGACCTACTACGGCGCCCAGGTGATCCACCCGAAAACGATCAAACCACTGCAAAACAAAAACATCCCGCTCTTCGTCAAATCCTTCCTCGACCCGGAAGCAGCCGGAACGGAGATTAGCAGCGACAACGAGGAAACCTACCCGCCGATCGTCGTGGTGGAGAAAAATCAAACCTTGCTGTACATCAGTACGAACGACTACTCCTTCGTCGCCGAACAGCACATGGCCCTTCTTTTTGCCAAACTGGCCGATCTTCGCCTTTTCGTCAACATGATGCAGAACACCGCCATCAGTTTTACAATCTGCGTGCCCAATATCGCCGACCGGGTAGCGAGTTTTATCAAAGACGTGTCCAACGAATTCAAGGTCAAACAGGAAGACGGACTGGAACTGATTACCGTTCGCCATTTCATGCCGGAAACCATCGAGAACCTCAAAAAAGGCAAGATGGTCCTGTTTGAAGAACGCATTGGCAACACGATGCAAATGGTGGTCAAAAACATCCCGCCCATCGAGCGCCGTGAAGTGGAACTCGAACGCGCCAAAGGCTGATCTTAACGGGCGCGTTTTGTGCTACTGCATGTGACGAAAGTCGCATTTGCGCGTAAATATCCCGTTGCCCGGTCCATGACAAAATCATTCAAAAAGTCGGCCCCGTCGACTTATTACATCACTTTTCCATAAAATCAACATGTATCACAAACTCGTTTTACCGCTTCTTTTTCTGTCCGTATCCGCCTTTTCAGCCCACGCTCAAAACTGGGTAAAACAGGACCTGTACGGCGTAGCCTCCATTTCTTTCTCCGGCAAGCCCGAAGCGGAAACGGAGGAGGCCCTGGGCACATATAGTTTCCTCTCCGAAAATGGCTTGCAATATGTCGTCGTTCAGCAAATGGATATGCTGAAAGACCTTCCCGAAAGCGAAATCGACAACTTTTACGATGGTTTTGTCGGCGGCTACCTCGGTTCGCTCGGCCGCGAAAGTGGCAACGATGTAGAAGTCTTCAAAGTGGGCAAATATGAAGGCCGCACTTTTACCTCGACGACAACCGAAACCGTCGATTACCTCCACTACCACCGCGTAATCCTGATTGGTGATGTGATCATCGTGTACAATTACGCTTTGCTGGAAAAGGAAAACGATGCGATTCGCGCGGAAAAAGACGCTTTTTTCAACTCTTTTTCGGTGAAATAAGACCCCTGAAACCCAATAAAAAAGCCCGCCGAATTGCTTCGGCGGGCTTTTTTTATACCTGAAACAAAGGCATTAGTGGCTGACAACCAGCCTTCTGACGCCAAATTCCTGGCCGGTGCGGAACTGCACGAAGTAAACGCCTTCGGGCAATGTCGTGCAATCGAGTTCAACCAGGTTTTGTTGGTCGGCGGTTTGCATCATGACAATACGACCCGTTGCGTCGGACAACTGAATGTCGAGCGATTGGTCGGGCATGTGTTTGAAGACAATCCGCGTGATGCCGCTGGTCGGGTTGGGACGCAGTTGTACGCCGCGCAGCCATTCCGGCTCGGTCGTGGCAGACGAGTTGCTCAGGACATATTCGGTGCTTTTGAACGAGCAGCCGTTTACATCTGTAATCTCGACCGAGTAAGTGCCGGCCGTGAGGTTGGCAATATCTTCCGTGGCAGCGAACGGCTGGCCGTCTTTGTACCACTGGAAGGTGTACGGCGCTGTACCGCCGCTGACGATAATGTCGATCGAGCCGATGCCCTGGTTGTTGAAATCGTTGACGAGCGATGTGGCAACGATGGAGGCAGGCGCCAGAATGATCACATCGAAAGCGCAGGAGCCCGTATTGCCGCTCGGATCGGTGTAGGCATACGTTTGCGTGGTCACGCCGACCGGGAATTCGGAGCCGCTGGGCAGACCGCTCAGCAACTGCCAGTTGCCACCGCCTTCGGCGATGCAATTGTCAACAGCCACGGGAAGGTCGTAGGCAACGATATTGTTTTCCTCACATGCCGTGATGCTCATCGGGCAGGTCAGTACAGGTGCGAGGTTGTCAACGATTTCCACCGTGGTGGTCGCCGTGGTGCTGTTGCCGGATTCGTCGGTAGCAGTCACGGTCACCTCGTGTTCGCCCAGCTGATCGCAATCGAATACTGCCGGGTTGATGACGACTTCCGCAACGTTGCAGTTGTCAGACAGGGTGGCAGCGAGGTTTTGCAGGGTCACATCCACCGTGCCGTCCGAAGACAGCGGCAGTGTGACATGTTGCAAGACGAGGGAAGGCGCTTCCGTATCGTTGCTGGTGATGTTCACGCTGGCTGTTTGCGAGCAGCCGTTGGCATCGGTTGCAAGCACCGAGTATGCGCCGGCAACAAGGCCCGAAGCCACGGGGCCGGTAGCATTGTTGCTCCAGATGTACTGATAACCCGCGGTACCGCCGCTTGCGGCTACTTCTGCCACGCCAGACGGGTCGTCTGCACAGATTACGTTGTTGACCGAAACCACTGCGAGTGCGAGCGCTTGCGGCTCGGTAATAATAACGGTTTGAACTACCGGGCAATCGTTGTCGTCCGTGATGCTTACCGAATACGTGCCTGCTGCCAGCTGAGAAACAGAAGACGTCAATGCGCCATTGGACCAAGCATACGAATACGGTGCAGCCCCGCCCAGGGGTACCGCGGTAGCAAAACCGTCGCTAAGGCCGAAGCAGCTCACGTTGGTGGAGCTCACCTGGGCCGAAATAGCGCAATCGAAAGAATTGACATTGACCGTCTGGATCGACAGACAGCCGTTGGCATCCGTTACCGAGACGGTGTAAGCGCCGGGAGCAAGACCCGAAATGCTCTGCGTGGTAGCATCATTGCTCCACAGATAAGTATAACCGGACACGCCGCCTGTCGGGTTGGCCTGCGCCGTGCCGTCGTTGGCGCCTGCTGCCGATTCGGGCGTAGCCGTGGCGTTGGCAGCCAGCATTAGAGGTTCTACGATGGTAATGTTCAATGCGGCCGGGCAATTGTTGCCATCCGTCAGGTTGACGATGTAGTCGCCGGGGCCGATATTGGCGATGCTTGACGTCGAAGCGCCGTTGCTCCATGCGTAGCTGACGGGCTCGACAGCGCCGATCAGCGTCACTGCTGCCGTACCGTTGGCGGCGCCGGCGCAGGTTACGTTGGTGCCGGAAATATTGGCCGACAGGGCACAGTTGAAGGAGTTGACCGTCACCGTCTGGATCGAGAGGCAGCCGTTGGCGTCCGTTACGGAAACCGTGTAAGTGCCCGGGGCCAGACCGCTGATCACCTGTGTGGTGGAATCATTGCTCCACAGGTAATTGTAAGCGCCCGAACCGCCGCTCGGGTTGGCCGTTGCCGTACCGTCGTTGATGCCGTTGGCCGACTGGGCAGTTGCCGTGGCGTTGGCAGCGAGAACTTCGGGTTGCGTAATTTCAACCGTTGCGGAAGACGAGCAGGACTCGCCGTCGGTCACCGACACGAGGTAAGTGCCTGCAGGCAGGTTGTCGATCGAAGCGGCAGAAACGCCATTGCTCCATACATAAGAGTAAGCGCCGTTGCCACCGGATGCCAGGGCGCTGGCTGCGCCATTCGACGCACCGAAACAGCTGACGTTCGTTTGTGCCGTAACCGCTGCCGTAACGGGCGCGCTTTGAACAACCGTGGTTGCGGCGGTGCTTGTGCAACCGTTGTCGTTGTTGGTTACGAGAAGCGCGTAATCGCCTGCGGCATCAACCAGCGGCGTCAGGGTCGTTTGGCCCGACACGAAATTACCGTTGGTCGTCGTCCAGGTATATGCCATGTTATTGCCCTGTGAAGAGCCGGTTCCGTTCAACTGGATTTGCGAAGCGTTGCAGTTGAGGTTGCCCGGTGTGACGGCGCTGGCGAGCGGCGCCGTGTTGTTGAGCGCGACTGCGGCAGTAGCCGTCGAGGTACAGCCGTTGGTCGAGTCGAGCACGACCAGCACGTAATCGCCGGAAGCCGTTACGCTCGGGTTTTGCGTAGTGGCAGTGAACCCGCCGGGGCCCGTCCAGGAGTAACCGACGCTGGCGCCATTGGTGGTGCTGTTCAGCGTGACGGAATTGACCAGGCAGGTGAGCGTGCCGCCGGTCGCCGTGGCGCCCGGGGCCGTCGTATTGGCTGCGACGTTGGCCGTGGCGGTGTTTGTGCAACCCGTCACGGAATCGGCAACCGTCAGCGTGTAGGCGCCGGAAGCCGTAACCGAGGGGCTTTGAGCCGTAGAAGTAAAGCCATTGGGGCCCGTCCAGGCAAAGCCGGGATTGGAGGCGCCCGTGGTCGTGGTCAGGGTAACGGAGTTGGTGGTGCAGGTAATGGTACCGCCGGCGGTGTTGACGCTGGGCGGCGTATTGTTGCCGGTAACGGCGGTTGTGGCGGTTGCGCTGCAGCCGTTCGAAGCGTCCGTCACCTGAAGGGAATAGTTGCCGGAGGCATTGACAACCGGCGACAGCGAGCCTGCGCCAGATACGATATTGCCGCCGTTGCTGGCCGTCCAGAGATAGGAAATGCCGTTGCCGCTCGTGCCGGAGCCCTGCAGGGTGGTTGTCGGCTGAGCGCAGGAGACAGCCATGGCCGGGCCGGCATTGGCCGTCGGTTGGGCGATATTGGCAGAAACGGAAACCGTTGTCAATGCCTTGCAGGTCGATTGCGTATTGGTCACCTGCAGGATATAATTGCCGGCGGCATTAATCGTCGGAGTCAGGGTAGTAGCCCCCGAGACGATATTACCGCCATTGCTGGCAAACCATTGATAGGCGTACTCATCCCCTTGCGACGATGCCGTGCCGTTGAGCTGGAACGAAGGCAGCGTACAGGTGATGGTTTGCGGTGTCGCGACAGCGGCGGTGGGCAGTACTGCCGGCGGCAGGTTGGCCGTAAGCGTTTTCGTACACTGGTTGCCGTCGGTTACGACAACATTGTAGTTGCCGGCCGGCAGGTTGTAAGCAGTTTCTCCTTGCTGGCCATTTTGCCAGACGTAGGTGTAGTTATCGCTCCAGCCCCCAAATGCCTGAACTGTTATTGAACCCAGAATACCGTTGCACCCTACGGGCGAAGTTTCCACGACCTCCATACTCAGGGGGCCGTCAGGGCCCGGCACTTCGATCGGGTCGGTTGTGGCGGAAAGGCCGTTGCTGCCGGTTACCACACAGGTGTACGTACCGGCCGGTACATTATTCAAATCTTGTGTAATTGCGCCATTGCTCCACAGATAGGTATAGGGCGGCGGCGGGCCGGATGGCGAAATATCGATCCCGCCTGTGCTTGAACCGTAACATTTTACACTTTTCACGTTGTTGACCGTGATGGAAACCGGCACGGCCAGACAGTGCGTTTGTTTGTAACTCCACAGCCCCGAAGTCGTGAGCTGGCCGCATTCATATACTTTTTTATCCGCCGGACAAATGCAGAAGATCGTCGGGAAATAAGTGATCTGGTAAGCCCCGGCGACATCTGCTGCATCGGCGATCGGGTAAGGCGTACCGGCAGTCCAGTTGCCTTGCGTGCTGTTGTTGCACCCCGAAGGCCCGAAAATACAGTTGGTGTTGGTCGCGCCGTCGCCTTCGATGGCTATGACAAAAGCTTCGTCGGTGCCCGGAGGGCCATATTGATCCCAAATTCCTTCCAGGGCTCCGGAGTTGTGATAGGCCCAGCAAGGGGCGCACCAGGTGGCGAAGACATCGAGATAAACGGTTTTGCCCTGATCGAGCAAATCGTACAAGTTGTACGTGTTACCGCTTACGACATCCGTTACTGTAAAGTCGGGAGCAATAGACCCGTCGGGGATCTGCGCTTCCACGGCTGTCCAGCCTAATGTCAAAAAGGCGAGTAGCAGTAAAAGTCTGTTCATAAATGTTGGATAATTAATAAAGGATTCAGAAAGGCGAAATGTACAAAACCGCTGTTTTGCAGGGCCATTTTGACAAGGAATAATTTTTTCAAAACCCTATCCTTTCAGTGGATTATTTCAATAAATACCACAATTAAGGTAACTAATTTGTCGAGACAGACAAACTTGTCAGCCTTACCGAACTTTATATGCATACACGCTGGCTCCATTGCCCACTACCAGAACCTGCTCGCGCCGCCCTTCAAAAAGGTGGCCGAAAACAAAGGGCGTGTCGCCCGCCAGGGGAAAATCAGGGTGTATTTTGCCCGACTGGTCGAGCAGAAAAATCTGCCGCTTGCTCCGCACGAGCGCGCCTAAATGATTGTCGGCCAAGGCAAAAAGCGTATCGGGCGCCGCATCGAATTTCAGTTGAGCCTGGGTAGTCATTTGTGCGCCGGCGTAAGCGGCAATCTTCAAATTTTTGCCCTTCAACACTGCATAATCAAAACGATTGTCGCCCGACAGGGGTGCAAAAACCAGCTGGGCGCGCGCATTGGCCTCGGCAGCCGGGGCCAGTGCCAGCGAAAAAACCTGCCCGTCGAGCGCACACACGTACACCTTGCCCTGGGTATTCACCGCCGCAATTCGGGGCGAACGCGATTCGGCGTCAGCCTGGGGCGGACCGGCAAATTTGCCCTCCCATTGGGGCGCAAACCGCACACCGCCATCCCGACCAAACACCGACAAACGGCCTGTACGACTGAGCGCCACCAGATAGTCCTTGTCTTCCCGTTCAAAATGCAGCACCGGCTGCTCCACTCGCCCTACCCCGCCCTGCGGGTTCCAGCCGGGCAATGGTCGGGCATACTGATCGTACCCGTAAATATTGCCGTTGGCGCAGGCCACAAAGAAACTGTAGCGGCGGTTGTCGTCGAAATCGACCACCGAGAGGCCGTTGGTTGCCACAGATTGCAATTTGACGGGAAAACCTTCCACATCGTGCCCTTCCTCATCGAGCAGCCAGATGTGGGTGGGCGTATTGAAGAGAAAACAGCAGGCGCCATTGTTGCGGAAATCAATGCCCTGAACATCCGACAGCAAGCGTTTGTCAAAATTGCGCCGCCACGCGACGGAGCCGTTGGAGCGCAGACAATAAAGTACGTTCTGGCTGTCCTGAATACAGATAAACGTCTCATTGTCAGACGCACGCGTCACCACGCTTGGCCTCGTTGCAGCAGGGGCAGCCAGAGGCGTTTTCCAGAGGATCATGCTGCCCGAAGCGGCTGTCGGGGCAGCACCGGATGATTGTGTTCCGGGTGTTGCGTCCAGCCAGCCTGTGCGAGCGCCCGGCCGAAGGTCCATGCCCGTCATGCCGGCTTTGGCCAACAGTGCGGCGCCGTCGGCGGCCTGGTAAGCAGGGCGTTCCTGCAACAAACGTTTGAGCAACTGGGGCAAATATGCTGCGTTAAAAAACAGGCTTAAAGGCCCCGATTGCGCGATTTTTTGCCGCTGCAACAAAAATTCGGGGGAATTGACCAGGGTCTGGTTGACGACGTATTTGTCGATCCAGAGTTCGAGCGCGGACGTGGAGGTGGCGAAAACAATATAGTCGCCAACCGCCGCGCAGGCCGGGTTGACAAAAGCGGGCTCCTTGCTGTCCAGCAGGGGCGACAGCGCCGAAGCGCTCAAAAAATGGCGAATGGTGAACGTCTGATAGTCGTACTGACGCAGCTGTCCGCGCTGGGCGGCGTAAGATTCGAGGCGCTGACGCGCCACCCCGGCATCGCTCACCGACAGGATCAAAAACTGCTCTTCCTTCAAATCCGCGGAAAAAGGCTCCGTCAGGGCAAAAGCGGCTTCCTGACCCAGCCAGGGCAATATAAATTGCTGAAAATCAGCCGCTCCACTTGAAAAAAGATCGCCGTAGGCGGAGCGCTGCGACACACGCGACGCGGCCAGCAAAGCCGTATTTTCGGGGCAAACCGCGAACAGTCCAGGCGAAGCCGCATCCGAAGCCCTGCCGAGTTGTTCCAGAAAACCGGCGGTTTTGAGGGCAGAACGGGTCTGTGTTCCGTCCCAGGAAATACCCGCCCAGCGAATGTTTTTCTCCAGCCGCTCGGGCAAACTGCGCCACGACGGGTTCAGGTAAACAGCCAGCGGGCCCGACAGGGGCCGGAAACTGAATTTCAAAGGGGCATCATCATCCACCCGACCCTGCCATTCGGCATCAGACCACCAGCTGTCGCCCTTGTCCAGCTGCGCCAGCGCGTCTTCGATGAGGTAGGAAAAGCGGGAACAGAGCAACAGGTTTTTCTCCGAGGCCACGACAAGTCGCTCTTTTTTTGAAAAATACACGGTGTAAAGCGTGTGCCCGTGAAAGGTCGTGGGGAAAAATTTCTGAGACACAGGACTGCTTTTCAGCAAGGATTCCAGCTTGCAGGCGCCGTGCATGTCCAGCACCAGCAGCGGGTGCAGACTGTCGGCGGGGTTCAGGGTGAGTGCAGCGACGAGCCGGCGGCTGGCAAAATCGGCGTGCAGCGCCGCGTCGTGTTTAAACAGCTGGGCTGCCAGCGCCGCGTCCTGCCAGCACGCCTCCAGCAGGGTGCTTTGCAGGATGGCTTTCCAGTCGGCATCAGGATGTTCGGTGACGAGTTGGCCGGCTTTGGCCAGCCCGTTGAACTCGGTGACCAGCACGGTTTGGGAGGGTACGGCGTCCAGCGCCAAAAGATTGCGTCGGCTCATCAGCCACCACCCCAGCGCCAGTAAGAGGGCGCCGGCCAGTATGATCCATTTCCAGTAAGCGGAAAGCAAGTTTTTGTTCATCGGGTCGGAAATTTGCCTGCGAAATACCCGATTTTTCAAGACTTTGCGTGCAACAGCCTGCATGATTTGGCTGCCAGTCATTATTAATTACATCATAATCAATTCATTATGTCACTCGACGCTAAAAATATCATCGGCATGGCCGCGATTTTCGGCGCTACCGCCGTGGCCCTGGGCGCTTTCGGCGCGCACGGCCTGAAGCCGCATCTGGATGCTTATCAGGCCGGCATTTATGAAAAAGCCGTGCATTACCAGTTCTTTCACACCCTGGCCTTGCTGGGCGTCGGGCTTCTGCTGGCGCAGCGGCCGGGCGACAAGTACCTCGTTCGGGCGGCATGGATGTTCATGATGGGCATTCTGTTCTTTTCAGGTTCGCTTTATTTACTGGCCTGCGGACACCTGTTGCCCTTCCCCGTGGGTTGGGCAGGGCCTGTCACGCCGCTGGGCGGACTTGGTTTTATTTTCGGCTGGTTGTGGGTAGCGCTGAGCGCCTGGAAAAAGTAATCCGGCGCACACCCAAGGGTTATTTTTTAAAAGAGAAGGGGCGGCTTTGGGCCGCCCCTTCTCTTTTAATTTATCGCAAAAAACGCCTGCGGCGCCAATTAGCGGGAAATGATCAGTTTCCGTGCAGCGCGGCCGTTAGCGTTTTCGAGTACGATGTAGTACATGCCGTTCGGGGCATTGTCGAGTGCCAGTTGCAGGGTCGAGTCGCCGGCAGGGAACTGCAGGCCGGTTTGCTGATAAACCGTACGGCCGGCAAGGTCGTACACCGTCATATTGGCGTCGAAAGCCTGATCGGCTTTGACTGCAACGCGGGCCGTTTGGCCGGCAGTCAGCGGATTGGGCGCTACGACCCAGCCGGCCAGGCCGGCGATATTGTCGATGCCCGACACGCCCGGCGTACGGAAGGTGCGCTGTTTGGCGCCGTTGCAGGTGTAGTATTCGTTGAAGGGGCGAACGCGCCAGTAGTAGGTGCGGTTGGCCTGCAGATTGGTCAGCGTCAGCGAGGTGCCCGTGGACACGATTTCCTGCGACAAGGGGCTGGTGTAGGTGCTGTTGATGTCGAGTTCGAACAGGTAGTACGTAGCGCCTGCTACCGATTGCCATTCGAAATACACGGTGTTGTAAAAATCGACCGTATCGCCAACCGCGGGCAGGGTAAGCAGTTCCTCGGGCGTAACGATGGTTTCCGCAGCCGGCGTGAACGTATTGTCGAGGTAGTTGCGCGAAGCGGAGTTGAGGTTGGTCGTCACTTGCGAGAACTGGCCGGGGGTAAATTCGTAGTCGCAATCGGAGAAATAGCCCATGTAGTTGTTTTCCATGGGATCGACCAATACGCCCATCGGGTCTTTGGCGCCGCCGTTGTACTGGCAGTTGCTGACGAGCAGGCCGAAGTTGTAGTCGGGCGGCGTGTCGCAGATGTAATCGCCCGCGGTGGTGCAGTTGGAGCCGTCCATTTTTTCGGTGGGAATGCCGCCCGGCGATACGCTCGGGGCGATCGGCCAGCCGGCGCTGGAAGCCTGGAAGGGAGCGCTTTCCCAGCCGAAGAACGTGTGCCTGAGGCTGAAAAAGTGACCGACTTCGTGCGGGATCGTGCCATTACCCGTGCCATTGATCTGGTCCTTGCGGCTCACCACCCAGTCGTTGGTGGGGCTGTAATAGGCCAGTACGATACCGATCGGGTTCGGATTGCCCGAGTCGGCGATATTGGTCACGTACACGTTCACCGCATTGCTCAGTCGGCGGTTGTTCATCGTGAAGGTGTTTGACTGGTTGCTGTACACGTTATCGCTGTTGATCGACTTGTCGAACAGGCCATAGGTCGGGTGCGGGCGCAGGAAGTAGCGCATATCGTTGGGTTCATAGGCTGCGTTGAGGTCGCAGAGCTGATCGAGTGCGCGGGTGATTTTGTGGCGGCCGTTGCCATCGGAATCGGCCACGAGGTGAAAGTGAATAGGAACGTACTGCACGGCGCTGCGTTCCGAGGCTACCGGAACGAGTTCGCCGGCAGGCATGAGTTCGTCCATGAGCTGCTGATCGGCGGTCGTGGTGCCGCAAACACCCTGCTGGGGCGTTTGAGCGAAGGAAACGGTGGCCAGCATCAGCAAAGCTGCGAGGGTGAAGAAAATTCTTGTCATTAGTCGAAAGTTGAATGAATCCCGAAAATCTTTATGGTCAGGCCGCAAAATTAGCAAACAAAACGGCGCAGGCTTGTCGGTCTCCGACATTTCTTCTGATTTTGTCCGCGAAACAAAAAAATACAAGCAGCAGATTCGGGAACTTCTACACCCTTTAAAAAAGTTTTTTCATCGAAAAATTTTGGGTCATCCCACAGGATGACGAAGTTTGCAATAATTCTGCCGGTCCGATTTTTTTTAAAGCCCTTCCAAACAAAATTCCCCCATAATCCTTCATTATTAACATTCATTGTTCGAATTGTGAATCCGGGCCGGATTCGCCGGAAGAATTCCGAATGAAATTTTACTCGTATGAACCATAGCAAATTATACTTGCTCCAAGGGTTTGTCACGGTCGTTTTTCTCCTGATCGGTCAAATTGCTTTCGCGCAACCCAACGGGCTTCGCGTACCGAGCATATTCGACCGCCTCACCCAGGAAGAAGGCGCCAAAATGACCCTGGAGATGGACTATACCACCCTGCTCGAAAATCGCAAAACCAACCAGTATTTCCCCGCTACCCTCACCGATGCCGATGGCAAGACGTACCAGGTGGAGATCAAACCCAGGGGCAAATACCGCCGGAAAGTATGCGAAGAGCCGCCGCTCAAGGTCAAATTTTCCAAAAAAGCCCTGCGTGCCGAAGGCCTGGACACCCTCAACGAGGTCAAAATCGTGATGCCCTGCTACGACAATCCTTCGGGCGACGAACTGATCATCAGGGAGTACATCGCCTATCGCATGTTCGAACACATCACGGCGGCCAGCGTACGCGCCCGCCTCATCCGCCTGACACTCAAAGACACCCACGTCGAATCCAAACGCACCATGTTTTGCCTGCTGGTGGAAGACGAGGAAGAAACGGTGGCGCGCATCGGCGGAACGCTGGTCGAGGCATACGGCATTTCGCCCGACAGCCTCATCACCAACCAGGCCGCCCTGGTGGCCATGTTTCAGTACATGATCGGCAACACCGACTGGGACGTGTCGATGATGCGCAACGTGCGCCTGATTCGTTCGGCCGAAACTGGCAAAGTGCTCGTCGTGCCTTACGATTTCGATTTCTCGGGCCTCGTCAGCGCGCCCTACTCCAGTCCTTCGAGCGATACCGGCCTGCGCACCGTGCGCGACCGCTTCCTCATGGCCAATGGCATCCCGCAGGATGCGCTCAAACGCGCTACCGGCATGTTGCGCAGTGCCCGAAAGGATTTTATCGGCATGTGCCGCAACAAAAACCTCTCCCGTGATGCGTCGGAGGACATGATCCGCTACCTGGAACTCTTTTTCACCCAGATCGAACAAAAGGACAACGTGCCGGCGGTGTTGAAAATGCCGACGGATTGAACGGAATAGCTATCTTTGCCGCGCTTGCAAAGGAGGGGTGCCAGAGTGGTTGAATGGAGCGGTCTTGAAAACCGCCGTACTCGTAAGGGTACCGGGGGTTCGAATCCCTCCCCCTCCGCAGACACATCGAAACGACATCATCGAAAGGTGGTGTCGTTTTTTGTTTCGGGTATTTTTGGGTTATTTTTGTTGGCGGGGCGGCTTTTTACCGCTAAGACGCCAAGACGCGGAGGTTCGCGAATCCTTTGCGCCTCCGCGTCTTGGCGGTAAAATTAAAAAATCAAAATGGATAAGAACAGTTTGAATGAAGCCGCGCCCAGGCCGTTTGCCCAAACGTTTTTTCACGGGACCAAAGCGGATCTGAAAACCGGCGACCTGATCGAACCGGGCCGAAACTCCAACTACGGCCAAAACAACAAGGCCAAATACATCTATCTGACGGCCACGCTGGATGCCGCCATTTGGGGCGCCGAACTTGCCGCAGGCAACGAGCCCGAAAGAATTTACCTGGTGGAACCGACCGGTCCAATCGAGGATGACCCCAATCTGACCGACAAGAAGTTCCCGGGCAACCCTACCCTGTCCTATCGCTCCAGCCATCCGTTCAGGGTACTCGGAGAGGTCGCAACCTGGCAGGGGCACACCGAAGAACAGGTCAGGGCCATGAAAGAAGGCCTGGCGCGGCTGAAAGAGCAAGGCATCGAAGCGATTGAAGACTAAAAAGCAATGTTATGGACAACAAAAACAACCACGACGAGCGTATCGCGAAGATGAGCTTCGCGTCGGTTTACCCGCATTACCTCGCGAAAGTGGAGAAAAAAGGCAGAACCCGGCAGGAACTGCTGCAGGTCATCGAATGGCTCACCGGCTACGGCGAAGCGCAATTGCAGGGACTCATCGAAAGCAAGGCGAGTTTCGAGACCTTTTTTCAGCAAGCCACCCTCAACCCCAATGCCCGCCTGATCACAGGCGTGATCTGCGGCTATCGGGTGGAGGACATCGAGAACCCGCTTACACAACAGGTCAGGTACCTGGACAAACTGGTGGATGAACTGGCCAAAGGGCGGAAGATGGAGATGATCTTGCGGGGAGGCGGCAGGACGTAAATAGCGCCCACAATCGGGCCCAACCGATGTTGCGTCCCTGGCGGGACGAAACGTCGGTGGCAAAAACGCCCGTCCCCGGATTCCCGTCCCGTTACTGCCGAGATTCTGATGCGCAACGCGGGCGCACCAATAGCAAGTCCCTGCAAGCGATTCACTTGCAGGGACTTGTCATTTATACATGTTTTACACGAAAGATCAGTGTTGCACAACCAGTCGTTTTTGCTCCCGCTGTGTACCGGATTGAATATCCAGAATGTACAGGCCGGAAGGCAAGTCGTACAGGTCAATCGGCAGGGTATTTTCTCCTTCCAGTCCGTCCAGTTGATCGTTGAGGACCAGTTTGCCCGTGGTATCGAGCAAGCGAATCCGAACCTGCTGATCCTGCGGCAGCAGGAAAGCCAGCATCAAGGTCTGATCGGCAGGGTTGGGATAAATACTCAGCGCCAACGACGCGTCTGCAATGCCGGAAAGTTCGTCCGCCTGTCCTCCGGTCGACTGACCGGATGGGCCCGGAGGTGTGTACGGGAGAACGGTCACTTCCGAGACGCAGGTGGCCGCGTTGTTGCTCCAGTCTTTGACGGTAATCGTCAGGTAATTGACGCCGATGTTTGCCGTGGTGTACACTTTGGCCACCGGGCTGTACGACCAGACCGAGCAATTGTCAAAGCTTTCGCTGGCCAGGATGGATGGACTGACCGTGACTTTGCCCAGGGCACTCAATTGTACCGTGGTATTGCTACAAACCGCCGTAGGCGCTATACCATCTTTTACGCTGACCAGCGACACGCAGGTGGACGTATTGTTGTACACGTCTTTTACGGTCAGCCACACGTACTGCGGCGTAACGCCAATGTCGCCGCAATTGAACGTATTGTTGTCGATAGTCATCGAGGAGATGCCGCAGGGGTCAAAACTGCCGTTGTTGACATCAGCCGCGGTGATGGAGGCCTGTCCCAGATCGTCGAGATAAACGGTCAGGTTCTTGCACTTGGCCACCGGCCCGTTGTTGTCCTGAACGGTCACTACGGCTGTGCAGGTTGAGGTATTTCCGCTGGCATCCGTGGCTTTGAGGACGACGATGTTGGTGCCGACATTGGAGCAGGTGAAGGTGCCGGGCGTCAGGGAAAGCGTGAAAGTGCAGTTGTCGCTGCTCCCGTTGTTGATGGTCGAAGGCGCAACCGCAATCGTACCGCTCGCCGGCAATTGAACCGTGGTGTTTTTGCATTTTGCCACCGGTGCAATCGGATCAAACACGGTCACTGTGGCCGTACAGGTGCCCTTGTTTCCGTTGATGTCATCGCCACTGAGAAGAACCGAATTGGGGCCGATGTTGGAGCAGTTGAATGTCGTTTTGCTCAGGTTCAACATCGCGATGCCGCAATTGTCGAAACTGCCGCCATTGACCTGGCTAACGCTCAACGTGGCGTTTCCGTTCGCATCCAGATAGATCGTGGGATTCTGGCAAATCAGCGTAGGGGGTGTCTGGTCGGCAATTGTTACCGAGAACGAGCAGGAGCCTGTGTTGCCCGCGGCATCCGTGGCAGTCAGGGTCACAATCTGCGTACCCGTGGTCAGGATGGTGCCGGCAGCAGGGCTCTGGGTTTTCGTCGGGTTCGCCGTGCAATTGTCCGTCGCCGTGGCCGTAGTGGCGTAATTAGGCAGCGGAGCCGTGCAATTTGAACCAACCGCGATCGTGGCATTCGCAGGGCAGCTGATCGACGGCGCCGTCTGGTCGGCAACCGTCACCGAGAACGAGCAAACGCCCGTATTGCCCGCAGCATCCGTGGCCGTCAGGGTCACAATCTGCGTGCCCAGGGACAGCGAGGTGCCGGCAGCAGGGCTCTGGGTTTTCGTCGGGTTCGCCGTGCAATTGTCCGTCGCCGTCGCGGCAGCCGTGTAGCTGGCCAATGTGGCCGTGCAGTTTGCGCCGGCCGCTACCGTAGCATTCGTCGGGCAGCTGATCGAGGGTGCCGTCTGGTCGACAACCGTCACCGAGAACGAGCAAACACCCGTGTTGCCCGCAGCATCCGTGGCCGTCAGGGTCACGATCTGCGTGCCCGTGATCGTAGTGCCGACGGCAGGGCTCTGGGTTTTCGTCGGATTGGCTGTACAGTTGTCCGTCGCCGTCGCGGCAGCGGTGTAACTGGCCAATGTGGCCGTGCAGTTTGCGCCGGCCGCTACCGTGGCGTTCGTCGGGCAGCTGATCGAGGGCGCCGTCTGATCGGCAACCGTTACCGAGAACGAGCAAACGCCCGTATTGCCCGCAGCATCCGTGGCCGTCAGGGTCACAATCTGCGTGCCCAGGGACAGCGAGGTGCCGGCAGCAGGGCTCTGGGTTTTCGTCGGATTGGCTGTACAGTTGTCCGTTGCCGTCGCGGCAGCGGTGTAACTGGCCAATGTGGCCGTGCAGTTCGCGCCAGCCGCTACCGTGGCGTTCGTCGGGCAGCTGATCGAGGGCGCCGTCTGGTCGGCAACCGTGACCGAGAACGAGCAAACACCCGTGTTACCCGCAGCATCCGTGGCCGTCAGGGTCACAATCTGCGTACCAGTGATGATAGTGCCGGCAGCAGGGCTCTGGGTTTTCGTCGGATTGGCTGTACAGTTGTCCGTTGCCGTGGCAGCAGCCGTGTAACTGGCCAATGTAGCCGTGCAGTTCGCGCCAGCCGCTACCGTGGCGTTCGTCGGGCAGCTGATCGAGGGCGCCGTCTGGTCGGCAACTGTGACCGAGAACGAGCAAACACCCGTGTTGCCCGCAGCATCCGTGGCCGTCAGGGTCACGATCTGCGTACCTGTGATGATAGTGCCGGCAGCAGGGCTCTGGGTTTTCGTCGGATTGGCTGTACAGTTGTCCGTTGCCGTCGCAGCGGCCGTGTAACTGGCCAATGTGGCCGTGCAGTTCGCGCCGGCCGCTACCGTGGCGTTCGTCGGGCAGCTGATCGAGGGCGCTGTCTGGTCGACAACCGTCACCGAGAACGAGCAAACGCCCGTATTGCCCGCAGCATCCGTGGCCGTCAGGGTCACAATCTGCGTGCCCAGGGACAGTGAGGTGCCGGCAGCAGGGCTCTGGGTTTTCGTCGGATTGGCCGTGCAATTGTCCGTCGCCGTCGCAGCAGCCGTGTAACTGGCCAATGTGGCCGTGCAGTTCGCGCCGGCCGCTACCGTGGCGTTCGTCGGGCAGCTGATCGAGGGCGCCGTTTGGTCGGCTACCGTCACCGTGAACGAGCAAACACCCGTGTTACCCGCCGCATCTGTGGCCGTCAGGGTCACGATCTGTGTACCAGTGATGATAGTGCCGGCAGCGGGGCTCTGGGTTTTTGTCGGGTTCGCCGTGCAGTTATCCGTTGCCGTCGCGGCAGCCGTGTAACTCGCCAATGTGGCCGTGCAGTTCGCGCCGGCCGCTACCGTGGCATTCGTCGGGCAGCTGATCGAAGGCGCCGTTTGGTCGGCAACCGTCACCGTGAACGAGCAAACACCCGTGTTACCCGCCGCATCCGTGGCCGTCAGGGTCACAATTTGCGTGCCCGTGATGATAGTGCCGGCAGCGGGGCTCTGGGTTTTCGTCGGGTTCGCTGTGCAATTGTCCGTTGCCGTCGCAGCGGCGGTGTAACTGGCCAATGTGGCTGTGCAGTTCGCACCGGCCGCTACCGTGGCGTTCGTCGGGCAGCTGATCGAGGGCGCTGTTTGGTCGTCAACCGTTACCGTGAACGAGCAAACACCCGTGTTACCCGCCGCATCTGTGGCCGTCAGGGTTACGATCTGCGTACCTGTGATGATAGTGCCGGCAGCAGGGCTCTGGGTTTTCGTCGGATTGGCCGTGCAGTTGTCCGTCGCCGTCGCGGCAGCGGTGTAACTCGCCAATGTAGCCGTGCAGTTCGCGCCGGCGGCTACCGTGGCATTCGTCGGGCAGCTGATCGAGGGCGCCGTTTGGTCGTCAACCGTTACCGTGAACGAGCAAACGCCCGTATTGCCCGCAGCATCCGTAGCCGTCAGGGTTACGATCTGCGCACCTGTGATGATAGTGCCGACAGCGGGGCTCTGGGTTTTCGTCGGGTTGGCTGTGCAGTTGTCCGTCGCCGTGGCAGCGGCTGTGTAACTGGCCAGGCTGGCCGTGCAATTCGCGCCAGCGGCTACCGTAGCATTCGCTGGGCAGTTGATGGAGGGGCCCGTCTGGTCGGTAACTGTGACCGAGAACGTGCAGGCGCCCGTGTTGCCTGCGGCATCCGTGGCCGTCAGGGTCACTATCTGGGCGCCAAGGGACAGCGTAGTGCCGACGGCAGGACTCTGGGTTTTCGTCGGATTCGCCGTGCAGTTGTCCGTCGCCGTCGCAGCGGCGGTGTAACTGGCCAAGGTGGCCGTGCAGTTCGAGCCGGCCGCTACCGTGGCATTCGTCGGGCAGCTGATCGAGGGGCCCGTCTGGTCGGTAACCGTAACCGAGAACGTGCAGACCCCTGTGTTGCCTGCGGCATCCGTGGCCGTCAGGGTCACAATCTGGGCGCCCAGCGACAGGGAGGTGCCAACGGCCGGACTTTGGGTTTTCGTCGGGTTCGCCGTGCAGTTGTCCGTGGCCGTCGCAGCGGCGGTGTAACTGGCCAGGCTGGCTGTGCAGTTCGAGCCGGCCGCTACCGTGGCATTCGTCGGGCAGCTGATCGAGGGGCCCGTCTGGTCGGTAACCGTAACCGAGAACGTGCAGGAGCCCGTGTTGCTCGCAGCATCCGTGGCCGTAATGGTAACCGTATACGTACCAAGGTTTAACACCGTGCCTGCTGAAGGGGATTGGGTCAGTGTAGAGCTGCCGCATCCTCCGGTAACCTGAGCGAGGCTTGTATAGTCGGCCAGCGAAGCGGTGCAACTGGCGCCGGCGGCTACCGTCTGGTTGGAAGGACAGCTTACCGTGGGCGCTGCACATCCGGGCTGTACGGTCAGGGTAAAACTACAGTTTGCCGTCAGGCCAGCGCCATCGGTAGCCGTCAGGGTGATCAGGTGCATGCCGAGCGGCAGTATGGTACCGACAGCCGGGCTCTGGGTTTTCGTCGGATTGGCCGTGCAATTGTCCGTCGCCGTGGCCGAAGTCGTAAAGTTGGCCAGGGTGTAATTGCCGTTTGCATCGCCATTCACGGTTGAATTTTGAGGACAATTGATCGACGGCGCCGTTTGGTCGGCAACCGTGACCGTGAACGTGCAGGCCCCCGTGTTGCCCGCCGCATCCGTGGCCGTCAGGGTCACGATCTGGGCGCCAAGGGACAGCGTAGTGCCGACGGCAGGACTCTGGGTTTTGGTCGGATTGGCCGTGCAGTTGTCCGTCGCCGTCGCAGCAGCGGTGTAACTCGCCAAGGTGGCTGTGCAGTTCGCGCCGGCCGCAACGGTGGCATTCGTCGGGCAGTTGATCGTTGGGCCCGTCTGGTCGGTAACCGTCACCGAGAACGAACAGGTGCCGGTGTTGCCCGATGCATCCGTGGCCGTCAGGGTCACGATATGGGCGCCCAGGGACAGTGAGGTGCCGGGGGCAGGGCTCTGGGTTTTCGTCGGATTGGCCGTGCAGTTGTCCGTGGCCGTCGCAGCGGCGGTGTAACTGGCCAGGCTGGCCGTGCAGTTCGAGCCGGCCGCTACCGTGGCATTCGTCGGGCAGCTGATCGAGGGAGGGACTGCATCCGGGGCAGTTACTGTGCTGGTGCTACTGGAAGTACAGTTGGCATTATCCGTAACAGTTACCGTGTACGTGCCGGCAGCCAGGTTGGTACGCGGATTTGAACCCGTACCCGTACCCGTCCAGGCGTAAGTATAGGACGGGGTGCCGCCGCTAACGCTCAGGCTGATGCTGCCATCGCTGCCGTTGCAGCTGGAATTCGTGACGGTTGGCGTAATAGCGATCGCGTTTGGTTGCGATACCGTGGACGTATTGGTCGCGGTACAGTTGTTGATATCGCTCACCGTGACCGTGTAACTACCGGCAGCCAGGTTGGTGCGCGGGTCGGTGCCGCTGCCAGCGCCGCTCCAGGTATAGGAGTAAGCGCCGGTGCCGCCGGTGACCGAGAGGTCGATACTTCCGTTGGTGCCTCCGTTGCAGGAGACGTTGGTTACGGTGGGCGTGATAGCGATCGCGTTGGGTTGTGTCACCGTGGACGTGTTGGTCGCGGTACAATTGTTGGCATCGCTCACCGTGACGGTGTAGGTGCCGGCCGCCAGGTTGGTGCGCGGGTCGGTACCGGTGCCGACGCCGCTCCAGGCGTAGGAGTAAGCGCCGGTGCCGCCGGTGACCGAGAGGTCGATAATGCCGTTGTTGCCCCCGTTGCAGGTGACGTTGGTTATGGTTCTGGTAATACTGATCGCGCTTGGTTGCGTCACCGTGGACGTATTGGTCGCGGTACAGTTGTTGGCATCGCTCACCGTGACGGTATAAGTACCGGCCGCCAGGTTGGTGCGCGGGTCGGTGCCGCTGCCGACACCGCTCCAGGTATAGGAGTAGGCGCCTGTGCCCCCGGTAACCGTAAGGTCGATACTCCCGTTGTTGCCCCCGTTGCAGGTGACGTTGGTTATGGTTCTGGTAATACTGATCGCGCTTGGCTGCGTCACGGTAGCCGAGTTGGTGGCAGTACAGTTGCCAGCGTCGGTCACGGTGACGGTATAGGTGCCGGCGACCAGATTGGTGCGCGGATCGGTACCGCTGCCGCTGCCACTCCAGGCGTAGGTGTAGGGGGTTGTACCGCCGGTCACGGTCAGGTCGATACTGCCATTGTTGCCACCGCTACAGGAGACGTTGGTAACGTTCATGACAATGGAAATATTCGAGTTCGGGGCCGATTGCAATTCATAGGCGCCGATATCGGAAACACCGTTGTTATAGGGGCGGGTACTGCCGCGCTGATCGGTTGACGGCGCGCCGGAATTGGTGCCGGTGTTCACCGCAGGACTGCAAGGCGAGAGCGCATGGGTTTGCGTGGGACCGCCGTTGTCGGCCAGGGCCAGCAGGCCGGGATTGGCCACACCCACCTGGTTATTATTTACGCCGTTGATGAGTCCGCCGCTACCGCCCGTTCCGATCAGGTTGTAGGAGCTCGAAGAGCTAACATTACCGCCTCCAATGTCAGCATTGTTATCGGCGATAATGCAGTTTTTAAGTGTAATGCCGGTTGTGGCTGCGGTTAAGCCAGTGCCATTGTTGGTGAAGGTGCAATTGGTAATCGTATTGACCGTGCTATTGCTGGCAAGCAGCAGCGCCGAGTTGGTATTACCGCTGAATGTACAGTTGGTCAACGAAATGTCAGCATCGGAACCCCTTGTTTCCACAGCGCCCAGACCCTGGTTGCTGGTAATGTTCGAAAACGTACAACCCGTGAAGGTGCTCAAACCGGGGCCGAATGCGACGATAGCGCCGCCAAGTCCCGGCGCCGTACTGTTCGTAATAGTACAGTTGATCATCGTCAGGTTGGCGTCGTTTTCAATCGAGCCGCCCTGACTACTGGAAGAGTTGCCGGTCAGTACGCAGGCCGTCAGGGTAAGCGAACAGCCGAGGTCGTTTTGATATGCCCCGCCGCTAACCGAGTTCGTACCATTGCTGACGGTCAGGTTGGACATGGACACCGTGGCGTTGTTGGAAATGTGAAAAATACGGAAACTGCCGGAGCCCCGCGTGATGGTCACACCCGAGCCGCCGTTGATGGTCAGGTTTTTATCGACCAGCAGCTCGCCGCTGGTGAGCGTAACGGTGGTTACGCCGGAAAAAACGATGATGTCGCCGGAAGCCGCCGAAGAAATAGCGTTCCGAAGGGAGCCGGTTCCGGTATTGTTGCCATTGGTGACTGTAATAGTGGCCGCGAAAGCCGACTGTACGCCCCAAAAGCAAATTAGCAGTAAGGTTAGTTTAAGACTGTTCAAATGATTCATGATTAGATTTTAAATTAAATAAATTAAAGGCTCGTCGTACCGACCGGCAAGCCTTGGAGATCAGCCAGCCGATGCAGCAATGCGACCCTACAAAAGTGCATGGATGTTGCCGGAGAGAGGGTTTTACGAGGTAACCAATAGGTTTGCTGTGGTTACATTTTGAGCTCAACAAGCTTCCTGAAAGCATGCTCCGACAAATTATTTTACTAATTTTAGCTGTCCCCGCACCAAGCAAGTCGAACAAGATGACCAGACTACTACTTCTTTCCCTCGCCCTGTGGCTGTCGGCCACCGCGCTGCCCGCGCAAGTCATCATCAACGAAATCTCTGCCGCCAACATGACCGGACTGATGGACGGCGACGGCGACCGCGAAGACTGGGTCGAACTGTACAACAGCGGCCCCGCGACGGTCAACCTCGGCGGCTGGTTTTTGAGCGACAACCCCGGCAATCCCCAAAAATGGGTCATCCCTGCCGGGCAGACCATCGCGCCGGGCGCCTACCGCATCATTTTTTGCTCCGGAAAGGATAAGGTGGCCGGCATCTATCTGCATACCAACTTTAAAATAACCCAGACCAAAAACGAATCTTTCGTACTGACCCGGCCAAACGGCACAACAGCGGACGTCTACAACTTTGTCGTGCCGAACCAGGGCAACCACAGCTACGGCCGGGCGCCCAACGCGGGCCCGAGCTGGAAAATTTATACCGTCCCGACGCCGAACGCGCCCAACGACACTACTTCCTACCAGGCTTATACCCCGAACGTGCTGGCCGACAAGGCCGCGGGGTTTTATGCCGACAGCATCCTGGTAAGCCTGTCCGGAAATCCCGGTTACGAGATCCGGTACACAACCAACGGACACGAGCCCGACACAGGCTCCACCCTTTATCAGGGGCCGATCAATATCACCGCGACCGCCGTGCTCAAAGCCCGCGCATTTAGTTCAAACCCCCAGATTCTGCCGGGCTTTGTATTGGCCAATACCTATTTTATCAATGTAAACCATACAGTACCAGTCATTTCCATCTCCGGCGACAATGTGGAGACCCTCATGAACGGCACCCAAATCCACCCGGTCGGCGCTTTCGAATATTTTGAAAACAACGAACTGGAAACCGAGGCGTACGGCGAATTCAATGAGCACGGCAACGATTCCTGGGCATATCCACAGCGCGGCATAGACTGGATCACCCGCGACCAACTGGGCTATCAGGACGAGTTGAAACACCAGTTTTTCCCGGAACGCTCCCGAAAAAAATTCCAGCGGCTCATCCTGAAAGCGGCAGCCAACGACAACTACCCGTCTTCCAACGGGGGCGCCCACATCCGCGATTCCTACGTCCACACGCTCGCCCTGAAAGGCGGCCTGAATGTGGACGTCCGAACGAGCCTCTCCTGCGTCCTCTACGTCAACGGCCAGTATTGGGGCGTGTACGATACAAGGGAAAAGGTGGACGACGCCGATTTTACATCCTATTACTACGATCAGGACGAACAGGATATCGATTATATCAAAACCTGGGGCAACACCTGGTCAGAATACGGCTCCTCGACCGATTGGTACAGCCTCAAATCCTTTATTCTGAGCAATAATATGGCCGTCCCGGCCAATTACGACTATGTCCAGCAGCGTTTCGACCTGTTGAGCCTGGTGGATTATATCATCATCAACCAACACGCCGTCTGCCGCGACTGGCTGAACTGGAACACCTCGTGGTGGCGCGGCCGCAACCCCTCCGGCGGCGCGCAACGCTGGCGCTATACCCTCTGGGATATGGATGCCACGTTCGGGCATTACGTCAATTATACCTTTATCCCGAACACCGGCCCGACGGCCGACCCCTGCGACGTAGAGGCTATTCCCAGTAATGGCGACCCGCAGAACCACATCGACATCTTCATGGCGCTGTACGCCAACCCGCAGTTCAAAACGATGTATATCAATCGCTACGCGGATTTGCTCAACACCGTCCTTTCCTGCGACTACATGAACGCGCTGCTGGACTCCATGACCAACGTGATCGCCCCTGAAATGACCCGGCATTGCACGCGTTGGGGGGGAACGGTGAGCCAGTGGAACCAGAATGTCGCCGCCATGCACGCTTTTATCAACACCCGCTGCCAGCTCATCGATCAAGGCATCGTGGATTGTTATGACGTGACCGGGCCATTCGGACTGACGGTGGCGGTTTCCCCGGCGGGATCGCCCAATCAGGTCCAGATCAACACGATCACCCCGGCGGCATACCCGTTTGTGGGCGAGTATTTCGGCGGAATCAACGTGAGCCTCGTAGCCCAGCCCGCGCCCGGCTGGCTGTTAGACCATTGGGAGGTCAACGGCAATACCTTCGGGCCCAATCAAACCGCGGAGGCCATCGTACTGGCTTTTCAAACGACCGGCACGGTCACCGCCTTTTTTATACCCGGGGGACCTTGTCAGGAGCCGACGGAACTTGCCGTGATCGACCCTTCCCTCAACTGGACCGGCCAGCAATTTGCCAGCAGTTATCATATCCTTTACCGGGAAGTGGGAGACCCGACCTGGACAGACCTGACGACCACCCAAACCACCTGGAACCTGGATTCATTGCCCGGCTGCACCCAATACGAAATGCAGATCCAGACCATCTGCCCGCATGAAAACAGCGCCTTTGCCAATTTCAGCTTCGCGACCCAGAACCCCTTGTCCGACTTTGAACTGGCCGATGCGGTGATTTGTAATTCGGAACTCGCGGTACTCGATGCTACCGTGGCGGGCGCAAGTTATCAATGGGACGATAACAGCATTGCCCCGACCCGCAGCGTCGCCACCGCCGGCCAATACTGGGTGACCGTCAAGTTGAACGGCTGCACGGCAAGGGACACGATACAGGTATCGCAGATCGATGCGACGAGCAGCATTCAGCCCGTATTGTGTCCGGGCGAAACCTTCCTTTTAGCCGGCGAAACCTTCGACGCGCAACATCCTTCCGGGCAGGTGGTTTTGGCCAATATGGCCGCCAGCGGTTGTGACAGCATCATCAATGTCAGCCTTCAATTTCTGGCGCCGACGCAATACCAGGTTTTCACTACCAACTGCGACCCGGCAGCCGTCGGGGTTGATACGGTGCTGTTGACCAATGTGGCGGGCTGCGATAGTCTCGTGATCACGACCACCAGCCTCGCCCCCACGAGCCAGACCTTCCTGAGCGCCACCTCCTGCAATCCCAACTTGCTGGGAACCGACACCTTGATCCTGTCCAATTTCTATGGCTGCGACAGTCTGGTCATTACGACGACGACTTTTGACCCGGCCGCCATCAGCATCACTTCGCTTTTTGCCCAAAACTGCAACCCGGCAGCCGTCGGGGTTGATACCGTGTTTTTGAGCAATGTGGCGGGCTGCGACAGTCTCGTGATCACGACCACCAGCCTCGCCCCCACGAGCCAGACCTTCCTGAGCGCCACGTCCTGCAATCCCAACCTGCTGGGGACCGATACCTTGATTCTGTCCAATTTCTATGGCTGCGACAGTCTGGTCATCACCGTCACGACTTTTGACCCGGCCGCCATCAGCATCACCTCGCTTTTTACCCAAAACTGCGACCCGGCAGCCGTCGGGGTCGATACAGTCTTTTTGACCAGTGTTGCGGGATGCGACAGCCTCATCATCACGACGACCAGCCTCGCCCCCACGAGCCAGACCTTCCTGAGCGCCGCGTCCTGCAATCCCAACCTGCTGGGGACCGACACCTTGATCCTGTCCAATTTCTATGGCTGCGACAGTCTGGTGATCACCACCACGACCTTTGACCCGGCCGCCATCGCCGTCACTTCGCTTTTTGCCCAGAATTGCGACCCGGCAGCCGTCGGGGTCGATACCGTGTTTTTGACCAGCGCGGCGGGCTGCGACAGTCTCGTCATCACGACCACAAGCCTCGCACCCACGAGTCAGACCTTCCTGAGCGCCACCTCCTGCAATCCCGACCTCACAGGTACAGACACGTTAATCCTGTCTAATTTCCACGGCTGCGACAGTCTGGTCATTACGACGACCAGCCTCGCGCCTACGAGTCAAACCTTCCTGAGCGCCACGTCCTGCAATCCGAATCTGGCAGGCACAGACACGTTAATCCTGTCCAATATTTACGGTTGCGACAGTCTGGTCATCACCACCACGACTTTTGATCCGGCCGCCATCACCGTCACTTCGCTTTTTGCCCAGAACTGCGACCCGACCGCCGTCGGGGTCGATACCGTGTTTTTGACCAGCGCGACGGGCTGCGACAGCCTCGTCGTCACGACGACCAGCCTTGCCCCAACAAGTCAGACCTTGTTGAGCGCCACTTCCTGCAATCCAAATCTGGCGGGCACAGACACGTTAATCCTGTCCAATATTTACGGCTGCGACAGCCTGGTGATCACCACCACGACTTTTGACCCGACCGCCATCGCCGTCACTTCGCTTTTTGCCCTGAATTGCGACCCGACCGCCGTCGGGGTCGATACCGTGTTTTTGACCAGTGCGGCGGGATGCGACAGCCTCGTCGTCACGACGACCAGCCTTGCCCCGACGAGTCAGACCTTCCTGAGCGCCACGTCTTGCAATCCCAACCTCACAGGTACAGACACGTTAATCCTGTCTAATTTCTACGGTTGCGACAGCCTGGTCATCACCACGACGGCATTTACAGGTCTCGACTTCCAGACTTCCGTTCAGCACGTTTTTTGTTTTGGTGAACATGACGGACTCATTCGGCTCGACGCCGTGCTGACGCCTTTCCTGCCCGTGGAATTTGCGCTGGAAAACCGCCCGGTGCAGTTGTACGAGGGAGCGCCGCTGCTGTGGGACAATCTTCCCGCCGGCGTATACACCCTGCTGGCCACCAATTCGGCGGGTTGCACGGCGACTCAGGAAGTCGAAGTTGTCGATGGCGAGGTGTTGCATCTTGGGTTTGCGGAACCCACGATCCACCTCCATTTTGGCGACAGTACGCTGGTGACGCCGATCGCGGATTTTCAAATCGAAACGGCCGAATGGTCGCCCCCGACCGGCGTGCGCTGCCCCGCCTGTCCGACCACCTTTATCGCTGCCCCCCAAACCGGCCGGTACACCCTGACCGCGTACGACGCCAATGGCTGTTCGGCCAGCGCTTCGCTCACCGTGCAGGTGGAACAAGGCATACGGCTGTTTGTGGCCAATGCCATCCGTCCGGGCAGCGGCGGCGCCAATGCGGAGCTCACGATTTTTACGGGTCCGGAGGTTGCGCGCATCCGATGGCTGCGGGTATTCGACCGCTGGGGCAACCAGATTTTTGAACAAAATGCCCCGCCACAAAACGCCCCCAGCGCATGGGACGGCACGTATCGCGGCGAAGCGATCAACCCGGGCGTCGTCTTCTGGATTTGCGAACTGGAGACCATCGACGGGCAGGTGGTGGTTCGGAGCGGGGATATTACGGTGTTGCGGTAGGTTTCGGGAGGTCTCGGGGTGTTATACAAGGGGGGGCAGATGTCTCGCTGCGCTCGACATGACACGGGGCAGTGTTTGATACCTGTGTTTTATCAGATGTCTCCCTTCGGTCGACATTTTATCACCGGGTAAAATTTCGAGCGCAGCGAGAAATCTGAGGAATGTTGACTTATTTAGCGTACCCTGTCATGTCGACCGACGGGAGACATCTGATAAAACACAGACATGAAACCATCCTCCGAATAGAAACATCCGACAATTCAATTGTATTGGACTCCTGTTATGTCGATCAAAGGGAGGCAGGATATGGGGCTCTCGCGAGTGGTTTTATCAATGGCTCCCTTCGGTCGACATGACAGGGGGAGGTGTTTGATACCTGTGCTTTATCAGATGTCTCCCTTCGGTCGACATTTTATCAGCGGGTAAAATTTCGAGCGCAGCGAGAAATCTGGGGAATATTGCCTTATTTAGCCGTTCAATGTCATGTCGAGCGCAGCGAGACATCTGATAAACCACTTCACCCACACCTGTCATGTCGACCGAAGGGAGACATCTGATAAAACACTAACACGAAACCATCCTCCGAAGGAGACCTCCGAACCTAAAATCACTACCCCATGCCTATTCATGATTACTTCGTGTATATCGTCACGAATCCTAAAAAAACAGTGCTGTACATTGGTGTTACCAATAACCTGAAACGCCGCCTTCAAGAACATGCCCTCGATAGTGGGGAAAGCAGTAATTCATTTACGAGTCGGTATTTTTGTTTCAACCTGATTTACTATGAATATTTTCAGGATATCAATCAGGCCATTGCGCGTGAAACGGAACTTAAAAAATGGTCGCGTGCCAAAAAATTAGCGTTGATTAACCGAAGAAATCCGGAATGGCAGTTCTTGAATGCTGAAATCTAAAAAGCCGGAGTATGCTATTGCTCCAATCCTCATCGAAATGGACCTGGATTGAAGGTGTTTGATAAATGCCTTTCATTGGTCGACAAGGCATTGGGGGCTTGTCAGATGTCTCGCTGCGCTCGACATGACAGGGGGAGTGTATCCTGTCTGTACTTTATCAGATGTCTCCCTTCGGTCGACATGACAGGAGGAGTGTTTCCTGTCTGTACTTTATCAGATGTCTCGCTGCGCTCGACATGACACGTGGAAGTGTTTGATACCTGTGTTTTATCAGATGTCTCCCTTCGGTCGACATTTTATCACCGTAAAATTTCGAGCGCAGCGAGAAATCTGAGGAATGTTGTCTTATTTAGCGTTCCCTGTCATGTCGACCGAAGGGAGACATCTGATAAAACACTAACACAAAACACACCCATGTCATAGCCACTGAAAGCAACCATCCGAACCTCAAATGCCTACCTTATGCCTAAACCAAACGACATGTTCAACACATATTCCATCCGCCTGATCGCCCTGTTTTTCATGTTCACCAGCCCGGGATTGAAAGCCCAGGTCGACGAGGACTACCTGCGGCAACACGCGGTGATGATCGACCGGCCCGAGCGCCTGTCCGATTCGATTTACACCCAGCTGTCGCCTTTTCAACTGATCCTGATGGGTGAAATACACGGCTCCAATGAATCCGCGCCCTTTGTGCAAGGGCTCACGCAACTGTTTCTCGACAAGGGAGACAGTGTTTTGCTCGGACTGGAGATTCCGCCGGGACAGATGGCCCTGTTTCTGGCGCAGCACACGGACAGCAGTTTGTACGCCAGCGCGTTTTTTGCCAGTCCCGCGTTCAAAAGCGGCAAGGAATCGGAAGCCTGGGCGGGTTTGATCCTGACATGGAAAGATGATCCCCGCGTGCATATCTTTTTCTACGACGTGGATAACGGCGAAGGGGAAAGCTGGGAGCGCGACCGGCGCATGGCGGCGAAAATCAAGGAGGAGGTCCTCCGGCGCCCGCACTGGAAAATGGTGGCGCTCGGCGGCAATTACCACAACATCATTTACGAGGCCGACAACCTGTACGGCTGGTTAAAGGACGACAAGGACCTGCGGGCCGCCGGCAAAATATGCGCCCTCAACATGGAGTACCAAAGAGGCGCCTATCGCGCAAATTTCGGGGAAGGCCTGGAAGAAAAAGAGGTCGGCCGCAAGCCGACGGCGGTCGATACGACCCTTGACAGACAGTCTTATTTCGTACTGGTTTCGCCGAATTCGGGGTACGCCTATCAGGGATATTATTACACCGAGGTGATTACCGCGGCGAAGATGGTGGCAGAGAGGAAAACGGGCCGGCAATAAAGATACTGGGCAAATCCCTGCAACCACTCCCACCCAAATCATGTAAATCCTGTCAACTGAATTTAAAACGGTGCGTTCCAAACTTAAAACGCGCCATTCCAATCTTAGAACAGCGCGTCTCATAACTGAAACCATCCGTCCGGGGTAAAACCTGTTGCGTTCCGGGTCGATAATCGCGGGTTCCAGGTATTGTGGAACGGCACTCGAGTCGGAAGCTGGGTGGCCTGGAACCTGCGACGGCGCAGCTGTGATTTGAAACCTACTGTTTGAAGCCTGGAACAGCGCGTTGTAAAACTAAAATGCCCCGGTTGAAGACTGAAATGTCGCATTCCAGTTTGGATTAGCGCATGTCAGACCTGGAACGGGTCATCCCGGACCTGAAATGCGGAAAATACAACGACAGGACACCCTGCCTTTGATTCGGAACGCATCATTCCTGACTCGGGATGACGCACTTGTCGATCCGGGCGGGAGCGTTTCAGGTTTGGGATGCGGAAAATACAACGACAGGATACCCTGTCTTTGATTCGGAACGCGCCTATCCGGATTCGGGATGACGGGCATGTCGTTTGGAGCGGGGTGGGTCAGGTTGGAGAAATTTAGACTTGGTATAATAGTCAAAAATAGCTCCTAGAACGGAGTTTTCAGCCTTGCAATCAATTCATTTTCAATTGATTGCAAGGCATTTTTTTTTGAGGAATTGAAAATCGTTTCAATTTTGCTGGATGAGAAAAAAAATCATGCTGG
>JBGAHL010000001.1:0-481877 GCA_044226205.1 Saprospiraceae bacterium
TCTCCCATTTCTCTTTCCTTTGTAACAAGTACTTAAACATGAAGACCTCCTGTGTTTTTGAGTGTGTCGTAATACTCAAATTTACACAAGAGGTCTCTTCTTTTCATCCCTCCTAAAATTCGGGATGACTCATGTTTTTTTATAAATCATAGCGCAGTTTAGTGGCAGATAGCGACTTTGCGCATGGCAGAGCCTTCGGCCGTACGTACCCACAAGAGGTACATGCCGGAGGGCTGGTTGCCGACATTCATCGTCATCTGACCGTCCTGAATATTGTTGGCCGTCTGGCGAGCCACTTCGCGGCCGCGGGCGTCGAACAGGGTCAGGGTCACCACGTCGCTGGTCTCGGTGAGGTCGAGGTTGACGCGGACTTGGTCGATGGCGGGGTTCGGGCTGATCGAAACCTGCATGTCATTCAGCAGTTCGGGCTTAACGCTAACGCCGGGGGTGTAGCCTTCCAACTGGAGGCGGTTGACCACATCGCCGCCCGACCAGCCGCCGTCGAAGAAGGTCAGCGCGGTACCATTGCCGATGGAAAGCGGCGTGGACGGGAAGTTTAGGTAGAACCACTCGTCAGGCGTATTCATAAAACGAATATCGCGGCCAAAACCTGCTTCGAGACCGTTGTAGTACAGCGAAACGTAGTACACGTGGCGCGGCTTCAGTTCAACCGGCTGGCCGGTCACGAGGTCGGCTACGGGAACATCGATCAGTTGACCATCCTGCTCGTCGCCGTTCATGGTGTACACGCCATAACCTACCTGGGTAAGGTCGTCGAACGAACTGCTCAGGTCGATGGTGCCGTCTTCATCCACATCGCCGTCGTACACGAAGATGTTGATGTCATTTGCTGTACCGCCGGGCGGTACGTTGGCGACGAACACCGAGTCGATGTTGGAAATACCGAAGGTAACGTAGGTAGCATTGCCACCGTTGGGGCCCGTGATGCAGATTGCGCCTTCCTGGTGTACGAAGCCGCCGGAGATGAAGTTGGCATTGGTCGTGCCGATACCGCCTGCATCATCTACATAATTATCGGTGGCGAAAGTGTAGTCGGTTTGAACAAAATTGCGCACCAGAGAGTCGCGGGATTCGGTATAGACGTTGTTGGTGTAAAGTACGTTGAACTCCCCGACAACAGCCGGAGGAAGGTAGCCCGGGAAGTATTCAAAGGTGGTGCCGCCTGCGCTGATGGTATCGATCGTAGTAGTCAGGGTCACTACGTTGCCGCCAGGTTCGGTGATTTGGGCTTTCAGTTCGACATTTTCGAGGGTTGCATTGGTGCGGTTGACAAAACGAACGCCCATGTTGAGGAGGCTGTCCACCTGGCTGACCGGCGTAGCATAGTGGTAGGGGCCGGCAGCGTCGTAGAAGCGGGGAAGGGCAAATTTTACATAAACCGGCTGGCCGGCATCGAGCACAGGGGTGATCAATTCGCCCGTGGAGCGCGGGATAAAGATGGCCGGGATCGTAACCAATGCGGCGGAATCCAGACCCGTCATGTTGTACAATGTACAAGGGCCGTCAGCAGCCGTGGTGTAGTGGTTGACGATGATGACTGCCTTGGCGCCAGCCTGTTGGGCGTTGTACACTTTAAGGCTGAACGAGCAGGTACCGCGGCGGATCAAGGCAATTTTGCCGGTCAGGTCGGTGGTGACCGTAGAGCAGCCGAGCGAATCGCCGGCGTCGTTGAAGGCCCAGACGAGTTCGCCCTCTACTTCTTCAGTGAGGTCGATGCCCCATCCGCTGGTACCGCCGAAGGAGCAGGCGTCGGCCGAGGAATAGTTGGCAGCGATACTGCCGGGGCTCAGGATCTGGAAGATAAAATCATCATCCCAGGTGCCTACCTGAGCGCGCATGCTGAAAGGCGCAATTGCAAAGAGCAATGCAACGAGTTGAGGTAAATGCTTTTTCATGTTACTGGTTAAATTGTTTTAATTTTCATATACCGATTCTGCAAATGTAGCCAGCCTGCACCGGAAACGGGGGCTTCACAAGGCAGGAGATGAAACTTTGCCCAAAACTGGCAAAACACCCAAAATACCTTGAACCTTTTATCAATCGTGGGTGAGCGGCAAGATGAAACAAAAAATGCCTGTCCGGCGGGGCCGGACAGGCATTTCATAAAATATTGCTAATCAGTGATTAGTGGCAGATAGCAACTTTGCGCATAGCGGAGCCTTCGGCCGTGCGTACCCACAGGAGGTACATGCCGGAAGCCTGGTTGGCTACGTTCATCGTGACCTGGCCATCTTCGATGTTCTTGGTCGTCTGGCGAGCTACTTCGCGGCCGCGGGCGTCGAACAGCGTCAGCGTAACCACATCGCTCATTTCGGTGAGGTCGAGATTAACGCGAACCTGATCGATAGCCGGGTTCGGCGTAACCACTACCTGGTCGAGGCCAAGCGTGTTGGGTTTTTCGCTGGTGCCCGAAGCGTAGCCTTCCATCTGGAGGCGGTTCACTACGTTGGCGCCGGACCAGCCGCCGTCGAAGAACGTCAGTGCGGTACCGTTGCCGATGGAAAGCGGCGTGGACGGGAAGTTGAGGTAGAACCAGTCTTCGATGGTATTCATGAAGCGAATATCGCGGCCGTAGCCGGCTTCGAGGCCGTTGTAGTACAGCGATACGTAGTACACGTGACGCGGTTTCAGTTCGATGGGCTGGCCCGTTACGAGGTCAGCAACCGGAACGTCGACAGTAACGCCGTCTTCTTCCGTACCGTTCATGGTGTAAACACCGTAACCTACCTGGGTCAGGTCGTCGAAAGAGCTGCTCAGGTCGATCGTGCCGTCTTCGTCGACGTCGCCGTCGTACACGAACACGTTGATGTCATTGGCGGTGCCGCCGGGTGGTACGTTGGCAACGAATACCGAGTCGATGTTCGAAACACCAAAGGTAACGTAGGTGGCATTACCGCCGTTGGGGCCGGTGATGCAGATAGCGCCTTCCTGGTGTACGAAACCGCCGGAGATGAAGTTGGCGTTGGTCGTGCCTACGCCACCTGCGTCGTTGACGAAGTTGTCAGTAGCGAAGGTGTATTCCGTGTTTTCGAAGCTGTGACGGATCGAGTCGCGGGATTCGGTGTACACGCTGTTGGTGTAGAGCACGTCGAAGCTACCAACAACAGCCGGCGGCAGGTAGCCGGGGAAGTAGGTATAGGCCGAAACGCCCGGATCGATCGTGGGGATCGTCGAGGTCAGCGTAACCAGGTTGCCACCGGGTTCGGTGATTTCGGCTTTCAGTTCTACGTTTTCGAGGGTCGTAGCCGAGCGGTTGACGAAACGAACGCCCATGTTGAGGAGGCTGTCCACCTGGCTGACCGGCGTACCGTAGTGGTAGGGGCCGGCGGCATCATAGAAGCGCGGGAGCAGGAAGCAAACGTTGACCGTTTCGCCTGCTTTCAGGGCGTTGTCGATTTCTTCAACAATGTTGCGGCATACGAAGATGGACGGGATGGTGTCCAGTGCGGCGTTGGTGCCGGCAGCCATGTTGATGATAGAGCAGCCGTCGTCGGTAGCCGTTGCATAGTGGTTAGCAACGATAACTGCCTTGGCGCCAGCCTGCTGGGCGTACCATACTTTGAGGCTAAAGTTGCAGGTACCGCGGCGAACCAAAGCGATTTTGCCCGTCAGGTCTTGCGTGATGATGGTGTCGCATACCAGGGAGTCCGGCGTTTCGTCGAACGCCCAAACGATTTCACCGCAGATTTCTTCGGTGATGCCGGCGCCGAACAGCGAGTGGCCGTAGCCGCAAGCGCCGTTAGCGTAGTCGGAGTTGCCGTTGGAAGTGGTAACGCGGAAGAGGAAATCGTCATTTTGCGTGCCGTCCTGTGCCTGTGCCGTCGTCGCGAATGCGAAGGTCAACAGTGCCGTGAACGCAGCGCCGATGAATGGTGTAAGAATTTTTTTCATAACACGTTCGGTTTGAATTTTCATGAAATGTTTCGCGGCAAATATAGAGGCTTCCGCAAAATGCCAATTTATTTTCTGCTAATACGGTCAAATTTTTACCTTTTGTCGAAAATCAAAATCTCTATTTTTGACACTTGGGCTACCTTTTTCACTTGCACTTCGTGCAAATGCCGACATTCACCCCATTCTTTCTAAAGACATTCCCAACTAAATACTCACACAATTAAATTTTTCAACCATGAAAAGAATCCTCCTCCCTCTCCTGCTTTTGGGACCCTGCCTGTTGTTCGCGCAAACGCAGCGCTCGCTGAAACTGGCGCCTGACCAGTCGATTCGTTTTGGTGAACCGAAGACCGCTCAGGTTCGGCATTTGAACGACAACGGTCTCGACGGAAATCAAAACAACGACGTGTCGGTACCGCCTTCTTCGAGCATTCTGGCCGAACTGAACCCCGGCATCACGGTTTACGACCTGCAATCCAACGGCTCGATTGGTCCCCGCGTGCACAACTGGGGCAACGGCGAAGTCAGCACCACCTGGTGCATGTCGCGTACGGGTTCGGAAGCAGTTGGCTTCTCCGATCGCGGCACGGGTTACAACAAAACCACGGGCGGTGCTTTCGGTCCCATTCCCACATCGCGTATCGAAGGCGCCGCCACCCGCACCGGCGCGCCCTCCTATTTCGTGACCGATGCCGGTGAGGAGTGGGTGTTCTCGCACGGCGGCGGGCTCGGGGCATTTACCGTGCATTACGCACACAAAGCCGCTTCCGCCACTACGTGGATACAGGGCAACGTACCAATCACGGTGCCGAAAGGCGGCCTTTGGGCCCGCGCCTGCGCCGGCGGCGCCGATGGCAACAGCATCCACGTGATTTATTACACCAACCCGACCGGCGCCTCGTTCGGCGGCGAACCCGTGGAAGGCATCGACGGCATGGTCAAATACTGCCGTTCGACCGACGGTGGCCAAACCTGGGATAAAATCGATATTACCCTGCCCGGCATCACCAGCGACGTGTACAAATCCATGTCTGCGGAAGGCTACGCCATCGACGCCAACGGCGACAATGTGGCCATCGCCCTGTTCTCCCAGACCAACGACTGCCTCTTGTACAAATCCACCGACAACGGCAATACCTGGTCGAACCCGCGCGTGGTCAACGACTTCCCGCTGACCAAGTGGTCCTTCGACGACGGCTACACCTTCGATCAGGTCGGCATGTTGTACGACTCCACCTATTACCCCGATTCGCTCGCCCTGCTCACCACCGATGAAACGGGTACCGTATTGGTCGACGACAACGGCCTGGCACACGTCTGGTTTTCTTCGCTTTTTGTAAAAGATGCCGACACAACCAACAACAACACTTTTACCTGGTGGCCGATCTACGACCTGGGTATCATTTACTGGAATGAAACCATGGCCGACAACTCGGGCGTAATCGCGGGAACTTCCCCCGACATCAACGATGACAACGTTTGGGGGGACGAGGAAAACAACCCGCTGACGCTGGACAATATTTACACCGACGGCTATGGCGATGCCTTTAGCACGGGCCCGACCGCGGGTATCGATGCGGAAGGGCGTTTGTACCTGGCATTTACCTCCAACCACGAATCGTATTACGACCTGGTGGACTTGTTCTACCACAAACACCCGTTCATTGCCCGCACGGCGCCCGGCGATTTCACGGCCTGGCAGGAAGCCCAGCCGGTATTGACCGACCTGACCTTCTCGGACCCTTCGGTTCTCGGCTTCTGGGAACACTA
The DNA here is from genome assembly GCA_044226205.1 of Saprospiraceae bacterium. Lineage (GTDB taxonomy): Bacteria > Bacteroidota > Bacteroidia > Chitinophagales > Saprospiraceae > M3007. The sequence goes on from JBGAHL010000001.1 coordinate 5,686, forward strand.
CTTTACCGTGATGGCGCGCGACGTGGATGATCACGCCCACGTGCTGGTGCAGCAAGACGGCGCCTTTGGCATTACGCTGCGTCTCGCCAACAACCAGCCGGCAGAAGACAACAACCTGCTTTACGTGGCCTACCCGCTTTCGATGTTCCCGCTGGCGGCCAACGAGCCCAAAGTGCAAGCGATCAACCTGCAAATCGCACCGAACCCGGCCGGCAACTTTGCCCGTATCCAGTTCGATTCCGAAAACAACGGCACCGCTCTGGTCGAGGTGTTCGATCTCTTCGGCAGCCGCGTACACATGCAGCGCAACAGTGTGGGCACGGGCGCCCAAAGCATTCAGTTCGGCACCGAACAATGGCCTTCCGGCACGTACGTAGTGCGCGTCACGAATGGCCGTCAGAGCGGCGCGGCCAAACTGATTAAACTGTAATTATTATGGTTTATGAGGGTTTATGATGGTTTATAAGGGTTTATGAAAACCCGTCATATTGAAAACCCTGAGGTTTAGAGCATGTTCGGGATTTTCTGCCGGAGGTAAAAACGAGTGCTTTTTTTGTCAGTTTTGGCGTTTTTGAAGGAGCATAGCCGAAGTTCTGTGACTGAAAAAAGGTAAAAAATGGCGAAAAAAGAACCGTTTTTGACCCGGTGAGAAAATCCCGAACATGCTCTTACGGTACACATTGCCTGATTCCACAGTGCGAGGGCGCCCGGCCGGGTGTCCTCGCATTTTTTTTAAGGGCTGGATTAAATTTTAACACCCGGAAAATTTTTTCCGCTTTTCTGCATTTCTAACCCCATTATCCTCCCTTTAATCCATCTCCGTTCGAAGCCGCGGTTCCCGCGCGCGAACCGCCTTCCCAAAAATTCCTGCCTGTTTAGCTGAGATTTCTGATTGTTTTATGAGGTTGATGAGGGTTGACAAACCCTCCCTTCTACCAGCATTTTTATAACCAAAATCGATTTACCATGGCATCACTTAATCCGCTTTCGGGCGCGTTGGGCCACCGGCGCGCAGCCCACCTTTTGCGAAGAGCCAGCTTTCGCTACACCAAGGAACGCATCGACGAACTCGCGGCCATGACCGCTGCCGACGCTGTCGCCGCGCTGCTGACCCTCCATCCCTTGCAACTCGACCAGCCGGTCTACGGCGCAGGCGCAGTCACCTGGATCAATCCCCCGGGCGGGACCGACCCGGCCGACGACGACGAACTGCAGCGCTACATCATGGGCTGGTGGCTCAACGAGGCCCTGAACGACCCGGGCATCGGGCATAAAATGAGCTTTTTCTTTCACCAGTACATGGTCGTGCAGATCGGTACGCTGCGCAACGCCAACTACTTCGACTATCTCGGGCTGATGCGCTGGGGCGCCCTGGGCAATTTCAAACAACTGGCCACCAAACTGGTGCTCGACAACTGCATGTTGCGCTACCTCAACAACGACCAGAATTTCAAGGACAACCCCAACGAAAACTTTGCCCGCGAGTTTTTCGAACTGTTCACCATCGGCACCGGCGAAGCGGCCGGGCCGGGCGATTACACCAATTACACAGAAGATGACATCTCGGAAGCCGCGCGTGTGTTCACGGGTTTTAACCGGACGGTTCGCGGCCAAACCATCGACCCCGATACGCAACTGCCCGCTGGCAGGGGCATCCCCGGGCAACATGATTTCGATCCCAAAACGTTCAGTAACCGCTTCGGGAATGTCACCCTGGCATCGGGCGGCGATTCGGAAACCGACATGCTCAACGAACTGAATGCTTTCGTGGACATGGTTTTTGCGCAGGAAGAAACGGCGCGCAATTTCTGCCGCCGCCTGCACCGCTATTTCGTCACGCGGCCGATTACCGACGAGATTGAAAACGAGGTCATTGCACCGCTTGCGCAGACCTTTCGCAGCAACAATTTCGAGATCAAGCCCGTCTTGCAAAGTCTGCTATCCAGCGAGCACTTTTTCGATGCCGATGACGACGACCCGGCCGACGAATCGCTGGGCGCCCTCATTCGTCCGCCGCTCGAACTGGCCCTGCATTCCATCTCTTTCTTCGACGTGCCCGTGCCCGACCCGATGAGCGCCAATGCGGACCATTACCTGGCTTTCTGGAACGGCGGTGTGATCAACCGCATGCTGGGCCAGGCGGGCATGGAACTGTTTTTTCCACCCGACGTAGCCGGCTACCCGGGGTATTTTCAGGTACCCATCCACAACCGCATGTGGTTCAATTCAGCCACTATTATTGCCCGTTACAAACTGCCGCAGATGCTGCTCACGGGCACGCAGGTGCTGGGTGGCTCGTCGGAAAGCATTGGTACTCAACTCAATGTGGCAGCCTGGATGCGCGACAGCAATGTGGTCAGCGATCCGTCCGACTCCTACATTCTGGTGAAGGAACTGCTCAAGTATTTGTTTCCGGAAGAACCCGACGACGACCGTTTCGCCTATTTCCACGACACGATTTTCCTCGACCAGCTGCCCACGGCCGACTGGACCTACGAGTGGCAAAATTTTGTCGGCTCGGGCAACGACAGCGAGGTCAAAATTCCGCTCCAGCGGCTGGTCAACGCGCTGATGTACGCGCCGGAATACCAAACCTGCTGAACCGCTTTCCTTCCTTCTCCTTCATTTGCCTGCGGAAAAAGCGGGCAAACCTTTAATTTTTATTCATGATGAAACGACGCAACTTTTTAAAAATATGCTCGGCCGGCGTGACGCCCTTCATGGTCAACGGCTTCAAATTTCGCCCCTTCGCCAACCGTAAAATGGCCCAATTGCTCTCCACCTGCGACGGTGTGGAAGACCGCACGCTCATCCTCATCCAGCTCAAAGGTGGCAACGACGGCATCAATACCATCATCCCGATCGCGCAGTACGACGACTACGCCAACCTGCGGCCTTACATCCGCGTCCCCGACAGCGGACTTGAAAAATACATCACCCTCGACAATACGCTTCCGGCCGCCGATCAGGTGGGTTTGCACCCGGTCATGACCGCCATGAAAGCGCTGTACGACAAAGGCTGGGTCTCCGTCGTGCAGGGTGTCGGGTACGAAAACCTCAACCAGTCGCACTTCAAGGGCACCGACCTCTGGCTGTCGGCTGGCGACGGCACCCCCGAAAATTTCAATATCCACTCCGGCTGGATGGGCCGCACGCTCAACGCCATGTACCCCGATGTGCTGGGCGAACCCACAGCCGATTATCCCGATCCGCTGGGCATCCAGGTTGGCGACCCCTACCCTTCCCTGGGCTTCCACACGGAGACGGAGCACCTGAATTCGATTAACCTGAGCGGCCAGGACCCCGAAGGGTTCTACACCCTGATCCAGTCGATCGGCGGAGCGCCCATTTTGAACGTTCCCGATTCCGAGTACGGGGTCGAACTCGAATACATCATGGGGGTTGAAAACAGCGTAGACCTTTATTCTCAACGGATTACGCAGACTTTCAACGATGGCGCCAATGCGCTGAGTTACCCCGACTCCGACCTGGCCAACCAGCTCAAAACCGTGGCGCGCCTCATCAAAGGCGGGTGCAGGACCAAAATTTTTCTCTGCTCGATGGGCGGGTTCGATACGCACGGATCGCAAACGGGCGACTCCGTGTTGCTCGGCCAGCACCCCGAGTTGCTGCAAAACCTGTCGGAGGCTGTCAAGGCCTTTTTCGACGACCTCGACGCGATGGACCTGGCCGATCAGGTCATGGCTTGCACCTTCTCCGAATTCGGCCGTTGCGCCCGCGAAAACGGCTCGTACGGCACCGACCACGGCACGCTGGCGCCCATGCTGATTTTCGGCAAAGGCGCCGAAGCGGGCGTGGTCGGCACCAATGTCAACATGGGTAATGTGACCGGCGACGGGCAGTTGCAGGGTATGCAATTCGACTACCGACAGGTATTCGGCACCCTGGTGCAGGACTGGCTGGGCGCCAACAACTACGCCATGGAGCAGGCCATGTTCGACGGGTACAACAAATTATCCATCGTCAACAGCAACTACGTGGTAAGCCCCGATTGCTACATCGGCGGCGCCGTGTCGGTGTTCGATCCGTTCGTAAGCAAAAAGCAACTGGCCGTGTTCCCGAATCCGGCTGCAACGAGCACGGAGGTGAGCTTCCGCAGCGACAACAGCTTTCCCGCCATGCTGACCCTGCATAGTCTGGGCGGAAAACTGGTTTCCAGCATGCAGGTGCAGGTACAACCCGGCAACAACCTTTTTTACCTCAACGTGCACAGCCTGCCCGCGGGGCCGTATTTCGTACGAATTGAAAACCGCCTGAACGGCGTTGCCGAGGTGAGCAAACTGAATGTAATCCGCAACTGAGTATAGACTTGTTGCGACGCGACTTGATCAGCCGCATCTCAACAAGTTTATTTAATCCTGAATATCGATACGACGAGCGTCTTGCCGAAACAGCCGGCAGGGCGCTTGTTTTTTTAAATGATTCGTTAAACCTACAGGCATTGCTTCGGTCAAAAAGGGGCCCTTGACGACCAATCTCCTCAAACTCCGCCTTTTTCCATCACCAAAATTTTTAGTCCACATGGCATCACTCGCACCTTTTACCGGCGTATTGGGTCACCGCCGTGCAGCACACTTGCTGCGCCGGGCCTCCTTCCGGTACATCAAGCCCAGAATCGATCAGATGGCCAGCCAAACGGCCGCCGAAGCGCTTGCTTCGCTTTTACAATTGTACCCGCAGCAACTCGACCAGCCGGTGTACGACGACCCCACAACAACCGATGTGGTGGAAAATATCAAGTGGATCAACCCGCAGGTGGATCCTGCTTCCTTCGGCGCCGAGGATTTTCAACTGCGCCGCTGGCTGATGGGCTGGTGGGTCAATGAGGCCTTGCAGGACCCGGGTATCGGGCACAAAATGTCTTTTTTCTTCCATCAATATTTTGTCACAACAGCCAATACGCTGGGTACGTCCCATTATTTCGATTACCTCGCCTTGTTGCGTTGGGGTGCGTTGGGCAATTTCAAAAAACTGGCCACCAAAATGGTCACCGACAACTGCATGTTGCGGTACCTGAACAACCAGGAAAACGTGGCCGGCAATCCGAATGAAAATTTCGCCCGCGAGTTTTTTGAATTGTTCACCATCGGGAAAGGCCCACAGGCCGGCGACGGCGATTATACCAACTACACGGAAGCCGATATCGCGCAGGCTGCCCGGGTGTTTACTGGTTTCCGCACCAAGATCAACCGCAATATTATCGATGCGGAAACCGGCCTGCCACGAGGCGACGCCAGTTTTTTCGGGCTGGGAGGCGTGCAGCTTCACGATTCGGGCAACAAACAATTCAGCGCCCGTTTTCAGAATACGATCATTCAGGGGGCGAGCAATTCGGCCGGGATGTTCAACGAACTGAACGCTTTTGTGGACATGATTTTTGCCCAGGATGAAACCGCAAAACTGACCTGCCGGCGGCTTTACCGCTATTTCGTGAGCCGCAACATCACTGATGAAATCGAAAACGACATCATCGCGCCGCTCGCCACGACATTCCGCAACAACAACTACGAAATCAAACCCGTGCTCCTCCAGTTGCTGCAAAGCGAGCATTTCTTCGACCTCGACGACTCGGACAACGCCGACGAAATCGTGGGCGGATTGATCAAAATGCCGCTCGACCTGACGCTTCCGGCCATGTCGTTCTTCGGGGTGCCGATTCCAGACCCTTTGACACAAAATACCCAACACTACATCGTCCTGTATTCGCGCGGCGTGCTGGATCGGATGCTCGCGCTCAGCGGCCTGAACCTGTTTTTTCCCTCCGACGTGGCCGGCTACCCGGGTTTTTATCAAAATCCCGACTTCAATCGGCAATGGTTCAATTCCAGTACCATCATTGCGCGGTACAAGCTCCCGCAAATGCTGCTCAGCGGCAAATACCAGATCGGGGGCAATGCCAATGGCCCGCTCGGCACCAAACTGAACATTGCGCCCTGGCTCAAAGGCAGCGGCGTGGTGAGCGACCCGGAAGATTCCTACGTGGTCGTGCAGGAGTTGCTGCGCTACCTGCTGCCCGAGGAAGTGGACAACGACCGCTTCAATTACTTTCTCAACGACGTTTTCCTGAATGGCCTGCCGGCCGACGACTGGACCTACGAATGGCAAAACTACCTGGCGACCAACAACGCCGCCGAGGTCACCATTCCGCTCGAAAGATTGATCAACGCCATTATGTATTCGCCTGAATATCAGACTTGTTAAATGGCCCAATTCAAAACCTCGAGCGTATCCTGATTCTTCAAATCCGTAATTACTTCAAACATGAAACGTCGTAATTTTCTTAAAATATTCCCGCCGTTGACCATTACTCCTTTCGTCGTCAACGGTTTCCCGCTCAAACCCTACGCCAACCACCGCCTTGCGCAATTGCTGAGCAGCTGCGACGGCGTGGAAGATCGCGTGCTCGTGCTCATTCAGTTGAAAGGCGGCAACGACGGCATCAATACCGTCGTGCCGGTCAATCAGTATGACGTGTACGCCAACCTTCGCCCTCTGATCCACCTGCCCAACACCGGCAACAACAAATACATCGATCTCGACAACACCCTGCCGGGCGCCGATCAGGTGGGCCTTCACCCGGCCATGACGGGCCTCAAATCCCTGTATGACGACGGCCGTCTGACCCTCGTTCAGGGCGTCGGCTACGCGCAGCCCAACCAGTCGCACTTTAAAAGCACGGACCTGTGGCTGTCCGGAGGCGACGGCACGCCCGACAATTTCAACATTCCCTCGGGCTGGATGGGCCGCGCCCTGCAGGCTTTTTACCCCGACGTAACCGGCGCCCCGACCACCAACATGCCCGACCCGCTCGGCATTCAGATTGGCGACAGTAACCCTTCGCTGGGCTTTCACACCGAAACCGAACACCAAAACGTGATCAACCTGAGCGGACAAGACCCCGCGGGATTCTTCTCGCTCGTGCAAACCATCGGCGGCGCGCCCATTCTGAATATTCCCGACACCGAGCAAGGCGACGAACTGGCGTTTATCATGGGGGTGGAGCAAAGCGTCAACCTGTACGCCCAGCGTATTACACAGGTGTTCAACGCGGGCTCCAACGTCGTCACTTACCCGGAAACCAGTCTGGCCAATCAATTAAAAACCATTGCCAGAATGGTCAAGGGCGGTTGCAAAACCAAAATTTATCTCTGCTCGATGGGCGGGTTTGACAACCACAGTTCGCAGGCCGATACCCTCGATTCTTCGACCGGCAACCATGCCGAATTGCTGCTTCAACTGTCAGACGCCATCAAGGCATTCAACGACGACCTGGACGCGCTCGGCATCGCCGATCAGGTGATGGGCTGCACATTCTCCGAGTTTGGGCGCTGCGCCGCCGAAAACGGTTCCATCGGCACCGACCACGGCACCCTGGCGCCCATGTTTGTCTTCGGGAAAAATGCGCAGGCAGGCGTGCTGGGCACCAACGTCAACCTCTCCAACCTAACGCAGGACAACCAGTTACAAGGCCTGCAGCACGACTACCGGCAGGTATTTGCCACCTTGTTGCAAGACTGGCTCGGCGCCGACGGGTACGTGATGGAGCAGGCCATGTTTGATGGCTACACGAAGGTCGGGCTGGTAGACTCGGCGTTTGTGGTCGATCCCGACTGCTATTTCGGCGGCGGCACCTCGGCAGCCTGGGATCTTGCGCAGCAGGTTCGCCCCTTGCAGCTCTTTCCCAACCCGGCAGCCTACAACGTGGAAGTCTTGTTCGACAGCAAGCAATCGTTCGATGCGCGTCTTTCCCTGCACAGCCTTGGCGGCACCCTCGTGTATGCCAACACGGTACAGGTAAGCGCAGGCAGCAATGCCTATTACCTCGACGTGGCATCCTTGCCCGCCGGCACTTACTTTGTGCGGTTGGAAAATAAAAATAACGGGGCAGCCGAAGTAACCAAACTCACGGTTGCGCGTTAAAAAGGATATCATTGTTCAAGACATCATCTACAATGAAGCGCCGGGCAAGCAATTGTCCGGCGTTTTTTTTGTCAAAAAGGGAAAAGGGCGTCAGTAAACGTTTTTCGGAAATTGTACGTTTTAGTGGTTGATTCTACCCTTTATCCCGTAAAATCAGCGACATGACGCGTTTTTTTGCCTTATTCTGCCTTTTATTGTCTTCTGCTGCTTTGTTCGCCCAGGGTAATGCCGACTGTTGGGACGCCAAGGAAATTTGTAAAAAACAGGTGTACCACATCGACCGCGCCGGCGGAGAAGGCACCAACAATCAGGAAGCCGACTTTACCTCCTGTTTCATGAATGGCGACAACTTCGGCCAGGCCGAGGAAAATTCGACGTGGATCCGTTTTGAAATCAAAAAAAGCGGCACCCTCACCTTTGCCATCACCCCTCACCGCCTCGACGACGACATCGACTTCGTGGTGTTCAAACTGCCTGCCGACGGCGATTGCCGCTACAAACAAATCGTGCGCTGTATGGCTGCCGGCGACAGCCCCGATCGTGCGCTGACCAGCCCCTGCATGGGCGAGACCGGCCTTCGCGACGGCGAAACGGATTCGAGCGAAGATGCAGGCTGCGCGGATGTGGGCGACAATACCTGGCTGGCGCCTTTGCGCGTCGTGGCCGGGGAGAAATATGTGATCCTCGTCAGCAATGTGACCACGAAAGGCCCGGGGTTCAGCATTCGTTTTGGCGGCACCGCCATGTTGCCTTGTGATGAAGAAAAAAAGCCCGTCGCTACGCCGCCCAAGCCCAAGGAAACGCCCAAGCCTGCGCCCAAGCCAACGCCTCCCCCGCAGACTGCACCCGCCAAAACGCCGCCTGCGCAAATCGGTGGTCGCGATGTGCAGGTCAATGAAACGGTGAAAGTCAAAAACCGCAAGGTCAAGATCAAGATCTGGGACAGCCAGATCGAAGATGGCGACGTGATCTCCATTTACCTCGACGATAAAAAGATCCTCGACCACCAGTACCTGCGCACCAAACCCTACGAATTCGAAGTCGAGTTGCCGGAAGGGAAAGAGCACTTCCTGACCGTGTATGCCGACGATTTCGGCAAGGCCGAGCCCAATACAGCCATGGTTTTGATCAACGACGGCGTGCGCGAACAAACCATCGACCTCGTGGCCGGCCGAAGCAAGCAGGAAAGCGTGAAGATCATCACGGAGTAAATTTGATCGGGCGCCCGATTGGTATTGGCTTATATTTGATAAAACAAAGCAGCCCGATGCGCTGTTGATAGCCCGTTATGATCGGATTTCGATTTTCTGAGTTCACCGGCGATGCCAACCAGTCTGTTTTTGACCGGCTGTTCAAGATTTTTCAGGAACTGATGCTCTACACTTCCGGCGACGTGTCGGAAGCGCTTGCCTGGCTCAACGAACTCGACCGGGAATACAAACTGACCACCGACGATTACGGCATGGCCGATTTTATCCGCGAGCTCGAAGAGCGCGGGTTCATACGCCGCAACGGCGACGGAGAAGGCAACCCTGGACCTACGCGCAAACTGGAAATCAGCATTCGCCAGAAAAGCCTGGAGGATATTTTCGGCGATCTGAAAAAAGCCAAAAGCGGCCGCCACAACACGTCCAGCATCGGTCAGGGCGACGAGCATACCGCCGACGTCAAACCTTTCGAATTTGGCGACAGCCTCGAGCAACTGGCCATCACCAATTCGCTGCGCAATGCCTACATCAACCACGGCATCGAGGAGTTCAACCTGACCCAGGACGACCTGGAAGTGCACGAAACCTACAACCAGAGCCAGATGTCGTCGGTCCTGATGATCGACATTTCGCACTCCATGATTTTGTACGGGGAAGACCGCATCACGCCGGCGAAAAAAGTGGCGCTGGCGCTGGCGGAATACATCCAGACCCGTTTTCCCAAAGACACCCTCGACATCATCGTGTTCGGCAACGACGCCTGGCCAATCGAATTGAAAGACATCCCCTATTTGCAGGTGGGTCCCTACCACACCAACACGGTAGCCGGACTCGAACTCGCGCTCGATCTGCTCAAACGACGCCGCAACCCGAACAAACAGATCTTCATGATCACCGACGGCAAACCTACCTGCCTCAAAATCGGAAAGAACTATTACAAAAACTCTTTCGGCCTCGACCGGAAGATCATCAACCGCTGCCTCAACCTCGCCTTGCGTTGCCGAAAACTCGACGTGCCGATCACCACTTTTATGATCGCACAGGACCCGTATCTGGTCCGCTTTGTCGAGGCATTTACCCATACCAACAACGGAAAGGCCTTTTATTCCTCGCTGGAAGGTCTGGGGTCGTTTGTGCTGGAAAATTATAAAAAACGTAAAAGGAAGTAAAACGAGGCCGGTCTGGGGCTTTTTGATGATTTTTGCGGCAAGCGAACGCAATCCTGATTATGTACATCCTGCTGATTTCCATTATTGCCGGCCTTTTTATTGCCTTGCTTTTTCTCAACCTTTATTTCCGCGCCAAAGTGCTGAAAGTGTACGGCGTGCTGGTGCGCAACCGCGTGCAGTTCGGGGCTGCGCATATTTTCAACCGGCAAAAACTGGAGGAGGAAATCCTGCCGCGCTACCCGCAGTTTCGGGAAGAAATCGAATCGTTTATCCGCCACATGCGCTATTCCATTCGCATGGCCACCGTTCTGATCGCCCTGATCACGCTCTTTGGCGCGGTATTGATGTGGTACCGTCACGAGTGATTTTAGCCATCTTGTTAATTTTCAAAAAAAATTGAAAGTTGACAAACCTTAGGGTCAATGGTGCGTTTAAACCTGTGATCGGTTCGTGCTTCAAACGAGCCGGATTTCGTACCAAACTCACCCTGCCATGACCTTCAATATTCCCGAAACAACTCAAAAACGGATTGTCATCATCGGAGGCGGCTTTGCCGGCCTGACCCTTGCCAGAAAACTTGAAAAGTCTGATTTTCAAGTTGTTCTGATTGACAAAAACAACTACCACCAGTTTCAGCCGCTGTTTTACCAGGTCGCCATGGCCGGCCTTGAACCTTCGAGTATCGTTTTCCCGCTGCGCAAGGTTTTTCAAGGCAAAGGCAACGTTTTTATCCGCGTCACCGAAGTGGAAGGCATCGACCCGGAGCGAAATGTCATTTCTACCGGCATCGGCGAACTTGAATACGACTACCTGGTCGTGGCCATTGGCGCCAATACCAACTGGTACGGCAACGAACGCATCAGGGCGAATGCCATTCCGATGAAATCAGTGAGCGAAGCCCTGTATTTGCGCAATACCATTTTTGAAGATTACGAACGCGCCGTGACGGCCGAGAACCCCGAACAGCGCCAGCCCTTGCTCGACATCGTGGTGGTCGGCGGCGGCCCCACGGGCGTGGAAGTAGCCGGCGCGCTGGCCGAAATGAAGAAGTATGTCATCCCCAAAGATTACGGCGATATCGGCGGAGACAACATCAAAATTCACCTCATCAACGGCGATCAGCGCCTGCTCAACAGCATGTCGCCGCAAGCCTCGAAAAAAGCGGAGGATTTTCTGAGAGACCTGGGCGTACAGATCTGGCCGGAGAAGGTCGTGACCGATTACGACGGCAAAATCGTGGCCATCAGCGATGGCTCCACGATCCGAACCGACAAGGTAATCTGGGCGGCGGGCGTCACCGGCAACCGAATCGAAGGGCTGCCCACGGCGGCCTATGTACGAGGCAACCGCTTGAAAGTGAATGAATTCAACTTGATAGAAGGTACCGACAATGTTTTCGCGCTGGGCGACATTGCATTTCAAACCACTGATCCGGCCTACCCCGCCGGGCACCCGCAGGTGGCGCAGGTGGCTTTGCAACAGGCGAAGTGCCTGGCCGACAACCTCAAACGATGGCGCACGAACCGCGCGCCGAAACCGTTCCGTTACCGCGACCTGGGCTCGATGGCTACCATCGGACGGCACCGCGCCGTGGCCGACCTTCCGTTCTGGCGGTTCCAGGGAGCATTCGCGTGGTTTGTCTGGCTGTTTGTGCACTTGTTCTCCCTGTTGGGCGCCAAAAACAAGCTGTTCGTTTTTCTCAACTGGGTAGCCAACTACATCACCTACGACCAAAGCCTCCGACTGGTCATCAAGCCGTGGAAAAAGCCCAAAATTTCGCCTGAAAAAGCGTTGACCGTTTGATCGGAACGCGGCAGTCTGGTCTTTTGCCATTACATTTGCCAAAAGTCTTTCATTCTCCCATGCTCCGATTCGTCCGCTGTTGTTGCCTTGTTCTGTTGTTTTGTGCAGCAGGAGGAAGCGTTTTTGCGCAAAACAGGGTGATTCAGGATTCGCTCAAATTGCGGCTGGACATGCTGTCGACCCTTGTGCAATCGGGCAATTTCGAACAGGCTCAGGTGGAAGCAGAATCATTCAAAGGCTTTCTGGCGCGATACAAACTACCGCTTCCCGCCGGCTCCATCGGCGTATTGTCCAATATTTATCAGGCCAACAGAGACAGCGCGAGCGCCTTTGCCTTGCTGGCAGCCGCGGAGCGCGACGTGCGGCTCAATCCCAACTTTTCTTATCGGGCCGAGATGTACGGCCAAATTGCCGCGGCTTACGAACGCTGGCGGCAACCTGCCAGAGCAATTGTAACCTTGCGCAGCCTGTCTGTCGTGAAAGATTCGCTGGCCGCACGCGCGATGGTGGAGCATTCCCTGGCGCTGCAACACGAGGTCGATTCGCTGCAGGCCCTGCGGATGGCCGAGGGTTATGGCAATCCCGATATGATCAAAATGGGCAAACGGGACGCCCTGATGATCGCTGGCGGCATAGCCCTGCTGGTTTTGCTGCTGTTTGTCGCGATTTTCAGAACCAGCAGCAAATGGCGCAAAAAAATGCAGCAGCGCGAGCTGGAAATGGAGATTGAACGCGCCAACGACAAACTGGCCTTTGAGCAAATGCTGGCCAGCAGTATCCCGGCGCCCGTTGCCGCCAAGGCCGCCGCCGATCCGCTGGAATTCACCCCCGACAACGTTGGTTCGCCTGAAAAAATCGCCCTGCTGGTCGAGCCCAACCGCCAGGTGGTGATCTACCTGAAATCGCTGCTGAGCGACCGTTTTCGCGTCGAAACCGCATTTTCCGCCAATGAAGGCCTGCAACGCGCGGCCGATCTGCTGCCCGACCTGATCGTTTGCGACGCCGTTTTGAACGGCAAAACAGGCATCGACGTGGCACGGCAAATCAAACTTTCGGACCGAACCAATCACATCCCGGTCATCCTGCTCAGCGACCGCTACGGCAACGAAGGCAAACTCGACGCCCTGCGCGCCGGCGCCGAAGCCTGGTTTACACGGCCTGTGCTCGACGATGAATTCGGGGCTACCGTGTCGCGGCTGCTCGACGCGCGCAAGGACAATCACGACCGTTTCGCACGCGTTTTGCACCTCTGGTTTACCGACCACCGCGAGATGCTCGACAATCGTTTCCTCGGTCAGACCATGCAACTGATCGAGCAAAATCTCTCCGATCCTGATTTTATGGCCGACGACCTGGCCAGAAAAATGCAATTGCCCCGCCACCATTTTGTTAAAAAACTCGGCGTTCTGACAGGCAAGGAACCAGTACAACTGATCCGGGAAATGCGCCTTGAAAAAGCCAAAATCCTGCTGGAAAAACGCGCGGGAACCCCGCAGGCAATTGCCGAACTGGTCGGATTCAGCAACCCGGGCACCTTTGCCCTGGCGTTTAAAGAGTACTTCGGGGAAAACACCCTGCTCCTCAACAACCCGCCGCCACGGTTGTCTTCATGAAAAAAAATCCGCTTTTTTTCATCGCCCTGCTGCCACCTCCCGGTATTCAGGCGGAGGTCACACAATTTAAAAATTTCATCGCCGGACACTGGGGTGCGCGCCATGCCCTGAAAAGCCCCCCGCACCTGACCCTCATCCTGCCATTTGAATGGCCGACGAATGAACTGGCCCAACTACATGCCTTTCTTCGGGATTTTGCCCAAAAAGAGTCGCCCTTCATGCTGAACCTCAACGGTTTCGGCGCATTTCCTCCTCGCGTCGTGTTTATTGAGCCGAAAGGAGCGGAAGGCCTGGGGGCGCTCGACGGGCTGTTCAAACGCCTGATCGGCGCCATGAAAACGACGCTGGACTTCGACGATCCGCGCAACCGCCGCCCCTATCATCCGCACATGACGATTGCGCACCGCGACTTGGCGGAGGAGGATTTCCCTGCCGTGTGGCAGCATTTTAAACAGGAAAACTTTGTCCGGCGGTTTCCGGTCAGACAGATTAGTTTGCTGGAATTGCGCGCCGGCTTGTGGAACGTTTGCGCAGATTTTCCGATGGGTTCGGCGAACTAAGCGTTCTTATTTCAGGCGGCCAAGTACGTCGCGCAATCTGCGCACCGCTTCCCGAAGTTCGGCCTCCGACGCGGCATAGCTGAGCCGGAAGCACCTGTCGTCACCAAAAGCCGAGCCGGAAACCAGTCCAACGTAGGCATTGCTCATCACATAATCGCAAAAATCGTCGGCGCTATTGATGACGGTATTACCGTCGGATTTGCCAAAAAACGCGCTGATATCGGGGAAAATGTAAAATGCGCCGTCCGGGTGATTGGTCTTGATGCCGGGTATTTCTTCGAGCATGGAGATCACGATATCACGGCGTTCGCGAAATGCTTCGCGCATGGCGAAAGTTGGTTCCAGATCGGAAGTAAGGGCGACGGCGCCGGCTTTTTGCCCGAATGAAGAAGCGCCGCTCGTCACCTGTCCCTGGATTTTGGCGCAGGCGTCGGCGACAAATTTGGGAGCGCCCATGTAACCGAGTCGCCAGCCGGTCATGGCAAAACCTTTTGCAAAACCGTTGATCGTGATGGTGCGGTTTTTCATGTTTGGAAAACTCCCGATACTGACGTGCTCGTGGGTAAAATTGATGTATTCATAAATTTCATCGCTGACCACCAGCACGTGCTCGAAGGGCTCGATCGCATCGGCAATCCCCTGTAGTTCTTCTCTTGTAAAAACGGAACCCGTCGGGTTGCAGGGCGACGAAAAGAGTACGAATTTGGTGCGTTCCGTGATGGCGGCAGCAACCTGTTGGGGAGTGGGTTTGAAATCCTGATCGACGCCGGCATAAACCGGGATCGGCACACCGCCCGACAACTTGATAATTTCCCAGTAAGACACCCAGTAAGGGGCAAAAACAACCACTTCATCGCCCGGATCGAGCAGAGCCTGGCAAATGTTGTACACCGTTTGTTTGGCGCCGTTGCTGACGACGATCTGCTCGGGTTTGTACTCCAGGTGGTTGTCGCGGAGGAACTTTTCACTGATGGCTTTGGTCAATTCGGGCAAACCCGCCACAGGCGTGTACTTGGTGTAGCCGTCTTTCAGGGCCTGGTAGGCGGCATCTTTGATATGATCGGGCGTATCAAAGTCGGGCTCGCCAAGACTGAGGCTGATGACATCGTGGCCCAGTGCGCGCAATTCGCGGGCCATGCGAGCCATTTTGAGCGTTTCGGATTCTGCCAGCCCCATGACACGCTGGGAAAGAATATTTTGTGTAGCAACCATGTGTTTGAAGTTCAATAGGCCGCAAAAATAGGCCTGTTGTGCGGGAAAAGGTCAATTTTTTAAAACGGAAGAAAACTTATTCGATGGGCGTCCGGGTGTACCTGTACACCTGCAAGCCTCTGTCGTCAAAAATTTTTTGGAACCGCAACGGGTTGGCATCCATGTAACGCGCCCAGTAACGGTCGGATTTGTCATTGTCCCAGGCCGCCTTGGTGGCATAAGTCACGTTGTTTTTGTCGAGCCACTGGAGCCATTCCTGCTCGTGGTTGGCATCGGGATAAACAGTGCCTTTATGGTTGGTGTACAAGGCCAGAATCCTTGGCCGGTCGGAGATGAGAACGGCATCGGGCGGAATGCTGTCGCGGACGTACGCAAAGAAATTTTGTGCATTTTCCTCCTTGATATTACCCATCATCGGCTCGTTCCGGTTTTGGACATACCATTGAAAAGTGGCCCCGAAAAACGTGACAAGCAACAAAGTATACAAGGCATAGCGCAGCTGTTTGACGGGCAGATTTTCAACAAAAGAAGCGACGTAGTAGAGGAAAAAAGGAAAGACCCCGACCAGATAACGGAATCCCTGAAAACCCGGGAAAAATGTAATAGCCAGCAAATAAGTGGCGCAAAAAGTTTCCAGCATCGTCCATCGGCGTACGCTTACGAGGCCGGAAAACATGAATACCGGCAGCAAGGCGGCCAGTATTTTGCTGAATGCCATCAGGTCGTTTTTCTCCCAAATTCGCAACAGCGCGCCAAACTCCTGGGCGTAAGGGCGCAGCCCGTCGTACAAACGATCCACAACCCTGAATTTCTGGCCGGCAATCATTTGATAGTAACTGTCCGAGGGCACGAGGGCGTTGTGAAGGCCCCAAAGCAACACCGAAATGCCGAGCGCCAGGGCGCCGGTTTTGCGCAGCTGCGCCGGGCCGATCAGGACATGGAGCGCAAAGGCCCCCATCAAAACAAGGCCGATAGAGCGCAGGGCGTACACGTAAAAAAGGGTGATGCCAAGCCAGACCGCCATTTTCCAGTCGGCACGCTCCTTCCAGCGGTCGTACAGCACGAAAAACAATACCGTACAGGTCATGTGCGGCACATCGCTCAGGATATGGTCGCGCATAAACCAGAAATAGGGCGAAATGCCAATCACGAGGGGGATCAGGAGGGCCGAGGCCGGGCTGACCCTGTCGCGCAGCCAGTACCAGATCAGGTACAGGCCAACCGACAGGCATAGCAGATTGACCACTTTGAAGGCGGTCAGGTTCAGTCCCCAAATGGCCGCCGCAGGCGCCAGCATCAGGGGATAGCCAGCCGGATAGGCCGAAGGCGCATACGTGGGATACATCGGGTTGAAAATGTAACCCGGGTAAGTGTACGGGCGGCCCGAAGCAATATTGAGGGCGTGGTTGACGTACATGGCCCAGTCGTCGCCCCACATGGTGCCGTTGCTGAGCGTAAGCAGGTAGAAAAAGAAAACCCCGAGAGCAATCCCGATGGCTGCAAATTGATGTCGTTTTTGCGGGCTGATCATGTACGCGGTGTCAGTGTTGCGCTATTGGCCGTAAAAGAAGTAATTTTTTCAAAGCGCTGCGCTTCAAAGCACGTCCAGTTTTTGGCGAATAACGTCGAGCGCCGCTTCGTCGCGGGCAATCCAGGCATGGTTGTCTATGACCACAATTGGGCGTTCGAGCAGGATGGGATGGGCTGCAAGCACGGCAATCCACTCCTCATCTGAAAAATTTTTTCCTTTAAAATTTTCCTGAAAAACGGGCTCTTTCTGTCGGATCACATCCAGCGGTCGCTTGTTCAACAAACGCAACAAATCGCGTATTTCTGCTTCCAAAAGCGGCGTTTTCAAGTATTCTACCGTTTCAAACGACTTTTTTGACCTTGCAAGCAGGTCAAATGCACAACGGCTTTTGCCGCATCTTGTGTTGTGGAATATCCGGATCATGTGTACTGTTTTTTTGAGGGTTAAAGCCCGCCCTCTTCCCTTTAAATTGATTTTCGATTACCTTTGCAGTGGCGTCAAGCCACTAGCACCATTTTTTCTTTTTTAAATTTTTTCTAATGTACAAAGGAACAGTAAAGTTCTTCAATGAAACCAAGGGTTTCGGCTTCATCATCGACAGCGCCAGCGGGCAGGAAATTTTCGTGCACGTAAGCGGCCTTGTGGACAAAATCCGCGAAGGAGACGTAGTAACCTTCGAAACGGCCCGTGGCAAAAAAGGTATCAATGCAGTCAACGTTCAGCGCGCCTAATCCGCCCTGACGCTTAAATGATACAATGTCGAAACTCCGGTGGAAATGCCCCGCCGGAGTTTTTTTATTGCCCAAACAAGGCGGCCGTGACAGGGGTATTCCCCGCCACGGCCGCCTTTATTTTTGGAACTTGACGAAGTCCAGTTCAATGCCCGCAAACGCAGCGCGTCTCCTGACAAGTATGGGTCATGCCGGCGCCATTGGTCTGGCTGCCGGGCATTTCAAACCAGAATTTTTCCCGTTTCCGATCGTAAATGCCAATTTCGTTGAGGTTGGCGGCGTCGTACAGTCGGCCATTGACCATGACCATGCTGATCTTTTCCGTGTTGCGGATATCGTCGAGCGGATTGGCATCAAGCACGACCAGATCGGCCAGTTTACCCGGCGCCAGCGAGCCGATTTC
Organism: Saprospiraceae bacterium; assembly: GCA_044226205.1. Taxonomy (GTDB): domain Bacteria; phylum Bacteroidota; class Bacteroidia; order Chitinophagales; family Saprospiraceae; genus M3007. The sequence goes on from JBGAHL010000001.1 coordinate 23,857, forward strand.
CTTGTCCATCCCGAGATGCCGGGCGCCGTTGATGGTACCGCATTTGATCACCTGAAGATTGCTCATGCCGCCCTGGGCCAGCATCCAGAGTTCCCAATGCGCGCCCAGGCCCTGCAATTGGCCGTGCGAACCGAGGTTGATATTGATGCCGGCATCCTGCATTTTTTTCAATTGCCGGCTCACCTGGATATGGCCATTGTCGTATTCCTCATCCGGGATCATTTCGCGGTGCCGCGAGCGCTCGGCAAGGATGTGACTGGGCGTGTAGGTGAGCAGTCGCTGGTTTTTCCAGACCTCGGATTTTTGGTAAAAATAACTTTCGCCGTTCATGGCGCCGTAACACACGATCAGCGTCGGTGTGTTGTGGGTATTGGTTTTTGACCAGAGTTGCAGCACGTCCGAATAGATCGTGGCGACCGGAAGATTGTGCTCGATACTGGAGTGTCCGTCGACCACCTGTGAAAGGTTGTGGTAAAAGAAAGAACCGCCTTCGGGCACGACTTCCATGTTCAGTTCGCGGGCCGCGGCGATAACCTGCTGGCGCTGTTCCCGGCGGGGCTGGTTGTAACTTTTAACCGAAAAGGCGCCCCATGCTTTTGTGCGGCGAAGGGTGGCGCGGGCATCGTCGAGCGAATTGATCGGCGCCTTGAAATCGCCGTCTGCGCCGTAAAGAATGGTGCCGGTAGAGTACAGACGAGGGCCGATCATTCGGCCCGAACGGATCATTTCCGCGTTGGAAAATGCCATTTCGGAGTTCACGGAGGGGTCGTGCATGGTCGTGACGCCGTAAGCCAGGTTGGCGTAGTACTCCCACTGTTTCTGCGGGTTGAGGCCGTAGCGGAAGTTGCCGCTGTGCGAATGGACGTCCACGAGGCCCGGCATGATCGTCTTGCCTTTGCAATCGATGTATTTGATCGGATCGCTCGTTTTGTAACGTCTGGCATTTTCAAATTCAGCCGCTGTGCCGACAAATTCGATCCGGTTGTCGATCACGCGGACCACGCCGTTTTCGATCACCTTGTCGCCATCGGCGGTAATGATGCGCGCATTTTGAAACACAACATGTCCCTTGGGAACATCCGTGTTCAGGTTGAGGCCGATGTCGATACCGTGTTCCGGCAAATCGGGCAGGGAGTCGGGCGCCCCGGGCATAAAACTGAACCGATTGGTGAGGTCGATCGTAAAATATTCGGCGCCAAGGGTGTAATGGACTTTTTTGGAATCCGCGCTCCAGTGAAGATTGTAGCCTGCGTCGCGCGTGATGGGCGCCACCGGCACCGATTTGATGTCGGCGCTGAGGTCGATGGTTTGGCCGGGCGCAGGCATGGCGCAAACGTAGGCCTTGTGCAGTTCGGCAAAAGCCAGCCAGCGGCCGTCGGGCGACAAGGCCCACTGGTTGACGTATTTGCTTTTAAACAGCACCTTTTTGTCTTGTCCGTTGAGGTCAAAAGAGACCATCTGTTTGTCGAGCGCGCCGAACAGGTAGCCGCCGGTATTGACCAGAATACGTTTGCCGTCGGCAGAGAAATGCGGGTTTTCACCTTCTTCCGTGATGAATCGGGGCGCTTCCGAACGTTTGAGCAAATCCAGCACGTAAATACCGGGTTTGCGGGAAGGCATGGGCCCGGTTTCGTCGTCGCCATCCTGCAGACGGAACACGATTTTGGTGCCGTCGGGTGAAAATTGCGGCGTCCGGTAAATCCCTTTTTCCGCCGTCAGGCGGCTCAAAGAAGCGCCTTTTACGCCCCAGTTGTCGATAAGAAACAGGGCGCCGGCGTTCAGGTCGTTCCAGCCCACGTAGACCAGTTTGTTGCCTTGCGCTGAAAACGCGGGTTCGAACTGGAGATATTCAGGGGCCGGTTCGGTTCCTTTCATGATCACGGGCGACTGCGAAACACCGGAAAGCAATTCGGTCGGCGCGCCATCGGGCAGGGTTTTGCGGTAAAGTTTTCCCGCGGCGTTGAAAACCAGCGTCGTACCGTCGGGAGAGGTAGCTGCCTGGCGGATGGCGCGCACCTTGAATTGTTCTTCAAAAACCTTGTTTTCAAAACGCAGGGTTTCGGCCACCTTGGTTTTTACCGTGCAGGAAAAGGGGATGTCCGACACGGAAACCTGCGGCACTGCCGAGGGCGTATTGCGGTCGTCGGCTGCGATTTGCGTCCAGTGCCAGCTGATCTTTTTGATCTTGCCGCCTGCCCAGATCACGATTTCGGACATGGCGCCGGCACGGCTCGGGCGGTCGTTGAGCCATGCAAAACCCGGGTAAATGCCAAAAATGGTCCAGGCTTCCTGCTGGTCTTTGTCCAGTTCATTGTACAGGGGGTATTCCAGGCCGCTTTCAAGGTTGCGGATGAACAACACGGACTTGGTATCCACCCGGCGAACAAACGCCAGCCATTGGCCGTCGCGGCTGATCTGCGGGCGGCAAGCGCCACCCGATCCGCCGGTTATGTCTTCGATTTTACCTTCCTGGCGGTCGTAGCGACGGACGATGAAGATTTGGTTGAGCGGGTCTTTATTGTATTGGAAGTAGCCGCCGGGGTACATGTCTTCCGAAAAATAGACGTAGCGGCCATCGGGCGACACACTGGGTTCGTTGACGTCCTGCTGGTCATTTTTTCGCTTGGTCAACTGCACGCCGTCGCCGCCGGAGATGTGGTACATCCACATTTCACCGGCGCCGAGCGAACGGGTGCTGGTGAAGTGTTTGCGCGCCACGATGTAATCGTTGCCGAGCCAGACGCCGTTGTTGAGCAGGCGGAAATTTTCCTTGGTGACTTGCCGGGCTTTGCTGCCGTCGGCATTCATCACCCAGACGTTGTCGCCGCCGCCGGCATCGGAGGTGAAAAGAATTTGTTTGCCGTCGGGGGAAAAGCGCGGCTGCACCTCCCAGGCGATGCCGCTGCGCAGGCAGGTGGCCGTGCCGCCGGCAATGGGCATGGTGTAAATATCGCCGAGCAGGTCGAAGGCCAGCGTGGTTCCGTCGGGCGATACGTCAAGGTTCATCCAGGTGCCTTCATTGACCTGAAATTCAACGTCTTTGTAAGGGAGGCCTTCGGGGTTGTTGACGTCCCATTTTTTGTCTTTTTGGGCAAAAAGCAATACGGGAAACAGTAGAAGAAGAAAGGAGAGCGAACGCATAAGTAATCGAATTTGGGCGCATAAATACGGCAATTCGAACGCTGCGTGCAAATTTGATTCGACGGGAGGTGCTCTACGGTTGGAAATCGACCGTGTTGAGCGAAAACGGCGCTTGAATCAGCGAGGGAAGGTTTTCGTGCGGGAACTCAATTGCCAGCAAGCCCAAACGGCGCCCAGTTTGAAAGGGACCAGGAATATTTGCCCGGAAAAAACATCCCAGCCCGCCAGCAGCAAAGACAAAACCGCGCAACTTTTTGCGAGGAACGACAAGGTGCTATTCTCCCGAGCATAGGCTTGCCAGGAAAAAATGATCATGCCGGAATAAGACAGTGCGGCAAGAAAAGGGATCAAGAGCAGCAGTTCCATTCAATTATTTTTAGTGGCTGTACTCATTTTCACCACCAGGACGTCAAGAAATTCGCGCCCCCTTTGTGTCTTTGCGTCTTAGCGGTGAAAATATTTGCTTTTACTCTTCATCGTCGGCGCCCACATGGTATTTGAAACGCGGGCCGATACGCATGAATCCTTCGCGCTGGTAAAAACGCAGGGTTTTTTCAAATTCATCGCCGGGCGTGGTTAATTCGAGCCGCACCCAGCCGCGCTCGCGGGCGAGGTCCTTGACGGCATCCAGCAGCATTTTGCCGACCCCTTCGGAGCGATACGCAGGCTCGACATACAACTCGTTGACTACGCCGATGCGGCCGCCGGCATACAGGGCCAGTGATTCGGTCACGGTGATAACGCCCACATACTCATCTTTTTCTTCGTCGTAGGCCAGTACGGTGGAGTGCCGGTCGTCGCTGTCGATTTCCTCGAAGCGCTCGGCAATTTCATCGGCGGTCAGGTTGTGTTCAACATCCCGAAACAGCCCTTCAAGCATGGCGGCTACGGTTTCGGCGTGTGACGTATCGGCAAGGATAAACTGGATCATAAATAATCGATTTGAGGCTCAAAAGTACAGCGAAGACTGGCTAACTGGGCTATTCCAGAAAAAAACCATTTCTTTACTATACCGAAATAAATACCTGTTTATGGAAAAGCCTTTTTCACGTTTCGCCTGGCTCCTGCTTGGGGGATTTTTACTGACTTACTCCGGTCTGCACAACGGGTACCCGTTCGTATATCCCGACACGGGTTCCTATATTTTTCATGGTTTCGACGGCGTTGTGCCTCCCGACCGACCACTGGCATACGGCTTGTTCGTGCGTCATATCAGTATGATGGAGAGCGCGTTCTGGGTCATTTTTGCGCAGGGAATTTTGACCAGTATTTTCATTTACTGGTTTTTAAAAGCCATTGTGGAAAAGGTGACGCCCCGGCTTTTTATCGGAATTATCCTGATCCTGCTGGTTTTCAGCGACATATCAGTGTATGTGTCCTATTTGATGCCCGACTTGTTTACGCCGCTGGCCTATGGCGCGCTGGGCTTGTTGTTGTTCGCTCCGCTTTCAAACCGCAAGACGGCCGCGGTCGCTATTATGGCTATTATCGCCATGATCATGCACAATTCGAACATTATGGGAGCGGCCACGATCACTGTACTGTTGCTAGCCTGGCGAATGTGGCCGGGCAGGCGGTCGGCCGTCGATTGGAAAAAAGGCCTGTTGGCGCTTGGTGTGGTTTTTTTAGCCTGGCTGGGAGGCCAAACCATCCATTACGTTTATGGCGGCGGGTTCACCTCGATGAAAGGGCGCCACATGTTCATGATGGCTCGTTTGAACGAAATGGGTATCCTGAAAAATTATCTCGACAAAGCCTGTGCGGAGGGAAAAAACTATCGGATTTGCGAATTCAAGGACCAGATTCCAGATGATTTCCTTTGGAACCCGGAAAGCCCTGTGAACAAAACCGGCGGCTGGGAAGCCAACAAAGACGAGTATAACCAAATTATCGGCGACATCCTGACCAACCCTTTTTACCTCAAAACCTATCTGGTGCAAACCCTCAACGGCGCGGTTGTACAATTTGTGCGAATCGAAGCGGAGCATGTGCAACCCATGTTGCAAAACTCGATGCCTTACGAAGCGATAAAATCAAAATTTCCATACGAACGATATGTGTACAGCATCGGCAGACAGAATCATTTCAATGAATACCTGGATTTTAAACGGGATGCTTCCCGACAGGAAATTTTCTTTTTGCTCAGTTTGTTTGTCGGGGTTTTGTTGCTGAGCGCAGCCTCGTGGAAAAGCAGGATTCCGCTGTTGTTACGGCGTTTATACGCCTACACCTTGTTGTGTCTGGTGATCAATGCCTTGATTTGCAGCGCTTTTTCTACCGTGGTTTCCCGTTATCAGGGCAGGCTGGTCTGGCTGCTTTTCCTCATCAGCATAATTGCCGTACTTTATCGTTTCAAAGATTTGCAATGGCCGGAAATGTTCCGCCCTAAACAATCGGACCCGTCATGAGTCAACCCAATGACATTCTGGACAATTTTGAATTCGACGACAGCGCCTTCCCGACCGAAGAAGGCGATGGCGAGGTAGTCGCCAAGTTTTTTTCCTCTCTTGAAGCGGAGGTAGCCGCGGCACGGCTTCGTTCGGAAGGGATTCCGTGTTTTTTGGCCAATACGACGAGCCGTTCGGTGTTGCCGCACCTGCAGGCGCTGATCCGTCTCCACGTACGGCCAGCCGACGCGGCCCAGGCCCGCGAAATTCTCGACGAGGCCGCCATCGACAACCTCTCGCCCACCTCGACATCGAACAGTCACCTGATCCTGCTGGGCCTGTCCATCCTGATCGGCCTGATCCTGGCTTTTCTACTGGTACGCGCCATTTGGGGCTGGTACTGAACGGGGCGCTTACACGACATCGCCGAAAAGGTCGAACTCTTCGGCACGCGTGATGCGAACATGGGCAAAATCGCCCAGGCGGACGTAGTTTTTCCGGGCATCTACCAGCACTTCGTTGTCCACTTCCGGCGAATCGGCCTCGGTTCTGCCGATGAAATATTTTCCTTCTTTGCGATCAAAAAGGGTCTTGAAGGTCTGCCCCACCTTGGCCTCGTTTTTTCGCAGCGAGATTTCCTGCTGCATTTCCATCAGGCGTTGCGCGCGTTCGGCCTTGACCTCGGCGGGCACGTCGTCGGGCAGTTCGTATGCACGAGTGTTCTCTTCGTGCGAATATTGAAAAACGCCCACCCGTTCGAATTCCTGACGGCCAACGAAGTCGAGCAGTTCCTCAAAATCGGATTCCGTTTCGCCGGGATGGCCCACCAGAAATGTCGTGCGGAGCGCGATGCCCGGCACTTTTTCGCGGATGGTCGCCAGCAAATCTTCCGTTTCAGCGCGGCTGATCTGACGACGCATCAGGTCGAGCACGTGGTCGCTGGCGTGCTGCAAAGGCAGATCGAGGTAGTTGCAAATCTCGGGGCGTTCGGCCATTACGTCCAGAATATCCAGCGGAAATTTGGACGGATAGGCGTAGTGCAATCGAATCCAGTCGATGCCTTCCACATCGGCCAGCGCGTGCAAAAGGCGCGGCAATTCGCGTTTTTTATACAAATCAAGGCCGTAATAGGTCAATTCCTGGGCGATGAGCAAGAGTTCTTTCACGCCGCGCCGGGCCAGGTTTTTGGCCTCGCCCACCAGTTCTTCCACGGAACGACTCACGTGCTGCCCGCGCATGAGCGGGATGGCGCAAAACGAGCAGGTGCGATTGCAACCTTCCGAAATTTTGAGGTAGGCATAGTGCGGCAAGGTGGTGATCTGGCGTTCGCCCAACAATTCCTGACGGTAATCTGCCTGCAAACGCGCCAGCAGGGCCGGCATTTCGAGCGTGCCGAAAAAGGCGTCCACCTCGGGGATTTCCTGTTCCAGATCGTCTTTGTAGCGCTGGGAAAGACAACCCGTTACGTACAATTTATCGATCTGGCCGGCTTTTTTCAATTCGGCATGTTCGAGAATGGTATCGATGCTTTCCTGTTTGGCCAGGTCGATAAACCCGCAGGTATTGATAATTACGACGTTGGCGTCGGATTCCACGCGCTCATGACTGACGGCGTAGTCATTGGCCCGCAATTGGGTGATGAGGTTCTCGCTGTCCACCAGGTTTTTGGAGCAACCCAGCGTAATGACATTGATTTTATCGGGACGGAGTGATTTTGTACGCATATCGAATGACAAGATGATTTTGTCGAATGCCCGTTAAGACAAAGCAGCCAAAATCAAAGTTTGTGCAAAGGTCATGTTTTTGACAAAAATTTTGAAACGACTGTCAGACCGAAGGTGCAAAACAGGCGCTATTTTTGCCCCGGCTTAAATGACTACCCAACTGCGCGAGAGAACTCGTACACCCTCCACAACATGTTGACACAACAAAACCTGCTTGATCGCCTGGAGACGGAACTGCGGGATATTCTCGAAACTGCTCGTACCCAAATCGCCCCCCTGCCCGCGGAAGCCTTGCAATTCCGGCCGGCGCCTTCGAGGCCGAAAGCGAAGGAAAGCTGGAATATTCTCGAGTGCCTGGCTCACCTCAACGCTTTTTCCGAGCAATATTTCTCCCGCATCGACCTGGCCATCCACAAAGCGAAGGCCAGAAAATGGCTGGCCTCGGCCGACGCGCCGGTGAAATACTACGGCAGGGGCAAACGCGCCATTCGCCGAGCCGACCCAAACAACGGGAAATGGCTGAAATCGCCCAAAGTCTACAATTTTTCCGGGAAGCCTCTGGGTAACGAAGTGGTTAAAACCTTCATTATCAATGCCGAACGTTTGCTGCGCACCATCCAGATCGCACGCGACGTGGATTTAAACCGCCCCAAAGTGCGCAAGGCGCACGCCTGGCGGGGCAAATATTCCCTCGGCAATTTGCTGGAATACCTCGTGACCCACCAGCAACGGCACCTTCAGCAAGCCCTGACGATCATTCAAAAATCCGGGCGCTGACAAACGCCGATCCGCTACCTTTATCCCGGTTTTGGTTTCCGCCTCCGGCGGAATGAAAAGGGAACCCGGTGCAAATCCGGGGCAGTCCCCGCTGCTGTAAGTTCCATTTATTTCAAAGCAACGGCCACTGGGCAACCGGGAAGGCGCTTTCGAAGGAACAAGCCAGAAGACCTGCCAGAGCCATCGAATCAACGGGCTTCGGGTGAAAGCCGGCGTGTTGAGATGCCTTGTCCATGCGACGTTGCGGCGGAAAGCCGACGTCTGCGGGACAGTTTTCTCATTCGTCCTTTTGTTCCCCGGCCTTTCATTTCACCTTGTAAAGTGGCAAAAAATGAAAGCCAACACCTTCCTCCCCGCGCTGCTGCTGGCAGCCATCTTTAATTTATTTTCCTGCAAACACGACACCGCCCCTCTCCCACCCGCCCCTGGCAAATACGCCCATGGCGTTTTCGTAGTCAATGAGGGGCCTTTCGGCGGCACAGGAAGCATTTCCTGGTACAACCCCTCTACCGGCGAAACGGTGTCCGACGTGTTTGCCCTGGAAAACAACGGCGCCGTTCTGGGCCAGTTTGTGCAGTCGCTTTACTTCCACAACGACAAGGCCTATATCGTGGTGAACGGCGCCAACAAAATATATGTCGTTGATGCAGAGACATTTAAATACCAAACTACCATTGAAGGGCTGACGCTGCCGCGCTTTTTTCTACCCCTCGACGAACAAACTGCCCTTGTCAGTCAATGGGGCAATGGAGCCACTGGAAGCATCGCCCGCATCGATCTGGGCACCCATACGATCCTGAGCACCACACCCGTTGGCGGCGGGCCCGAAAAAATGGTCCGCCTGCCTGACGGCCGGATTTACGTCGCCAACTCGGGCGGTTTGGGCGCCGATTCCACGGTTTCCGTGCTTGATGCCCTGGGCAATGCCGAGTTGTCGAGGATTTTGACCAAGGGAAAAAACCCGGGCTCCATTGCGCTGCTGGGGGTGACTGGCCAGCCCTACGCCCACTGTCGGGGCACGTTTACCGACGCGACGCCCAAAGGCTGGGTCGGGCCGCTCGACGGCTCGGCAGGTTTTGACACAGCGCCCTTCGGCGACGACCTCGTGGCTTCGCCCGACGGGAACCTGCTCTATTTCAGCGCGGGAGGCAGCATCTGGAAAATTGAAAATTCGTCGGCGCCAGTGAAATTGTTCGACCAGGCCGCCTACGGCCTCGGGGTCGATCCGCAAACCGGCAATCTGTTCTGCGCCGATGCCGGGCTTTTTTCTTCCAATGGAGAGATCGTCGTGTACAGCCCCGACGGGCAACGTTTGACGTCGTTCCCGGCCGGCATCGCGCCGAGTGAATTGATTTTCAGGTGATTATTTTAAAAATTTTGGTAATCAACAGATCGAATACCTCGATACAAATCAACGCGATGATGATCCATTCCAGCTGACTGCTTTCGCGGTGGAGGTACAATTCGCGAAACACGGCCAGGTTGTCTTCAATCACCTTGAACGTGTATTCCACCTCTTTGAAACGGCTTTGCAGCTCGAAGGTGCGGGACAGTCCGCGATAGATGCGGTCGAGGTATTCGTCATCCCAGATCATATCGGGGCCATCAAAAATAAACAGGTTTTCGACCACGCTGTTTTTGTTGTTGAGCGTTCGACCGATGAAGCGCAGCATGTTTTTTCGGCTGATCCGAATGGCCCCTTCCTGTTCAAGTTGTTTGGTAAAATGGTGAATTTCAGCCAGTAAGGTGTCGGCCCGCTGGGAAAAAAAGTCGAGCGCGACCGAATGCGCCACATTGTGCATGACGATGCGGACCACGTTGTCGTCGAGCCTTGGGAGCGTTAGACTGTCGAAATTGAAGGTAATTGGCGCCGAGGGTTCGATGGTGATTTCGAAATCGTCGCGCAGTTTTTCCGCGAGTGGTTTGACGCAATAAGGCTGCAAAAACGACAGGTTCTGGCTGATCTCAACGCTGCTGTGGTTGGCAAACACCACCGCGCCGTAGTCGAGGGCATAAAAAAACTGATCGTCGCCGGTGCGATAGAACAATTCGGAGGGGTTTTCCTGCAAAAGGTTGCCGGCGTAGGCATCCTTGAGGGCGCGCAGGTTGATCTGTTCAGCGAGGTAAAAGGCAGATATAGTCATGGTCCATGCAAATTTACACGTATGGCGAAAGCTTTTATCCAACAACAAGGTTTAAGGCGCATGTCAAACTAAAAGCAAAGCGCCTACCTTTGGCGCACCAAAACTCACGAGGGCATTGTCACCGTCTCAAATTGTCGATGTTGCGGTCAGTACAGTACTGGGGCTGATCATGTTCGGGGTCGGATTGTCGTTGACGGCAAACGATTTTACCCGGGTCGTTCGATATCCGCGCGCTTTTTTTTCCGCCCTGGGCGCCCAAATGATTGGGCTCCCGATCATTGCCATGATTATCAGCCTGATCGCGCCCTTGCCGGCCGAGTTGAAGGTCGGTTTTATTATTCTCGCGGCGAGTCCCGGCGGCGCCACTTCAGGGTTTTTGACCTACCTCTGGCGCGGCAACGTCGCCCTTTCGCTTTCGATCACCTCGGTCAACAGTTTCCTGACCCTGTTTTCCATCCCGATCGTGGTCAATATCGGTTTGCAAGTTTTTCTGAGCCGCGAAACCGATTTGCACCTGCCATTTCTCAACACTGTCAGCCACATTTTTTTCATCACCATCCTGCCGGCAAGCCTGGGCTTGCTGGTCAGAAGGCATTACCCCGACGCCGCCGAACGGCTGAGCAAACCCGCCAAATACGTCATGCTGGTCTTGCTGGGTGTGGTATTTATGATAAAAATGTTTGCCGGGGAGAATTACGGCGGAGCGGGCCTGACCTGGCATGATTTCCTGGTTATCTCGCCGGTAGCGCTCATTCAAAACGCATCCTGCCTCTTTTTCGGCTATTTTTTCCTGCAATGGATGGGGCTCGGGCATTCCTCCCGCCTCACGGCCGCTATGGAAAGCGGCGTGCAAAATACCACCCTCGCGTTCCTGATCGCCACGCTCATCGGCAATCAGGACATGGTTAAACCTGCCCTGGTGTACTCGCTCTACTCGTTCTGGACTGCCTGTATTTTTGCCTACACGGCCAACAAACTGAATTCGGGAGAAATCGCCGAACTTGGCTCCGACGAGCATCCGCAATAGTTCCCTGGTACAAGCCATCGTGTTACGGACTAATTTTGCAGTATTCAATCTCAACCTATGTCAATTTCAGTCCGAATTCTGCTTGCCGCGTATTGCGCCGCGCTTACCTCGTATTTTTCGTACGCCCAAACCGCGCCCCCTGGCGGCCCCTGGTGCGCATCTGCCAAACCTGTATTGGCAATGGCGCCCGACCCCCGCAGTGATTCAATCGACATTTTGCATACCGACATCAATCTGGTCGCTACCGATTTTACCGGGAAAGTCCTCCAGGGTATTGCAGGCATTACATTTAAAGCCAAATTGCAGAATGTCAGCGATTTGCGATTTGATCTGCTCAATATGGCCATCACGGATGTTTCGTGGGGCGCGCCCGGCCTGATCGGCTGGGATTATGACGGCCAGGTGCTTCGTGTGTATTTCAGCCAGCCTTTAACAGTAGGCGCCGACTACCCTCCCCTGACCATCCACTACTATGGGCAGCCCGTGCAGGACGCTTCCGGATGGGGCGGTTGGTACTGGCAAGCACCCTATGCCTACAACCTGGGGGTCGGTTTCGCCGCCGATCCGCACAATTACGGGCGCGTCTGGTTTCCCTGTTTTGATAATTTTGTCGAACGCAGCACTTTCTCCTTCACCATCATCACAGCGGCTGACAAACCGGCTTATTGCAACGGCAGCCTGGTTTCGGACTGGCTGCTGAACAATGGCTATCGTCAGCGCGTTTGGGAGATCAATCAGCCCATTCCATCCTACCTGGCCTGTATGGCAGAGGGCCCTTATGCTTCATTTAAAAGAACTTACAACGGTGAGCAAGGGCCTGTTCCTGTCGAAATCGCCGTGGCGCCCGCGGATTCAACCAACCTGAAAAATTCGTTTATCCACCTGCCCGACGCGCTCGAATGTTTCGAACACTGGTACGGCCCCTATCGCTGGAACAAAATCGGCTATTCGATCGTGCCGTTCAACGGCGGGGCCATGGAACATGCCACCAATATTGCCTACCCCAAATTTGCCGTGGATGGCAGCGTCGGCTACGAAACCCTCATGGCGCACGAATTCAGCCACCATTGGTGGGGCGACCTGGCCACCTGCCGCACGGCCGAAGACATGTGGCTGAACGAAGGCTGGGCCGTGTATTCCGAGCAATTGTTTACAGAATGGGTGTACGGCCGGAAAGCATATCTCGATGCCGTCAATGCCAATTTTCTCGATGTTTTACAAAAAACGCACGTCGCCGAAGGCGGCTACCGCGCGGTTTCCGGCGTTCCGCACGACCTGACCTACGGCCAGCATGTGTACAACAAAGGCGCAGTGGTGGCCCACAACCTGCGCGGCTACATGGGCGATACCCTGTTCCGTCAGGGACTGCGCACCGTGCTGGATGAGACCGCTTTCGCAGACTGGAGCAGTGCCGACCTGCGCGACCGCCTTGCGGCCGCTACGGGTGTCGATCTGAATGATTTTTTTGAAGACTGGGTCTTCCAGCCGGGGTTCACACACTTTTCCATCGACTCGATCGCGGTGCAATACTCGCCCATCGACGCGCCGACCAAGGTTTATCTGTTCGTGCGGCAGAAGCTGCGCGGCGCCACCCATTTTTACAACAATGTGCCGGTTGAATTCACTTTTGTTGGGCCCGACTGGAGCCGGCAAACGCGGACGGCCGTCCTGTCCGGCGAGTACAGCGTAGCCGAATTTGAATTTTCAGCCTGGGAGCCGACCCCGGCTTTTGTCTGGGTAAATACGAACGGCTTGCTCACCTTTGCCCGCTCCGAAAAAGAAAAAGTGGTCAAAACGCTCGGGACATCCAGCTTTACCCCTGCTCGTATGGACCTGAAAATCAACGCCATACCTGCCGGCGACTCGGCACTCGTCCGTATCGAGCACCATTGGGTAATGCCCGACACCGACGGAATTGCGAACGCACTCGGCTATCGCCTGACCAATCGCTACTGGACCGTCGATGGTGATTTTCCGGAGGGGTTCGATGCCCAGGCCAGCGTGTTCTATGATGGGCAAGGTGAAATGGATCAGTTCGACACCGAACTATTTGCCCAGACCTCGCCCGCCGAAGACAGCATCATCGTGCTGTACCGAACAGAGCCGGGCCAGCCCTGGACCGAGTGGCCGACATACGTCAAAAACACCCTCGGATCAGCCAACAACAGCTACGGTTTTCTGCGTATCGACCACGTGCAGCGAGGCGAATACACGATCGCCAAAGGCGCTACGACCGTTCGGGTCGGCGAGCCATTTCAACGCCCGTTCACTGGTCGGATCAGCCCCAACCCCGCCTCGGGCGAATGCCGGATCGAAGCCGACGCTCCTTTTGACAAAGTATTGATTTTCAATTCAAAAGGGCAAAAAATGGGTGAATGGAATTTCGAACCAGCCACGCAACAGCAACTGCTTGTCGATCAATTGCCCAAGGGTCACTACTGGGTAGTGTTGATGGGAAAAACCGGCAGCGGCGCGCTGGGTTTTGAAAAAATGTAGGGACGGAAATTAAGAGCATGTTCGGGATTTTCTCACCGGGTCAAAAACGGTTCTTTTTTCGCCATTTTTTACCTTTTTTCAGTCACAGAACTTCGGCTATGCTCCTTCAAAAACGCCAAAACTGACAAAAAAAGCACTCGTTTTTGCCTCCGGCAGAAAATCCCGAACATGCTCTAAAACGTCGAGTTCTGATTCCAGAAGGGCGGCGGGAAATGCCGGGCTTGTTCGGCACGCAGCCGGGCTTCTTCCTCCGCCTCTTCCTGGCGCTGCGCTTTGGTTTTGTCAAAAGTATCGCGCGGCAGGAAAAACTGTTTTTCGGCATCTCGTTCGTCTGCGAAAGGGTCTCGCTCGCCCTCGTTTTCACCGTCTTCGAGCTGGTCGCGGAAATAATACGACACCGCGATGCCTACCAACCCGCCCAACAAGTGGCTCTCCCAGGAAATGCCTTCCTGATCGGGCAGCACGCCAAGGAACATACCGCTGTACAAGAGCATCACAATGCCGCCGAGAATGATGGACCGCATGCTGCGGCGAAAGATGCCATTCCAGAAAATAAAAGCCACCAGACCGTAAATGACGCCGCTGGCCCCGATATGTGAAACCGAGCGGGCAAACATCCAAACCATGGTGCCCGTGAGCAGGTAAATGGCAAAAAAAGCCTGTTGGGCTACCCTGCGGTAAAAATAGGCCATCATCCAGGTCAGAATCAGCAGGGGAAATGTATTGGAAAAAATGTGGCCCCAACTGCCGTGAACAAGCGGCCCGGTCACAATTCCGCGCAGCCCGTAGACGCGGCGGGAAATGATGCCGTAATCGGCAGGGTCCCAACCCGCCGCCATTTGCCAAAAATGAACGGCCCAGATGGCTACGACAACGATAAAAGGAAACCGCAGGCTTTCCACGAAATGCTTGCGGGTCGCTTCCAGGCTATCGGATTCACTTTCAAAATATTGTCTCACAGCAAGTTATATTGGTCAATATCAGGGCTGTACAAAAGAGGGCACTGGAACAGGTTTGCGCGCTTTTTTCGGACCGCCAAATTCCAGTTGAACGCCAACACCAAAAGCAAGTCCCATGCCATAGGTGGTTTGCGCGTTGGGCACGAGTTTCATGCTGAGGTCTTCACTCACATCGAAATGCGACAAATGCGCGTCCACATAAGCGTCGGTAGCCGTCAGCAAATAAGCCAAACCAAGGATCAGCGAGCTTTGTTCGAGGTAGCGCCGCAAAACGTCGCGGTAATTTTTCATGCTGGTGGCATCCACGCCTTCAAAGTCGGGGATGACGTTCGTATTCGGGTCGCCATCCACCAGCCATTTGTAGTTGTCGCGCGCTTCGCGGTAGTTGTTGGCATTCCTGATTTCCAGCCAGGTCAGCCCGCCAAGGCCTGCGTACACGATGGGGACTTTCCACCATTTGCGGTTGTACATCTGGCCGGTGCCGGGCAATACGACCGAAAGCAGGGCGGCTTTTCGCGGGTCGGGGTATTTTTTGGTAAAAAAGCGCCCGACAAAGCCTTGTTTATGGGCTTTTGCAGGCATCGTGGAATCGGGCAGCACAATGACTTTTTGTGCCGTATCGGCTTGCGCCACTGCCGGTTGTTGCCGCGCCTGCATTTTGGCAGCCTTTTTTGAGACGGCAGAATCGCGGGCAGGCAAAGCGGTCGTCGAGTCGGGTTGCTGAGCCCGAAGCGACATCGAAACAAACAGACAAAAAAGGAGGAACAGGGTCCGCATGAGGCAAAAATAACGTGAAGTAGCACCAGAACGAAAGAAACGGGCCCGGCGTTTGCGCGTCGGGCCCGTTTCTTAATATTTATTTACAACAATGGCGGTATTCGGCCAGTTATTGCACTTTAACGTCGTCGAAGCGCCAGGTCGTCGTGTTCGTGGTTTTGTCGCCGACGTATTTGAACGCTACGAAGCCTTTGCCGTTGAAAACCGGAAGGGCGATGTTGCCGGAAGGAACGAAATCGGTGTAGCCGCTGGTATTGGGCGTCGGCTTGGCGAAACTGAGTTCGGTCCAGGTAGCCGAGGCGAAGTTGGAACCGTTGAAGTTGGTCGATACCCAAACCGTAAGGCCGTCGTGTTTGTAGTAGCCCGAAGAACTGGTAAAGGTCAGGGTCTTCTGGGTTTTGAGGTCAAGCGGAGGCGAGATCAGCCAGGTTTCGTTGATCGGGTCGGGGTTCGTCGTGCCGAAGGCCGTGGCCGAAGCAAATTTGTTGCCCGAGAAGGACGAACCGCGCCAGTAGCGGGTGCCCTGCACGGCGATGTTTTGCCAGCCTGCCAGGTCGATGTCGACGTTGCTGGACGTAGCGTCAAATTTTTCATCGAGCACGGAGAGGCCCGGCCCGTTAGGGTCGATCGCGCCGCAACGGAGGCTGTCCATTTTCACGTCGTTCAGATCGCGCATATACAACTGATAGTCACCGTTGTACACGCCCAAAACACCGGTAAAAGTGCCTTTTTTGCCCGGCGTAAGGGCGCCGGCGAAGTCGGCATAACCGCTGGTACGCACCAGGGTCAGCAGGCCGCTGCAATCTTCCAGCGTGCGGTTCAGGCTGTTCTTCGTGACCGGATCGGCGTAAGTTTTGGCTGTGTCGGCCTTGGTAAATTCCACGTCTTCCAGTTGGATCAGGGTGCTGAGCATGTCTTCGTTGAAATCACCGATGCTCACCACTTTGGGCGTGGGCGCGTTGCCCAGCGTGCCTTTTTTAACCGAAGTGCGCACCTGTGCTTCGGTCAGACCGATGCTGCGTTTCTGACCGTTTTCTTCCACGACGCTGCCGACGAGTTGCGTCAGACCGGCGTAGTCGGTGAGGTACATGCCTTTGCAGTTGATGTAAATCTGGCGGCCAACGGGGAACTGGTTGTACAGGTAGCCATCGTTGAATTTCACTTCGATACCGCCAGTTGCATCCTGAATGACCAGGGTTTTGTAGTAGTTGCCCGAACGGTCGTCCATGACCACCACCCCGCCAACCACGAGGCTGTCCGGGATGTAGTCGAAACCTTCGTCAGGAGTGACGTGGAGGGCTTTCAGCGCCTTGATCGTGATGTTGGGCGTGATGTTGACGACCGAACCTCCCACAGGCGGCTCGTCAAAATCCTGTTTGACGCAAGCGCCGACAGCGAGGCTGAGCAGGGCGGTAAAGAGCACCGGGGCGAGCCAGATTTTATTGCTTGAAAACATCATTGTCGAATGATTTTTTTATTTTTTAAATTGGTTTTCAACAAATTAGAAGATCAAATGCGCAAGCCGAGACTGATGAAATAGTTGAGTCCGATCGCATAGGTAATCTCGTTGGAGTACAAACGGGTGTCGTTGACGTCCTGAAAGTTGCGAAAATAAGCTTCGCGCCCCGACAAAATGATGTCGCGATTGTCCAGAAGGTTGTTTACACCGGCATTGAGGTAAATAAAATACTTCGAACGTACGCGCCACGACTTTCCGCCGAAGAAATCCAGCGTGTAGGCAGCAGGGGCTTTTGTCTGATCCATGATGAGGTTCCAGGTGCTGGAGCCGGGTGCGATGCCATTGACGACCAATTGCGAAGCATAGTCATCGGTGCGGCGCGCGCGGTCAAAGTCATACCATACGTCGTCGATCCAGTTGAAGGTCAGCGTAGCAAACCAGAAACGTTTGCCTTCGTAGCGAACGGCAGCCGAAGCGGCGGTCTGCGGCGTACGGGCGATCAGGAAGTTTTTCTGGTAAACGATGTAATTCTGGAAAGCCGCCTGGTTGGTGTTGTCTTCGTAGAAAGAAACCAGCGGGCGGGAGTTGTAGCGGTAGTAGCCCAGGTTGGTCGCGGCGGAGAAAGTCAAAGCAGCGGTTGCCTTCCATTCCACGGCGGCTTCGATGCCCGTGTGCAGGTGATCGACCCCGCGGCGAACTTCGGTGCCAAACACATTGGCAACCTGCCCAAACAGGATGAGCGTCTCTGTTTCGTTACTAAACTGGGTAGCGTAGCCCGTCAGGCGCGCCTTGACGCGCGGTGCGCGCAGGATGTAGCCGCCTTCCACACTTTTGATCTCCGATACTTCCGGGTCAGCCAGTGCGCTGTTGCGTGTGCGTGGCGACAGAAATACATCGCGGAACTGCGGCGGGCGCGTGCCATAAAAACCGTTGACGTACAGGTAGTTGCGGCCATTGGCTTTGTACACGACACCGGCTTTTGCGCCCCAGGTATTGAACGAGAGTTTTTCGGATTCGCCCAGCGAGTTGTTCACGGCACGACCGTTCTGCATGTAGCCTGTGCGCCAGAATTGCAGGTAATTGAATTCTCCGGCGGCAAAGACCGTGAAACGGGGTAGGCTGATCTGCGCCTGTGCCCAGCCGCCTGCGCGGCGGATGTTTTCGTCATAATCCCAGCCGAAGCGATCGCCTTCCCGGATGATATGGTTGGGCGTACGAATGTCGTTGTCCTGCAAACCTTCGTCGGCAAAGGTGTTTTTGTCGACAATGAAATCGCCGCCGAGCAGGTCTTTGGCAATTTTAAAGTTTTTGCCCTCGTACCAGAGGTAATTGCCCCCGCCATTGAGGGTAATGCGGTCGGTCAAGGTGTGGCGAATGACACCGTTGAAACCCAGTTCGCGGCTGTCTTCACGAAAATCGGCAAGAATGGTGGAAGAGCGGTTGCCCGACACCGTATTTCCCGACACGCCGTTGGCATTTACCTGTTCGTCGATGCCGTTGGTATTGCCCTGATAAAGATTTACCCAGTCGATCTGACGCAGCGACTCGTCTTCGCGGAGCATTTGCGCCCAGGCGGCCTGCGAAGCGCTGTCCGGGTAAGTGGAAGGCAGGCGGCGGTAGTAATCGGGGAATGGGTTGTTGTTGTCGAACCAGTCGAGGCGGGTCTGGCCGCGTTCGCCGGCCTGACCGTAGGCCGTCAGCGTAAGGCCGGTGCGGGTGTCAGGCGTCCAGTCGTAGCGCAGCAAAGCGATCGGCTGGTGGCTGTGATTGACGCTGGCGTTGCGTTTTTCGCCGTTCCAGTAGCCCCAGTTGGGGTTGTAGCGGGTCGTGCCGGCCAGGTCGTACATTTCCTGGAAGGTATCGCCGTTGCGGCCGCGCGTACTGGGTGCGCCGAGGAAAGTCAGGTTGAGGCTGTGTTTGTCGCCAAATTTTTTGTCGACCGACAGGAAGTAGGAATAGCCGTCGAAGAAGGTGCCGTCGTACCAGCCTTCTTCTGCCCAGCGGCGGCTTCCGGAGACCGATACTGCCCAGCCGCCCGGCATGAGGCCGGTGCTGGCGGTCAGCATAACGCGTTGGTTGTAAGCGCGATTGCTGATGGCGTAGGTAGCGCGGATTTGTTTGCGCTGAACGCTGGCACGGGTGTCGATACGTGTGGCGCCGCCTACTTCTGAAAAAGCAAAATCCGCGGCATCCAGGCCGATCACCGTTTCGCGCTGGCGCAACACGTCGTTGAGGCCGCCGAACTCGCCGAAGAAGGCGATGCCGGTTTCCGGGTCGTTGATGCTTACGCCGTTGAGAAAGAGGGGGAAATGTTCGGATTCATAGCCGCGTTCGCGAAAACGGAAAAAGCCCCAACCGAAATTGGAAATGCTTTGGAACACGTCGCGGCTGGCATGCAGGAGGTTGGCGACTTCGCCGGCGCCCTCGGTTTCCGCCTCCGCTTCGTCGAGGGTGACGGTAGGAATTTCGACGGTCTGGTTGGCCGGATCGCGGCGCAGCGAGATGTCCACCGTTTTTTCCTCTCCTGATTTAAGTTCGAGATTTTGTTCGGACGGAAGGTATCCGCTGGCGCTTACGACCAGTTGAAGGGCGCCTGAGGGCGCATTTTCAATACGGAATTTACCTTCGGCATCGGTGGCGGCAAAAAGGCCGGTTTGGGCGAGAACGACCGATACATTGGCGATCGGTCGGGCGTCTTCGGCGTCGGTAACACGACCGATGACTGTACCTTTTTGCGCCGACAGGGGCAGAGCCAGCAGCAACAGCAAGCCAGCCGTTAAGTAGTGTCGAATCATTTACAGTGAAATGCGCAGGGTTGAGATGTGACAAAAAAACCGGAGGGAGAAAGGGGCCACAAAAGTAGTTAATGCGCGCGGCAAGCCATCGCGATTCTCCCTGTTAATTTATTGCAAAGCGGGGCGGACTTTGGGGCAAATGCGTTCCTTTGCCGCCGAAATTTTTAGATTTATGCAAAAGTCCCTGCTCTTTTTGGCTGTTATGCTGCTACCTGTGCTCTCCCGGGCACAGAAAAACGACGAATACAAAGTCGCGGCAATCGGCTTTTACAACCTCGAAAACCTCTTCGATACCATCGATAGCCCCAACACGAACGACATCGACTTCACACCCGGCGGGCGTTTGCTTTGGAACACGGAAAAATACGTCTCCAAGGAGGCCAACATGGCGAAGGTGATCAGCCTGTTGGGTACCGAACTGAACCCCGACGGCTTGGCGCTGCTTGGCGTAGCCGAAGTCGAAAACCGCAAAGTGCTGGAAGATCTTGTGTCTCAGGAGCCAATCAAATCTCGCAATTATCAAATCGTGCACTACGATTCGCCCGACGAACGGGGTATCGACTGCGGATTGCTCTACAACCCCAAATACTTTACCGTGCTCGGCAGTCGGCCGGTTACGGTGACGCTTAAAAGCCCCAAGGACACTGTGCCCGACCTTACCCGCGACATTCTCTATGTGGCCGGCCGGCTCGACGGCGAGCCTGTTCACGTCATGGTCTGCCACTGGCCTTCGAGAAGGGGGGGCGAAAAGGCCTCCGAATGGTCGCGTATGGCCGCCGCGTTGCGCTGCCGGGAAGTCGCTGACAGCATTCGGCGTTTCGAGCCCGAGGCCAAAATCATTATCATGGGCGACTTGAACGACGACCCCGTCAACAAAAGCCTGACTGAAGGCGTACGCAGCAAAGGGGATCTTGAAGATGTAAAACCCGGCGAGTTTTACAACCTGATGTACAGCCACTACAAAAACGGAAATGGAACACTTGCGTACCGCGATGCCTGGAATCTTTTTGACCAGATGATGGTCACCCGCCCCTTCATTAATAAAAAATCAGGCGGCTGGCAGGTGTACAAATCCATCGTGTTCAAAGAGCCCTGGTTGTTGCAAACAGATGGCGCATTCAAAGGCTATCCCTTCCGAACCTTTGTCGGCGACGTATTTATCAACGGGTACAGCGACCACTTGCCAGTTTACTTTTTTGTCCTGAAACGCAAGTAAATTCACCTTTTTCGGTACAAACGCACGCGGAAATACCCGCTGTCGATGGGCACCATGGGCCCCGCTCCGCTGAGCAGGAGCCCCGAGTATCGGCCGATGATCGTGTCGCGGTAAAAACTGTCGACCTCAATGTAGATGTCGTCGCTGACGCTGTCCGAAACGCCCGTATAATTCAGGGTATCTACCTGACTGAACTCTACCCCGCCCCAACCGAAATCCTTCAACTGCATCACCGCGTAAGCCGGGGTGTAGGGAAATTCACCGTTGTTTTCGTCGAACTCAAACCCGATGGCCAGTCCGAGCGTCGGGCGCCAGGGATGGTCCTGTCGTACGATTTCTACGTATTGTCTTGTCTGATAAAAGACGTTGCTCAGGGTATCCAGTTGCGCGTCCGTCAGGCCGCCGCGTTGCCGAAGCAAAGCGGGGTTGAGCCCCATACGTTTGGTCAGGTTGATATTTTGGTTTTTAAAACGAAAAGAAAGCCCGTACGGCGGTGAGGGCTGGTCGCTTCTCAGGGTGAAGGCCAGGGCAAAAAGGATAAATCCGATAGCGACGAACGGGCGCGACATGGGCAAGGCAATTAAAGGTAATGCAGGGCAACAGGCCGGTCAGCCGTTGAAAACGGACCATTTCCGGCCTGTTGCCCCTGCTTGGCGCCACTAAATATTTAGCCGAGTTTGGCCAGTGATTCCTCCAGTATTTGAATTCTGGCCAAGCCATCAGCCAGCTTTTTTCGCTCATTTTCAACAACTTGTGCCGGGGCGCCGCTTACGAAACGTTCGTTGGACAATTTTGCTTCCACGGAACGGACAAAGCCGCGCTGGTATTCCAGTTCGCTTTCGATTTTTTCGCGTTCAGCCTCGGCGTCGATCTCCTGGTTGAGTTCGACGTAGTATTTTTCCGTGCCGGCAATAAAAGATTTCGCGTTGGTGACCTCGGCGTTGGTGAACGAGAGTTCGGACAAAACCGCCATTTTAACCACCAATTCGCGCAAGCCTTGCGTAGCGAATAGTTTACGCGCCGAGTCGCCGTCCTGCACCAGCACCTTGAGTTCCTCGCGCGGTTTGATCTGGTTTTGGTTGCGTACGTCGCGAATTTTGCCAATGACATCCTTGGCTGTTTCCACAGTATTGATCAGATCCGCATCCCAGGCGCGGGAAGCGGGCCAGCGCTGGACGATACAATCGCCCTGCTCCTTTCGGTCGCGCAATTGATGCCAGATTTCCTCGGTTACGAAAGGCATGAAGGGGTGCAGCACGATCATCAAATCGGAAAAAACATCCACCGTGGCATCATAGGTTTTACGATCGATGGGCTGGCCGAAAGTGGGTTTGACGGCTTCGAGATAAAAGTTGAAGAAGTCGTCCCAAATGAACCCGTACAGCGTAAGCAGGGCCTCGCTGAGGCGGAAATTGTTGAAATTTTCTTCTATTTCGCTGACCGTTTGATTGAATTTTTCCTGAATCCAGCGCACGGCAAGCGCATTTTTCAAAGCGACCTCTTCGCTTTCCGGCGTATCGCTGATTTGCCAGCTTTTGACGAGGCCAACCGAGGCATTCCAGAGTTTGTTGCAGAAATTTCGGCCGTTTTCGACCATTTTATCATCGAAAAGAATGTCGTTGCCAGCCGAGGCGCTGGAAAGCATGCCGTATCGGACAGAATCGGCGCCGTGTTCGGCGATGTAGTCCAGCGGGTCGGGCGAGTTGCCCAGCGATTTGGACATCTTGCGGCGAAGCTTGTCGCGAACGATGCCCGTGAAATAGACGTGACTGAACGGCTTTTGACCGATAAATTCGAAGCCGGCCATGATCATGCGGGCGACCCAGAAAAAGAGAATCTCCGGGGCGGTAACCAGCACGTTGGTCGGGTAATAATATTTGAACTCGCCGTCCGGTTTGTTGAACCCGTCGAACACACTGATGGGCCACAGCCAGGAAGAAGCCCAGGTGTCGAGCACGTCTTCGTCCTGCCGCAAAGCGTCCAGGCCGAGTTCGGGGTTTCCGTAATATTCACGGGCCTGGGCCAAAGCGCCTTCGGCTGTTTCTGCGACAAAAACGGCTTCTTCCTTGCTGCCATCACGTGCCGGGCCGTACCATGCCGGAATGCGATGCCCCCACCACAACTGACGGCTGATGCACCAGTCGCGCAGCCCGTCCATCCAGGAGCGGTACATGTTCCGGATATTATCGGGGTAAAAACGCACTTCGCGCGATTCGACGGCATCCACCGCAGGGTCGCGCAGGTCCGTCATACGGACAAACCATTGCAGGGAAAGCTTGGGTTCGACAACCGAATTGGTGCGTTCCGAACGTCCGATATTGGTGGTGTAATCTTCGATTTTCACCAGTGCGCCGCGGGCCTCCAGCGCAGGTTTCATACGTTTGCGCGCTTCAAAACGATCGAGTCCGACGATGGGCTCGTACGTACACACCGAGTTCATGGAGCCATCGTCGTTGATGGTGTCCAGCACTTCAAGGTTATAACGAAGGCCGATTTCGTAATCGTTGGGATCGTGCGCGGGTGTGATTTTCAGGGCGCCTGTCCCAAATTCAACGTCTACATAATCGTCTGCAATGATGGGGATGGCCCGATCGATCAGCGGAATCAGCACTTTTTTACCCACGAGATGGCTGTAACGCGCGTCTTTGGGATGCACGCAGACGGCCACGTCGGCAAATATGGTTTCGGGACGCTGAGTGGCGATCACCACGCCGTCGGAGCCGTCTTCCTGGCGGTAATGGATGTAAAACAGTTGGGATTGTTCTTCTTTGTACAGCACCTCTTCGTTGGACAAAACGGTGCGGGCTTCGGGGTCCCAGTTGACCATCCGCAGCCCCCGATACAATTTGCCACGTTGGTACAATTCCACAAAAACGCGGATCACATCGGCGTAATAGCCCGGGTCCATCGTAAAAGCGGTGCGATCCCAGTCGCAGGATGCGCCCAGTTTTCGCAATTGTTTCAGGATAATGCCGCCGTATTTGTCTTTCCACTGATACGCGTAGTCGAGGAACTGCTCACGGGTAAGATCGGCTTTGCGAAGGCTCTTTTCGTCGCGCAACCAGCGCACCACCTTTGCTTCCGTAGCAATGCTGGCGTGGTCGGTGCCGGGCACCCAGCAGGCATTTTTCCCGTCGAGTCGTGCCTTGCGAATCAGGATGTCCTGAATGGTATTGTTGAGCATGTGCCCCATGTGCAACACCCCCGTAACGTTGGGCGGAGGGATGACAATGGTAAATGGCTCACGGTCGTCGGGGGTTGACCGAAAATAACCTTTTTGTTCCCAGTAGGAATACCAACGCTCCTCGGTTTCGGCGGGATTGTATCTGGATGGAGTAGACATATTTAATGCGGATGTGTTCGTGTTGAGCGGCGCAAAGGTAGGACTACATCGTGTAAAAAATAAGAGCCGGCATACCTGACGGTATACCGACTCAGCGTAATGAGAAAACCTGTCGAATTCTCTCGTGCAAAAAGGAGAGAAAAAAGCGTGGATTGGTAGGAAAAGGATTAAATCGTCATGCCATCTGTGCGACAGTGGACTTGGATCGCATGACCAGGATGATATCTGTTTCAGCGCTTTTCAGCGCTTGATCTTAGGCAATTCGATTTTTTAGGTGAGGGTTATCTTGGCGGAATTACGGGAATTCGATTAAAAAACACCGCCAAACGGCAGTATTGAAGGCCGGATTAAACAATAAAGCGGGGGCACTCCTGTGAAGCGTACTTTGAAAGAAAGATTCGAAAAGCAATTTCGATCAAAACCTGATGCAAAGGTGAGGTACGCAGTACGCTGAAAACAGGACAATTTCACCTGTTTCAACCCATGCAGATTGAGGCGTACGAGAAGGTAATCCAGTGTAAACCGGATGGCGGAAGAAGGATTAGACAAGCCAATTAATAAAGGCTAAAAATTACCTTTATTAATTGACTAACAATAACTTAAACAATAATAATATCTATTATTTTAAATAGATCAATTTATTATATTTATTAATATAAAACGCAATCCGAAATTGATACTGATCAAAAATTTGCACAATTATGGGAGTGAAACCGCGGGTTAATTTGAAGGTGATTTTACCCGGATTCTTTGAATATGCATGGGTTTTGAAAGTATGTGTTAAAGAAAGCCACGGGTAATTTATCCTTGCTATCTTTCACACACCAGGTATGCATTTCAAATTCTTGTGCAACTGGTCGGATTCGTTTTTAGTTTGAATTACATTTCATCCTGATCGCTAATGATATAGTCGCAAGTTCCCTGGGATTGCATCGACTGCTGTTCGCTTTGGGTTTGCGTGGTGGTGCTGGAACCGTCGGGACCGAATGCGGAAAGAAGAAGGCTGAGAGCAAGAGTAACGAGTGTCATGGCGCGTAATTTTTTGATGTGACCTTTTTGAATCTGGTACAAAGGTCTCTCGCGCCTTTTCCGAAAAATATGACAAACTACAGGCTTTTGACCCATGCAGATTGAGTCAAAAACAATGCTCTTCCGTTCCTCGTTCATCTCACGAGTCGGTCAAATATCACCTTGAAAAGTATGGATTACCGAAGGACGATTTTATCCTGCTTTTTTGATTATCAAAGGTTTTTACATTTGTATTTATGGTTAATTATTTTCAAATCCAATTATTTTTTTAACAAATATTTGATCAGTTGCTCCTTTTTATTTCAGCAAAAAAATTTTCGGGCTCCGCAGTTTTTTTTGCTGAATGATAAAACACCTGTCGATCGATTCAGAGCAAGCTTGCCTTCCTGATGTAACAGGGAAAGCTATACTTTTACGCAATAATCGAGGTACAAAGGTCATGTGCCTGAATTCCCAAAAACAGGACAAAAAACACGTTTTCAACCCATGCAGATTTCACAGGAAATTCCAATATGTTGAAAGGGTGAGAACACATAAACAACTCGTTATCAATGGAATTTGAAGTTTTGCGTGATTTGATACAGGTTATCACAAAAAACAAGGTCAAGCAGATTGAGGTGCTGGGCAATCCCGGGCAGGAAAACAGCCGCATGGAGCAGCTGTACAATGGAATTTCAAAAGGCGAATTCGGTTCTGACGAAGAGGCGGCGGAGAAACTCTTCAGCACCAATGCTAAAGACAGTGCGTACAGAAAGGCTCGACTTAAGTTAATCAGACAACTGGTCAACACGACTTTCTTCATCGACACCCAACAGTCACAATTCAGCGATCGCAACAGCGCCTTTGTGAACTGTTATCGCGATTTGGCCGCTGCGAGAATCCTGATTGCAAAGGGCGCCTCCAAGGCAGGAGTCTACCTGTTACAACAAATTCTTGAACAATCAATCAAATACGAACTTACCGAACTTACCTGCGAAATCTCTCGAGCCATACGCATGCAGTATGCCCGGTCAGTAGCGGACCGTGTCCAACATGAGCAAATCGTCAACTTGCACAACCGATACGAGCAAAAAAGATACTGGGAAAATATTGCATTTGATTATCACGACCGCCTCGTCAATCATTATATCTCCAAAAGGTCGCCCGACTCTGAAATCCACAAAGAGGCCTCCGAGTATTATGCGGAGTTACAGCCTAAACTCAAAGAAGTTGACACTTACGAATTTTACTACAATACCTACCTCATTGGCCTGATCATGTATTTTTCGGCCAACGACTGCGTCAATGCCCTGGCAGTTTGTGAGGAAGCCTTGCCGCTGCTGTCCGGCCGGAAAACAGGCAATCGGGGGTCGCTTGCGTCCTTTGCGCTTAATAAACTCGCCTGTGTAACGCAGTTGCATATTCGCGAAGATAAAGACGAATCTGCCCAGGCTTGCCTTGAACTGGCGACCGAGGGCAGCTTTAACTGGTTCAAGGCCATGAGCCTTTACTTTTATTATGCTATCTACAACAAGAAATACGATAAAGCGCTGGAAATCTACGCCAGGGCCATCAAAAACGAGCGGTTCAAGCTGCTAAGCGACAATATTCACGACGAATGGCAACTTTTCGGGGGCTACCTCCATTTGTTAGCAGCACTGAATAAATTGCCCAAAGAAGAGGTGGAAAAGGTGGTAGGCGCCTACCGTTATACCAAGTTTTCCAACGATTTTAAAGTATTGGACAAAGACAAACTTGGCATGAACATTCCGCTCGTTTTGCTTCCCGTCTTGTTCAGTCTGGCCACCGGCGACCATCAGGAATATGGCCGTTCGGTCGAGGCACTGGAAAAATACCGTATCCGCTACCTCAACAACGACCTCAACCGACGCAGTGCTTCTTTTATGAAAATTCTGTTCGCACTGTCCGACCGGCCGTTCCGGCCAGGCCCTGCAGATCGCAAAATTGCCAAAGAACTCGAAGTACTGGCCGCGGAAGGTCCGCGTGTGGCAGGCCAGACCTTTGCCGTGGAAATCATTCCGTACGAAGACCTTTGGGAAATTCTGAAACCCACGGATAGCGAATAAAGGGACTCAATCCTCCCCGTCATCGTGATCAGTGCCGGGATCATGGCCCTCCTCTTGCGGCATGTCGGCCATCAGGTCGGGGTCCCAGGTCCACAAGCCCTGCTCATACTCGCGCCGCATCAGGATCATGTTGTTGGCGTGGTACTGCTGTTGCAGGCGCGGATAGCGATAGCGCGTCCAAAGCGAATCCTCATCGAAGGGTACATCCGTGGCAATACTTTCGCGCAATGCATATATATAGGCAAGGCTTTCCGTGCGGCGCCGAAGCCAGTCGTTGATGTTGAGCGCCGGGTCGCCATGTCCGGGGATCAGTCGGGTGAACCAGTTGCGGTCGTGAATTTGGGGCAGTTTGTCGAGCGTTCGCTCGTACTCCACGCTGCTGTGGTAAATAAAAGGGAACTCCACATTGGACAGGTAATCGCCGGCAATACAAAGCCCGAGTTGCCACACGACCACCATCATGCTGTCTGCGGTGTGGCCGGGGGCCAGGTAAAAAGTCATTTTGGTGTTGCCATGCCGGTAATGGACGCCATCCCGAAAGACCAGAAAATCCCCCTTGGGATATTCGATCGGGTACGGGCGGTCGATGTAGTATTTTTCATCAAAATCATAAATCTGCTCCACGATATCCTCCTTACCCGGGTTATTGGCAAAAGCCTCCGACATAAACACTTTATCCGCATCAAAAGCGCGATAACCGATGATATGATCGTAATCGGAGTGGGTAAAAAGCAGAAAAACAGCCCTGTCTTCGCGAATCAAATCGACGTATTGCCGTATGGCCAACACTTCGTCCGGCAGCCATGCGGGATCGACCACCAGCACGACGTCGTCGGTTTTTATAACAGTTGAATTGGTCTGAAATAGCGCGCTTTGAAAAATCGTAATGTTCGGATCTCTGTAAATGATACGATTCATGGTCTGGTCTTTTAGCGGATGAAGGGAGAATGGCAAATTTGGGCAATTTCACTGCTATGAAACGGGGCAAAAGGGCATAAGTTTAGAAAACCGCACCCAGTATTGGTTACACAGCAGGCTTTGTCGGGCGAATATTCTACTTTTGCGGCGAAATCAGACGGAGAAAATAGGTACACATGGGAAATATCGTAGCCATAGTCGGTCGCCCGAACGTCGGCAAATCTACTCTTTACAATCGCCTTGTCGGTCAGCGGGACGCTATTACGGACGATTTTTCCGGCGTAACCCGCGATCGGAAATACGGCTTTTCCGATTGGAACGGCAAACGGTTCACTGTGGTGGATACCGGCGGTTTTGTTCACAACTCGGATGACGTGTTCGAAGCCGCAATTCGAAACCAGGTCTCCATTGCCATCGATGAAGCCGCCGTCATCCTGTTCATGGTGGATGCCCAGACCGGCATAACCGACCTCGACGAAGACATTGCCAAACGCCTTCGGCGTACGACCAAACCCGTATTTGTCGTGGTCAACAAGGTGGACAATCACCACAACCTGCTGGATGCCAACGAGTTCTGGAGTCTGGGCTTCGATCAGGTATTTTTCGTCGCCTCGATCAGCGGTAGCGGCACAGGCGACTTGCTGGATGCCGTGGTGGAGCATATTGACAATGAGCCGGAACTCGAAACCGAATTGCCCAAATTTGCCATCATGGGGCGGCCAAACGTCGGCAAATCATCGCTGACCAACGCCCTTTTAGGCGAAGAGCGCAACATCGTGACGCCCATAGCCGGCACCACCCGCGACCCCATCCATGCCTATTACAACAAGTTCGGGATGGAGTTCATGCTTATCGATACCGCCGGCATCCGGAAAAAAGCCAAGGTCGAGGAAGACCTCGAATTTTACTCCATCATGCGCGCCGTAAAGGCCGTGGAAGAAGCCGACGTGTGTCTGCTGGTGCTCGATGCCCAGCAAGGTTTGGAAGCCCAGGATTTGAACATCCTGCGTTTGGCCCAAAAAAGACACAAAGGCATCGTCATCCTGGTCAATAAATGGGACCTGATCGAAAAGGAAACCAATACGGCGCGCGACTACGAACTACATATCAAGGCGCGTATGGCGCCATTTGACGACGTGCCGGTCGTTTTTATCTCCGCAACCGAAAAACAACGCATCTTCCAGGCCGTCGAAGCGGCCATGGAGGTGTACCACAACCGTTTGCGCAAGATCAAAACTTCGGAACTGAACGACCTGCTCCTGCCGATTATCGAAGCGACGCCGCCGCCGTCGGTAAAAGGCCGTTACCCCAAGTTCAAATACATCACCCAACTGCCGACGCACTACCCTTCTTTTGCTTTTTTTGTCAATAACCCCAATTATGTGCGGGATTCCTACAAGCAATTTTTGGAGAATCAGTTGCGTAAACACTTCAATTTCAAGGGAGTATCCATCGAAGTCTACATGCGGTCCAAATGATTGAACGATTTGCTTCGCGCATCGATCATCCGGTCTGGCGCGTTTTATCGCTGACATCGACCAAACAAATAACACACACATGAAAAGACTCCTTATTCTCCCCTTGCTCGCCCTGGCTGCCTGTAAAGACGATCCGGAACAAATTCCGGTTTACCTGCACATCGAACCCTTCATCGTCAATGCCGAGGGAGGCGCCGCCTGGCAGGAAATTACCGAGGGCTGGATTTACGTCAACGGCGAATTTTTGGGCGCCTACCATCTGCCGGCCAACGCCCCCATACTGGCCGAAGGCGACTCCGAAATCCTGGTCTACCCGGGGGTTAAAGAAAATGGCATCACGTCAACACCCAATATCTACCCTTTCCTGACCCGCTATTCCGTCCGGAAAGACCTTGTTGCCGGCCAAACTGTCGCCATTCAGCCGCAAACCTCCTATGATAATGCCACGGTGTTTCCCTGGGCACTCAATCGCACCAGTTTTGACGGAGGCTCCGCTATTGCCTTGGAAAACCGCGACAGCGACCCGGATAATACCTTCAAAATCAGTACAAACGGCGCCTTTTCAGGCAACTCCGTACGCCTCGAAGTTGACACCGCGCACAGCCTCATGCAGGTGGCGACCGAAGCCGTTGCGCTGCCGGCCACCTATGAAAATCCCGTTTGGCTGGAACTCAACTACGCTTGCGACATGCCATTTACCATGTACCTGATCGGGCAAAGCGGCGGGCAAAATGAAATAGAGCAGCCGTTGTACGCCTTTTCCTCGACCGATGGCCAGTGGAACAAAATTTACATCAACCTGGCTGATTTTCTGATCAGTCTTAACCAGGAAGAATACCGGCTTTACTTTTACGTCAGTTTGCCGCGCAACGATCAAAACCAGTTTACGCAGAACACCGGGGTTGTCCGACTCGACAACATTCGGTTAACGCATTTTTAACCAGCAGACCCATCCGGCCGGCAACGACTGCCGGCCGAAGCACATCAAGCAACTTCGATGTCCCGCCAACTACGCCAACGCGATACCTTTTACTACGGACTCGCCGATTTTTTGATGGCGATGCTCGCCTGGGCGCTCTTTTTCATGTTCCGAAAATACCTGGAAGGAGTCCCCTTGAATGCAGCAGTATTTTCCGACCCCAATTTTTACCTGGGTACCATTCTGGTGCCGTTCGGCTGGACCTTCCTGTACGGTATTTTCGACCACCACACGGACATTTATCGAATGTCTCGACTGACGGTGCTGATGCGCACCTTCTTTCTGAGCCTTTTCGGGGTGATGTTCCTGTTTTTCACCCTCGTACTCGACGACGTGGTGCGCGATTACCACACGTATTACCGTTCGTTTCTGGTGCTGTTTTCCCTGCATTTCGTCCTGACGGCAACCAGCAGAATGATTCTGCTGACCCGAGCCAGCCGGCGGATCAAGGCAGGAAAAGTGATGTTCAATACCTTGCTGATCGGCGGCAACCAAAACGCGCTGGACCTGTACCGCGACATCACGGGCAGGCGGCAAAGCCTCGGGTACGACCTGAAAGGCTACCTCGATACCAATGGCGACCAGGTCGGCGAACTCAGCCAGTACCTGCCTCGCCTCGGCGGCCTCGACGATCTGGAATCGGTCATCAAGGCCAACGAGATCGAAGAAGTGATCATCGCCATCGAAACTTCGGAGCACAACCTGGTCAGGGACATCCTCAACGTGCTGTTTGATTTCAGCGAGCAATTGCTGGTCAAAATCATCCCCGACATGTACGATATCTTGCTGGGCTCTGTCAAAATGAACCACTTGTACGGCGCCGTTTTGATCGAAATTCAGCAGGGATTAATGCCCAAATGGCAGCGGGCATTGAAAAGAATGCTCGATTTTACGGTCAGCGCCGTTGTACTGCTGCTGCTTTCCCCGCTCATTCTGCTCATCGCCATCCGGGTTCGACTGTCGTCGGCGGGGCCGATTTTTTACCGGCAGGAAAGGCTGGGCCTGCACGGACATCCTTTCACGATTATCAAATTCCGCTCGATGTACGTGGACGCAGAAAAAATGGGCCCGCAATTGTCGACCGGCGAAAACGACCCGCGTTGCACGCCCTGGGGCGCCACCATGCGCAAATGGCGGCTCGACGAGATCCCGAATTTCTGGAACGTGCTGCGCGGCGATATGTCGCTCGTGGGCCCCAGGCCAGAAAGGCGGCATTTTATTGAACAAATCATGCAGCGCAACCCACTGTACAAACATTTGCTAAAAGTCCGACCCGGCATCACCTCCTGGGGCCAGGTAAAATACGGCTACGCTTCCACGGTCGACGAGATGCTGCAACGCCTGAAATTCGACTTGCTTTACATCGAAAACATGTCGCTGGCGCTCGATTTCAAAATCATGTTTTACACCGCACTTGTTTTGCTGCAAGGACGGGGCAAGTGACCGATTCAATGCCTGTGCTGGGTCAGCGCATCCCTCAGGTGCACGATATTCCCGATGATCAGGACCGTCGTGAGCCAGCCGATGGACAGCTGGAGTGCCACCATGATCTGCGCCACAGGACCGTTTGGCGTTATGTCGCCCAGGCCGGCTGTCGTGAAGGTGCTCACCGAGAAATAAAAGAAGGTCAGGAATGCTCCGCCAATCGACAGATCAGGGTTCACGCCTTTAAAAGCCGTTTCGTCGATGCGATGCAGGCAATAATAATCCATTGAAAATGAGATCATTACTAAAAAAACACTGAGCGCGATAAAATTGGCGAACTGAAAAAAGAAAAACTCCTGTCCAGCCGTACGCTTCAGGCGGCTCATCAACAACCACAAAAAATAGGCGGCCTTAAAAATCGATATGGGCAAAAGAATTCCGATACGGGCTGAAACGCTCGAAAACTCGAACAAGTCGATCAGAAAAATACCGACGCCCAGACAAATAACGATGATAAACGGGGCTGTTTCCTTTAAATAACGCATGTTTGGTCGGTTTGGCGTACTAATTTTGGCCGATTTGAATGCTGGTGAAGGTTGGCTGCGGAAGTAAAAACTGAACCGCTGCCCGTTTGAATCTGTTGGGCAAATAGTACCCCCTCGAACGGACAAACTTATTGCTATGGTTTACAAGCTCACCAAACTGTTTCGCGAATTTTTTGACAGTGAAAAGGCCGGCGGCTTTTTACTGATGGGATGCGCCTTGCTCGCCATTTCACTGGCCAATTCCGCGGCGGGTGATACTTTTTTGAATTTCTGGCACCTCCATTTGCCGGGCGGAAGCCTTGAATTTTGGATCAATGACGGGCTGATGGCCGTATTTTTCCTGCTCATTGGTCTGGAAATCGAACGCGAATTATACCAGGGTGAACTTTCCGACTGGCGTAACGCCATGCTGCCCGTTGTCGCTGCCATCGGTGGCATGGCGGCGCCCGCACTGATTTACTGGGCGTTTAACGCCGGGCAGCCATCACAAAGCGGTTTCGGCATCCCGATGGCGACCGATATTGCGTTCGCGCTCGGCGTATTGTCCCTTGCGGGCAACAAAGTCCCCATCTCCCTGAAAATTTTCCTGACTGCCCTTGCCATCATCGACGATCTGGGGGCGATCCTCGTAATCGCCCTGTTCTACGGGCAAGGTTTTTCGTGGTTGTGGCTGCTGGTTTCAGGCGGCATTTTCAGCACAATGTTGTTGTTAAATCGTCTGAAAATCAATTTAATAGCCCCGTATCTTCTGCTCGGCGCGGGATTGTGGTACGGATTGCATGAGGCCGGTATCCACGCGACCATTGCCGGCGTTCTGACGGCTTTTGCGCTTCCCTTCGGCGACGGTGGCGAACGCAGTCCGTCCTGGCGCCTCCAGCATTTTTTGCACAAACCCGTGGCATTCGTCATCATGCCTCTTTTTGCCCTGGCCAATGCCGGTTTGAGCTTCGAGCCCGGGTGGGCGAATGCGTTTAGCGAACTGATTCCGCAAGGGATATTTTGGGGACTGGTGCTGGGCAAGCCGCTTGGCGTTCTGACTGGCGTGCGGATTGCGATCCTGGCCGGTGCAAAAATCCCTGACGACCTGAACTGGCGTTCTCTGGCGGCAGGCGGCGTACTTGCCGGCATCGGGTTTACCATGTCGATTTTTATTACACTGCTTGCTTTCGAGCAACCGGAGGAGATTGTCAGCGCAAAAACGGCGATACTTGCAGCTTCGATAGTTGCCGGCCTGATAGGTTATTTCATGATTACCCTTGGAAAAACACAAAAAACTGTTTCTGAATAAAAAACAAAGCGCAAATACTTAAAACATGATGTTAAGAAACTTCATTTTCATCGGAATCCTGGCGCTGCTTGCAGCCTGCAACGGCACGCCGGGCGCTTCCTCCGGACAACAATCCGCCGCCAAAAAGATTGACATCCAGATTCTGAAAAACTATTTTTTGCTCAACTCCGTAACCATCAAAGAGCGCCAATGCTGGCTGATCGACAATCCGGCAAGCTTTGCGCAAACCTTTGGCATGGGCAAAACCCTCGACAACGACATCATCAACCCGAACTTCGACTCGAGCATCGTAGCGGCGATCGCAGTGCCGCCGGCCAATCACCTGACCGACATCCGCGTCACCGATCTCAAAATGTCTGGCGATACCGCCTACGTACATTTTATCGTCGTGGAAGGAAAAGATGAACTTACCTGGACGTCGCAGCCCTTGTTGCTGTTCAGTTTTCCAAGGTCGGGCGAGCTGAAAACCGTCACTTTTGTACAAAATAAAGTCCCTATCAGCAGTTTTCCTGCCCCGGCCCCGGCGGGTTTGACCAACCCCGGCAACGGCGGCACGATCATGCCCAACTATTTTTTCAAGGAAAACGTGGTGAAAAACGGCAACATCTACTGCTCCGTCATTGCTTCCCAAAAAGATTTCGACGCTGCGCTGATCGCCCCCAACTCCACGACATTTATCAGTCCCGACTTCAACAAAGAGGTGGTTGTCGCAATCGCATTGCCCCAAACGCAAAAAGCAACGGAAATACGCTTCGAGTCGGCAAGCATCGAAAACGGGGACATGAATGTCTTTTTTGTGCAAAAAGAAGGCAGCGAACAATCCGTCTCGGTGAAACCTACGGGCATCGTGGACGTGCCGCGCGGCGAGGCCCAACAGGTGACTTTTTTCCTCGACGGCAAAAAAATACAGACGGTCCCTATCCCGACTTCTGCCCAATGAGCAAAAAAATAGCCGGGTCTCAATTGGCGAGAAACCCGGCTATTTTTTTGATTATCAAATATTTATCTTCAAAAAACTACCACTGTAACGCCTCGCCGATAGCGGCCGCTACTTTTTCAATGGAAGGAATCATCTCCGCTTCCAGGGTAGCATTGAGCGGAACGGCAGGCATATCCGCTGCTCCGAGGGTGCGCACGGGGGCATCCAGCCAGCGGAAGCAGTGTTCGCCGATACGTGCGGCAAGGCTTTGCGCAAAACTGTTGTGTACGGGCTCTTCGGTCACCACCAATACTTTGCCGTGGCGCTTTGCCAGATCGAACATGGCGGCTTCGTCGAGCGGCGCCAGGGTGCGGAGATCGAGCACCTCTACCCTACCCTCGTAGGCCTCGGCGGCGTTCATGGCCCAGTGGACGCCCATGCCGTAGGTAACAATGCCGAGCGATTCACCGGCTTCAACCCGTGCTTCGGAGGCCTCCAGTGCAATTCGCGATTTGCCGAAAGGCAAAATATAGTCCTCGGAGGGCTCCACCGTTCGAGCCAGTTCGGTGCCCCGCACTTTGCTCCAGTAAAGACCTTTGTGTTCAAAAATCACAACCGGATTGGGGTCGTAGTAGGCGGCTTTCAGCAAGCCCTTCAAGTCGGCGCCATTGCTGGGATACGCGATTTTGATGCCGCGAATATTGGTCACTACGCTTTCGACGCTGGTGCTGTGATAGGGTCCGCCGCTGCCGTAGGCGCCGATCGGCACACGAATCACACAGGAAACTGGCCATTTGCCATTGGTCAGGTAGCAGGAGCGGCTCACCTCGGTAAACAACTGGTTGAGCCCCGGCCAGATGTAGTCGGCAAATTGCACCTCGACAATCGGTTTCAGGCCCACAGCGCTCATGCCGGCCGTACTGCCAATGATGAATGCTTCCTGAATGGGGGTGTTGAACACGCGGTGATCGCCGAATTTTTCGGCAAGCGTCGCTGCTTCGCGAAACACACCGCCCAGGCGTCGGCCTACGTCCTGGCCGTACAACAAACATTCGCGATGGCCGCGTATGAGTTCATCGATGGCAAACAAGGCACTGTCGACCATCACTTTGGCCTCGCGGCCGGCGGGCGAACGGTCTCCCTTCTCTTCCAAAATATCGGTAGGCGCAAGATCGTGCGTGTAAAGATCGGACGGCTGCGGGTCGTCGGCCTCGCGTGCCGAACTGAAATCGCGGATCACCAGTTCCCTGGTTGCTTTTTCCAGCTCAAGTATTTCGGATTCCGACACGCCTTGCGCAGCCAAATGACGGCGCAGCAAAGGATACGGGTCGCGGCTGAGGTGTTCCTCCAGGTCGTCGCGATACCACTCTTTGCGCACGCCGGAGGTATGGTGGTTGAGCAAGGGAACTCTGGCATGGATCAGAAAGGGCCGGCGCTCGCGACGGATGGTCGCCAAAACCTTGCGCACGGTCTGCCAGCACAATTCGAAGTCGTTTCCTTCGATACTCAGTGTTTCGAGGCCCGGAAAACCCTTGGCGTATTGGGCGGCATTGGCTACGCGGGTCTCGGCGGCATTGGCCGAGATGTCCCAGCCATTGTCCTGCACGAGGTAAAGAATGGGCAGTTTTTTCAAAACAGCCATTTGAAAGGCTTCCGAAATTTCGCCTTCGGTGACGGAAGCGTCGCCCAGCGAACAAACCACTACGGGCGGATTGTCGCGTTCGGCAGCCGTCAGCAGGTCCATTTTTTCCTTGTACCAAAAACCCATAGCCGCGCCGGTAGCAGGGATGGCCTGCATGCCGGTAGCGCTGCTTTGGTGCGGGATTTTGGGTTTGTCCGCGCGGCGCAAGCTGGGATGGCAATAATAAGAGCGGCCGCCGGAGAACGGGTCGTCGCGTTTTGCCATCAATTGCAGCATGAGTTCGTACGGGCGCAAGCCCATCCCGAGCAACATGGAATCGTCGCGGTAATAGGGGTAGGCGTAATCCTGCGGCAGCAGTTGCATCCCTACCGCCAGCTGAATGGCTTCGTGTCCGCGGGAGGTCGCATGAACGTATTTGGAAACAAACTTGAAGTTGTCTTCATAACACTCCGTCATGGCTTTTGCTGTGGCCATGAGCCGAAAAGCCGTTGTGAGGTATTCCGGAGCCACTTTTCGGGGCACTTCTGCCAGGGCGAGTGCGGATTTTTTCTTAGTCGTGGTGGGCATTACAGGTTCGAATTCGGTAGGGCGAATCTTTTAAAATCGGGGCGCAAAGGTAGGCATTTAATGTGGGTCGCCGCTCAAATTCGCGTCGATTGCCAATTGACCAGCAGCCACTCCCCCTTCTTTCGCAAATAGACCGCGGTGTAGCGCAGCCTGATATCAAAAGCGGCGCCATTGATGATGCCGGCGGCATGTACGATGCCGTTGGTCAGGGCCATTTTGCCGTACAGGCGGACCGAGGACTCTTCCCGCTGCATGGTGTTGTAGACCAGCCGGCCCGTCGAAATAGCCTGAATATGTTGCTTTTTTGTCTCGACGAGGCCATTGGAGTGCATGTAAACCAGGTCGTCGGCCAGCAGAGTGGCGAGTTGTACGGTGTCGCGTTTGACCATCAGTTCAAAGCGGTGTTGCTCCGTATCGAGCACGTGTTGGCCAGTTGCCGACAAGGCAGGAGTCGATTGTGCGAACGCATTGGGGAGCGCAGTCAGCAAAACAAAAAGGAAGGAAAGGCAGATTTTCATGATAGTAGTGACCTGTTTTTGCCACAAACGTATAAAGCGGCGAACGATTTACAGCGGCTTTGGCGAATCCGGCAGGGTTTTTGGTATAAAACAAGGTCGCTGGTTCCCAATGGCGTCAAACCTGTTTTCCAATTATCCGAGTACCATGAACCGATTTCTTCCTCTCCTGATCGCCCTGGGAGCTTTTTCCGGGCCATTGTTCAGCCAGAACATTTCACTTTGCAATCAAGTGCTGGCTTCCGGCGGGAAGCAAACTGTCCAGCAAGGCAACACCTGGGCCTGGACGGTTGGCGAACCCGTTATTTTCACACTCGGCCCAATCGGCAACCACCTGCTGACCCAGGGCTTTCACCAGCCCGATCTTTGCCTGCCCGTTTCCACCCAGGAATCTTCACTGGCAGAATGGTCGATCGAAGTCTTTCCCAATCCGGCAACCGATCGGCTTTTTGTGCGCTTTTCAGACGT
The DNA here is from genome assembly GCA_044226205.1 of Saprospiraceae bacterium. Classification (GTDB taxonomy): domain Bacteria; phylum Bacteroidota; class Bacteroidia; order Chitinophagales; family Saprospiraceae; genus M3007. The sequence goes on from JBGAHL010000001.1 coordinate 61,941, forward strand.
TTCTACCGGCGATTTGCATGCCAGGGTATTCGATCTGATGGGCCGTCCGGTGTTGTCCGACGCTGTGCTCGACACGCCCGAAGGCACCCTGCTCGATTGCGCCGACTGGCAGGCCGGCGTGTATTTTTTGCAACTCGTTGACGCCCGTACCTCTGCCTCCGCTACAATCCGATTCATCCGGCTTTAAGTAATAATCCACACCTGAGCACAGGCATCTTGCTCTTCCCTCAATTTGCGTGATCATTCCAAAACTGTATTGTTCATGAGACAGAAATTACTGCTCGTAACAGCGCTCGTCTTCGGCTTTGCGCTACATCTTTTTGCCCAATTTACTCCACAAGGGTTTAATTATCAAAGCGTTGTGCGTGACCCCAACGGCAATGCCCTGTCCAATCAAACCATCACTCTCTTGTTTGCGATTCGCAGTGGCGCTTCTAACGGCCCCATTGCCTATGCCGAAAAACAAACGGTTTCGACCAATGAATTCGGCCTCGTCAACCTGACTATCGGGCAGGGCGGCCAGCCACAGCTGGGCGATTTCGCATCCATCAACTGGGGCGGCGGCGCCAAATACCTGACCGTGGCCATCGAAACCTCGCCGGGCGCGTTCGACGACCTCGGCGCCACGCAATTGATGAGCGTGCCCTACGCCCTCTATGCCCAAACCGCCGCCAACGGCGGTCAGGGAGGTGGCGGCGATGATTGGGGAACGCAAACGGTTCAAACTTCGACGGTTTTAAGCGGCAACGGCACAGCCGGCAATCCGCTTACCATCGCCCAACAAGGCGCCCAAAGCGGCCAGACCCTCAAATGGGACGGCTCCAAATGGGCCCCTGCCAACGACCTCAACGACAACGGCTTCAACGGTACCGTTACGCAAATCAACACAGGCGCCGGCCTGACGGGCGGCCCGATCAACACTACGGGCACCATCTCACTGAGCACCACGGGCGTCACGCCCGGCATTTACGGCAGCGCTACGCAAATCCCTGTTATTCAAATCGATGCGAGCGGTCGCGTAACCGACGTGTTCACCGTAGTTCCTCAGCCGGGCACAGTCAACATCGACGGCGGAACGGGTATTATGGTCCAACAAAACGGGTTCAATTTCGTCCTTAACAATACCGGCGACGTCAATGCCGGCGACGATGTCACGATCTTTTCAACCGCCAGCGGCGACGTCAGCGGGACATTTTCCAACCTGCAAATCAATGCCAGTGCGGTCGGAAGCACAGAAATCGCCAACAATTCCGTAAGCAATCTTGACCTCGCCGACAATGCCGTGAGCACCGGCAAAGTTGCCGACGGCGCCATCACGGCAGCCAAACTCGACAATATGGGCGCCAGCAATGGTCAGGTGCTCAAATGGAACGGCACCGCGTGGGTGGCCAGCAATGATGCCCAGGGCATTACCAGTATCAATATCACCGCCGGATCGGGCATCAACGTAAGCGGCACTTCGCCCAACTTTACGGTCACCAATACCGGCGATACCAATGGCGCCGACGACCTGACGAGCAGTTCGCAAGCCAACGGCGACGTGACCGGGCCGTTCAGCAACCTGCAAATTGCAGCAGGAGTTGTGGGCACCACGGAAATTGCCAATGGCGGAGTGGCTACGGCCGATCTGGCTGATCTGGCTGTTACTAACGCCAAAATTGCCGACAATGCCGTGACGACCGGCAAAATTGCCAACGGCGCCATTACCGGCGCCAAAATTGACAACATGAACGCCACCAACGGCCAGGTGCTCAAATGGAACGGCACCACCTGGGGGCCGGCAACGGATGAAAAAGGCGTCACCAACATCGTTCAGGGCAACGGCATCGACGTGGATGTCGCCAACGGCGTGTACACCATCATCAATACTGGCGACACCGATGGCTCCAATGACATCACGATTTTCTCGCAAGCAGACGGCGATATCAGTGGCCCTTTCAACAACCTCCAGATCAAAAACGGCACGGTCGGCAACACGGAAATTATGCTCAACGGCGTTGCCACGAACAATATCGCTCCCGGCGCGGTAACGGGCGCCAAAATTGCCCAAATGGGCGCTACCAACGGCAAAGTTCTCAAATGGAACGGCACTACCTGGGCGCCTGCGGACGACCTGTCTGGCAGCGGCGGCGACAACTGGGGCTCCCAGGTCGTCTCTACCAATAGCACGCTGAGCGGAACGGGGGTTGCAGGCAACGTCCTGGGAATCGCCCAGCAAGGTGCAACGACGGGACAGGTGTTGCGCTGGAATGGCACTACCTGGGCCCCGGCAACTGTTCCGGGCGACGACTGGGGCGCACAAACCGTACAAAAAGGCAATGCCCTGTCTGGCAACGGCACTTCGGGTTCTCCGCTTAACCTCGCCCAGCAAGGAGCCACCTCAGGCCAGGTCTTGAAATGGGACGGCGCGAAATGGGCGCCCGCCGACGACCAAACCGGCGGCGGTGGCGGCAGCGGCGATACCTACACGGGTGGTACGGGCATCAGCATTACCGGCTCTGCACCCAACTTTGTGATCAATAACACCGGCGACCTGGACGAAATGAATGAAATTCAGGTTCTTAGCCTTGCCGGCAACGTATTGAGCCTGTCCAACGGCGGCGGCAGTGTCAACCTGCCCTCCGGTGGAAACAACTACACCGCCGGCACAGGTATCAGCATTACGGGTACCGCGCCCAACCTCACAATTAATAACACGGGCGATGCCGACAACAATGCCACCAACGAGCTCCAAACGCTCAGCCTCAACGGTACGACGCTCAAAATTTCCCAAACCAACAGTACCGTCAAACTGGACACTATCCTGGCCAATTCGGGTCTCAACCTTTGGCAGGAAGTCGGCAACAACATCAACAACACCAACAGCGGCAACGTCGGCATCGGGACAAGCACTCCTGCCGTCAAACTTCACGTCAAAGGCGGCAGCAACGAAACCCTTCGCGTGGAAGGCACCAACCCGATGATCGGCCTGTCCAACGGCCCCGGCGCTCCCGACGCCTATCTGCAGCACGGTGCGACCGGCGTCATCCTCGCCGCTACCGACGGTTCCAACATCACCCTGCGCAGCAGTGGCTCCGCCGGCATCGTGATGGACGGCATGGAGGGCAATGTAGGTATTGCCGGTTTTCCCACGACAACTTCCCGCCTGACGGTTTACCATGAAAAAGGCGGCCTCACGCTCCAGAACGCCACGACCGGCTCCAACTGGACCATGGGCGTAAGCGAATTCGACGGCTCGCTCGAATTGTACAACAGCTTCGCGGGCAGCAACCCGGTCGGCTCGTTCGCCATCAACGGCATCTACACAGCCTCCGACCGCCGCCTGAAACGCGACGTCATGGGGCTCGACAAAGTGCTGGACCGCATGATGTTGCTGCAACCGGTCAGTTACCACTACAATTTCGAAAATCTCGACGCCAACAGATCAATCGGTTTCCTGGCACAGGACGTTCAAGGCCTGTTCCCCGAACTCGTGGGGCACACCAACAGCCTCGACGGCCAACAGTACCTGGCGCTCAATTATGCAGGTTTCAGCGTGCTTACCGTGAAAGCCATTCAGGAGCAACAAAACCAGATCGAATCCCTGCAGACCGAAAACGCGGCCCTGCGCCAGCGCACGGATGATCTGGAAGCACGACTCGCCAAACTCGAACAATTGTTGAAAAAGCAATAATTCGACCCCATTCAGCCTTTTTATTAATCGCATACCCATTTCCGCCAACCCCTGTTCATCAAACCCGATTCGAGGGTCCGATGAACAGGGCGGAAAGGGTATGCGATTTTTATTTTAAAAAACGGAAAACAACATGACATCTTCGATCTGGCCGGCAAGAGGGATATTCCTCCTGGCCCTTTTTGCAACATGTTTTCGGCTCGAAGCAAGCCCGCTCGACACCATACCCGGTCATTTTTTTTACCGCGACACCTTTTGCAGCAACCAGATCATTCTTTTTAATGGTCAATTTTATGGCCCGGATATGCCCTCGGGCGTGGATACGTTGCCTGGCGCCGCAGCAGGAGGTGGCGACAGCATCATTCACGTGGAGCTGACGTTTTTCTCCGCACAAATGGCGCTGCTCGACGGCTCGATCTGCAAGGGCGATACTATTTGGGTCAATAACGTGGCCTACCACGCCAATCACTACCTGGGCGAAGAAATCATCGAAGACGGGGCGCAAAACGGCTGCGACAGCATTGTTCACATCGATCTGGAAGTCATCGCCGGCGGAGAAGGCATACTTTCCGACTCGCTCTGCCCCGGTGATTTCGTATTGATCAATGGCACGCGTTACGACCGAAACAACCCGAACGGCATGGAAATTCTGTCCGGCGCCTCTTACAACGGCTGCGACTCCGTACTCATGATCGAACTGCTTTTCCGCGAATTTTGTCCCAGTATGGAAGGGTTTGTTTTTGCCCCCAATGCATTTCGGCCCGGGAGCAGCGATGCCCGCAACAATTACTTTTACCTGAGCGCTGATGCCGGCATCGAATCGATTCAACGAATGGTCATTCTCGACCGTTGGGGCGATCTGGTGTACAGCAGGGAAAATATCGCCCCGAATGTCCCGGAAGAAGGCTGGGATGGCAAATTCCGGGGTGATTGGGCGCCCAACGGCGTGTATGGTTTCCGCGCGGAAATCATCCGGACCAACGGGCAGTTACTGGTCAAAACCGGTGAGGTGGCGATTTTAAGGTAAAAATTTGGGCAATAAAAAAGGGGGCGGCCGAAATAGCCGCCCCCTTTTTTATTGGGTAAAACCGATCAGTTTTTGCCGCCGCTTTTCGGCTTGTCTTCCTCGACCGGGCGCCGTTCCTTGCGCTCGATCGTGATGCTGGTCGGGCCGGCAATAATTTTGAACTCGGTACGGCGATTGAGGCGGTGTTGCTCCTCATCGCATTCGACGCCGTTGGCGCAGCCATTGCGCAACTGCGTTTCCCCGTAACCTTTCGCGACAATCCTTTCTGTGTTTATGCCCTTGGCCACGATCCATCGTTTAGCGCTGTCGGCGCGGCGCTGGGAAAGCGAAAGGTTGTATTCGTCTTTACCGCGGGAGTCGGTGTGCGACGACAATTCGATCTTCATGTCCGGGTACTTGTTCATCAGATCGACCAGGAACTGGAGGTCTTTTTCTGCATCGGGCAGAATTTTGTCATCGTCGAAGTCGTAATAAATGCTGTTCAGCACGATGGGTTCGTTGATCTTGACCACGATGCTGTCCGGTTCTTTTTTGATGGCGCGCAGGGTGAATTTGCGCTCCACATTCTGGCTTTTTTTCACGCCGACCGTGTTAACTTTCACGGTATCCGGATAGTAGCCGTCGCGGGTAGCGATAGCGATGTACGATTTTTCCGGTTGCAGAACGAAGGAGAAATCGTTGCTCGAGGGATTGGTGCGGTTGTCGACATTGGCCGGATTTTTATCGGTCACATCGATCAGTTGCACATTGCAACCCGTAAGTGCGGGGTTCTCTTTTTCGTTTTTGCGCTTGAACGTGTAGGTTTTGGCGGCGAGGTTCACCTTCACGCGCTCGATTTCCCAACTGTAAATATCGTCGCAGCAAGTCTTGCTTTTGAGGTTGTTGGGGCCCGGACGGTTGCTGACCAGATAGCCCGTCATGCCGTCGGGCGTCTGGGTGTAGTATTGGTCGTCGACACTGCTGTTGATGCCCATCGGCAAGGCCTTGGGCTCGCTCCATACCGAACCGTTCCACTGACTTTCAAAGACATCAAGGCCGCCGAATGTAGCGCGGCCATTGCTGCTGAAATACAGTTTACCGTCGCGGTAGAAGGGGCTGACTTCATCGCCGGGCGTGTTGATCACGGTGCCGAGGTTGACCGGCAGGCCATATTGACCTTCGCCTCTTTTAGGGGAGTAGTAAATATCGAAACCGCCTTTTCCACCGGGCATTTGAGCGGTAAAAAACAGGACTTTTTCGCCGAACAATTCGCCTTCACAAGGGTGTTTGGCGATATAATCGCCGTTGATGCCAGCGACTTCGTTGGCAGCGCCCCAACCGTCGGCGCCTTTAGTGGCATAGTAGATCCGACTGGTTTTCAAGACGTTATTTTCAAGTTCGATGCGGGTGAAGTACATCGTACGGCCGTCGGGCGAAATGCTCACGTTGCCCTGGTGCCAGCCTTCACGGTTGATCTGCGTTCCCAGAGCCGTGGGATCGTTGAACTCGCCCTGCCCCGATTTGGCTGCGGTGTAAATTTTGGCGTACCAGTCGCCCTCCTTGCCATCGAGCGTGATGACTTCCTTGGCGTTGAGCGAAGTGTAGTACAATTCGCCGCCACTGTACGTCGGCGAGGCTTCGGTTTGCGGCGAGTTGATGGTTTTGCCGGCATTGTTAACCATCAGGTTTTCGGGTTGTTTGGCTTTTCGAGCCAGTTCGGCGCCCGCGATTTCCCGCTTGCTGTTGGCCAGCAAGGCAGAGTCCTGACCATCGGTGACATATTGATTAAACATGTCGATCGATTCGGCGTATTTGCCGTTGTATTTCAGGCTCATGCCGAGGTAGTACTTCAGGTCGGTGTATTCTTTTTTGCGGTCGCGGGTGACGATACGTTCGAGTTTGCGCTCGGCTTGTTCGTAATCGCGCAATTCGTAGTTGAGCAAGGCGATTTTGACGGCCACGGCTTTGTCCTTGGTTTCGTCGTACACTTTCTGATAAAGATCAAGCGCCTCGTAGGGGTTGCCGGTAGCCTCGGCTTCCCTGGCCGATTTCAAGAGCTTTTCCGGCGTGGAACGGTTGATGGGCTGCGCGCCGGCGTGATAGCCGAGTGCGAGACCGGTCAGCGTAAGAATGAACAGGATTGTTTTTTTCATATTACTTGATAATAGTAATCGTTAGAGTGGTTGTCGCCATGCAAGCACATGCCTTGCCCATGGCAAAGAAGAGAATAAGGATCAGAAGCGCGGGCAAAGTACCTTCGGCTTGATCTTGGCCGGTTTGTAGATCTTGATGATGTAATTGGCTGCCAGTTCGAAACCGCCGCGTCCGTTGGTTACCGAGGTAAGGTCGGACGTGTTGATATCGTAAGCCAGGCCGACGCGAAGGTCTTTATATTGAATACCGGCGAGGGCGTTCAGGGCATCGCGGAAGCGATAGCCTACCCCTACATTGATCCGAATGTCTTTTTCGGGGTTAATGAGGTAGCCGGCAAGGCCTTGCACGTCGATTTCATTGGCGCCGCCCATGGTCTGGTAAATGAAGGCAGGGCTGACCGTCCAGCGATCGGTAAGACCGATGTTGAACTGGCCATGAACAAGCGAGCGCTGCGGGATTTTCTCCGTTTGGTTCAGGATGCCGTAGTTCGGTTTGCCCAGGTGGAACATGGAGAAACCGATGTTGAAATCCATCCGTTTGTTCAGGCGGGAGCTCAGCACGATACCGGCGCTGATGTCGCTCCAGTCTTTTTTATTGGTTTGGCCCAGGCGCTGATCGTCGGCGCTGCTCGGGAAGCCCATGGTCAGTTCGTCTTCGAAGTCGAAGTTGTCGTTGACCCGGCGATTGGTGCGGCCGTAGTCGCCACCGATCGAAACGTACGTATTTCCTTTTTTGTCGAGTGCGAGGTGATAAGAAGCCCCGAGTTTGCCCACGGTGGTTTTCAGAGAACCCGAGCCAACGCGGTCGCTGACAAACGTCAGGCCGGCGCCGATCCAGTCTTTTTTGCGAAAACCGGGGATAATGGGCGCGTCAATAAAAGCAGACGGCGTACCGTAGCGGTTGTTGTTGAGAATGCTGCGCCATTGGTCGCGATAAATACCCCCGATGCGGGCAGTCCCTTCAAATTTGCCGATCATAGCCGGATTCAAATTTGTAGGAGCCATGTAAAACTGCGTAAAATGGACGTCCTGAGCGTTCATCACGCCCAGGGTGACGAAGAGGAAAAAAGGAAGAAGTAGTTTTTTAACGTGCATGAGCCAAGTAGTTTGAAGACTGCGAAAGGGGTTCGTCGGCGAAAAGTAGGGCAAAATTGGAAAAGCAAGCACGTCGGCCCGCACTGAATTTGATAAAAACCATCTTTTGGAAAGGATGCGTCACTTTTTCAGGCCCAAATGAAGGCTCGCAGCACGCGCGATGGCGGCTTCGTCGAGCAAATTCATGCATCTAAAATGTCCTTTCGGGCAACGCGCAAAACCAATCTTGGAGCAGGGCCGACAAGACAATCCGTCCACCTCGATGGTCACGTTGCTGCCTTTCCCCTCCGCCAAAAACGGGTACATGCCAAATCCGGGGATCGTGCTTCCCCAAACGGATACGATGTCTTTGCCCAGTGCCGCGGCAATGTGCATCAGGCCGGTGTCGTGCGTCACGACTTTTCCGGCCTGCTCCACAACCGAAGCCGATTGCATGAGCGATAATTGACCGCAGGTATCGACCGCGGAACTACCCGCTTGTTCGGACAACCAGCGACCGGTTTCCGCCTCCGCCTTGCCGCCAAGCAGCACCACAGGGGCATCGAGCAGGCGGATGACCGAGGCCAGTTTGTCGGGCGGCATCCGTTTGGTGGCATGCGTTGCGCCCAACACCAGCGCGATGTATTTGCCTGGCGCAAGCAAAGGCGACAGATCCGAAAGTGTAACTTTTTGATTTTCAGGAATAAAAAAGTCCAACCCTTTCCCGTCGTCATGTACGCCGAGATGTGCCGCCGCAGCCATGTAGCGCTCCACGATGTGGTTGTGAGGCAACAGATTGATCCCTGTATTGACGAGCAGCCACTTCTCGATATTGAGTTTGTCAAAGGAGCGGGACGGGCGGCGAAGCAGCATTTTCAATTGCTGACTGCGCAGATTGTGGTGCAGATCGATTACCCAGTCGTACCGCTCCGCCCGAAGTTGCGGCACAAGTACCCGTATGTCTTTTTCAAAAGTGAAAACCCTCGAAATATGCGGGTTGGAAATGAGGATCGGCTCGAATGCCTTTTTGGTCACGAAATGCACTTCCGCCCCGATTTGCTCGTGCAGCGCCCGCACCACGGGCGAGGTCAGCACGATATCGCCAATCGAAGAAAAGCGGAGGCAAAGGATTTTCATAATTTGACTTGGGGGAAAATCTATTTGTTGGTCAATACCAGATACCCCCAGGCGTCGAGCCGCAATTCCATGTCTTTGGTAACCTGCACCGTACTGCTGCCGAACAGGTCGGTGTAGGCGCCCCGGGCCATTTCAGGAACCTGCAAAGTGAAAATACGGCTCTCCTTGCTCAGGTTGAGGATGACCAGCACCTTGTCGCCGTTCTTCTCCCGGAAAAACGCATAGATAGAATCGTCGGAATTGGTCGGGATTTTGACCAGTTTGCCGCCATTTTTACCCGCCCATACGGCCTGGTTGTTGTGACGCAGGCCAGTCAGTTTTTGGTAAAAGGGCGTTTTGACCATTTGCCCCCAGCGAATCGGGTCTTTGTCAAAAAAGGCGAGGCGATGATCCAGTTTATCTTCCTGGCCATTGTACAGCATGGGAATGCCCTGCCAGGTAAATTCCAGCACATTAAAAGCGTCGGCCGCGGGGCCGTAAAGTTCTGCCTCGGTCCCGTTGTGGGAGTTTTCGTCGTGATTTTGGGTGAAATACAACTGATAATAATCCTCCGGGTAAAAACCGTTGAGTTCCCGCAGCAAAGAATCGAGAGCATGGGCGCTACGTTTGCCCGCTGCAATTTCTTTGGTCACGTCCTTCCATTTCCAGCCGTAATTGGCATTGAAAGCCGACTGGAAATGCGCGGGCTCGTCCTGCCATTCGGCAAGCATAAACACCGTTTTGACCGAATCCAGCGCGGGGCGAGCTTCCGCCCAAAAATCATTGGGCACCAGACCCGCCATATCGACCCGAAAACCGTCGATGTCGGTTTCCCTGAACCAGAATTGCATTGCATCGATCATTGCACGACGCAGCGCCGGGTTGCCATAATCGAGGTCGCAGACGTCCGACCAATCGGTGATCGGCTCGCCGCGTTCGTTGAGCGGCACGGTAAAATCGCCGTTGTAACGACTGTAGTATTCCGGGTGCTCGGTCTTCCAGACAGCATCCCACGACGTATGATTGGGCACCCAGTCGAGTATGACTTTAATGCCTTCATTATGTGCAGTTTGCACGAGGTTTTTCATGTCGCCCAAGGAGCCGAAATCGGGATTGACAGCGTAATAATCCTGTACCGAGTACGGGCTGCCCAGAGAGCCTTTACGTCGCTCTTTACCGACCGGGTGAATCGGCATGAGCCACAGCACATCGATACCCAGCGCTTTCAGGCGGGGCAGCGCCTCCTGCACGGCGCCAAGATTGCCCTGGGGCGAGAATTGCCGGATATTGCATTGATACAACACGGCATTTTTAGCCCAGTCCGGCTCGGCGGGTCGGGTTGCAGTAGTTGGTGCCGTGGCAGTCATCGGTTGTGGCGAGTGTTGACAGGCGATGAAAAACAACAACAAAAAGGCAAAAGGGGAATACTCGATTTTCATATTTGTGACCGTTGGCGCCAGTCCCAAGGGCTTCAGTTGCCCGCTGGCAGGTTGGCAGCGTTATCCATACGAACCTGAATACCTGTGATATTCAACTCCGTATTTCCTTTCCAGACCATGCGGAAGCCGCGCTCCTGCACCGCCCAGGTATTGTTGAAATAGGGGTCCTGGCAAGAGATGTACACGATCATTTTTTGTTCGTCAAAATTCCAGTGGCCGGTATCAATCACCTTGTTGTTGACGATGATATCGAAGCTCAGGTCTTCTCTGAATTTCAGGTATTTGCCCAGAAAATTCCGATGTACGGTGGTGTCGGAAGGCTGGAAAGCCATGATAGCCGACCAATAACCCGTGGCCATAAAGGCGCGGCGGCTGGTGCTCGGGCGGGGCAGTTTATCCCAGGGAACTTCCACTCGCTGCGGAGCGCGGCGGACCTGATAGGGGTAAGCGGAATCGGGCTGCTCCTCCTCGGTAACGTGCGAGGCATTCCAGTTGCTTAGTTTGCCTTCTTCCTGCTGGGCAGGTGCAGCAGCCGTGGAATCGACAGGAGGCGTGGTTTTTTGAGCATTTTTACAGGCGGTAAATCCCGCGGCAGCGACTACAAAGAGGATGAAAAAGCGCAATTTCATGGTGAAACCAAAAGAATTAAGAATACCCCCCGGAAATGGTCGTCCTTCCCGTCAGGGTTTGTAAATAATCGAATGAAAGCGTTTCAAAATTTGGAATCGTGAGGTTTGCCGGCGCCAGTTGTCGTGGATCTCCGACCCCAACCACCCAAAAGCCCCCGTACGCAGCCCCGATCACGCCGGGTAAGGTGTCTTCAAATACAAGACATTCTGCTGGCTCAAGGTTAAGGTTCCGGGCGGCCAGCAAATAACGTTCGGGATCCGGCTTTGCCTTTTTGATCATATTCCCGTCGATCACTGCATCGAACAACATGTCGAGTTGAAGCGATTCGAGCACGGTACGGGCATTGCGGGAGGAGGATACCAGGGCAGTAGACAGATCATTTTCAGCCATTTCTTCCAGCATCCTACGCACGCCGGGCAGCACTTCTTCAGGCGTCATTTGTGCAAGCAATTCGATGTACCAATTGTTCTTGACGTCGGACCAGTACAGTTTTTCGGCATCAGGCAGGTAAATATGACCCAGTTCGAGGATTTTCTCAAGGCTTTGCATGCGGCTCATACCCTGTAAAAGGTGGTGGTGGTCTTCTGTAAATTCGAAACCCAGGTTTTGCGCCACGCGCCGCCATGCCTGGAAGTGATACCTGAAGGTATCGACGACCACTCCGTCAAGATCAAAAATGCATCCGCGAATATGAGCGGAGGTTACTGCCATAAATGTGTACTGAAATTTTGGGCGAAGGTAGGGCTATTTTAGTCGCGGTTGCTTGTTTTGGTAGCGCAGTGCTACCAGATGCAAAAAAGAATCGTCCTGCAAGGTGCTTGCAGGACGATTCAGGCATATCGGAGAAAGCGATTATTCTTCGATCAATTCAAAATCCGTGCGGCGGTTTTTGCCTTTGCCTTCGTCGGTACCGTTGTCGGCCACGGGTTTGTCGGGGCCGTTGCCAATCACAATGAAGCGATTGCGCGGCATGCCGTATTGGGTGACCAGATAGTCGACCACGGACTGGGCGCGTTTTTTCGACAAAGCGACGTTGGCGGCGCGGTTGCCCACGTTATCGGTGTTGCCTTCCACCCTGACGCGGCTGTTGCCGAAGGTTTTGGCAATGGGCACCATTTCGTTGTCGACAATATATTTCGCATTGTCGTCGAGCAGGTATTCGCCCGACCGGAAAGAAATGCTGACCCGTTTGGTGGCCACGGCGCCTTTCGTTTTTGCCTCGCTTTCCGTAAGTCCGGCAAAGGATTTTTGTCCTTCCGCAGCATCGGACGGGCCGCTCAGACTGGTGCGTTCCACGGCGCTGAACCAGGCCGTTTTGGTAAACGGCGGCACTACATCACCACTCTGGATTACGCCGATATTGCGGTATTCCTTGGTCATGCGGGTGTAGAGTTCCTCGCCAGTCACGCCTTTGTAGCCGCTGCGGTTGAGGCCGAAAAAGTTGACATTGTCCCCGTGGGTGCACAGGCGCACGTTGTCGATTGCTTTCAGGGCGTCTTCTTTGGTGAAGCCATCGAATGCATCGGCGAGGATGGTAGCGGCCTCCTGTTTGGCGCTGCTGCTGCTGTTGATCTCGGCTGCGCCTTTCATCCAGCCTTCGTAGAGTTGCTGCACTTTTTCGCGGTTGGCTTCCACCCATTTGCGCTTAGCGATAAACACGTCGGCAATGATGTTGGATGCATTGCGGGTGCTTTGCAAGACACGGGCGCCGGGCACTTTTTGTACGCATTCTTCATCGAAAGGCGACCAGACGACCGCCGCGTCCACGTTGCCCGCCTTGAAAGCCTCGGCCGCTTCTACCGGCGAGGGTACGCCGACGATCTGGACGTCGTTGGTGGTCATACCGCCAGCATTGAGCAGCCAGATGAGGAAAGAGTGGGAAGGCGACATTTCCGCGACGGCCACTTTTTTGCCGCGCAGGTCGGACACGGCATTGAGGCCGCGGCGCACGACGATGGCGTCGCCGCCACGCGACCAGTCGGCCTGAAACACGACAACGGGGTCGTATTCGGCCAGGCCGGGCATTTCGGTGGGCAGCGATTCGACGGTCGCCCAGAGCAACTGCACCTCGTCGTTTTTCCAGGCATTGCGGCTGGCGGTGGGGTCGTCGAGGATTTTGAATTCGACTTTGAACCCGTTGTCCTTGTAAAAGCGGCTGTCGGTATTGGCTTTAAAGCCTTTGTTCCAGTATTGGCCGCCTGCATAGCCGCCCCAGGTGACGACCCCGACACTGATCGTATTGTCGTCGGCGCCCGAATCGGAAGTTTCCGTTTTTGCCTTGTCGCGGAGGTCTTTTCCGGCTTTGGTATTTTTAAAGAAATAACTGCCTGCGAAATAGAGCCCCCCGACGATGCCGAGGGTCAGCAGAAATTTGGAGAAAGATGTGAGTTTTGCCATGATTTGTTTTTCAGCGATGGTGTTGGATTTGGGTATTGAAAATGAGCGACTTATTGCTCAAAAAAAGTATCGTACTGGTTGCCGCCGCGTTCTTCCTTGGTCGGCACTTTGACGGGGGCGTTCAGGTCAAGCACTTCGGTGGGGCTGTTGGCCTTGGTGATGATTTTGGCCTTGTCGCCGCCAAGCAGGAAGGAAACGCCTTCCTTCTCCCATTTCTCGAGCATGGCCATGCCTTCTTCTTCGAAGACGCCGTTTTGCAGGTCGATGGAATCCATGAAGTTTTTGGACATATCCATAAAGCGCTCCATTTCGCCGACTTTCTGGCCGACGTCTTCGGCCATGGCTTCGAGAGCCATGTCGTACATGTATTTTTTATCGGAGTTGCCGCTCATGATGTTCATGGCCGAACGGATAGCCGAGTGGCTGGCTTTGATCGCCTTGTACTCCTGTTCTTTCACCATGACCTGGTCCTGCAGGTCTTCGAGCATGATCTCGGAGTTTTCGTACATTTTGGTGAGGACGCGGTAGAGCACTTCCATTTTTTTGTACAAATCCTCGAGTTTGACGTTCGATTCCTGGAGGCGGCCGGCTTTGCGGGCCTGGAGCACCATGATGGCGTCTCGGCCGGTTTCCTTGGCTTTGCTGGCGAGGCCGAGGTTGTTCTGGATGTTGCGCTGGTTTTGTTTGATCATTTCACCCAGCTTGTACATCTGGCCCTTGAGTTTGCTGATCTGGGTGTTCATGTTGCCCAGATTGTCTTTCAGGTCCTCGATGTAGCTTTTGAGGATGCCGATCGGGTCGATTTGGACGAACATGCCCGTAACCCAGCGCATGACCGACTTGTACATGTACCAGATGAGGTTGCGCATTTTGGGATCGAGTACGACGTACACGACGGCTGCCAGAGCAGCCAGGAGTCCGGCCAGGTACAGGGTATTTTCGGCCAGGGCGATCAGTGTGGGCAAGGCTTTGTAAAGCAGGTAGCCGCCCCCGAGGAGGATGGCGCCCATAAAAACTCCGCCCGTGATGCCTTCGGGACGATCCCAAAAGTTTTTGGGCTTGATCGGTTGCATTTCAGTACTCATAGAAATAAGATAATCAGTGGGTTGTTAAGTTTTGTTTGAATTTCAACGGTTAAAAATACCATTTAAAAAGGCACGTACGGAACGTCTGAAGCGGTCGTTCACAAAGAACAGGACCACAAAAGCCAGCACGATGATCCAGAAGAAGCCGATCGTCAGTTTGAGCAAATAATAGATCAGCCAGAGGATCAGCAGCCCCGCGGCAAAGACGACAAGTGGATTTTTCAAAGCGTTGTTACTCATGTTTGCAGTCGTTGTGTATCCGTGTAAAACTGGTTTTGTTACGGGGCTTTATTTCAGGTGTTCCTGAATTTTGGCCAGGTCGGCTTCGATCTGACCCGTCACCGTGGAATAGGTGGCTTCGAAATCGGCCTTGGTATTTTCAATTTTCACCGTGCTTTCGTTGATTTCCTTGCGCACCTGTTCGCTGCGCTGACGATGCTCTTCGATTTGCTGGGTCAATTGTTTGATCTGTTCGGATTTTTGCTCGATGGCCCCTTCGAGGTTTTTGATTTCCTCCTCACGGTTACCGATAAGTTTGGCGCGTTGCTGGGCGTGGGCTTCGTTGAAGCGGGCTTGTTCTGCGCTCAAAACATTGAGGTAAAACTTGCCCGAATCGATGAGTTTCGCCGGCGTAACGCCCATGGTTTGCGCCATGGCATAGGCCGAATGAAAACGGGTGGCCTCATCCATCGGCATTTTGGCCAGATTTTTCAAAGCCTGTCGGAATTCGAGGTAATCAAACCCATCCTGGTTGTTTTTGTCCAGCGCGCCCAGCAGGATTTCGAGAAACTTGTCGCTGACCGATCCGCTCACCTGCACAGGGCTGGCTGCCTGTTCGGCAACTGTAGTGGCGGGTTGTTCGGGCGACGGGGATGCGGGGCTGGCCGCAGCGGCTCCTTCTTCTTCAACAACAAAAATGGATTTGAATTTTTTCAAAAAGTCGCTCATGAACCAGTCTGAATGTCCTGATAAAAGGTTGATTTTCGATTGACCCGCCAAATGTGAAGGGGGTTTGCCCGGCTGTCCCAAATTCGTCGGCGACAATCCGGGAATTTCCGACAAAGAAACTCAAATCGACCGACAAACAGCAGGGGAATTTTTCATCAGGCTGCCTGCAACGCCGCTTAACAACACTAATCCTTACCTTTGCGCAATGGACGCCCGCCCCTCCGCCTTGCTCATCGCCTTCTTCGTTTTCACATCAAACAATGACCTTCGACGTAACCATCCCCGTGCTGAATGAAGCGGAAACGCTGGATCGCCAGGTAAGGATGCTCCATGCCTTTTTGTGCCGAAACTTTCCGGACCGCGAGCAATGGAATATCGTGATCGCAGACAACGGCAGCACCGACGGCACGGCCGATATTGCCCTGCGGCTGGGCGCCGAACTACCCGAAGTAAGGCTGGTTCGTGTGCCGGAAAAAGGTGTGGGGTTGGCCCTTAAAACTTCCTGGGGGCAAAGCAGGGCTGAAATGGTCGGCTACATGGATCTTGACCTGGCGACCGATCTTCCGCACTTTATTCAGGCGTACCACGCCATTGCCACGGAAGGTTTTGATCTGGTGTACGGCACACGCCTGCACCGCCAATCGAAAGTCGTCGGCCGAACGCTGAAACGTGAGATCACTTCCAGGGTATTCAATCTGATCGCCAGCACTTATCTGGGCACACGATTTTCCGACGGCATGTGCGGCTTTAAATGGTTGCGACGCGAATACGTGGCGCCGCTCATGGACGGCGGCGCGGTGTCGAACGGCTGGTTTTTCAGCACCGAACTGCTGGCCATTGCCGAGTGGAAGGGCCTGAATATCTGCGAGTTGCCCGTGCGATGGACGGATGACGCCGCCAACAGTAAAGTCAATATTCCACGCCTTGCCAGGCAATATTTGCAGGCAATGCATGTCCTGAAAAAACGCAAACCGCGTACATGAACCGATTTCTTCTGATCCTGCCGGGCATATTCTGGATCGCAATACTTTCCGCCCAGAACAAACGACTGACCGTCACGCCCGTCGCACCCGATGTGTGGATTCATACCACCTATCAGGAAGGTATTCCGGCCAACGGCCTGATCGTCGAAGATGCCGATGGCGTCTGGATCATCGATACCGGCTGGGGTAAAAATCCGTCGCGCCGATTGCTGCGCTGGGTGCGCAAACATTTGCACAAACCCGTGCGCGGTATTTTTGTATCACACTGGCACGGAGACCGAGCCGGGGGACTGGAGTATTACAAAAAGAAAAAAATATCCATCCGGATGAATGTCCGCACTGCCGAAGTCATGGAAGCGCGTGGCATGAAAGTGCCTCGCTTCGAAACGATATCCGATGCCGGCTACGTCATGTTGGGCGAAAAGCGCCTGGAATATTTCTACCCGGGCCAGGGTCATACGACCGACAACATCGTTTTTTACCTGGACTATGGCGGCATTCTTTTCGGAGGCTGCATCGTAAAAAGTATGGAAGCTGACGGGATGGGCTTCACCGACGACGGCAACCTCCAGGAATGGCCGAACACCATCCGCAACCTTCAGGTTCAGTACCCCAATGCACATATCGTCATCCCCGGTCATCAGGCCTGGGGCGGTCCGGAATTGTTGATGCACACACTCGAACTGCTCGCAAAAGCGCAACCCAAATGAAACGTATACTGCCCACTTTGATTCTTGGCACTGCACAGTGGGGCTGGACCGTTTCGCGCGACACGGCCTTTCAATTGCTCGATGCCTGGTTTGCAGCCGGTTTTCGAGAGATCGACGCAGCCACCAACTACCCCATTAACAGGCAGCCGGCCGATTTCAGGGCATCCGAGCGTATACTTTTTGAATACCTCGCTGCAAATGGCATTACGGACGCGCAGGTGACCATGAAAATCGGGAGCCTGAATAACATGCGTACTCCGGAGATCAACCTTTCGCCGTCCTTCTTGCTCATGATGGCGGGCGAATATCAACGGCTGCTGGGAAGCAACCTGCACGGCCTGATGCTCCATTGGGACAACCGCGAGGAGCAGGACGCCATTCGCGCCACCCTGAATGCCCTGGCCATTTGCCGGGAGGAGTTCGGCCTGAAACCCGGATTGTCGGGTATCGCAAGGCCGGAATTGTACGCCGCTGCCAATGAGGAGTTAGGGCTCGACTTCGACATCGAGATCAAGCACAATGTGTTTCACAGCGATTACCAACGATATGCATTGTTCCCGCCGGAGCGGCATCGTTTTTTGGCCTATGGCCTCAATGCCGGGGGCATCAAACTGGACGGCCCCTACCCCGCCGACAGCACCCTGCTGGCTCGCGGCGGCGACCCGGAAAATCTGGCCGGCCAGATCGAACGGCTGCGCGCCTTGCTGCCCCGACTCAATACTGCTTTCGTGCGTCCGCCGATTCGCACCATGAGCCATGTGGGGTTGATCAACGCAGGGCTGCATCCGGGTATCGGGGGGATCATTCTTGGGATTTCATCGGTAGCGCAGCTGCGCGAGAGTCTTGATTTTTGGCGGAATCTGGAGGTGTTCGATTATAGCGATGCATGGAAATTGTTTCAATCCTTGAACGAATAATCATTTTTTTAATCAAATCTCAATGCCCTTTTAAGCGTATGTTTAAAATGGTATTTTTAGTTGATGTGAAAAGTTTTTTTGAAAAATAAGACGCTTTTTGCAAACCAAAAACAATCAGGATACGTCCTTTTTTTGAGAAAAATGAACCAAACAGTGCTGAAATTGCCTCTCCGATAAGTATTTCCTCAAACCCCGAAGGATGTCATGGTATTCATCACGAGGAATTGATTAACTTATTGGTACGCATTTAAACATCGGTCTCACCATCGTATTTTTATTCAAAACTCAAACACACCCATGACCTTTCGTTCTTCTGTCATTTTAGCAATCCTGACTGGATTGATTATGTTTTGGGGCTCCGCTTGCAATAAAGAAGAACTCAGCACCTACAACGGCCCCGGCAAACGCCCCGTTTACCTGCCGCTCTCCGCACTCGACGACATCAAAAACCTGCCCCCGCAGCCCATCAGCCTGTCCGGCCCTATTTTCCTGCGCGACACCCTGTTTTTTATGCTGGAGCAAAAAAAGGGGATTCACGTGTTCAATGTCCGCGATTCCGCCAACGTTCAGCAACTGACCTTTTTTCAAATACCGGCCGTCACCGATTTTACGATTGCCGGCAATCGCCTCTACGCCGACAGCTGGCGCGACCTGGTGACGCTCGACATCAGCAACCTTTATCAGATCCAACTGCTTGACCGTCAGAAAGATGTGTTTTCACCATTGCTTTTTCCACCCTTGTACAACGGTATTTTCGAGTGTGTGGATGAAAGCCAAGGCGCCGTCGTCGGTTGGGAAGATGTCTATCTGGACGATGCGCGTTGTTCCACAGTCCAGTAGCCCAAACCATACCTTTTAAAACGTAATTTACCTATGAAAAACAAACTCGTTCTCCTCTTGCTCGCCCTGATTTGCCTTGGGCTTGCCTGCAGTAAAGAGGCCGTCAGCGTCGAAACCGGCCAGTCCGGCTCGATCACCCGTTTTGCCGTTCACAACGGCTATATGTACGCCCTCAACCCCAACGAAGTCCTCACGTACAGCCTGGCAGACCCTGACCACCCGCAACTGGTGCACCGCCTGGCGACCGATTACGGGCTGGAAACCATCGTGGTGTACGAGGGACGTATCTACCTGGGTTCGCGCACGGCACTGTACATACTCGACATCAGCAATCCGGCGGCGCCGGCCATCCTTTCGCAGGCCGATCGGCCGGAAGCCCTGTTCAGGGGCTGCGACCCCGTTGCCGTTCAGGGCTCGTACGCGTATTCCACGGTAAAAATCATTCAAAACGTCTGCGGCGACATCTCGGCTTTCAGCGCTTTGCTGACCTACGATGTAAGTGATCCGGACAATCCGGTCAATACCAGCCGTACGGATATGAACCTGCCCAACGGACTGGGGGTAAAAGACGCCTATTTGTTTGTCTGCGATGAAGGCGACGACGTGTTGGCCGTGTACGATTTGACCGACCCGGCGCATCCGGCGCGTTTGACCAATCTGGATGTAAAAATCACGGACCCGGTCGATCTGATCGTTGATGAGTACAAGATGATCGTTTCCACCAAAACCAGCTTCGAGATCTTCGACATCAGCCAATTGCCCATTGTCACACGAGTTGGTTCTATTTCAAAATGATGCGCCCGCTCGTATTCGTACTGTTGTTTTGGGTGAGTGCTGCGGAGGCGCAAATGGCTCGCCTGCCCGTGGAAATTCCGCGCACCACATTGAAATTCAATGCTTTTCCGCTGATGAGCTCGACCAAGCAGGGCTTGATTGTCACTGGAGATTTTCGTGTTTCGCCCCGCATTGCCGTCGATGGCGGCATGGGTTGGTATTTTAACTCTCCCTTGCTTGCCGGTCATGAGGGCGAGCACTATCGGGGTATCGGTTTGCGAGCCGGGGCACAGTATTATTTCAGAAAAAAAAGGGATCAAAAGTTGTTCTATCTGGGGTTTGAGGGGAAGTATAATTTTATCAGACACCTTGCATACAGAGAAGCGTTCCGCCAAGGGCAGCAATACGTACAGATCCTGCCCGTGCACCGAAAGGTGGTCAATTCAGGCGTGGCTATCCGCGCCGGCTTCCCAACGTATTTTGGGCGCAAGAAGCAATTTATCATCGAACCTGTCTTTGGCCTGGGAGTTCAGTTTTTTGAGGTTCAGCGGGACTTGCCCTCCGATGCCGAACTGGTGGTGCCAGACCGGCCGCTTTTCACTTTCGAAGTCGAACCGGGCGATACCCGGCTGGCCGATGTGTATTTCGGCTTGTGGCTGGGGGTCGCGTTGTGGTAAAATATATGCCAACTGCCCGATCTGGTTAGTTCCAGTCGGGCAGTTGGTAAATATGGTTTACAATCCCTGCTCCATCACGGATGCAGGATCAACTTACCGCTGTAAACACGCCCCCTGCGATCCGTCAAGGCATAATAGTAGACGCCCGCTGGGAGGCCCTGTCGATCCAATCGGAATTCAGGCCCCGCAAACTCACCTGAATAAAGGGGTTTCCCCTGCTCGTCGGTAAGGGCGAAATGTCCTCCATCACGGCCCTCCGGCAAGTGGAAATACACCATTCCGGTCGAGGGATTAGGGAAGGTCAGCAGCGGCGCGTCCACGTTGTCCGACACGCCCGACATGGGCGACGCGACTTCGATAAAATTCGAACCAATTTCGTGCCTCACCATATTGGTCACAATGGGAAACTGGTTTTCAAAATGCAGCTGCGCCTGATTATCGATCACCGTTCCGTCCGGCAAATCAGGCATCTGGGCTATTTGATAACTTACGAACCCTTTCGATGCCCAGGAATTCGTCGCTGCGCCGGGCAGGTTGATCAGGTCGAATCGGAAGCGGATAAAATTGTCAAATATGTCAAAATCGAAAGGGTGCGAGCCCGCGCCGGGTACAATCGAATTGATGTCCAGTTCCTGCGGAGGCCATACATAAATTGTGAGGTTCCGGGCGGTGTCAGCCGCAAGGTTTTGAAAATGAATGGTGTATTTAAGGTCGGTGTTCTTGTTGATCAGGTGCTGCGGGCCATATCCGCCAGGCAATGCCGTTACGTAGTTGCCGTCTTGCTGGAGGCTGTTTACCTGGCAATCGTAGGCAGCGAAAGGACTGTTTGACCCCGCGGGCAAGGCAAGGCTTGCGCCTGGGAGGTTCAGCCCTCCACATCCTTCCACCTGCGCCGCAACGATACCGCCAAAGGGATGCCCTTCTACTTGCGGCGACTGAATATAGAACGTTGCACCGTTTGCCGGCAAGGTGACTTCTACCTGTTCGCCCGCGCCCAGCTGAAACGACGTAGGTTGCGTATACATAATCAAGTCTTCCACCACCACAAAATCCAGCGGCTGGTCCATACTGCCGGCGCCAATGTTGGACAGGATGAGATGCACCGAATCGCCATCGCAAACGGCGGAAGCTTCGAGCCAGGCGCCCGACCAGACGCCATTCGTGTCGCAGGCAGCTATCGGCGAAATGTGCGCTTCGGAGCAAAACGAGGCCCCGGCTGGCGTGTTGCAGTCGGTGGTAAATGTGATTTCCAGCTCGCCGCAACGCCCTGCATCGAGGTCTCCGATCGAAAATTCATAAGCATTATTGCCCAAATAGGTCGCAGGCATCGACGCATCGGTAAATCCAATATAGTTGTCCAGATACACGGCCACCTTGGCGTCGGCAACGGGAATAGTGCTCAGATTGCAATAAGAAACCACATATCTTCCTGTTGCACAGGCATTTATGGTAGATGCCGAAAGATCGACCGACAAGAGCGGACAAGTTTGTTGCAAATGCACTGGAATGTCCTGTATCGCGATCTGTCCGGCCGGCAACAAAGGCAGCTGATACACAAGCGGGCAGTCGCCGCCGTAATTGTAAGGTACGTCGAGGCTGATTTCGGCGGCGGTATCGGTCAGGCAAATACCAATTTCGTAAAAACCGTTGGCATCGGTGGTATCGATCCAAATGTTACCGCTTGGTTGAGCGATCACCTTGACGACCCAATTGGCCAGCCTGGGTTCGTCAGCGCCCGCGATGCAATCGCCATCGACATCCTCGAACACCGTGCCAGTGTAAGCGATGGGCGGCACGCCATACGACCATTTGAGTATCTGTGTATAATGTAAAACTGCGTTTTTGGGGGCCAGTACCGGCCCCTGGGCGCCATCGACGAGCATATAAATGCTGTCACCGAAGACCTGTGCGTCGAATGCATCGCCAAGGCGCCCGTCGTTGTTCAGGTCCAGACTAGGGATATATACATCGGGACCAATATTTGATAACCAATCGATTATGAAGTATTGACGAATTGATTTGAGCACCAGGCCAGCGCAATCATCCTGAATATCCAGCTGGTCGTAATAACTCTCCCAGGCTTCATTGCCGGCATTGGTCACGACAAGTGAATCCGTTACCGTGTCGTCCGGATACCGAAAAGCGGGAAAATGGAAAATTGTGGTGCCCGAAGTTTGTGCTGTAAGTAATTGATTATTAGCGCAAAAAAGGGCCAAAACGAGCAAAACTGCCCCGGGTATTTTGGAGATTTTTTTCGGTTTTTGAAATCGCGTAAACCTTGTCATAGGATGAGATTTGTTGGATGAAGGAATGGGTACCGGCGTTTGTACGAGAATTCACGGGACAAACGTCCGGCAACTTCCTGCTTTATCAAAAATCAAAAAAGGCGTATAATTGAACAATATTTTTGTCAATTTAAACATAATTAACTGTTTTTCAATTATTTATTTTTTTACAAATTGAATTAAAGTGGAATCAAGTCATCTCCGCCAGCTTATTTCGGCATTTAATTCATTGGAAAGGAAAGACATCCGCCGATTCCTTGAATCGCCTTATTTCAACCAGCGCAGGGACCTTGTATTGCTGTTCGACTGGTTTTGCCGGACTGCCACACCGGAAAAAGAGTCTGCGAAGCAGCATTTGTTCGGCGCTGGCGAAGTGCCTGATCAGGAGTTGCGCTTGCGCATGAGTTATTTGAGCCGGCTCATCGAACGGTATCTGGCACAAAAAGAGTTTGAAGCGCTGGATACCGAAGTCAAGCTCCGGGCGCTGACGGGCATGCGCCGGCGGGGCCTCGACAAGCATTTTGAAAAAATGCGGCGGAATATCGAGATCTCGTTGGAAAACAGCCCTTTGCGCGATTCTACCTTTCACGAATCGCATTTTCGGTTGCACTGGGAAAAATATCAGATGCAATACGCTGTCAAACAGACTGAACTGGACAGCCTTCAAGCGGCTTCGCAGGCGGCAGATGTAGCCTACCTCGCACAAAAACTCCGCCTGATCTGCCTTTCCGCGGCTTACAAAATGGTCTATTCGATGGAAGATCAGGCGATCTGGGAAAAGGAAATCCTCGCCTTTGCGGAGCAACATGTTGCACAAACTCATCCGGCCATATCCATTTATTTGCACTGCTACCGGATGTTGTCAAACCCCGCAGAAGAGGTTCATTTTCATGCCTTCAAGGCAATGCTGCTCGATAGTGGGCCCGTGTTTTCTGCCGAGGAGCGCAGAGGTTTGTTCATTTGGGCGATCAATTACTGCGTCAGGCGTATCAATGCCGGGGAAAAAACCTACTCACGAGAAGTCTCCGACCTGTACAAAGCAGGGCTGTCGAGCGGGGTTTTGCTCGAAAACGGGTCGCTCACGCCCTACATCTACTCCAATGTCGTTGCATCCGGCCTGCAAACCGGAGATCTGGAGTGGGTCGGTTATTTCATTCACCAATACAAAAACAGCCTGGAAAAACAACATCGTGAAAGTGCGTTCAGCTTCAATCTGGCCCGGCTGGAATTTGCACGGAGGCGTTTTCGAGCAGTACTGGAGCTTTTGCAAAAAGCGAACTACCGCGACCCTCTGCTGAATCTGTCGGCCAAAACCCTCTTGCTAAAAACCTGGTTCGAACTCGGCGAACATGACATCCTGCAAAGCCATCTGGATGCCATGCGCAACTACATAAACCGCAAACGTATTTTGGGCTACCATCGCACAAATGCCATTAACATCATCAAGCACATAGATAAAATATTGAAAACCAATCCTAATGATGCGGCTGCCCTTGAAAGGATTCGCGCCGGAATCATGGCGGAGGAGGTGCTTTCGGAGCGGGAATGGTTGCTGATGGCGCAGACCTGAATCGAAAGTCAATACCATGATAAAACATTCGGCTCGCGGGAGATTGAATTTTGATATTTTATTTTCTCGCATTGGCCACAGCAAATAAAGGGGGCATTACTCCCCCTATCTTTGCCGCAACTCAATGTCACACCCGCAAGACATCCTGCGCCAATACTGGGGGTTTTCCTCCTTTCGCCCCCTGCAAGAAGATATCATACACGCCGTGTTGGGCGGACATGATACCCTCGCGCTTTTACCCACGGGCGGGGGCAAATCATTGTGCTATCAGGTGCCTGCGCTTTGCCGGGAAGGTGTTTGTATCGTGGTTTCGCCGCTTATCGCCCTTATGAAAGATCAGGTGCTCAACCTCAGAAAAAGGGGGATCGCAGCCGCGGCCGTTTATTCGGGCATGAGCCGAAAGGAGGTGGATATCGTGCTGGAAAATGCCTGTCACGGCGCCTACAAGTTGTTGTATCTCAGCCCCGAACGCCTCCTGACCGACTTGGCGCAGGAACGTATTCGACGCATGAATGTCAGCCTTCTGGCAGTCGACGAAGCACACTGTGTGAGTCAGTGGGGCTACGATTTTCGGCCGCCTTACCTGCGCATCGCCGAGTTGCGGACCTTGTTGCCCGCGGTGCCCGTGTTGGCCCTGACGGCCACCGCTACCCCCGAAGTGGTGAAAGATATTCAGGACAAACTAGGATTTCGGCAGGCCAAACTTTTTCAACAAAGCTTTCAGCGCAGCAACCTCTCCTATTCCGTCCTCTACGAATCGCACAAACACGCCAAACTGCTCGATGTATTGAAACGTGTGCCAGGGTCGGGTATCGTGTATGTTCGAAGCCGGGGAGAAACAAAGGAAATCGCCGATTTTTTGCGCAAAAACGGCATCAGTGCAGACCTCTATCACGCAGGATTGAGTCATCAGGAACGGAACGCGCGACAGGAAGCATGGATCGACAACAAAGTTCGGGTGATCGTCTGCACCAATGCATTCGGTATGGGAATCGACAAGCCCGACGTGCGTACGGTCGTGCATTTGCAAGTTCCCGACAGTCTCGAAGCTTATTTTCAGGAGGCTGGCCGGGGTGGTCGCGACGGACAGAAATCGTATGCGGTCCTGTTTTACGTTCCTGCCGATGCCCAGACCTTGCGAGCGCACGTACAAGCGGCCTATCCGGACATGGCCCATATTCGGCGGGTTTATCAGGCGCTGGGTAATTTCAGCCAGCTGGCTGTCGGTGGCGGCGCTGGCGAGAGTTTTGATTTCGATCTGAGCCTTTTTTGCGCCACTTACAAACTCGAACCAGCCCCGACGCATGCGGCCCTGCGTTTGCTCGAACAGGAGGGCTGGATCGCTTTGTCCGATGCCGCTGCCCTGCCCTCCCGGCTGCTGATCAGCGCAAGTCGCGAAGCGTTGTACGACTATCAGTTGCGAAATCAGCAGGCCGACATTGTCATCAAAGTGCTGCTCAGGGCCTACCCGGGGGTACACCAGGATTTTGTCGATATCAGCGAGGCGACTTTGGCAAAATATGCCAAAATGACGCCGGAAACCCTGGTTCAGGTGCTGCAACTTGCTGAAAAAGAGAATATTCTAAAATACGAGCCACGCCGCGAAAGCCCGCAACTCATCTTTTTGCAACAACGTGTCGCCGCCGAAAACCTGAGCGTTGACCAAAAAAAATTCCAGCTGCGGAAAAAGCGCGCCGAAGATCGTGTCGAAGCCTCCATTCGTTACGCAGAAACCCGGCGTTGCCGAAGTCAACTGTTGCTGGACTACTTTGGGGAACAGGATGCGCCCGCCTGCGGCATTTGCGATGTGTGTACCGGCCGAAACAAGGCAGAACTGGAGAGCGAGGTGTTCGACAATTTTGCCCGAAAAATCAGGGAAGTTTTGCGCCACGAACCGTTGAAATTCGAGCAAATTCTGGAAGCGTTCGCCATGAAACGCCACGAAACCGTGGCAAAAACACTGACGTACATGCTCGATGAAAAAATGCTGGAAGAAACCGGGGACGGCAAGTTAAAACTGCCGGGCTGAGCGGACTTATTCGCCCTCAAACGAATCTATCGCCCTGATTATCACCTCTAAAAAATTATCGTTTTGCTCTCCAGACAAGATCAACCTGGCCTGCTCGTAAAAGGAACGGCGAGCGGCAAGCCTGGATGCGATCAAATTCGTCAAAGCCTCCCCTTCCAGCCCATCCAACAATGGTCTGGGCGCCGTGTCTGTTCGCAGTCGGTCGGCGAGTACAGGAACAGGGACGTCCAGAAAGATCGTAAGTCCATGATGGTTCATCCATTCCATGTTGTCAAAAAAACAAGGCGTTCCGCCGCCAGTGGCTACGACGGGTTTTGTGTCCAGGTCGATTTTTCTCAAACAGTCGGCTTCAATGGTTCGAAAAGTCCCCTCCCCTTTTGTGGCAAATATCTCCGCAATGCTCAAACCCGTTTCCAATTCGATCATTGCGTCCAGATCGATGAAAGAACAACCCAAACGGGCTGCCAGCTGGCGGCCCCAAAAGGACTTTCCGCTTCCCATAAAACCGACGAGGTACATTCCGTTTGGCATGACTGTTTGCAGTGTTTTAACAATTACAAGCGTTGAGCGGGCAAATTGCAAGTGTAAATTTGCCCAAAATATTCACACAATTCAACCATGAAAATTACTTACAGCATACTCATTTTCAGCAGTCTGGCATTATTTATCGCTTGCCGTAACGACAGCGGCGTGCAGGAAATAAAAAGCGGCCCGAATGCCGATCTCATCCGCAACCCCGCTTCCGCCAATCAGCCGCTCGACACCAATCAGCTGGCGCGCATCACTTATCAGGAACCGGAGTTCAACTTCGGAGAAGCCAAAGAAGGTGATATCGTGGAGCACAAATTCCGCTTTACAAACACGGGCAAAGTTCCGCTGATCATTCAAAAAGCCCGTTCTACCTGTGGTTGCACCATTCCTGAATGGCCGCAAGAACCCATTCCGCCTGGCGGAACTGGTGAAATCACTGCAAAATTCAACACGGAAGGCAAAAGCGGCGACCAAACCAAACAGATCCGTGTGACCGCCAATACCTACCCGAATGAAACCAAAGTGGCGCTTTCTGGCAAAGTCATCCCGACAAAGTCGAATTGAGTTCGTTTGTCAGTCGTAAAAACGGCATTGTTGCCGCGAATTGGCGCGGTAGCAATGCCGTTTTTTATTTCTCAACCCCGGATTTTCAATTTGGGGCATAAAAAAACGGTGCCGTCGAAACCGACAGCACCGTCATCGGAGGGAGGATGATGGGGCTCGAACCCACGACCTTCGGAACCACAATCCGACGCTCTAACCGGCTGAGCTACAACCTCCGTTTAAAAGTGGCGCAAAGATACATGACTGTATCACAAATTGCCAAACCTAAAAACTCCTCAAAGTGTGAAAAAGTTTCCGTGGCCCTGGTTCAAGCGGTTTCGTAATGCGCGCCGATTGGTTTCCAGCCGCGCAATTTTTTCAACAACTTGCACATTTTCAGGTTCATGGAAGGATTTACCGTGAAAAATGCGCCGTTGATCAACAGCCAGTTTTTCTCCTTGCGCAACTCATGCAGCTGGTGGTAGAGCACCTTCTGGGGTTTACCGTACGGCGTTCGCCAGTAAATACCCCGATCGGTCATGGCAAAGCCGTCCTTGCAGTTGCCTTTCAGGGACAGGTCGCACAGAAAAAAGACCCTTTCTCGCCGGTCGGCGAACAAATAGTTTTTACAGGCGTTAGCCAGCAAGGCCTCCGGCATGGTGATAAAGTCAAAATAAAACGCTTCGGATTCGCGCGGGAAATCGAGAAAATCGCGGATCATTTGCCACAAATCGGTCTTTCCTGGCGCTACGCTGTCGTATTTCAGGATGGTTTCGGGCAAAATAATCCCGTTGAGGTCGGGACAATACTGAATAACGAAATAATCCAGCAAGCCCTCGAAGGCGTGATCGATCCGACGATCGATCTCAGGCAGGGCATTCTGGCCAAAACGCTGCCATTGCAAATGGGCGTCTTCGGCGATCTGGCGCGAGCGCGAGTCGTAAATCGTATGAAAGGCAGAGGTGTAAAACCGCTCGACATAATCGCTGTACCGCTCGATGTCGTGCTCGTCTTCCACCCGTTTGCGCAGGCTTCGGAAAAAAAGCGCCTTGACCTGGCTGGTCAAATCCGCGCCCTGAAAATCAAGCAGATACATGGGCTTATACGCCGCGTCGTGTCGTTGCCGACCCTCAAAATGAAACCCGCAATGATGGCAAAAGACCGATGCAAACGGATTGGTCTCCTGGCATGCAGGACACATTTTGGTCTTCTCGGCAATCTTGTCGCCACAGCGATGGCAAAACTTTGCGCCGGGAATGATTTCAGCCGCACAATTGGGACAGCCTTTCATATTGCAGAGCGATCAGGATAAGTTTGGATCAGCAAATGTAAAACATTTTGTTTTTTATATCAAATAAATTGAGAGGAATATTTTATCTGAGTATTATAAATCAACAATTAATGAAAAAAACGGATAAAAGTGACCTTCCGGAAAAGATATGTCCGGTCTGCGGCAGGCCCTTTGCCTGGCGCAAACGATGGGAGAAAAACTGGGAAACGGTGAAATATTGCAGCGAACGCTGCCGGCGCAACAAATCGGTTACTCCCCCTGCCCCTTGACGTACTTTTGATATAAATCGGGGCGGCGCTGCCGGGTGCGTTCGAGGCTTTGCTCATGGCGCCATTCCTCGATCATCCGGTCGTTGCCCGACAACAAAACATCAGGCACTTTTAGCCCGCGCCACTCGGCCGGGCGAGTATACACGGGCGGGGCCAGCAGATCGTCCTGAAAACTGTCGAACAAAGCCGATGTTTCATCATTCAGGACGCCCGGTATCAGTCTGCCGACGGCATCCACGATAACAGCAGCGGCCAGTTCGCCCCCCGACAAAACGTAGTCGCCGATGCTGATTTCCATGGTAACAAACTGATTTCTAATGCGTTCGTCAATACCTTTGTAGTGCCCGCAAATAATCATCACATTTTCGCCCATGGAAAGCCGGTTGCACATTTGCTGGTTCAATTGCGCGCCGTCGGGTGTGACGTAGATGATTTGATCGTATTGCCGCTCGCTGCAAAGGTGCTCAATGCAGGCAGCCAGCGGCTCCACTTTCATGACCATGCCCGCACCGCCGCCGAATTGATAATCGTCCACATGACGGTGTTTGCCCGTGGCAAAATCACGCAACGGATGGCAATATACTTCCAGCAGATTCCTGTCTTTGGCGCGTTTCAGGATCGAATGATTGAAAGGGCTTTCCAACAGTTCGGGCAAAACAGTTATTATATCGAATCGCATCGTTTTATTTTGCCGCAAAATTGAGCATTCAGAATCAAATCATAGCCAACATGCTGCCTATTACGCTCGATTTGTTGACCAATAACCGCAACCGGCCCTACCTGCGCAACGCGCAAGAGTATGCCATCCGGCAGCTGCGCGGCATTGTGGTGCATGGTACAGATCAAATTCGGCTGGCAGAAGGCTCTGCCCAGGCGGTTCGGCAATATTTCAACAGCTCGGCCATGTTCGTTTCGGCGCATTATGTCGCCGATGCCCAACAAATTATTCAGTGCATCCCCGACAATGAAGTGGCCTACCACGTCGGCGCCAACCAATACCGACCCGACGGCGAACGGGTGCGCGGCTCCAGCACCCTGTCGCCCAACTATTTTCTGATTGGTATTGAAATGTGTACGCAAGACGCGGCGGATTGGGACAAAATTTACCAAAACACCGTCGACCTGGCCGCGCGACTCCTGCGCAAGTACCGATTTACCATCACCGACCTGTATCGTCACTACGACATCACAGGGAAAGGATGCCCCCAAGCCCTGCTGCCTGCTTCCGACTGGACGAAGTTCCGCACCGACGTGGTCAAGGCCATGAGCGAAATACCCAAATCCAGGATTGCCCAAGGGCGCATTATTGCCGAAGAAGCCCCCGTTCGGACTGGTCCGGGCTATGAAACCCCGGCGCTGAGCAAGATGTACAGAGGAGATTTGTGCGACATCGTCGATGCTTCGGCCGGGTGGCTGCACCTCGGCGAAAGGCGATGGATCAAACAGGATGCCGCCGAAATTCTGTACCACACCCGCCTGGGACGCGTAATCGAACGGACGGGCATCAATTTGCGCTCGGGCCCCGGCGCCAATTTCCCCGTGGTCGACGCCCTGCCTCATCTGGCTTTTACCGACGTGATCGGTCAGCAGGACAAATGGCTGGAGCTCAGTCAGCGGCGCTGGGCGCACGCATCCATGGTCGAAATAGTCAAAGTCCGTTATGGCGAAGTGGTAGGCACCGACGCGCTGAACGTGCGTTCAGGCCCCGGCACCTCCTACCCTGTCGTCAGGCGGCTGGGGCGGCTGGAAAAAGTACAAATATTTGATAATCAGGACAAATGGCTACTAATTGGCAACAGCGAGTGGGTGTATGCGGGCTTTGTTCAGGAAGCCGGCCCTCTCCTCACAGACTCGTCAGAAAACGCATGAGGTCCACGCCGTCGGCATAGTCGGACAACCCCGGCTCCTGTGATTTTCCAAACGGCAGCGCCTCGATGCCAGGCAGCGCAGATTTGGCCATCACGCATTGAATCTCGTCGCGGTGTTCGTTCAGCAGACCGACCACTTCGTCGCGGTCTTCGTAATATTCATAATGGACTGCCGCGATTCTGGATGAAAAAGAGGGGTCTTCCCGCAACAAAATGCAACCGTTGTTGCGATAAGGCATGTTGTTGAGGATGTACAGGGTAAGGTTGTAATCGAAGTTGTTTTTGTATTTGTTGTGGTGAATAATGTCGCGGTATTCGTGCAGCGCTTCCAGCAGAATATCGAAATTGTAGCCGTGCGGCACGTAGATTTTGCTCACGTTGCGACAGCCCAGTCCGAAATAGGTGAAAATATCGCGTCCGAGGGCAAAAAGATCGGCCATGCTTTCGCTGCCGTCGATGACGGCCACGCCGTTGCGGTTACGCCGAATCAGGTGCGGGTATTTGGCAAAATATTGCTCGAAATACCGCGCCGTGTTGTTGCTGCCCGTGGCGATCACGGCGTCGAAGCCGCGCAATTGCTCGGTTTCTCCCACAAATTCAGTGTATTCCCAGGATTCGAAAGCCCAGTCGCCCATTTGCCGAACGAGAAAAGGTAAAAGCCGTTTGTCCTTTTCCGACAACTTGATCTGCGCGCGCTGGCCGGATACGAATACGCAAAGCCAGTCGTGAAAACCGACGAGCGGAATATTTCCTGCCATCACCAGGCCGATTGTTTTTTCAGGATGCGTGCGCTGGCCGATTGGATACGCTGCCGCCCATCGATTCAAGGTGTCTTTTTCCAACCAGCTCGTAGCGATTGCCGTGATGGCAGCATGTACATTTTCCGGTGTAAACCACTGGTTTTCAACGTAAGACTGACGGATGGCAGCCTCCAGCGCCTCGTCGGGCGTCTGGCGCAGGTATTGGCCAAGTTCGGCCAGCAGATCGATGCGTTCTGAGAGGGTCAAGACAAGTAAATTTTGGTGCAAAAGTAGGGCGGCGGGCGGCCTCCTTTTAGCAGGTCAGTGAATTATTGCGACTATTTTTAAACAAAAAAACCGCCCTTGCCGTTCGGCAGCAAAAAACACAAATGCCCGAAACGAATTCGAATACCCTAACTCCGCTGCAACGGCTGGTCCGTTTGCTGGCCAGGTTCAAGCGCGAAATTCGGCTGGTTATACTTTATGCCGTGGTCATCGGCGGCATCAATCTGTCTTTACCGCTTGGCGTTCAGGCCCTGATCGGGCTGATTGCCGGCGGGAGTATTTCCGCTTCCTGGGGCGTGCTGATTTTGTTTATCGGAGTCGGCGCCTTGCTGGTCGGTTTGCTGCGCATCATGCAGCTGTCTATCATGGAAAACCTGCAACGCCGCGTTTTTACGGACTCCGCCATCGAATTTGCGCTCCGCATTCCGCGCCTCAACCTCGAAACCCTCCGACGGGAACATTTGCCGGAGATGGTCAATCGATTTTTCGATACGTTGACCATTCAAAAAGGCGTGCCCAAACTGGTGATCGAAGGCAGCACAGCAGCCCTGCAAATTCTGTTCAGCCTGATGCTGCTGTCTTTTTACCATGCCTCTTTTGTCATGTTTTCCCTGCTTTTGCTGGCAATTGTCGGGATTTTGTTTCGCTGGACGGTGCCCAACGGACTCCAAAGCAGCCTCAAAGAATCGAAGCACAAATATCGGCTGGCCTACTGGCTTGAAGAGGTGGGCCGCGTAGCCGCAACTTTCAAACTCGCCGGCGAAAACAGGTATCCGCTCACCAGAGCCGATGCCATTACCTCCGATTACCTCGACGCGCGCACCAAACACTGGCGTATCCTTTTGATCCAGTTTGCCAGCAGCGTCGCGTTCAGGGTGCTGGTGCTGGTCGGTTTTTTGGTGCTGGGCAGTTTGCTGGTGATGGAAAATCAGTTGAATATCGGGCAGTTTGTCGCGGCTGAAATCCTGATCATTTTTGTCGTGGACTCGCTCGAAAAACTGATCCTCCTGCACGAAACCGGCTACGATGTGCTGACAGCCATCGAAAAAATCGGGCAGGTGGCCGACCTCGAACTGGAGCGCGAAGACGGCGTTCGCGTCGAGGAATTTTGCCCGGGAGGGCCTTTTGAAGTCGAGCTTCGGCACCTCTCCTACCGTTTTGCCGATCGGGATCGGCCGGTTCTCGACGATTTAAACCTCAAAATCAGGGCAGGCGAACGGGTGGTCGTCTGCGGCTACAACAGCTCGGGGAAAAGCACCCTGATGCAGGTTTTGTGCGTCTTGCGCCGTGATTTCAGCGGCTCGTTGTTGTTCAACGGCATGCCCAAACAAAACATCAACCTGCGCAGCCTGCGCAACCATATCGGCGACTTTTCGTCGCAGGAAGACCTGTTCAAAG
Source organism: Saprospiraceae bacterium (assembly GCA_044226205.1). GTDB lineage: Bacteria > Bacteroidota > Bacteroidia > Chitinophagales > Saprospiraceae > M3007. The sequence continues at coordinate 95,172 of JBGAHL010000001.1, forward strand.
GCAGTATACTGGAAAACATCACCCTGGGCCGTTCGGAAGTCCCCCTGCCCAAAGTGCTGAAAACCATCGAAGAAGTCGGACTGACCGATTTCGTCAGAGAACAGCCGGGAGGTATTCAAACGGAATTGCTGCCCGGCGGCAAAAACCTGCCGGGAAGTATCGTCAGTAAAATGGTTGTTGCCCGCGCCGTGGTGACCGAACCCAATTTACTGGTCATGGAAGACCCCACACAATCGCTCAATTACCGCGACCGCCTTCGAATCGGGCAGTTGTTGACCGACCGCAGCCACCCCTGGACGCTTGTGGCCGTCAGCGAAGACCCCGTACTGGCCGCGCTCTGCGACCGTGTTCTGGTGCTGCGCGAAGGGCAGATCATCTTCGACGGCAGTTTTGATGAAGTCTGCAAAACCGAGCATTTCCCGAAAATATTCAGAACCACTGCCGAGCTCGACGAAAAACGTTGACCCTTTAAACACCTTTTCCTTATGCTCAATATTTCAGACAACCAACCGACCTGGAAACAGGATATGGACGGCTTGCAATCGCCGGCCAAAAACAAACTCTCGCACTGGCACTTGAGTTTCAGAAACCTGCTGCTGTTGTTGCTCGGCATTCTCATCGTCTTTTTATTGCTGCCCTGGACGCAAAACGTTCAGGCTACGGGGAAAGTAACCACCCTGCGCCCCGAGCAACGCCCCCAAACCATTCATGCCACCATCGCAGGCCGTGTTGAAAAATGGTACGTGACCGAAGGGCAACTGGTTAAAAAAGGCGACACCATCGTCCATATTTCAGAGGTCAAAGCCGATTATTTCGACCCGGCTCTGGTCGATCGGGTTGAAAATCAGCTCGAAGCCAAAACCGATGCCATCGCGTCGTACGGCGGCAAAGCCCAGGCTTTGGAATCGCAAATGGCAGCCATGGGTCGCGAACTGTCGAGTAAAATCGGGCAGATAGAGCGAAAAGTCGAACAGGCCCGCTTGAAGATCACAAGCGACAGTTTGAAGGTTCAGCAGGCGCAGATCGATCTGCAAGTCGCACAGCGTCAATACAATGGCACCAAAGCCCTGTACGACAAGGGCCTAAAATCGCTCACGGATTTTGAAGAAAAACGCCTCAAACTCCAGGAAGCCGAGACCAAATCAGTCGCAGCGCAAAACCAGCTGGCCAGCACCCGCAACGACCTGAGTATTTACCTCGGCGAACTTGCCCTGACCCGCAACGAATACGACAACAAAATTGCCAAAACGCAAAGCGAGCGATTCAGCACGCTTTCAGAACAATTCGACACCCGCGCCACCGTCAGCAAGTTGCAGATCGAACGGGAGAACTACGCCCGGCGCGCCAGTTTTTACTACATCGTCGCGCCGCAAGACGCGTACATCGTCAAGGCAGTGACGCCCGGCATCGGCGAGATCGTCAAAGAAGGCGAAGCCATTGTGACCATCCAGCCGGCCGACTACGAGCTCGCCGTAGAACTCTACGTCCGCCCGATCGACCTGCCCTTGCTCTCGGTCGGTCATTCCGTGCGGTTCATATTCGACGGCTGGCCGGCTTTCTTTTTCAGCGGGTGGCCGGGCGCCTCGCTGGGCACCTTCGGCGGCAAGGTTGTGGCCATCGATCGAAACATCAGCGCCAACGGCAAATTCCGCGTTCTGGTGGCCCCTGATCATTCCGAGCAAGCCTGGCCCGAAGCCGTGCAGCCGGGCGGTGGCGCGAAAGGGATTGCCTTGCTCAACGAAGTGCCGCTTTGGTACGAAATCTGGCGGGTGCTCAATGGTTTCCCGCCCGATCTGTATCAGGAAAACGCGACTCAGCCCGAGAAAAAAGAAGAAGGAATCGTTCCCAAAGCGCCGATTAAAAGTGCAAAATGATGCTGTTTTTTCCCAAAATGACTGATGGTTTCAAATATCCGATTTTGCGTAAGTTGGTATTTATAATGCTGATTTTCAAATCATTATCGGCTTTTGCTCAAAATAATGCGGCATTGCCGCTGGATTGGAATTCCTACCGCAATCAGGTGTTGACGCAACACCCTGCCGCCAGGCAGGCAGACCTCCGTCTGTCGCAGGCGCGCGCCTATCTGTTGAAAGCCCGTGGCGGCTTCGACGTGAAGGCCTATGCCGATATGAACGGCAAAAATTTTGGCGGAAAAGACTATTTCGTCTATTCGGAAGCCGGTCTCAAATGGCCCAGTTGGATGGGCCTGGAATTTAAAAGCGCATTTTATCAAACAGGAGGCGCCTACCTCAACCCGGAATCCGGCCTGCCGGAAAATGGCCAGTTGGCCGCCGGATTTTCCTGGAATCTTGGGCAAGGTCTGTTGTTCGACGCGCGAAGAGCGGATCTGGCGCAGGCACGCATCGGGCTTCGGGCCGCAGAGGCGGAACGCCGCGTACTGCTCAACGATCTGCTGCTGGCCTCGGCCAAGGCGTACTGGACCTGGGTCGTCGCCGACAACCAACTCAGGGTCTACGAAGCGGCCCTGGCACAGGCCAGATTGCGGCACGATGCCTTGAAAGAAAGCGTCGTACAAGGCGACAAACCCGCCATCGATACGGTCGAAACCCTGCTTCAGGTGCAAAGCCGACAGATCGACGTCAATTTTGCACGAGTGGAGCGTCAGAATGCCGCGCTGGAAGTCGCCAACTTTTGGTGGACGGATGAAAACACGACCCTGCCTCCCGAACAATTGCCTCCTGCGCCTGCCATCGATCAGATGGCAACGCCGGCAAGGCCAGCGCCCGAGTTGGTGAGCGACCTGCGTCGGCAAGCGCTTTCCAGCCACCCCGAAGTGCTCTTGTACGATGCCAAACTGCAAAGTCTGGCTGTGGACAGGCGCCTGGCCAGAGAAGGGCAAAAGCCTGATATTGTACTGAATTACAACATATTAGGCAAAGGTCTGGATTTTTTCCCGGCCCCCTACCCTGGCGAAGGACTGGCCGTGCTGACCAACAATGTCAAATACGGCATCAGCGTGGGCTACCCCCTGCTCAACCGCAAGGCGAGGGGAACTTATCAGGCGGCCAGCCTGAAATGGCGGGACACCGAACTGGCGCTCGATCAAAAACGACAAACCGTGGCGCTCAAATTCGGCCAGTACGCCAACGAACTCGACAACTACGCCGGGCAGTTGCTGGTATTCAATGAGCTGACCACCAATTACCGCCTCTTGCTCGATGCGGAGCAGGAAAAATTCCGTTTTGGAGAAAGCTCCATTTTTCTCATCAATACCCGCGAACAGCGGTGGCTCGATGCCAGGATCAAGTATCAAAAATTGCTGGGCGAGTTTTACAAAACCGAAGCGGCCCTGCAATGGTCGGCAGGTGTTTTGAGTGAATAGAGCGTGTTGAGCTTTTCCTGCCGAGGCGAAAACGTGAAAATTTTATTTTCGGCAAGGCAAATTTCGCAGTCGGATGCGGGCGATCCGGCGTCCCGAGTACTCGGGATAACGCAGCAGAAAATAAAATTTTCCGTTTGCAGCCCGGCAAGGAAAAGCTCAACATGCTCTTAGGGCTGTATTTCCCTAACTTTATTGCAAAAAAAATGGGTGCAATCTGGAAACAACCAGCCACGGTGGAAGGGCTTAACGACTTGAATAACAACACGATGGGGCAAGCGATCGGGATACGTTTCCTCGAAATCGGCGACGATTATCTGGTCGCCGAAATGCCCGTCGGACCTTCTACCGTGCAGCCCTTTCGAATTTTGCACGGCGGCGCCAGCGTAGCGCTGGCAGAAACGCTGGGAAGCGTGGCCAGCACGCTTTGTATCGAAGATCTGAGCCGCCATACGGCCGTCGGGCTCGAGATCAATGCCAACCATCTCAAAAGTGTGAAAGAAGGCGGGAAGGTGACGGGGACGGTGCGACCAGTACGAACGGGTCGTCAGGTGCATGTCTGGAACATCGAAATCAGGGACGAACGCGGGGAAATGTCGTGTATTAGCCGTCTGACGGTCGCAATAGTCGAAAGGCGGTAGGCTGAATCCGGCAGCTGCGGTTACTTTTGTCCGCCTTTTGCCGCTTATTCAGTAATCAATGGTTTTTTGAACTTATTTACCAAATCTACTTGCTCGTTTTCATGAAAAAGGTATTGTATTGCCTGCTGACGTTTGTGGTATACACAAGCGCCCAGACATCCTTCGCTCAAAATTTCAACCTGGTATCGAGGGCCACGATGGACTTCCCCGGGCAAACGCTCGCCAACATCTGCGGCTACACCCAGAACGGCCGGGAATATGCCTTACTCGGCGCTTCCCAGGGCATGATCGTGGTGGATGTAACCGACCCCGACAACCCGGTCAACCTCGTCCAGATTCCTGGCCCGAACAACCTCTGGAAGGAGATCAAAGTATATCAACATTATGCTTACGTCACTTCCGAAGGCGGTCAGGGCCTTCAAATTGTCGATCTGAGCCCCCTGCCCAGCCCCAACCTGCCTTATCACCATTACACGGGCGACGGGGCAATTGCCGGTCAGCTCAATACCATTCACGCCTTGCATATCGATGTTACCAAAGGCTTTGTATACCTGCATGGCAGCAATTTGTTTTCAGGTGGCCCTGTCATTCTCGACCTCAACAACGACCCCTACAACCCTACCTATGCCGGCAAGTTCAGCCAGCTCGGCTATGTACACGATGGTTATGTCGACAATGACACCCTTTACGGTTCGCACATCTACGACGGTATTTTGTCCATCGTGGACATGAGCGACAAGCAGAACCCCGTGGTGCTCGGCACGATCGAGACCCCTGGTCAGTTTACCCACAACTCCTGGCTGCTCGACAATCACAAGGTCTGCCTCACCACCGACGAAGAAACGCCTTCCTACGTCACCTCTTACGACGTATCCGACCCGACCGACATCAAGGAACTGGACCGTATTTCGACCAACGACGGCAACGGCTCCATCGGACACAACACGCACGTCCGCAACGACTGGGCCATTACTTCCTGGTACACCGACGGCGTGGTGATCATCGACGCGCACAAACCCGACAACCTCGTCATCACGGGTTGGTACGATACCTGGGCGCCGCCGCTGGCCGGCGACTTTTTCCAGGGGGCCTGGGGCGCGTTTCCGTTTTTCCCCTCGGGCACTATCGTCGCGAGCAATATCGAAAACCAGGCTCGTCTGACAGTACTGACCCCCACTTATGTACGCGCAGCTTACCTGGAAGGCACCATTGTCAACGGCTGCAATGGTCAGCCCTTGTCCGACGTGTCCGTGAACGTGAGCGGCAATGACCCTTTTATTGATACAAAAACCGGTTTGAACGGCGTATTCAAAACAGGACAGGCTGCGGCAGGTGATTATACCGTCACTTTCAGCAAGCCCGGCTACACTTCGCTTACCGTGCCGATTTCGCTGGTCAATGGCGAGGTGACTGAACTAAATATTACCCTCGACGCTACCGTATATAATCTCAATGGCATCGTGTTCGACGAAGTCACCAATGCGCCGATTGCCAACGCCCAGGTTTCGCTCAGCGGGGTTGTCTCTTACACCGTTCAAACCAGTGGAGCAGGCACTTTCAGCCTCGACTGCGTGCCGGAAGGCACCTACGACGTGGAAGTCGGACAATGGGGCTACCTGCCGGGCACTATTACGGTGGATGCCTCGAACAATGGTACCATTTACCTGAAGCAAGGCTACTACGACGGCTTCGCACTCAATCTCGGATGGACGAGCAACAATACCTCCAACTCGGGCCACTGGGAACGCGGTGAGCCGATCGGAACCAACTTCCAGGGCGAGTTTTCCAACCCGGGTAACGACTCCGATGCCGACCTCAACACCGAATGCTACGTCACCGGCAATGGCGGCGGCGATGCCGGCACCGACGACGTGGACAATGGCACCAATACGCTCACTTGCCCGGCCATGAACCTGGCCGGCTTCGACGATGCCGTGCTCAATTTCAATTACTGGTTCTACAACAGCGGCGGCAGCGGCTCCCCGAACGACAACTTCACCGTAACGGTCAGCAATGGCAACCAAACCGCTACCCTGCTCACGGAGACCACTTCGCAAAGCGGCTGGCGCAACTCCGGCGATATTCATCTGGCCGATTACCTCACCCTGAACAACAACGTCAAGGTTTCCTTCGCCGCTACCGATCAGCAGCCCGGCCACCTCGTCGAAGCCGCCGTGGACGTCTTCCGGGTCACCCCCGTGGCCGCCTCGTCTGTTTCCGCTGCCGATCCCGCGGTATCCATCCAGGTATCGCCCAACCCCAGCAGCAGCGATTTTGTCGTGCGTTACGACTGGCCCAATGCCGACAACACCTTGCTGGAAGTGCGCAACTTGCTGGGACAGGTCGTGATGACCCGTACGCTGGATAGCGCAAGCGGAACGACCCGATTCGGCGCCGACTGGCCCGCTGGCGTGTACCAACTCAGCTTGAAGGCAGGCGACCGTCACAGCCAGCCGGTCAACATGGTGAAACAATAAGCAACTGGAGGTTATTACTGACGGGGTGACTTTGGAGTCACCCCGTCAGTTGGCCGCCAACTGGTTGAATTTCAGCCACCAGGCCGTGAGGCTTGAAAGACAAAGGCCACTCCCCGAAAAGGAGTGGCCTTTGCTTTTTTTAATATTTACCCGGAGAGAATCAACGCACCCGGTTGGGCCAGTTGCTGTCCACAGGGTCGATGCTGCGCAATTGTTTTTTGCGGCGAAGGTGGTGCCGAAGGGCCAGCATGGCAGCCACGGCAGCCTGATTCTGATGCGAATCGATCAATTTTTCGGCGGAGAAATACAGGTTGACGAAGCGGGTATCAAAATTGCCGCTGACAAACGCCTCATGATCGAGGACGAAGCGACCGAACGGCAGCGTCGTCGATACGCCTTCCACTTCGTAGTCGGCAATGGCTTCTTTCATAAGCTGGATGGCTTCGGCCCGGGTGGCGCCGTGCACCACCAGTTTGGCCAGCATGGGGTCGTAGTAAATCGGCACGTCCATGCCTTCCTCAAAGCCGTCGTCGACGCGGATACCTTCACCTGCCGGCGGGCGGTAACGCGTCAATTTACCCACCGAGGGCAGGAAATTATTGAGCGGGTCCTCTGCGTACACGCGGAGTTCGAGGGCATGGCCGTTGATTTTCAAATCATCCTGCGAAAAGGGCAGTTTTTCTCCCCTTGCCACCCGGATTTGAAGTTCCACCAGATCGAGGCCGCTGATATATTCCGTCACAGGGTGTTCCACCTGCAAGCGGGTATTCATTTCAAGAAAATAAAACTTGCGCTGGTCGTCAACGAGGAACTCGACCGTGCCGGCGCCGACGTAATTACAGGCCTGCGCCACCCGAACAGCGGCTTCGCCCATCGCCTTGCGCATTTCCGGCGTCACAATGGCGCTGGGCGCTTCCTCCACCACTTTCTGGTGGCGGCGCTGGATCGAACATTCCCGCTCGAAAACGTACACTGTGTTACCATGCGTATCGGCCATGATCTGGATCTCGATATGGCGCGGCGAGGTGACGTATTTTTCAATAAACACGGAGCCATCGCCAAAAGCGGATTGCGCTTCGCTGATGGCGCGTTCCATTTGCTCCTGCACATCTTCTTCTTTTTCAACCACCCGCATGCCCTTGCCGCCGCCGCCGGCCGAAGCCTTGATGAGGATGGGATAACCCACCCGGCGACCGATTTCCTTGGCCATCTCGACGTCGGTGATCGCTTCTTCAATGCCGGGCACCATGGGCACTTCAAACTTTTTGGCGGCTTCCTTGGCGGCCAGTTTGCTGCCCATCATTTCGATGCTGTGCGGGCTTGGACCGATAAAAGTGATGCCGGCCTCCGCAACCGCGGCAGCAAATCCTGCATTTTCACTCAAAAAACCGTAGCCTGGGTGAATACCATCCACGCCGACCCGTTTGGCGATCTCGATGATCTTTTCGCCACGCAGGTAGCTCTGACTGGATGGCGCCGGCCCGATGCAGTAGGCTTCATCGGCAAAACGGACGTGCGGGGAGTGGCGATCCACTTCCGAATAAACGGCAACCGTTCGAATGCCCATCCGACGGGCGGTACGCATGACGCGCAAGGCGATTTCGCCGCGATTGGCGACCAGTATCTTTTTCATGTCGATGGATAAAATTGTTGTCCGGCTTTGCTATCGGAGCAGATCGAGCAGGGTCTGCATTTTTTCAAAAAACAGCCTGGTCCTGTCGTGCGGCAAAGACTTGCCGGCAAAAATGCGAACCGGAACGATGCCTTGTATGGCGTTGGTCAGAAATATTTCATCCGCTTCTGAAATTACCCGGTCTGTCAGTTTTTTTTCCACCACAGCCACGCCCGTTTCACGGGTCGAACGGCCGATCAATTCCCGCATGGTTCCGGCCACGCACCCTTCTTCCAGCGGCGGCGTAAACAGGATGCCGTTTTCCCACCAGAAAACGTTGCTGCCGGTTGCCTCGGCGATGCGTCCCTCGGCATTGCGCAGCAAGCCATCGTCCCAGTTTGCGGCGCGCGCTTCCAGGGCGGCAGCCACGTACCTGGGCGCATTGAGGGTTTTGAACCGCGAAAAGTCGTCGATGGGCAGTCGCACTTTTTCACAAATACCCAGCCGGATGCCGTCTTCCCGCCAGACCAGTCGGCCGGAATCCAGCCCGTTTGCCGTGATCATGAACTGCGGACTCGAATCCTCGGGCCGGTAAAGCCCTCCGGGCGAACGCCAGACCATCAGCCTGACGCGGGCGTTGCCGGCCGCTACCTTGTTGATTTCCTCCTGAAAAAAACGGGTATCCCAGGATACAGGAAGTTGAAAATCAAGCGCTTTCAAGCCGGCAAAAAGCCGGTCGAGATGCCTGTCGAGCAATAAAAGGCGGCCCTCGTACATCCGGATTGTTTCGAACAAACCGTCGCCATAATACGCCGCGCGCTGCGCCGCTTCGAGGCCGGGCGGCAGTTGCGAGAGGAGTTCCGAATTAAAATTGACCGGCATGGAAACTGTTTTTTTGTCCGAAGGCGCCGACAAAAGTACGGTGCAAGGCGGGTTTCAAGCCCCTGTTTCGCCGGGCTGCTCACCAGCCGGGTCGGTTTGGCCGTGGTGTTTGCGATACTCCGTGGGCGTCATGCCGGTGGCTTTTTTAAAAGCGGCGTTGAAGGAAACCTTGTTGTTGAAGCCAGCTTTGTAGGCTATTTCGATCACATGCAGTTCGCGGCGGCGGGTTTCGGAAAGGAGCCTTCTGGCCTCCTCCACACGCAGTTGGTTGATGTAGTCAAAAAAACTGACTCCCAGCCGCGCATTGATCACCTGCGAAACATGGTGCTTGCTGGCATCGAGCCGGGTGGCCAGTTGTTCAAGGCTGAGCCCCGGGTCGAGGTAAAGTTTCTCGTTGGCCATGAGCCCGTTTAGTTGCCGCAAAAGACTGTTTTCCGCCTCGCCGGTCAGCCCGGAGTGTCGGTATTTGACCTGCTCGACCGGCTCCGACCACTTGAATCCGTCGAACACGGAAGGCTGCACAAAGCCGGTGTAGGCAATCAGGTAAATAAAAGCCGTCATGGTCGCGGAAATGTGATAATCCCAGGCCGAGTTGAAAAACGGGAAACGGATCAGAATGAAATAGGACAAATAAGCCAGTGCGAAGCCGGTGTAAAAGGCATTGAGCAGCAAGGCCCAGCGCGTCGTGGAGCCCACAACCGGCTGGCGGCGGATGTAAGCGAAATTCCAGGCTGCGTAGGCCAGCAAATGCGCGTTGCGCAGCCACATGATGGTTCGGGCCAGCCCGATGGACACGGGAAACACCCCGCCATTGGTCAAATACGCACTTTTCTCCGCACCTGAAAGCCCGTACCAGGGCGCAAAAGCCATGACTGCCAGTGCGAAAGGCACTGCATGAAGCCAGTCGGCGGCGGTCAGCGCTTGTTTTTCATAAATATCGCGCAAGTACAGCCAAAGGATCGGCCCGAAGAGAAACGGCAGCTGCGTACTCACATGCCCCATGTGCGGGTAGCGACCGATTGCATGGCACCAGTACAGCACGTATTCGCTCATCGTCAGGGCAAACAGAAAAAGCAGGGCCGCCAGCCAGCGATTGGCCTGCGGGCGGCCGCGTTTGCGCAACAGCAGCAGCAAGGCGATGAAATAACCCTGAATTGCCGCGACGAGGAAAACCAGCGTCCAGGCATCGAAAGCGATGTTTTCTGTCATGTTGGCGAAATTACGGATCAAAGGTACCGGCAGGCTTTGGTTGGTCAAGGTCAAGCCCCTTCGGGAAAGGGTAATCTTTATCGGAATTACCCCCTTTACCCGTGTGGCAGCGCAGTTTTGGGTAAAATTCATCACCAAACAATGCGACACATGAAAAAAATCTTCCTCCTGCTGCTCCTCGCGATGCCGTACTGCTTTCAGGCGCAAACCCTGTTTACGCAGGTGATCGACCCGAACAACCCGCTCACCACATTCGCCAACACCCCCGCCGTGTACAAAGGCGCGGCGTGGATCGACCTGGATGGCGACAACCTGCCCGACCTTTTCGCCAGTCAGCGCTTTTTGTTTCACAACGAAGGCAATGGCCAGTTTACCATGCTGCCCAACGTGCAGGGCGCAACCACCGGCCAGAACGCCGCGGGGTCGAGCTGGGCCGACATCAACAACGACGGATTTCCCGATGCGGTCACGGCTAGTCTGGTCTCGGGCCTGCACCTGAACAACGGCGATCAGTCGTTCAGCCTGCTCAACGATAGTCTTGCCAATTTCAGCGGATATTCCGGCTGGGACTGCGCCCTGGCTGATGCCGACAACAACGGCCTGCTCGACCTGGTCTACGTGCACGCCTGCTGTGGTTTTCACCCGAGCGGTCCTTTCTCCTGCCGGCTTTATTTACAGTCGCCCGACGGTTCGTTCAGCCAGCAAACCGGCTACGAATTTACCGATCAAACGGCGCCCTACACCATTCCCGTCTGGTCGGATTACGACCTCGACGGCGACCTCGATCTGTTTATCGGGAGCGGCCCCGCCAGCGCGGAAGGACCCGATTTTTGTTATAAAAATCTGCTGAAAGAGACCGGCTCTTTCGGCCTCAGCCGCCTGACCGAACCACCTTTCGATGCCCTGCAAAACGGGCAGACGTACAATTTCCCCGATTTCGACAACGACGGCGATCTGGACATTTGCCTCACCAACTATTCCGGCGTGCCGACGCGCATGTGGCGCAACGACGGCAACGGCGCCTACGCCAGTCTCAGCACGCCATTCACACCTGCCGACGGCTTTTTGGCCAACACCTGGGGCGATATCGACAACGACGGCGACCTGGATGTGCTGATCTCGCTCGACGGCAGCGCGGCCGTGCGCTGTTTCCGCAACCTGGGCAATGGCGCCTTTGGCGACCTCGAAATCGCGGGCAACGCGGGCGCCGGCGTTTGCGGCATCGCCCTGGCCGACTACGACAACGACGGCGACCTCGATTTTTTCACCCACGGAGGCGGGGCCGCGCGGGCCTTGTTTCGCAACGACAACCTGACTGCCGGCCGGCACTGGGTGCAGTTCACTTTGCAGGGAACCGCCAGCAACCGCTCTGCCGTCGGGGCGCTGGTGCGGGTAAAAGCCCAGATCGGCGGCACGCAGGTGTGGCAAACGCGGGAAGTTTCGGCCCACAATTCTTTTCAAAGCCAAAACGACCTGCGCCAGCATTTCGGGTTGAATGACGCCACTGTGATCGACTCCGTTCAGGTGCGCTGGCCTTCGGGACTGGTCGAAAATTTTGCCGGCCTGCAAGCCGACCGTTTTTACAAAATCATTGAAGGAGAAGGAATTAGCCAAATCCTTGCTGCACACGAAACGACCGAAGCGCCAAGTTTCGAACTGACGCCCAACCCCGTCTCCACGGGTTTTCGCATCGTCAGTAAGGAAGCGTTGCGGTCCGTTTCGCTGTTCGACAGCACTGGCAAGGGCTTGTCCTTGCGTTTTGAACGCGACAGTGACGGGGTGCGGTGCCAGTTACCCGAGTCGTTGCCGGCAGGCAACTGGATGGTTCGGGTACAGTTCCAGAACGGCAGTTGGGCTGGCAAGGCATTGATCAAATTGTAAATAACTATGCTGTGAAAACAACACAAGCGCCGGTCGCAGTGACCGGCGCTTGCTTCTTTATCTGTTTAAAAACAGGGTTGTAATTACATTCCGTCGCCGTCGAGCATATTGCCCAGGCCGCCGAGAATACTGCCTTGTTCCTTGCCTTTCACGGTGCCGTATTGCAGGATACGCGAAGCGAGGCGGCTGACGGGCAGCGACTGGAGCCAGACTTTTCCCGGGCCGCGAAGCGTGGCGTAAAACAGGCCTTCCCCGCCGAACACCATGTTGCGGATGCCTTTGACAAACTGAATGTCGTAGTCGATGCGCTGGGTAAATGCCACGATACAGCCCGTATCGACGCGCAACATCTCGCCGACCGCCAGTTCGCGTTCGAGGATGAAACCGCCGGCGTGTACAAATGCCATGCCGTCGCCTTCCAGTTTTTGCATGATAAAACCTTCGCCGCCGAACAGTCCGGTGCCCAGTTTGCGTTGAAATTCGATGCCGATCTGAACGCCTTTGGCGGCGCAGAGGAAGGAATCTTTCTGACAGATCACTTTGCCGCCCAGTTGCGACAGGTCGAGCGCGACGATTTTGCCGGCATAGGGCCCCGCAAAGGTGACGCGCTGTTTGTCGTGGCCGTTGTTGGTAAACGTAGTGATAAACAGGCTTTCACCCGTCAGCAGGCGTTTACCGGCGTCCATGAGTTTGCCGAAAAAACCCTCGGCGCGGCCGCTTCCGTCGCCGAAAACGGTGGCCATTTCGATGTGCTCGTCCATGAACATGAAACTGCCGGATTCCGCGACTACGGTCTCCTGTGGATCAAGTTCAATTTCAACGCATTGCATTTCTTCTCCCCAAATCCGGTAATCAATTTCGTGATTGCTTTTCATTCTGTTGTGTTTTGTTGTTCAGAAGGATGGGCAAATGTGGATCAAAATGGAGGAGTCGGATCGTTTTTTAACGACGAGCGTCCGGCAGATTTCGGCCAATGTGCCGGAGCGGCGGTGTTTTTATTTTCAAGTCAGGAACGCGCCCTGCCCGTTCTGTAAAATTTAGCCTTTGTATTCGCCGGTGATGGACTGTTTGACGACCTTGATAAAGGTTTTTTCGTCCACCATCAGGCGCACTACGTTGCCGTCGATTTTGGTGATTCGACCAATGATGCCTGCCTGTGTGAGCACTTCCATGCCCTCGCGGAGGTTTTCGATGAATTTCTGCGTTTCACGCTGGCGCTTTACCTGCGGGCGAATCAGGAAAAAATAAAACACAACGATAATCAGCAGCGGGAACAGCATGTTCATCCACGATCCGCCGCCGGCCGGAGCCTGAAGAAAAATAAATTGCAACATAAGAAACGGTTAAGTTATTGACGATCAATAAAAAACACCCTGCCGAAGCCCGGCAGGGTGCGCAAAAATACGGGTTCTTGATAGCAGGAGCACGAATGCGCCGGCTTATTTCACTTCAAAGATTTTGTCGTCGAGGCCCGCGTTGACTTTCAGTTCGGTCACCACGGCCTTCATCGGGACGGGGAAAATACCGCCCAGAATCATGGTGTGCGGGAACTGTACGCCGCCGACTTCCTTGTAGTCGGCGAAGTCGGAGGTGACGGTAGCCACCTGGCCGTCGGGGCCGGTTTCGACCTGTACTTCACGAACTTTGAGGCTGGTTTTCATGTCGTAGTACTCCGTGGTTTTTTCGCCGTCGGGGCGCTGTACTTCGAGCACGAAGGCATTGCTGCCGTTGATTTCTTCCACACCTTTCAGGGTCAGTTGGTAACCGCCCGACAGGTAATTGGCTTCCTTGACAAAGGAGGCCTGTTCTTTCATATCGGTCAGTTCTGTGCCTTCGATGGGGCGGGTAGCGCCGCCCATGCCGTATTCGATGCCGGATTTGCCGTTGTACACCTGTTTGGTCACCTGTTGGCCGTTCATGGTCATTTCCATGGCGAATTTGTCGCCGCCTTTCTGGAAGGTTTTGATCACCAGTTCGGGGCCGCGGCCTTTCATGACGGCGGTGGTCTGAACGTCTTTGACCGCAGCCACTCGTGCGCTGCCGCCGATCGCGTTCAAATAATTTTCAATAACCGACTGGGCCGTGACGCCGGCAGGCACCGGGCTGCTCATTTTGACCGGATAGCCGTAGGTATCGTAATAATTGATCTTTCCGTCGGGAGCGAACCCTTTCAGTTTGTCGGCTACATCTTCCTTGCTACCCACAACCAGGATGTACGCCTTGTCGGGGCGCAGGTATTTCTTGGCCATGAGCAGGACTTCTTCGGGCGTGACGGCGTTCAGTACCTCCAGGTATTTTTCATAATAATCAGCCGGGAGTTTGAAACGCGCGGAGGCCAGCGCAAACTGCGCCACGGTGCCGGGCTCTTCAAGGCTGCGGGAGAACTGGCCGGTCATTACGTTTTTCACCACCTGCAGTTCTTCGGGCGACACCTTTTCTGTGCGCATGCGTTCGATTTCCTTCATAAATTCCACCACCGCGCTGTCGGTCACGGAGTTGCGCACGCTGGCGCTGGCGCTGAACCAGCCGACGAGTTCGTTCGGGTTGAGCGAGGTGCCGGCGCCGTAGGTCCAGCCGTGGCCTTCGCGCAGGTTGTTATTGACCCTGTTATTAAAATAAACGCCGCCGCCGAGGATGGTATTCATCACCCGGGCGCGGATCACGTCGTCGGTACCAGGCTGTAATTCAACGGGGTACGTAATGGTAATCAGCGATTGTACGGCGCCGGGCTTATTGACAAAACTCACCTGGGCGGCTTCGGGGGCGCGAGGAATCGGGTACTTATGTTGCGGCACTTCACCTTTGGCCCAGTTGCCGAAGTATTTTTTGGCCTGTTGTTCGGCCTTGGCCTTCGTCACGTCGCCTACGATGATGAGGTAGGAGATATTGGGCTTGAAATAGGTGCTGTAATGGGCTTTGATCTGATCGAGCGTCACCTTTTGGAGGCTTTCCTCGGTCATGACCTCGCCGTAGGGGTGTGTACGGGAGTTGCGAAGCACCGATGCGACGTTGGATGCAATGGCATCGGGATCGTCTTTGCTTTGGGCCAGGTTGCTTTCCTGACGCACCTTGGCTTTCTCCAGTTCTTCGGCCGGGAAGGTCGGGTTCAGCAAGGCATCCGACATGAGCGTGAGCAGTTTGTCGGAATGTTTGGTGAGGCACTGGCCGGAAAAACCGTTCGGATCAGAGCTGAGGCTGGCGCCCATAAAATCGACTTCTTCGTCGATCTGGGACTTGCTGCGGGTCTGGGTGCCTTTGGTCAGCATCTCTCCCGTCAGTTGGACGTAGCCGGCGGCATCTTTTTCCAGCACGGGGTCGTAATCGACAAAGAGGCGATAGGAAACCTTCGGGAGTTTGTGGTTTTCGACCACGATGACCGTCAGGCCGTTCTCGAGTGTAAAGGTTTCGGCTTTGCCGATCTGGATTTTAGGCGCCGGGCCGGGCTGCGGCGCCTTGGCGCGTACGTTGCCGGTCGGCATTGGAATGGCGGGCGCCTTGCCGGATGCCATACTGCCGGCTTTTTCACCGGTTTTAGGCGAGCAGGCGGCAATGCCCAGGGCTAGAAGTATAAAAAAGAGAAGTGTATTTTTCATAGAATGATAAAGTTTGGATCAAGGCTGAGCCGATTTGGGCAGCCAGTACAGCACCACCCGATTGTCTTTGGAGAAATATTGGTTGGCCACCCGTTTGAGGTCTTCACGGGTCACTTTGCGGTAGCGTTCGAGTTCGGTGTTGATCAGGTTGGCATCACCGAAATACATCTCGTAGTTGGCCAGATTTTCGGCCACGCCCGACACGGTGTTGTTGGCGCTGACAAAGTCGTTTTCCAACTGATTTTGCAATTTCTGAAACTCTTTTTCGGGGATCAGATTGGTTTGTACGTCGGTCAGCACGGCATCCATCGACTTTTCCAGTTCGGCGGGCTCCACGCCCATATTGCCGATGGCAAACATGATCACCACGCCCGGGTCTTCGAGATTCAGCGGGAACGAGCCGGCAAATACGGCCTTTTGTTGCTCATCCACGATGGCCTTGGGCATGCGGCTGCTTTCGCCCTGGCTGAGCAATTGCGACAACATGTTCACGGCGTAGTAGTCGGGCGTGCCCTGGGCCGGGATGTGGTACGTCAGCACGACTGCCGGCAACTGCACGTTGTCGTACACCGTATCGCGCTTTTCACCGCCCAGGGGCGGTTCCACGACTTTCGGGCGGAAAATTTCGCCTTTGCCGCGCGGAATGTCCTTGAAATAAACATCGATCAAAGCCTTCGTCTGCTCGATATCGATATCGCCGGCGATGGACAGGATCGCGTTGTCCGGGCGGTAGAACGAGTGGTAAAAATCCACGTAATCCTGTTCCTGCGCGGCGTCGAGGTGTTCCATGGAGCCGATTACGGAGTGTTTGTAAGGGTGCACGCTGTAAGCATGCGACATGGCTTCTTCCAGAATGCGGCCGTAGGGCTGGTTGTCGATGCGCAAACGGCGTTCTTCCTTCACAACCTGACGCTGCGTTTCGATGCCGGTATTTTCGACCTTGGCATGGAGCATGCGCTCGCTTTCGAGCCACAGCCCGAGCGCCAGCTGGTTGCTTGGCAGCACTTCGTAGTAATAAGTGCGGTCGTACCAGGTATTGGCATTGTTCATGCCGCCGGCTTTGTTGATGTGATCGTCGAACTCGCCCCGGGCAATGTTGTCGGAGCCTTCAAAAAGGAGGTGCTCGAAAAAGTGCGCAAAGCCCGTACGGTCGGGCTTTTCATTTTTGGAGCCCACGTGATACATGACCGACACGGCCACGATCGGAGTGGAATGGTCTTCGTGCAGCAGCACTTTCAGGCCGTTGGGAAGATCGTACTCGACATACTTGATGTTCTGAGCGTAGCTGCCCGCCAGACCGGCCAACAGAAATAAAAACAGGAAAAGTAGCCTTGGCATACCCGTTAGGTTGAATGAATAAATATGGGTCGGAATCAGGGCGCAAAAATGAAGAAATCCGCGCCGATACGTTGCGACATTCGATAAAGATTGTCGCGTACTCGGCCAATTGCAATGAAACGGACAAAAAAAAGAGGCGGCGAATTGCCGCCCCTTATGTCGCATAAGAGTCAGTTTAAATATCAATACGGTCGCAACCTGCGATCAGATGACCTTGTCGGCGCAGGACGACGAAGCGAAGGCATCGGGCTTGGCCTTGAACACGAATCCCATGCTCAAAATGTAGCCCATCGCCTCTTTCAGCGCCGTGTTGCTTTCAAAGGCGGGGTCAGTATTGATGTCGGCGTGTACTTCCAGCGCAACATCGTGCTCGTCGAGCAGATGACACAGAGAGTACGCCACTTCCACCGACCGACCGACTTCAAGAATCATTCGCTCGCGAAGCGTCATTTTGCGGACGTTTTTTTCATTTGAAATGAACATGAAACCGCCGCGTTTTTCCCGCAAAAAAACAATCACCGTCGCGAAATGCACTTCTTCACCGATCACCTGAGAGTCGGTGCCAATGCACACTTTCAGCCGAAATCCGGCAGCCTTTTCGCGTTTGATGGTTTCTTCGACAGCGTTTAAAAGCGGTTGCGTAATACGCTGTCCATTCAGCCTTCTCCACTCCATGTTTGTAAAGTTTATTGGTTATGAGTGAATGTTTGTTGGCTATCGTTGTTGCCAAAGTATTTATTTGACCTTTCAAAGATATAGTTCAAAAAATGCCGCGTCGCGCAAATGACACAGAATTAACGATTTGATAAACAATACATTTGCCCGGCCGGTTCCGCGGCTGCTTCATTTATGATTCAAGTATGAAAAAGGAAACATTCCTGCGGCAAGTCAATTCTCCCTGGAAAATGGCGCTTTACCTGTTCTGGAAGCTGCCCGCAGCCTGGTTTATGGGGATTCGTGTGCAGTCCTGCACCGGGGAAAAAGCCGTGGTTCGACTCCCCTACGGCTGGCGCGCACAGAACCCTTTTCGGTCCACTTATTTCGCCGCACAATGCGCGGCGGGCGAGCTATCGACCGGCTTGCTGGCGTTGGCGACCCTGCAAGATCAGCCTCCTGTCTCCATGCTGGTGATCAATATTGAAGCGGAGTTTTACAAAAAAGCAGACAGCACCCTGCTGTTTACCTGCGAAGACGGGAAAGCGCTGGAAAGCGCGATCCGGCAGGCGGTTGAAAGCGATGAAGCCCGGACGTTCAGGGCGCAATCCACGGGTCGGCTGCCCGACGGTTCCGAAGCGGCAAAAGTGTGGATCACCTGGTCGTTCAAAAAGAAAAAGTCGCGGTAAGGGCTGGCCTTCAGGCCCGGCCGAACGCCTGCAAAGCCCGGCCAATGCCGGCCGGATCTTTGGTCCCGATCAGGATGCGGGAGCCATCGGTCAGGATCAACTGCAGTCCTTCGCTGCCCGAAACGGTGTAAGAAATGTTGCAATTTTTGCCCCAAACAATATTTTTTGCCCAAATCGGGGGCCACCGTCGTTGCCAGCCCCAGCCGCCATATTCCCCCAGGGCATCGTAAGAACGAAGAAATATCTGATCGATCTCTCGCCACGCAAAGTGGACATAATCGCTCGAAAAAGGGCGGTATTTTACGCTAATTCCCTGATCGTCAATTCTTGTAAAGAGGGAAAATCCATAGACAATAAAGGCGCTGAATGCCCCCCAAATCGGCAGTACGATCAAAGCGCCGGTAGCATGCGCCGAGGTTTCGTGCCGCTCCGAAAAATAAAACAGCAAATCACTCAAGGCTGAAACAACAAGTGGAATGCCGGGCGCCAGAACAAAGATCCAGAGCCACCAGGGCCTGAAACGTTGCAGTTCGAAAAATACCCTGTCGCCCATGTTCAGTGTGGATAAAAACGGCGCCGGGCCGCCTTGATCGTCAAGGTGGCCCGGCGGTTCACATCAGAAAATGACCAGATCGTAAGGCAATCTGGCTTGTATGCCCTGATTTTTGCGGAAGTCGCGCAGGGTTTTGTAAACGGGGTACATATCCCCCAGTTCGCCTCGCACTACCCATGCCTTGATTCCTTCGTCGTCATCATCCTTCTTGGTGAATTGTTCGACAAACTGCTCGAATCCTTTATTGGTACGCGGGTATTCTACCGTGCGGTATTTTTCCAGATTAGCCAGTTTCGCCGCAGAAGCCATTGCCCGATCGAGGCCGCCGATACCGTCGACAAGACCGATTTGTTGCGCCCGCGTGCCGGTCCAAACCCGTCCCTGGGCGATTTCATGCACCTGGTCGCGGGTCATGTGACGGCCGGTAGCGACTTTTTGAAGGAAATCTTCGTAAATCTGATCCACACTGGCCTGAATAATGCGCTCTTCCTCGGGCGAGAACTTGATGAAAGGCGTCCCGAAAGCCGAGTACTTGCCCGTGCGCACGGTGTCCACCGTCACGCCCAGGTTTTCTTTCATCGTTTTTTGCAAATTGGGCACCATGCCGAACACCCCGATCGAGCCGGTGATGGTGTTAGGCTCCGCAAAAATGCTGTCGGCCTGGCAGGCGATGTAATATCCTCCGGATGCCGCCAAATCGCCCATACTCACGACGACCGGCTTGCCGGCTTCGCGGCACAATTGTATTTCGCGGAGGATGTTTTCGCTGGCCAGCACGCTGCCGCCCGGCGAGTTGATGCGCAGCACAATGGCCTTAATGTTGTCGTCCTGACGGATTTTGCGAAGGATTTTGACGTATTTACCGTCGTACACATCGCCGGCTTCGCCATCGGCGCCATCGGCAATTGTGCCTTCGGCATACACGACCGCGATCTTGTCTTTTACCGAAAAATTGGTCTTTTTGCCATTGGCCGAGGCGTAATCCTCGATGCTGACGCGGTTCAGTTTTTCTTTCTTTTCCAGACCAATCTTGTTTTTCATGAGGTCAAAAGCCTCGTCTTCGTAGGCAATCCGGTCGACCAGGCGGTTTTCCAGCGCGCTTTTTGATTCTCTGCCGGCGTATTCATCGGCCAGGCGGCGCAGATCGGGTTCGGTAATATTGCGGCCCGTAGCGATGTCGTGAATAAAGACGTCGTACAAACCCGTCAGGTATTCGCGGATCTGGAGACGGTTTTCTTCACTCATTTTGTCGAGGCGGAAAGGCTCCGTGGCGCTTTTGAATTTGCCGGCGTAAAAGATTTTCATCTCGATATCCATCTTGTCCAGCAAACCTTTGTAGAACATGATGGTGCTGGAAAGCCCCCTGAAATCGACCATGCCCACAGGATTGAGCAGGATGCTGTCGGAGACAGAAGCGATGTAATAAGCGTTCTGCGTGTAGAAATTGGCGTAGGAAACGACAAACTTGCCGGAGGTTTTGAAATCGGCCAGCGCGGCGCGCAGGACAGACGAGGTCGCCTTGCCCGCGTTGAGGTAGGAGGCGTTGATATAAATGCCCTTGATATCGGGATCGCTTTTGGCGTGGTGGATTGCGTCCACCATGTCGGTCAGACCCAGCACATCTTCCTGATCGAAGGCGAAGGGATCCATCGGCAGGTTGTTCGTTTTTTCGGGAATGGGATTTTTAAATTTGATTTCGAGCACGGAGTTGGGTTTCACCGTCACTTTTTCCTTGCTGGATGCGCTGCTCGCAAGGCTTCCAAGCATGCCTATACCGATGAAAAACAACAAGACGAGCGCCAGCGTGGTGCCGAGGCAGGAGGCAAACAGAAACTTGAAAAACTGGTTCATAACCGATTTGAAACTACAAGTTAGAGGGGGGAATCACATAAATCCGGTCTTCGGGAAAGGTGTCGACGGGTTTTATGCAAAGGAAGAAAGCCCTCTACGCAGGATGTTAAAATTTAGATTAATGGCTCGTTTTTCAGGACAGCCAATGGATTCCGGAGGGTGTTTTTTGTCGAAGGGCGACAATGTGGGCATCGTTTGAAGGCAGAAAAGACTCTTTACCAGAATTTTGATCCGATGCACACGGGAGGGAATGTCATAAAAACTCCTACTTTTCGGCGGCAGAAGCCGATAATTCGGCTTGAATGTCCTGAACGCTTTAATCCTGCCTCCTTCCGGAGCAAAAGCATCCCGTGCTTTGATCATGAAAACACCGGCGTTTTTGCCTGGACATACACACTAATTTACTACCCGGATGAATTGCTCACAACCTTCTTCGCTGCAAAAACTACTGTTTTTCGCACTCCTATTCATTGCTCCCTGGAGCCTGCAGGCTCAGTTCCTGCAAGTCACCGGCGGCAACACGCCGCCGTTTACACCTGAAAACCTGATCTCCAATATCTTTCTGGGAGACGGGGTGGAGGTAACGTCCATCGTGTACAACGGCGACCCGCTCGCGGTGGGTTATTTCACCGGCGGCACGCAAAGTATCGGCCTGGAACGCGGCATCGTCATGACCTCCGGGCGGGCAGCCAGCCAGGGCGCCAACATCGGTTGCAACGACGTCGGCTCCCAGTTTGCGTCCAGCAACAACGGCGGCAATATTTCCGATCCCGACCTGGCCGACCAGACCACGGCCGGCATTCAGGATGTCGCGGTGTACGAAATCACGTTTATCCCGACGGCCGACACGCTTCGTTTCCGCTATGTGTTCGGATCGGAAGAATACCCGGAATATGCGTGCAGCCCTTTCAACGACGTGTTCGGCTTTTTTATCACCGGCCCCAACCCGCTCGACCCGCCCAATCCCTATGTTTCCTATAATATTGCCCGAGTACCCGGCACCAGCCTGCCTGTGACGATCAATAACGTTCACCCGGCCAACCCGAACTACAACTGCGGCCCATTCAACGATCAGTATTACAACAACAACAACGGCACCAACCTGCAACCCAGTTACGACGGTTTTACCGATATTTTCATCGCCGAAGCCATCGTCGTGCCCTGTCAGGAATACACCATCAAACTGGCCATCGCCGATGCCAGCGACGAAGTGTTCGACTCGGGCGTGTTTCTGGAAGCCAAAAGCTTCGGTACAGGCTCGCTGAAAGTGGAACTGGCCACCATCAGCCAGGACGGCACCGTCACGGAAGGCTGTTCGCAAGGTATGCTGACGATCAGCTTGCCCACCGAAGTGACGCAGGATTACCCGGTGGATTACAATGTTTGGGGAACGGCGACCAACGGCGTTGACTACCAGACGATTCCCACCAACCTGAGCATTGTCGCTGGGCAATCCCAGATTCAGATTCCGATTATCGCCTTCGAAGACAATGTTGCCGAAGGCCCTGAATACATCGCCATTGACGTGCAGCGCGACCCCTGCAACCGCGATACCATCTACATTTATCTTCGTGAAAACGGTCTGGTGCCTCCCTCGCTGCGCGGCGACACCAGTATTTGCACGGGCGGCGCAGCGCTCGAACTGGACGGCACATTGCCCATCCAATTGCCTGACCCTCCGACATTTACCAATACCACCGACTTCCAGATCTTCCCGACGAACACGGCTATCTTTTCCGACCTCAACGTCTTTGGCGTGCAGCCGGTTATTCTGGGGCCAGGCGTGATCCGTTCGGTCTGTGTCAATTTGACCCACGTGTGGGTCGACGACCTTGACCTTTACCTTATTTCTCCGGGTGGACAATTCCTCGAACTCACTACCGACAACGGCGCCAATGGCGACAACTACACCAATACCTGCTTTACCCCTACGGCAAGTACGGTGATCAGTTCGCCCGGCCCCTTCGCGCCGGCCAGCGCCGCGCCATTTACGGGCGACTGGCTGCCGGAAGGCGTGTGGAGCGACCTTTGGGACGGCGACAATCCCAGCAACGGTACCTGGCGCCTCCAGGTGGTCGACGACGCCAATGGTTTCGTAGGGTACTTGCGCGACTGGACCATCACCTTCGAGCCTTCCTACAAGGTTAATTATCAATGGTCGCCAATCGTCGGCCTCGATTGCCCGACCTGTCCCATTGCAAACGCAACACCCACGCAATCGACTGTCTATCATTTACTTGCAACTGATTCCTACGGTTGTGTTGTGGAAGATTCGGTGGCCATTGACGTCCAGCTGGCGCTCGACGCACCGCTCGTCGCCTGTACGAACGTGACCAGCAACAGCATCAGTTTCAGCTGGAACGCTGTGCCCGGCGCATCGGGATACGAAGTCAATGTGAACGGCGGCGGGTGGGTCCCGGCCAGTGGCGCCACCTCCCACGACGTGACCGGCCTTGCGCCCAATACGACGGTCAATATCGAGGTGCGCGCAATCGGCAATTTCCTCTGCCCCGCCAATATCGGCACGGCGTCCTGCACCAACTGCCAGGTGCCCGTCGTGAACACGCAAGCGGTGGGGGTATCCTGTTTTAACGGCACCAATGGCGCCATCACCCTGACGCCCGACGGTTTGAACCCGCCTTACACCTTTGCCGTGGCCAGCCAAACCAATAACAACGGCGTATTCCAGAACCTGGCTGCCGGCAACTACATCGCTTCGGTCACCGACGCCGGCGGTTGTCAGGCCCAGATTCCGTTCAACATCCCTACGCCCAACCAGATGACCGTCACGCCGACCGTCCAACAGCAAGTATCCTGCTTCAACGGCGACAATGGTTCCATCAATGCGACCGTCAATGGCGGCACCAGCGGCTACACCTATCAATGGAGCAATATGCAGGCGACTCCGATAGCCTCGAATCTGGTCGCAGGCACCTACATCGTAACCGTCACGGATGCCAACAACTGCACGGCTACGGCCAGTGCGACCATCACGCAGCCTACTGATATTCAACTAAGTGCAAATGCCGTGAACGTCAAGTGTTTCGGCGATTCGACTGGTTCGGGAACGGCGAATGCGGTTGGCGGAGTCCAGCCTTACTCCTTCGCATGGAGTAGCGGTCAGGGCGGCCCGAGTGCGCCCAACCTGCCGGCCGGCAGCTTTACCGTCACCGTCACCGACGCCAACAACTGCAAAAAAACCACCGTCATTTTCGTCACTGAGCCCAGCCTGCTGACGGCCGACGCTGCCTCGACCGACGTCAATTGCGGCGGCAGTTCGGACGGCACAGCCAGCGTTGTGGCAGGCGGTGGTTTTGGCAACTACAGTTACCAATGGAGCAGCGGACAACTCACCGCCAACGTCAGCGGCCTGCCTGCCCAGACGTACACCGTGACCGTGACCGACGCCAACAACTGTACCGCCACCGATCAGGTGACGATCACGGCGCCCGAAGTGCTGGCAGTTAGCGCCACCAGCAACGACGCGACCTGCTACGGTACGCCAACCGGCTCTGCAACCGCAACCGTAACGGGCGGCACCCTCGGATATTCCTATTTGTGGAGCAATGCCCAAACCACCGCAACGGCTCAAAACCTCCCGGCCGGTGCATATACCGTCCAAATAACCGATGCGCATAATTGCACAACGACGGTCTCCGTCACGATCGGCCAGCCCGAGGCGATCGCGCTGAATGCCACGCCGACCGATGCCAACTGTTTTGGCGCCCCGACCGGCTCGATCGACGTGACGGTCACGGGCGGCACAAACCCGATCGACTATTCATGGGACTCGGGCGAAACGACGGAAGACCTTTCCGGCAAAACCGCGGGTATCTACATCCTGACCATCACCGACGCCAACAATTGCACGGCCACCATTGCCCAGACGATCAACCAGCCGCAGGGCCTGAACGCCACGCTGAGCCAGCAAAATGTGCGCTGCTTTGAAGGCAATGACGGTACGCTGCAGGTCGGAATTTCCGGCGGTGTTGCGGGTTATAATGTTTCGTGGAGCGGCCCCAACGGCTTTTCCTCGAATGCAACGGCTTTGACCGATTTGCTGGCAGGCAATTACACCGTCACGATAACCGACGCCAACAATTGCTCGGTCGTTCAGGCGGCAACGCTGACCCAGCCCAGCGAAGGCATTACCATCAGCTTGCCCGAAATCGCCGACACCATTTGCTTCGGCGCCTCCAATGGCGTTGCGACCGTGGTGCCGCAGGGCGGCTCTCTGCCTTATCAGTATCAATGGAGCAACGGCCAGCTCACGCCAACCGCGACCAACCTCGGTTCGAATCAATACAACGTGACCGTAACGGATGCCAACAACTGCTCTAAAACCGACTCCACTTTTGTCGTTCAAAAGCAGGAAATGAATGTTTGGGCACAGGCTATCGATCCTTTGTGCCACGACGGACAAGACGGCGGCGGCCAGGTCACGGTGGTCTACTACGGCGCCGATCAGGCCAATTTGAGCGATTTCATCTTCTCCTGGAACACCAGTCCGGCCCAGAACGGCACTACGGCAGCCAACATGGTTGCCGGTCTGTCCTACACGGTCACTGCGGTCGACCCGATCGGCTGCACGGCGTCCAGCACCATCACGATTGGCAACCCGCCTGCGCTGTCCGCCCAGATCGACTCCTCGTCCAGTGTGCGCTGCAACGGCGACCGCAACGGTTGGGCAGAAGCAAAAATCCTGGGCGGCGTCGGACCTTACACTTATTTCTGGAATAGTTCGCCCTCTCAGAATACCCAGCGCGCCACCAACCTGCCTGCCGGGACCTACCGCGTAACCATCACCGACCTCAACGGCTGCACGGCCGGGGCCCAGGTCCAAATCACGGAGCCGCCGGTTCTGGCAGTGAGCTTTACGGCACAGGCCGTCAAGTGTTTCGGAGAAAATACGGGGTCTGCCACTTCGCTGGCCAGCGGCGGCGTCAGTCCGTACAGTTATCAGTGGGAAAGCGGCGAGCAAACCGCCAACGCGACTCAATTGTCCGCCGGGTTTGCCCAATTGTTGCTCACCGACAAAAACGGCTGCCAGTTGCTCGATTCCATCGAGATCAAACAACCCGACAGCCTGCTCGGCGGCACGGCCGACAAACGCGACCTAGTGTGTTTCGGCGAACAGGACGGCCGTATTTTCATCCACGGCGCAGGCGGCACCCCGCCCTATCGCTACGCGCTCGACAACAAACCCTGGAACGGCTCGTCCACACAAATTGCCCTGAAAGCAGGCATCTACGTGCCGCATATTCTCGACGCCAACGGCTGCACAGCCGAATTGCCGCCGGTTGAAATTGAACAACACGACCCCGTGGACCTCGACTTGGGCCCCGATATCACCATCGATCTGGGACAAACAACCCAGTTATTCGCGCAGATTTCCAATGCGTTAGGGCCAGTGATCTACACCTGGAGTCCCGAAGACAGTACCTGGCTGAGTTGCCTCGATTGCCCCGATCCGTTTGTCGACACCTTGTACTACGCCAACAGTTTTACGCTTCACGTGGTCGACTCGCTGGGTTGCGAAGCCGAAGACCGCATCACCGTGATGGTTGAAAAGCCGCGCCGCATTTTTGTCCCGACCGGTTTCACGCCCAATGGCGACAACGAAAACGACTTCCTGTTCGTCCACGGACAGAAATCGGCCCGTGTACTGACCTTCCGGGTGTACGACCGCTGGGGCGAAATGCTCTACGAAGCGACAGATTTCCCGGTGAATGATCATACCACCGGCTGGGATGGAAATTTCAGGGGCAATGCCGTCGATCCGGGCGTTTACATCTGGACGCTCGAAGTAGAATACCTTGACAAAACACGGGAGTCGTTCAAAGGCAGTACGAATTTGCTGCGTTGACCAGCCCGCAAAAGTTTTTTTCAACATTGCATACACAACCCGTGTCCGGCCTCCCGGCGCGGGTTGTACTTTTGCGGCGCATTTGAACTAAATTGCCGCCGTTTGCGGTTGCCCCTTTCAGGCGCCGCAACCAAGGCACCCAACATTGTATGAATATTGTTTCCTTGCTCCAGAACGCCGTTAGTCAGGCTGTTGAACAATTGTACGGCGAACAACCCGAGCTCGCAAAGATTTCGGTCAGCCCCACGCCCGGCGACTTTACGGGCGACTACACGGTGGTCGTGTTCCCGTTTGTCAAACTTTCAAAAAAATCACCCGAACTCACCGGCATTGAACTGGGGGAGTTTCTGACGCGAGAAGTGCCCGAAGTTGCTGATTTTAATGTTATTAAAGGGTTTCTGAACCTCGAAATCGGCGCCGCCTACTGGCAAAAATTCCTCGACGAAGCCCTTGCCGACCCGGCCTTCGGGCGGCAGCCCCGTTCCGGCCACAAGGTGATGGTGGAGTATTCGTCGCCCAACACCAACAAACCCCTGCACCTCGGGCACGTGCGGAATATCCTGCTCGGTTGGTCGTGCAGCCAGATCCTGGAAGCGGCCGGACATGAAGTCGTCAAGGTGCAGGTGATCAACGACCGCGGCGTGGCGATCTGCAAAAGCATGTACTCCTGGCTGAAATTCGGCGAAGGCAAAACGCCGCAAAATTCGGGAGAGAAAGGCGACCACATGGTCGGGGATTTTTATGTTCTTTTTGAACAAAAAAGCAAGGAAGAATACGCCGCCTGGCAACAAACACCCCAGGGTCAAAGCGTCCTCGAAGAGAAAAGAAAACCGGGTCAGGCAGACAAGGAATTTTTCAAAGACTTTAAGAATCAATGGTTTAACACCTACTCCACCCTGGGCGCCGAGGTGCGGGAGATGCTGCGCAAATGGGAAGCCGGCGACCCGGAAACCGTCGCGCTTTGGAAACAAATGAACGGTTGGGTGTATGACGGATTTGACCAGACCTACGCCGACCTGGGAGTTACTTTTGACAAACTGTATTACGAAAGCGACACCTACCTGTTGGGCAAGGAAATCGTGGATGAAGGCCTGCAAAAAAGCATTTTTTACCGAAAAGACGACGGCTCCGTGTGGGTCGATCTGACCGACATCGGGCAGGACCAAAAACTCGTGCTCCGCTCCGACGGCACTTCCGTTTATATTACCCAGGACCTCGGTACGGCGCGCATGCGTTACCACGAATTCGGTTGCGACCGGGTGGTTTACGTGGTGGCCGACGAGCAGAACTACCATTTTACCGTCCTTTTCGAAGTACTCAAACGCCTCGGCGAACCTTACGCCGGCGGCCTTTACCACCTTTCCTACGGCCTGGTCGAACTGCCGGCCGGACGTATGAAAACCAGTGAAGGCACGGTCGTGGATGCCGATGAACTCATGGCGGAAGTGATTACGCTGGCGCGCCAGCAAGCCTCCGAACGGGGCGATGTGACCGCTTTTACAGCCGAAGAACAGGAAAAACTTTACCGCCAGATCGGTCTCGGCGCACTCAAGTTTTTCATGATCAAGGTGCATCCCAAGAAAAAAATGACCTTCAATCCGGAGGAGTCCGTCGATTTGCAAGGGCAGACCGGGCCCTATATCCAGTATTCGTACGTACGGATCAACGGCTTGATGCAACGTGTTGAAAAAGAACAAATTGACCTGAGTGGCTGGGATGCCTACGACGACTATCAGCCGCAGGAAAAGGAGCTTTTGAAATTGCTCCATGAATACCCGGGCGTCGTGACGCAGGCTGCTGCCGAATACGACCCCTCGCACATTGCCAATTACTGCTACACTTTGGCCAAAAGTTACCACCGCTTCTGGCACGACCTGTCCGTTTTCAATGCCGACCAGCCTCAAACCCGGGCCTTCCGCCTTCAACTGAGCAAAATGGTGGGTCAGGTTTTGAAATCCGCCATGTTGCTGCTGGGAATTGAAATGCCGACAAGAATGTAAGAAAAACGCTCTAACCAATGCTAACCGACATCGAAATTGCACAACAAGCCCACATCAAAAAGATCATTCCGCTTGCAGAAGAATCCCTCGGCATCCCGGATGAAGTACTTGAACCCTTTGGACACTACAAAGCGAAAGTAGCGCTCGACTACCTTGACAAACTTCCCGAACGCCCGGGCAGCAAACTGATTCTCGTCACGGCCATCAGCCCGACCCCGGCCGGCGAAGGAAAAACAACGACTTCCGTCGGGCTCGGCGACGGGCTCAGCCGCATCGGCAAAAAAGCGATGATCTGCCTGCGGGAACCCAGCCTTGGCCCCGTCTTTGGCATGAAAGGCGGCGCAGCCGGCGGCGGATACGCGCAGGTAATTCCGATGGAAGACATCAACCTGCACTTCACCGGCGATTTCAATGCCATCGCTTTGGCCAACAACCTGCTGGCAGCCCTGATCGACAACCACATCCACCAGGGCAACGAACTCGGTATCGACGTACGTCGCGTCACCTGGAAACGTGTCGTGGACATGAACGACCGCGCCCTGCGCGATATCGTCGTAGGACTCGGCGGCATAAGCAACGGTTACCCCCGCGAAAACGGTTTCGATATCGTGGTAGCCTCCGAAATCATGGCTATTTTCTGCCTTTCCACTTCGCTGAGCGACCTGAAAAATCGCCTGGGCAACATCGTTATCGGCTACACCCACGACCGCAAACCCGTACACGCCCGCGACCTGAAAGCCCACGGCGCAATGGCTGTTTTGCTGAAAGATGCGCTGAAACCCAACCTGGTGCAAACGCTCGAACACACGCCGGCTTTTATCCACGGTGGCCCGTTTGCCAATATCGCACACGGCTGCAACACCGTGATTGCCACTAAAAACGCCATGAAACTGGCCGATTACGTGGTCACGGAAGCCGGTTTTGGCGCCGACCTCGGGGCCGAAAAGTTTATCGACATCAAATGCCGCAAATCCGGCCTGCGCCCCAGCGCCGTGGTCGTAGTCGCCACACTGCGCGCCCTGAAATACCACGGCGGCGTGGACCTGAAAGAACTCAACCAGGAAAACCTGCCCGCGCTCGAAAAAGGGTTTGCCAACCTCGAACGCCACGTCAACAACGTGCGCACCCACTACGGACTACCCTGTATCGTTGCCGTCAACCACTTTACGTTCGATACGGATGCTGAAATCGCCCTTCTGCGCGACAAACTGGCCCCTTACGGGGTTCCGCTGGTCGTCTCGCGGCACTGGGCCGAAGGTGGCAAGGGCGCGGAAGACCTCGCACGGGCAGTCGTAGCCGCCACGGAAGGCGATGTACCCAGTCCGACTTTCGTGTACGACGACAACCTCACGCTGTGGGACAAAATGAAGGCCATCGCCACCAAAATCTACAGCGCTTCCGACATCACGGCCGATACGGACGTACGCACACGGATCAAAAAACTGCAGGAAGAGGGCTACGGCCACTACCCGGTTTGCGTGGCCAAAACGCAATATTCATTCTCCACCGACCCGAAATTGCGCGGCGCGCCCTCCGGTCACGTGGTCAATATCAGGGAAGTACGCCTGTCGGCCGGCGCAGAATTTATCGTCATGGTTTGCGGCGATATCATGACCATGCCCGGCCTGCCCAAGGCGCCTTCTGCCGAAAAAATCGACATCGACGAAAACGGCAAAATCGTCGGACTGTTCTGAAGTAGTGATGAGTGATGAGTGATGAGTATTTTACGATTGGAATAAACTCATCACTCATAGCTCATCACTCATAACTCATAGTTCATCACTCTCTGCACGCATTTTCGGTCTTGGAGGGTGACAAAAATGCTTTTTTGGCTGGCGTCGCAGAACGTCAGGTTGCTGACCTGTTTCCCGCCTGTTTTGATTTCCCGCAACAATTGCCCCTTGGGCGACACGACGGCGACGGTTCCCCTACCCCATCGGGCGATGTACAGGTTTCCCTGGCGGTCGCATTTCATGCCATCGAGTCCGTCCTTGTCAAAGTGGATCAGGAGGCGTTTGTTGCCCAGGCTGCCGTCCGGCGCCACGTCGTAGGCCCAGACATTCTGTTGGATGGATTCGTTGACATACAGGATTTTCTCGTCGGGGCTCAGTTCGATGCCGTTGGTGGTGCCCATGTTCGATTCCAACAGGGTCGCCTTGCCGTCCGGCGAGATTCGCCACAGTTGCCCTGTGCCGTCGGCCCATTTGGGGTCGGATGCATACAACACGTCTTTACTCGTAATGCAAATGTCGTTGGGCTGGTTGAAGCGGGCGTCGTGACAATGCACCGTTACCTTTCGCGTTTCGGGATTGATTCTCAAAATGTTATGTCCAGAAAAATCGGCCAGCAGCAGATCGCCCTTGCTGTCGAAACGAATGGCATTGGCCGTGCTCCCCTCGGGCAAGGTCACGAACACCTCTGCACTGCCGCCCGGGCCGAAACGCCCGACGGCGCCGTCTTTCTGGTAATTCACGACAAACAGGTTGCCCTGCCTGTCCACTGCGGGGCCTTCGCAATTTTGGGTAAACGAGCCGGGCGGCGTGATATCTTTTGCCGTTACAACACGGCTGCTGTTGCACGAAACAGCCAGAACAGCAAGTGTTAATAAATAAAACGTTTTTTTCATTTTTATAAAAAATCTGTACTTTATCAGATGCCTCCCATTGGTCGATATGACCAGATGGAGACATCCGGACCTAAAACACCCAAAAACCGTCCACCCGCTACCCTCCGCCCAAGTTTTTGCTCAATCATCTCGTTTTGATCAAAAAACACTGGTGAATCCGTTTGTTTCGAAAATCGTCGGGCACGGTTTTTTTGCTGATATCCTGAATTTCAACGCCGGCCAGCGCGTCGTAATCCAGTTTGAACCTGCGGTAATTGGTGGAAAAAAACAGCTGCCCGCCCGGCGCCATGTGGCGGAATACGAGTTCAAGCAGGTCCACGTGGTCGCGCTGGATATCGAGCGTTCCGTCCATCCGTTTGCTGTTGGAAAACGTAGGCGGATCGAGCACGACGATGTCCCATTTTTCCTGCACGGGCGTTTGCAGCCAGGCCAGCACGTCGGCCTGCATCAGCCGGTTGCGGTCGTCGGCGAAGCCGTTGATCGACAGGTTGCGGTCGGCCCATTGCAGGTAGGTGTTCGACATGTCGATGGTCAGGGTTGCGCTGGCGCCGCCGGCCGCGGCGTACACCGAGAAGGAGCCGGTGTAGGCGAACAGGTTGAGTACTTTTTTGCCCGACGCGGCTTCGCGCACCATCTGGCGGGTGTTTCGATGGTCGAGGAAAAGGCCCGCGTCGAGGTAGTCGCTGGGGTTGATGATAAATTTCAGGCCGTTTTCCCTGACGATGTATTCCGCGCCGGTCCGGGCAAAACGTTCGTATTGCCGCAAGCCTTTTTGCCGCTGTCGAAACTTGAGGTAAACCAGTTTGGGATGCACGTCGAACACCGTCGAGAGGGTCTGAATGCAGCCGTCGAGCCAGGCTGCGTGTTCTTCGGGTGGCATGCCGTGGTCACGGGCGTATTCGGCCACGTGGAGGATGTTTTCATACACATCCACGGCCAGGGGAAACTCCGGGATGTCGTTGTCGTACACCCGGTAACAGCTGATGCCTTGCCGCCTGGCCCATTTGCCCCAATGTTTCTGCATTTTGGCAAGCCGGTTGGCAAACATGTCGAATTTGGAATCTCCTTGCATATTCAGGGTTTGAACAAACGGGCTGCTTTAACCGCCATTTGCCAGCCTTTGTACAGTCTTTTTACTTCTTTTTTGTCCAAAACCGGCTTGAAACTGCGTTCCAGTTGCCAGTTGCGCGCAATGTCCGACCGGTCTTTCCAAAAACCGACGGCCAGGCCCGCGAGGTAGGCCGCCCCGAGCGCGGTCGTCTCCTGGATGACCGGGCGCTCCGCCCTCGTGCCCAGTACGTCGGCCTGAAACTGCATCAGGAAATCGTTGCGCACGGCCCCGCCGTCGACGCGCAGGGATTTCAGTTTGAGCCCCGAATCTTTTTCCATGACCGACAGGACGTCCTTGGTTTGATAAGCGATGCTTTCCAGCGTGGCCCGTATCACGTGGGCTTTGCCCGAGCCGCGCGTAAGGCCGAAAATTGCGCCCCGCATGGCACTGTCCCAATACGGCGTGCCCATGCCGACAAAAGCCGGTACTACGTACACTCCGTCGCTGGACTCGATGCTTTTGGAATAGCCCTCGGTATCGGCGGCTTCCCGAACCAGTTCGAGGGCGTCGCGCAGCCATTTTACGGCCGATCCGGCTACAAAAATGGAACCTTCCAGGGCGTATTCCACGCGGCCTTCGACGCCCCAGGCGATGGTGGTGAGCAAGCCGTTTTTGGAAGCCACGGCCTTGGCGCCGGTATTCATGAGCATGAAACAGCCGGTGCCGTAGGTGTTTTTGGCCATTCCTTCCGCGAAGCAGGCTTGTCCGAACAAGGCAGCCTGCTGGTCGCCTGCCATGCCGCTCACGGGGATTCCGCTTCTTCCAACAAGGTCTTGCCGCGCATTGCCGTACACATGGCTGCTGTCCAGCACGGTCGGCAACATTTTTTCAGGCACATCGAGCGCCTGGCAAAGTTCTTTGTCCCAGTTCAGCGTGTGAATATTGTACAGCATGGTCCGGGAGGCATTGGTATAATCGGTGGCATGCGTTTTTTCTTCTGTCAGGTTCCACAGCAGCCAGGTATCGATGGTGCCGAACAGCAGATGTCCTGCCTCGGCGTCGTGGCGGGCGCCGGGCACCTGGTCCAGAATCCATTTGATCTTGGAGCCGGAGAAATAGGCGTCGACGACCAGTCCGGTTTTTTGACGAACGGCGGGCTCGAAGCCTTTCTTTTTCAGGTCGTTACAAATGTCCATGGTCTGACGGCTTTGCCAGACGATGGCGCGGTAAACGGGTTTGCCGGTCCTTTTATCCCACACCACGGTGGTTTCGCGCTGATTGGTGATACCGATGGCGGCAATGTCGGAAGGGTTGATTTCGCGAAGCACCTGACGGACAACCTGTTGTACGGATTGCCAGATCTCGTCGGCGTCGTGCTCCACCCAGCCGGGCTGCGGAAAATACTGGGTAAATTCCTGTTGCGCGACGGCGATGATATTGCCTTTGCGGTCGAACACGATGGCGCGGCTGCTGGTCGTGCCCTGATCGATGGCGAGAACGTATTTCATGGTCGGGAAAAATTGAGTCCGTATGTAAGGGCGGGGTTGACGGGCGAATGTATTCCGGTTTTGCGGCTAATCGGAGGGCCTTGCCGAAAAAAGCATGAGCCGCTCGTTGCGGAGCGGCTCATGGGTATAAAATTCAAGGTAGTGTTCGTGCTTTATTCCCCTTCGGAAAAACGTTTTTCGTAAGTATCCCAGGGGGTTGTGTAGTGGCTGTTGGTGCCGAAATAGTTGAGAATGGCTTCCAGTTTGGCGGGGTCCAGAAAACCTGGCAGGGGTTGGATCACGCTGAAATTTTCATCCAGAAATACCGTGGTCGGGTAGCTCAGGCGGTTGTTGAGCCATTCGATAGCCAGTTCGTGCGTACCCCGTGCGCCGTTGCGTTTAAAGTGGTAGGTTTTGTCCTTGAACACGATATCCTGCTGTTGTTCGGCGTTGAATTTTACGGGGTAATAGTGGTCGTTGAGGTACTGGGCTACAAAGGGATCGGCAAAGGTGCTGTCGTCCATCCGTTTGCACCAGCCGCACCAGTCGGTGTACACATCGACGAAGATTTTACGCTTTTCGGTTTTGGATTTTTCCAGGGCTTCGTCGAGGGTCATCCAGTTGACTTTTACCGGCACGGAGGGGATTACCCTGCCTCTGCGGCCGATTTTGGGCGCTGCCTTGGGTGCGGCGGCCGTGGTCGTGGTGCGCGTGCCGGGGCGAATGTTGGCGCCCGTGCTTTGCGTGCGGGTGGTGGAAGTGCCTGTCGGCGCCAGGCCGCTGCCGGTGCGGGTGGTTTGGCCCGGGCGGGTAGTGGTTTGGCCCGAGCGTTCATTTGCCGTTCCGGACGCGGGGTTGGCGGGCTTGGCCGGTGCGAGTCTCGTCGATTTGGTAGCGGAAGTATTGTCTGCGCCGCTGCGTGGCTGGGCGCTGTTTGTCTTGGTCGTTTTTGGCGTAGCGGGCGTGAGATTACCTCTGCCAGACGAGGGCGTTTGAGCCGTCAGTGAAGCACAGGTAAGGGTAATCAGGGCGATAATCAGATTTTTGCGCATGGCGAAAACCAACAGTTTTTGGTTCGATAAACAAAAATAGTACCTGTAAAACCGAATAACCAAAGCCGGGCTTTCCCCCACGTGCTATTTTAGGATAAGTTTAACCGCTCGGGCGGGAAATGGAGGGAAAATAAAGGCAAAGGGTTAAATTTCAGGTAACCGGTTTCGCCGAAGGGAGTGCTCAAACCCACTTTTTCACCGCGCTGTATTCATAAGCCGCCATTTTGTCGAGCAATTCAGTGACCGAAGTCGAATCGATACAGAGGCCGCGATTGTCCGCTTTCAGGAAACCTTTTTCCACCATGCGGTCCATCATGGCCAGCATGGGATCGTAGTACCCGCCCACATTGAGCAGTCCGACGGGCTTGCGGTACTGATGCAACTGTGCCAGCGTGAGCGCCTCGAAATGCTCGTCCATGGAGCCGTAGCCCCCCGGCATGGTGATGACCCCGTCGGTGCCCTTGATCAACAAAGTGCGGCGTTCGGCCATGGATTCCACGACAATCATGTCGTGTACACCCGGGTGCCCGAGTTCCAGGTCGTTCAACTGGTGGGTGATCACGCCGGTGATCGGGCCGCCGTGGGCCAGTACGGCATCGGCCAGAACTCCCATAAGCCCTACGCTTCCGCCGCCAAAAAGCACACGGATGTTGCGTTCCGCAAGGGTTTTGCCCAAAAGCGTGGCCTGTTCGGCAAAAACGGGATCATTGCCCGTATTGGCGCCGCAAAAAACTGCTACTGAATGCATGTGTCTGAGTTTTGTGCGGGCGAAAAAACGGCAATTGACGCATTTACAGTTAAAAAAATCAATGTTTAAGCGGCTTGTACGGACAGCGCAATGATCTTTCGGCTGTTTTGAATGTTATTCATCGGCAATATCACTCCGTAATCTGCCTATTTTTGCGCCATGCCTGAGCAAAAAGACGACGCTTTCGTCAACCCCATAGATCGCGACAAAATTGCCGAGACTCCCGGCCTGCTGCCCTACGCGCACACCGTTGGGGGCGCCGTGATTCGCCCCGAAGACAAGGGTCGCATTCGGGGCAACGCCATGACGGCCATGTACGACCAGACCGACCGGCAAATGGAGCAACTCCGCCGGCAGATGGAAACGCTGGTGCAACAGGCCAAATCGCTGCAACAACGCGTCAACGTGTCCGAAGTCATTTATCAGGCAGAAATTCCCTTTCAACCGGTCGTCCATCATCTCTACTACCTCTATCAGCGCAAGAAGGACGGCAAACACGTGCTCTCCATGGTTTCTCCGGCCGAATGGGGAGAGCGGTCGCCGTATGAGCACCTCGCCAGCGTCCGGCTGCTCGGCGATCATACCTGGGAAGTTTTGGAAGGCGGCGTCTGATAGATCAGGGTGCGCAAACACCATCTGAACTGGTTTTTACCCGAGGAAATCGAACTTTTATCCAAACTTTTCAGGCTTCCAGCGAAAATGATGCAGCTTCGTTGCGTTTAGATGCACCATTGTAACAAGAACATGTTGCCAATGGTCTTCCATACCATTTTACGCATGCCTTTACACACGAAAACAATTCAATTCACCAATCAATTGCACAGGAACTTATGAAAAGGCTATTCCTGCTAACCTTACTTCTGTTACCCTCCCTTTTACTGTTCTCCCAGATCGACATTCCCAAGTACAACCCCGACGCTATCGACATTCCGTACCGCAAATTCACGTTGCCCAACGGCCTCCGACTGATTGTACATGAAGACCACAAAGCCCCGATTGTCGCCGTAAACGTCTGGTACCATGTTGGTTCGAAAAATGAAAAACCCGGCAAATCGGGCTTCGCTCACTTGTTCGAGCACCTGATGTTCAACGGTTCGGAAAACTTCAACACGGACTATTTCCAAGCCCTCGAAGCCATCGGCGCTACCGATCTGAACGGCACCACCAACGAAGACCGCACCAACTACTTCCAGAACGTGCCGGTTACCGCGCTCGACCAGGTGCTGTGGCTCGAAAGCGATCGTATGGGCCACCTCATCGGCGCCATCGACCAGGCCAAACTCGATGAGCAACGCGGCGTGGTGCAAAACGAAAAGCGCCAGGGCGAAAACCAGCCCTACTCCCGCAGCTACGACATCATGCAGAAAGAAATGTTCCCGCCGTATCACCCCTATGGCCACACGGTGATCGGCGAAATGGAAGACCTCAACGCTGCCAGCCTCGAAGACGTGCACGAATGGTTCAAAACCTACTACGGCGCCGCCAATGCCGTACTGGTGATCGCCGGCGACGTCAACGCTGAAGATGTGTATCAACGGGTGCTGAAATATTTCGGCAATATCCCCGCCGGCCCCACGCTGGCGCGCCCGGGCGTCAATATTCCCAAACGCTTCGGCAACACCCGCGCAGAATACCAGGACCGCGTGCCCGAATCACAGATCATGCTGGTGTGGAATACGCCGCAATGGGGCACCCAGGAAGGCGTTTACCTCGACCTGGCCTCCGACGTACTGGCTGCCGGCAAAAACAGCCGCCTATACAAAAAACTGGTGTATGAAAAACAAATCTGCACCCAGGCTTACGCCTATTTCGGACCTTCCGAAATCGCCGGCAACTTCGTCGTGGTGGCCAATGTGAAAAACGGCCATACCGTGGAAGAAGTCGAGGCTGCGCTGAATGAAGTCATGGACGAATTCATCGCCAAAGGCCCGACCGACGAAGAAGTCAACCGCGTAAAAGCGGCTTATTTCGCCAACTTCATCAAAGGTCTCGAACGCATCGGCGGCTTCGGCGGCAAGAGCGACATCCTGGCTGAAAACGAAGTATTTGGCGGCAGCGCCGATTATTACAAGAAAAAACTGCGCTGGTACGACCAAACCACGGCAAAAGACATCCACATGGTGAGCCAAAAATGGCTCAGCGACGGCAAGTTTACGCTCGTCTGCACGCCGTTCCCCGAGTATTCCGTGACGGGTACGGAAGCCGACCGCAGCAAAGCCCCCGAGGTGGCCGGCAAGATCGACGCCAAGTTCCCGACGCTCGAAAAACGCACCCTGAGCAACGGCATGAAAGTCGTGCTTGCCCGCCGGACGGAAAGCCCCACCATCGTGATGAGTATGATGTTCGACGCCGGTTTCTGCACCGACAAATTCGGCGGCAAACCCGGTCTCGCATCGCTCTCCATGAACATGCTCGACGAAGGAACCAAAAGCCTGAGCTCGCTCCAGATCAACGAACGCCTGCAATTGCTGGGCGCCAGCTTGAATACCACCAGCGACCTGGACTACTCCTACGTCAACCTCAATACGCTCAAACCTTCTCTCGATCCGAGCCTCGACCTGATGGCCGACGTCGTGCTGAATCCCTCTTTCCCCGAAACGGATTTCAACCGCCTCAAAAATCAACAGATCAGCCAGATCAACAACGAGAAAAAGAACCCGCAGACCATGGTCATGCGCGTGATGCCCAAGTACCTCTACGGTGAAGATCACCCCTACGGCATGCCTTTGACGGGCACGGGTGAAGAAGAATCCGTACAGGCCATGACGCTCGACGACGTTCGCGGCTTCTACGGACGCTGGCTCAAACCCAACAACGCAACCATCGTCGTGACGGGCGACATCACCATGGACGAACTGGTGGCCAAACTGGAAAAACGCTTCGGCAAATGGGGCAAGGGCGACGTGCCCAAAAAGGTTATTCCGGAAGTTAAAACCGCCAACAACGGCAAAATTTTCCTGATCGACCGCCCGGAAAGCCAGCAAACCATGATCATGGCCGGCTACCTTACCAAGCCCTACGGCCAGATGGATGAAGCCGCTATCGAGCAAATGAACAACGTACTCGGCGGCGATTTCACCAGCCGGATCAACATGAACATCCGCGAAGACAAACACTGGGCCTACGGCGCCGGCTCCGGCATCATGGGTACGCGCGGCCAGCGTCCGTTCTTTGTTTTTGCCCCGGTCCAGACCGACAAAACCAAGGAAAGCATCCAGGAAGTCACCAAGGAGGTCAACATGTTCGTCGGCGACAAACCGATGACGCAAGCCGAATTTGACAAAACCAAACAGAACACCGTGATGGGCATGGCAGGCATGTGGGAAACCAATGGCTCCGTGGCCGGCAGCGTCAAAATGCAGGTGCGCTACGGGCTGCCCGACGATTACTGGCAGAAATACAGCGGTCGCGTGCAAGCGCTTACGCTGAAAGACGTACAAAACACCGCCAAATCCATCATCCAACCCAACAACATGGGCTGGTTCCTGGCTGGCGACGCCGAAAAGATCATGCCCGGCCTGCAACAACTCGGCATGGAAGTGATCCAGATCGATGCCAACGGCAAACCCGTTTCGAAAAAGGCCAAGCCCTGATCGAGGTTTGCAGTAGATAAAAACAAGGGAGCGCGTCGGAATTTTCCGGCGCGCTCCCTGTTTTTTATGTCAAAAATGATCTGGAAAAGGTCAAAACAGCCAGGGCTCATTGCCCAAAACAGCTTGCCAGACAATGGCTACCACCGACATCGTCGGGTATAAAATACGCCGCACCAGCAGTTTGACGCGGCCGCGATTAACATGAAGCCCCATTTTTTCCAGCAAATAGGAGTAAAAAGTGGCGTTTTCTTCTTCTTCCAGCGCATGTTCCCGGTTTAGCAGACAGCGCCCGAAAATGGCAAACTGGAGCATCACCGCCGCATAGGCCGGCACGAGGATTTGCCAACTGAAACAAAACGGCGCGACCCATGCCAGCAAGGTGACAAAAAGGTGCGACCAGAACGCGAATTCGTGGCGGATAGTACTCAGATTCATGGCTCAGGATTCTTTTGCAATGATTTCAGTCTTTTCGCCGAAATAGTGGGCAAAACGGGCCATTTCTTCGGCCAATTCCTTGTTTTGGGTGGCTTTCAAGTAGGTTTGGCTCAGGGAGCGGATAATTTGGTAAACGAAACGATCCATCTCCACCACCTGCATCTCATTCGTCCACAAATCGATGCGCAAGGTGTCGCGGCTGGCTTTGTCAAATAAAGCCACAGCCATCGCTTTGCATTCCTCGGCTTTGCCGGTCGGATGCATGTCGCTTGCAGCCCATTCAATGCGGATGGGCACGTTTTGGGCATCCAGACCCACCTGAATGGTAATATTGCTCGTCTTCACGACTTCTTTTGATTCCATTTGCACAAAAATTGTTTTAAAAAGCGGCCAAAAGTACGCAAATTGTAATCGTCATTTGTCTTGCGACTAGCAAAGCGTTCCTAATTTTGTGCACACCATGACGCTCCATTTCGGCCTCGAATTCGACGGTATCGTACACAGCCCCGGCGCGGTTTTTTCGGCGGGTGAATGGTATGCAGGCCCCAAGAAGTTGCTCGCCTGGTTCGAAACCAGACTGGGACTCGGCGGCTATCCCGACAACACGGACTATCTGCGCATCGAATTGTACAGGCAGGCTCTGGGGCAATGCAGCGAAGGCGCGTTCTACGAAGCCTCCTATGCTTCCGACCGCTTTGCCACGGCCAGCGCTTTGCTCGCCTGGCGCGACGAGTTGGTGCTCGGCGGCTGGGATTTTTTCCCCTCCGAAGACTGCCCGGAGCGCCTGGTCGCGCTCTCGAAAGCCGAAGCCCTTTTCCTGAAAAAACGCTCCGATCCCTCCCTCGGCGCCCGGATGTTCGGGTGGGCCGACCGCTTCCAGCAAGTGCTGGAACAACTACCGGATTCCTTCCTTGATCTCGACTCCCTCAATCTTTACGAACCAAAAACATTATACCCTCCTCATTTTCAGCGACTTTTCAAAGCGCTGGAACAAAAGGGGGTGGCCATCGAGCAAGTCGAACTCACTTGCGATGCACCCGCCGACACCCGGCTTGGCGCGCTGCAAGGTCGACTGAGCGGCCGGCCGGTCACGTCCAGTCGTTTCCCGGACGACGACCGCTCCCTGCTGATCATTCGCGCGCGCCGCGACAGCGATGCAGCCGTCGCCGTTGCGCGTCTGATTGCCGACAATCCGGATTTCAGGCCGCTGGTTTTGTTGCCCGAAATGGAGCGCAGCTTCGAAAACGCAGGCATCCGCGAGCAGTTGCCTGCGATGGGCATACTGTCCAATTCGCTGGCCCGGCCCTCGCTTCAGGTGCTCAAACTCGCTCCCGCATTTTTGTGGGAGCCTGTGGATGTGTTCAAAATCATGGAGTTTGTCACGCTGTCGGTAAAACCGCTCGACGACGGTCTGGCCCTCGAAATTGCCCGGGTTTTGGCAGAAAAACCGGGTTTTTTCAGCGATACTTGGTACGCAGCCGTGTACGGTTACCTCGAACAGGGCGATTTGCCCGCCGAAACCCGCCGGCAATACGAATTCTGGTTCGACCGGCGGCGATATCGCCCCGAAACAGGCGCCCCTGTTCGCGATGCCATCGGGATCTATGCCTATTTGCAAACCTGGGCCTTGCAGTATTTCGATCAGACCGGCAGCAAGAACACTTCGTTGCTGGTGCTGGCCGAACAGGCCCGGCGGATCAGGGAACTGCTGGAAACCCTGCCCGAGCAAAGGGTGGGTTTTCTCGAACTCGAACGCATCGTGCGAACCATTTACGAACCGGCTCCCGTACAAATTACCACCGCCGAGGCAGGCAGCCTGTCCTACATCCATCAGGCGGGCGCGATGGCAGATCATTGCGAACGGCTGCTGTGGTGGAATTGCACGTTCAACGACCCTACCCCACCCCCATTCAAATGGAGAGATGCTGAGTATCAATACCTTGCAAAATCGGGCATCGAACTGGACACGCCTGAAAAGCAGAGCAAACGCGCGCTTTTCCGCCAGTACAAACCTGTCCTTTTGACGCGGCAACAACTCGTACTGGTCTTGCCAGAGCAAATCAGGGGCGCCGACGTGGTGCCCGATCTGCTGCTGGGCGATATCGAAGCGGCGTTTGGCCATGTCGCCGATTTCAGTTTCTCCCTGGATCAGGAAGCCGATGCCGGCCGGCTGCGTGCGTGGTGGAATTTGCCGCCCAAACAGGAACATACCGTGCGCCCGGTCGTGGCGACCCCACCTTTTTTGACCTTGCGGCGCCCGGAATTTGTGCCGGCAAGCGAATATGAAACGCCCACCAACCTCGAAGCGCTTTTTTACCATCCGCATCGCTGGTTTTTTCGGCAAAAACTGAAATTATACCCGGCCAGCCTGCTCAGTGTCAAGCCGGATTCCACCCTTTTGGGCAACCTCGCACACCGTTTTTTCGAACTTTTATTAAAAGAAAACCTAGACGGGCTCGGCAAACCCGAGATCAGCCGCTGGGTGGACGATCAAGCGGACAAACTGCTCAACCGCGAGGGCGCCACGCTCCTGCTCTACGGCCGCGAACCCGAGCGAAACGCGTTCCTCAATAGCGTCAAAAATGCCGCGTGGAGCCTCATTTCCATGCTGCGCGCCAACCACTGGACGGTGGAAGGCACCGAAATCGAACTGGAAGGCGAACTGGCCGGCGTGCCCGTCCGCGGCAAAGCCGATCTGGTGCTGCGCCGCGGCGATCAAGAACGGACTATTGTCGATCTGAAATGGAGCGGAACCACCCGGCGTCGCGAAATGATCCGCAACGGTGAAGATCTCCAGTTGGTGCTTTATTCCCGCCTGCTGCCTCCTGTGGAGCAATGGGCGCATACGGCCTACTTTATTCTGGCGGAAGGAAAAATGATCGCCCGCAACCGGGCTGCATTCAGCGATGCCATTGTGCCCGACGGTGCAGAAATCGATCATTTGGCTGCTTGTTCAGCCATTTATGCCAAAATGGAACGCACTTTCAGGTGGCGCCTCGATCAAATCAGGGAAGGGCGCCTTGAATTGCGCACCGCACAAAACGCGGACGAACTGGACGAGATGTACAGCGATGACAACCTTTTTGACCTGCTGGAGATGAAAAAAGAAGACGCCCGCTGGGACGATTATGGCAGCTTGCTGGAATTTCGCGGCAAGGGCTGATTACTCCGACTCGGGCGCAAGATGAACTTTCAGGCCATCGAGTTCGTCGGCCAA
Source organism: Saprospiraceae bacterium (assembly GCA_044226205.1). Taxonomy (GTDB): domain Bacteria; phylum Bacteroidota; class Bacteroidia; order Chitinophagales; family Saprospiraceae; genus M3007. The sequence continues at coordinate 137,967 of JBGAHL010000001.1, forward strand.
CCTGATCTGACAACCCAGGCGACTGTTTCCCTTGACAAAAAATGCCGAATCGAGCATGGCGATCTCATCGTCGGAAGGCTCGGGCAATTCATGATTGCTGAGCACATACACGTGGCAGGAAGCACACAGCGCCATGCCGCCACAAGTGCCCTTGACAGGCAGTTCGTAGCTTTTGCACAACTCCATGAGATTCAGGTTCATATCGGTCGGCGCATCGAGTTCGTGCACCGCTTCTTCCCGGTCAATAACGGTTACTTTGATCATTGTCACAATCCTTCAATCCCGGTAACGGTGGTGTATTTAAATGAAAGTTTTTTGTCGGGGAAAACGAATCTGAACGCCGACTGGCAAGCCAGTGTGGCCTCGTGGAAGCCGCAAAGGATCAGTTTCAGTTTGCCCGGATAGGTATTGATGTCGCCGATGGCGTAAATGCCCGGCACGTTGGTGGAATAGTCGAAAGTATTCACTTCGATGGCGTTGCCTTTATCGACCTGGAGGCCCCAGTCGCCGATGGGACCGAGTTTGGGCGTGAGGCCGAACAAAGGGACGAAATGATCGGCCGGCAACTGGAATTCGCCGTCCGTATCATGCAGGACGGTAATGCCGTCGAGTTTGCCATTTCCCTGCAAACCAGTGACTTGCGCATTGGTAATCAGGCGGATTTTACCCGACTGGGCCAGGTGTTGTACCTTTTCAACCGAATCCAGCGCCCCACGAAACTCGGTGCGTCGGTGGATCAGCGTCAGTTCGCTGGCCAGGTCGGCCAGGTAAATAGACCAGTCGAGCGCCGAATCGCCGCCGCCGGCGATGACGACACGTTTGTCGCGGTACAATTCGGGGTTGCGAACGAAGTACTCGACCCCCCGCTCTTCGAAATCAGCAATATTGTCGATCGGCGGTTTGCGCGGCTCGAAACTGCCCAGCCCGCCGGCGATAAAAATAGCCGGCGCCAGCAACTTGGTGCCCCGGTGAGTGGTCACCAGCCAGCGCCCGTCGGCTTGCTTTTCGAGGGTTTCGGCGCGTTCGCCGAGGGTGAACCCGGGCTGGAAAGGTTCGATCTGTTTGAGCAGGTTTTGCACCAGATCGCCGGCCAGCACACTCGGGTAGCCCGGGATGTCGTAGATGGGTTTTTTCGGATAAATCTCCGTCAATTGTCCGCCGGCTTGCGGCAGTACATCTACCAGGTGGCAGCGCATTTTGAGCAAACCTGCTTCAAAAACGGCGAAAAGGCCTACTGGCCCGGCTCCAATAATAAGGATGTCGGTTTCAACGGGGTTCGATGCGGCAGCGTCCATTTTACTGAAAACAGAGACTTGATACTTGGGTGGTCAAATTAAAACGGCGGCTTATTTGCCTTTGAACTGAGCCGGACGTTTTTCGAGAAACGCAGCCGCGCCTTCGCGAAAATCGCTGGTATCGCAGCATTCACCGAAGGCGGAAACCTCGGCGACATAGCCTCCGTGGGTGGCCTCAAAATAGGCATTGACGGATTCGATCACCTTTGCGATGGCGACGGGCGCCTTGCTTGCAATTTTTTCAATCAGTTCTTTGGCCTTGGCAATTTCAGCGCCCGAAGGAACGACGTAGTTGACCAGGCCAAGCTGATGTGCCTCATTTGCGCCGATGACATCTGCCGTCATGAGCAGTTCGAGTGCCTTGGTTTTGCCGACGAGTTGAATCAGCCGCTGCGTGCCCCCGTAGCCTGGAATCAGCCCGAGATTGACCTCCGGCTGCCCGAAAAAGGCTTTTTCGCCAGCGATACGGAGATGGCAAGCCATGGCCAGTTCGCATCCGCCGCCCAGCGCATAGCCATTGACGGCGGCCACCACCGGCCGGTGAAAACGTTCGATCAGGAAGAATATCTGCTGGCCGCGGCGAGCGAAGTCGGCCCCCTGCTGGCTGTCCAGATCGCGGAATTCGGTGATGTCGGCGCCGGCCACGAATGCTTTTTCGCCCGCGCCCGTCAGCACCACGCCTTTGAGGCCTTCTATGCCGAGGGCATGGTCGCCGAAGAAGTCGCGCAATTCGAGCATGGTTTCGGAATTCAGCGCATTGCGGGCTTTTTCGCGGTTGATCGTGACGACGGCGATACCGTCTTCGAGGGTGATTTCAAGATTTTTGTACGTCATGGCCGATGGTTATTTTGCCCAAAATTTTTTCTTAAAGCATTAAAAATCAATCGATTTTAAGCACCTCGATTTCCTGCGCCTTCCATTGTACGGCTTTTTCCAGACTGTAATGACCGAGCCGGTTGTGGTAATAATACAAAACACGGAAGTTGGAGGAAATGATTTCGCCTTCGCGGGTAAAACCGAGCGGTTTTTCGCGGTGCAGGGTTCCGAGGTTTTTGACGCCGTCTTTCACCAGTTCGTGAACCGGCAGGTGAATTTGCGGGGCCAGTTTGATTTTACCCTGCTGCTCCATCTGGAACAGTCTGGTTTGCATCTGCTCCACGACTTCCTCTACGGCCCGCGCGGGGAAAATGTAGTCGTCGGGCGGCAGGCGAAGGATGCCGTAGATGTCGAGTTTGGGGTTGTCGTGGATGAGCATTTCAAACACGGCAAAGGCGATCAGATGGCTCGAAAGCACCACATTTTCAAGGTGATAGCGTTCGGTAATGCGGTCGGCAAGTATTTTGGTGTACTCCTCTTCGCGTTGCCGGTCTTCGTTGATGGCGCCTTTTGAGTAAAAGTATTCGCGGATATCGATTTCGTGACCGAAGCGGTCGAAACTCCGGCCCTGACCGTCAACAAAATTGCCCAAAACATCCATGGGCCTGCCCACGCTGAGCGTGATATCGTTCGTGGTGGAAAGGAAACGCCAGACGAAGTGGAACCAGCTTCTGACACTTTTGCCTTCATCTTTCAGGCGGATATAGTTCTCTTTTCCGGTGCTGCGCAGGTATTGTTCGATCAAAAACGGCGCTTCCAGCACGAAGTGATAACCGATAACCATCGGCACCACGAAGATTTTTTTGTCGCTGTCCTTTTCACAAAGCGCGCGTTGGGCCTGAACAGCAGTGCCCAAAAGCCCCATTTTCAGTTCGGATTCCAGTGCCCCCGAGCGCGAGCGCGTGCCGCCCGGGAAAAACAGGCTGTTGACGCCGCGCTGAATACTCAGATTGCTCATGGCTTTGAGCGTCTCCAGGTAAATGGGGTTCTTTTTACGGCGGTCGACCCGATAGGCGCCAAGTCGGTTCATGAAATAGGCAGCCGGCCCGAAATTGTACAAATTGAGCCCTGCGCCGTAGGAAAAAGAAGGCAAACCCATGATTTGATCCATGGCGTAGCCCACGAGGATGGAGTCGAGGTTGCTGAAGTGCGTCGGAACCACGACCACCGTACCGTGCTGAAACAGGTCGCGCACGGTATCTACGTCGCCCACCACATTGAGGCGTTCGTACAACTGACGGCGGCCGCGCCAAAGCCCGCGGATACTTTTCGAAACGGCGGCATTGAACAAACGATTGAACAAAACCGTGAGAAAACGAACGGCAAAACGGTGGGTAGTGATCTGGAAAGTGCCGACGATTTCTTCCGAGTAGCGGTGGATGATTTTTTGCAAAATTTCCTCCGAAGCGGCCTGCGCCTCGTCGTCGTCGCGGTCGAGCGATTTTTTGATCAGCTTTTTGCTGATGCGGTTCCAGAACGAGCGTTCGTTCGGCGGGTCAACCTTCCAGGGGTCTTCCTTGATGCGAATACGCTCCTGATAGATGGTTTTGACGATGACGTCCGACAAATCGCCGCGGTGTTGTTCGACAAAGCGCCTGAACGTGTACTCATCGATTTCCCGTATAAAGTTCGCGCGGTCTTCGCTGAGCCGGTAAATCGGCCAGTCTTCGACGTTTTCGATGATGCGCGGGTATGTTTTGACCTGTTTCACGGTGCTGACGCGGAGCGATGCCCGGCTTTACTGTTGTTTGAGGATGGTTTCGATATAATCCAGCAATTCCTGTCTGCCGGTTCGATATTCGGACGAAGTAATAAAATAGGGCGGCAGGTTTTCCCAGGTTTTGGACAATTCCCCTAAAAAAGCCTGCACGTTTTTTTCCAGATTACCTTTTCCAATGCGGTCGCTTTTGGTAAACACGAGTGCAAACGGCACCCCCTGGCTGCCAAGGCCATTGATAAATTCCAGGTCGTTGCGGGTAGGCGGAATATTGGAATCGATCAGAACGAAGGCCAGTTGCAGGGTCGGGCGGTTCAGCAGATATCCGCTGATCATGACCGCCAGATTTTGCTGTTCCTTTTTCGAGACCCTCGCATAGCCGTAGCCGGGCAAATCGACCAGGTACCAGACCTGGTTGATGAGGAAATAGTTCAGCAGGCGGGTTTTACCGGGTGTTCCCGAGACTTTTGCCAGCCCTTTGCGGCCCGTAAGCATGTTGATGAGCGATGACTTGCCCACATTCGAGCGGCCGATAAAGGCAAACTCCGGGAGGCCGTCCTTCGGGCAGAGGGTTTCCTTCGGGTAACTGGCAACAAAATCGGCTCGTGTGATTTCCATAAAAAGCGGGCAAAAGTACACATTCTGGCCGTGCTTGCTAAGACAGAGTACACAAGCGAATTGTTTTAAAGCTAGGTTAAAACATCTTGCGCAGCCACGACGGCCAGAAGGCGGGCGTTTTTCCAGTATCAAAACCTTGTAGTCGTATGAAAAATCTGATTTTAGTTGCTTTGCTCATGCTCGCATGCACCCACGCTGCCCAGGCGCAATTTTCCTTTGGCATCAAAGGCGGCGTCAATACCCAACTTAAAAAGCCCGACGATATTCAGGTGCTTGCCGACACCTCCTTCAATTTCGGCGTGAAAGACTTCAAATTCGGTACGCAGTTCGGCGCCTATTTCCGTTTTGGAGAAAAGGTCTTTTTGCAGCCGGAGGTCATGTTCAATTCCAACCGCACGGATTACAAAATCAAGGAAACCAGCCTCGGCGAAATTGTCAAAAACGAGAAATACCAGTACCTCGATTTCCCGATTCTGGTCGGTTTTACGGCAGGCCCGGTGCGTGTCAGCGGCGGCCCGGTGGGGCATTATTTTTTGAGTAGCAAATCGGAACTTACCGATTTTGAAGGCTATTCTGCGCGATTCAAACAGTTCACCTGGGGCTGGCAGGCAGGGCTTACTTTCGGCACGGGCCCGGTTTCCGTCGATGCCCGCTACGAAGGCAATTTCAACAAGGCCGGCGACCACGTCAACTTTTTCGGCCAACCCTACCATTTCAGCAACACGCCCGCCCGTTTGATCATCGGGCTGAATATCCGCATCTTTTAGGGCGGCTGTTTAAAGTGGAAAACCGGGAGAAAGTTGTATTTTTCGGACCAAATCACGCTTGTTTGTCCGTTTTACATCCTGCTGCTTGAATTTCTCCCTGACCACGGAAAACAACTGTCATGCCTTCAATTGCTGCCCTGCTGAGTGCTGCCCGGCGACGTTCATTTGTCGGCCGGGACAACGAGATCCGGTTGTTTGAAAGCCTTTTGAAAAGCCCAAACCCGGAATACGTGCTGGTCCATATCCACGGACCCGGCGGTCAGGGCAAGACTACGCTTGCCAAACACCTCGCAGATATCTGCATCGAACACGGCGCGCATCAATTGCTCATCGATGCCCGTGAAATAGAACCGCACCCGATTGCTTTTCTGGAAAGCGTGAAAACCGCGCTCGGAAAGGCAATCGGTTCGGCGGGCAATCCCGACTCGAATGTTTTCGAAGACCTAGGTCGTTTGAGCGGACGCACCGTCCTGTTTATTGATACGTTTGAAAAAATCGCCCCGCTCGACGACTGGATTCGCGTCGATTTTTTGCCTCAATTGCCCTCCAATGTCCTGACCGTCATAACCAGCCGCAACGCCCCGGGCCTGTCGTGGACCACCGACGCCGGCTGGAGAATGCTGATGCGAACGGTCCAGTTGCGCAATTTCACGCCTTCCGAAAGCGAGACCTACCTGCGTCAGCGCAATCTGCCGGAAGACAAGATCCGGCCGATCATCGAGTTTACCCACGGCCATCCGCTGGCTATTTCGGTGGTAGCCGATATCTATGAGCAGTATCCGGATAAAAATTTCAGCCCCGACCAGTCGCCCGACCTGATCCGCACCCTGTTGCAGTTGTTTGTTCGGCAGGTACCGAGTCCGATGCACCGCGCGGCGCTGGAAGTTTGCGCACTGGTGAATTTGCTGACCGAATCGCTTCTGGCCGATGTCATGGGCGTGGAAGATGTCAGCGAGTTGTTCAACTGGCTTTGCGGCCTTTCTTTTATTTCAATCGGAAAGGAAGGTATTTATCCGCACGATATTGCACGGGAAGCCCTTTGCGCCGACCTGCGCTGGCGGCATCCCGACTGGTACGCGGAATTGCACAACCGTATTCGCCACTACTATCACCGCAAACTCCGCGAAACGACCGGCGAGGGCCAGCGCAAGGTGTTGTTCGACCTGCTCTACCTGCACCGGCTGAATGCCGTGGTGAAACCCTTCTTTGATTGGCAGGAAAGCGGCAGTTTTTGGGTCGATATTGCCCAGGAAGCCGACATGCCGGCGCTGCGCGACATGGTTCGCCGGCACGAGGACGCCGGCAGTCTGATGGCGTTCGACTTTTGGGCGAAACATCCAGCGGGCCAGATTTGGGTTTGGCGCGACGGGGCGCGGCAGGCCAATGCTTTCGTCTTGAAAATCAACCTGCATGAGATAAACGCTGACGAGGTGAAAGATCCTATCGTTCAGCAACTGCTCGTTTATCAGAAAAAACATCTGCCTTTGCGGCAGGGCGAGCAAATGGTCGCATTTCGGTTTTGGATGGCCGGTGAAACGCACCAGAACATTTCTCCCCTGCAAAGCAGCATGTTCCTGACCATCGTGCAATATTATTTCACCCCCGGCCTGGCTGTGAGTATGCTGTCGGTCTCGCAGCCGGAATTCTGGAAACCGGGCTTCAATTATGCGGATCTCCATCATCTGACCGAGCTGGACTACTCCGTCAACAGCATGACTTTTGGCTGGTACATGCACGACTGGCGGGTCAGACCGCCTCTTGCCTGGCTCGAACTGCTGGGCAAACGGGAAATCGATGCGGAAGCAGCCGCTGGCCTCGAAACGATAGAAGCCCCCCCGCCCTCGATCCTGGTGCTGAGTGAGGAGGAATTTGGCGAGAGTTTGTCCGACGCCTTGAAAAACCTCCACAACAACAATCAATTACAACAAAATCCGCTGCTAAGGGCCAAACTGGTCGTGCAGGAGGCGGGTGAGGACGCCCCCGACGCCCGACGCATCGCCGTGTTGAAAGAGAAAATTCTCACCCTTTTGAAAGACATCGAGGCTTCGCCGGTGGATGGCAAGTACCATCGGGTGCTGTACCGCACCTTTGTAAATCCGGTAGGCAGCCAGGAAAAAACGGCTGATTTCCTGAACATGTCGTTCAGCACCTACCGGCGATACTTGCAGGCAGGCGTGCAGCGAATGGTCGAACTGATGTGGGCCAGGGAATTGTCGTAGGCCGTTTCCGTTACAGGTGAATCACCTCGCCGTAAGCCGCGGCTGCCGCTTCCATAATGGCTTCGCTCATGGTCGGGTGCGGGTGTACGGATTTGATGATTTCATGACCTGTCGTCTCCAGTTTGCGCGCCACGACCACTTCTGCGATCATCTCCGTCACATTGTAACCGATCATGTGTGCACCGAGCCATTCGCCGTATTTTTTGTCAAAAATAACCTTGACAAAACCTTCGGGATGGCCTGCTGCCTTTGCTTTGCCGGAAGCGGTGAAGGGGAATTTCCCGACCAGTACTTCGTAGCCGGCGTCTTTGGCCGACTGTTCCGTGTGGCCAACAGAGGCGATTTCGGGCGTGCAGTAGGTGCAGCCGGGGATATTGTTGTAGTCGATGGGCTCGGGGTGATGCCCTGCAATGGCTTCGACGCAGGTGATACCCTCTGCGCTGGCGACGTGCGCCAGGGCTTGCGTAGCCAATACGTCGCCGATCGCGTACACGCCCGGCACGTTGGTGCGGTAGTACTCGTCCACTTTGATGTAGCCGCGGTCGGTTGTGATGCCCAGTGTGTCCAGGCCGATATTTTCAGTATTGGGCGTCACGCCGGCGGCGCTCAGCACGACATCGCAGAGGATGGTTTCGGTTTTGCCGTCCTTGCGGCTTTTGACCAGCACCTTGATTTCCTTGCCGGAAGTATCGACCGATTCGACGGCCCAGCCGCCGTACACTTTGATGCCTTTTTTGGTAAAATTCTTGGTCAGTTCCTTCGACACGTCGGGGTCTTCGCGCGGCACCAGGCCTTGTTCCATAAATTCAACGATGCTCACCTCCGTGCCCATGGCGTGATAAAAATAGCCGAATTCAACGCCGATTGCGCCGGCGCCGACGACCACCATTCGTTTGGGCTGCGTTTCGAGCGACATCGCCTTGCGGTAGTCGATGACTTTCTGGCCGTCGATTTTGAGGTTGGGCAGTTCCTTGGCGCGACCGCCGGTAGCTACGATGATGTGTTTGGCCGTGTATTCCGCAACCTTTCCTTCCGCGTCGGTAACCGACACTTTCGGGCCTGCGACCAGTTTGGCATTGCCCATGATCACGGTGATCTTGTTCTTTTTCATCAAAAACTGAACGCCCTTGCTCATGCCTTCGGCAACGCCCCGGCTGCGCTTGACCACCGCTCCAAAATCCGCCTCTGCTTTGTCGACTTTGATCCCGAAGTCCTCCGCGTGATGCAGATAATCGAACACCTGCGCACTTTTCAGCAGCGCTTTGGTGGGGATGCAACCCCAGTTGAGGCAAATGCCGCCCAGGTTTTCCCGTTCGATAATAGCCGTGTTAAGGCCGAGTTGCGAAGCGCGAATCGCGGCGACATAACCGCCGGGACCAGAACCAATGACAATCAGATCAAAATTCATATTCAAGCGAATGATGGTTAGCGTAATTCGGGCCCGAAAAAAGCCCTGACAATTCAAAATTTGGAATCAGCCGTGCAAAGGTAGGCTTTGCGCCGAAGTTATTTGGAAAAAACAGGCAAAAGCAGAATGATCGTGTTGAATAAAGGTGACTGTTCCCTCGCCTTCTGCGCGTGATTTTTACCGCGAAGGCGCGGAGGCGCGAAGTGTTCGCGAATTTCTCCGCGTCTTCGCGGCGAAACCCGGACTCCGCGACTTTTAAATATCCTCCACGTAGTCCAGATCGGCATCGAATGTCTCTTTCATACCGATGAGGGCCAGAAAAGCGATGCCCAGGCAGACCGTTCCGACGAGGTAGGAAGCGGTAATCACACTGCCCGTAACGGCCGCGCTTTTCAGGTATTTGAACGATTCGTTGATCGGCACCTGCATGCCCCGGGCAAAATTGGGCACTGAGGTCGCCACCGTAGAACGCAGGTTGGTGCCGAACTGTTCGGCGCCGATGGTCACGAAGATCACCCAGAAACCGACAGAAATGCCGAGGAAAAAATGCGTCAGGTAAAAAGCGGTGTTGCTGGAAAAGGGCATCCACAGGTAAAAAGCGACCGCCACCACGTCGAGCAGAAGAAAAAGCCACATCACCTTCAGGCGGCTTCGCAGGGCCTGGCTGAGCAAACCCGAGGCGATGTCGCCCAGAATCAGGCCGGTGTAGCAGGCGGCGATGGCATTGCCGGCCGTGATGCCGGTCAGACCTTTGACTTTGCCAAATTCCGGCGCAAAAAACACCAGAATGCCTACGACAAACCAGGTTGAAGTGCCGATGAAAATGCAGCGCAAAAAACGAACAGCGCGATCCCAACTGGTAAAAAGCGCCAGAAAATTGCCCCGGCTAACGTGTGTCTCCTGTCTGATTCGGTTGAAAATACCCGACTCCGAAACGCTGATGCGCAGCAGCAAAAGCAAAATGCCCAAAGCTCCGCCGATGAAATAGCAGGTCCGCCAGGGAAAAGCCACCTCGATCACCCAAGCCAGCAAGGCGCCCGACAAGCCGATTGCAGCCACCAAAGTGGTGCCGTAGCCGCGTTTTTCTTTCGGAAGCACCTCCGCCACCAGGGTGATCCCGGCGCCCAGTTCGCCGGCGAGACCGACGCCCGCAATAAACCGAAACAGCGCGTAATCGGCGTAACCGCTGACGAAACCATTGAGAATATTGGCCAGCGAATACATGGCGATGGAAAAATAAAGCACCTTGACCCGCCCGCGCTTGTCGCCCAGCACGCCCCACAAAATGCCGCCGATGAGCAGGCCGAACATTTGCCAGTTTTGCAGTGAAAGGCCAATGTCGAACGCCTGTTCGGCCGAAAAACCGAGCGAGAGCAGGCTTTTCTGCCGGACAAACCCGAACAGCAACAAATCGTAGATGTCGACAAAGTAACCCAGGGCAGCTACGATCACCGCGGCATTCAGCAGGCGGTAGGAGGAAGAAGATTCGGGAGCATCCAGCATGTGGCAAATTTGAAGGGGAAATATCAGGCGATTTTGTTCAAAAGCGCCGTGATTTTTTTTCAGATTTTTTCGCTGCTTGCCAGTTTTGGGCAATTCATATTCTTTTGGTCCGGTGGCGCAAAACCGAAAAGCAACCATTCTGTTTAACTAATCACCTTACAAGCATCCAATTAGTTAAACAAAATTTCTTAAACCAGACAATCTCCACACCATGATCTTCTTCACCCGTCCTGCCGGACGCGTACTGCGACTGGCCCTGCTTCCTGTTGCCATTTTGTTCGCCATGACTGCCTGCCAGAAAGACAATCTGACAGAACTGGCTTCAACAGAAACCTCCGGCCTCGCTGCTGACCGCCAGAGCAATACTGTTGTCGACATTGCCTTGTCCAATCCCGATTTCAGCACGCTTGTCGCGGCAGTGGTCAAAACCGGCCAGGTCGGTTTTCTGAGCGCCGCCGGCCTCGATGCCACGGTGTTTGCCCCGACCAATGCGGCTTTTGCCAACCTGCCCGCTCCTTTCAACAATGCCCAGAACATTTCGGCAATCAGCGATCCGCGGCAGATCAACCAGTTGCGTCAAATCCTGCGCTACCACGTAGCCCTGGGCGCCCGTACTGCCAGCCAACTCAGCAATGGCAGCTACCCGACGTACAAGAATGCTGCCACGCCCTATGACAATGTGCTCTACGTGGGCCGCGATGCCGCCGGCGCAGTGTTTATCAACGGCAATACCAAGGTTGTCGCAGCCGACGTGCAGGCCAGCAACGGCGTCATTCATGTTGTAGACAAAGTGTTGTTGTTCCCTACGCAGGACATCGCCCAGATTGCCATTTCCAATGGCAACTTCACGGCACTGGTGGCCGCTGTACAAAAGACCGGCCTGACCAACGCTCTGATGGCGCCGACCAACAATTTTACGGTATTTGCGCCCACGGATGCGGCTTTTGCCAACTTGCCCGCACCGCTCAACAATGCAGCCAACATCAAATCGATCACCGACCCGGCCACCATCAATTTGCTGCGCAACGTGCTGCAATACCACCTGATCGGCGCCCGCGTCTTCTCGGCTGATCTGCGCGAAGGCATCTCAGCCCCCACCCTGCTGTCCGGCAACAACGTGAGCATCACGCTCGCCGGCGGTCCGAAAGTAAAAGGCACGGGCAACACGAACGGTTCCAACATCGTGGCGACGGATATTCTGGCTCGCAACGGCGTGATCCACGTGATTGACCAGGTGCTGCTGCCCTGATATTGGACATAGGCCGGCAAATCCTGAATTTGCCAAGCCAAAAAAATAAAGGCTTGATTGTCAACCAAATGCCCCCGAAAACGGGCATAGACAATCAAGCCTTTTTTGTTTTTAAAAGGTCTGACAGCGATCAGGCATGCGCCTTTTCGTCATCCAGTTCGCCTTCCCAGCGCGCTACGACGGCCGAGGCCAGGCAGTTGCCCATCAGGTTGACGGAGGTGCGGCCCATGTCCATCAGTGCGTCGATGCCGAGGATCACCGCAATGGGCCATTCGGGTATCTGGAACTGATTGACCGTGCCGGCCAGGATGACCAGCGATGCGCGCGGCACACCGGCCACACCTTTGGAGGTAAGCAGAAGGGTGCCCATCAGGGCCAGTTGGGTTTCCCAACTCAGGTTGATGCCCGCGGCCTGGGCGCAAAAAATCGAGGCCAGCGAGAGGTAGAGCGTAGAGCCGTCGAGGTTGAAACTGTACCCCGTGGGCAGTACGAAAGACACGATTTTGCGCGGCACGCCGAACTGCTCCATCGCCGTCATGGCTTTCGGAAACGCAGCCTCCGAGCTGGCCGTGGCAAAAGCCAGGGAGGCGGGTTCGTATATCGCTTTGAAAAAGTTTTTGATCGGTATTTTGAAAAAAAGCATCACGGGGATAAAGACCAGCAGGATAAAAATGACCAGTGCCGCGTAGAGGGTTCCGAGTAATTTGATCAGGTTCCAGACGACCTCGAAACCCATGGTGCCGATGGTGTAGGCCATGGCGCCCCCCACGGCAAACGGCGCGAAATACATGATGATGTTGGTGAACTTGAACATCACTTCGCCGAGGCTTTCAAGCCAGTCGAGCATCACCTTGCGGTGCATTTCCGACACCTGTCGAAGGGCAAAACCGAAAATCAGGCTGAACACCACGATTTGCAAAACCGCGCCTTCATGCACGGCTTTGGCGATGTTTTCGGGAAAAATGTGGAGGACGACGTATTTCCAGTCCTGCTTGGCAATGGGCGCCGGGGCGCCGAGCACATGCTGATTGTAGTAGAGTTGAACCGTGTTTTTCACCGAATCCACCCTGGCGGTCAGTTGATCGGCCGGCATGTCGACCGGGGCCGAGCTCGTCATTTTGTTGTTGACAATTCCGACGCCGGCTTTGCTCAGGTTGATGGCTGCGAGCCCCACGACCAGCGCGATCGACGTCGCAATGATGAAGTAGGTGAACGCCTTGGCGCTCATGCGCCCCACGGCCTTTGAGTTGCTTTGCCCAGCGATGCCCACGACGAGCGTAGCCAGCAGCAGCGGGGCAATGACGGTTTTGATCAGTTGGATGAATATTTTACTCAATACTTCCAGTTGGCCCGCCACTTGCGGAAAATCCACGCCGACCTCCATCCCGATGACCATGCTGATCAGAATCCAGGTGGTCAGCGAACTGCGTTGGTAGCCGAAATAAGCAAGGGCTCCGATGGCATACCAGCGGAGGCCGGTCAAAAAGCCCGGATCAACCGCCAGGTTGAGGTACCTGGCAGCCAGGTGAATACCGCCTACGGCGAGGATGCTGATAATGACCAGCCAGAAAGATTTTTTTGATTCCATACAACAGGGTTTGGCGAGCCGAATTTCCCGCACTTGTTTTGTGCGGGCAAAATACGCCAATTATTTATGCAAGACCCACAACACTGGCAGGTGTTGAAAAGCAATTACCTGCTCGACCGCAAGCCGTACATGACCCTCCGGGAAGATCAGGTGCGGCTGCCCAACGGCGTCGTACTCGACCATTATTTCGTGTTTGAATACCCCGACTGGGCTTCCATACTGGCCATCACGACCGACAACCGGTTTGTTCTGATCCGCCAGTACCGTCATGCCCGGGGCGGTGTGCACTACGAATTGCCGGCCGGTGTGATCGACCCCGGCGAAGCGCCGCTGGAAAGCGCCCGGCGCGAACTGCTCGAAGAAACCGGCTACGGTGGCGGCGAATGGGAAGAATACCTGGCGCTCAGCGCCAATCCGGCGACGCATACCAACACCTGCCATATTTTTCTGGCGCGCGGCGTAGCGCCCGTGCAGGCGCCCGATTACGACCATTCGGAAGACATGACGGTACACCTGCTCCGCCCCCGAGAAGTCCTCGAAATTTTAAAAACAGGCGGCGTCATGCAGGCACTTCACGTAGCCGCGCTCTGGCGGTGGTTTGCTGAACAAAAAATTGATAACGAATAATTTACAGTACGGCCCGGACGGAAGGAAGCATGCGGCGCACCCATTCGGCGTATTGTTCGGCTGAGGGATGCAGGCCGTCGGAGGCGACCAGCACGGGCTCGTCGAGGCCCCGGCGCGAGGTAGCGGTCACATCGATATAAGCCACGCCGTATTGCGCGCTGATGGCAAGGTTGGCGGCATTGTACTGGTCAATTTGTTGAGAATTGAGCGAGGGATTGGAAAAACTCTGCCCGTAAGGCGTGTACGACCAGTCGGGGATGGACAAGACCACGACCCTTTCTTTTCGCCCGCCGGCTCGTTCGATCGCGATCTGCAGCAGTGTTTCAAACTGGGTATTATACTCATCAAAATTGCTGTGTTGGTACTGGTTGTTCACCCCGATACAAAGGGTCACCAGGGAAAAAGTACTGTCGCCGATTTCCGTGTTGGCAGCGGCAATAGCATTGAGCAGGTCTTGAGTACGCCAACCGGTTTGGGCAACAACCCTTACGCCGCTCATCTGTCGCCCTTCGGCACGCAGGCTGTCGGCAAGCTGGTTGGGAAAATTGCGGTTCCAGGGCACACTTTCACCTTTTGTGTAAGAATCGCCCAGGGCCAACACGTCGATTTGTTCTGCGGCGGGCGGCGGTTGCACGACTTCGGGCAAAGGTTCTGATTGGCACATCAGGAGGAAAAACACGGGGAGAAGGAGAAGCATCAAATTTCGCAAGAACATAAAATTTAGCGGAGGGCTCAGTAAATTTACCAAACGTGTGATTTACATAACATCTTTACCGGTCAATTGTTGGTCGGGTTGAATACTCTCTTTTCAGGTTTTGGACGAAAGGAATTATGCAAAAACTACTTACCCTCGCCTTTTTCACCCTGCTTTGTTACACCCGTTTGCAGGCGACCCACATCGTCGGAGGAGAAATCACGTACAAGTGTCTGGGCAATGATCAGTACGAAATCACCTTGTCTGTTTACCGCGATTGCTACAACGGCCAGCCTTATTTCGATCAACCTGCCATTATCGGTATTTACCGCGCCGACTGGACGCTTTACAAAAAGGACACGGTCCTGATCGACTTCGTGAGCGGCACTTTGCCCATCGTGCTCACCAACCCCTGCCTGACCGACCCGCCCGACGTGTGCGTGCACATGGCCATGTACCGAAAAGTGGTCACCCTGCCTTTCTCACCCGGTGGCTACACCCTTGTGTACCAGCGTTGTTGCCGCAACATGCTGATCCAGAACTTGCCCGATCCGCTCAATACGGGTATCTCCTACACGGCGACCATCACCGAAGAAAGTATGCTGGCTTGCAACAACGCAGCCGTGTTCAATGACTGGCCCCCGGTCGCGATTTGTATTCACGAACCCGTCAATTTTGACCACAGCGCCACCGATCCGGACGGCGATTCGCTGGTTTACCGACTTTGTACGCCGCTAAACGGCCCCGATTCACTCACCCCTGTGCCCAATCCGCCCTTTAAAGGCCCGTACGAGGAACTGGTCTGGCTAAATCCGCCGTACAGTCTGGACAACCTGTTGGGCGGCGACCCGCTCACCATCGATCCGCATACCGGCTGGCTGAACGGCGTACCGAACACCATCGGGAATTTTGTGGTCGGGGTGTGCGTGGACGAATATCGCAACGATACCATCATCTCCACGACCCGGCGTGATTTTCAGTTCAATGTGGCCGATTGCGGCAAGCCGACGGCGGCATGGTACGTGCCCGACCCGATTTGCAATACATTGACCGTTCCCTTTCAAAACCTGAGTATGGCAGCGTCCAGCTATCTATGGTATTTTGACTGGCCCGACGACCCTGACCACTTTTCCACCTCGTTCAATCCGACCTACACCTACCCTGATACGGGCACCTACACCGTCGCTTTGATCGTCAATCCCGGAACGCCTTGCAGCGACACCGCGCTGCACCAGATCACGCTGACGAACAGTTATATCAATGCCGACATGGACGTGCTTTTCCCCGATTGCAACGATAACAATCTGGTGATTTTGGCGCTGGATTTCAGCAGCGATACGGTTTACGACGTAATGTCCTGGTTTTGGACCCTTACCCTGCCCAATGGCGCCCTCAAAAGTTCGACTTTGCCCAACCCGCAGTTCAATGTCAATTTGCCGGGCGATTACCAGTTGCGCCTGATCGCCAAGTCTTTCAATGGTTGTCGGGACACGCTGGTTTATCCTTTCACGGCGCCTTTACCGCCGCTCAATCTGCTCTCGGCAGAAGTTGCTATTTGTCTGGGCGATTCGGTGGCGCTTTTCCCACAAAACAATCCCCTGTACCAGTACGCCTGGTCGCCGGCGGCCACCTTGTCCGACTCGACGGCAGCCAGCCCCTTTGCATCGCCGGACATCAGCACGACCTACACCG
Organism: Saprospiraceae bacterium; assembly: GCA_044226205.1. GTDB lineage: Bacteria > Bacteroidota > Bacteroidia > Chitinophagales > Saprospiraceae > M3007. Next base: position 154,220 of record JBGAHL010000001.1, read on the forward strand.
TTACCGTGAGCGGCAACGGCCCTTGCGTGCGTACCGATTCGATCACCGTCGATGTGGTAGAAACAGGTGCGCTCCTGGCGACGGCCGACCCGGACACAATTTATCAGGGGCACAGCAGCCAGTTGAGCGCCGATTTGCCTTTTCAGGCAAATTTTTCCTGGACGCCGGCGACAAGCCTCAACAACGACGAAATTGCCAACCCCGTCGCTTCGCCATATCAAACGACTACCTATGTGGTCACCGCGAGTTTGCCAGGCAGCTGCGACCTGGTCGACTCGGTGCGCGTGGTGGTTATCATACCGATTTGTGAGGAGCCGTATGTGTTTTTTCCGACCGGTTTTTCACCCAATGGAGATGGTTACAACGACGCTTTAAAGCCGGAAAGCCGTTTTTTTGAATCCCTGTACTGGGTTGTTTACAATCGCTGGGGGGAGAAAATTTTTGAAACGACCGATCCCGAACAAGCCTGGGACGGCACGTACAAAGGCCAGCCGTTACCCGCCGAAACCTTTGGATTTTACATCCGCGCCGTCTGTATCGGCGGGGCAGAATGGGTAAAAAAAGGCAACGTAAGCTTGCTGCGATAGCCCGTCACCGCACCAGCGTAACAAATCCCCGATATTCCAAAGGCCGGCCGCGCGGCTCGGTAAAAGTGACGACGTAGATATACACGCCGGCCGGGGAAATTTCGCCCTGATTGTGCGCCCTGCCGTTCCACTGTTCCAGCGGGCTGTCGGTAGCGAACACCTGTTCACCCCAGCGGTTCCAGATGCTCATGTGAAAATCGTTTACGCCTTCCAGAAAGCCTTTCCCGTAAAAAGTGTCGTTTTGACCATCGCCATTGGGGGTAAATGCGTTGGGCATAAACCAGCGGGTTTCCGGGCGTATATCGAGGTAACGCGTGAGCGAATCCTTGCAGCCTTTCAGGTGCGTGACGATAAGCCGGACGGCCATCAAGCCCGTGTCAGGGAAAGAAAAACTCGGATTTTGTTCCGTCAAAGTCGCGTATTGGGCCATCTGCCAGTTCCAGTGCGCTGCGCCTTGCGAATGGTCGGTGAACTGCACCGTGTTGTTCAGATTGGTCAATCCTTCCGAGGGATCCATCGAAAAGTCGGCAATGGGCGACGGCTCGACGCGGATCAGTCGGGGGAAGGTGTCGGCGGTAAAGCAACCTATGGGCGATGTGATGGCAATCTGAATGTCATAAAGCCCCGGCTCATCGTATAAATGGCTGGGACTGATCACATTATACGTCGAATCCCCGTCCCCGAAATCCCAGACGATCTTGTAGGTGGAATCGATTGGCGAAGAAAGGTTGTTGAAATATATCTCGGCAGGTATGCACCCTAGAAAACTGCTCGGCTGGATAATGATCAAGGGTGGCACAGGAAACCATTCAATGTTTTTGGTGACCAGATCGTAACAGGCATGGGCGTCGTACACCTGCAACCTGACCGGGTGATTGCCGGGGTAGGAATACAGATAATCCGGGTTTTGATCCTCGGAAAGGGCGTTGGGCACGCCGAAATTCCATTTCCAGCGTATCAGATTCACACCGCCTTCGCTGCTCGACAGATCGGTAAACGCGACGGGGCCCGCCACGCAGGTGTCGTAATCATAGGAAAAGTCTGCTTCTACATTGGGATAAATATCCACCGTGATAAAAGCGGTGTCGGCACAGGGGTCGCCCGCGTTCAGGATCAGCGATCCGACATATCGGCCGGTGTCGGGGAACGCTACGGTGGGGTTCCAGTTGATGCTGTCCCGAAACATGTTGCCATTGCCAAAATCAAATTCCCAGCGAAACGAGGTAATGAAGTTCGGGTCTTCGCTCAGGTTTTCCAGCAGCAGGGTTTTTTCGCCGCAGGAGCGGATAAAATATTTTTGACCGATTACTCTCAGGGTATCGCCGCCGCCGTTGGCTTCTCTGCTCAATTTGGCCAGTACGGTGGGGTCACAATCGGCTACGTTGAACTGAAAATCCCTTTTAATCGTCGACAACAGCTGCCCGTTGCGAAACTCCTGCACACAAACGCCGACGACAAATTGCCCCAGTTTGTTGGGCGTGCCGGTTATCAGGCCCGTCAGCGGGTCGATGACGATCTGCGGGGCTCCCCCCATCGGGTTGCCCGGGCTGTAATCGGGGATGACGTAAATGACGTCCTCGAAAGGCGGTTTGCAGGGCGGGATCGGCGTGGCGCCTTCACAACTGTTGGCCAGAGGGCCGTTGGTGATATTGCCCCCGCCCATAAAAGGAGAGCAAAAACTGTACAGCAAATTGTCGCCGTCGGGGTCGGAAGCGGAGTGGTCGAATTCGAGCGGCACCTTGTTGCAGATCACGATCGGCGGGAAATCGTTGAACACGGGGCTGCTGTTTTTCAATTGCTGCGCCAGGGGCGTGATTTCGACGAAGTAGGTGGCGCCGACGTCGCCCGGCATGTTAATGTTGGTTATCGTATTATTGCGGCAACAGCGTTGATATACAATGAAATAGCTTTGGTCGGAGATGGGCAGGTCTTTTGTAAAAACATATTTACCCTGCTGAACACACACATTCGGGACATTCTGAACACAGGCCGGCGTATCGATGGGAATAAAAGACGCAGATGCAAGCGAAATGGCATTCTGGCCGGTGTAAGACGCAAAAAGCGAGTTGGCAGAATAGGTCCCCCTGTACACCGCAATATTGGCTTTGTTGTCGAGCGGCGCGCCACCGCTGTTGCAATCGCGGTACACGTACATGGTGAACCTGTAGCGATTACTGCCGTTGAATTCGCCCAGGTACTCGTAGGTCAGCTCCCCTCCAATGATGTGCATGGCAGAAAGAATGCCGGGCAGTTGCCACAACAACAGCAGCAACAACTTGAATTTTTTACCAAAAACAAACGGTTTATTCCCAGAGATGGACATATCGAAAACAGACTTGGATAGTTATCCGCGGCATTTGCCGGCTTTAATCAAAACAGGTCTTCCAGCGAATTGGCAAATGTATCAGGAAATTTATCCGGGCAAAAGACGTTCTTTTCGTTCTGTCACCTGAATTTTGCCCCGACAAATCGAATTCACTAACGCATTCCACCCCCTTATTGTTGGGTATGTTCCTGCTACGCGACGACATTTCAGACATTGTTCGGATTCTCCACAACGATGGAATCATCTGCTACCCCACCGATACGATCTGGGGGGTCGGCTGTGACGCTACCAACGAGGTAGCCATTGCCCGTATCACCAACCTGAAAGGCAGAGCGCCCGAAAAAGGCTATATTTTGCTGGTCAACAGCATCGAAATGCTGAAAAAATACGTGCCGAAAATGCACCCCCGGCTCGAAACCCTGCTCGCGTACCACCAGCGCCCCCTGACGGTGATCTACGACCAAACCGTCGGTTTGCCCAACAGCATCAAGGCGCCCGACGGCTCCGTGGGTATCCGGCTCGTGCAGGATGAATTCTGCCAGGCCCTGATCGAACAACTTGAAAAGCCCCTGCTCAGCACATCCGCCAACAAAACCGGCCAGGCTTATCCGCCTACTTTTGGCGCCATCAGTTCCGACATTCTCATGAACGTCGATTACGTGGTCAAACACCGGCAGGACGACAAGGAGCAGCATCAGCCTTCCTCCATCGCACGCCTCGACCGGCACAAGGAACTAGAGTTTCTGAGAGATTAAAAAAGCAGTGGGCAACGGCGCGATGCGCCGTTGCCCACTGCCCTTTCGGGGTCACTGCGCCAGCGGCTTCCCTTCCGACAATTGCTTCACCATATTGTCCAGGCTCTTCCGGTTGATTTCATCGGGGGCTTGTTGCTGGGCTATTTTGGCGTGTTCGAGCGCTTTTTTCAGGTCGCCATTGGCCGAGTAGCCCCGCGCCAATCCTACGTGAATCGGCCAGGCATCGCCGTTTTTCTTGTGGTTGAGTTCGAAGACTTCGAGCGCTTTTTGCGGGTTCTTTTCCGCGATCAGTTGCCGGCCATATTGGTGCAAGTCGAGCACCGAGGCGTGTTCCATGGCGTCGGACATCGTTTTTTCGGCTTCCGCCTTGCGACCGAGTTTGGTCAAAATATCGGCTTTCAGGCGATAGTTCGCAAAATTCGGCGCATTCTGAATCGCGCGATCGGCCCAGCCGAGCGCTTCTTCCAGGTTGCAATTGTGCTGGAGGCAAAACGAAGCCGCCGCATTGAGATTTTGCTCGTAAAAACCCGGGCTATTGGCCATGTCCTGCCGAAGCGCTTCTACCACGGTTTTGTTCAGGTCGAATTCTACCCGGAAAGGAATGCGCCAGCGCTCCCACACGAGGGCAATGGAGGTGCCGTTTTCTTTTTGATCAAAAAACTCGTACCCCAGCCATTCGCGCAGAGTCGGCTGATTTTTTTGCTGCCGGACGGTCACACGCAGGGCGTCCTGTGCAGGATCGTAAAAATAACTGCCCCAGGAAGTGCTGGTTTTGGAGAAAATAAGCACGCAGCTGTCGGGGTACAGGGCAACAAAAAAACCGTAGACCCCGGCGGCAAGCGGTTTGCCTTCGACCATCACATCCGTGCTGAACGAAATGGTGGTATTTTCATTGGCGCCTGCCCGCCAGGGCGCCTGTTTGGCCGTTCCGAAGCCGAGGTCCATGAATCCGTAATGCGCCACCGTGGTGCCCCAAATAGCGCCTTCGCGGCCCTTCACCCCGGGTGCGTCCCAGTGAATTTCAATGTCGGTGACGCCGATACGTTGTGAAACGGCGCTTTTCAAGTTGCCGCCGCTGGCAGGCAACGAGCGCATGACCTGCGCAGATAAAAGGACGCCTGTCAGCAAAAAGCAGGCGAGTAAACCGGTTGTTTTCATAGCAAATCCATGTTTTTTTAATGAAAAAATGTCTTTGCTGAAAAATAGACCGACCCGCGTTCGTCCTGCCCTTTTTTTGACCAACCATCGGCCCTCCGATGGCAAACAACCAAAACCGCAAGCCCGCCGGAGCAACTTGCTTCGGCGGGCTTGCGGAGAAAAAGAGGCTATTGTATCGGGCGAGGCATGTCAGGCCGGATGACAAGGCTGACGTCGTTATTCCTGGCGAGCACGAAACAAACTTTGCCTTTGATCGTGACGGGACGGATGCGTCTTACCTGTCCCTTGATGCGCAAAGCGCCCAGCGGGGCGACCTGCATGGCGCCGTCTTTCCCGATCGACAACACATTGCCGTAGTTGTTGTCATAGCGCCCCATTTCGATGTTGCATTCGTAAAAGTTGCCGCCAAGAATCACCTCCTTGCGGCCGTCGCTGTTCAGGTCGACCAATGTGGCGGCATTGAGCGTGCTCCACTGCAACTCGTCGGGCAAGGCGTGGATCGTGAAATTCAGGCCGGAGCCCGTGTTTTCCAGATACAGGCTCTGGAAATTGTCGGCCGTGCGTACGATGGATTTATCGATTTTCTCCTTGCCCAGCAGGTCTGCGGCCGAAGCTTTGGCAAAGTTGCTGGCCAGCAAGTAGTGTTTTTTAATCATGGGCAAAGCCTTGGTCATCTCCTCGTAATTGGAGAACGGAATTTCCCGCCCTTTTACAAAGTAGGTCATCACGGTTTCTGTCTGGCCGTTGCCGTCGAAGTCGTCCACAAAAAGCTTCACGGGTTGCTCGGGAGAGGGTTTGAGGCGGGAATTGGCGCCTGTGTTGCCGGCCAGCAGGTCGACGTCGCCGTCGCCGTCGAAATCATAAGGCAGGACAAAATTCCACCAGCCACTGCCGCTTGCGAGGTTTTTGCGTTCGAATTTGCCGCCGTTATTCAAAAATACGCAGAGCGGGTCCCATTCCAGGGCCAGTACGAGGTCCTGATCGCCGTCCTGATCCAGGTCTGCCCAGGCGCCGTTTTTGACAAAACCCGCTGCCTGCAAATCGGGGGCAAGTGTCGGCGTTACGATCTCGAAATGCCCTCCGCCCTTGTTTTCGAGCAGGTACGAATTGGGTGTCAGGCCGTATTTCCACGGAATCGCCCGACCTCCGAAGAACAAATCCACCAGCCCGTCCTTGTTGTAATCGCAGGCGAGCACGCAGGAGGCGGTCATGTACAGGTCGGGAAAATCCGTCAGTCGGGTGAAATTGCCCTTTCCGTCGTTGAGATAAGCCCTTTGTTTGAGCGGATCGTCTTTGGCGCGGAACTCGTTGCCGCCGGTCGCGATGACCAGATCGAGGTCCTGATCATTGTCAATATCGACCAGAACGGCGTCAACATCTTCAAAAATACTGTCTTGTAATATTTCAGGCGGCGTGCGGAGCGCGAAACGGCCGTCGGGTTGTTGCAAATAGAGGGCGCTTTTCTCCCGCTTGGCCGAGCCGAAAAAAACGTCGTCCAGGTGGTCGCCGTTGACGTCGCCGACGGCCAGCGCAGGGCCTTCCGACGACACCATGTTCGGGATGAGCGGCTCGCGGTTGAACTCGACAAAAGGGTTTTCCTTGTGCGCAAATTCAAGCCCGCTGTTGCGCGTCACGTCTTCGAAAGCGAAGGGGCTCGCTTTTTTCAAACCCAGACGACTGAAATCGAAGCGCGGCAAACCAGCTTGCCATTGCAGTTCGATGCGGGTATTGAATTGCAGCGAGGCCAGTTTTTGATAACCGAGATCGGGCCAAACGACCAGAATGGAGTCCACCTGCGAGCCGTCGCCGATACCCGCGTACAAAGGCGTCAGCGCGCTTGATTGATAACCCCGTACGGGGAAAAAGTCTTCGGCCTGTCGCGTGCCGTCTTTTTTGAAAATAATGAGTTTGGTACCGATGCCGTCGATGTTGCCGGGTTGACCCTTGAATTTGATTTCCAGCCAGTCGGAGGGGTGCGCGGGCGGGTTTTCACGGAGCAGGTTTTGATAAATAAACGGCTCGTCTTCAAGGTTATTGACCACGAGATCCAGGTCGCCGTCGTTGTCGAGATCGGCGTAGATGGCGCCGTTTGAGAAAGTGGGCAAGCCGCCTTTTATCTGATCGGTGCAGTCGTCAAATTTGAGTTTGCCGTTGTTACGGAAGAGTTTGTTGGGCGTTTTGATCTTGGGCATATTGTCGATCACCTTCAACTCGCTTTCATCCACCGTGATGCCGTTCGGGCGCAACAAAAGCCCTTTGTCTTCCTGAAATTTGACAAAATCGACGTCGTTCATGCGGCGCGGGATGCCGTTGCTGACAAAAATATCCTTGTAGCCGTCGCAGTCGTAATCCATCAGCAGGGGCGTCCACGACCAGTCGGTCGCCGCCACGCCAGCAAACAGGCCGATTTCACTGAACGTGCCGTCGCCGTTGTTGAGTTGGAGGTTGTTTCTGGCAAACTGGTAGCTGTAACCGAAGCCGAGTTTGAAATGGTACAGATCCCAGGTGTCTTCTCCGAGCGAGCTTTTGAGGATATAGGGGTCTTCGGGCAACATATCGAGCGAATAAACGTCCGTCCAGCCGTCGTTATTCACATCGCCCATATCCACGCCCATCGAGAACTGGCTGGTGTGCATCAGCAGGTCGCCGGCCATTTCCTTGAAAGTGCCGTCCTTCTGATTGATGTACACGTAGTCGTTCTCGTGGAAGTCGTTGCCGATGTAAATGTCGGGGTAGCCGTCGTTGTTGAGGTCGCCGGTGGCGATACCCAGGCCGTAGCCGATGACGGTGCTGTTGATGTTGGCTTCTTTCGTGACGTTGACGAATTTGCCGTTGTCGTTGCGCATCAACTTGTCGCCGGCCAGGGGGTGAAAAGTGCCTACGAAGGTCTTTTTCTGCCCGAAAGTGCCGTTTTGGTGCAGCGAATGGTTGAGTTGAAACATATCCAGATCGCCGTCGAGGTCGTAATCGAAGAAGGCGGCCTGGGTAGAAAAACCGACGAGGTCGAGGTTGTATCGAATGGCCTGGTCTTCGTAAACGGGCACGCCGTTTTCGATGCCTTTGCAGACGAACAACTGGTTTTGACCGCGTATGTTCTGGTATTCGCCGAGCCGGCCGATGTAAAGGTCGAGCAAGCCGTCGTTGTTGATGTCGACTACGCTCACGCCGGTCGTCCAGCCATTTGGGCTGCTGATCCCGGTTTCCTGTGTCACGTCCTTGAATTTCAGGCCGCCCTGGTTGAGGAACATCTTGCTCTGCCCCATGTTGCTCGTAAAAAACAGGTCGGTTTGCCCGTCGTTGTTAAAATCGCCAGCGCCGACGCCACCGCCGTTGAAAAAATACATGTAATTGAAAATGTTGAACTCGCCGCTCTGGTGCAGCACATTTTCAAAATCGAGGCCGGTCGCGTCCTTTTTGAGCAGACGGAAAGCCGGCTGGGCAGTTTCATTGTTTTTCTTCGCACACGACAGCAGCAGCATTGCCGGGCAAAGGATCAGACTTGCGTAAAGCAGTTTCATAGCACGTTACGAAGTAGTTTTCCTGTTTAAAATTCAGACAAAGGCTAATTAACCGGCTTTTCAGCCGACAACTGAAAAAGGTGCGGCGCCTGGTTGTTGACGCCGACCAGCAGATAATCTTTCCCCTTGATGTTCAATTTTCGAATGGAGCGAACATCGCCGCGCACAAAAAATCCGCTCAGGCGATTTTCCAGACTGGCATAACGGCCTTGCCCCACATTGATCAAGACCTCGCCAAAACTGGCATCCTGACGCCCGAATTGCGGCATGTAAGCGCCGTTGTTGCCGGCCATGACAAGGTCGTTTTTGCCATCGCCGTTGACGTCGCCGCACCAGATGGCGCATACGCACGACAATTGAACAGGTGTGGGCAAAGGAATCATTTCGAATTGGCCATTCCCCTGGTTCAGGGCCACGGCCGAAGGGAAATAATTGCCGGCAAATACCGCCGCTTTTTTCAAAACCTCGTTCGAAAACAGGTCCTGAATGGATTTCTGCGCGTAGTCGGCGTGTTTCAGGTTTTGCTTTTTCAGAGAAGGAATCTGGCCGGTCAGCTCTTTTTTGAGCGCAACCGGCATATCGCGGCCGTCGATGCGCCGCGTCATGATTTTTTCAATGTTGCCGTTGTTGTCGTAGTCTTCCACCCACAATTTGGCGGGTTGTTCGGCATTGCCTTTTATGTAAAAATTCTCGCCCAGGTTGCCGAGTATCAGGTCCTGATCGCCGTCGCCGTCCACGTCGTCGGTCACCATCGCGTTCCACCAACCCGAATACTGATCGAGGCTGGATTTGACCGGCGTAAAGCGGCCGTTTTTTACTTCGAAAATGCGCGGCGCCCGCCATTCGCCGACGACGACCAGTTCCAGCGTCGCGTCGCCGGTCACGTTGACCAGTTGGGCGTCGGTTACCATACCCAGCGGCAAAAAGTCGGGCATGGCTGTTTTCGTAACGTCCTGAAAATGGCCTTTGCCATCATTCTGCAAGACAAAATGCTTCGGCGGAGCGCCGTAAATGCCCGGCGCGCTGCGGCTGCCGATAAACAGGTCGAGGTCGTTGTCCTGATCGTAATCGACCGCCACCGCCACGGCAGTATTGAAACCCGTCATGGGCAAAGCATCTTCGGCGCGGGTAAAATGCCCTTTCCCGTTGTTGAGATACAGGCGGCATTGCATATAACGCGAGCCGATGGCTTGCTCGTTGCCGCCCGAACCGACCAGCAAATCGGGGTCCTTGTCGCCGTCGGCGTCGAAAAAGAGCACGGCAGTGTCCTCGTAGGTCGAATCGGGATCGAAGGTCGGTCGGTCGGTGCGGGTGAAAGTGCCGGCGGCAGTCTGCAAGTACAATTGCCCGGGCTGGCCGCTGGCCCCGCCGATGAAAACGTCGTCGCGGCCGTCGAGGTTGACGTCGGCAACGGCCGATTTGGGGCCTTCCCGCGAGAGCATTTTGAAACTCAGTCCTTCGTTGTAAAAGTCCACGAAAGCGTCTTCCTTGTGCGCCTCGAACGAGCAGGGCACTTCGTGCAACAACAGCGAGGAAGCCGGCGGCGGTTCGTAGGGATTGATCAGTTTGGCTGCCACAGAATTTGCCCAGGAATATTGCAGCAGGGTGTCGGTCGCCGGCTGTACGATCACGGAAAGCGTCTGGTCGGGCCAGATGATGCGCAGCGAATCCACGCGGGGATTATCGCCGAGACCGAAGATCATTTTATAGTCGACGGAAGACTGAAACCCGCGGCTCGGGAAAAGCTGGGCGCTTTGTTGTTCGGCGCCTTGATAGGCCGTGACCTGGGCGCCGATGGCGAAGGTATTCTGATTTTTGCCCTGGAGTTTGACGGCGAGGTAGTGCCCGCTATTTTGTTCGCGGCTGTGGTTGCGGAACACAAAGGCCTGCATGTTGACATTGTTGACCACGAGGTCGAGGTCGCCGTCGTTGTCGAGATCGCCGTAGGCGGCGCCGTTGGAAAACGAGGGCTGGTCGAGGCCCCATGCCGGGCCTGTTTCGTCGAAATGCAAGTCGCCTTTGTTGTGAAAAACCTTGTTGGGCAAAGGCACCGAGGGCATTTTGTTCAGGATTTCATTGATCTGTTCTTTTTTGCCCGTGAGCGCCATTTTTTGCACGACCTCATCTGCAAAAAAATCAATAAAATCCTGATCTATAACATCTTTATAAATGCCGTTGCAAACGTATATATCGCGGTAGCCGTCGTTGTCCATGTCGAACATCAGGGCGCCCCAGCTCCAGTCGGAAGCTGCCACGCCTGCGAAATGCGCGATCTCGCTGAACGTTTTGTCCTTGTTGTTGAGTTGCAGGCAGTTTTGCATGTATTGATGGTAAAAACCGCGTTCCTGCTTCAACTGGTAGATGTTGTAATTTTCAAATAAAGTGGTGGTTTTCAGCCTTTTTTCATCGCTGGGCAACATCTCGGTGGTGAAAATTTCGGGGTAGCCGTCGTTGTTGATGTCCGCCATGTCGGCGCCCATGGAAGCGAGGCTGAGGTGTTGCATCCACTGTTCAATTTCCTCTTTGAAGGTGCCGTTTTTCTGGTTGATGTAGAGGTAGTCGCGTTCGTAAAAGTCGTTGGAAATGTAAAGGTCGGGCCAGTGATCGCCGTTCACATCGCCCACGGTCACCCCCAGGCCGAAGCCGATCAAACTGCCGTAAATACCCGAACTGCGCGTCACGTCCACGTATTTGCCGCCATCATTGCGCAGGAGTTTGTCGCCCCCGCCTTTGAGGAAGTCGGCAAGCGGCCAGTCTTCGGCATACATTTCCCGGTTATTGCTGTAATTGAGGGTGTTCACCGGCATGAAACTGTTGTTCAGGATGTAACAGTCCAGATCGCCGTCGAGGTCGTAATCGAAAAAAGCGGCGTGGGTGGTGTAACCGGGTTCGTTGAGCCCGTACTCGGCTGCTTTTTCCGCAAAAACAGGAGCGCCGTTTTGCACGCCCTGATTGATAAATAATTCATTTTCAGGCTTTTCGTCTTTCTTGTAGCCAGCATTGCAAACATAAATATCCAGCAGGCCGTCTGCGTTGACATCGGCAAACACGACGCCTGTACTCCACGATTTCGAGCCTTTCACCCCCGCTTTTTCGGTAATGTCTTCAAACTGGAAATTGCCTTTGTTCAGAAAAAGTTTGTTGTCGCCCATGTTGGACGTGAGGTACACGTCTGCCAGTCCGTCATTGTTCAAATCGCCGATGGCCACCCCGCCGCCATTGTAGAAGTTGCGGTAGCTGAAAATGTTGAAGTCCTCCGTGTTATCCACCTTGTTGATAAAGTCAATCCCGGTTTGGGCCGAATTGAGTTGTTCGAACAAGTGTGCGGGCTGATTTTTTTTGGAACAAGCCGATGCAAGGATGCACAACAGGAGCCAGGTGGCGGCAGCCGATCTGATAATTGAGCGCATAGCTTAGATGAATTTGGGCGAAAATACGATTTGGAAAACAACAGGCCGTTGCCCGGAGGAAACGGCCTGTTGTTTAAACCAATATTGGAATTTGATCGCGAGGATCAGATTCCGGGTAACCAGAATTAGTAACCCGTGTTCTGCTTCAGGTTCGGATTGGAATCCAGTGCCTGTTGCGGGATCGGATAGAGGACGCGGTATTTGTCCGTAACCGTTTTGTCCGACCACGTATCGGCGAAGGTGCCGAAGCGAACCTGGTCGGTACGGCGGTAGCCTTCCCAGTAGAGTTCGCGGCCGCGCTCGTCGAGCATGGCAGCCTCATCGAGCGAAGCCAACGGGGCAGCGCCACGCACAGCGCGCAGGCTGTTGACCGTAGCCAGAGCGCCGGCGGCGTCGCCGCTGCGCAGTTGAGCTTCGGCTTTCATCGTCACGACTTCACCGTAGCGCATCAGGATGTACTTGCCGAATTCGCCTGCGTGATACTTCATAACACGGATACCTTTATCGGTAGCAGCGCCGGAAAGCGGGCAGTCGGGCGTGAAGGCCAGCGGTTGGCCCGTACGGGAGTTGATGACCTGTGCGCCGTTGTCGCTGTATTGCTGACCAACCAGGAAGCCGTAGCCAACGCCGGAGTAGGTGCTGCCGTCTTGTGCGCCGGGTTTGCCCTTGCGCTGGTCACCGTCCTGGAATTTGGCGTAGAAGTCGGCCAGGGTAGCAAAACCGTTCCAGCCGCTCGGGTTCTGGTCGTAGTGCAGCGTCATGTACACGCGGTTCTGCGGCGTACCTTCCGGGCTGTTGAGGATAACCTCCGATGCTTCGCCGGCTTTGAAAATACCAAAGTAGTCAGCATTGAGGGCGTAGCCGTCGGCCGTAACTGCATCGCAATACTGGATGACCTTGGCCATGTCGGCATTGTCGAAGGAGTACGGGCCTTGCGGATCGGATGCTTTGTACACCGCCTTGTTCAGGTAAAGGCGGGCCAGCAGCGTGTTGGCAGCAGCTTTGGAAGCAACGGTGTTGTTGCCGACCGGGCCGATCGTGGGCAGGTTGGGCAGCGCTTCCAGCAGGTCTTTTTCGATAAAATCGAACGCTTCGGAACGGGTGTAAACGCGCGGGTTCACATCCACGCCTTCATCCACGTTGCGGAAAGGCACCTGGCCAAAGAGGTCCATGATGTGGTACATGTAGAATGCGCGCAGAAACTTCATCTGAGCGGCTTGCTCGGGCGTCGGGCTTGCAGCCAGACCCTGGTTGCATTTGAAAACGCGCTCGTTGAGGCGGTTCCAGCTACCGGTTACGTACGTGTGGGTAGCATCCCAGGTGTGGGCGTGAAGCGTACGCCAAACGCCATTGTCACCCCAGTCAACACCGCGGGTGGGCGGAATCATTTCGTCGGACACGTGTTCGTAGAGCGAATACGTATAGTCCTGGTTGGTGAATTCGCCGAGGCCGGTATAGGAAGCGGCGAGCAGGTCGGCAGGGTCGCCACCGGTAGGAGTTCCCCCCGTGTTGGTGACCAGGATAGAATCCGTTTCCTTCACTTCGAGTTTGGTGCAAGCCTGGATAAGCAGCAGGCCGAGCAATCCCGGAAAGAGGAAAATGAAAAATTTACTACTCTTCATATTGCGTAAATTTTTGTGTTGCTTTTAGAAAGAGATGTTGGCGCCGATGGCATACGTTCTTGCACGCGGGTAAGCATTGTAGTCGATACCCAGGGACGGCACGTCGTCGATTTGTTTGTTGACGTTGACCTCGGGGTCCAGACCGCTGTATTTGGTGAACAGGGCCAGGTTCTGGCCGCTGGCGAATACGCGGAGGTTGGAGACATACTTGCTTTTCAGCGGTACGTTGTAGCCGATCGTCAGGTCCTGCAAGCGGATGAAGTTGGCTTTTTCGAGGAAGCGCGTCGATACGTCCGGGGCGTTCAGGCGGCTTTCGCCGTTGCCGATTACGTCGGTCGTTACGTTACGGCCGTTACCCAGCGCACCAGCAGTAAACAGGGCGTTTGCCGTATTGTTGTACACGTAGTGACCAAACTGACCGTAGAAGAAGATGCTCAGGTCGAGATCGCCGTAGCTGAAGTTGTTGGTCAGACCGGCAGTGAATTTGGGAATCGGGCTGGCATCGACAAATTTCTGGTAGTCGCCATTGTAGATGGTTACGCCATTTTCATCAAAGCCTACGAATTCGCGAACGAAGAAAGCAAACAGCGGCTGGCCTTCGGCGATACGCTCGGCAAAAGCCTCGGACAGGCCCTGGCCGTTGATACGGCCGGTGTTGATCAGGCCAGCGAAGTCTTTGACCTCGTTTTTGTTGTAAGCGCCGTTGGCGGAAACGCGCCAGTTGAACTTGTCTTTTTTAACCGCAACCACATCGAGGGAGAGTTCCACGCCCTGGTTTTGAACGTTGGCATCCAGGTTTTTCCAAACGAAGGGGTTCACAGCCGGCTGGGCGCTCACCACTTTGATCAGGAGATCCTTGGTATTTTTCTGATACAGGTCGATGCTACCCGAAACGCGGAAGTTCCAGAAGGCAAAGTCCACACCGATGTTGGTTTGCGTCGTGGTTTCCCATTTCAGATCGGGGTTGGGGAATGCGACCGAAGAAAGGCCGCCGCCACCTACCGAGTTGCCGTTGTCGATGTTCCAGTCGCCGTAGCGTTGGCGCTCCTGATACAGGTTGTGCGGGATGGCCTGGTTGCCCGTTTCGCCGTAGCCCAAACGGAGGGCCAGATCGGAGAACAGGTCGGGAACAAAGCTTTCCTCGGCCATACGCCATTTGAAGGCGAAGGAGGGGAAGTAGCCGTATTTGTTACCCGAACCGAATTTGGTGGAACCGTCGGCGCGAAGGGTGGCCGTGAACAGGTACTTGTCGCGGATACCGAGGTTTACGCGGCCGAAGTAGGACTGAAGTTCGTCGGTGAACAGACTGGAGTTGATCGGTACGATAGAAGGCTGGAGGTTGCCGTTGGCATCTTTCACTGCGGCAGCAGCGAAGTTGTTGATCATCAGATTGACGTCGGCGGTACGGAAGTTAGTGAACTGGTAGCGCTCCTGATTGAAGACGAATTTCTGGTAGGAGTAACCAGCCATAGCCGTCAGGTCAACATTACCGAAGTCGTTCGTGTAGGTAAAGTAGTTTTCCCACAGTTTGTTGCTGTTATCAATGTTGTTGATAAACAGGCTGCCGTGGCCGAAGAAGTCCTGGCCAGCGAGCAGGTCGCGGGAGTAAGCCGTTTTGCGACCCGATACCGAGCGGTCGTAGCCGAGCAAGGTCTTGAACGTAAGGCCGTCGAAGATTTTCACTTCGGCGTTGATGTTACCCAGGGCGCGGAGCGTATTCGTGTAGTCTTTGCTCAGGGTGTACATTGCCACCGGGTTGGGCTCGGAGTTCGATACCTGGCGGAGGCTGCCGTCGGCATTGTAAACGGGCGCCGTAGGATTGGCTTTCAAAGCGTTGGCCCAGAGGTCGCCTTCGAAACCGGCGTTTTCCGTGATCGGAACACCGTCGTCATGCGTTTGCGAAACAACGAAGTTGGTACCCAGTTTCAGGCGGTCGTCGAGGAACTTGCGCGAACCGTTGAAACGGCCCGAAACGCGTTTGATACCGCTGTTGATGATGATACCGTCCTGATCCAGGTAACCCAGCGAGAAGCGGTAGTCGCCTTTGCTGTCGCCATTTCCGAAGGAAAGGTTGTGGTTGCTGGAGAAACCCGTGCGGGTCACCTCGTCCTGCCAGTCGGTGCTTTTGCCGAAATCAACCGTGGAGGTAGCTACGCCCGGGTTGAGGTTCGACCAGCCGCGTACAAATTCGTCGCGACCGAGCACGTCGTATTTCTTGGCAATTTGAGCGATGCCGAGCGTGTAACCGTATTCCAGTACACCCTTGCCGGCCTGGCCGCTTTTGGTGGTGATGATCACAACGCCGTTGGCGCCGCGCGAACCGTAGATAGCCGTAGCCGAAGCATCCTTGAGGATGTCGATGCTGGCGATATCGCTGGGATTCAGGAAGTTGAGCGGGTTGCGGGCAGCCGTGGAACCGATACCGCCGTCGTTCACATTACCCGTCGTTTCGTCGCCGCCGAGCGGAACACCGTCGACAACAAAAAGCGGGTTGTTGCCGCTACGCACCGACGTTGTACCGCGGATACGGATGTTGATGCCTGCGCCAGGTTCACCGCTGTTGTTGGTAACGCTTACGCCTGCAGCGCGACCCTGAATGAGTTGCTCCGGCGCAACAACGTTGCGGTTAAAGTTCTGTTCAGTGATGGATGTCACTGCGCCGGTAGCGTCGCTTTTTTTGACCGTGCCGTAGCCTACGACTACGACTTCGTCCAGCAGCGTACCCGGTTTCAGGGCAGCCAGCACCTCGTTGGAGGAGCCCAGCGTGATGGTCATCTCCGCGTAGCCCGTGTAGGCAAAACGCAGTTGCTGAGCACCTTCCGGTACCTCGACGGTGTAATTGCCATCGATGTCGGTCGTCGAACCGCGCGTGGTACCGACAACAGAAACCGTAGCGCCGATCAGCGCTTCTCCGGATTCAGCATCGGTGACTTTGCCCCTTACGGTGCGTTGCGACCAAGCAGCGCTGGCCAGCAGCATCAGCAATGCCACCAGCAACCCAGACTTGGAAAGGGTGTGCAAAAACTTCATACGAAAGTGAGTTAAGTTTAGTGAAAGAATATGATTCACACGAAGTGAAGTTCCTCACGATTTAGGGAGAAAACTAAAAATCAATCTTTCAAAGCCTTCATTATCAAGGCAATGAAAAACCCTGATTAAAAACGGTTGGAGGGGAAGGCAATAGGCTTATGTGTGTGTGTTACACTAAGGCGGGGCTAAGGTAGCAATTCAATTATGATTTGTGCAACGCCTTTTTTGGCAAAGTTTTTAATGGTCATTTCCGCAATAAAATTAATGATGTTTTGAATTACCAAACCATACAAAATGATTCCAATTTACCGAACCGGTTTTTCTGAGGGATCAAACAGACTGGGCGCTTTCTGCTACATTTGCGGGCAAATTCTACCCGTATGCCCTCAACTATTCCGTCGCGACGCCTGCCCGCCGAATGGGAACCGCAAAGTGCCGTACAACTCACGTTCCCGCACGAAAATTCGGACTGGGCCGACTCCCTATCCGAAGTCATGCCCTGCTTTTTACAAATCGCCGGCGCCGTCAGCCGCTTCGAGGATGTCGTGATCGTTTGCCCCAACCCGATGGAGACCCGTGATTTACTGCCTGCCGACGAACGCCTGCACCGCTTCCGTTTGCTTGGCATCCCTTCCAACGATACCTGGGCCCGCGATCACGGTGGCATCAGCATCGAGGAGAACGGCCACCCGGTCGTCCTCGATTTCGTGTTCAACGGCTGGGGCCTGAAATTCCCGGCCGACAAAGACAACCTGATCACCGGCGCCATGCAACAAATGCAGGACGTGTTCAATGCACCCGTTCGCCCCGGCGGACTCGTGCTCGAAGGCGGCGGCATCGAAAGCGACGGCGCAGGCACCCTGCTCACCACGGCAGAATGCCTGCTTTCGCCCAACCGCAACCCGCATTTGAGCAAGGCCGAAATCGAAACGCGGCTGAAAGAACTCTTTGGCCTCCAGCGCGTCCTCTGGCTCCACCACGGCTATCTGGCCGGCGACGATACGGATTCCCATATCGACACCCTGGCGCGTTTTTGCTCAAAAGATACCATCGCTTACGTCAAATGCGACAACCCGGCCGATGAACACTACGAAGAACTCGCGAAAATGGAAGCGGAATTGCGCGAATTCCGAACCCTCGACGGCCATCCCTACCAACTCGTCCCGCTTCCCTGGCCGGAACCGATTCATGCCCCCGATGGACATCGCCTGCCAGCCACCTATGCCAACTTCCTGATTATAAATGGCGCTGTGCTGGTGCCCACTTATCGCGTGCCGCAAGACGCAGTAGCGATCCGCATTTTTCAGCAAATTTTCCCCGACCGCGAAATCATCGGAATCGATTGCCGGCCGCTCATCGCGCAACATGGTTCGCTGCATTGTGTTACTATGCAGTATCCGGCCGGTGTGGTCAAATCCGCCAGCCAGGCATAAACCGAATTTTACCGCTACCTTAATATAATGAGTAAAATCCTGAAAGTCGGCCTCGTCCAGCAGGCCAATACCCCCGACCAAAGCGCCAACATGCGCAAATCTCTCGACGGCATCGCCGCATGCGCGGCCCGGGGGGCGCAACTTGTCGTCTTGCAGGAACTGCATTGCGGCATCTATTTCTGCCAGGCCGAAGACACCGCCATGTTCGACCTGGCGCAACCCGTTCCCGGTCCCGAAACGGAGATTTTTTCGGCTGCCGCGCGCGATCACGGCGTCGTTCTGGTCACTTCTCTTTTTGAAAAACGCGCCCCCGGTTTGTACCACAACACGGCGGTCGTTTTTGAAAAAGACGGCAGCATGGCAGGCAAATACCGGAAAATGCACATCCCCGACGACCCGGCTTATTACGAAAAATTCTACTTCACACCCGGCGATCTGGGTTTTCAACCCATCCAGACCTCCGTCGGGAAACTGGGCGTACTGGTCTGCTGGGATCAATGGTACCCCGAAGCGGCCCGTCTCATGGCATTGGCCGGCGCCGAAATGCTGATCTACCCCACCGCTATCGGCTGGGAAAGTACCGATCCCGAGGCAGAAAAGTCGCGCCAGCACGATGCCTGGCATACCATCCAGCGCGGTCACGCGGTAGCCAACGGCCTGCCCGTAATCAGCGTCAATCGCACGGGCCACGAACCCGACTGGTCGGGCGTGACGGGCGGCATCCAGTTTTGGGGGCAAAGTTTCGTCGCAGGGCCGCAGGGTGAAATTCTTTACCAGGCTGGGTCCGATCTCGAAACCAACGCCGTGGTAGAAGTGGATTTGCAACGCAGCGAAGATGTCCGCCGCATCTGGCCTTTCCTGCGCGACCGCCGAATCGATTTTTACGGCGACCTGACCAAAAGATTTATTGATTAAACAGCGCCCCGCTTTTGTCCCTAACCACCGCAACACTCATGTCCGAACCGAACAAAATCACCCTCGAACAGGAAAAAAACATCGACGCGTTCAAACTGGCCGTGTCGGCGCTCTCGCGCAGGCTGGATAAAATTCACGCTGGCGGCGGCCCCAAAAGGCTGGAAAAACTGCACGCCGAAGGCAAAATGTCGGCCCGCGAACGAATCGACTATCTGCTCGACCCCGGCGCTCCGCGCATCGAAGTCGGCGCATTTGCCGGTTACGAAATGTACGAAGAACACGGCGGATGCCCGGCCGGCGGCGTAGTCGTCGTGATCGGCTACGTCAGGGGCCGTCAGGTCATCGTGGTCGCCAACGACGCCACGGTAAAGGCCGGCGCCTGGTTTCCCATTACGGGCAAGAAAAACCTTCGCGCCCAGGAAATCGCCATGGAAAACCGATTGCCCATCATCTACCTGGTCGATTCGGCGGGCGTTTACCTGCCCATGCAGGACGAGATTTTCCCCGACAAGGAACATTTCGGCCGCATTTTTCGCAACAACGCCAAACTGTCGTCGGCCGGCATCCCGCAAATCGCCGCGATTATGGGCGCCTGTGTGGCCGGCGGCGCTTACCTGCCGATCATGTCCGACGAAGCCCTGATCGTGGATAAAACCGGCTCGGTGTTTCTTGCCGGGCCCTATCTGGTCAAGGCGGCTATCGGGGAAGATGCCGACAAGGAGACCCTGGGCGGCGCGAGCACGCATTCCGAAATTTCGGGTGTCACCGACTACAAAATGCCCGACGACCAGACTTGCCTGGACACGATCAAGGATCTGGTGGACAAATTCGGCCGTTTTGAAACGGCCGGTTTCGACCGCGCGACGCCGCGTCCGCCCCTCGGCCAACCCGACGATATTTTTTCCATTTACCCGGAAAACGGCGCCAAACCCTACGACACCGCCGAGTTGCTGCGCCGGCTGGTCGACGGTGGCGAAATGACGCTCTACAAGGAACATTACGGCAAAACCATTCTTTGCGCCTACGCCCGCATCGATGGCTGGGCGGTCGGCATCGTGGCCAACAACCGGCAGGTCGTTAAAAATGCCAAGGGTGAAATTCAGTTCGGCGGCGTCATTTATTCCGATTCGGCCGACAAAGCCACGCGTTTTATCCTCAATTGTAACCAGAAAAAAATCCCGCTGGTGTTTCTGCACGATGTCACGGGCTTCATGGTCGGCACCCGTTCCGAACACGGCGGCATCATCAAGGACGGCGCCAAAATGGTCAACGCGGTCTCCAATTCGACCGTGCCCAAATTTTCGGTCATCATCGGCAATTCCTACGGCGCGGGCAACTACGCCATGTGCGGCAAGGCTTACGACCCGCGTTTGATCGTAGCCTGGCCGACCGCCAAAATCGCGGTGATGGGCGGTGAGCAAGCGGCCAAAGTGCTCACACAAATCCAGGTCGCTTCGCTCAAAGACAAAGGCGACGCACCCGATCCTGCGGCTGAGAAAGCGCTTTTTGAAAAAATAAAAGCCCGATACGACGCGCAAACCACGCCCTGGTATGCCGCCGCCCGGCTTTGGGTCGACGCCATCATCGATCCGCGCGACACGCGCCGCTGGATTTCGATGGGGATCGAAGCAGCCAATAATGCGCCGGTGGAGAAGTTCAATGTCGGGGTTATCCAGTCGTAATTTGACCATTGCACAACAAACAGCACATCAGAGGCCTTCTACGTTTGAGGTAACATTGTCTAACATTTTTCACCTGTTCCAAAATGACAAAATCCCGTCTTCCTCAATTGTATTTCGGTTTTTTCGCGGCTTACATGGCCGGTATCAGCCATTTGAATCTGCCCGCTTCGGTCCTGATTATGGTTGTCGTCGCATTGTTTGGCTGGCAACTCATGCGTCCTTCGACCGTTCTAGGCTATCTGCTTTTGATCATTAGTATTGTTTTTTCACTTTTCTACGCAGGCTCCATCGTTCGAATACTATTGGATAATTTCGAGCCATTTCTCCGGCTGGAATCCCAGATTGGCTTTGCTTTGAATATTGTTTTTGCCATCTCAAACCTGGCGTTTGCAGTTTATTGGCTCAAACAAATTTCGACCGGAGGTGTTTCCACTCATCGACTCCGTTCTTCGCAGCACTAAATCCACACGTGTTCTCCGTCAGACAAATTAACCGTTCCGAACTGCCCACGCTGCTCGAGTTTGCTGAGCGCACCTTTCGCATCGCGTTTCAGCACCTCAACGAGCCGGAAATGTTCGAAACCTATTGCCGGACGGTTTTTACGGCCGGGCAATTCGAACGTCAGTTTCTTGATCCTTCCGCGCAATTCTGGTGGGGCCGGGTCGACGATCAGTTCGCCGCTTACACCAAACTCAATCTCGCCGCACCGCCGCCCGACATGGCCGGGGCAAGCGGAATTCAGGTGGAACGGCTGTACGTCGACCCTGCCTTTCAGCGCATGGGCATCGGTGAAAAGATGCTTCAACATGCGCATCAGATCGCGCAATCGATTGGCGTACAGTGGGTTTGGCTGAGCACCTGGAAAGACACGCCCGATAGTCTCCGTTTTTATCAGCGATGTGGCTTCGAGGTGTACGGCGAAGAAATTTTTTGGCTTGGAGAGGAGCCGCAGGAAGATTGGTTGATGCGAAAGCCCGTATCGTGAAGCAGCAAACATTCGACAGTCGGGGCATTTGGAGCCGATAAATGCCACTTGCCGTGGGCATGTCGAATGTGACGGGTGTCTTATCTTGCCCCAAAAACATCGTGTTCGCATGAGCGTCATTCGCCACCTTCTTTTTGCCGGAATATTGTCAGCAGGGACTGTCGCATTTGCCCAGCAGCCCTCTCCCACCCCCGCCGAAAGCCGGCTTCAAAGCTATGAGCAGCGCAAAGCGCTTGCAGCCAACTCGCTGGTTGCGCAAGTGCCAGCCGCCAACATCGGGCCGAGTATATTTTCCTGCCGCGTCACCGATGTGGACGTCAACCCGGCCGACCCTACGGAAATGTACGTCGCCTACGCTTCGGGCGGGCTGTGGCATACGACCAACAACGGAACCAGTTTTACACCTGTATTCGACCATGAAGCCTCGATGACCATCGGAGACATCGCCGTGGACTGGGCGTCGGGCGTGATTTGGGTAGGCACCGGCGAAAACAACTCCAGTCGTTCGTCGTACGCCGGCACGGGCATGTACCGCAGCGCCGACGGCGGCAAAACCTGGGAATGGCGTGGTCTGCCGGAAAGCCATCATATCGGGCGGGTCGTGTTGCACCCGAACAACCCCGACGTACTCTGGGTAGCTGTATTGGGGCACCTCTACTCCCCCAACCCGGAGCGCGGCGTGTACAAAAGCACGGACGGCGGCAAAACCTGGAACCGAACGCTTTTTGCCGATGAAAACAGCGGCGCCATCGACCTCTGCCTCGATCCGGCCACCCCCGACATCCTGTATGCCGCTACCTGGCAACGCGAGCGCAGAGCCTGGAATTTTAGCGGAGCCGGCCAGGGCTCCGGCATCTGGAAAAGCACGGACGGAGGGCAAACCTGGACCCGCCTGAATACCGCCGAAAGCGGGTTCCCTTCCGGCCCTTATGTCGGCCGAATCGGCTTGTGCGCCGGGCGTTCGGGCAATCAAACCGTCCTCTATGCCAGCCTGGACAACCAACAGCCCAAACCCAAAAAAGAGGATAAAAAGGGCGACGCGCTCACGAAGGACGACTTGCGCGCCATGAGCAAAACAGATTTTCTCAAACTCAATGACACTCGACTGGGTACGTTTTTGAAAAACAACGATTTCCCCGAAAAATACACGGCTAAAAAAGTCAAAGACCTTGTCGAGAAAAACAAAATCACGCCGCTCACGCTCGTGGAATACCTGGAAGACGCCAACAGCAACCTGTTTGAAACCAATTATACCGGCGCCGAAGTGTACCGAAGCGATGACGGCGGACTTCACTGGCGCAAAACGCATGACGAACCGCTCGACGGGATCAATTTTACCTACGGCTATTATTTCTCCAATATCCGCTGCTTGCCCAACGATCCCGACAAGGTGTATCTGCTTGGTTTCTACATCATTAGCAGTCAGGATGGCGGAAAAACCTGGAAAAGTATCAACGGCGACAACGTCCACGTGGACCACCATTCGCTCTGGCTAAACCCCGCCCGGCCGGGTCATCTGGTCAATGGCAACGACGGCGGCCTCAACATCAGTTGGGACAACGGCGCGTCGTGGATCAAATGCAACAACCCGCCTGTTGGCCAGTTTTACGCAGTGGCCACGGACAATGCCGAGTCTTACCAGGTGTACGGCGGAGCGCAGGACAACGGCGTTTGGGTCGGGCCTTCCAATTACGAAGCTTCGGCCAGCTGGCAACAAACCGGCCGATACCCCTACGAAGAACTGATCAGCGGCGACGGCATGCAAATCGCCGTCGATACCCGCGAAAACGATATCGTGTATGCCGGCTACCAGTTCGGCAATTATTTCAGGTTCAACCGCAGCACGGGTGCATCCAGATTTATCACCCCCAAACACGAACTGGGCGAACGCCCGCTGCGCTTCAACTGGCAATCGCCCATCTGGCTCAGCCGTCACAATCAGGATGTGCTGTACCTGGGCGCCCACAAACTTTATCGCTCTTTCGACAAGGGGACCAACTGGGAAGCCCTCAGCGGCGACCTCACCCAGGGCGGCAAGGCTGGCAATGTGCCCTACGGCACCCTGTCGAGTATTTGTGAAAGCCCGCTCAAATTCGGCCTGCTTTACACCGGCTCCGACGACGGGCTTATTCACCTCAGCCGCGACGGCGGCGATACCTGGACGCGCATTTCCGACTCCCTGCCGCAGCACCTCTGGGTGTCGCGCGTCATCGCATCTTCACATGTCAAAAGCCGCGTGTATGCCAGTCTCAACGGGTATCGATGGGATGATTTTACCGCCTACCTGTACGCATCCGACGACTATGGTCAGCACTGGACGCGCATCGGGCTCGACCTGCCGGCAGAGCCCATCAACGTGGTACGGGAAGACCCCGTAAATCCCGACCTGCTCTATGTTGGCACCGACCACGGTTTGTACATTTCGCTCGATCGCGGTCAACATTTTCAGGCCCTGGGCAAGGATTTTCCGGCCGTTGCCGTACACGACCTGGCCATCCAGGCCACTGCAAACGACCTGATTGTCGGGACCCACGGCAGGTCCATGTACAAAATAAGTGTAGCCCACATCCAACAATTAAACTCCGAAGTGCTGGACAGCACGCTTTTCCTGTTTGATCTTCCCGCGACTACTTTTTCAAAAAACTGGGGCAAAAAACGCCCCTGGCAAGAACTCAAGAACCCCGAACTGCCAGTCGAATTTTACAGCAAGAATGACGGAAAAATGAACTGGCAGGTCCGTACAAAAGACGGTTTGGTCTTAAATTATGGTACGACGGATTGTGTTAAAGGATTTAACTCTTTTACCTTCGCCTTGGATATTCGCGAGGAGTCGCTGAAAAAATACCTGAAATTTCTTGAAACCGATCGTAAAGACGACGTCAAATCTGTCGACATAAATAAAGCTGACACAGGCAAATTTTACCTTCAAAAGGGGGGGTATATCCTTGAACTGGAAAAAGACAATTTTAAGACAGCCAAGGAATTTGTTATTGAATAAGCTTGTTACAAACCGGAATCAATCACAAAACCAGTTCATCTACAATGAAAAATTCAAAAAATCTGCTTTCCCTCCTTTTCCTGACCATCAGCGCCCTGGTCCTGACCAGCTGCCTCCATATCGTCGAGGAAGTAACGTTCCGCAACGACAGCACCGGCAACTATAAAATGACCATCGACATGAGCGAAATCAAAAGCATGATGGATGCGCTCAAAGACGTAGGCGGCGACTCGACGGCTACCGACGGCTCCGAAGAACCCGTGGCCGAAGAACCCGCTGAAGAAAATTCAATGGCCGACATGGGCGAAGAACTCTCCGGCGTGGCCAAATCGCTGCGCGGCGTGGCCGGCATTTCCAACATCCAGGAAATGAATGATACCGCCAACTACAAATTCGGCTACTCCTTCGACTTTGCCAACCTGGACGCCCTGAACAAGGCCATGAAAATCATCAACAAGGAAAAATACGACGCCAGCGCCAACGAATTTTTCAAATTCAAAGGCAAAAGCTTCGAACGCCTCGGCGTAGGCGACATCGGCTCCGAACTCAAGAAAGCGCTCATGGAAAGCGAAGACGAAGACGAGGAAAACGCCGAAATGATGAAGGTTTTCTTTGCCGAAATGGACTACAAGCAAATCTACACCTTCCCGGATCGTATGGTCAAAAAATCGAGCAACCCGCTTTCCGAAGTCAGCCCCGACGGCCACAGCGTTACCATCACGCTGAAACCCTTCGACGAAGAACAAGCCAAACAAAAAGCCAGCGTGGCCACTTCGGTAAAACTGAAATAAGCCAGCCCGGCTGCTCAACCCAATAAAAAAGGCGCTGCAAATTGCAGCGCCTTTTTTATTTTTATTGATCACTGGGCGGTGGCGGCCACTGTTCTACCAGATTTTCCCAACGCCGAACCGGCACACGAGGCCTGGGATGCCAGATCCCCGTCTTCCAGTCCATCGACTCCAGATTGTGAAAATTCATCTTGTAGTCGAATTGTGACGGCACGTCGTAACAGTAGCCGTGGTAATAAAACCGCTTGCCCATTTCCTGAGCCTTGATCAATTCGAGCAGCATGGTAAACGTGCCCAGACTGCGATGCCGCGATGCTTCCGGCTCGAAAAAGCAATACGTTCCCGACATGGCTTCTTCCCCGAGGTGCACATAACTGCAGGCCAGCAGACGCTCGCCTTCGTACAAGGTCATCTCCATACCCCTGACGGGTTTGGATCCCGCCTGCGGACTTAAAAAAGAATACACCGATTCGGGTTGTCGTTCGCGAAAACGGCTGGTATGCAACTTGAACAACTCCTCTTTTTCCGGCGTCAGTTGCACCTTTCCCCATTTGACCGTGAGGTCGTTGTTGCGGCGGAGGACGCTTCGCTGGCTTTTTGAAAAAATTAGCCCGTCCAGCCGTATCCGCAAAGGGATGGTGTAGCACAGCCGTCCCCGGCAGGCGGCGTAATTGTGCCGGATGATGGAGTACCCCAGCAAACGCCAGCCTTCGGCCAGGTGCTCATCAAAAAGACCGGGGTGCATCGGCTGCAACTCGATACTTTCATCGATGATGTCCTCGAAAAGAATTTGCTGTGTTTGCATAGTTGGCACTTGCGATGCGCAAGTTTAGGGCTTTTTGTCAAGCGTTGCAAACCCCATTTATTGCTTGACAACGGATGTCACGGCAATTTTTTCCCTCTCTGTCATCCTGATGACATACCGGCCGGCCGGCCATTCTTCGGCAAGCGGCAAATACGTGGCGCCCGCCGGCAACTGCGCCGACCAGACCAGACTGCCGCGCTGATCGTAAACCTGAGCGGAACATTCTTCTTCCAGCGGCTGTGAAAAGAACACGATATCGTGGGCAGGATTGGGGTAAATCCCCAGTTTTTCAACCGGCAAAAGGCTCGAATGCGTGCCGATCGTGCCGCCGGGATAAAAACTCAGGACCAGATTCTGGGCGGGCGGGCCCGAACAACCAAACGGCGGCTGGTCGGAGTCCGTGTAGTCGTACAAAATGGTATCTACCGGTGCGCCGCCACTGCCGACGATCCAATGGCTGTAACCGATCGTGTAGTCCACGTCCTCGTTATAATCGATCATCAGGCCCATCAGGGGCGAATTGCCGTTGAAAAAAGACAGCTCAGGGGTCGGTACCTCGGAAGTGCCGATGCGGATATCGATACGGTTGCTGGTTTCGTAAAGCCAGATTTGAAAATTAACGTTGCCGCTGGCGTCGGAGAATCCGGCTTTGTACCATTCAATTTTACAAATCCGGTTGGGGGCCGTGCCTTCGGTTTTATATCGGATCAGGGTACCGTCGATGTTGGCCAGCGAATAGGCGCCGTATCCGAAGATGGCATCCATGCCGAAATTGAAATCGACGTCGGTCACGAGCGCGCCCAGGTAGCCCAGGACAAAAAATTCGTCGTGGGTTTCATCGTCGATACTGAAATCGAAGCCGACCGGAAACGAGGCGTATTCATCATCCCAGACCGCCTGAGGGTCCATTTCGGTGGCGTTTTGCAGGGGCAAATAGGTTTCATGAGAAACGATAAAATCATAGGGCTGACTTTGGGCGAACAGTCCAAAGGCAAGAGTCAGCGCAAAAAGAGCGGAGAGAACAGATTTTTTCATGTCAATAAAGTTTTAATAAAAGATGTTACTGGCAAAGAGAGCAGATTTATAACAGACGTTGGGCAAGCCAGTGCCTTTTAACCTGAATTTAAAACTTTCAGCTGTGGAAGAGGTTTTATCTTGCTCCTGCCCTTGCCGCCTTACCCTGGTTTTACTATGAATGTCGATTCGCCAACCGCGCTTCTTTACCACACGTACAACAGCTTGTTTCTCAGCCTTCCTTTTCAGGGTATTCAGGAAACGGGCACCCATTTGGCCCTCTTCGCCCAGGCTTGCCAAAACGGTCTGAGAGAAGGCCTGACCCCCGAAGAAATTATCGGTGGTTTTTGGGACGATTATTACGAAAAATCGTCCTCTGACGAGCGCCTGGATGTGCTTTTCAATTTTATCAAATACATTGAACGTCAGGTAGTTCTGTTCGATGCCGTGGAAGACGCCCGCTTCGAACAACGACACCGATCCGACAATGCCCGACCGCTGGTCCGGCTGCTCGGCCGGCTCGACAACGACGACGTATTGCGCGAAAAACTGTTGCAAAAACTCGGCAGTTTTAACCTCAGGCTAGTGCTGACCGCCCACCCGACTCAGTTTTACCCGGGCAAAGTGTTGGGCATTCTGAACGACCTCGGCATAGCCATTCAGGAGCACGATCTGGAAGCGATCCGCCTGTACCTGATGCAACTGGGCAAAACCGCGTTTTACAACCGCGAACGCCCGACGCCTTACAGCGAGGCGGTCAGTCTGGGCTGGTACCTCGAAAACGTTTTTTACCACGCCTTGCCCGACATCTTGTTCCGGCTGCTCAAAGCCTTGCGGCAGGATGTGACGCAGTTCGACAATCCTCAACTGCTTTCACTGGGCTTCTGGCCCGGCGGCGACCGCGACGGCAACCCTTACGTGGATTCAGGTGTGACCCTGCTGGTCGCACAAAGACTGCGGGAATCGGTGCTTCGCGGTTATTATCGCGACGTGCGCCAGCTCAAACGCCGGCTGACTTTTCGCGGCGTCGAGGAATTGATCGGTCGCGTGGAAGATTGCCTCAAAAACACGCTTTATCCGACCGAAACCAACGCTGGCAGCTACGCCGGGGCAAATGATCTGCTGGCCGATCTGTACGAGGCAAGAAGTATCCTGCTGCGCGATCACGAAGGATTATTTCTCGACGAGCTGGATCTTTTCATCCTGAAAGTCAGGGTTTTCGGCTTTTATTTCGCCAGCCTCGACATCCGTCAGAACAGCGCCAAAATCGCGGAGGTATGGCAGGGTATTCTGACGCAATCCGGGGAGCAAAATGTCGATTTCATGGACCCGTCGCGCAGCGAGCCCGACCGTATCGAACGCTTGTTGTCGCATCGTTTTGACCTGAATCCCGAAGCGTTCAACGACCCGTTTATTCGCGAAACGTTGCTGTCGTTCCGCGCCATTTCGCAAATTCAGCAGGAAAACGGCCCCCAGGGTTGTCACCGTTACATCATCAGCAACTGCGCCAGCGCCTTCGATGTAGCCAGCGTACTGGCATTGGCCAAGGGCGTCAACTCCGGCAATCAGGCGCCCGCGTTCGACGTCGTTCCCCTGTTTGAAACGGTGGAAGACCTTGCGGCTGCAGCCGGAGTGATGGAAGAACTTTATCAAAATCCGCACTATGCCGCGCACCTGGCTTCTCGTGGAAACGTCCAACATATCATGCTCGGCTTTTCCGACGGCACCAAGGACGGCGGCTACCTGCGCGCCAACTGGAGTATTTACAGAGCAAAGGAAGACCTGACCGGCATCAGCCGTCAATACGGCGTCACGGCCGTGTTCTTCGACGGGCGCGGCGGGCCTCCCGGACGCGGCGGCGGCAACAATGCCAGTTATTATGCCGCGCAGGGCAAGAGTATTGAAAATCACGCCGTACATGTCACGATTCAGGGTCAAACGGTCAGCAGCACCTACGGCACCATCGTGGCGGCGCAGTTCAACATTGAAAAACTGCTCAATGCTTCGCTGGAAGGCGAATTGTTCCCCACGAGGGCGCACAAGCTCGACAAGGAAGACCGCCAACTGCTCGACGAACTGGCCGAAGCAGCCTTGACTGCATACCTGGCGATAAAAAATCACCCTGATTTTGTGCCCTATCTCGAACAGATGACGCCTTTGAAGTGGTACGGCGAAACGAATATCGCCAGCCGGCCCACCAAACGCAATGCAGATGAAGCCTTGCGTTTTGAAGACCTGCGCGCCATTCCGTTCGTCGGAGCCTGGGCGCAGATGAAGCAAAATATTCCGGGCTATTACGGCCTGGGAGCCGCGATGGAGCAACTCAGGAATGAGGGTCGGCAGGATGCGCTCGAGCATTTGTATCGCAACTCGTTGTATTTCAGAACGCTGTTGGAAAACTCCATGCAGTCGCTCAGCAAATCCAACTTTGAACTGACGCGGTACATCTCCAATCATCCGCGTTTCGGGGCGTTTTGGCGCCTGCTGGCCGACGAGTTTCAGCGCACCTCGCAGCAAATCATCAGGGTATCCGGCCAGAAACAGTTGCTGGCCGACAATGTGGAATCGAGAGTAAGTATCGCGTTGCGGGAAGAAATTGTATTGCCGCTGAGCACCATACAGCAATACGGCTTGCAAAAGATCGCAACAGGCGGGCTGACGGAGGAGGAATACAAACTGTACAGCAGACTGGTGCTGCGCGCCATGTTCGGCATTATCAACGCGGCCAGAAACGCGGCTTGAACAAGCGGAACAGGTTTATTCCGTTCCGCCTTTCAACTCGCGCTCCAGTTCTTCCATTTTCACATAGTCAACGGCTTCGCTTACCGTAGGAATGATGGTAAGAATGGAGTCGAGCCGGCTGATTTCGATCAGTTTGGAAACCATGGGCTGCAGATGCCCCGCGATCACGAAAGAACCAGTGTCTTTCCAGAGGCGGTGCGCTGTCAGAATGGCACTCAAACCACTGGAATCGACAAATTTGACATTGGAGAGATCGAGGATCAGGTTGCGCGTACCTTCCTGGTTGAGGAAAATGAAATCACTTTTCAGGCCCGGCGCGATGGTCGAGTTGAGATTTTCCTCATCGAGGGACAGAACGGCGTGCGTATCCTGTTTTTCAATCCGATATTTCATAGCGGGCTGATTTTCAGAGTAATTAAGGAGGGAGTAGACTTGATTTTCCGTTAACATTCGGGGCGGAGCGGGGGCAAATGTAACCATTGCCCGCCGGTTTTCTACAAACTTTACAAACGGTTTTTTCGATTGCCGCTGTGCCTGACAGTGCGTCAGGTTGTGTTGAAATGGCATTGTTTTTAAGGAAAAATCGGCTGGTAATGACCCTGATACGGGGGCTTTTCGGGCTGTTGGGGAGCGGTATGGCAAGTTGGCAACTATTTTGATGGTTCTTTTGTTAAAAAGCCGTTTTTAGTCGGAGAAAACTTGCCCCTTATTGTTCTTTTCGGCTAAACTTGCCGCTGGATAGCGATCTGGTTTTTACCATTACCACCTTCCTTTACAATGAATAAAAAGTTTTCTCCCGTCGTCAAGCAAATCATCCGGCAAAGCGGACAGGAAGCCCGTCGGCTCGGTCATGATTATATCGGAGCGGAACACCTGCTGCTCGGTATCATCACGGAGCGCGATTCGCTGCCTGTACGCGTGCTCGATGCTCTGCTGGTCGACGTCAATGAACTCAAAAAAAGACTCGAGCGAAATATCCCCCGCCAGAGCGCTTACCCGCCTGCCGAAAACCTGTTTGTCGATGATTTTCAGGTGACGACCCAGGTGCAGCGCGTCTTAAAAGTGACTTTCCTCGAAGCCAAACTGATGAAGAGCGAGGAAATTTATCCCGAGCACCTGATGCTCTCCCTGCTCAAACATACCGACACATTCGCCACAAAACTGCTCAACGAATTCGACGTGGACTACGAATCATTCAAAAAAGAACTCGAGTACGTGCGTTCGGAACAAGATCTCACGCACCCCAACCTCTTCAACCAGACGCCCAGTGAAGGCGCTGGCGACTATGAAGACGAAGAAGAACGCAATTACCGGGGCGGCGCCGGCCAGAAAGGCCAGCAGAAAAGCCGCACGCCTGTACTGGATAACTTTGGCCGCGACATCACCAAACTCGCCGAAGAAGGAAAACTCGACCCCATTATCGGCCGGGAAACCGAAATCGAGCGTGTCAGCCAGATTCTCAGCCGCCGCAAAAAGAACAACCCGATCCTGATCGGCGAGCCCGGCGTGGGCAAAACCGCCATCGTGGAAGGCCTTGCCTTGCGCATTATTCAGAAAAAAGTCAGCCGGACGCTCTTCAACAAACGTATCGTCATGCTCGACCTGGCCGCGCTCGTGGCCGGCACCAAGTACCGCGGCCAGTTTGAAGAACGCATCAAGGCCATCATGAACGAACTGGAAAAAAGCCGCGACGTGATCCTCTTCATCGACGAGATTCACACGATCGTGGGCGCCGGCGGCGCTACCGGCTCGCTTGATGCCTCCAACATTTTCAAACCCGCCCTCGCACGCGGCGAACTCCAGTGCATCGGCGCCAGCACCCTCGACGAATACCGCCAATACATCGAAAAAGACGGCGCACTCGACCGTCGTTTTCAAAAAGTAATGGTGGACCCGCCGAGCCAGGAGGATACTATTCACATCCTCCAGAACATTCAGCCGAAATACGAGGAATTCCACAATGTGAGTTACTCGCCGGAGGCTATCAAAGCCTGCGTGCGGCTCAGCGACCGCTACATCACCGACCGCTTTCTGCCCGACAAGGCCATCGACGTGCTCGACGAGGTCGGCGCCCGCGTGCACCTCAAAAACATCGTGGTACCCAAGCATATCGAAGAACTTGAAAAGGACATCGAGGCGCTGAAAGAACAAAAAAACCAGGCCGTCAAAAGCCAGCAATACGAGGAAGCAGCCAATTTGCGCGACAAGGAAAGCAAACTGGTCCGCCAGCTCGAATTCGCCAAGGTGGAATGGGAAGAAGAAAGTAAAACCCGGCGCTTCCCCGTGGAAGAAGACGACATTGCCGAAGTAGTGGCCATGATGACCGGCATCCCCGTGCGCAAAGTGGGCCAAAGCGAAAGCAAAAAACTGGTCACCATGTCCGACGACCTCAACAAAATGGTCATCGGGCAGGAAGAAGCCATCGTCAAGATCACCAAGGCGATCCAGCGCAACCGCGTGGGCCTCAAAGACCCGAAGAAACCCATCGGCTCCTTCATCTTCCTCGGCCCCACCGGCGTAGGTAAAACCGAACTCGCCCGCGCCTTGGCGCGTTACCTCTTCGACTCCGACGATGCCCTCGTTCGCATCGACATGTCGGAATACATGGAAAAATTCTCGGTCAGCCGCCTCATCGGCGCGCCTCCCGGGTACGTAGGCTACGAAGAAGGCGGCCAGCTCACCGAACGCGTACGCCGCAAACCCTATTCGGTCGTGCTGCTCGACGAGATCGAAAAAGCCCACCCGGATGTGTTCAACATCCTGCTGCAAGTGCTCGACGACGGACAACTCACCGACGGCCTGGGCCGCAAGGTGGACTTTAAAAACACGCTGGTTATCATGACCTCCAACATCGGCGTGCGCCAGTTGAAAGACTTCGGACAGGGCGTCGGTTTTGCCACCAAGGCGCGTATGGAAGCCGCCGAAGACAACAGCAAGGCTGTGATCCAGAACGCACTGAAACGCACCTTCTCGCCGGAGTTCCTTAACCGTATCGACGACGTGATGGTATTCAATGCCCTGGGTCGCGAACAGATCTTCAAGATCATCGACAACGCCCTGGCCGGCCTCATGAAGCGCCTGAGCAACATGAAGTACAACCTGAATCTGACGGAAGAAGCCAAGGAATTCGTGGCCGAAAAAGGCTACGACCCGCAATTCGGCGCCCGACCGCTGCACCGCGCCATTCAAAAATACGTGGAAGATCCGCTGGCCGAATACATTCTCAACGAGAATCCGCCGGAAGGCGCCACCTTGCAGGCAACGCTGAACGCCGACAAAGACGGCCTCGTCATTGCCCCCGCCGCGCCGGAGAAGAAGAAAAAAGAGAACAAGGAAAGCGACAAACTGAGCACCTGATACAGGCTGGCGCAGTTATGAATAAACAAACAGGGGCCAACCGCATGCGGTTGGCCCCTGTCGTTTTTAGAAAGCAGCCATAAAGTCTATTGCTTTACCAGTTGCCGGACCGGGTAGGTTTTGGCCGGCTGATCAGGGTTGGTAATATAAACCTGATAAATACCCGGCGAAAGGTCTTTCATCGGCACCAGACCGCCGTCCGTTACATCGGCCTGCGCAATTGTTCTGCCAGACATATCGACTATGCGCATTTGGGCATTGGCAAGATCCACAGGCAAGAAACAATACACACTGGCGCCAGCGGACGGATTAGGCCCCAGCGTCCAGTAGTCGGGATCATCTGCCGGAAAAACGTCCTTCGTATCGGTCGAGGTGCAAACCAGCGACTCAAGCAAATCGGTCGCATGTACGATAAAGGAATTCAGATAAGTGGAAAACGCGGGGTCGTCGTAAATATCGCTGTGGCCGCCGCCGGGCACTGTTTCCAGATAATTCCAGATGCCCGCGCTTTCTGCCGATTGATGCACCAGGCTGCTGCCTTCGAGGTAGGCGATGTCGGCCGCAATACCCGAGGTGTAGGGCACCGTCTCGTCGGCAGTGCCGTGAATACTCACGAGCGGAACGCCCTGGGCATCCACCCAATAACTCCGGTACAAGCCGCCCGACATATTGGCCACGGCTTTGGAAGAAGAAGAGTAGGTATGATTGCTTGCAGAACCGCTGACGCCTTCCAGGCCGCCATTGCTGCTCAGGATGGACTCCATAAACGCGGGGATATCGTCGTTGGCATCGAGATAGGCGGCATGCAGCGCCGCAACGGCCCCGGCAGAATAGCCGCCGATGAAGATATTGTTCGGATCGACGCGGAAAATATTGGCCGTAGCCGCATCCTCGCGGAAATACCGAACGGCGGCTTTCATGTCGCCCACCGCCTTGATGGCCGTGTCGAAAATATCAACCGAGTCGGGGAAGCCCAGCGTAAACACGGGGTAAATCCGATACTGGATCGAAGCGGCGACGTAGCCTTTCTGCGCGAGCAACTCGCACCAGCTTTGCATCATGGATTTATCGCCGAAAATAAAACTGCCGCCGTGCGCCAGAATGATGACCGGACGCGCCTCGGCGGGGTCGTCCTGGGGTTCATACACATCCATTTTCAAAACAATGGCAAGCCCGGTATGGCTCACGGTGGGGGCATAATCCACCGTTGTTTTTTTCACCGTGGTAAACGTGTTGTTCTTATACCGGCTGCCATCGCAACCCAGATTGGGCGTTTGCTGGGCAAATAAAAGTGCAGGCAAGCAGAAAAAGATGATTGCGAATAGGCGAAGTGCGTCTTTTTTCATCATAAAAAGGGGGATTGTTGAGTAGCAAAAGTATTATTTTTTGAAATACAGCATTTCGGTTTACCTAAAATACAGCGGGCGCAAAGTTTGACTTTGCGCCCGCTGAAAATCGTCAAGAACGGGTTGAAAAAGCCCTTATTTCTTCTTTTTCCACTCGGCGATCGACTTGTCGTTCATGCGCGGGTAGTCGGCATTGCCTTCTGCCTTTGCAAGCGCGGTGCTGCGTTCGGCCGTGGCGATGGCGTCCTTGTACATGCCGAGTTCAGCCTGAATATTGGCTTTGAGGCGAAGAATCCAGAACTTTTCACCGCCTTTTTCAAGGGCGACATTGACCCATTCCAGGGCCTGTTTCATGTCTTTCTTTTCCTCGAAATAATAACGCGCGGCGGAGTAGTAGGTATTGGCGGAAGGGCCTTCCATCTGGGTTTTGATATCGGCCATGACGCGGCTGTCCACATCGAAGCTGACGGGTACGGAAACCTGCGTATTCTCCCAGCGGATGTCGATCGACGCGCTGTTGTTGCGGAGGTCGTTGACATCGATGGTGAGGGTCTCGACGGTTTCGGCGAGCATCGAAACAGGCGCGGTGATCTTTACCGCTACGTCTTCTTCCTTCCAGTCCTTGGCCTCGGGAGCGCCCCAGAACGTGGTGTTTTTGTAAAAGATAACGGACCATTCTTTCTCGCCGGGGATGGTGTAAAGGGCATAGGTGCCGGCTTTGATGTCCTGGCCGCCGACTTTTGCATCGTCGCCGAACGTGACTTTGGTCGAAGCATTGGCGCCCGTACGCCACAATTCGCCGAAGGGAACCAGGTCGCCGAAAATTTTACGGCCTTTCACGCTCGGGCGAGAGTATTCGAATTCAATTTTGGTAAGGCCTACTTCCTGGGAAAATTTGCAGGTCGGGCTTGGTGCGGGTGTTTTGATCTGGGCAGAGGCCGACACAGCAGCCAGCAGCAAAGCAAACAGGGTAAGACAGCGTAGTTGATTGTACATGACAAGAATGTTTTTGGCCTGAAACAAGCCGTTTGATAATTGGTTCGCAAAAGTAAGGCGTTCGGCAGCTTGCCCGTACTATTTTGGCGAATACGATACTTTTGTCGCAAAGCGCATCTTATGATTCATTTTTCGTGTAAAACATTCGATCAACTGACGGTGTACGAACTGTACGAGATCATGACCTTGCGGCAGGAGGTGTTCGTGGTGGAGCAAAACTGCCCGTATCAGGATTGCGATGGCAAGGACCTCGCCTCCTGGCACCTGTGCGGAAAAGACGATGAGGGGCGTCTGGTGGCTTATACGCGGCTTTTGCCCAAAGGGGTATCGTATCCAGACTACTGTTCGATCGGCCGGGTGGTCAGCAGTCCGTCGGTACGCGGTACCGGCGCAGGCCGTTTGCTGATGCACCGCAGCATTGAAATGGCCAGACAACTATTTGATAATGAGCCGATAAAAATCGGGGCGCAAACGTATTTGCTGCGTTTTTACGAAAGTTTCGGGTTTCGGTCGACCGGCGAAGAGTACCTCGAAGACGGCATCCCGCACACCAAAATGATTCTCTCAGCCGACGCTTGAAAGCCTCTCGGTTCGTCAAAAACCGCGGAAACAAAGCGATCTATCGCATTAATATCTCCATATCACCCACCACTTCCAGGCCGGCGCTTCGTCCCGTGCCTTCAAAGATACGTTTGCCATTTTCGTACAATTCCGTCTCGACAGTGGCTTGCAAACTTTCCTGCACCTTGCCGGTCATTTCGCCAGAAACGGGTGATTGCAAGGCCGTGCCAGGCGCCTGCTTTGCCAACAGGCGCAGCTCCGTTCGGGGATTTTTAAAAATGACTTCTATGGCCTCGCCCCGTACGTTCAGGATTTTTTTGGCGCCGGTGTAGGTGGCGAATTTGAACAAGCGGCCTTCAATCCAAAGCCCTCCGATAAAGCCGACAAAATAGCTCCGCAGCCAGGGAATATGCGCCACGGAGGCCATCAGCGACACCCGGTCGGTCGCGTTGAAATGGCTGGACTGCATCCAGACGTAGGCTTTGGGAAATGAACGCCCCCAGTCTTTTTCGAGGTAGCCGATCCCTCCTGAAAAATCAATCTCTTTCCCCTGGTGCGTCAATTGCCCCGCGAGGCGGTGATGCAAACTCACCACACCGTGAAAACACTCCATAAACGGCACGAAAGAATACCAGCCCATGATGCCGGGCGCGCCGAGCATTTTGGGCCAGGGCGTAGTGTGGTGAAACGTGACCTGGCCGCTCAGCCCCGGAAGATCGAGCGACAGGCGGTCGGCAGAAAAGCTGTTTTGCCCGATGCGAAGCGCAAAACGATCGGCTTCCGGCACAAAGTCGCCAGCGGCAAAACGATGGAAGGTCGCCGTGCATGCTTTCCCGTCCATCACCTGAATAAAAGCCTGATGTTGATCGACATCGGGCATTGAAATACCCGGGATGACGGCCAGAGCGTGCCGTTCGTCGGCAGTGACCAGTTTGTAGTACCAGCCTTCAAAATAGCGCTGGCGGCGCCCCCAGCCATGATAGCGCTCGGGATGCCAGACCGCACGCAAGCGATTGATAATATGCACGTTATGAGCCTGTTTTTTTTTAAAAAAACTAGATTTTATCGACCCTGGCCAGCAGCAGGTGATCGGCCAAAACGAGCGCAGCCATTGCCTCCACGATGGGCACGGCGCGCGGCAGCACGCAGGGGTCGTGACGGCCCTTGCCTTTGAGGACGACCGCGTGGCCATCGGCATCGACCGTGGGCTGGTCGCGCATGATGGTAGCTACGGGCTTGAACGCGACCCTGAAATAAATATCCATTCCGTTCGAAATACCGCCCTGAATACCTCCCGAGCGGTTGGATTGGGTCCTGATCTGCCCCGAAACAGGGTCGGTGTAAAAAAGGTCGTTGTGCGCGCTGCCGGGCATGACGACGCCGGAAAAACCCGAGCCGTATTCAAAACCTTTGGCAGCGTTGATGCTCAGCATGGCCTTGCCCAGATCGGCGTGCAATTTGTCAAAAACAGGCTGGCCCAGCCCCGACGGGCAGCCACGAATCACCCCCGTCACTACCCCGCCGATCGTGTCGCCGGCCTTGCGCACTTTTTTAATCAGGCGGATCATTTTTTCAGCCATGTCCGGATCGGGGCATCGCACGTCGTTGTTTTCCGTGAGCGACAAGTCGAGTTCGGTGTACTCTTTTTTCAAAACAAGGTGACCCACCTGACTTACAAACGACTGAATATCAATATGGTATTTTTTCAATAATAATTTGGCTACTGCCCCCGCTGCCACACGGGCAGCCGTCTCGCGGGCACTGCTGCGCCCCCCGCCCCGATGATCGCGCAGGCCGAATTTTTGGCGCCAGGTGAAGTCGGCATGGCTGGGCCTGAATGCTTCCGACAGGTGGTCGTAATCGCGGGAACGCTGGTCTTCGTTCGGGATGACCAGGGCAATCGGCGCGCCGGTCGTGCGCGACTCGAACACCCCGCTCAGCACCTGCACGGTGTCGCTTTCCTTGCGCTGCGTGACGATCTTGCTCTGTCCGGGTCTGCGGCGGTCGAGTTCCCGCTGAATAAAATCGGGATCGAATTCGATGCCGGCCGGGCATCCGTCGATGACGCAACCGATCGCGGCGCCATGCGATTCGCCGAAGGTGGCTATACGGAAGATCTGTCCAAAAACATTTCCAGGCATATCGATTCCAGGGGTTTGGCCGGTTTGATCGGCTAGAATTGTTTAAAAATAACGTAAAGTGAACCTGCCAGCAGCACGACAAACACGAAAGTCATGCCCATGATGTAGGCAGTTCCGACGCCTGGGCCTTTTTCCGAATGGGCTTCCAGGCTTTTGGTCAGTACGTAATTGCCGCCGACTATGCTGGCCGCCCAGATGCGCAACAACAACCAGTGCGGCGATACGAGCGGGCAATAGTGCAGCGCAAAAGTCAGCGGTATAAAGAGAAACGGAACGATATAGTTCATCCGCAGCCAGAATGTGTCGAGCCGCGGCCTGGGCG
Organism: Saprospiraceae bacterium; assembly: GCA_044226205.1. GTDB lineage: Bacteria > Bacteroidota > Bacteroidia > Chitinophagales > Saprospiraceae > M3007. Next base: position 192,711 of record JBGAHL010000001.1, read on the forward strand.
CTCCGCTGAGCTGAATAAGCAGGCGCGTGGCCAAAGCCAGCAACAACCAGAGCAGTTCGGGTCCTACAAGAAAATTGGCGATTACGTCCATAGTTGCCGGTGATTATCGTCGGGCGTAGTACATGCCGACGTTTTTCAAACGGTTGAAATTGGCTGCACTCAGCCAGGGGTATTTCCGCTTGGCCTGAAAGTGAATGTCGCTTTCCAGTATTTTCCCTTCGCATTCTTCCTCGCAAAGCCCGTACACAAACGAACGCACTTCGCGGGCCTGGCGATCCAGTTCGTCGGCTTCCTCGTCGCCGAGTTTCGGATATTTGGCTTTCATGCGCTCCTGGGTCGGTTTGTTAAACATTTCCCCCCATTCGAGACAAAGTTCGAGGGCTACATTGCGAAGATCGTCTGCGCCCTCAGGTTTGGCGTCGGGAGTTTGCGGCGCTTGCCCGTCTTTGAAAGTCTCCAGGATCGCTCGTGCCATCTTTTGCCAGGGCTTTTCCGGCGCCGGCGGCATGTTGTCGGGGTCGATCAGCATGGGGAATTGTTTGACAAAACGAATGTAGTGCACCCAAGCCCCGGGGAAACAAATCTGCAGGGTGTAAAAACCCGGGTTTAAGTCCGACACATCCCAGTCCAGCACCGTGTCAGTCCTGGAATAATTGCGCAAAACGTACTCCATCACCTGTTCTTTGCGGAGCACGTCATAGAGCACCATTTTTTCCGCCACCTCTTCAAACGGAGGGAGATTGATGATGATTTGCCATCTTTTCTGCGCGGGAATTTCCTTCAACGACACCATGTCGCTGGTCAATTTGCCGCAAGGAAATTTTTCTTCGCTAAAATCGGTGTGTTCGCACCGCGTTTGCACCTGCGTTATTTTGGGCGCCCCGAGGCGCAGGTCTGTCCCTTCGAACAGGTGTTCGGGGCAAATAGCCACGTTGCTGAGCAACAAGGCGATCGGATTGCCCCTGCCGTCGTCGGGTAAAATGTAGGCTTGTTTGCTGGAAAAATTCTGACGATCCCTCAGCCGTTCGTCCTCCGGCCAGTCTTCAATGACCACTTCGTCGGACAACTCGAACACCGAGCCGGCGGCGTAGTGGTAAAGGGGAGATTTCAGTGCAATTCGAACGGTTTTCATATTCAAAACAAATTCGAAAGCGAAGAACGGAGTTTTATGCAATTTTACCTTGCAATTTACTTCACCGACCTCTGCCTGGACGCTGCATCCGAAATATGACTGCCAAAACTTTCCTGTGGCTATCGTTGACGTTCGGCACTCTTTTTTGCCTGCTGACGCCGCCCTTTCAGTCGCCCGACGAATACAATCATTTTTTCAGGGCCTGGCAGCTCAGCGAGGGGCATTTTGCCCCTGAAACCCTGTCGGGCAACCGACTCGGCGGCACCCTCCCGGCCAGCCTGGACTCACTCAAAAACAGTTTTTTTTACCTTAAAAACAACTACGGCGCCCGTGCCAGCCCGAAAGCCCTCACAGCAAGCCTGGCGCTTAGGACGCAACCGGAATCACGCACCTTTATCGATTTTCCCAACACGGCCATTTACGCCCCGGCAGCTTACCTTCCGCAAGCACTTGGCATCGCCCTGGGCAGGCTTCTGACCGACCGTGTGCTCCTGATTTTTTACTTCGCGCGGTGGTTCAACCTGTTGTCGTGGACAGGGCTGGTCTTTGCAGCCCTGAACACCCTGCCATTTTTGCGGCGCATCCTGTTCGCCCTTGCCCTGCTTCCCGCTTCGCTTTGCATTTCCGCTACCCTGAACGCCGACGTGCTCAGCAACGGACTGGCGTTTTGGCTGATTGCGCGACTTTGTCGCGATTTTTACCTTAAATCAAACAATGGACAAGCCGTGTCGATCCTGACAGGCGTGTTGCTTTCCATGCAAAAACTGGTACTAATGCCCTTCGGGCTCTTGTTCGGACTGGCCGGAGAAGGTTGGAAAAACAGTGCGCGCCGAATGGCTATTCCCTTGATCATCTTTGCGATAGCCGCGCTTTGGTGGGGGCAAAAAGCAAACAATCGGTTCATTCCCTACGACCGGTACTCGGCCGAGCACCGCGAGGCGCAGACCTTGAATCCCGGCGTCGATCCGCCGGCGCAGATGCAATTCATACTCGAGCATCCATTGGGATTTGCCGCGGTGGTCGGCCGGTCGGCCGCAAGCTCGCTGCCCTCGATGGCGGCGCATTTTGTCGGAAAGTTCGGTTGGGAAAAAAATTACCTGCCCGCCTGGCTCATCGGGTTGTTGTGGCTGGCGCTGCTGGCCGTTATCGGTCTTGAAGAAAATCCTTTCGACCGCTCCCGACGGGTTTTGTTGCTGGCCTCCGGCCTGGCATATCTGGCGCTGTGGGCAGTCACCATGTACGCCTTGTGGTGCCCCGTCGGAGGCGGGCGGCTGGACAACTGGCAGGGGCGTTACTTTTTTGCGACCGGGCCGCTATTCGCATTTGCTGCAGCCAGCGGGTTGTTACAGCCCTGGCTTCGATGGCTTGAATACGCTGTCGGGGGTGTGCTGATTGCCGGCAACCTGGCGATGGTTGTCAGCATTCTTGGTCGTTACTGGTGGTAATTCAGGCCTTGGGCAGTCGGGCAATGATCGTACGATTGCCTTTCACCTTTTCATTCATATTCACCTGCACCTGCGCGTCGAGCGGCAGGTACAGGTCGACGCGCGAACCGAATTTAATAAAACCCATATCGGCGCCCTGGGTCACCTGATCGCCTTCCTGCACGTACCATTTGATCCGTTTGGCCAGTGCGCCGGCAATCTGGCGCATCAGAATTTGGAAAGACCCCGTGTCGTAAACCACCGTGGTGCGCTCATTTTCCGTGCTGCTTTTGGGGTGCCAGGCCACCAGGTATTTGCCCGGGTGGTAGCGGAAATAAGGCACACTGCCGCTCACCGGGTTGCGGTTGACGTGCACATTGAGCGGCGACATAAAAACAGATACCAGCAGGCGTTTTTCCTTGAAATACTCGGGTTCGAACGACTCTTCGATCACCACCACTTTGCCATCTGCCGGCGCGTAAACCAGATGGTTGTCGGCGGCCGCGATCGGTCTGGGCGGGTTGCGGAAAAACTGGAGGAACAAAAGAAAAAGCACGGCACAGACCACGAGCGTCGGCCAGAAAGCGATCGGGGCCACCGAACGAATCAGGTAGCATAAAGCGCTGAACGACAACAATGAGACCAGCAGCAGCAGACGACCTTCCTTATGAATGAGCGATAACATAACAGCGTAGATAGAGACAATATTGGGCGTAAAACGGCGCAAAAGTAACAACTTGACACATGTTTGGGGTTTTATGTCAAAAGCAAATAATCCTGACGATGCGCTTAATTGACGCGAACCGTCCGGCTGTTGCACGGCCGGTAATTCGCCACACGTTAGTCCGCAAACCCCTATCTTTGCAGCTCGAATTCATTCTGTTAAACACTTAATTTCAAAAATATCCATGAAAGTAGCGGTAGTTGGCGCAACAGGCCTGGTCGGCTCCAAAATGCTCCAGGTATTGGAAGAACGCAATTTCCCCGTGACCAAACTTTTACCCGTCGCTTCCGAGCGGTCGGTTGGCAAGTCTGTGAAGTTCAAAGGACGCCGGTATAAAATCATTGGCCTGGCCGATGCGGTGGCTAAAAAGCCCGACGTAGCCATTTTCTCAGCCGGCGGTTCGGTGTCGAAAGAATGGGCGCCCAAATTTGCCGAACAAGGCACGGTCGTGATCGACAACTCGAGTGCCTGGCGCATGGACCCCGAACGCCCGCTCGTCGTGCCCGAGGTAAATGCCTCTATTTTGACCAAAAAAGATAAAATCATCGCCAACCCGAACTGCTCGACCATCCAGATGGTGGTTGCGCTCAAACCCTTGCACAACGCCTTCAAAATCAAACGCGTGGTGGTCAGCACTTACCAGTCCGTCACTGGAACGGGCGTCAAGGCTGTCAACCAACTCATGAACGAACGCAAGGGCAAGCCTGGCGACAAAGCCTATCCCTACCCCATCGACCTCAATTTGCTGCCGCATATCGATGTTTTCACCGACAACGGCTACACCAAGGAGGAAATGAAAATGGTCAACGAGACCAAAAAAATCATGGGCGACGACAGCATCCGCGTTACATCCACCACGGTACGGGTGCCGGTAATTGGCGGCCACTCGGAAGCCGTGAATGTCGAATTTGAACGCGATTTCGACCTTGGCGAAGTCCGCCGTTTGCTTGAAAGCGCGCCCGGCATTATCGTCATCGACGATCCTTCCCAACTCAAATACCCCATGCCGCTCGACGCGCACGACCGGGACGAAGTATTTGTCGGACGTATCCGTCGGGACGAAAGCCAACCCAACACCTTGAATCTGTGGATTGTAGCCGACAACCTTCGCAAAGGAGCCGCTACCAACGCCGTTCAAATCGCCGAATATCTGCTCGAACGCGGTATTTTGAAAGTAAGAAAGCCAAAAACAAAAAAAGAAGCCGTTAGCGTGTAGTTTTGCACATAATTTTCCACAAAGCCCTCGAAAACAGGGTAGTTAAGACTGATTTACATGAAGAACAAAGTCGTAATCTGGGGAACCAACGCACAAGACGAAAAAGTACTGATCGCCTTGGAACTTCAGGCCGCCACCAACAAAGTGTTGCTGTACACTTTTCCAGAAGCCATTGCTTCCGAAGATTTTGTCGAACAAATGATGAATCAATGGCGCAACGGCAATGAAGTCGCTTTCCCGGAAGGATATTCAATGCTGGAACGCGAACTCAGCGTTACCGAAAACCTGCTGCCGGATGATCTGAAGGTTGACCGCACCGACATTATCCACCGTGCCCAAACGGAGTGGCATTTCGCCATTCTTTCCGCCAAATTGCACGCTGCCTACCAGCAGGAACTCGCCGAGTTCAAGGAAAAGATCGAATCGCTCAGCTCCTACGACCATCATCTCTGGGACAATCTCCGCAACTTCTGGAATAAAGTACAGGACCAGGCTCGCGATCGCAACCTTTTCCGTGAACACGCCGACAACCTCCGCGACAACATCAACGGTTTGTTCGATGTGCTCAAAAACATGCGTTCGCGTGTGCAGGATGAGTTCATGACCAGCTCCCAGAAAATTTACGACGAGTTCAATAAAACCCTGGAAGACGTAGAAGCCCGCATCGCAGCCGGCGGAAACCGCCTCAACAGCGTGTTCGAAGACCTCAAACAAATGCAGCGCCGCTACCGCGACGCCAAAATGAGCAACGAACACCGCAATGCCCTCTGGACACGACTCGACGGCGCCTTCAAGGCAGCCAAAGCGCGCAAATTCGGCGCCGCAGTCAACGAAGGCTCGATCGTCGAACGCCACGAACGTCGCCTCAGCGGCTTGCTCGATGCCGTGCGCCGTATGGAGGACAGCATTCGTCGCGATGAAGAAGAACTGAACTTCCAGCAGAAAAAAATAGCTGCCACCGAAGGTCAACTCGAAGCGCAACTTCGCTCCGCCAAGATCAAAATGGTAGAAGAACGGATCGCTTCCAAACGCGAAAAACTCGCCGAAATGCTTCAAACCCGCAACGATGTGCAAAAGCAGATCGAAAATGCGAAAAGCAAGGAAGCCAAACGACAAAAGATGGAAGCCGCCAAAGAAGCGGCCAAATCAGAAATAGCAGCCGAAATCAAAACCAAAAAGCCGGCTTCTGAGGATCAACCCGAAGAAGCGCCGTCCGGCGAACAGGAATCCATGCTGGATGCACTGGGCGCAGTTGTCGGCGAAACGCTGGAAGACGTGGTCGACACCGCGAAAGCCGTCGGTTCCGTACTCGGCGAAAAAGCCGGCGATTTGCTCAGCCAACTGGCCGACAAAGCGGATGAAGTGCTCGAAACGCTGACGAAAAAAGCGCAGGAAGCAGAAAAATCCGAAGAACCTGCGGCTGAGGAACAACCCGCCGCCGAGGAGCCGGCAGCCGAACAGCCCGCGGCTGAAAACGCCGAAGCGCCCAAAGCAGAGGCGCCCAAAAAAGGCGGACGGAAAAAGAAGGAAGAATAAACTTCTGATCTTACTGATCAACCAGGCCCTGGCCTTCCGTTCGGAAAGTCAGGGCTTTTTCTTTGCCTCGTCGTCTTCCAGGTGAAAGCGATGCAACATGCGGTGCGCAGCAGGCGCCAGCATGATCCCAACGGTCGAAATAAAAACGACACCCGAAAAAATCGCGTAACCGGAAGCAAACAGCTTCCCTCCGTCTGTCATTTGTTCTGACGGAACCACCGGCCCCATCCCCGACAGAATCATCGAGGCGTTCAACAGGCTGTCGACCCATGAAAGTGGAAGCGTCCATCGCGCATCGGCATAACAGGTGTAATGATACCCCAGCGTTCCAAGCGCCAGACTTGAAACAAGGATCAGCAAAGCAATCGTCATATTGTTGACCAGCCGACTGTAATACTTCTTTCTCGGAAGCAGCGGGTGGGTTTTGTGTTCGAAAAGGAGGAAATCTGACATCTTGCGCAAAGTGCTTTGAAAAAGAACCTCCAAATTTCGCATTCGGGGCAATTTTATTTCACAAAAAAAGAGCCGGCCCCGGGAGTGTTCTCCCGGGGCCGGCCTTTAAAAAAGTATCGGCTCGAATTATTTCGCAACCGGCTTTTTGGCTGCCTTGGCTGCGGAATCTTCTTTCGGTGCTTCAATCACCTTGCCGCTAAGAATTTGTTCCCGGGTCAGGTCGACCACGAATGCAGAAGCAACAAAGATGGAGGAATAAGTACCAAAGAACATACCGACCAACATACCGAACGAGAAACCTTTGATAGCGCTACCGCCAAAGAGGAAGAGCAGCAATACTACGAAAATAACCGTGCCGGACGTAATCAAGGTACGGCTAAGCGTGGTATTGATGGCCGCGTTGAAAACTTCCTGTTTCGGTCGGCCGGAATAAGTATTGATAAATTCGCGGATACGGTCGTAAACGATCACCGTGTCGTTCACCGAGAAACCGATTACAGTCAGGATACAGGCAATGATAGCCTGGTCGATTTCCAGCGAGAACGGAACGATGCCGTGCAGCAGGGCGAAAAATCCGAGCGTGATCAGCACGTCGTGGGCCAGCGAAAGCACGGCGCCGAGCGAGAACTGCCAGCGGCGGAAACGGATCAACAAGTAAAGAAAGATCGCTGCAAGCGCCCAAAGTGCAGCTTTGTAGGACGAATCGCGGATGTCGTCGGCCACCGTAGCACTTACCTGGTTGGAAGAGATAATATGCGTGGTTGCTGAACTCGTATTTTTCAGGTCGGTGAGGCTTACGTCGACACCGCCATTTTTCAGGCCTTCATGCAACTTGGCAATCACATTGTCCATGGCCGTCGAGCTGCGATCGTCGATGCCGTAGGACGTCGTGATATTGAGCGTATTGTTGGTGCTTACCGATTTGATGATCGGATTGGAGCCGAAAGCCTGGGTGAGCGGTGCGCGCAATTGTTCGCCATCGATCGGGCGATCAAACTGGATATTGAAAGAATAGCCACCCTTGAAGTCGACGCCGAGCTCAAAGCCGCGGGTCACCATGCCAAAGATGCCGATACCGATCAGAATAGCGGAGAAAATATAGGCAATCTTGCGTTTGCCCATCCAGTCGTAATGGAAGCCGACCAGCCAGTGTTCCGACCAGGGGAAGCTGTACTTCATTTCCGTACGGCTCGACCACCAGTCGGTGATGTAGCGGCCCATCAAAACCGCGGTAAACATGGAAGTGAGGATACCGATCGCGAGTACTGTACCAAAACCTTTGATCGGGCCCAGGCCAAAATAAATCAGCACAACAGCCGTAAGAAAGGTGGTTACGTTAGCGTCGATAATTGACGGAAGTGCGTGCGTAAAGCCTTCTTTAATGGCTTTCAGGGTCGGCAATCCGGCTCGTACTTCTTCCCGGATACGTTCGTAAATAATTACGTTGGCATCCACAGCAGCAGCCAGGGTCAGCACGATACCGGCGATGCCCGGCAGCGTCAGAACCGTACCCATGGAAGCAAGCGTACCGAGGATAAAGAAGATGTTGGCCAACAGTGCTACGACACTCACCAGACCGCCTTTGTTGTAGTAGGCAAACATGAAGCCGCAAAGCAGGCCTACGGACAGGATCATCGTGATGAGCGACTTGCTGATATTTTCTGCACCGAGCGAGGGGCCTACCTGGCTTTCCTGTACGATGTGGGTGCCGGCCGGCAGTTTACCGACCTGAAGGATGTTGGACAAGTCCTTGGCTTCTTCAAGCGTGAAGTTGCCGGTGATGGACGAGTTGCCGCCTTCGATCGGGTTGATTACGCGGGGCGCGCTGGCCACTTCGTCGTCGAGCACGATTGCGATTTCGCGGTTGCCGTTTTGAGCGGCAACGGTCGTCATATCGGCCCAGGTACGGGCGCCTTCATTGTTCATGCTGAGGCTTACCCCAACCTCGCCGGTGGACGGGTCGGGCTGGGCGCTGGCATTGGTCACGACCGAGCCGTCGATGCGCGGTTTGTCCTGGTTGCGGAATTTTTTGATTCCGTACAGTTCGTATTTACCCGTAGTGCCGCCGGCTTTTTCGCCGGTTTCCTCAACGGGTTTCATGCTCCAGCGGAATTCGATATCGGCCGGGAAGACCTGCTTAACCTCCGGACGCGCAAGGAATTCGGAGATGGTCTTCATCTTATTTTTATCGGCGTAAGCCAAAACAGCGCTTTGGTCGTAGCCGCTCATGGCCATCAGGGTGAGCAGCGGGCCTTTTTTGGGATCGGTCGTTGCAGGACGATCCGTAATTTTCATTTCCTTCGGCTTCGTCGTATCGGGCTGGCCATCGGGGCCGTTCGGAAATACGTAAGACGTATCCTTGACCATCTGGACCTTCTGCGCTGCAGTGTCGCTGCTGTTCAGGGCGGCCAGTTTCAGGTCGGCAGCGATAAAGCCGTCTTTTACGCCGGGGTCGCCGTAGCGGTAGGTTTCCCAGAATTCAAGTTTGGCAGAACGCTGCAACATGGCGCGGGCGCGCTCGGGGTTGTCGATGCCCGGCAACTCGACGAGAATAAGGTCGCGTGCTGCATCGAGGCTGATGTTGGGCTGCACAACGCCGAATTTGTCGATACGTTCTTTCAAACGCTTGTAGGTTTGATCGACCGTACCGTTGGCCAGGGTGCGGACGGCACGAATGACATCGGCATCCGGCGAATCGAAATTGATTTGACCTTTCAGCGATTCGTTGCGGGCAAAAACCGAAGCCAGGGGTTTGCCGCCGCTGGTTTCTTTCCAGGCCTGCGCAAACAGCGTGATATAATCCGTTTGCTGCGTTTTCTGAAGTTCGGAAGCCTTGGCGATAGCTTGCTGGAAGGCCGGGTCGGGGTTGTCGCCCGACAGGCTTTTCAGAAAGTCCTGAAGATCCACCTGCAGCAATACGCTCATGCCGCCTTTGAGGTCGAGACCCAGCGCCAGCTGGCTCTTCTTCAACTCGGCATAGGTGAATTTCTTGAGCGGCCACAGGTTAAGAACCGTTTCGCTGGACATGGAATCCAGATACGATTGATAAAAAGTGTTCCAACTCGTTTTAGAATCTTTTGCCACCATGTCATGGGCATAACTCCGGGCGTCATTCTCAACACTGCTGGTTGGTAGAATGAGGAGATACTGGAACAGACACACCAAAGTCAGCGCAATCACAAAAAAGCGCACGACACCTTTACTTTGCATACCTCGGGATAATAATGTTTGAATGAGTAGGATTCGCGAGCGAAGGTAAATCACCGACCGCCCGGCCAAATTGCATTGCTGCAAAAAAGCCCGCAAATATAGGCAGCCTGCCCAATTCAAAAGGTTTTAAGCAAATAAATGTCCGAGATATCGCGACAAAACCGCCTGATTGTCGCTTTAAGTACAGGAAAAGTGCACTAAAACTCAGTTAGATTGAATCCGCCGAATTTGCGCGTAGGTGCGATAGCCGGGTTGTACGGGGGAAAAAATCGCAAAAATATCGGCTCGTCCCTCCGTCTCGAATCGAACAGTCGCAGCATCCCGGACCAGGGCGAAGTCGCGTTTGACCATTTTTTCTCCATTGACAAAAGCTTCTCCTTCAAGTAAATACGCCGACATCAGAAAACCTGCCGGCAGGGGAAATTCAAAATTCGCCTGCTCCAGATGCCATCTTTCCACGCCAATTCCCTGGGATTCCATTTGAAAAGGGCTGCCTTCGCCGGCCATAATGGTACGCCGTACGCCCGCTGCAGGTTCGAGCGTTGGAAAATCGGCGGCACGATAATCGTCGTAACTCGCCGGATGAGCCAGCGTTTTGGCGAGATCGGGGTCAAACCAGATTTGAAAAATTTCGGCGCCCTCTCCCATCCATTCCGAGTGGCTGATACCCGAGCCGGCGCGAATGATCTGCACGTCTCCGGTTTGAAGCGGCTTCCAGTCTTTCAGCTTGGTGTCGTAGTGCCGAATCGGGCCCTTCAGCACGAAAGAGCAAATCTCAAAGCCTTGATGCGGGTGCAAGCCGATCGTACTGTCGGTCACCGCCCGGGCATGGGCCCAGTAAAAAAGGTTGGAATAAGGGCGCAATTCAGATCCGTCCTGCGGAAATCCGATGGGTTTGTTTTCCACAATCTCGCCACCGTTGAATGCGCCATGCCCTTGCCTTGATTCGGGGAATATTTGTACGGCCATAAAAGGAGTCTTTTTACAAAAGTCGTTGAAGTCACTTAAACGCCTGAAAACCGCTCTTGTTTGGCAACTTGCCGATATCGGGGTGCAATTCCGTTCGGCAACTGAATGCACAGTTGCTATATTGGCAGCAAAAATTCCGAGTTTTTATGAAAGGACTGTACACACTTTTACCCCTGGCCGGACTGGCTTTTTTATCATTTTGGTTTGTCAACCGAAGCCAAACAGGCTTTTTTATTGAAAAAGAGCCCAAAAACAACCTGCGTTTGCCCGGCGGCGAAAACGAGGAAAACCGGGAAGTACGGGAAGCCTGGGAACGGCTGCGGCTGGCTGATCCGGCCACCGGACAAATTCCCGAAGGAATCAGTTTTCAGGAACGCTGGTTTGCCAAAGGCCTGCCCGTTGCCGACGCGGCACTTCGTTCGGGACCCGACTGGACGGCCAGAGGCCCCTGGAACTACGGCGGTCGCACCCGCGGACTGGCCATTGACGTCACCAATGAAAACCGCCTGATGGCTGGCGGCGTGTCGGGCGGCCTGTGGCTGAGCAACGACGGCGGCCAATCCTGGGCCCGCAAAACGCCCCTCAACGCTCACCCGGGCTGTATCAGCATTGCTCAAGACGTTCGACCCGGCCATACCAACACCTGGTACTACCTGTCGGGAGAAATTTACGGTACAAGCGCCTCCGGCGGCGGGTCTTTTTATCTGGGCGATGGTCTTTTTAAAAGCACCGATAATGGCGAAACCTGGACGCCCGTAGCGTCCACCGACGATGGCAATCCGCAGGATTTCAGCAGCGCCTTTCAGGGCGGCTGGCGGGTCGTCACCAGCCCGACCGATTCGCTGGATGTGGTGTATCTGGCCACTATCGGCACGATCTACCGCAGCGCCAACGGCGGCACCAGCTGGACGGCAGTGCGCGGCGGCGACCTCAGCAACTACTCCTATTTTACCGACGTAGCCGTCACTTCCACCGGCGTGTTGTACGCCACTTTGAGCAACGACGGGCCACAGAAAGGCATCTGGCGCAGCACCAACGGCACCAACTGGACCAATATCACCCCGGCAAACTTTCCGCCGGTATATGATCGGGTGGTTATCGGAATCAATCCGAACAACGAAAACGAAGTTTATTTCCTGGGTTCTACCCCGGGGTACGGCTTATACAATGCCTACCTGGGCAGCGACGACTGGACCAGCTTCTGGAAATACACCTACGTCAGCGGAAATGGCGCGGGCGCCAACGGGACCTGGGAAAATCTGAGCGGCAACCTCCCTTCAACCGGCACCGAGTTCGATCAGTTTGCCTGCCAGGGCGGCTACGATCTGGTCGTAAAAGTTCAGCCCGGCACCAACCACGTATTTATCGGCGGCACCAATATTTACCGCTCGACCGACGGGTTCAGCACGCCAAACAATACGACGCAAATCGGCGGCTATAAAATTGGCACCTTCCTGCCTTTCTTCGAACTCTACCCCGGCCATCACCCCGACCAGCACGACTTTTTGTTTTTGCCCGGCAACCCTAACGTGATGATCACGGCAAGCGACGGGGGCCTGCACCGCACCGAAGATTGCAATGCGCCAACGGTCAGCTGGAACTCCCTCAACCGGGGCTACCTGACCACGCAGTTCTACACCGCCCTGATCGATCACAACGCTCCCGGCGACAATATGCTGATGGGCGGCTTGCAGGACAACGGCAACTTTTTTGTCAACAGCGACAACCCCGCTGCGCCCTGGCGCCAAACCGTCAATGGAGACGGCTCTTTCGGCGCCGTGGCGCCCAACAAGGCCTATTATATTTTATCCATTCAGCAAGGTCGTGTTGCCAAATGCACCCTGGATGCCGCGGGCAATGTGCTCGCCTTCCGCCGCATCGACCCGATCGGCCCCGTAAAAGACGACTATCTCTTTATCAACCCGCTGACCCTGGACCCCAACGATGCCAATATCCTGTACCTGCCGGCAGGCAGGAAGGTGTACCGGCAGGACGACCTCGCCGCCATCAGTCTGACCGGCGAATGGGACTCCATCAGCCAGGGCTGGGTCCAGTTTCCCGACACGCTGACGCTTGCGCAAGGCTCGTTTACCGCGATCGCCATTTCGCAAAGCAATCCCGCCCACCGCATGTACCTCGGCACGAGCAACAACAAATTATTCAAGGTGGACAATGCCAATACCGGCCAGCCGACATTTACGGCCATCACACCGCCGCTGGCGGGCACGGCAGGGTATATCAACTGCATCACCGTCGATCCGGACAATGCCGACGACGTCGTAATTATTTATTCCAACTACAAGGTGTACAGCATGTTCCGCAGCCTCAACGGGGGGCAAAGCTGGCTTAAAGTGGGGGGCAATCTGGAAGGCAGCGTCGGCGGCACCGGCGCAGGGCCGTCGCTGCGCTGGCTGAGCATTCTGCCCTACCCCAACGGGACCAAAAAATACTTCTGCGGCACCAGCGTAGGATTGTTTTCGGCCGACACCCTGAAACTGCACGCAAGCGCCCAGCCCGGCACCCTCTGGACGCTTGAAGGCCCCACGTCAATCGGCAGTACCGTGGTCAATTACGTGGATACCCGGGCGTCCGACGGACTGGTTGTCGCGGCGTCGCATGGCAATGGCATGTTCAGCGCCAATTTCCTGCAGAACTCGTCGCAAAATCAACCCGTGCAACAAAAATCGGTCAGGGTAAGCCCCAATCCGGCCAGCCAGTTTGTGGAATTCGATGTGCTGGGAGGTCTTGACCACGACATATCCATACGCCTGTTCAATCTTGAAGGCCGGCAGGTACGCCAGATACAAACCAGCAACAGCAAACAAAGACTGGAAATCAGTGATTTACCCAACGGCGTTTACCTTTACAGTATTCAGGGCGCCGGATGGTCCAAAACCGGCAAACTCGTTGTCGCGCATTAAAAACTGACGATCCAGATCACTGGTCAATCCGACGTGGGTCGAACCATGCTGCGCAATCTTACCATTTTAGGGGTAAGCGGAAAAAATTATTTTTTTTAATGCCAGGCCCAATAATTTACTTTGCTGCATCGTTTGAAAAACCTGCAATTAAAATATTAGGAAATCCCCCCTTCCGGTTGTTCATGGGATTATAACGGTTAGGCCGTGCTGCTCGCGCAGTACGGCTTAATCATTTTTAAAAAGAATTTTTGCCCCCTGCCCAACCAATTTCGATTCGTCCCGTGTCTTGGCAAGCAAACACCATTCTGTTCACAAAAACTGTTTGCCATGCGATACTCGTTTTACTACCCTGTTGTCCTCGGCTTTTTAGCCCTCCTGATGCTGCCTGGCTGTCTGCGCGACAAGTGCACCACGCAAAGAACCTACAAACGTTACGACCCCATTTATAAAACAGCGGCGGAATGCAATCGCGGGTTTCAGGTACAGCCTATACGCGAAATGGTCAAGCCCGGTAAAATTTACTACTTCGATCACTACCTGTTCATCAACGAACAAAATGAAGGCATCCACGTGATCGACAACAGCGACTTGGCCAATCCGGTCAAAATCGCCTTCTGGAGTATCCCTGGCAATGTCGATATGGCCATTCGCGGTCATTACCTGTACGTCGATCAATACATCAACCTGATGACGGTCGACATTGAGAATATTGCAGCGCCGCAAATGGTTTGTTACCGCGAAAATGCTTTTTCCCTGTATGGCTTCAACCCGCAGCGCGGCTGGCTGGTCGGCTACGACGTCACCGAGGTCACCGAAGAATTCGATTGCAACGACGATCGCTGGAATAGCCCCTGGATCATGGAAGGCGACGTCATACTGACTGTGGATCAATTCGATGGCGCCAGCAGCAACGGGGGCGCAAACGTACCGGCAGGCATCGCAGGCTCGTACTCCCGCTTTGGTTTGGCAGACCAGTACCTGTACACCGTCGATAATTCCACCCTCAAATCCTGGTCGCTCGCTCAGCCCGATTGCCCCGCCGCAACCGACTCGGTGGTGGTCGGCTGGAACATCGAAACCCTGTTTCCGTGGAAAGACCGCCTGTTCGTCGGTTCGCAACAAGGCGTATTTATTTTCAACAACAGCAACCCGAAACACCCCGTGCTCGAATCGACGTTCTGGCACGCCACGGGCTGCGACCCTGTCGTGTGCGATGAAAACTACGCCTACGTGACGCTCCACGACGGAACAACCTGCAACGGAACCCTCAACCAACTCGAAGTGATCAATATCGGCAGTCTGCCGGCAGCCACGCTCGAAGCGACCTATTCCATGAAACGTCCATTCGGCTTGTCGGTCAGCGATCAGTACCTCTACCTCTGCGACGACGGTCTGAAAATCTACGACAAATCACAAGCCACCAACCTGCAACAGCTGGCACACCTCAAAGAACTGAATGCCACGGATGTCATCTCCCTGGACAATGACCATTTGCTGCTCATCGGCGAAGATGGTTTCTTCCAGATCGATGTGAGCAATCCTGCTTCGCCCAAACTTATCAGCCAAATCCGGAAATAAGCGACGGCAGGCCGGCATTCATTAATTAGCCTATTACTGTTATGAGGTACTGTTTATCAATATTTTACCTGTTGCTGGCGACATGGCTCCCGGCTCAGCAACACGATGCGGCTACGGGCTGCACGGACATTGTGTACCTCAAAGGCGGCAGCGTGTACCGGGGTAAAATCCTCGAAAACCCGGACAACGGACCGCTCGTGATCCAGACCTGGAGCGGACTGACCCTGCATTTGCCCGCTGCCAAAATCAGGCGCATCGTGCAGCACTGCCCCGAGGCGTCCAAAGGCGGAAAAAGCAGTTTTGCGCCGCAACCCTACACGTTCAGGGAGCGCGGCTGGTACAACGCCACGGGCATGTCGGTCCTCGCAGGTCGCAGCTGGTGGAACGAAAATGTGACGGGTTTTTCCTTGTACAACAGTACCGGCTACCTGTTCTCCCGCTGGCTGGGGGTCGGAATTGGCCTCGGCGTGGATGCCTACTCGCCCTACGTCAGCCAGATCAACCAGGCTACCTACCCGGTTTTTGCAGAAGCCCGCGGCTATCTGATGGCCAAAAACATGGCGCCGTTTTACAATCTTTCCGCCGGCTGGGGTTTTGCCGGCGGAAAGACCAATCCGCGCCCCGGATACGTTGACGACTGGCGCGGAGGCTGGCTCCTTCAGGGGCGGCTGGGTTACCGGCTGCGCAATCATTTTACGGTGTTCGGCGGGCTTCGTTTTCAACGGCAGGACCGGGTTTGGAGCAATACCTGGGACCAGTCTGTGGGAAAAGACCGCATTTTGCACCGTCGTTTTGAATTTGGTTTAGGACTTTTGCTCTGATTATGAACCTGTTCGGGAAAAAACAGTACACGGATGAAGAACTCGTTGCCGCCTGCGCGGCCAACGACCGACGCGCTCAGGAAGCGCTGTACCGGCGTTTTTTTCCGGAAATGCTGCGCATGTGCCGGCGGCATACCCGCGACGACGATACGGCCCTCGATATTCTGAATCGCGGCTTTCTCCGTGTTTTCCAAAAAATTCACACGTTCGCTTTTCGCGGAAGCCTCGAAGGATGGGTGCGGCGGCTGGTCTGGCACAGCCTGGCCGATTATTTCCGCGACAATGCGCGCTATTCCCACTTCCTCATTTTTGAAGAACGCGACGAAACCGTACCCGACCGCTCGTCGGACGTATTTCATGAAGAAGAAATCCTGAAGGCTGTCAAGGCATTGCCGCACATGTCGCAGGAAGTATTCCGCCTCTACGCCATCGAGGGCTACACCCATGCGGAGATCGCTCAAAACCTCGACATCAGTGAAGGCACCTCGAAATGGCACCTCTCGACAGCCCGGCAAAAGCTGCGCGAGCACCTCGATGAAATGGAGCGCCGGGAGAACATTCGCATCGCCGGAGTCGCAAACTCCCGAACAAACTGAACTTTTGCAAGAGATTGACTATGAAAAACATAGGTTTTAATAAAGATAAAAAACTTGCCGACAGGGGCTGGGCCGACATGCGCCGGACGCTCGATCGGGAAATGCCTGCGGAACGCCGCAAACGCCGCTTTTTCTGGTGGTGGTTTAGCCCCGTTTTGCTGGCTCTGGCAGGTTTGGCTTTTTGGTACAATCGCGGATATCACACACCGGCAGCTCCAGAGCCGTCGCCCGCGCCTGTCGTCGTGCCGACGGGGCCAGTGGCGGAAAGGCCAATGCAGGGCGCCGCGCCTTCCGCAAATCCGGCCGTGGCAGTCGGACATTCAGGAAAAATGGAATCCCGCGCTATGGCATCGACGAATGATCGCGTGACCGTAAGTAGCAGAACCCGCAACAATCAGCCCTCGATTGCCCGACAAATCGGCAGCGAAGTTTCCGAACCGCTCGTGACTACCGCCAGCAAGATGGACGAGCGCGCCGTCGAGGCCGTTCAAAACAATACGACCACCCTCGATCTTCCTGATAATCAGTCTGTTTCGACATTCTCGACCGCGACCGTCGAGCCGCTCGCCCTGCCATTCGGCAGCGTCGAATCTTCCCGCACGATTCATGGGCCCGTCCCGGCATTCGCAGCGGTTCAAGCCACGCCTGCCCGCCATAAAAAAGACATCTGGGACTTCGGCGCCACGGCCAGCGTGGGCACCCGCGATTTTACAGGCTTTCACGACGCCAGCCTCGGGCTGGTGACCGATTTCAAACTGTCCCGGCATTGGGGCTTGCGCAGCGGTATCTCTTACGGCTATGAACAACTGGCATTTACCAGCGCGACCCTCGTGAGCTCGCCGGCTTTGTACGATACGATCGACCCGGACATTATCATCGTAGATGATATCGTAAGCGATCCTACGCTGGCCGGCTCCAATTACGTGCCGGCGCAGGTACAGACGCAGGTTTCGGCCGTGCATCGGCTGGAAATGCCCTTGATGATTTGGTGGCAACCCGTATCCCGCTGGCGGCTTTGGGCAGGAGGGTCGATTTCGCGCACCCTGCTCGTACAAACCGGCAAACAAACCGTCGCCGTTGAGAATATTCAGTACAACAACAGTGCGATCAACGACCCCAACAACCGAATCGGGCAATTGGCCAATCAGAAAATCGATCGCTGGCGAGGCGCTGCCCAATGCGGCATTTCATTCCGGCCTTTAAAAAATCTGGAATTCGGCGCCATGGCACAAAATCGTTTCACCGACCCTGGCCGTAAAAAACAAGACTATGCCCTGAGCAGCGGCGGGCTATCGGGTGATGAATCATTTCTGACACAGCAAGCCTCGCGGTGGCGCTTTCACGTATCGGCAACCCTGCTCTTTTGAGTAAAAAATCCGGGTTACACAACTTCATGGCCGGTTTCAATCCAATCTTGGCGGAAAGAGCAGATTTTTGGGGCAGCAAACCGAAACTATGCAGGACAACGATACGAACCCCGCTTTGCCGCCCGAGCCGCCGGTTCCGGAAAGGCCCACGGAAATTGATTACTCCCTCGCCGACGTCAGTACGCGCTACGATGATGTTTATCAGGTAATTACAGCCGACGAGATCGCCACGGTTCGCTGGCGCGACGGCGCTTATGAATTTGTGTGCCGCAATGGCGTCGCCCTGCGTTTACAATTCGTAAGCCCGGGCATCGTCAGGCTGCGGTACAGTCCCGACGGTTTGTTCGGCCGCGACCAGTCCTACGCCATCGACCCCGGTTTTCAGCCCGAAAAGGTTACGATCACCCTCGATGAAACCGACAGCGAGTACCTGCTGAATTCGGAATCGCTGCAAATTGTGATCCTGAAACACGGCATGCGCATTCGTTTTTACGACCAAAGCGACCGCGCTTTGTGCGAAGATGCTGGCGGTTTTACGGCCAAACGCACCATCATGCGCGGCTGGTGCGATTTGCGCATGAGCAAAAAATGCCACCGCAAAGAGGCCTTTTATGGCCTGGGCGACAAAAGTTGCGGCGCCAACCTGCACGGTAAAAAGTTCGAACTCTGGTGCACCGATTCTTATGCCTACGGCCGCGACAGCGATCCGCTGTACCGCGCCATCCCCTTTTATTACAGTATAAATCAAGGCGTTGCGTACGGCATTTTCCTCGACAACAGTTTTAAAACCCATTTCGATTTCAACAGCGCCGAAAGTGAAACCACGGAATTTTGGGCAGAAGGCGGCGAACTCAACTACTACTTTATCAGTGGGCCCGATCCGGTCGAGGTCAGTCGCGCCTATGCCCGTCTGACGGGGCGTTTCGATTTGCCGCCGATCTGGGCCCTTGGCTATCACCAGTGCCGCTGGTCGTACTACCCGCATGGGAAAGTGCGGCAACTGGCCCACACCTTTCGGGAAAAAGGGATCCCCTGCGACGCTATTTACCTCGACATCGATTACATGGACGGGTTCCGTTGTTTTACGTGGGACAAGGATCATTTCCCCAACCCGAAGCAATTGATCGATGATTTGCGGGAGCTGGGTTTTGCAACCGTTTGCATGATCGATCCCGGCATTAAGGAAGACCCGGGATATGAAATTTACAGAGAAGGCATTGAAAATGAATATTTTGTAAAAACACCAGACGGCGATGTCGCCAAAGGCCCCGTGTGGCCGGGCTTCTGCGCCTTCCCGGATTTCACCGACGAGCGCGTTCGCACGTGGTGGGGCAATCTTTACGAAAATTTGTACCGGCACGACGGCGTGGCCGGCTTCTGGAACGATATGAACGAGCCGGCGGTGTTTCACATCAACCACAAAACCCTGCCCGACCAGGTCATGCATCATTTTGACGGCAACCCGGCCAGCCACCGCAAGGGGCACAACGTCTACGGAATGCTCATGACGCGGTCCTCGTTTGAAGGCTTGCGGCGCCTGCAGCCCGAAAAAAGGCCGTTTTTGCTGACCCGGGCGAGTTTCAGCGGCGGGCAGCGGTACGGCGCAGTCTGGACGGGCGACAACGTTTCCAGTTGGGAGCACCTGCAAATTGCCAACATTCAGTGCCAGCGGCTGTCCGTGTCGGGCTTTTCGTTTTGCGGAACCGACATCGGCGGATTCGCCGGCGAGCTCGACCCCGAGTTGTACGTTCGCTGGCTGCAACTGGCCGTTTTTCACCCGCTTATGCGCATGCACAGCATGGGTGGCCACAAAGCCGGCGATACGGCGATCACCGACGAAGCCCAACTCGCCGACCCGGCCCTGCATACTTTCGACCGCGAACCCTGGTCGTTCGGGGATAAAATCACGGAATTGGCCAAAAAGGCGATCGAGCTGCGCTATGCCTTGCTACCTTGCCTTTACACTGCGTTCTGGAAGCACGCGCAGGATGGCACGCCGGTGATTCGCCATGCGGCTTTTGCCGACCCGGCCGACCCGAAATTGCTCGATCAGGAGCGCGATTTTCAGTTTGGCGATCACATCTGGGTAAGTCCGGTCGTGCAGGCCAAGCAACAACGCCAGATGGTGTACCTGCCGCAAGGCAACTGGTACTACTTCTGGACCGGCCAGGCGGCCAACGGGGAAATGTTCATCAACCTGATGCCCGACCAACTGCCGTTTTTTGTGAGAGAAGGCGCTGTTTTGCCGGTCTATCCGCCGCGGCAATGGACCGGAGAACGTCCGATAGACGAACTGACGCTTTATGTTTATTATAAAAATGGCAATGAAACCAGCCATTTATACGAAGACGAAGGCGAGGGTTACGCCTACCAAAACGGCGATTTCAGCCTTAAAACGTTCGAAACCCGGGGGCAAAACGGCAATTTCAGCCTGCACCAACAAAAAACCGGCGACTGGGAACCGACTTACAAAACCGTAAAAATCTACCTCGTCGGGTTTCCGGCATTCGTCAGAACATGCCTGCTCGACGGCGAGGAATTACCCATCAAAGAAATTCGCCTGCGCGACCGCTCGCTTTATACCCTGACGGCCGCAGCGGGCTTCAACACGGTAGAATGGCACGCTTGAACTGGAGTCGGATCGGATTACACGTTTTGTTCTGGGCGGTTTACCTGCCCCTCAACGCCGCGCTTACCTGCACGGTGTACCGGCAGCCGCTGGAAACAGCATTTTGGGGCGTGCTGGCAGGCGAGACATTTAGTCTGCCGGTCAAAATGGCGTTTACCTATTTCACCTTTTATTACATCATCCCGCTGTACCTCGAACGCAACAAACTCACCCAGTTGCTGCTCACGCTGATCGGCGCGTTTCTGGTGACTTTACTGATTTATCGTCTGGTATTGGGGTACATCTACATCCCCGCGGTCAAGCCCGGCTATGCTTTTGATGTGTTCGATGCCAGGGGGGTATTGCTCTCCGTGTTCGATATTTTTATCACGGTTGCGGCGGCAAGTACCATCAAATTGATTCGTGTGCATTATGAAAGCCGCGATTTCGAGCAACAACTGATTCGGGAGAAACTGCAATCCGAAATCCATTTTTTGCGGGCGCAGACCAACCCTCATTTTTTGTTCAATACGCTGAACAACCTGTTTGTACTGGCCCGAAAAAAATCGGATCGCACGCCCGACGCCATCATGATGCTCTCGAAGATCATGCGCTTCATGTTGTACGATTGCCGGGCGCCGCGTATTTCGCTGACCGACGAGGCCAGGGTTATTCAGGACTACATCGAACTGGAAAAACTGCGCTACACGGAACGGTTGTCGGTGACTTACGTGTCGGAAATGGACCAGGCCGATGCCTCCATCGCGCCGCTTTTGCTTTTGCCGTTCGTGGAAAACAGTTTTAAACACGGGGCGCACAGCACCACCGGCGATGCCAGTATTCATATTCACCTGAGGCTCAAAAACAATGTGCTGGATTTTACCGTTGAAAACACCGTGGAATCGGACCACGACGTTCCGAATCCCCACGGAGAAGGCATTGGTTTGAAAAATATCCGCCGCCAGCTCGACTTGATTTATCCCAGCCAGCATCGCCTTACCCTCCGGCGGGAAAACGGAAAATTTACGGCTGAACTGCGCGTTCAACTGACCGATGACTGATTACATCCGGGTCCGAATTTGGCAAAATGCAGGTTTGGAGAAACAAAGCGGCTTAGTTGCCGCCAGTCCTGCCGAACTTTATACCCGGATTCGGGCTTGTAAAAAATATTTTTTTCTACCCAGGCAACCCATTTCTTTCCTTGCTCATCAACATTAGCATCCGCAAGACCTTATGCAGCAACTGAGTGACCAGGAACTGGTGAGCGGCATTCTGCGCGGCAGCCCGCAACATCAGACCGCTTTGTACAAACAGTACAGCGTACCGATGTTTCGTGTTTTGCTTCGCTTTGCACGCGACCGCGCCGAGGCCGAAGATATGTTGCAGGACGGTTTCGTGCGGGTTTACCGCGATATGGCTCAATTCCGGGGCGAAGGCGCTCTGGGCGGCTGGATCAGACGAATCATGGTCAATACCGCTTTGAGTCACTTGCGCCGGCAACGCGATTTTCTGCGCGACACCGGTGATTTTATGCCTTTCGAAAACCGTTTCCGTACCGAGGAAGACTTTGCTGCCAACCTCGATGCAGAAACCCTGATGAAATACCTGCAGAAACTGCCCCCAGGCTACCGAACCGTATTCAATCTGTACGCGATAGAAGGCTATAGCCACGAAGAAATAGCAGAACAACTCAATATTTCCATCGGCACCAGCAAAAGCCAGCTGTTCAAGGCTCGCGAGTTTTTAAAAAGAATGCTGGACAAGTCGTTTATCGTCTGACGCCTGAAAACCTTTCACTAAAAAACCTTTTGCGCAATACTAATCACTCCCCCGGTCATCAACCACGACCGGAACCGACCCACATGGCTGAACAAAAAGACTTTCATTCGCTCGACGAATTATTTCGCAAATCATTCGAGAATCTGCCAGACTCACCCGATGCCTCCGGTTGGGATACTCCCTCCGATCGCGTATGGCAGCACGTGCAGACTCAAATCAAACCGCCACATCAAGGCTGGTCATCCAGCCAGATCTTGCTGGTCGCTTCGGGCGCCATCGCTATTGCGGTCGGCCTGTATCTGGCTTTTGCCCGACCCGTACAACCCGCAACGAATCAACAGGGCGCACCGGAACAAGCCAACCACCCCCCAGCCGCCGAACTGCCCGTAACGGCAACGCCTGCCGAAACTGAAAAGCCGTACGTTCTTCCCGCGCGTCCGCATCCAGTGGAAAAAGTAAAACCCGCGTCGAAGGATGTCAGCCCGGCCAGTACGCCGGCTGCACCGGCCGACGAACGCCCGGTTGTCGAAACGCCACTGCAAGGAACACCGCCCCAACCGGTCGTCAAACCGGAAAACAGCACCGGCAAGATGGTCAATTCATCGGGACGCCGAGCCGAAAGAACCGGCGCATTGCCCTTGCCGGGCAGCGACCCGTCCGAGCCCAACAGCACCGTGCTGCGGCACAAAAGGCGCTTGTGGACCAACCCGCTTCCCGGGCTGCGCACCACGCGCAAACCGGATACCGCGCCCGCTTTGCCTCCCTCCGATTCGCCTGTCGATACGAGCAAGGGCAATCAGTAACTCACACTGTCTTCTCTTTTTAGCAGTAAATAGCAAGCCCGGCGGTGCAACACCGCCGGGCTTTTTTGATGCTATCAATCTAACCTTTTTATTGCTTGACAATGCGTTGTACGCCCGTTTTGCCCGACTGGGTTACTTCGAGCAGATACATGCCCGTCGGCCATGCGCCCGAATCGATACGAAGTGCGCCGGCAGTCTGATGGTCGAACATGATTTTGCCGTTGAGGTCGGCCACCCGCACCCGATATGCGCCAGCCTCGGCAGGCTGAAGCAGCAGCATGTTGGTTACGGGGTTGGGGCCATACGTGAAGCCGATTTCATTCAACTCAGCCACGCTGCTGGCGCCAATATTGACGACGAACTGGGTCGTGTCGGCGCAGCAATAGTTGTTGGTGATCAGCGTGACCACGTAGGTCGTGCGCTCGTCGCCGTTGGGACCAAATTGCGGATAGGTATGCGGAGCCGGATTGCGCTCGTTGCTGGTCGTGCCATCGCCAAAATCCCAGTGCCAGGAGGTCGCGTAGCGGCTCGTATTGACAAATGAAACGGTATTGCCATCGACCACAGGCGCCAGCATTTCGGCCACCGGTGCGAGCAAACTGTCGCCGCCGAGCGAGTTGATCGCGATAAACACGCCGGAGTCGAAAATACCGTCGCCAGAGTCGGAGATAGCGAGTTTGACGTGGTAGGTTTCGCCGGGCTGAACGACGAATTTGGCAGGCAAAGTGGTGGTAAAGCCGTCATACACGGCATCCTCCCCTACGGAATCATACTGTACGTAGTACTGCGAATTGCTGTCGATATTGATATTGTTGATGGCAACCGGGGTGGAAGAGTTTGGCACAAGCGCAATATTGGTATTGTCGGCGTAGCCGGGGCCACTGACGAAGAAGCCGAAAACATCGTTGAAACTCGAACCGACGTACTCCGGATATTCCTCCGAGCCAAAACGGTAAATGAAGCACAGGGTGTCTTCCAGCGAAACCATGTCAAATTCGAGCGATGCCGCGTCGAAAGTTGAAACGCCGCTGAGGGTCGACAACAGGGAATCACCATCGGTATTATAAAAACCGTTTGCAAAATAGTCGGGCGTGCCGGGCGCTTCCGTACAGTGGCCGCTGCTCAGCATGATGCCGGCCAGCAGATCGAGGTCTGAGTTTGCGGCTTCAAAATAGGCGCATGAGCCATCAGCGCCAGTGAAAGCGACATTGGAGACCGTCACCTGACCCGTGTTAAAAAAATCGGAAACCATTTGTTGCGGGGTGACCATCGTGTCAACAAACAAAGGACTTTGGGCCGTCAGCCCGGTGCAGATGCCTGCGGCAAGGAGTAAGGTGTTTAAAATTTTTTTCATAAAAACCGGTAGTGAAGAATGAACGATTGGTTAGGAGATGCAGCGATGTTGAAAATTGCTGTTAGAAAGGTATATTTTTTTAATTGAATACCGCTGCCCCGGCTCGCCCAACCCGGCTCACCGGGGCAGCAACGCTCTTACAATCGATCAAAATCCTTGAAAAGGGCATATTGAAGGCGCTCCACTTTGGCCCTGTATTCCTTCCAGGGGCCGTCAAAAAGCGCATTTACCCGTCCGACCAATTTATCCGTTTCGGCCTTTGCTTCATCGATGGCAATTTGGGCATTGGCGCCCGGCACTTCCAGCCCGGGCTGCAAATAACCCATTGCTTTCCAGTATCGCGCGTTGAGGTTCTCGGGATTGCGCTGGATTCCCTTTCCTTCTTTTTGGGTAAAAAAGGCGTCTTTCAACACCCCGATACTGTCGCGAAGGGTCTTGCCCAGTTTCATGACCTCCTTTTTGGTGCTGTCGGGCGTATTGGCAAGTTGGTCTTCCACCAGTTTGATCGTTTTTTCGGCTTCTTTGAGGCGGTCGTAAGCCTTGGTTGCGCGTTCGACTTGTTTGTACAAATCCCGCGTGGCGTCCTGTTGTGCACGGTGCTGCTCCATGGTAATGCCCAGTCTTTCATCGCCGAGCACATTGATCGTGGTGGAATCGCGAAAATCGCCCCAGATCATGGTGACTTTGTACGTGCCGGGCAAAACGGCCGGGCCGCCGCCGGGTTCCAGTTGATCGGGGCCGGGCGTGTTATTGGACGGGAAACGCACGCCTTTCGTGTCGAAACCCCAGTAGACGTAGTTAAAACAGGTGTCGATATCGGTTTTGAAACGGCGGAGCGTGTCGCCGTTCATCGACTGGATCATGACGATCGCCTTGTCGGGGCGATTGTCGTCCCCGGCCTTGCCGCCGCCGGCAGATTTGTCTTTTTTATCCGCTTCTTCACGATTCTTTTTCTTCTTTTTTTCCTTCGAAGCCGCTACCTCATCGGGTTTTACCCAGACGGTGAAACGTGCACCGCCGCCCTTGTTGTCGCCTGCATACAAAGCATCTGCGCCGAAGCGCTGTCCGTTGAAGCTCCGCCAGGCGGCCATGACGGCATCCTGCGGAGGGAACACCTTGAACGCTTGCTGCAAAGCGGCGCCGTTGGACCGCGCGATTTCGCGCAGGGGGCGAATATCGTCCCAAACCCAGATGCCCCGGCCAAACGTCGCCAGTACCAGATCGCCATCGCGCGGATGAATTTTCATATCCTGCACGGGGACGCAGGGGAAACCACCCTCTTCGTCGTGGGGCATTTGCGTCCAGTTTTCACCGTAGTCGATGCTGATGTAAAGACCCTGGTCAGTACCAAGGAAGAGCAGGTTGGGCACTTCGGGGTCCTGTACGACCGAGAGGCAAAAACTGCCGACGTTTTTGGCGTTGGCCAGCCGGCGCCATTTTTTTCCAAAATCCGTGGTGTGATAGAGGTAAGGCTGCCAGTCGTTTTGCCGGTAATTGTTCACGACCACAAAGGCTTCGCCGGCGTTTTTGGTGGACACTTCAATCTGGGGAATCCAGCCATTTTCCGGGCAATCGGGCAGGCGGCCTGCCAGGTTTTCCCAGGTTTTTCCACCGTCGCGGGTGAGTTGCAGCCGGCCGTCGTCGGTGCCGACCCAGATGACGCCTTCCTGTACAGGCGAAGGGGAAATGGCGATGATGGTGCAATAATTTTCCGCGTTGGTGGCATCGAGCGTCAGTCCGCCGGAGCGGTCCTGGTGCAATTTTGAAGTGTCGCTGGAAGTGAGATCGGGCGACAAAATTTGCCAATGATTGCCCAGATCAGGCGAATAATGCAGGAACTGGCTGCCGAAAAACAACCCGTGCGCGTGAAAGGGGTCCTGTGCAAGGGCTGCATTCCAGTTGAAACGCAGTTCGACACCGCTGGGGTGCAAGGGTTTGATGTAACGGGAATCGCCCGTTTGGCGGTCGATGTAGTTGAGTTCGCCGCCTTGCGACATGGCAAATGCGTAGCGGCTGTCGTCGCGGCGGGGCATGGCGTCGAAGCCGTCGCCAAACAGGATTTCCTGCCATTCGGCATTGCGCAGGCCGCCGTTTTTCCAAACCGAGGAGGGGCCTATCCAGCTGCCATTGTCCTGCAAGCCGCCGTAGATGTTGTAAGGGCGTTCGTTGTCGAGGTTGAGGTGATAAAACTGTCCTACGGGAATATTTTCGGCGTAGCGCCAGGTGCGGCCGCCGTCGTGGGTGATGTTCAAGCCGCCGTCGTTGCCGTCGATCATATAATCGGGGTCATTCGGGTGGATCCAGAAAGCATGGTGATCGGGGTGAATATCCCAGAAGCCGACAAATCGTTCGAAGGATTTGCCGCCGTCCAGGCTTCGGGTGATCTGGGAATGAACGGAATAGATCATGTGCTCGTTTTTGGGATTCACATAGATCTCCGAGTAATAAAACGGCCGGTCGCCCATGCTTTTATCAGCCATTTTTTGCCAGTGGCGGCCGCCGTCGGTGCTTTTGTACAGCGCGTTTTCCTTTGCTTCCACCAGGGCATACACCACGGCAGGGTTGCTCGGGGCAACGGCCAGGCCAATACGGCCCAGATCGCCCTCCGGCAACCCGTCTTTATCGGTGCGCCGCGTCCAGGTCTCGCCGCCATCGTAGGAAACGTACAGACCTGAGCCTTTTCCGCCGCTGTTAAAAAACCAGGGCCAGCGGCGGTATTCCCACATGGCCGCGAACAGTTTATTGGGATTGGAAGGGTCGGCCATCAGGTCGGCACAACCAGTCAAATCATTGACATACAACACCTTGCGCCAGGTTCGACCGCCGTCCGTGCTTTTGAACACGCCGCGGTCTTCGTTGGGGCCGCTGGCCGAGCCGAGGGAGGCGGCAAAGACGATGTCGGGGTTGTCGCGGTGCACGATGATGCGATGGATGGTTCTTGTTTTTTCGAGCCCCATCTGCATCCATTTTTTCCCGCCGTCGATACTTTTAAAAATACCGGCGCCGAAGTTTTGGGAGTTGCGCGGGTTGCCCTCGCCGGTTCCAACCCATATTTCGTCGGGGTTTTTCGGGTTGATGGCAATGGCGCCGATGCTTTGAGTCGGCGCACTGTCGAAAATAGGCTCCCAGTGCGTGCCACCGCTCACCGAACGCCAGACACCGCCGGAAGCTGCGCCGGCGTAGATGACTTCCGGGCGCTCGGGATCACAGACAATGGCGGTGATCCGTCCCGACATGGCGCCGGGGCCGATATTGCGTATCCAGGCCGTGTGCAGGTAATCCGGTTTGAGTTGCTGGCCCCAAAGCCAGGAAGCAGGAAAAAGGAAAAGGGGGAAGAGTAATCGAAAGACAGGACGCATTGGAGAGGCTTGTTTTTTGCCAAAAAGGTGGACAAAAATGAAAAGATGAACCATGGAATTCGATGATTTGGCGCTACATGAGAGCCAAAAGCGAAATTGTACCGGCCGGGCAAAGAAAACAAATTAAATATTTGCCCCCGAATCAGTTCAACTTTGCGCTGCAATGGCCTCGATTTTCGGACATGTTGTCGCTTCCACGGCGCTCGGGTACGCATTTTTCCCAAAACAGGTAAAGCCCGCCACCCTGCTGCTCGCAGGGCTTTGCGCATTCGCGCCCGACTTCGACGTGCTGGCTTTTCATTTCGGCATCCCCTACCAGAGTCAGTGGGGGCATCGCGGATGGACGCATTCTGCCGTTTTCACCCTGATTTTGGGGTGTTTGCTGGGCTATTTTTTGTTTCGTCAAAGAGCCGACCGCAACCGGATAGCGCTGTGGTTCGCCCTGTCGGCCCTGTCGCACCCTTTGCTCGATATGATGACCACCGGCGGACTGGGCTGCGCTTTTTGGTGGCCATTCGACGACTCCCGCCTGTTTTTACCGTTTCGGCCGATCAGGGTATCCCCCCTTGGCGCAGGCGCTTTTTTCAGCCAATGGGGCCTGAAAGTGCTTGAAAGCGAGGCGGTTTGGATCGGATTGCCTGCCATTGCCCTGATTGCACTGGGCAAACTTGTACGAACAACCTCTCCCGGGCAATGAGCATTGCCGGAGACTTCTTAATATTGCTCTGAATATCTGTCGGTTATTATGCAAGTAGATTCATTTACCTGTCGAAATTTCATCAACCAGGGTCAATTGGAAGAAGCCCTCAGCCACTTGTCCAATTCCGCTTTGCCGGGCGAAGAACGGAACATGCTGACCCTGCTCAATGGCCAATGGGAAGAAAGTGAAAGGGATTTTAACCAAAACCTGATTCCTTACGACCAGCTTTCGCGCGACAGAAGTCGGATCATGGCCGGTTTGCTCGATCTGCTCGATCAAATGGAAGAAGCTTTTTTGCAAAACAGCGCGGTCAACCGGCAGCTGGAATTTTTCGAAGCTGGCGGCACCCTGCCGGCCAAAAACGAGCGGCAATACCGTTCGGAATTTGCCGATGCAGACACCCGCTACATTTATTGGGAACTGCGACTGATGCATTCCGCTGCTGTGGGGAAAATCGAATTCGACCTCCGTTACGAGATTTATCGCCCCGACAGTTCGCTGATGGGCAATATTCAAAAACGGCGCGCCATCGAAGCCGGCTGGGCCAATGCCTATTTTACAGACGGATGGGGCGCTGCCGAGCCAGGCACTTTTTCGCCGGGAGCTTATACGGTCAAAGTTTATGTCAATGGTAAAGCCGTCGCAGAGGGACAATTTTTTATCAAATGAGGAACTTAATCAGGCAATTCTGAGCACAATTTTGCCGAATTGATCGCCTTTTTCCATCTTTTTCAAAGCCTCGTTGCCGTCCGAAAGCGCAAAAACCGAATCGATTACCGGCACTATTTCGTGTTTTGAAACAAAAGCCAGCATTCGCCGAAAATCCAGTCGTGTCCCCATAGTGGAGCCCAGAATGCTCACCTGTTTCCAGAACAAGGGCTGGGGGCTCAGTCCATTGATCTTGCCTTGTGTGCCGCCATATACGCCGATGCGGGCGCCGGGATTGCACAGGCCCAGCAAGGCGCCGAAGCCGTCGCCGCCTGCCGAATCGATCACCACATCGAAGCCGCCGGCGTCTTTTTTCAGGGTTTTGTCCCAATCGGGCAGGCGGTAGTTTGCGCCGCCCTTTGCGCCAAGCGCGACGGCTTTGGCTATTTTTTCATCCGACCCGGAACTCACAAACACTTCCGCGCCCGCTGCGATCGCCAACTGCAGGACCATAAGCGCGACACCGCCGCCAATCCCGGTAATGAACACCCGCTCCCCGGCCTTTATCTGGCAACGGGTAAACAAAACCCGCCAGGCCGTCACGCCGGCCAGCGGCAGGGCAGCGGCCTGCTCCCAGTCGAGATGCTGGGGTTTGGGGTGAATATTGCTGCGCGGAATGGCAATTTGCGCGGCAAAAGTGCCGTCGTCGGGCAGGCCGAGCACCCTGAAACCGCGGCCCTGCGCTTTGGGATCACCGCCCCAATCGAGTGAAGGATCGATCACCACGGCTTTGCCACGGTATTCGCCGGCGCCGTCGGAACCCAGAATTGTGGGAAACTTGATGCCGGCATACAAGCCCTGGGTGATGAACAAATCCCGGTGATTGAGCGCCGCCGCGCGCAAATGCACCAGGCCATCCTGTTTGCCGGCGTGCGGGGCCGGCATTTCCTGATAATCAAGGCCCTGATGAAGGGCGTTCAAGACAAGCGCTTTCATGGCGGAAAGGTAATTTTTGATTTTTTAAAAAAATTAATGGCCGAGCCGAAAACCTTATGGCTAACTTTGCGTTTCCGATTCCATATCGATTATGCTTAAAAGCCACGTCCTCAACTTCCTGCTGATTTTTGCAGTTGCCAGCCTTGTGCTGAACGACGTGGCGCGGCTTTCTTTCCCCGAAGTTTTTCAGGTTGCTTTTGCCCGGGCCTCCAACACCCAGGACGACGACGATAACAGCAACAACAACCCGACCAATACCATCTTCGAGGAAGAAGTCAAGCATAAAGATGCCAAGGAGCGCATAGAAACGGCATTATTACTGGTTCTGGAAGAACTGGACGTTCAATCGGCACACCTGATTTCCGACGACGATGTGCGCCACCTTGCTTTCCTGCCTATTTTCTCTCCCCCGCCCAACCGGGCCTGATTCTTTTTTCCATCTTTCCGTAAAACGCCACTTGCCGGCACGCCGCCGACAAGGTCTGGCCTATTTTTCATCCTGTCAGATCGCTCCAGTAAAGGGTGATTTCTGCTGCTACTTTCAATTTTATCATGGAAAAAACGAATTACTGGTCCAATCTGAAGCATGATCTTCCCGCGGGCCTCGTCATATTTTTAATTGCGGTTCCCTTGTGCCTTGGTATTGCGCTTGCCTCCGGGGCGCCGCTTTTTTCAGGCATGATCGCCGGCATCATCGGCGGTATTGTCATTGGCTATTTGAGCGGTTCGCATACCAGCGTCAGCGGTCCGGCGGCGGGCCTGACGGCTGTCGTACTGGTCGCCATACAACAATTAGGCAGCTTCGAAACCTTTTTGCTGGCCGGCGCGATGGCCGGTATTTTCCAGATTATGCTCGGTTTTGCACGAGCCGGCACCATTGCCAATTTTTTCCCGACGAACGTCATCAAAGGAATGCTGACCGCCATCGGGATTATCATTATTTTGAAACAAATACCCCACGCAGTGGGCTACGACGGCGACAGCGAAGGGAACGAAACCTTCCTGCAATCGGACGGTAGCAATACTTTCTCCGCGCTGTGGCAATCGCTGACGGAGTTCATCCACCCTGGCGCCACCCTTGTTGCCCTGGTCGCCATCGGCATTTTGCTTTTCTGGGAACGCCCGCAGGTCAAAAAGATGGCCGGACCCGTTCCGGGCGCACTGGTGGCAGTTATCGTCGCGGTACTGCTCAATGAAGGGTTCAAATTGATGGGCGGCGTCTGGGTCATCACGCCTGCGCATCTCGTAAATATGCCGGTAGCAGAGGATTTCGGCGGTTTTTTCAAACAGTTCACTTTGCCCGATTTCAGCCAGTGGAACAACCCCAAAGTGCTCACGACAGCCCTGACCATCTGTGCCGTGGCGTCCATCGAAACCCTGTTGTGCATTGAAGCCGTGGACAAGATCGACCCGCAAAACAGGACCAGCAACCCCAACCGCGAACTGAAGGCCCAGGGCGTCGGCAACCTGATTTCCGGCCTGATCGGAGGACTGCCGATCACCTCGGTCATCGTTCGCAGCTCGGCGAATGTGAATGCCGGGGCAAAGACCAAGATGTCGGCGATTTTCCACGGCATTTTGATCTTCGTTTGTGTGCTTTTTATTCCCCAAATCCTGAACCTGATCCCCCTTGCCGCGCTGGCCGCCGTACTCATCCTGACCGGCTACAAACTGGCCAAGGTTTCGATCTTCAAAGAAATGTGGGCCAACGGCAAATACCAGTGGTGGCCGTTCATCATCACGGTAGTCGCGGTGGTGGTCACCGACCTGCTGACAGGCGTCGCCATCGGTCTGTGCGTCAGCATCTTCGCCATCTTGCGTGGAAACATGAAAAATGCCTATTACTTTCACCGGAAAGAGTACCACGAAGGCGATGTTATTTACATCAAACTTTCGCAGGAGGTCTCTTTTTTGAACAAAGGAAGCATCAAACTAACGCTCGATCACCTTCCTGAAGGCTCCAAGGTCGTGCTGGACGCGACCGACACTTCCTACATCGATTTCGATGTACTGGAAACTATCCGCGACTTCCTCCGCATCAATGCCCCTGCCAAAAACATACAATTCACCCTGCGGGGTTTTAAGGATAAATACAAATACTGGGTGGCCGATTTTGTACATGTCGAACCGCCTTCCCGCCCAGGCAGGAAGGCAGCCAAAACGGATATCCAGCTTACTGAACCATCTACCTTAAATTGAAAAACACCGACCATATGCGTACGCTCACCAAAGAAATGCAAGATAAAATCGTGCCCTCCCAGGCCCTTCAACTCCTTCGGGAAGGCAACCACCGCTTCATCAATAACCTGAAAGCGCACCGCAACCTGCTGGAGCAGGTGAACGAAACCAAGGAAGGCCAGCACCCGTTCGCGGTTATCCTGAGTTGTATGGATTCCCGCACATCCGCCGAACTGGTTTTCGACCAGGGCCTGGGCGATATTTTCAGCATCCGTATCGCCGGCAATGTGCTGAACGAAGACATCGTCGGGTCGATGGAATTTGCCTGCAAGGTCGCCGGTGCAAAAATTATCGTAGTGCTCGGCCATACCAAATGCGGCGCCATCAAGGGCGCCTGCGACAAGGTGGAAATGGGTAATCTCACGCCGCTCTTGCGCAAGATCGAGCCGGCGCTGTTGAGTACGCCTTTTACCGCCTACAACCCGGCCGATACTTACGAATTCGTGAACGCAGTGGCCGCCAAAAACGTCCACCATGTCATGGACGAGATACCTCGTGCAAGCCCCATTTTATCCAACATGATCGACGCCGGCCTGATCGCAGTCGTAGGCGGCATGTACGATATCGAAACGGGGAAAGTGGATTTCTTCGAACACCCCGACCTCTTCCACCCCGAACTGGAAAACGCGGAAAACACGGCTGTCTCAGCCTGAAGATAAAGCAGTAGATTATTTGAAGGATGTTCTTATTACCCGCCCGCTGCAAAGTTGGGCGGGTTATTTTTTGCCCCGAAAACTCATAAAAAAGCAGATCCGGGAGTAGCCCCGGATCTGCTTGCTGTCAAATCTGTCACCAAATATTGGAGTATTTATAAAACTGTATTACGTGCGGAGGCATAGAATACATGCCCTTACACTCTGGAAGCGCCTACCTTGATTTCTTCCACGACTTCCGGGTTTAACAAAGTTGAAATATCGCCCAGGTTGGAAGTGTCGCCTTCGGCAACCTTCCGCAAAATGCGGCGCATGATCTTGCCGGATCGGGTTTTGGGCAAACCGGACACGATCTGGATCTTGTCCGGCTTGGCAATGGGTCCGATTTGTTTGGTCACGGTATCGAGTATTTTTTGGCGGAAAGCGGCCGGGTCTTCCAGGCGTTCGCTGACGATGACGTAGGCATAAATGCCCTGGCCTTTGATATCGTGCGGATAACCGACCACGGCTGATTCGACCACTCCGGGTGTTTTGTTGATCGCATCCTCGACTTCTGCCGTTCCGATGCGGTGACCGGATACGTTGATCACATCGTCGACGCGGCCGATGATGCGATAATAGCCGTCGGCGTCGCGGCGGGCGCCGTCGCCTGTGAAATACAGGTTTTTGAATGCGGCGAAGTAGTTCGTCCGGCAACGCTCATGGTCGCCGTAGGTGGTGCGCAGGATGCTGGGCCAGGGGTATTTGATGCACAGCATGCCTTCCACGTCGTTGCCCGTTATTTCTTTACCGCTGGCATCGACGAGGCAAGGTTGTACGCCCGGCAACGGCAGGGTGGCAAAACACGGCTTGGTAGGCGTAACGTTGGCAATGGGCGAAATAAGGATGCCGCCGGTTTCCGTTTGCCACCAGGTATCGACGATGGGGCAGCGTTTTTTACCCACTTTTTCATTGTACCAATGCCAGGCTTCTTCATTGATGGGCTCTCCCACCGTGCCGAGTACCCGCAGGGAACTCATGCGGCGGTTGTTGACCCATTGGTCGCCGGCAGCCATCAGGGCGCGGATAGCAGTCGGGGCGGTGTAGAAAATATTGACCTTGTGTCGCTGAATAACATCCCAGAAACGACCCGCGTCAGGGTACGTAGGCACGCCTTCGAACATCATGGTCGTCGCGCCGGCAAGCAGCGGGCCGTACAAAATATAGGAGTGGCCGGTGATCCAGCCGATATCGGCCGTGCACCAGTACACGTCGCCTTCCTGGTACTGAAATACGTTGCGGAACGTAAAATCGGTGTACACCATGTACCCGCCATGCGTATGCACGACGCCTTTGGGTTTGCCGGTAGAACCGGAGGTGTAAAGGATAAACAGCATGTCCTCCGAATCCATCGTGGCCGCCTTGCAGGATTTGCGCTTGCCTTTGATGGCGTCGTGCCACCACATGTCGCGGCCTTCTTTCATGGTCAGCGGATCGCCGGTATTTTGGTGCACGATCACGGTCTTGACGCTGTCGCAGCCGAGGGTGAGGGCTTCGTCGACGACGGTTTTGACCGGGATATTTTTGGCGCCGCGGGCGTTGTAATCGGAAGTGAGCACCACCGTAGCCTGCGCGTCTTTGATTCGGTCGGCGAGCGAAACGGCTGAAAATCCGGCGAACACCACGGAGTGAATGGCGCCGATGCGCGCGCAAGCCAGCAGGGCCACGGCTAGTTCGGGCGTCATCGGCATGTAAATGCAGACGCGGTCGCCTTTTTTGACGCCCTGTGCTTTCAAGGCATTGGCAAACTGACAAACCTGTTGGTATAACTGTTTGTAAGTGATCTTTTTAGCTTTCTGACCGGGGTTGTTGGGTTCCCAGATGAGGGCAACCTGTTTGCCGCGTTTTTCGAGGTGCCGGTCGAGGCAATTTTCAGTGATGTTCAATTTTCCACCCAAAAACCATTTGACACGCGGTTCGCGAAAGTTCCATTTCAACACCTGTTTCCAGGGCTTTTTCCAATAAAATTCCGAGGCCTGTTCGGCCCAGAAGCCTTCCGGATCGGCTACCGAGCGGGCGTAAACCTGCCGGTATTCGTCGAGGGATTTAATTTGTAAACTCATAACGGGTTAGGTATTGTCAAAGTAATGATGTTCGATAAGACGATTATTTTCCTTCCTGTACCAGCTGGTTAAATTCATCCAGCACCGTCGGATCTTCAATGGTTGACGGCGCAGCGTAGGGTTTGCCGTCCACGATATTGCGCATGGTTCGGCGCAGGATTTTACCTGAACGGGTCTTG
Source organism: Saprospiraceae bacterium (assembly GCA_044226205.1). GTDB lineage: Bacteria > Bacteroidota > Bacteroidia > Chitinophagales > Saprospiraceae > M3007. The sequence goes on from JBGAHL010000001.1 coordinate 228,077, forward strand.
GGAAGGCGTTTGACGACACGGGCGTTTTTGAAACAAGCCACTGCCCCGAGTTTGTCGCGTACCATCTTCACCAAGTCCGCTTCCAGTTGATTTTCCTCGATGCCGGCGCCGGTTTTGAGCACGACATACCCCACCGGCACCTGGCCCTTCAGTTCGTCGGCAATACCGATCACCGCGCATTCGGCCACGGCCGGGTGAGAAGCGACGATCTCCTCCATATCGGCCGTACTGAGCCGGTGACCGGCTACGTTGATCACGTCGTCGATCCGGCCGGTAATGTAAAAATAGCCGTCTTCGTCGCGATAACCGCCGTCGCCGGTGAAATAATACCCCGGGTAAGCGCTCAGATAACTGTCGCGGAACTGCTCCGGGTTTTGCCAAAGCGTGGGCAGGCAGCCCGGCGGCAGTGGCAGCCGAATAGCCACAACCCCTTCGTAATTGGGCGGAGCAGGTGCGCCATCGGCGTCGAGGATTTGAATATCGAAGCCCGGCACGGGTTTGGTGGAAGAGCCGGGTTTGATCGGGAACAAGCCCGTTCCGACCATATTGGCCAGCATGGGCCATCCGCTTTCGGTCTGCCACCAGTGGTCGATCACCGGAATCTGAAGCAGGTCGCGCGCCCATTGGAGTGTGGCGGCATCGCAGCGCTCGCCCGCCAAAAACAACTGGCGCAAACTGCTCAGATCGTACCCCTGGCGAAGGGCCCCTTCGGGGTCTTCTTTTTTGACGGCACGGAAGCCGGTCGGCGCCGTGAAGAACACCTTGACGCCGTATTGTTCGATGATGCGCCAGTAGGCGCCGGCATCGGGCGTGCGCACGGGCTTGCCCTCGTACAGGATGGTCGTGCAGCCGGTCAGCAAAGGGGCATAGACAATGTACGAGTGCCCAACCGCCCAGCCGATATCGCTGGCTGCCCAGTAGACTTCGCCGGGTTCGACCGCATACACGTACTTCATGGAAAAACGCTGGGCGACGGCATGCCCGCCGTTGTCGCGAACGATGCCTTTGGGCTTGCCCGTGGTGCCGCTGGTGTACAGAATGTACAGCGGATCGGTCGCATCGACCGGGACACAATCGGCTGGTTGCGCTTTGGCACGCAGTGTTTCCCAATCGTGGTAGCCCGGCAGGGACATATTGACTTCGCCAAATTCGCGCTGGTACAGCACCACATGATCGATCTTGTGGTGCGCTGCCGCAAGCGCTTCATTTACAATAGGTTGGTAAGGAATAACCTTTTCGAACTCCTTGCCGGCGCTGGCAGTGAGGAGCACTTTGGGTTTGGCATCGTCGATGCGCAGGGCCAGCTCATGGGCTGCAAACCCGCCGAATACCACGGAGTGAACCGCGCCCAGTCGCGCACAGGCGAGCATGGCAAAGACGACCTGTGGAATCATGGGCATGTAAATGATCACCCCGTCGCCTTTTGTCACCCCCAGATCGGACAAAACACCGGCAAACCGCGCGGTTTCTTCCAGCAATTCCCGGTAAGTATATTTACGATAAGTCTGTGTGACAGGTGAGTCGTAAATCAGGGCATCCTGTTCGGCGCGACCGTTGGCCACATGATAATCCAGCGCAAGATGGCAGGTATTGAGTTTGCCGCCTTTGTACCAGCGGTAAAATCCGTGTTCATCAGTACTCAGAATTTCGGTCGGGAAAGTGTACCAATCCACCGCGCGGGCTTGTTCTTCCCAAAATGCGGCCGGATTTTCCAAACTGCGGCGATATAGCGTTTCGTACGTCATGGCTACGCTTGGTATAATATGGTTAATAACCTTGCGAAGATACGAAACAAAACATATAGATACCTATATTTATTAAGATAACTTTTTCCAAAAATCGATTTTTCTCAAAAGAAGATAGTGGAAAATGCGGCGATGCAGAATTAGCCGTAAGCCATGATTTCGTTGATCGTATGAACAAATACCTCATTGTCAAACGGTTTGATGAGGTAATATTCGCCGCCGCTGGCGTATCCCGTCTCTTTGTCGCGCTGTGTGCCCTTTGCGGTGAGGAATACAATTTTGGTCATTTCCAGTTGGTCGATCTGGCGCATTCGCCGAGCCACTTCAAACCCGTCCATGCCGGGCATCATGACGTCGAGCACCACAATGTCCGGGGTAAATTCAGCCGCCAGTTCAAGCGCATGAAGTCCGTTGTAGGCTTTTTCCACCTGATAGCCCTCCCGCTGCAGCAGGAATTCAAGGGCTATGACGATGTTGGGTTCGTCATCGACGATCAGAACCTTTGCGGCAGACTCGGATGTATTCACGGGACACTGTTTTTGTGAAATTTAAACTCGGTATAAAAGTAGGTAATCTTGGTATGGGCAGACAAAGTGTGCCCATTTTTTTGAAAAATACAGTGGTTGATTTGGGAAAACAGGCGTTTTGATGCGCAACCCGCCGCCGCTTTATTGCAATGGCAGCCTGACTTCGAAAGTAGCGCCCTCCCCTACCCGGCTTTCCACCTTTACAGTGCCTCCATGTTGCTCCACAATGGTTTTGGTTATGAACAAGCCCAGACCGCTGCCTTCGGGTTTGCCGGTGTCCCGGCGGCTCAACTGTGTAAATTTTTCAAAAATCAGGTCCTGTTTTTCCTGGGGAATACCCGGGCCGTTGTCCTGAATACGCAAGACCAGCAGGCCATGACGATGCAGGAGCGTCGCCCGAACCTCGCCATGTCCCTGCGGGGCGAATTTGAGTGCGTTTGAAATCAGGTTGGTGGCTACCTGCACCAGACGATCATGATCGCCTGGCACTTCGCTCTGGTCGGGGCATTCGTTGTTGAAATAAAAAGCGACTTCTTTTTCCCGAAACAATTGTTCCATACCTGCCGCCGTCCGGTTAACCAAGGCGTCCATATCGACAGTATTCCCTGCGGCAGGCGCTCCTGACTCGCCCTGAATTTTTTCGAGATCGAGCACCTGATTGATCAGGCGGCTGATGCGGTCGCTCTCGCTGACAAGAATCTGGAGATACTCCTGAATTTTCGCTTCCGGCAATTCCGAGCGGTAATCGAGCAGGATTTTGGTCAGCGAACGGATGCTGGTAACGGGCGTGCGCAGTTCGTGCGTCACCGTGGTGATGAAATCTGCTTTCAGGCGATCGAGGTTTTTCAGCTGTTCGTTGGCCTCGGTAAGCCGCAAGGCGAGGATTTTCAGTTCTGTATTTTTTTCTTCCACCACTCGACTGTGCTCCACGGCTTCCCGGGTTTGTTCGAGGATGCGCATGACTTCGTCGAGTGTGATGGTTTCCTCCTTGACGATGCTGTCCATGACCAGTCTTGCCGACGCGGCTCCGATCGCTCCTGCGAGCTGGGTTTCTGCAAAATTGACCAGGTCGGCCTGTGCTATTTTGCTGTTTTCCAGCGAAATACGATTGGTCCGTTCGTAATCCTGAAACAGGTTAAAAGTGCGCGCTTCACCCAAAAATCGATTGAGCACACTGCGTAAATCGCCGATTTTAGCCTCCCGTTTGAGAATATCCGAATCCTGCCAGCCGATGTATTTATGAATATTGACAAAAAGGTCGGCCTGGGTCAGGTTGAGCGTAGTGGGTTTGGTATTGATGGACACCATGGTGTACACCCAGGCATTGAGCAAGAGGCTCCAGAATGCGCCGTGCGATATCGGGTCGACGCCGCTGAATCCAAAGAGGGCGTAAGGTTTCAACCAATCGATGCCAAAGAGTCCGTGATCGATAAAATCACGTGAAATAATGCCGGCCTGCGCCATACTTGGCAAGGGCAGGCAATATGCCCAAATGACAAAACCGATGATCAGGCCGGCTACCGCGCCCTGATGCGTAGCCCGTTTCCAGTACATGGCGCCGATGAAAGCCGGCGCCAGCTGTGCGGCCGCGGTAAAGGAGATCAGACCGACCGAAACCAGATCGTACGTAGAGCCCACCGAGCGTTGATACAGGTAGGCCATAAAAAGGATCAGCAGAATACTCAGGCGGCGGATATCGAGCAGGCGGTTGGCGCCGCTGACCAGGTCGTTGCTGCGCCCGAAGTTTCGGGTTTTGATCAGCAAAGGCACCACAATGTGGTTGCTGAACATGATGCTGAGCGCCGTCGCCTCCACCACGACCATGCTGGTTGCCGCCGAAAACCCGCCGATAAAAGCCAGCAAGGCAATACCCTTCGCCCCGCTGGCCAGGGGCAGGCTCAGCACATAGGTATCCGGGTGGATACTGGTGTCGAAGGTCATTTTTCCCGCCAGCGCAACCGGAAATACGAACACATTGATCAACAACAGATAAAGCGGAAAAACCCACATGGCCTTCGCGATGTGTCGCGGGGAAGTGTTTTCGACCACGGATATGTGAAACTGGCGCGGGAGCAGCATGATGGCAAAAAGCGACAGCATCATAAGCATGTTCCAGGCAAATGGGGTGATGCCGGTTTCATGAAAAGTGAACATTTCCCGGGTGCTTTCTGCGGCCTGTGCGCGGTTGAACAAGTCGTCGAAACCGTTGTAAAGCCCGTAGGTAACGTACAGACCAACAGCCAGAAACGCCCCGAGTTTGACGATACTTTCAAAAGCCACGGCTGCAACCAGCCCCTCGTGCCGTTCGTTGGGGTCCAGTTTTCGGGTGCCGAAAAAAGCTGTGAACGCCGCCATGGCCACAGTCACCCAAAAACCGATGTCGAGCCATAATTCACCCGGAGGCGGCGGGGCCGACTGTCCAAAATGCGTCAGCGTATTGATTCCGAACATGACCGCCTTTAATTGTATGGAAATGTAGGGGACGATGCCCAACACGGCGATCAGCGTAACGATGACGCCCAGCGTGGCGCTTTTTCCATAACGGGAGGAAATAAAGTCGGCAATACTCGTGATCCGCTGGTTTTTGGAAATAAGGATCATTTTGCGCAGCAAAATAAACCACAAAGGCGCCAGCAAAGAGGGGCCGAGATAAACCCCCAAAAAACTCAAGCCGCCGGTCGTAGCGCGACCGACGGAGCCGAAAAACGTCCAGGCAGTACAATAAACCGCCAGCGACAAAGCGTAGATATATGGGTTGTTGACCAGGCTTTTGCCGCGGTCGGCAGACTGATCGACCCGCCACGCGATGTAAAACAACGACATCACGTAGGCCAGCGAGCAAAGCACGATCAGACTGAGGGACATGAATAGCCGCTATTTTTTTCGTTTTCGAACCACCAAAGCTACTGCGACGATCAGCGCCAGCCAAACAAAAAACAGGTAAAAAAACAGGGCAGGGAATCCAAGCCAGCGCTCGCTTCGATCAACGAGGCGCAGAATGGGGAAATTGAACAGCAGGGCTGCCGTCACGAAAATAAAAACGAGATTGCCTTCGCGATTGTCTGACATACGCTTTCCTGAAGCAGTTATTCCCCGCGGCAGTCATGGGCCGGCTTTAAGGCCGGCCCATGCGCCGTCAAGGAATCGTCAACATTAGTTACTCAATTTAACTCCCTAATTATCAGAGCATTGGTGTTGATTACAGGAAAATGTGGGTTTGAAGGATCAATTCTCCTTTCGAGCCATTGGACACCACGTCGGTACCATCCAGTTTGTAGATCGGGCGGGTTTGGTATTCCAGCGTCAATTTGGCGTTGTGGCCGGTCACGAAATAGTTGAGGCCAACACCGAACTGGGTGGAAGTATCTTTCAGACGGTCAAAATCCTTGTAAGTAGCAGTAACGTAGGGCATGAATGCCGTGCCGTTTTTCAGCTTGGGCAAGAGGTAGCCGGCTTGCGCATAAATAATGCTGCCAGTCCCGATTGCAGGTTGGGTATTGCCGCCGCCGGCCCAGCTTTGGTCCGTGGGCGGAACGGTGGCGTGCAGGTTGAGAATGCCCAGATTGCGGATGTAATTGGTACCGAAATCAAAACTGTAGTAGGTCGCGAGGAAGTTGAGGGCGGTGCCTTTTGTTTTATTGATCGGCATATCGAGGTACACATCGGCGCCGAACAGCAGGTGATCCTGGTAACTGGAGTCTCTGCCATCGGCCGATTTGTACAACGACGCGCCGGCCTGGTGATAGAACCCGGCGCCGACATTCAGTACTTTTTTGGCGCCCAGGTGCGTACCCACGTAGTAGGGCAATTTGTTGCTTTCCTTGTCCCAGAACATCCAGTTGACGTAGCCTGCCTGCGACCAGGTCTCGGTCAGCACGTTTTCAGCAACACCGCTTTTGGGTACTGCAGCCGGGGCTTTGCCGTTGGCGAAGGGCTTGTTCAGGGCGAGGCGGTAATCGAGGCGACCCAACTGGCCCTTGGCGTAGATGCCGAACTGACGAGCAAACTGGTCGCCCGCTTCGATGGTCGGCCAGTTGAAGATCGGCGCATCGAGGGTCATGAAATTGAGCGTGCTCTGGCTGGTCAGGCGGCTGATGCCGTTCCAGTAGATCAAACCGGCGCCGACGTACAATTTGTCTTTTACAAGTTGATACTCCGTCCAGGCATCATGCAGGAACAACTGAGGCTTTTTACCGCCGTTATTGGCCCCGGTGGTGGTTCCGGAAGCAAAACCGACAGCGCCTACGCCACCACCGATAAAGCTTTGATTATTAATGCCCCAGTGCGTCAGAATCAGCGCGCGCGGCGAAATCTGGGCATAAACCAGGAAACGCGAACGGCGGAGCGCAATGTCGGTCGACCATTCGCCCTGAGAGCCGGCAGAACCGTCGATCAGTTCGCCTTTTACGTTGCGGGTGCCGGGGTTGTTTTGCGTGGCGGTCATCCAGAACTGGTGCCACATGATAAAACGTACGTATTTGCTGCCGTCCTCATTGAGTTTGAGGGTCAAGGGTTTGTAGGTATGGTCGGCCGGTTTCGGCGGGGCTGGCGGCGGCGGAGCAGGTGTAGCCGGCGTAGTGGGCTGTGCCTGCAACATACCGGCCGCGAGCAAAATGAAAAAGAAGAGTAAACGTGATTTCATGATTTTGCGCAGTATTGTTGAAAGAATGTGTCAACAGCGGATATGACCCTCCCGGGCCGGTCACACGCTTCATGTGTGACCGGCAACGGGGGTAATGTCGTGTTGTAGGATGGGGAGAGGTCCGGATCAGACAACCGGACGCGGAAGATTAAGACAAATGTTCGGAGTCGCGTGCGATGACGTCGTATTCGCCTTTCCAGGCATACCAGCCGAACAGGCAAAGTCCGGCCATGATGGGCGTGAAAATCGGAATGATGATGTACCAGAACATCTTGGTGTCGAGTACGGCTTTATTGTCAGCAATTGCCTTCGAAATCTCGTGGCCGGCCCGCTGAACCATCAGGTACACCGCGGCAGCCCCCAGGGCAATCCAGAGAAATCCTATAATTCTTTTAAGAGAGTTCATATAGTGGAAAGGTTGTAGTTTATTGAAAATGAGATAATTGTACCAAACGATAGCCGTTGAATTATTAATCCATTACGTCTTCGTCGTTTTTCGACGGCAGGTATAACATACCGATGATGAAACAAACCCCCGCGATCAGGATCGGATACCACAAGCCTACGTAGGGGTCGCCCGTGGGGTTGTCGGCTGTTTTCGAGGCATCGAACAAACGGGTGGCAATGAACGGCGTGAGGCCGCCGAAAATACCGTTGCCAATGTGATAAGGCAACGACATGGACGTGTAGCGGATGCGGGTCGGGAACAACTCAACGAGGAAAGCCGCGATCGGGCCGTACACCATCGTCACGTAAATAATCTGGATGAATACCAACAACGTCATCATCCAGAAACCTGAGCTCGACAGCCAGAAAGTTTTGGTCGTTTCGGGCTTGACGGCCGGTTTGGATTTGTCAGCGAGTTTGGTCTCTTTTTTCACCACTTTCAGCGTGGAACCATCGGTAAACGCTTGTACCGTCGTCGTCGTGATGGTGGAGTCGCCCGTAGCATTGACAGCTACTGCCATTCCCTTGGTGCTTTTTTCAGCGATTTCCGTTTTTGTCTTCGTGTCGCCCAGGCTGTACATGGCTTTATAAATCGGGCGATACGTTACGATAGCCAGCAGCATACCCGCCATCATGATCGTCTTGCGACCGATCTTGTCGGACCAGGCGCCAAACACCAGGAAGAAAGGCGTAACAAACAGGATGGCGATGCACAACAGGTAACGCACTTGTTCAAATTCTACCGACAAGGTGCGTTCGATAAAGGTCTGGGCATAAAACTGACCCGTGTACCAAACCACGCCCTGGCCCATAACGGCGGCAAACAGCGCCAACAGCACCATTTTCAGGTTGGATTTGTGTGCAAACGACTCTTTCAGCGGGTTTTTGGAAATTTTACCCTCACTTTTGATTTTGGCAAACAAGGGCGATTCAGCCATGCGCAAACGGATATAAACCGAAATGGCGATCAGGAAAATCGACACGATAAACGGTATCCGCCAGCCCCATTCATTGAAAGAATCGACGCCCATGATCTTGCGCGTGCTGAGAATGACGCCGAGCGACAGGAAGAAGCCCAGCGTGGCCGTGGTCTGGATAAAAGCGGTGTAATAGCCGCGGCGGTTGGCCGGCGAGTGCTCCGCTACGTATGTGGCAGCGCCGCCGTACTCCCCACCCAGAGCGAGGCCCTGAATAAAACGAAGCATAAGGATCAGAATGGGGGCCCAAATGCCGATTTTGGCATAGCCGGGAATCAGGCCGATCGCAAACGTGGAGCCGCCCATGAGCAGCAGCGTCAGCAGGAAGGTGTACTTGCGACCGATCAGGTCGCCGATGCGCCCAAACACGAGAGCGCCGAAAGGCCGCACCACAAAACCGGCGGCGAAGGTGGCCAGTGCAGCCAAAAATGCAGCCGTCGGATTGTCCTGCGGAAAAAACTGCTTGGCAATGATGACCGCCATGGCGCCATAGATATAAAAGTCGTACCACTCGATCAGGGTACCCACCGAAGATGCCATAATCACCTTCATCAGGCCTTGGGGCTCGGCAGTTTCTTTTGTAGTTGTACTGGTCATACCGTCAATATTGTTTTTGATGTGGTAAAAAGAAAATTAGTCAAGTGATTATTTGGAATTAATTCGATCGAACAAAAGTATGCAAACATCTATATACGTTTCTCTTTTCATGAAAAATTTTTTTTGAGCAATTTGAAATTTTTGCCTTGGATGGCCTTTTTGCGTGAAATATTTTGCCTTTGTTCGGGCAAGCAGCCAAATTTTGTTCAGTTTTAAAATTTCATTTGGCCAAAAGTGCGGTTGTTCAAGGTGTTAAAAACGGGAAAGGGCAGATCTGAATCAGACCTGCCCTTTCCCGTTTTTTATTTTGTTCGAATCAAAATCCAGAAGGCGATTCCAAATTTTAATTCAAAAGACGCCTACAGTACCTTGTTGAGCACTTCCAGAATGGTAAAATATTCATCGCTGGTAAGGGAGTAGTAGCTGTTTTTGCCATCACGCCGCACTTGCACCACCCCGCGGTCTTTCAAAATCCGCAAATGATGGCTCGCCACGGCCTGCTCGATGCCGAGGTATTCGTAAATCTCCGTTACGTTCATCGACTTTTTTTGAAAAAGCATCTCCACAATCAGCAACCGCTGCGGGTGCGCGATCGCCCGGAGTGTTTCCGTGGCCGATTCCAAAAAGGCAAAACTGTAAGGTAGTTCGGGCGCCATAATCTTTTGTTTACCCCACAAATGTAAATATGTGCATATTTTTTTACAAGATATAGCCCTCAAATTCCGTTGAAAACCCGGCCGAAGCGGACAAAGCCCGCTATTGGGAGATACGACGGTTCCGCTACCTTTGCCACCGCATGAAAAACTACCTTGGACAAACATTCTGGCTCGTCGCCATCCTCATCGGCTTGCTGACCGTCTTGTCGTTCTTCTCCCGCGAAACGACGATCAATGGTCTGACCATCCGCCGAATGGATATTTTTTCAGATGTCAGGGATTCCAGCCTGAACATCGCCGGACTCGAAACACCCAAGGACAATCTTGCCGAATGGCAACCCGACACCGCCTGGCTGGCCGAAACAGCCGTCGACTCATCAACTCTGGCGCCCGATACGGTGAAAGTGGGTCCCCTGCCACCCAAGGATTCTGCCTACTACGGAGAGATCATCGAAGATTACACCTTCGACCAACGTGGCCTCGAAGCATTTTTTGCCGCAATCGATTCGATTCGCTACGGCCGCACCGTGCGCGTCGCTTTCTACGGCGACTCTTTCGTGGAAGGCGATATTATTCTGGGCGATCTGCGCGACACCCTGCAATCGCTCTGGGGAGGCAATGGCGTGGGTTTTGTGCCCATCACGTCCGAAGTGTCCAAATTCAAACGCACCCTCACGCACGATTTCAACGGGTTCGGCACTGCTTCCATTATTAAAAGAGGCGAATCGAAGCCGCTGTACGGCGTCAATGGCTACGTGTATTTCCCCGAACCCGGGGCAACGCTGCGCTACGCCGGCACCGGACAGTTTTTTCAGCACACCAAATCCTGGACACGCCTGCGCCTTTTTTACAGCAGCGATTCGCTTTCCCACGAAATCAGCCTGAGCATCAATGGCGGAGCGGCCGAAACCGCGCTTTTGCCTCGTTCCCGCGGCAAACTGGGTGTTTTTGACTTCAAATCACCGGGCATCAGCAGCGCCAAATTCCGTTTTCCGGAAACGCGCGGGCTCCGGCTGTACGGCGCTTCGCTTGAAAGCGGCCCGGGTTTTTATCTCGACAATTTTTCCATGCGCGGCAACAGCGGAGGTCCGCTGACACTGCTCAAACCCGCTTTTATTCAACAATTCGACGCCAACCTGCACTACGACCTCGTCGTGGTGCAATACGGCCTGAATGCCGCCAGCACTTCCCTGCGCAACATTGCCTGGTACCGGCAGGAACTGGACCGAACCTACAAACATCTGCGCAACCTGTACCCACACACACCGATCCTCATCATCAGCGTGCCCGACAGGGCCGGTAAAATCGGCGGCGAACTCACTACCCTGCCCAGCGTGGGCGCCATTGCCGCCATGCAACGCGACCTGGCCCGACAGCACGGGTTCCTGTTCTACGACCTCTACCACGGGATGGGCGGCCCGGGCACCATGATCTCCTTTGCCGAACACCATCCTCATTGGGCCAACCTGGACTACACGCACCTCACCCACGAAGGCGGAAAAATCGTCGGGTACCAACTGGCCAATTTGCTCCTGAACGAACAAAAAAAATGGTCGGCGCAGCACTTGTAAAGCCCGCAGGTGTAATTTTATTCATGCTGTGACTTTTAACAGCAACGAGCGTGACAAATGTCATCCTCCTGAATTAACGGAGTGCCGGAACTTGCACCCACTTTCAAAAACTTAAAATCTCCGGCGCCATGCACACAGAGCGCACCCCTGTCAACGATTTTTTCGAGGAAAATGATGAATTTCGGGACCACCTTGCCACTGTAGACCAGGAAGGCAACAGGATTTGGATGTATCCGAAAAAACCCGAAGGACGATTCTACAATGCCAGAATCTGGGTCAGCCTTGCTTTTGTAATCGTTTTTTTGACCCTCCCGTTTATCAAGGTTCACGGCGAACAACTGCTCATGTTTAATGTACTGGAGCGCAAATTCGTCATTTTCGGCCTCATTTTTACGGCCCAGGACTTTTACATTTTCGGCCTGATCATGTTGACCTTCCTGGTCTTCATCATCCTGTTTACCGTTGTTTACGGCCGCTTGTTTTGCGGGTGGGTTTGCCCACAGACGGTATTCATGGAAATGATTTTCAGGCGGATCGAATACTGGATCGAAGGCAATTCCAACGAACAGCGCAAGCTCGATCAAGGGCCCTGGACAAAAGAAAAAGTGCGTAAAAAGATCCTGAAACACGTCATCTTTTTCGCCATCGCAGTCGTGGTTTCCAACTACTTCCTGGCATATATTATCGGGATGGACGAGGTGCTGGCGATCGCGCGTTCGCCATTCTCCGATCACCTCGGCGGCTTTTTCGCCATGCTCGGGTTTTCAGGCGCATTTTACGGCGTGTACAGCCGCCTGCGCGAACAGGTTTGCACCACCATTTGTCCCTATGGCCGTCTGCAGGGGGTATTATTGGTTAAAGATTCCATCGTTATCGCCTACGACAACAAACGTGGCGAACCCCGGGGTAAACTCAAAAAACAAAAAGCCGGCGAGCCGGAATACCCGCTTCCCGTGCTGGGCGACTGCGTGGACTGTAAACTTTGCATCGCAGTCTGCCCTACAGGTATCGACATCCGCAACGGTACGCAACTCGAATGCGTCAACTGCACGGCTTGCATCGACGCCTGCGACGAGGTTATGGACAAAGTCGGTCGCAAGCGCGGCCTCATTCGATACGACTCGATGGTCGGCATCGAAACCGGCCACCGGCGCATTTTCACGCCGCGTGTATTGGCCTACACCGCTGTGCTCAGCTTGCTTGTTATCATCGATATTGCCTTGCTCCTCGGTCGCTCCGACATAGAAACCATCATTCTTCGCTCGCCGGGCCAGCTGTATCAAGAGGTTGATGCAACACACATTTCCAACCTCTACACCTACCAAATGATCAACAAAACCGCGAACACCATGCCGGTAGAAATGAAACTGGTATCGCCGGAAGGAGCGATCAAATACGTAGGGTCGGCGCCCGACTCGCTGTACAAAGAGAAAGTCTCCCAGGGTGTTATGTTCGTGACGCTTGATATGAGCAAATTAAGCGGCCGCAAGACGCCTATTGTCTTCGAGATTTACTCCGGCGGCAAAAAGGTTGACGAGGTCAAAACCAACTTCATGGGACCTGGCAGATAAGCCAATATTATTTACAGAATTCATACCTTGTTTTGTCATTTTAAATAACATAGCCATGAAAATCAGTTGGGGTACAGGTATAGCGCTCGTTTACGTGGCATTCGCACTGTCGATGGTTGCCATGGTATTGGTCTCCCGTCAGTACGACCCGCGACTGGTGCAAAAAGATTACTACGCGCTCGACCTGAATTATCAGGAACGCCTTGAGCGCAAGCAGAATGCCGCTGCTTTGCCACAGGACCTGAATATCAATTTTGACCAGTCCAGCAAGGCTGTTGTGCTTCAGTTTCCGTTGTCGGCAGGCCAGCCCTCGGGCGCCATCAAATTTTCGCAGGCCGCTGCCGGCAACGATGATTTTAATGCAGACATAAGCGCCGATACCAACGGCGTCATGCAAATACCTGCCGGAAAACTGCCCCAGGGCCGTTGGCATGTGGAAGTCACCTGGGAAGCGAACGGAGTCAAGTACTACAAAGAGACCGTTGTAACGATCATTCACGCCTGATCCGACCATGTATGCCGCCTTTTTACTCGGCCTGGCTGGGAGCCTGCACTGCGTAGGCATGTGCGGTCCTATTGTACTGGCGCTGCCTTTACCGGCCGCAGCCAGAAGGCAGGTGGCTATTCAATCCCTTGCTTATCATGCCGGCCGGATCTTGACTTACATGTTGTTGGGTTTGGGATTCGGTCTGTTGGGAAAAGGGCTGCTGGTTGCCGGCATGCAACAAATCGCATCGATCGTTGCGGGCGCCCTGATGCTTTTCGCCGCAATTTTCATCACTCGCTGGGAACGCTGGCTCGTAAGCGGTTCGCTTGCCGCACTGGCCAGGCCGGTTCAAAACAAACTCGGACGCTTGCTGCGCATCCGCCCGAACGGCGCTTCGTTCACGGTGGGGCTCCTCAACGGCTTGTTGCCCTGCGGCATGGTTTATCTCGCCCTGGCTGGCGCCATTACCCGTACGGATGCCTACCACGGCGCGCTTTTTATGGCCCTGTTCGGTCTGGGCACCGCCCCGCTGATGATCGGCGTGAGCGTCGTCGGCCATACTTTTAAAAAGGAAATCAAACAGCGGTTCAGGGTTGTACAGCCTGTTTTACTCGCGATTGCAGGCGTTTTGCTGCTGGTACGCGGCCTCCACCTCGATCTTTCCCTGTTCGAATCCGCCGTACCTCCAGCCAACATGGACTGCCATTAAGAAATAAGGGGTTTTTGTTTTTGACCTGCTCTTGCGCTTTTGCGCAGGGCAGGTTTTTTGTTGTCAAACAATGTCGAAAAACCAGACACCAAAAGCGGAAATGCGCCAAAATTTCAGAGCGGGTTGCGATTAGTTCGCAGCCCGCTCTGAATGGATGAAAAATATAAATCTGTTTTGGAGCAATGTTGTTGGTCAACACCTGACTGACTTGCTTAAAGTGAATACGAAAAACCAGCCAGGCCCATTAATTCTTCAAAATCGATCCTCAACCCTTTATCAACCCTCATAAACCCTTATTAACCCTCATAAACCCTAATCAAACCTCATCAAAGCACCCCAAGCCGGCGGGCAGCCAGGCTGCTGCCGATGGTGCCGAAAATAATGATCGTGACCGAGCTGACCGGCATTAAAATAGCCGCGATCACAGGCGAAAGTGTGCCGCTGATCGCAAAACTGAGGCCGATGAAGTTGTAGATCGAGGCGATGAAAAACGAATAATTGACCACCTTGACACCCGAGCGGGCGAGCGACAGGAACTGCGGAAGGCGGTGGAATTCGTCGGCATGAAGGATAGCGTCGCACGCCGGGGTGAAGTTGTTGGTGTTTTCCGTAACGACGATGCCGACGTCGCTTTGGCGCAAGGCGCCAGCGTCGTTCAGACCGTCGCCGAGCATGAGCACCGTCTGGCCTTCCTGACGAAGTTTCTTTACAAAATCCAGTTTATCCTGCGGGCTTTGTTCAAAACGCATGTGTTCTTTCCCGTCAAAATAAGTCGCCATGGTATCGGCGGCGCGGTCGTTGTCGCCCGACAACAGCCAGGTGCTTTCGCCTTGCCGGTGGAAATAATCCATCACATGGCCGATACCTTCCCGGAGGTGATTGCCCGTGGAAAAATACCCGCGAAGCTGGCCGTTGAGTTTGACAAAAACACCTTCTCCACGCATGTTATCAGGCACTCCGACGAATTCGCGCGACCCGAGTTTTACCTGCGTTCCGCCTACCACGCCAGAGATGCCGCGTCCCGTAAATTCTTCAAAATCAGCGACATCACTGACGGATATCTCCGGGCAACATTGTACGATCTGGCGGCTTTTCGGGTGGCCCGACTGAGCGGCGAGCGACTTGACGAGGATTTTTTCGCTGGCAGAAAGCGGTTGGGTTTGGGGCAGGTGCGTGAACACGACGGTGCCCTCTCCCACCCTGGTCAGGGTACCGGTTTTGTCCAGCACAACTGCATCCACATCCGGGAAAGCTTCCAGCACCTGGGTATTTTTGACATAAAACCGGTTGCGGCCCAGAATTCGGAGCACGTTAGCCAGCGTGAAGGGGATCGACAGGGCCACTGCACAGGGGCAAGCCACGATCAGGATGGCCGTAGCCGCATTGATGGCGGTGGCGATGTCGCCCCGATACCCCCACCAATAAGCGACGGCGACCACGGAAAGTGTCAGGATCAGTCGCGTGAAATAACGCCCGGCCCGGTCGGCCAGTTTGCTGGCATGACCTTTATGCGCCGCTTTAAAAGACTCGTCGTTCCATAATTGGGTCAGGTAACTCTGGCTGACCCGGCGGGTAAGGCTGATTTCGATGACACTGCCGCGCTGTTTGCCGCCGGCAAAAACGCGTTCGCCGGAAACGACCGGCACCGGCTCGGCCTCGCCGGTTACGAAGGCGTAATCGATGCGGGCATCCCCTTTCAGCAAAATGCCGTCGGCCGGGATCAGTTCCTCATTCCGCACCACCAGGATATCGCCAGGTTCGAGTTTTTGCACAGGTACGGAAGTTTCCTCTCCGCCCGCCCGCCGAACGGTGGCCGCCACGGGGAAATAGGATTTGTAATCGCGTTCGAAGGAGAGGTGATAAAATGTCTTTTGCTGAAACCATTTGCCGGTCAGCAGAAAAAACAGCAGCCCAGCAAAACTGTCCATAAAACCAGCGCCGGTGCCCGACAGAATTTCCCAGGCAGAGCGGCCGAACAATACGGCCATACCCAGCGCCAGCGGCACGTCGATATTGAGGTGGCGCTGACGAATGCCCTGCCAGGCTGAAACAAAATAGTCGCGGGCGCTGTAAAGAAGTACCGGCAAAGCCAGCAGGAGGTTGAGGTAGCCGAAAAGGCCGAAAAACCAGGCTTCGCGTTCTTTGTCGAGGCCAAGGTATTCGGGGAAACTGAGCAGCATGATATTGCCGAAGGCAAACCCTGCCACCCCGATTTTGTAATAAAGGGATTTGTCGACGGCGGCGGGCGCGGTGCCATCCACGTCGCCCAGGTTTATTTCCGGCGGATAGCCCAGGCTGTCGAGCAGGGCGGCCAGTCGGCGGAGCGAGGTTTGTTGCGGGTCAAAATGAATATTGACCTGTTTTTCGAGGAAATTCACGGTGGAGCGCTGCACGCCCGCGTCGAGCCGGTAAAGGTGTTCAAGGAGCCAAATACAGGATGCACAGTGCATGCCCGGCAGATAAAATTCCACACGGGCGGTATGTTCATCGGCGTAGCGCAGCAGTTTGTCGCTCACCTCCTTGTCATCCAGCCAGGCATAAGCCCTGGAGTCGCGCCGATGCCGGAGGGTATTCCCGGCACGGTCGTCGATGGTGTAGTACTGGCACAGATCATTGCTGTTCAGGATCTGATACACCATCTGGCAGCCTTCGCAACAGAAGACCTTGTCGTCGAAGCGAAGCCGGTCGTCGGGACAGACATCATGACAATGGTAGCATTCCAGGACGCTTTTCTTTTTAGTCGCCGTCTCGGGCGACGGAGATGCGAGGGCAGCCATGACAGAGGAGTTTTTAGTTTTTGTTTTTTCTAAAAACGGCCTGTCGGGACAATGTCCCGACAGGCCGCCAAATGTAATGTACCGAGGTACTAGCGGCCAGGGGCGGCCGTTTTGGTCGTGTCGGCAGTGGTAGAGGTGGAATCCGGGGCGGCAGCAGCGCCTTCTTCTTTCCAGATATCGCCTTGCGGCGCTTTGGGATTGGACGGATTCGTACCTTTCAATGTCAGAATGTACGAGGCTACCTTTTGCATGTCGGAAGGTTTCAACTGTGCCGACCAGGAGATCATGCCTTTTTCCGGCACGCCATACTTGATGGTCTTGAACACGTTTTTGATACCGCCGCCGTGAATCCAGTAGTCGTCGGTAAGATTGGGGCCTACGCCGCCTTCGCCGGCCTGGCCGTGGCATGCCACGCAGTTGGCCTTGAAGATCAGTTCGCCTTCGCCCACCATGGCGCCGTCGGTCAGAGCCGTCACGTTCGATTCGTCTACCGCGTTGGCCTGGCCGGCCAGTGCAACAGCCATTTCTTTTTTGGCTTTTTCCATTTTCATGCGGTATTCTTCTTCGGACGAGGGGCCGCCACCTCCCCAGTGGTAGTAGAACATGTAGCCTACGGCCCAGAGGATGGTGATGTAGAACATGTTGAGCCACCACGGCGGCATGCTGTTGTCAAGTTCGTGGATGCCGTCGTAGTCGTGATGGAGCATAATGTCTTGCTCGCGTTCGACCGGGACGACGTCTTCCCAGTATTTTTTACGGATGGTGGTCCAGAAACTGTCTCCACCGTAAAGTTTGGCGGCGTCTTCCGGAAGATTAATGCCGGATTTGGCGGCTTCCATTTGCATGACGCGCTTGTAAAGGAACTGATTGACTTTGACCACGTAGATCATAGCCACCAGAAAAACAATACCGCCGGCCAATGCGAGCGACCAGGTCATGTATTGTGGCAGCAAGGCTGCATTTTCGTTTGCGGCTGCCGGCGCCGTAGCAGCGGCCTGTGCCAGCAAGGCACCACCCGGAACAGCCAACAGAAAAAGGAAGAGCAGATATTTCATGATTTTTCCTTTTGCTGCCTGTGGCTTTTCAGGCCACAGGCAGATAAGTATTCATAATGGTTAGTTCTGTTTGCGCATTTGTTTAGCGCAAACCCGATTCGGATGAAGGTGTGTCTTCCAATGGGAGCCGGGCGGTAGCATCCAGTTCGGCATTGTTCGTAAAGAACACGCGGAACAGCGCAACGCAGAAAGTGCAGAAGAAAATCAGCAGGGCCGTGACGCCAAACCATTGCACCCCATCAACCGATTCTAAAAGATATTTATACATAGTGTTATCTTTTTAATACCGCACAAGGCGATTTTAAACGGAGACAGCAAGATTTATTTGCCGCCTTGTTTTTCCACTTTGATGTCGGTGCCGAGGCGTTGGAGGTAGGCGATCATAGCAACAATCTCCTTGTCTTCGATGCCCTGATCCTTGATGCCCTGATCGGCAAGATTTTTGGCGACTTTTTGTGCCTGTGCTTGCAGATCGGCCAGTGCCTGTTTTTCATAACCTGCTTCGTAAGGCACACCCAGCGTACGCAGAGCGCCGATTTTACCGGCCAGATCGTCGGTCCTCATCTTGTTGTCGAGCAGCCACGGATATTGCGGCATGATGGAGCCCGGCGACATGGTGCGCGGATCGAGCATGTGGTTGTAGTGCCAGCTATCGGGATACTTGCCACCTTCGCGGTGAAGGTCCGGGCCGGTACGCTTGCTACCCCAGAGGAACGGGTGGTCGTACACATATTCGCCGGATTTGGAGTATTCGCCGTAACGTTCGGTTTCATCGCGGAACGGACGGATCATCTGCGAGTGGCAGCTGACGCAGCCTTCGCGGATGTAAAGGTCGCGGCCCACGAGTTCGAGCGGGGTGTAGGGTTTCACCGTGGAAATTTTCGGCACCTGACTGTCGATGAACACCATCGGAAGGATCTGGATAAGACCGCCAATGCTGATCAGGATAGTTGCCCAGAACAACATGGCAAACGGACGGCGTTCGATCAGTTTGTGCCAGTATTCGCCGGCAACGCGGCCATGGGGAGCCGGGCGAGCCGGAGATTCGGCATCTTCCTGGGCCAGGAAATTACCCTGGGCGGCAGTTTTGGCAAGGTTGTAAACACCGATACAGGTTCCTACGAAGAACAGGAGGCCACCCAGCGAACGCATCATAAAGAGCGGACGGAGTTGGAGCACCGTGTCGAGGAAGTTACCCCATTTCAGCGTGCCTTCCGGCGTGAATTCTTTCCACATCATAGCCTGCGTCCAGCCCGACCAGTACATCGGGACGGCGTAGAAAATAATACCCAGCGTACCAACCCAGAAGTGGGTGTTGGCAAGGCTGCGGCTGTACAGCTCGGTGCGATAGAGACGCGGCCACAGCCAGTACAATACGCCGAAGGTGAGGAAGCCGTTCCAGCCCAAAGCGCCAACGTGTACGTGGGCGATCGTCCAGTCGGTAAAGTGACTGATGGCGTTGACGGATTTGATCGACAGCATCGGGCCTTCAAACGTGGCCATACCGTAAGCCGTTACGGCAACCACCATGAATTTGAGCACCGGATCCTGACGGACGCGGTCCCATGCGCCGCGCAGGGTCAGCAGACCGTTCAACATACCGCCCCAGGAGGGTGCGATCAGCATCACGGAGAACACCGTACCCAGCGACTGGACCCAGTCGGGCAGCGAAGAATACAGGAGGTGGTGCGGGCCGGCCCAGATGTAGATAAAGATCAGGGCCCAGAAGTGCACGATGGAAAGTTTGTAAGAGAATACCGGGCGGTTGGCTGCTTTCGGCAGGAAGTAGTACATGATGCCCAGATAGGGCGTCGTGAGGAAGAATGCCACAGCGTTGTGGCCATACCACCATTGTACAAGCCCGTCCTGAACACCCGAAAAGACCGAGTAGCTTTTAAACAGGGAGACCGGCAATTCGAAGCTGCGAACGATGTGCAACACGGCAACCGTCACCCACGTGGCAATGTAGAACCAGATGGCAACGTAGAGGTGTTGTTCGCGGCGTTTGACAATTGTACCGAACATGTTTACACCGAAGACAACCCAGGTAAGGGTGATCAAAATGTCGATCGGCCACTCGAGTTCGGCATATTCCAGGCTGGTCGTGATACCGGCCGGGAGGGTCAATGCGGCGCACAGAATAATGATTTGCCACATCCAGAAGTGCATCCAGGAGAGCGTATCATTAAACATGCGTGCTTTGAGAAGGCGTTGTAACGAGTAATAAACGCCCATGAAAATACCGTTACCGACGAAAGCGAAAATAACGGCATTGGTGTGAAGCGGCCGCAAACGGCCAAAAGTGGTGATCGGCAGCCCGAAGTTTAGTTCAGGCCAAATCAGCTGGAGGGTCAGTATAAAACCGACCAGCATCCCGACCAAGCCCCAGATAAACGAGGCCATCCCAAAAGCGCGTACGATCTTGTTGTCGTACTTGAATTGTTGAACGTTGCTCATGAGTTATGATAAGTTGGTCTTAGTCTCAGATTCTTCATTGGAGCCTTCGGATTCTTTCGAGGGCGTTTTCAGTTCGTCGTCGAACAACATGCGCACCGCGGGGGTGTAGGAGTCGTCGAACTGCCCCGAACGCGTCGCCCAGAGGTAAGCCAGCAAAAAGCCGGAGGCGACGATCAAACTGACGAGAATTAAAAAGAATACGATTGCCATTGATTGTTTTGATTTTCAGCAGAATTGACGGCAAGGTCTGAATGGCGCCGGGCCGGGTGCATGACTTGCATCAGGCACCCCGTTGATGTTTGTCAACGGGGTGTCAAATTTTAGCTGCCTGCGTCTTCCAGATCGTTGCCCTGGTGCATCACCAGTAGCGGCGTATCGGTATGCAGGAGCATTTTTTTGGTCGCACTCGGATGCAGCAAACTTTGCCACACCCCGCGGTGGTGGGTGACGAATACGTACAGATCGTTTTTGTGGTTGAAGGCGTACTCGTGTAATTTGTCCACCAGATCGTCGCCCGTTATTTTTTCAAAAATAAAAGGTTTGCCCGCTTCGCTGAACTTGTAATGGATCTCGAACAACATGCGCTCCACGGCCAGATCCTTTTCTGCCGGCGGGCCCACGTGTACAAAATGCATCTGAGCATCGAATTGCTGGGCAAATGCGGCGATCTGTTGAATTTTATCGGGGTCGTTGCTTTCGAAATTACTGGCGTACAGGACGTTGCGGAAGTCGTGCCATTCTGCCATTCGCGGCACGATCAGCACCGGACAGTGGGCATTCTGCGACACCCAGGCGCTGACCGTTCCAAACAGGCGGGCAGCAAGATTGCCTTTGCCCGTGGCGCCCATGATCAGCAGGTCGAACTTGGCAGACAAGCCTTCGAGCACTTCTTCGGCTGCGCCGAAAATCACTTTCGTGCGCACCCGAGGCACGTTGTTGCCCTGGCCCGGGCCCGAATCGGAGGGCGCCAGGCTGGCAGCCCATTTCTTGGGCGTTTCCTGTGCAAAGGCGTCGAGCTCTTCGCGCAAGGTATTGAGGTAACTACTCAGAAATCCCGACGACGAGGCCTTGGCGCCGTCGAACAGGTCGCTCATGGCGTGGACCAGTTCGATCGAAGATCCGAATTTGAGCGCCAGTTTCCAGGCAAAATGATAGGCATTCTCGGACGAAGGGCTGAAATCTACCGGAACCAGTATTCGCCTTAGTCTGTAAAGCTTGGCACGGTACAAGGAACGCCGGCGCAACATTCGCGTCAATTCGGCCACACTGGGCACATCACCTTCCGACATAATCTGTCCATCAACCACAAGTGCCGGCGTACGACTCACGCCCGATGAAGTAATCTGATTGACCTCGGTAACCTCTTCCACGCTGCCAATCAGCGGGCACAGGCGCAATGCCGCGGCGACATTCTCGCGCAAGGCACGGGTTTTGGCATCTCCTATACCGAAAATTTGAATGGTTGTCATGGTTGGATCAGGCTGTGAACTTGATTCGGGCAGATACAGAGTCGTCTTGAATTCCCCCCTGAATCGGGTATTTGAATCTTTTTTGGTTAAATATCACAAGGAGGCCCGCAGGGCCTCCTTCCAGTCAATCCGTCCTCAGTTTCCTTCCGGTTGAGACGAATACACGTCTTCCGGGTGTTCAGGTTTTTCGTTCAGCAGCGCTTTCATAATGTCAAAGGGCGTGAGAATACCCACCAGTTCGCCATTATCGACAACGGGCAACGCGTGAAAACGATTGAGACTGAATACTTCGAGCGCAACATTGATGCGGTCGTCGCTTTCCAGTTTGGCCAGACGGCGCGTCATGATGTCTTCAACTTTCGCATGCTCGAGCAGGGACTCGTATGCTGCGTCGGCTTTGTTCATGCCGGCGATGAAACAATCAAAATCGTTGCGGCTCAACAGCCCGACGATCTGACGGGAATGAACCACCGGAATATGGTGAATTCGGTGCTCATTGAATATTTCTCTCGCCGCCAGCAGGCTGTCTTCCGGATGAATCGTCCACAATTGACTTGTCATGACTGTGGAAACAGTAGCAAATGCGTTCATAATTAAGGATTGTTTGTTTTGATAGCAAAAGTGGCGCTACCCCCCACTTCATCGAATGACCGAGGTCAACGCGAGCCATGATTACCGTCAGGAAAATCTTAATGGTCTCAATTTTTAACTTTGCACAATGGAAAGCAGGAAAACCGATGAACTCTATCTCCGGTATCGGGCAATGGTGGAGTCGGCAGTCGATGGAATTATCAATATTGACCAGCATGGCATTATTGAAAGTGTCAATCCCGCCAGTTGCCGACTGTTCGGCTATTCCGAAGACGAAATGGTCGGTCAATCGGTCAATATGCTGATGCCTTCCCCCCAACGGGAGGAGCACGACGGCTATATCAAAAACTATCTGAATACCGGGGTAAAACGGATCATTGGCATCGGCAGGGAGGTAAAAGGTGTGCGAAAAAACGGCACGACGTTTCCTTTCTGGCTGAGTGTCGTGGAGATCATTTTTGAAGGGGCCGTTTCTTTTACCGGTTTTGTACACGACATTACCGACCTTAAAAATGCCGAGTCGGAAGTACGCCGCCTGAACACTGACCTTGAAAAAAAGGTAAACGAAAGAACGGAACAACTCGCCGAGGTAGTCAATCAGTTGCTCTCCTCCAACAAACTGCTCAAAAACGAAATCCGCGAGCGCCAGGCCGCGGAAGAAGCCCTGAATCAAAACCGCGACGAACTGCTCCGCGCTCTCGACCGCGAACGCGAACTGAGCGAACTGAAAAGCCGGTTCGTCGCGCTGGCCTCTCACGAATTCCGCACCCCGCTGAGCACCATTCTTTCCTCCGCTTCGCTCGTAAAGCGTTACGCAGAAATGGGGAACACCGAAAAACAGGATTTTCACCTTGAAAAAATAAAAATGGGGGTGAATCACCTGACCGGCATCCTCAACGACTTCCTCAACCTGAGCAAACTGGAAGAAGGCCTGGTCGTCAGCCACCCGGAAAGTTTCAACCTGACCGACTTTACCGCCGAAATCGCCGATGAAATGAACGGGCTGACCAAACCCGGGCAACGTATTCTCTGGACCGACCGCACCGACGGCCGAGAGGTCAGCCTCGACCGGCGCATCCTCAAAAACGTGCTGTACAACCTGGTGTCCAATGCCCTGAAATACAGCGAACGCGACGTGCAATGCCGCACCGGCTTCAACTCGGGATGGCTGGAAATCGAAGTACGCGACCACGGCATCGGCATCCCCGAAAGCGATCAAAAACACATGTTCGATCGCTTTTTTCGCGCCAAAAACGCGCTGCACATCCAGGGCACCGGCCTCGGTCTGAACATCGTCCGACGCTACCTCGACCTGCTGGGCGGCGACATCACTTTTGTCAGCCGCGAAGGCGAAGGCACCACCTTCACCGTCCGCCTGCCTATCGCCCAACACTGATTTTTGTCGCAAGCAATACGCCTCGGGCCTGGAAAAACCAATACATTTAGCGCCGAATTTCAAGCCCGTCAGCAGTACTCAAAAGTCTCCCTTCTTGTGTCGTATGAAAAAAATCCTGGTTATTGAAGACAATTTCGATGTCCGCGAAAACCTGGCTGAAATCCTGGAACTTAGTGGCTATCAATCAGTTACAGCCGAAAATGGCAAGATCGGCGTGGAAAAAGCCATGCAGGAACAGCCCGATCTGATTCTTTGCGATGTGATGATGCCCGAGCTCGACGGCTTCGGGGTACTGCATATCCTCAGCCGCAACCAGCGCACCGCCGATATCCCGTTTATCTTTCTTACCGCCAAAGCCGAACGCGACGATTTTCGCCGCGGCATGTCGTTGGGCGCCGACGACTATATCACCAAACCTTTCGATGAAACCGTTCTGCTTCAAACCATCGAGACCCGCCTGCGCAAAAGCGAACGCCTGCGTTCGGCTTCGGGCCCGAACGGCGCCGGTTCGCTCGAACGGTTTATCAACGAAGCCAAAGCCCTCGAAGCAATCCGACACCTGTCGGACAATCGGGAAGTTCGGATCTACCGCAAAAAAGACCCGATTTTCCGCGAAGGCGACACGCCCCGCTGGCTCTTTTATCTTGAAAAAGGCCAGGCGAAAGTGTTTAAAACCGCGGAAGACGGCCGGGAATTCATCACCCGGGTAGCGCAAGCAGGCGATTTTCTGGGCTATCTGGCCCTGCTCAACGACGCCAATTACACGGAAAGCGCCACCGCCCTCGATGCCTGCGAAATCAAATTGATCCCCAAACAGGAATTTTACGGCCTCGTGTACGGACATCGCGATGTGACGGCCCGCTTCCTCAAACTGCTTGCCCACCACGTGGCCGACCAGGAACAACAACTGCTCGACCTGGCTTACAACTCCGTTCGCCGCCGCGTCGCCAGCGCGCTCGTGTACCTCTACGACCAGGGCAACAAGGAAATCAACCTGCTCCGGGAAGACCTCGCTGCCCTCGCCGGCACCGCCAAGGAAACCCTGATCCGCACCCTGACCGACTTCCGTGAATCGGGGCTGATCGATATCCACGAAGGCATCATCACCGTCCGTAAAATCGATAACCTCCGGGTCATGCCCAATTGAGCAAAGTCCGATTTCGCCCCGGAATGACTTACTTTCGCTGCTGAAAAAGCCTGCCAGGCCTGTAACAAGGTCGCCAAAAGCACTGATACAGAACGAAATACGTCATATGCACCTCCCGATTCCATCCCTGCCCAGAGTGTCTGCATTCCGGCTCAGGCTCGTCGCCTGCCTGTCATTCTGCCTGCTGGTGATCAGTCAATGCCAGTCGCAATTCAGACCGCCACAAGTAGAAATTACCAACAAGGACACGGTCGGCTATGGGTTTCTCCGGTTCGACAACAACGCGATTGAAAACAGCGCTCACCTCGAACCCTTTTTCCAAAAACTGTACATCCAGCGCACCCGTGGCGGCCAAAAAGTGAACGTCGTGCACATCGGCGATTCGCACGTGCTGGGCAACTTCCTCACCCAGGAAGTGCGCACCAGACTGCAAAACAACTTCGGCGATGCCGGCCGCGGCCTGATTTTCCCCTACAAACTGGCGGGCTCCAATGGGCCCCGCGATTTTCTGGTCGAAAGCGGATGCCGAAGCTGGCGATCGGCCAACTGCCAGAACGACCTGAGCGAAACCACCGGCTTCGGGATATCCGGGTTCAGCCTGGAAACCAGCAATTCGGCTTGCGACCTGACTTTCCGCTTGCGCGATACAGCCACCGCCGAGACCCGGCTGTTTACAAAAATTACCCTTTTTTACAAAAAAACAGCGGAAACACCCCAAATCGAGATCAGCGACGATATCACGAACCAGAAAGCCCAGCTCTTTCTGGAAGACGAATTTTCCAGTTCCTGGTATTTCGACCGCCCCGTCGGGCAATTTACGTTGAAACAAATCAAGACTGACGCCCGCCAGAAATCGCTCGTACTTGACGGCATCGAGCTCGAAAACGAACTCTCAGGGGTGCTTTACCACTCCATCGGCGTCAATGGCGGCAAGTACAACGACTTTGCCCGCGCACAAAATTTTGCCGCCGAAGTCGGCGCCCTCAAACCTGACCTGATCATACTTTCTTTCGGCACCAACGAAGCGCAGGGACGCATGGAGTCGCGGACCTTCTACCGGCAGATCGACGAACTCGTCAAACAACTCCATGAGCAAGCCCCCAACGCGTGTTTCCTGTTCACCACACCCGCCGATTCGTACCTGCGCGGCAAGGGATTCAACCCCTACATGCCCGAGGTCAGCGCAACCATCACCCGTTATGCCGACGACCACGGCTACGCCTACTGGGACTTTTTCAGCCTCACCGGCGGCGAAAACTCCGCGCAACGCTGGAAAGCCAGTGGCCTGATGAGCAGCGATTCCGTGCACTACACCAAATTCGGCTATTCGGCGCAAGGCAAGCTTTTTTATCAAAGCATCATCAAAGGGTACAACGAATTTGTACAAACCCGACCGTGATGTCTTTGTTTTTAAAAAAATATAAATCTCTGATAATGAAAAACTTGACCATAACTTTTGCTTTTTCGGCCCTGTTCATATCCCCGCTTGTCGCCCAAATAACCGACCCCAAAGCGACGGAAGTCTGGACGCCCGAGCCGCGCGTCGTCACGCCCGGAAAAGCCGTCAGCACCCCGGCCCCCGACGATGCCATCGTGCTGTTCGACGGCAGCTGGCTGTCCGAATGGTACAACGGAAAAGACTCCACGGCCGCCGGCTGGACGATCAATTCGGACGGCAGCATGACGGTAAAACCCGGCACGGGCGACATCGTTACCCAGCGTTCTTTCGGCGATTGTCAGCTCCATCTGGAGTTTCGGACGCCTTCGGTTGTCAAAGGCGAAGGCCAGGGCCGGGGCAACAGCGGCGTTTTTCTGCAAAACCGCTACGAAGTGCAGGTCCTCGATTCCTACCAAAACCGCACCTACTCCAACGGCCAGTGCGGCGCGGTGTACAAGCAGCACATTCCGCTGGTCAATGCATGCCGTCCGCCCGGCGAATGGCAGAGCTACGACATCCTGTTCACCGCCCCGCGCTTCAACACCGACGGCATCCTGCTGGCGCCCGGCAGGCTGACGGTTTTTCAAAACGGGATTCTGATTCAGAACAATGTAGAGATCAAGGGAACGACCGAATACATCGGGCTTCCGAAAAACGAAGCGCATGGCAAAGCCCCGATTCGCTTGCAGGACCACGGCGACCTGGTGAGCTACCGCAATATTTGGATTCGGGAGCTCTGACGAAAAAAGGGTAAATTTGCGTTGTAATGAGACCCTATCGCCTGATCAGCCATGCTTCTCCTCGATAATTTTCCCTTTTACAAACAACACGATGCCTCCGATTGCGGCGCAAGTTGCCTGCGAATGGTGGCACGGCATTACGGCCGGCATTATTCGCTCGAATACCTGCGGGACCTTACCTACCTCGACCGGCAGGGGGTGACGATGATCGGTCTTTCGGACGCCGCCGAACGCGTCGGCATGCGTACGCTGGGCGCCAAAGTGGGCTTTGCACGGCTCAAAAAAGACCTGCCGCTGCCGCTGATCGCGCATTGGGAACAAAATCACTTCGTGGTGGTGTACCGCATCGCCAACGGCAGAGTATGGGTGGCCGACCCCAAGGTGGGCAAGCTCCGGCTGTCGGAGCAGGAATTTCTCAACGGCTGGATCAGCGACGTGAACAACTACGAAGCGCAAGGCATCGTGCTGCTCCTCGAAACCACCCCCGATTTTTTCGATCGGGAAGGTGAAAAACGCAGCCGGACGGGTTTCGCGTTTTTGTGGACCTACCTCTATCGCTACAAAAAACTCATCTGGCAACTGGGTATCGGGCTGCTGCTGGGCAGTTTTATCCAGTTGGTCTTCCCCTTCCTGATGCAGGCGCTGGTCGACAAAGGCGTCCAGCTCAGCGACCCGAATTTTGTGTACCTGATTCTCGGCGCGCAGGGTATGTTGTTTTTCAGCCAGGTTGCCGTCGAGTTTATCCGGGGCTGGATTCTGCTCAATATCGGTACGCGGGTCAACATCAATCTGGTGTCCGACTTTTTGATCAAACTCATGCGGCTGCCCATGGCGTTCTTCGACGCCAAAATGACGGGCGACCTTTTGCAACGCATTTACGACAACGAACGGGTCGAGCGTTTTTTGACCTCCTCCTCGCTCGTCACCCTCTTTTCGGTGGTGAGCCTCGCGGTGTTCGGCTTTGTGTTGCTGTTTTATAACACCTTGATTTTCTGGATTTTCTTTATCGCTGCGGCTTTTTACTTCGGCTGGATCGCCCTGTTCATGCACCGGCGGCGCATCCTCGATTACCGGAAGTTCGAGCAAATGGCGGAAAATCAGAACACGCTGATCCAGTTGGTCAACGGCATGCAGGAAATCAAACTGGCCAATGCCGAAAAACAAAAACGCTGGGCCTGGGAACGTATTCAGGCGCGCCTTTTCCGCGTCAATACCCAATACCTGGCCACCGACCAGATTCAGCGCGCAGGCGCGGCTTTTATCAATGAAGGAAAAAACATCCTGATCTCGGTAATTGCCGCCCGGGCAGTCATCAGCGGCGACATGAGCCTCGGGATGATGCTGGCTGTTCAATACATCATCGGCCACATGAATGCCCCGCTGGAATCGCTCGTGCAGTTCATTCTTGCGGCGCAGGAAGCGAAAATCAGTTTGGAAAGGATGAATGAAATCCACAAGCGCGACGATGAAGAACCGGCCGACAGCCCCAAGGTCACCGTACTGCCCGCCAACGGCGGCATCTCGCTCGAAAACGTCTCTTTCCGCTATGGCGGCCCGCACGACCCCTGGGTGCTGCGCAACATCAAACTGAACTTTCCCGAAGGCAAAACCACGGCCATCGTCGGCACCAGCGGCAGCGGCAAAACCACGCTGCTCAAACTGATGCTCAATTTTTATCCGCCCAGCGAAGGCATCGTACGGCTGGGCGACCTGGCCCTGTCCAACGTTCAGTCCAAGCTCTGGCGGAGCCATTGCGGCGTGGTGATGCAGGACGGGTTTATTTTTTCGGATACCATTGCCCGCAACATTGCGCTGGGGGAAGAATACATCGACCGCCGGCGCCTGCTTTACGCGGCCAAAGCGGCTAATATTCAGACCTTTATCGAAGGCCTGCCTCTGGGCTACAACACCAAGATCGGGCAAGACGGAATCGGGATCAGTCAGGGACAGCGGCAGCGTTTGCTGATTGCCAGAGCCGTGTACAAAAACCCCGATTATTTCTTCTTCGACGAAGCCACCAACGCCCTCGACGCCTACAATGAACGGGTGATCATGCACAACCTTGAACACGTTTTCCGCAACAAAACGGTGATTATCGTCGCCCACCGACTCAGTACGGTGCGGCATGCCGACAATATCATCGTGCTGGAAAAAGGCGAAGTCGTGGAGCAGGGAGTGCATGAAGAACTCACCGCCCGCCGCGGCGCCTATTACCATCTGGTCAAAAATCAGCTTGAACTCGGAGTGTAAGCCATGCCCGAAAACGAACTCATACCTACCGACCGGGAGCGGATCGAACTGCGTTCGGACGATGTTCAGGAAATTCTGGGCACGCCGCCCGGCTGGCTGGTGCGTTGGGGCACCAGCGTCATTCTTATCGGCTTTATCATGATGCTGCTCGCCGGCTGGTTCATTCGCTACCCCGACGTGATCAATGCCGACATTGTACTGACCACCACTGCGCCGCCCGTGGAAGTGGTGGCCCGCACCGACGGGCACATCACCCGGCTCCTCGTACGCGACACCCAGTTGGTGCGGCGCGATTCGGTGCTCGCAGTCATCCAAAGTACGGCCAGGTATTCGGACATCCAGTGGCTCGACAAGGCGCTCGTGCAATGGCAAGCTATGGGACTCGACGAATTGCGCATTCTCGATGCGCCGCGCACCCTCAACCTTGGTGAATTGCAATCCGATTACTCCAATTTTGTACAAAATCTGGAGAACTTTCAGTTCGGCGCCATTGACAAAAACGCCTCCGTCAGTTCGAATATCGGGTCCATCAACCAACAAATAGCCCGGCTTCGGACCAGCATCGAGTACGACGAAAAATCAAAACAACGGATTCAAAAGCAACTGGACAACGCCAGGGACCTTTTTGACAAACAGGAAGAACTCTTCCGCAACGGCCTTATTTCAAAATCCGATTTTGAAAAAGAACGACAGCGGGTCGACGACATCGAGCGCCAATACGACATTCTGGAAGACGGCATCATCCGCAAGCAAAACGAGATCATCAGCCTGCGCAAAAGCATCAACGAAGTTGCGTTTGGTGAAAAAGAAGACGTGGCATCCTCCACGGTGCGTCTTCGCGAAAGCCTGAGCACCCTGCGAAGCGGACTGGACAAATGGAAACAGACCTACCTGCTGACGGCCCCGATCGACGGCCGGGTGTCGCTGAATGCCGGTTTTTTCAGTGTGCAGCAATACGTCAAACAGGGCGAGCAGGTCATGGCCATCGTGCCTCCGGAGAGCAAGGAGATCATCGGGCGGCTGGCGCTTCCGATCAATGGCAGTGGCAAAGTGGTTGCAGGCCAGAAGGTCATCATCAAATTGTACGGCTACCCCTACCCCGAATACGGCACCCTGCGCGGCGAGGTTGTGTCCAAGGCGCTGGTGCCCAAAGACAACCAGTACTCCATTCTGGTCAGTTTGCCCACCGGTTTGCGAACCAGTTACAACAAAACCATTCCTTTTGAACAACGCCTGCAGGGCAAAGCGGAGATCGTGACCGAGGACAAACGTTTTCTGCAGCGCATCACGGAACAGATCTTTGCCGGCATCCGATAGCAACATGCTGATTTTCAGGCAATTGACACTAATTTTAGGCTTTTTTGATTATCGTTAACAGCACATCTGTTTTCAGGCATGGTTGCTGCGCCTACTTTTGTCCCATCATTCAACAGACGATTATTCCTTTCACCAAAACTTGGTTCAATTCTGATGAAACAACTGCTCTCTATCCTTGCCTTTGTTGTTGCCGGCTCCTTCGCCCTCAACGCTCAAACCACCTCGGGCCCGGTCATGACGTTCCAACAAACGACGATCGACTACGGCACCATCGAAAAAGGTGCTGAGCCGCTGCGCAAATTCTCCTTCACCAACACGGGCAATGAACCCCTGGTCATCAAGAGCGCCAAAGGTTCCTGCGGTTGCACGGTTCCGACCTACCCGAAAGAGCCGATCATGCCCGGCGAAACCAACGTTATCGAAGTTCGCTACGACACCCAGCGCGTTGGTATGTTCACCAAAACCGTTACCCTCACCACCAACGAAACTTCCGACACCCACACGCTCACCATCAAAGGTGAAGTGAAAGCCCCGGCTACCCAGGAAAGCGTACCGGCTGGCAACGGCGGTCTGAAACAATAAGACTGATTGATTTTTGGTTTGACGATACGAACCCGGCGGTGCAATACCGCCGGGTTCTTTTTTTTAAAAAAAATACACGGCCCACTGCAACCTTTTGCGGCTGTTATTCGTCTTTAGTTTCGCATTTCTTGTCGGTTAATTCCCTCCGTTCGAAGAAACATACCTAATTTAGGGCGCTAATTTGCCATGCCATGAAACAAAGCATTACACCAAAATCATTCCTGATCATCGCAGCAATTGTAAGCGGTTGCTGTTTCCTTTTTGTCAATATTCACGCGGTTTGGAGCAATCCCGCGGGTATTGCCGCTCCAACCGAATTAATCGACAAAGACAAACAACCGGCCGTCGAGCAAGACGATGAAGATACCGCCAATCTGCCCGTGCCGGATGTTACGGTCGTAGAAAGAGTCTTTAACCTGGTGCAACGACTGGTTGGCCGGGGTTAAACCCGAATTTTAGCATAAAAAAAGCCGCCTCGGAAAGGGCGGCTTTTTTTATGTCCGTAAGGCATTCACATCCAGTATTTTCCTGCCTCCCTTCGCCACAAGCCAGCCCAGAAAAGAGCCCAGTATGGCGCCAATCATCACGTCGAATGGATAATGGACCCCGACGTACACCTGCGAGAAGGCGATCAAACCGGCCCAACCCAGCAAAGCAGGCTTCGCTCCCTTCCAAAAAGCGCCAAACATGCCAATCAGAAATACTGCCGCGGCAAAATGATTGGCCGAGTGGGAAGAAGTAAAACTATAGCCGCTTCCGCAATGATCGACCCGCAACACCAGATGGTCCTGCATGACGGGATCGTTGCAGGGCCGCAGGCGCTGTACGTTTTTTTTGATCAGCGTGCTGCTGGTAAAATCGGCCAGCCCGGCAGCCAGCACCAGCCCGAGCACGATGATCCAGCCTTTTTTTCCGTAGTTCATCCAGGAAAATGCGGCGATGAACACATAAAACGGCGCCCAGATCCACTTTTCGCGGCACCAGGGCAACAAGACATCAAACAAAGGATTGCCCAAACTGCCGTTGATCAGTTGGAAAAGCATTCTGTCGATGGAAAGAACAGGTTCGAGCCAACTCATAGGGTGTTGTTTTTTTGACCAATAATGATCAGCCGCCTGGACTCCACCGGATCGAAGGCATCCAGCGCATAACTGCCAAATGTATCCCGAATTTGCAAACCGGCCTGTTCGAACAGGCTGCCGAAATCACGCAACGTAAACAGGCGCACCCTTTCCCTGAATGTAAAATGGCGGCCTCCCGTGACGAAATCGACGGTTTTGTACACATGCCCTTTGCGTATCGAACGCCGGATATCGAAAGGGATGCCGTCCACCGTTTTTTGTTCTCTGCGCACGAGGCTGCTCTTGATCCAGTCCGAATTGAAGTAATCGATCAGGAAGAGTCCGCCGGGACGCAAGTTGCGGTTGACGTTTTTCAGCGTCCGCACATGATCCAGGTCGTTTTGAAAGTAGCCGAAACTGGTAAAGAAATTGACCACGGCATCGAAATAGTTGACCCGGAAAGGCAGGCGCATGTCGTGCTGATAAAAATTCAGTTGTTCATGCTCGAATTGCCGGGCAAAAGTGATGCTTGCGGCAGAAATATCCAGCCCTGTGACATCGAAACCTTTTTCCGCCAGGTAGCGCGAATGCCGCCCCTTGCCGCAGGCCAGATCGAGGATACGCGCGCCGGCGGGGAGGTCGAGCGCGCGCAACAGGTTGTCGAGTACCCGGCGGGCTTCGTTTTCGTCCCTGTTTTTATACAGCGTGTGGTAATAAGGGGAATCAAACCACTCCGCAAACCATTCACGTTTCATAACGCGCAAAGAAACTCAGAATTTACAGGAAGCAATAATGCTGCCTACCTTTGCCTCAAACGCCGGTATGGACATTCTTCTTGTTTCCGCAACACCTTTCGAAATCGCCCCGTTGAGCAACTGGCTGCAACAGACGTTTCAGTCCAACAACGAAGGCGTTTTTTCCCGTAAAGAGCTCAATTTGAAAATACTGGTGACTGGCGTGGGCCCGGTTTTTACGGCTTTTTCGCTGGGCCGCTTTCTGGCCGGGTTTCGGCCCCATTGGGCGCTCAATGCCGGCGTAGCCGGCGCATTCGACCCTCAACTGCAACTCGGTCAGGTCGTGCAGGTTGTGCGCGAACGTTTTGGCGATCTGGGCGTGGAAGAAAACGACGGCCGATTTACCGACTTGTTCGAACTCGGGTTGTGCGACGCAGACGAGCCGCCGTTTCAGCAAGGAGAATTGCACCACCCTGCTCTATCCCTGACCGATTTTTTGCCAAAAGTCAACGGCCTGACCGTCAGTAAAGTACACGGATCGGCGGCATCTATCGCGGCTATCCGGTCCAAATACCCGGATGCACAGATCGAGACGATGGAAGGCGCGGCATTTTTTTATGCCTGCCTGGCCAATGAAGTGCCGTTTACGCAGATCAGGGCTGTTTCGAATTACGTAGAGCCCCGCAACCGCGCGGGATGGCGCTTGCAGGATGCCATCGGCAACCTCAACGAGGTATTGATCGATTTGTTACAAACGCTTGTGGATCAGGAGCCTTGATCACTCCTCGTGTTCGACGAAGCGAACGCCCATACTTTCAAGTTCCTGCATCACCGGCTCATACACTTCCGGCATGGTCGGGATGTTGACGCCGGTTGTGGATATTTTTCCAAGCATCAGCAGTTTTACGAAAATGCCCAGCGGCAACCCGACCAGCCTGGACATGGCTGTGTCTTCGCTGTTTTCGCCTTTCATCATCAGGGTTGAAGTCAGCTTGCGCTTGCGGCGATTGATCTCGTATTCGAATACGTGCTGCATGATGACCATGTCGCGGTCCTGAGGCTTCAGCGCCCATTTTTCGAGCAGCAGGTTTTCGAGAATCAACGAAGGGGTGGCATTTTGCACTTTGATGCGTTTTTTGCTGAAAAGGCCGAGCCATTCGAGCTTTTTCATCACCTCGCCGTCGGGCGGCAATTCGATGAGTCGCGCGATGCGGTCTTTCACCGAGCCTGTGTCTTCGCTGTTGCCCAGGAAGGCCTCCATCAGATCGTGATAGGTCAGTTTGTCCGAATCCACGATGGGGAAAGTTGCGTCGGTGAGGCCGATCCGGACGAGCGCATTCCAGGCATCGCAAAATCCACGGTGGCGGATGGTGCCCCGCACGAGGGTTTTAATATCCTTCAAGCCGTAGGCTTCGCGGTAAAGCAGCGAATCACGGTTGGCATACACCTCCCATTGGCCCATCTCGGGGATGTCGATCAGGCGATATTGTTTGAAAAGCCTGCGGTATGGAATGTATTTGAGTTTGCCGTCTTCCAGAAACTGGGCGGTACCCTGCCCTGCCAGCACGACGTTGCGCGGATTCCAGCTGAATTTGTAGTGCCAGGGGTTGTCATCGCTTTCAGGGGCAACCAACCCTCCCGTGTAGGAGTAAAACGCGGTAATTTTTCCACCGGCAGCCTGGATTTGGTGGATGCGTTGCATGGCGCTCATGTGGTCGATGCCCGGATCGAGCCCGATTTCGTTCATGAAGACCAGCGCGCGTTGCCGGGCATCGTCGCCGAGGCGCAGCACCTGCTTGGACACGTAGCTGGCTGTCACCATGTGTTTGCCCAGGGCAATGCAGTCCTGCGCCAGTTCAAGGTGCATTTGCGGCGGAAGCAACGAGACCACCACGTCGTGCCGCTGGATAATATCCCTGCGGTCGTTGGTTTTGGACGCATCGAGCCAGATAGCCCGTCCGTTGGGTCGGCCGGCTACTTTGCGCTGCGCCATTTCGAGGTTGGCGTCGGCGATGGTGACAAAAAAATTATGCTGGCGCGCGGCGTCCAGAATATAGTTGATCAATGCAGTGGCGGATCGGCCTGCCCCGATAATCAGTAGATTGTTCATTGTCTTTCGTCCTTAATTAGATGAGCAAAGAAAAATGACCAGCGGTTGTTCGAGGGCCCGTGAAGATTTTTTTTGCAAAATATTTACAATTTTCACAGAGTAAATCTTCACAAAAGAAAAACCATTTAGAAAACACAGAATTTTGATTAACAATACTTTGTGATCATTATTTTAAAAACAAAACAACACATTACTCTTCACAACAAAGAAAAAATGTTATTGCTGCGCCCGGAACGGGGCTGCACTTTTGTATCATCAAGAAAACATCAACGCTGATTCAAACGAGAGCGGCAATGAGTTTTTGGATATGTTCATGGGATTTCAACTCATAGCGCAAACCACGTGCTGAAAGCCGTTCGCCTCGGCTGAGTGGCTTTCAGCCGGCGCTAAAAGGCTCACTGACCGGCAAAAAAAAAGGTCAGTCCTGACGACTGACCCCCATTCCGTACTGGAAATGTACATGGGATTACAACGGGAAAGATGCCATAATGAGTGGATTAGATATGGCGAGAAAATCTTAGGTTCGTTTTGATATCAGGGCCAAAAGTAAGCCACAATTTTTTTAGTACAAATTCCTCGCCAAAAAAATCGACCATACACTGTCCAAATCCGCTTTATTTCAAACCAACATGCGGCCGACCCCGCCGAGCGAAACAATTTTAAAGTTCAAAAATTTATTTCGTTCACCCTCAAATTTTGGATCTTCCTATGCGTACACCGGTTACAATCAAGATTAAGAATGGCACGGTTCGCGTTTCTGCGCACTAATTCCCTGCCACCTTTGAAACCTTTCCTTCGAAATATTTCATGAGATTATACTGTCAAAAAGTTCGGCCAACAGTGGCCGGACTTTTTGTTTTGGCGCGATAGCGATACTTTTATCGCCGCTATACCGTCATTATGATGCCAAAATCCATGCTTTGGGCGCTACTGCTGCTGCCCGCCCTGATGAGCTCCGCACAAAACACTGCGGACACCACGATTTACGCCGTCGTCGAACAACTGCCCGTCCCCCTGTTCAAATCCTGCAGGCCCGACCAGCATCCCGGCTGGAACGCCGACAGCATCCGGCATTGTGCCGAAACACAACTGCTGTCCATCCTTGCCCAAAACATTATTTATCCCGAGGCGGCACGCCAGTCGAATATCCAGGGCACGGTCGTCACAACTTTTGTGGTGGAACCCAACGGGCGAATCACGCAGATCGGGATCATGAAGGATATTGGCGGCGGTTGCGGCGATGAAGCCGTGCGCATCCTGAAAGCGCTCGACGATGCCGGCATGCGTTGGGAGCCTGCCAAAATCGGCGGTAAAGCCGTGAGAATGAAGCAAGTGCTCCCGCTACGGTTCCGGCTGAAAGAAGAAGATCCCTTCCATATCACTTCCGAAGGCGACACGATCTACGTCGTGTATGAAAAAGGACCCGAATACCGGCAAGGCTGGGATTCGCTGGCCCGATTCGTGATCAATCGGCTCGAATACCCCGACAACTGGGTCGATAGCTGCAAAACAGGAATTATCGAAATGGCGCTCCTGATCCGTCCCGACGGCAGCGTCGAAGTCGCCAGCCAGATCGATTACAACAGCCTGGGCATGGACTTTCAGTGGCAGGCCATTCGCCTCGCCAACCGCAGCTCCGGCCAATGGACTCCTGCCGTGTACAACGGTCATCCCGTCACCACGACCTTCCCGCTGCGCGTCATGTTCAAATCTCCCGAAGCCGTCTGCAACAAAGCCAACGAGCGCTTCGATCAGGCCATGTTGCTGGCCGACGAAGGCGCGGCGCTGTCTGAAAAAGACGACAACGAAGGCGCGATTGCCAAATGGACCCAGGCGCTTGCCCTGCATCCGGGCAATACCGAAATCCTGTACTATCGCGGCACCGCGCTCCTGCAACTCAACCGCCGCGAAGAAGCCTGTCAGGACTGGACGGAAATCAAAAAAAGAATGGGCGTGACCTGGTTCGAGCAGATCAGGCGATTGGTTTGCGGCTGGTAATGTCATCCAAACTTAACACTAACTTAAACCGTCGGTAAACCCTTGGCCCAATAGCAGACCTCTACCTTTGCCCAAAATTGATCCTCATGAAAGGAAATGCGCCTGCGAAGAAAATCCTCATCGTGGACGACGAGCCGGATATCCTCGAATTCCTGCGCTACAACCTTAAAAAAGAAGGTTTTGACGTCGTAACAGCCAATGATGGCCGACATGCCCTGGCAATTGCCGAGCAGGAAAAACCGCAACTGATCATTCTGGATATCATGATGCCCGAGCTCGACGGGGTGGAAACCTGCCGGATGTTGCGCTCCCGCAAAGAATTCGACGACACCCCAATCGCGTTTCTGACCGCTCGCGACGAAGATTATTCGCAGATCATGGCTCTGGACGTGGGCGGAGACGACTACATCACCAAGCCGATCAAGCCTCGCGTACTCATCAGCCGGATCAATGCCCTGCTTCGTCGTTCGGGGCGCCAGGAAGCGGAAGAAGGCACGACAATCAACGTACACGACTTGGTCATCGACCGCGAAAAAGTTCTGGTTTTCAGGGGGCAACAAGCGATCGAACTTCCCAGAAAAGAATTTGAAATAATCTGGCTGCTGGCCTCCAAACCCGGCCGTGTGTTTACCAGGGAAGAAATTTTTGACAAAATCTGGGGCAACGACGTGATCGTTGGCAACCGCACCATCGACGTGCACATCCGCAAACTGCGTGAACGACTCGGTGAAGATTATATCAAAACCATGAAGGGAATTGGCTATAAATTCGACTTCTGAGCCGCCAAACTTTCCCGAATTTTGCCTCGCCGTAACGGGCGCCGCTCGCCATGTTCAAAAATCAAACACCACTCCAGTTATCCATCTACGCCGCCCTGACCTCGGCGACCATCGTAACCCTTCTGGCTACGTTTCTGGGCCTGAGCCATCTGTTCGTCATCACGGGGATTGACCTGATATTGCTGTTCGGCGGTGTGTTTATCATTGTTTTTACGTCCAATTTCTACTTTATACGATACTACATCTTCCGCAAGATCAAACTCATTTACAAGGTAATTCACCGGCACAAAATGTCGTCCGACTTCAAGGCCGACAAAATCGAGATGGATAAAAATATCCTCGATCACGTGGAAAACGAGGTGAGCCAATGGGCGGAGGAAAACGACCGGGAAATTGAAGAACTGGAAAAACTGGCCAGCTATCGCCGCCGTTTTATCGGCGACGTCTCGCACGAACTGAAAACCCCCATCTTTAATATCCAGGGCTTTGTACACACCCTGCTCGACGGCGCGCTCGACGATCCGGAGGTCAACAAACTGTATCTCCAGCGCGCTGCACGCAACATCGACCGCCTGCAAGCCATCGTGGAAGACCTCGAAACCATCAACAAACTCGAGGCTGGCCAGATGGTGCTCGACCTGCGCGAGTTCGACATTCACGACCTGACCGACGAGGTGTTTGCCGACCTGGAAATGCGCGCTGTCGAACGAAATGTCCGCCTCCTGTACAAGGACGGCGCCAACCAGCACTTTCGGGTGAGAGCCGACAAGGAAAGCATCCGGCAAGTATTGATCAATCTGGTGCACAACTCGATCAAATACGGCCGGGAAGGCGGAATGACCAAGATCAGTTTTTACGACATGGAGACGTACGTCCTCGTAGAAATCAGCGACAACGGCATCGGTATTCAACCCGAACATTTGTCGCACGTATTCGACCGTTTTTACCGCGTTGACAAAAGCCGCTCGCGCGACGCCGGGGGGACGGGGCTTGGTTTGTCGATTGTAAAACACATCATCGAGGCGCACAAACAAACGGTCACGGTACGCAGCACCGTGGGGCAGGGTTCTACCTTTGGTTTTACCCTCGAAAAAGCATAAGCAGCCAACAGTTTTGCAAAGTCAATTAAAAAAACGGGCTTGTCCGGTACTAACCGAACAAGCCCGAATCTGTTTTCAGGACAATTCCCCTACTCTACTTTTACCCGGATTCCTTCCGAGTGACTGGTAAATTCGGGGGCGTACATGCACTGAATGGTCGTAATACCGTTCGACATATCGCCGCGGTGGCTCACCCGAAGCGGATATTCAAAGACGTAAGTGCCCTGCGGCAGGTAGTCGATGAAGAAATGGGTGGCCAGGTCTTTTGTGCTTTCGTAGTAACCGAGTCCGCCCTGCCAGTGGTATTCGCTGAGCACGTTTACGGGCTCGAAGCCGGCCGCGCGCATGTCTTTCAGGTGCACGTATTCCATCGGGCGATCGACCCTGATTTCGATACGGACTTTCACCTTGTCGCCGACGTGCAGGGTGGCGCCGTTGTTGAGCGGAATCAGTTTGGGTCCAGTCGGGCTGTTTTCTTCCCGATACAGTTGTTTGACGATAGTCAGCGGCGTTTTTTTGAAGCCGGTGATTTTGTCCAGATCTTCAAAATACTGCCAGTAGGCAGCCCCCCAGACGAGGTTCGAGTTCGGGTTTTCCACCGTCACCTTGCTCCATGAAGGTTTCACCTCGGCCCCGGTCCATTGTTGTTTGAAGTAGCCGGTCCCGGGTTCCACTTCGGCGGGTTTGAGCGTTTTGCCGCCGACCTGTACCTGAACTGTCTGCGTATTGTTGAGCCAGTTGTCGCCGTGCAGGAGCAGCGCGTAGGCAGCTTCTGCCGTCGCTTTGGTGCTTTCCCAGCGGTTGGTTTGTTTGTTTTTGAGCAACCAGATACGCAGTTCTTCCACGGCTTTGCGGTCGTTGGCGACTTCGTCGAATACTTCCACCATGAGTGCCTGGGTTTCGATGGGCAACTGGTACCAGTAGTACCCCCAATCGAAAGCCCAGTACATCCCGAGTTCTTCCTTCATGCGGGCGCGTTCGCGCAAACTGGCCACAATCTTCTGGGCGGCCTCGGTGCGGCCGGCGCGGTGCAACGCCAGCGCCAGCATACCTTCCTGGTAGAGCCCCTTGCCCAGCCAGTATTTCTGCGCCTGATCGAGGTAGTAGGCATTGATCTTGCTGCCCCGATCAAGGGAGAAGAAGGAGCGGGCGTACAAATAATGGATCACCATGGGATCGAGATGATCGTCTTCCCATTTGGTCAGTCCTTTGCCAACGGCCTTTTCAAGTTCGCGGTAATGATCCTGCAAACGGGCGTCGCAGAAGGCGAGCGCTTTATCCACCATTTGTGCGGTTTGGCGGTCGTTTTGCAGGTCGATGGCGCCGAGGTGTTGCAGGTGTCCGAAGCCGGTTACGATATGTTGGGTGATGTACCAGCTTTCCTGACCGCCCGGAAACCAGGCCCAGCCGCCGTTCGACGACTGCCGTTCGCGGAGGGTTTTCAAGGCGCGGTCCTGTTCGTCGGCCATGCGGTTGAGGTCGAACAAAAGGGCGATATTTTGCTTCTGTTGTTCCTCATTTTGGGCATCGAGCACCCAGGGTGTTTCTTCCAGCAAGGCATATTTGAGTTCCTGATTTTTACTCAAATTCGACTTCATGGCATCTGTTCCTTTCCAGCGGTCGTACACCTTGCGGATTTGCGGCAGTTTCTGCGTCACGCTGGATGCCAGCGTATTGGCATAATAACGGCTGAATACCTGTTCGCTGCATTCATGCGGGTATTCCATGAGGTATGGCAGCGACTGTACGACGTACCAGGCCGGATTGCTGGTAAATTCAAGGGTGTAACGCAGCGTAGCCTGGTCAGGATTTCGCGCGCCGATTCGGAAATCATCGAAGTTGAAAGTGCGGGTCTGACCGCCGCGAACCGTGACGGGCATGGTTTCCGTCACCAGCATTCGGTTGGTCACCACGGGGAGCGTACTTTCCTCGCCGTCGCGGAATTGGCTGGCATCGGCATAAACCTGCCAGGTCACCGCGCCGGTGAAGTCGGCCGGCACGCTGATCTTCCACGACACGGGCGCGCTCTGGCCGGTCGGTACACTGAACGGCACACCGCGGCTGGCGCCGAGACCCAGGCGGGCATCCAGCGGCTGCATTGTGGCGGCATCGAACAGGCTCAGCGTAGCGGTGCCGCTCAGCGCCTGTTGCGAGAGGTTGCTCACCTTGGCCGAGAACTCGAGCTGGTCGCCGGCGCGCAGGAAACGCGGCGGGTTGGTGATGACCATGAGTTCTTTCTGGGTCACTACTTCGCGGGTGGTCAGCGCTGTTTGAAGTTCTTTGGTGTGGGCAAATGCGAGGAATTTCCAGCGGGTCAGCGCCTCGTTCATTTTAAAACTCAGGATCACATTGCCCTCCGCATCGGTACGAAGCACCGGGAAGAAAAACACCGTTTCATTCAGGTTGCTGCGCAAGGCGGGTCCCGCCGGCTTGTCAGCTGCCCGGCTCTCCACTTCTTCTTCAAGTATTTCGGGCGGCGCCTCGTCATTACCCGCAACGGACTCCGTTGAGATCTCCATGTCCATTTCCTGCTTGCGTTCGTCCTTGGCTTTTCGCCGCGCCGGAGCGCCGGCAGGGGCCATAGCCGGGGCTGCTCTAAGCATTTCATCGTTTGCCATCATATAGAATTCGCCGCCGCCCCAAAGCGGGAAACCAAACCAGCTAAGCCGAGGGTAAATTCTTTCTGCCGCATTGATGTAATTGCCCTGGTCGATGTAACTTATGTCGCCCTGGTTGAAACTGAAGTCGGCTGCCGAGACGAACAATTGCGCCGTTGAAGTGTACGGAAAATCGATGCCTGCCCATCCGTGCGGCAGAAACTGGTCGAGCGAGGCATCGTACATGGCGGCGACCATTTCAGCGGCTACGCGGTCTTTGTTTGGGCCGCTGATTTTCAGGCGCCATTCTTCCTGCTGACCGGGTTCGAGTTTGTCGCGGAAAGTTTCGAAACGAATATCGAGTTGCTTGTTCGTCCAGGGCACGGAAAGTCCGAGCGGGTTGGCTGCCACAAACACGCGGTTGTTGTGCACGGCAAACGCGAAGACGCTGATGCCGCCCCTGTCATTTTCGGTAACCGGAATTTTGACCTGTTCGAGGCCGTTGGTCGTGATCCAGCGCATGTTTTTCAAGCCGTCGCGGTGACGGGTGGCGAAGAAAAAGCGCAGGTTGGCGGGCCGGCCGCCGAGCTGGATGCTTGCCGTTTCGCCGGGTTGAAGTACCGTTTTTGCAGCAGCCGCGGAAGGCTCGTCGAAACGGGTTTGCGGCGCACGGTCGTCCCACACCCGCACGACTTTTTTCAGTTCCACAGGGGTGCCGTAGGCATCCTTTGTTTTTAAAATAATGCGATAGTAGCCGGCTTCCATGCGGTTGCCGTTGAGATCCACCATTTTATCATTGGCCGTATTGAAGGCCACGGTACGGGCAAAATCGGGCCCGCCCCATTTGTCGGGGTTATCTTCCTCCTTCCAGGCGTAATCGGGGAAATCGCGGCGAAAATCGGCTTCGGAAATCGTCCAGACATCCGGCCTTTCCCACAACCGCTGACGGAAGAATTGCTTCGGGGCCAGCAGTTTTTGAATGCTGATCTCGCCCGTAGCCGCCTGAAATTGCCCCGCCAGGTTGCTGGTTGTCAACGTAATATGTTGCAAGCTATCGAGTTCCATGGCCTCGTCCAGATTCCAGGAAACCGACAGGGCCACGTAGCCTGCCGAGACGGATTGCTGGCTCGAACGGGTTTCGCCGTTGATGTCGGTCACGTCGGCGTACACCGTGTAATCAAACACCGGCTGGTCTTTTTGCGGGATAGTGCGGTCGGGCAAAGCGGCGAATTTTACTTCAAAATTGCCGTTCACGTCGGTCTGCGTCACGCCGTTGGCAATTTCCATTTGCTCGGTGCGCCATGGAATCCGGCGCCACCAGCCGCCATCCCAGAAGGGGAAGCGGGCCATGCGCACCACGCGGTATTTCACCGAGGCGCCGTCCACGACGTTGCCTGCGTAGTTTCGGGCTTCGCCGCGCATGGAAACGTTGTCGTCAACCCGATAAGCGCCTTCCACGGGTTTGAATTTGACTTCAAAACGCGGACGTTTGTACTCTTCCACGTTGAAATATGCGGCGCCTGAATAGCCGGGCACCGTGATGTGCATCTGGCCGGTCAGGCCGCCGGCAGGAGCGG
The DNA here is from genome assembly GCA_044226205.1 of Saprospiraceae bacterium. Taxonomy (GTDB): domain Bacteria; phylum Bacteroidota; class Bacteroidia; order Chitinophagales; family Saprospiraceae; genus M3007. Next base: position 271,181 of record JBGAHL010000001.1, read on the forward strand.
TAAACGTGCCATTTATCGTACCGAATTCATTGGATTTCAGGCTCAAATGCCCCTTTTCCTGCTGGTTGGCATCGTAGAATTTTACCTCCACCGTCTGATTCGGCACGATGGCGGGCATTTCTTTGGCATCTACGCTGAACAACAGCGCTTTGAAATAAACCGTCTGACCGGGGCGGTAAATGGAGCGATCGGTGAAAAAACGCGCTTCATAAGTCGTGCGGCGTTCGGACGACACCTTGCGATAGTCGTAAAAAGCCCCTGCCCAAAGGCTGTCTTTGCCCATTGAGAAAAACGCGAGCGCATTGTGTTCCGATTTCAGGTCGGGATCGACCAGGCCGTTGGCATCGCTTTGCGCGCTGCCCAGGTGGCGGTACACCGTTTTTGAGGCATTGTAATCCCAGTCCTGACGATAAAAATCGCCCTTGACGCCTGCCAGCGGTTCGCCGGTGGCACGGTGGGCAATGATAAACTTGCCGGCATTCCCGTCGCGAATCGCCAGCGGCGCCAGCTTGGTGACGCTGAACTCGGTATAGGCGACATAGCCTTTTTTATCGTTAAACCCCTCATTTTCAGACACTAACACAACGTAGCGCCCGATCGGCAAAGCCGAAAGCGACAATTCCGTTTGGTGTTCGTAATAATCGCCGGGATTGGCAAGCGCCCAGGTTCTCTGTTGTACGGGGCGGATAGTGTTGAGTTTTTCAATGCGCGCATTCCAATCTACGTTTTCCTTCCAGTCTGCAAATGCGGGCACTGGCACCACTTTTACCCACACTTTCGACAGGTTTTTGTAATCAACCTTGATCAAAACGGGCTGATCGGGCAAGTTCGCTTCTTCCACGCCGGCGCGCACAAAAGTAGATTCGATCTCCTGGATCATCCGCTGGCAATGCGACGCGCCAAAGCTGTTGGGATGGCGTTGCACGGCGTCTTTCAGTTCCGTGACCGCCTGGCGCAGGTTTTCACGCGTGCCTTCGGCTGGCAGACTTTTGTTGCGCAGTTGCTGGGCGTGTTTGAGTACGATTTCCGGGTCGGAAGGATGGTTGTAGTATTTTTTGTGAAGGGCCATCAGCGCATTTTCGTACAACTGGTCCTTGCCCTCCACGACGGCGTTGTTGTAGGCAAATTCGAGGCGCATCAGCTCGGCATCGATCAGGGCGGCTTCGTTTTTGCCGCTCAGCAAAACCGATGTGACGCGCTGGTACAATTTGACAGCCAGCCATTTACCCGAAGTTGAGTCGCGGGTAGGGAATTTCGCATTGACAAAAGTTTCCGCGGGAGCAAAAGCAGCCTCGTTGTCGAGGTAAAACTTGTAGGCAGGCTGTGTGAGGTAGCTGCGTTCGTTGGTGTAGTGATCGAGTGCGCGGTGCGCCAGAAAATCGTACACCGTAGGGCGCAGCGGCGCGGTGCCGACGCTGTCGTTAAGGCCGGGCAGGCTGATATCCTTGATAAAATCGATGGGAATGGCGCGCAGGGCCGCCTCGTCGCTGACCGAAAGGCCATACCATTCCAGCGCCTTCCGTTCGATCTGATCCGCCGACCAGGTCAGGATGTCGCCGCCTTCTCCGTCAGGAATGGGCGTGCGGTCGCTTATTCTCCAGTACTGATTGTGCAAGTAGGTGGAATACAGCTCTCCCAACATGCTTTGCAGGATTGCTTTATCGGGCTGAGCCGCTGTTTTTTCTTCCGATTCGAAGAGTTGAATGGCCTTGATGAGGCCGTCATCTTCGAGCATGACGGCAAATTTCCCCCTGTACATCAAGGTTTTGATGACCTGAGGCTGGTTGTTGTCGGCTTTGGCGCGCTGGTACAGCGCCTCCACTTTCTGGAGTGCGCTTTGCGGCAAACCGGCGGCTTCAAGGCTGTCAATTTCAGCCCATTGGGCGAGATAATCGCCAGTGTGATAGGCGACTGTCGGGTCGGGGACGGGTGGCATGGCCGGGGGCGGCGGGGGGGCTAGTTTACAGGAGAGGTGAACGGAAAAAAGGCTGGCGATAAGGAGCAAACTAAAAAGCAAAGGCAGCCGGAGCGTGGCATTTCGCGAAAACAAGGCGTAGAACATATTGGAAAATCTGGTTTTAAAATACGGGCCCGTTTTGGGTCGGACCGCTTGCGGTGTTTAGAGCATGTCGAGCTTTTCCTGCCGAGGCGAAAACGTGAAAATTTTATTTTCGGCAAGGCAAATTTCGCAGTCGGATGCGGGCGATCCGGCGAGAAATTTAACGCAGCAGAAAATAAAATTTTCCGTTTGTAGCCCGGCAAGGAAAAGCTCGACATGCTCTTAGATGCGGGCCAAGGCAAAAAATGCACAGTAGTTGCCCGTAAAAACGCCGCCAAGGGGCATTAAAATATTGTTAAGAAGAAAAAAGGCTGGCAGCAGCCCGGGATTCGGCGGTCAGCATTGACTGCTGCCCTCCGTCGAAACGGCCTGCTGCCAGCGCCATTTTTACCCGAACATGGCTTTTTCGTAACGAGCGCCTACTTCTTTCCAGTTAACCAGGTTCCAGAAAGCCGCCACGTAGTCGGGGCGTTTGTTCTGGTACTTGAGGTAGTAGGCGTGTTCCCAAACGTCGAGGCCGAGAATCGGCGTACCGATTTTGGCGGCGATCTGGAGCATGAGCGGGTTGTCCTGGTTGGGCGTAGTCATGACAAAAAGCGATTTGTCCTTGCCTACGCAAAGCCAGGCCCAGCCGGAGCCGAAGACGCCTTTGGCAGCCGTGTTGAACTGTTCTTTCAACTGGTCGAGCGAGCCGAAAGTCGTATTGATCGAAGTGGCCAGGTTGCCAGAGGGCGCCCCCGAAGAGGCTGCCGGGCTGAGCGATTGCCAGAAAAAAGTGTGGTTCCAGTGGCCGCCGGCGTTGTTGCGGATCTTTTTATCAGTATCAGCCGTGCCGATGCGGGCAATAATGTCGTCCAGTTCGTAGTCGGCGTACGGGGTATCCTTCACGGCATCATTGAGGTTGTTGACGTAAGCCTGGTGGTGTTTGCCGTGGTGAATTTCCATCGTCATTTTGTCGATGTGCGGTTCGAGCGCGGCGGCATCGTACGGGAGCGCAGGAAGGGTAAAAGGGGTGCTGCGCCGCATTTTGGGCGGCGGCAATACCGGCGCAGTGGCCGTCGTTTTGACCGCGCTTTTGCAGGCAGCCCAGAATGATGAAGACGCGGCGGCCACCCCCAACAGCAAGCCGGTTTTGAGAAAGGTACGCTTTTGCATAATGGATTGAATTAAAGAGATTTAACAAAAAAGATATTTTTACATACCATTTTTCATTCGGTCCTATAAAGGAACGAAAAAAACCGTTGGACGTTTCAGGTGTTCCATGATTTAGGAGGGGCAAATGTGCTTAATTTTTTCTCAGCGCGGCCTCAAAACGATCGCAAGACCCGCCGGGTATTTTACCGGAAAACCCGTGGAATAGCCCTAATTTTGCAGCATCACCCACTTTAAAACCTTGGCGCCATGATGAACCAGACAATATCCACGCAACCTGACGACCCGGTCGACGACCCTCAAAACAACGCTGCTCCCCCTCCGGGCCAACCGGAAGACGATCAGACGGCAGCCGACGAGGAACTTTTCGAACGGCATGAGATGGTGGCCGACCCCAAACAAACATTGATCCGGCTGGACAAGTTTTTGATCGACCGGCTCAGCAACCGATCCCGAAGCAAGGTGCAAACCGCTATCAAGGCCGGTTCGGTACTCGTCAACGACAAAGAGGTCAAGCCCAACTATAAAGTCAAACCCGGCAACCGCATCAGCATCATTTTGCCGCGCAGCCTCGATGAAAACTACGAAATACTGGCGCAAAACATCCCGCTCAACATCGTGTACGAAGACGATGACGTGATGATCATCAACAAGCCGTTCAAAATGGCCGTGCACCCCGGGGTGGGCATTCCCAACGGCACCCTCGTCAACGCAGTAGCCTGGCACCTGGGCGAAAAAATGGCGAATATGCCGGTCAAAGAAGGCAACGAACCCGATCGACCGGGCATCGTACACCGCATCGACAAAGACACGACCGGCCTGATGGTGGTGGCTAAAAACGACTTCGCCATGTCGCATCTGGCCAACCAGTTTTTTCACCACACCATCGAGCGCCGCTACCAGGCTATCGTTTGGGGCGACCCCGTGGCCGAAAGCGGCACCATCACAGGCAATATCGGACGGAACCCCAACGACCGGCGCATCTTCATGGTGTTTCCGGAAGGCGAAGAAGGCAAACACGCCGTCACCCACTGGCGCGTACTCGAACGCTTTCACTACGTGACGCTGATCGAATGCCAACTCGAAACCGGCCGCACCCACCAGATCCGCGTCCACATGAAAAGCATTGGACACACCCTGTTCGGCGACCCGCGCTACGGCGGCAACCAGATCCTGAAAGGCACGGTGTACAGCAAATACAAGCATTTTGTCGAGGATTGCCTGGCCCTGCTACCCCGGCAGGCCTTGCACGCCAAGGTGCTGGGTTTCACACACCCCCGCACCGGCGAACACGTGCGATTCGAGTCCGAATTGCCCGCCGACATGCAAACCGTGCTCGACAAATGGCGTGCCTACGTACAAGCCCGGAAAGAACTTTTGTAATCATGGAAGAAAACAAGGACTCGCACCCCGTTATCAAAAACCCATTGCTCGAAGAACTGCTGCGCCCCCAGCGTATCGTGTTCATTGTCAACCCCAAAGCCGGTGTGAATATTCAACGGCGTATCCGAACGAGCGTGGAACAGCACCTGAACCACCGGCGTTTTGAATACGGCATCTGGCACACCGAGTTTGCAGGGCACGGCACTCAACTGGCCCAAAAAGCCATTGCCGAACAGTACGATATTGTCGTGGCCGTGGGCGGCGACGGGTCCATTAATGAAATTGCTTCCGCGCTCATCGGCACGGACGTGACGCTGGGGATTCTGCCGGCAGGCTCCGGCAACGGACTGGCGACCCATCTCGGCTATGGCCGCAACCTCGATCAGGCTGTTAAAAAGATCAATTTGGCCGAAACCCGGGTGATCGACTCGGGCGCGCTCAATGGGCGCCCTTTTTTCAACGTAGCCGGCATCGGCTTCGACGGGCTGGTCTCAAACCTGATGCGCAAGCAGCAAAAACGCGGTCTGCTGCCCTACTTTCTCAAATCGCTGGAAGCGGGCCTCACCTACACTTCCCGGGAGTGCGCGATCGAAATGGACGGGCAGGTGGTTACGGAAAAATGTTTCGTCGTGGCCGTGGCCAACGGTCCCATGTATGGCTATAATTTTCAAATTGCCCCGGATGCACAGCTCGACGACGGGCTTTTTAACGTTGTTTTGCTGAAAGATGCTCCGCGCTGGCATTATTTCGCCGCTTTACCCGCCACCCTCAACGGAAGTTTGTACGATGCCTCCTTCGTCGAGCATTTCCAGGCGAAAAAAGTCACGATCCGCTGCGCCGGCGAAAACCACGTGCACCTCGATGGAGAAGGCATGATTATCAGCGACGAACTGCATTTCGACATGAAACCCCGCAGCCTGAAAATACTCGTACCGAGGGCAGCCAAAGCCTGAAACCAATCGACTATCATGAGTAAAAACAATAAAAACTCGTCCGGCGGCTTCGTATTTTCCACCAACCCGGACTTCCGCCCCGACACCGGGGACAAGGACCCCGTCGAAACGCCGGAGCCCGCGCGCCAGAACCTTCGCATCTGGCTGGAACGAATCAAAGGCGGAAAAGAAGCCACCGTCATCAAGGGGTTTGCCGGCAACGACGACGACCTGGACCAGCTCGCCCGTTTGCTCAAAAACAAATGCGCCACGGGCGGCAACGCCAAGGACGGCATCATCCTGATCCAGGGCGATCACCGCGACAAAGTGCTGAAACTGCTGCTGGATATGGGGTATAAAAACACCAAAAAAGCAGGCGGCTGACGCCCGGCAATTACCTTGTCAAACACTAAACTTATGAAAAACAGCCAACTGGGTATAGCGCTCTTTCTGTGCACGCTGGGTGGCGCGCTGCTGACCGCTTGCTCGAGCAGTCGTCCGACACCCTCAAAGCCGGGCATGCCCCTGCCCGGGCGCCCCGGCGCCGAACGCCCGAAAAACGAGCCCATGGATACCATCCGATGGTCGACGCCGCCGCAGGCCAAACCACCCATCGGCAACGACAAACGACAGGAAGACAGCTCGCCGCGGCCCGGACAAACCTATCAGATCGGCCTGCTGCTGCCTTTTTTGAGCAATCAGTTCGATGGCAGCACCGTGCCCGAAAAAAGCCGGCTGGCCGTTCAATTTTACGGCGGCGCCAAACTCGCCCTCCAGCAACTCTCCACCGACGACCACATGAATCTGGTCGTCGATGTGTACGACACCCAGGCGGCCGATGCTGATTTTCAAACGGTTATGAATGGTTCGCGTTTTGACAAACCCCAGGTGTACATCGGTCCGATCCGCGGCAGTCACGTGGAGCTGCTGGCCGCTCGCACCAAACTCAACCACAAAATTCTGCTCTCCCCGGAAAGCCCGAACGAAGACCTGACGACTCAAAACCCCGGTTTTTTACAAACCAACCCTTCTTTAAAAACACATTGTGAAGCCATCACCCGTTTCGTAAGGCGCACACACCGGCCGGAAGAAGTGGTGCTGGTGTGCAAACAAAAAGAGGCATCGAGACTGGATTTTTTTCAGCAAACCAACCAGCAACTAGGCGGCGGCAAATTCGCCGAAGTCATCGTGCCCGACGCTGCCGTCAACTTTGACAATACCAACCTTGCCAGCTACCTGAAAGCAGGCCGTACCACCGTCTTTATCCTGCCTTCGTGGTCGAATCAGGATTTTGTCATGGCCTTCCTGCGCAAACTGCGGGCCGTGAAAGGCAGCGCCCGGGTGGAAGTGTACGGCATGCCCCAGTGGCTGAATTACGAGAACATCGAGCCCGAGTTTTTCAGCGCCCTCGACGTGCATGTCTCCTCGGCGGCCTACATCGACTACGGCGCCCCCGACGTGCAGGCTTTCCAGCAGGCATTCTACGACGCCTACGGCACCCTGCCCGACGACGATGCTTTCAATGGCTACGACGTGACCCTTTTTACGGGTAAAATGCTGCGCAAATACGGGCTCAGTTTTCCCGAAAAACTTGCCAGAGAACAATACACCGGGCTGCGAAGCCGCTTTCAGTTCAGCCCGTATTTCCAGTCGGCCACACCCGCCGATTCAAGGCCGGGCGCCTGCGATTACCTGGAAAACAAGTTCGTTTTTATCCTGAAATTTGAAAACGGCCGCTTCGTACCCGCCACCGACTAACCCGTACCCGTATGCAACCCGAACGCGAACAAAAGATCCGATCCGTCATTCGGCAAAGCCAGCCCGACCTGACGGTGGTGCTCGAAAACATATTTGATCCGCTGAATATCAGTGCCGTGCTGCGGTCCTGCGATGCGGTGGGCGTGCGGGAAGTATTCGTGGTGTACACCAAAAAATACCTCGACAAGCGCGGCCTGATCCTGGGCAAACGCACCTCGGGCGGCACGTTCAAATGGATCGACGTGTACATTTTCGATGACCTGGAAGAGTGCTTCCGGCGGGTGCGCGAGCGGTACGGCCGCATTCTGGCGACCCGTCTGGGCGAGCAAAGCGAATCGCTCTACGCGCTCGATCTGACGCAGCCGACGGCCTTGTTGTTTGGCAATGAGGACGAAGGCATCAGCGCCGAAGCACTGGCCATGGCCGACGGCAATTTTCTGATCCCGCAGGCCGGATTTGCGGAAAGCCTCAATATTTCGGTCGCCTGCGCCGTTTCGCTGTTCGAGGCGCGGCGTCAGCGAGCCGAAAAAGGGTTTTACGACCACCATCCGAAATTCAGCGAACCTGAGCAGGAATTACTTTTTCAGCGCTGGAGCGGCATGTTGAAGGAAAAATCGTGGCATCGGCAATTTGCCATTCCTGTTGGGAAAGATTCCGCACCTTTGCTTCCCGTTTTTGTCGAGCGCGACGAAAACGCCCCGAAAAAAGCCATTCGACCTAACCCTTTGACCAAGTTTGAGTTATAATAGATTTTTACCTGAAATACCTGTTGAATCAGCAATTTTTGCCATGCAATTATCTCTCATCATACCCCTGCTCAACGAAGCCGAAAGCCTGCCCGAACTCGAAGCCTGGATACGCCGGGTTTGCGAACAAGAGGGGCTGGATTACGAAATCCTGTTCATCGACGACGGCAGCACGGATGATTCCTGGAAAACGATAGAACATCTGCAAACCCTCAATCCGAGGGTGCGCGGTTTGAAGTTTCGCCGGAACTACGGCAAATCCGCCGCCCTGCACACGGGTTTCCACGCCTCCCGAGGCGAAGTGGTGATCACCATGGACGCCGATTTGCAGGACAGCCCCGACGAAATCCCCGGCCTTCGCCACATGATCGTGGCCGAAGGCTACGACCTGGTGAGCGGCTGGAAAAAAAAGCGCTACGACCCGGCCAGCAAAACCATTCCGACCAAACTTTTCAACGCCGTCACCCGCTGGATGAGCGGCATTCAGCTCCACGATTTCAATTGCGGCCTGAAAGCCTATCGCGGCGACGTGGTCAAGACCGTGGAAGTGTACGGCGAGATGCACCGCTACATCCCCGTGATTGCCAAATGGGCCGGTTTCCGCCGCATCGGGGAAAAAGTCGTGGAGCACCGCTCGCGCAAATACGGTCATTCCAAATTTGGCTGGGAGCGCTTTGTCAACGGTTTTCTCGACCTGTTGTCGATCTATTTCGTCGGCAAATTCGGCAAGCGGCCTATGCACTTTTTCGGCACGATGGGCGTCCTGTCGTTTCTGGCCGGATTTTGCAGCCTGCTTTGGCTGAGCATTTCCAAGGTATTTTACCAGCAATGGGGCATCGCCGACCGGCCGGCCTTTTTCTTCGGCATTCTGGCGTTGATCGTTGGCGTTCAATTGTTTCTGGCCGGTTTTTTGGCCGAAATGATCAACCGCAACTCTCCCCGTCGCGACGAATACCTGATTGAAAAAGAAATCTGAGTCCCGTGAAAATCGTACTTGTTTCCCCGGCCCATCCGTTGCGCGGCGGCATCGCCGCTTCGTCGGAGCGGCTTGCCCAGGCTTTGCAAGAGGCTGGGCATGAAGTGGTTGTGTACAGTTTCCGGGTGCAGTACCCGTCTTTTTTATTTCCGGGAAAAAGCCAGTTTACCGACGACCCCGCGCCCGAGGGGCTTCACATCGAAACCAAAATCAACTCGATCAATCCGCTCAACTGGTTTTTTACGGGCCTCAGCCTGGCCCGCGAATTGCCCGACCGGGTCGTGGTACGTTTCTGGTTGCCGTTCATGGGGCCTTGTCTGGGCTCTGTGCTTCGGGTAGCGCGCTGGTTTGGGCGCAAGGGATTTCGCATCACCGCCCTGGTCGACAACATCATTCCGCATGAAAAACGGCCGGGCGACCACCTCTTTGCGCGTTATTTCGTGGGCGCCTGCAACGATTTTGTGGTCATGTCGCGCTCGGTCGGCGAAGAGATCAGGTCGTTCCTGCCTGCCGCGAAAAGCAACGACCGGCGGGTGCGTTTTGCCCCCCACCCTATTTACGACAATTACGGGGTGGCGGTGAGTCAGGCCCTGGCGCGCCGCGAACTGGGGGTGCCGGCCAACGCCCGAACCGTTTTGTTTTTCGGCTTTATCAGGGCTTACAAAGGGCTCGATCTGCTGTTGAAAGCGCTTGCACAAACGACAGATATTCATGCGATTATCGCGGGAGAGCCTTACGAAGACTGGGCTGCTTATCAGGCGATTATTGATGAAAAAAAACTGGCGGACCGCGTACACGTTTTTACCGATTTTATCCCTGCCGAACGGGTCAGGTACTTTTTCTCGGCCGCCGACCTGGTGGTTCAGCCCTATAAAACCGCCACGCAGAGCGGCATTTCACAGATTGCCTACCATTTCGACAAGCCGATGGTGGTGACTGCCGTGGGCGGTCTGCCCGAAATCGTGCGGCACGGGGTTTCCGGCTACGTCGTGCCACCCGAAGCGGGTGCGCTTGCCGAAGCCATGCAGGATTTTTTCGGCAACGAAAGGGTCGAGGCCATGACGGAAGGCGTGCGCCAGGAAAAGCAGCGTTTTTCCTGGGAAAATTTGGTGGAAGCAATCGTGGCGCAATAAGAAGCGGATTTGTAGTTTTCCGCTTCATTTGATCACCCAACACCCATTCATTTACCCATGGAAGAAACCCAATACAACATTCTTGACCAACCCGAGCATGCCATTGGAATACGTTACGGCGGCTTCTGGGAGCGTTTTGCCGCGGCCTTTATCGATGGCATCATCGTTTGGATCGCCATGAAAATCATCAGCCTCGCTCTCTTTACTACCCCCCAACTTGACATCAACGAAAGCGAGAACCCAGGCGAAATATGGAGCGCCCTTGGTCAGTTTTACCTGGAAATGGTGCCCAGCATGATCGTGTCCCTCGTGATCAACTGGCTCTACTTCGCTTACATGGAATCGTCGGAAAACCAGGCCACCATCGGCAAAATGGCCCTCAACCTCAAAGTGACCGATCTCCGGGGCGAGCGCATCAGCTTCGGTCGTGCCACAGGACGCTTTTTTTCAAAATACGTGTCAAGTTTTACTCTCCTTATCGGTTATATTATGGCAGCGTTCACCGAACGCAAACAAGCTTTGCACGACATGATCGCAGGCACACTTGTGATGAAGAAGTAACTGATTATCAATGTAAAACAAAATCCCGCCCCGGGTATTCGGGGCGGGATTTTTTATGTGATCCCAACAGGGGTCGAACCTGTAACCGCCTGCTTAGAAGGCAGGTGCTCTATCCTTTGAGCTATGGGACCTGTCTTTTTTTGACGGCGCAAAAGTACACGCTTCCTCCAACTAGTTCAATACCAACTTTTGCGTGAGGACGCGACCTTCACAGGTCATTTGAACAACCAGAACACCCGTGGCATCGCCCAGATCGCTTTTGTTCAGGATGAATTGTTGCCTCCCTCCGGGCCAAACACCGTTTTTTTCAAATAATTCCCGACCGCTCAGGTCGCTCACCCTGAATTGCGCAGCGCCGGGCGCAGGAAGGAAAAAAGCAATGGCGCATTGCTCGGAAAAAGGATTGGGTGCGGGCGCAAACAGCATCGGCGCTCTTGAACCGTCGGGCGGCATTTGAGTTGCAGAAACCAGGGGTTCGATGTGGATCGGGTGCTCGCAGACCGTCTGGTTGCCACAATTATCGTTGGCAATCCATTTAACCTGATGGGCGCCGGGCGGCAACTGGGGCAGGAAAAACTGGTTCGGATTTGCCTGTGTGCTCCAGCGCAAACGAATGTTTTTTTGCGTCGCATCGACCGAGCCGGGGAACACAAAACGCCAGGACTCCGATTCCGGCAATCCGCGCTGATCGAACTGGCGAAATTCGCCTCCCGTGCCGCCGGGAGTATTGGCGTTGTTGTATCGAATCATGCCTGGCGGAGGCGGATTATTGCTGCTGAGCACCGATTCCAGGGTGCCGTCCTGATCGAGATCGAGGAATAAAAGGCAGACAAGTTCGATTCCAAAGTTGTTGCAACTATCGGTTGCAGTCATTTCCAGATCGAGCGCGCCCTCCCGCAAGTCATGGTTGCCTGTTTGCGGGTCGAGCCAGTAGGGCGCATTCCAAAGCCCGGGGTCATTATCGCTGGAATCCGGCACGACCACGAGCGTTGCGCTGCAATCACTGACCGAAGGCGCCTCGGTGTCGAGCACCCGGATATGCTGGGTGTACAGGTAGCAATTGGCGTAGGGTCCCCAGTATTGGCTGTAATTCGAGGGTTCAGGGGCAGAAGGGGAAACGTTGGTCACCGTAGGCGCCCAGGGAAAGGAGGTTCCCTGGGGAGAAACAATTGGCCCCGGCAAATTGTCGGGGTGTGTTGCGATCGGTTTGGGCGCTGGATTGGGCACTGTTACGCAGGGCAGTAGCGGATCATACAAGCTGTCATTGTATACAGTCCACCGTTTTTCGATGATATAACAGGCATCTGGCACTGGCGTGATATCTTCAATGGTGTAATAACTTGAAACAGGCAGGCTGTCAGGATTGTACAATTCAGGCTGATCAAAATCGAAATTTCCGTTACAATCGGTTACGTAAACGTCGTCCGGAAAATGGATGTACACGTTTTGAAAGCCCCCTGGCGGCAGCGGTCCTCCGTTGACGGTGAAGGTGTATTCACAAGTTGTCTCCTGGCCACAGCCGTCGGAAACGCTCCATCGGATCCGGTGGGTACCCGGTGGAAGTTGCGGGGTGACGTAGGTGTATGGATACGCACCTGTCCGCCAGCGCAAATGAAACACGGCATGATCACCCGCTATAACTTTCTCAAAATCAAATACATATTTATTCAGGGTCGGTCGCTGGTCGAAGTAGCGTATTTCACCGCCGTTGTAATTAGGGGTATTGACATTGTTGTATTGAACAGTCCCGTAAGGAGACCCGATGGAAGCCCACCGGACAACCGTCTCCTGACTGCCGTTTCGGTCGAGGTCGAGAAAAAGCAAAAACGAGGCGCCCACATTGTATCCGCTGCAGGCATCCGATCCTTCGATGGCCAGTTCCACAGGGCATTCCTGCAAGTCATGGCCGGGCCAATTGAGCCCTGTCCAGTAGGTTTCATTCCAGAAAAGGGAGTCATTGGCAGTCGTATCGGCGAATACGAGGGTGTCGGCTGGACAGGCCAAAATCTCCGGGGGCAGCGTATCGATGATATGGATCAGTTGATTATAGCGGTAAGCATTTGTCGTGCTGTCCCAGAAGATGCTGAAATTCGTCTCGGCCGTATCGATCGGCAAAATTTTGATCAGGGTTGCGCTCCACGGATCGCCGGGCGTGTCAATCGGAGAAACGATCGGCCCGATCGAGTTCAGGGTGTCATTATAGGCCCAATACGATCCAGGGTTGGGCACATAAGTACTCGGGGCGGCCGGATTGTAGGTGTCGGCGTTGTAAACCAGCCAATTCCTCGTGATGGTAAAGCAGACGGGGGTAATCCCGAAAACTTCATCTTCATACGTGGCCACAAGGGGCAAACTGTCGGGGTTGTAAAACACAGGAGCGCCCGATCCGGCCGGGGAGAAGTTGCAATAATCAACCAGAAGCGTGTCCGCCGGAAAATGAATATACCAGGTCTGAGCCTGAAGCATTTGGGCGGTGAAGAAGACGAGTGTGAACAGGCAGGTGCGCATGGGCGGGATCTTTTGATTGGAAATTAAACAAAAGTACAAAATATCACGGTGTAACTTGCCGCTCAAAGCCGAACGCCGATGTCCGAAAAAGTCGATAATGTCCAGATCGAGGCCAGTTGGAAAACAGTACTGGCCGATGAATTCAGCAAGCCTTATTTCAGCGCCATCAAAACTTTTCTGGTGGAGGAAAAACGGGCCGGCAAAACCATCTACCCGCCGGGGCCCCTGATTTTCAATGCTTTCAATCACACGCCTTTCGACAAGGTGAAGGTGGTCATACTGGGTCAGGACCCTTACCACAACCCGGGAGAGGCCATGGGGCTTTGTTTTTCCGTGCCCAAAGGCGTGCGGGTGCCGCCTTCTCTCGTCAATATTTACAAAGAAATACATGCCGATCTGGGCCTCCCGATACCCAGCCACGGCGACCTGACGGCCTGGGCCGATCAGGGTGTTTTATTGCTCAATGCCATGCTCACCGTGGAAGCCGGCAAACCGGCTTCTCACCAGAAAATCGGCTGGCAAACCTTCACGGACGCCGTGATCCGCTGCGTTTCCGACAAAAAAGACGGGGTTGTTTTTTTGCTGTGGGGGCGTTTTGCCCAGGGGAAAAAAGCGCTGATCGATGAAATGCGCCACTATGTGCTCGAAGCAGCCCACCCTTCGCCCCTGGCAGGCGATGCCTTTTCCGGCTGTCGCCATTTTTCGCGAACGAATGAGTTGCTGGAAAAACAGGGGAAAACGCCTGTGGACTGGTCGCTGTCGGCGCGCCGACCTGTATTTAGATTTTTGCCGCCGTTCTGTAGCGCCGACCTCCAGGTCGGCGTACGCCGGGAGTGTTATATCCTCCTCAATCTTCTCAGTATTTACAGATTTTTGGCGCCGACCTGGAGGTCGGCGCTACAGGTCGGCGCTACAGCGCTAAAACTTGTATAGCGCATCCACATTATTCTTCTTGTAAGGCACTTTCAGGAAGTCCAGCGACCCCGGCTTCACAGCGATATAGAAGTTGTAAGTGCCCCGGTCGGGCTGGAAAAACACGCTCATTTCCCAGCAATGCAAATCACGGGTCAGACCGAAATCGGGATAGACCAGAGACTTGGAGGGGAAATCGTAGGTCACGTTTCGGATGCTGAGCGACCATTTGGAGGTCAGCGGAATACTGCCCGAAAGTCGTAAACTGTGGGAATTGATCCTGAACGTGTCCCGGTCGGTACCCGGCACGAGCGAGCGGACGTACCCAATGTTGTAGCTGATGTTGAACGAATTGAACCAGCCCAGAAAATCATCGGTAGGCGGACTGGCGCTCGTGGCCTGGAACTTGCTTTTTGCGCCGCCGGCCTGCTGGTCGTCCTGCCCTGAAAACAGGGATCGCATTTGCCCAATGGTAAAACCGGTCGTAACATCGAAACCGAAATTGCTGACCCGCACCAGTTTACCGTTCTCCTGCAGGGTGGTTTTATTGATACGCACGCCTTTTTCATTCACCACGTAGGGGTCGAACTGCGTACGCCAGTTGAGCGTCACCAGGCCTTTGAAAAAACGGAAGACGCCGCCCGTACTGATCGGGCTCCAGTTGAGGGAGTCTGCCGTCAGGCTGTACGATCCCGTAAAGGTCAGGTTGTCGAAAATGCGGGTGTTTTTGCCCTTGCCGGTGGTATCTTGTTTGGATCGGTGCTTGATTTCCAACACATTAGAGAAAGAATAAGACACCGACACATCCCGTTTGCTGTAGCTCGGCTTGCCAAAAAGGTTTTCGTCAAAAATGCCGTACCGCTGGGGTTTGTTCTTGTCGGGTCGCAGGTCGGTGTCCACAAATTTGAAATACCGATCATAACGCGAGTTGGTAAAATCGGGCCCGAATCCAATCGAAGCCGAGGGTTTGAAGGTGTGGCGAATGCCCCTCAACCAGCCATGTTTGTAACGCTGGGTCAAAAACAGCGCCGTATTCATCGACACGCCCGCGTTGAAAGAGCGGAAGGTATTGAAACCCCATTGCCGCCGGGTCGTATCCACGCCGTACTGCAGGGTATCCGTCGTGATGATCAACTCGCCATTGTCGTTGAAGGTATCGCGCTTGACGACATACTGATCGAGTAGGTCTTTTTCAATGACATAGGGATACCAGTTCTCTTCGTAACTGATATTTGGCGAGACGTTAATGTATTTAAAAATCTTGAAATTAAAGTCCGAATTCGCTTTGTGCTGGATGCCCATGCGCGCGCTGTTGAGCGTTTGCTGGGTGAACAGCAGCGTGTCGACGGTCCTGAATTCATTGCGCAGCGTCGAGGTATTCTGCACGGAGATTTTCTCGTACCAGCGCTCTTTCCCGACCGGGCTTTTGCGTTTGAAAGGAAAAATACGCTGCACGGTGAATGTCGCCGTCGGGAAGGTGATGTTCATGGCCCGCGTTTGCGTGTTTTGCGAGTGTTGCATCCCCGCTGTCAGGCTGAACGGTTTGCCCGGAAAAGTCTGCGTGTAGTTGATGCTGGACGTCAGCGTATTCTGGTAAACCCTGTTGAAATCGTTGAAGTTGCGGTTTTGGTCCCTGTTGGTCTCGATGTTCACGCTGCCGTTGAATTTGCGGGTCGGGTGCGAATTGGCGGCCTGATTGTGCGTCCAGGTGATGCCGAACGATTTGGCGCGGAGTTTTTGGGCCTGGTTGTTCTCCGTCACCCGCACGTTGCGCCGTATCTGGAAATTTCCTTCGTAGAAATAGCGTCGTTTGTAGCGCACATTGCCGTTCAGGCCCCAGGACCCGCTGGTGTAGGCATTGAATAAAATCTGGGAATCGAAATACGGCGAAATCGGTTGGTACCAGCCGAAATCGCGCAGGCCCAGCCCTTCCTGGTCGGCAAATTCAAAATCCCTTGGAATGATCAACCCGGCTTTTTGGGTTTTGGTAATGGGAAAAAAGCCGAAAGGAATGACCAAGGGCGTCGGCACCCCGCCCACTTCGAGGCTCGACAGACTGGTGACGACGAGTTTGTCCGGAATGACCTTCAATTTGCGGGTCCGAAACCCGTAATGCGGGTGTTCGGCGTCGCAAGTCGTGATGATGGCATCCTGGTTGTAAATCGTGTTGCGGACTTTGGACAAGGTATCGTCGGTGACCGCGGCGCCGATGAATTTTGCCTTGGCGCCCAGCACGTACAGGTCTTCCTGTTTGGTGCGCGCCTCGTAGATGATGCCTTTTCGGGTTTTGAAATTATAGCGGAGTTTTCCGGCGGTAAAGTTTTGTTCGCCGTCCTGAAACTCGGGAAGCCCCGTTTGCCGGCCCAGGCTGTCGGTACCCGGCTCGGCCGACACTTCATTTTTGGCGTAATCCAGCAGAATGTAGTCCGCTTTGAGTTTGATACTCGTGTAATTCAGAAAAGCGTTGCCGTAGAGGTGCAACTGTTTGTTTTTCACATCGAACCACATCGAATCGCGGGCGCCGTAATCGACCACCCCGTCGAGGCCGTTGTCCGACAAACGGACCTTGCTCAGATCCACCACGGCCGAATCGCGGCGGGCGGGCGGCAAAGAATCGGTGCGAAGGCCGGCATTGGCGCGCAAACTATCGAGCAAAGCGGGAGAAATAGAATCGCGTACAGGCGCCGGCGCCGTCACCTGCGCCACTGCAACCGATTGGTGCAGCAGGAGAAGGACGGCGATTTGGCAGAAAAGGCGATATTTGCCCAATATTTGTTTCACGATTCGATTGCAGGAACGGAGATGAATTCGGCAGAACCGCCCGGCGGCCGCTGCAGATTTATCAGGTGGAAGATGAGCGGATCGTTGAGAAAATAGATTGTCCGTCAGATATTTGCAGTTAAATTTTTACCGTTACACCGCATCGATAAACCTGACTGCAAACCATTGGCCAAAACTGGTTTATGCACATAAAATCAACCCTGCAAACGCTGCTTCTCCTTCCGGCGTGGCTTGTTTTACAAAATTTTAACGTAGCCGGCCATTCGGAACTACTGCTTGCAGACGGCGGCAAAAGTAAATATTCCCCGTCAGCCACACACAGCCCGAACGAGAATGCCTATCGAATTAAAAAGGTCGTACTTGATGCCGGGCACGGAGGCAAGGACCCCGGCTGCATCGGCGCCATCTCCCGTGAGAAGAACAATACGCTTGCGATTGTCCTTAAACTCGGCGCCCTGATCACCGAAAATTGCCCCGACGTACAGGTAATTTATACCCGTACCACCGACGATTTTGTCGAACTGAAGGAACGCGCCGCCATTGCCAACCGCAACAAGGCCGATCTTTTTATCAGTGTACACTGCAACGCCATCAGCGCACCCGCGTTCCACGGCGCGGAAACCTACGTACTCGGCCTGCACCGCGCAGCCGATAACCTGGAAGTAGCCAAACGGGAGAACTCGGTGATCGTGATGGAGGAAAACTATCAGAAGAATTACGACGGCTACGACCCGGCCAGCCCCGAAGCCCATATTCTGGGCAGTATGTGGCAAAGCGCCTATCTCGAGCAAAGCATCCTGTTTGCCAGTCTGGTTCAGCAAAACGTGACGACCACTGCCGGCCGCTACGACAAAGGCGTAAAACAGGCGGGGTTCCTCGTGTTGCGCGAAACCGCCATGCCGGCCGTATTGGTCGAAACAGGTTTTCTGACCAACCGCACCGAAGAGCAATATATCGCTTCGGAAGAAGGCCAGAACCAGATGGCGATTTCGATTCTGGATGCTTTTTTGTCCTACCGTTCACAAATGGAAGGCACCCCGCTCGTTGCGAAAAAAACGAACTCCATCAGCAAACCTTCCAGCACACAACCCGCTGAAAAACCTGCTGCCGAAGCCGCTCAAGCGACCGTCGCAACCACGAGCAACGCCAAACAGCCTCAGGTACAAGCCACTACCAAGCCCGCACCCGGTCCCAAACCCGTTACGCCCAAACCCGTCGCCCAGAAACCTGCCGGCGGCACGGCCTCTACCGATGCAGGAGCAAGCAAAACGCCGGTTGCCAAGCCGGTCAGCGCGCCGGTTACGACAGCCAAGACCACTGCGCCACCCAAAACCGGGTACCGCATCCTCTTGTTTGTCTGGCCTGTGCGGATGGATATGAAAAGCGGCTTGCTCGGGCTGTTGGGCAATGTGGATGAGGAAAAAGCGGAAGGAGAATACCGCTATTATACCGGCAATTTTGCCACACGCGCCGAGGCGGAGCAAACCCTGCCCGAATTGCGCAATCTGGGTTTTCGTACGGCCTCCGTTGTTTCTTCCGCAGAGCAACCGAATAATTGAACCGTTCATTCTATTGTAAAAATTAAAACGTCCGGCGCTCGCCGCCTATCATGTTCAAACTTAGCAACGAAACAAAAATCGGCATCCTCGCCATTGCTGCCATTGCCCTCGCGATTTTCGGATTTAAATACCTGAAAGGCATTAATGTCCTGAAAACCTCCCGCACCTTCAAAGTCCGTTACGAAAACGTAGACCAGCTGCGCACCTCCGCGCCCGTCTTTGTCAGCGGTCTGCAGGTAGGCATGGTCAAGCAACTGTATGTCGATCCGAAAGACGGCAAAACCATCATCGCCGAACTGAACATCGATACTGACATCGATATTCCCAAGGATGTCGTGGCCACCATCGTGGGCCTTACGCTGATGGGCGGCAAAGCCATTCGGCTCGACAACACCCACCCCTGCGAGGGCGACGGTTGCGCGCGCAGCGGCGATTTTCTGACCGGCGCACAGGACTCTTTCATCGGCACACTGGTCGGCGACCCCTCCGAACTCGATCCCTATTTCGAACGTATGCGCATCGGCCTGGGCAGCGTTGTGGATTCGCTTGCCGACCCCAACGACCCCAAAGGCATCGGCCGCTCCATCGTGGCCCTCAATCGCTCGCTGGAGAACATCGCCTTGCTGACCGGCAAACTCAATGTTTTTCTCGATCGCACCACCAGCGGATTTGCCGCAACCGCCAATAACACCGCCGAAATCACGCGGGGGCTGCGCGACAGCAACAAGGATATCGCCGCCACACTGGCCAATTTTTCCGCCATCAGCGCGCAACTCAAAAATGCCAACCTGGACCAGGGCGCCCAAAAGGCGGCCACGGCGCTCGATACGCTCGTCTACGCCATGAACGACCTGCGCCAAACACTCAGCGTCACCGAATCTGCCCTGTCGAGGGTCGATACGCTCGCACAGGGGCTTAGCTCGGGCAAAGGCACTGCCGGCAAATTGCTGACCGACGAAGCCCTTTACAACAATCTGGTCGACGCTACGCGCCACCTCGAACTGCTCACGCAGGACCTGCGCCTCAACCCCAAGCGCTACACAACCGTCAAACTCAAGGTTTTTGGTAAAAACAAAACCAAAGCGTACGCCAATCCGCTCGATGACCCCGCTTACCAACTGGTTCAGGACAGCCTCGAACGCGATTATTACCTGCGCCTCAAACAACGTTACGAAGGCAAACAATAGATCAAAAACCATTCGGTGAAAGCCATTCGCCATTTGTACGAGGAACACGGGGCGGAATCGTATTACCGGGAGCATTCCGACGAATACGCCAACCCGCATTATCCGCAAATCGAAACCTTGCTGGCGGCCAATTTGCACCGCCTCGACTGCTCGGGCGGGGTGCTCGATTTTTCGGCCGGCGGCGGCGAAGTAACGCGGGCGCTGTCCGGTCTTGGCGTTTCCAACCTGACCGGCTGCGATCCCTTTACCTTCGATTTATTTGAAAAAAATACCGGACGGCCCTGCCTCAGGTATTCGTTCAAGGACCTCATTCGCGGCGCACAGCCGGGCAATTATTCTCTCATCGTCTGTTCGTTTGCGCTTCATCTTTGCCCGCCGAAAGAACTTTTCCCGCTGTGCCAGGCCCTGTTTTTTGCCGCGCCGACGCTCGTTGTCATCACGCCGCACAAACGCCCCGAACTGGAGCAATTGCCTGGCTTTCAATTGCTTTGGGAAGATGCAGCCCTCACTGAAAGAGGTAAAAAGGTCAGAATGAAGGCTTATGCTCCCAGGAACTGAGCAGTCAGGCTGCGTCATTTTTGAGGAAAAATTCTCAACACTTCGGGCCTTCCCGTGTTTTGGCCATTAAACTACCCTGTCAACATTTATCAATCTTCACCCACTACATTTTCATGGCTTCTTTCAAAAGAACTGCATCCGCTGTATGGCAAGGAACCGGAGCGGAAGGCGCTGGCGCCCTCGACGGTCCCTCCGGCGTACTTTCCGGCACGCCCTACTCCGCCAAAGCCCGTTTTCAAAATGAAGACGGTCGCGCCGGCACCAACCCGGAAGAACTGATCGCTGCCGCTCATGCAGGCTGTTATATCATGGCCCTCAGTTTCCGGTTGAGCGGTGCGGGCTTTACACCCGAAGAACTGCGCTGCTCGGCCACCATCGACATGGACAACAGCAGCGGTGGCTGGTCGTTCAACCACATCACGCTCCGCCTCGAAGGCAAGGTGCCTGGCATTGAAGAAAGCCAGTTCCTGGAACATGCCGAAGCCGCCAAAGCAGGTTGCCCGGTCAGCAAAGCCCTGGGCGCGGTACCCATTTCGCTGGAAGCGAAACTGGTGTAACGCCAAGGCCGGCCTCTTTGCTGGAATGTCGCACGAAGTTGTTGATTATCAACACCGTGCGACATTTTTTTTTAATAAAACCTAAAATTGGAAATAAATAAACGGCTGCACGTCCGCCGATTTTATCTGCATCACCAGCACAGCGATGAGCGCGATCAACGCCGCTTTGAAGAACAAGGGCAGGCGCACCACCACAGCCTGGGCTTTTTGCTCCGCGCCGGCAGGCAGCAGGTGAAGCAAGTAACCGATCGCCATCCAGAACAGCACGGGCGCGTAGCCGGTGAGGCATTCGGAAACCAAACCCGGTCTGAAATCGGTCGTTATCTGCGTCAGCATCTCGCCAACGCGATCCAGCCCCTGGGCACGGAAAAATATCCAGCAGAAACAAACAAAGTGGAAGGTGATCAAACCGCCCAGCGCTCTTCGAAATGCCCCCGGCGTACCCGGGAAAAAGCCTTTCCACATCCGCTCCACGGCCAGCGCAAGGCCGTGCAATCCGCCCCAAATGATATATCGCAAGGCCGCTCCATGCCAAAGTCCGCCGAGTAGCATGGTGAGCATCAGGTTGACGTAGGTCCGCACACGGCCGTGGCGGTTGCCGCCCAATGGAATGTAGAGGTAATCGCGCAGCCAGGTCGACAGCGAAATGTGCCAGCGCCGCCAGAATTCCGTCACGCTCAGCGACTGGTACGGCGAGTTGAAGTTGATGGGAAAATGAAAGCCCAGCAAGAGGGCCAGGCCGATCGCCATGTCGGAATAGCCGCTGAAATCGCAGTAGATCTGCATGGCATAGCCGTACACGCCGAGGAGGTTTTCAAGACCAGAATATTTCGTGGGATCCTCGAAAACCCGGTCGACGAAGTTTTGGCTGATGTAATCGGAAATGACCGCTTTTTTAAACAAGCCGGTGCAAATAAGGAACACGGCCCGGCCAAAATCCTCCCTTGAAACAAACAGCGGGCGTCGTATTTGCGGCAAAAAATCGGCCGCGCGTACGATCGGGCCGGCCAGCATCTGCGGGAAGAAGGTTACGAAAAACGCGTAGTCCAGCATGTTCGTTTCCGCTTTCAAATGCTTTCGATACACGTCGATGGTGTAGCTCAGCGACTGAAAAGTGAAAAACGAAATGCCTGCCGGCAGGAACACTTTTTTGGGATTGAAATCAGCGCCAGTCAGTTCGCACCACAACTCGGAATACACATTGAATTTGAAATACACGAGCATGCCCAGATTGACTGCGAGGCTGACCAATAGTAAAGCCAGGCGACCGGCTTTTTGCTGCGTTCGCTCCATGACGAGCGCCAGCGAAAAGTCCACAACCACGATCACTACGTGTAGCAGCCAGAAAATGCCTGCGCATTTGTAGTAAAAATAGAGGGAAAAAAAGGTGACCCAGGCCAACCTCAGGCCGTCTTTTCGCCGAAGCAACCAGTAGAGCGAGAAAAAGCCGAGGAATAAAAACAAAAAAAGCCCACTGCTGAACAACAGCGGGTTCTTTGTTTCAAACTGGCCCACTTTATTGATGAAAAGCGGGTCCCGAATTATCTCAGCCAGGATTTTGTCAAGGTCAAACTGGAACACGGCATCTAAAAAGAGCGGCAAAAGTAGTCAGGCGTTTCAGAATCCTTACCTTGCAAGCCGAATTAATCCTTTGAACTTCAATCCAAAAACTTTCGATTATGCAATCCCGCCTGTTCGCCATGTTCGTCATGGCATTTTACCCGCTTGCCTCCCTCTTTTCCCAATCTGAATTTCTCGACCCTGCCTTTGGCCAAAACGGCCGCCAACTCCTGCATTTTTTGCCCAGCGACGACCAGGGGTTTGCTGTGCAGCAACGCCCGGACGGACGTATTCTCGTCGCAGGCCGCGCCGTGATCGACTCTTTCAACCAGTTTGTAGTCACACAATACCTGCCGGATGGCCGTCTTGATCCCGAATTCGATATCGACGGCAAACGATCGATCAATTTCGGCACTGGTCAGGAAATCGCCTACGCCGCAACCCTGATGCCCGATGGCCGCAGCCTCGTGGCAGGCTTCGCCGGCCCGGGCGGTTTCGAAGATTTTGCCGTGGCGCGGCTGATGCCCGACGGGCAGCCCGACAACAGTTTTGCCGGCGCAGGCCACGCGACCTATGATTTCAATTTCGGGTCGGATTACGCCTACGCGGTGTTGTACCAGCCGGACGGCAAAATCGTTCTGGCCGGCTACACCAGCCCCGATGGATTTGAAGCAGATTTTGCCCTGATGCGCTTGCTGCCCGACGGACAGCCTGATCCTGATTTCGGTATCGATGGCCGGGTGGTACAGTCGTTCAGTGCGGTTTCCGATATTATTTTCGATGCCAAACTGCAGGCTGACGGCAAAATCGTCGTCGCAGGACAGGCCTACGCGGAAGATTTCAGTTCCGATTTTATCGTCGTTCGTTACCGTCCCAACGGGGAAATCGACAGCACTTTTGCCGACAACGGCGTGGCGCTACTCAACCTCGGCGACGACGATCTCGCCCGCGGAATATCGATCCAGAATGACGGAAAAATTGTCGTTGCAGGCGTCTCCGTAACGGACTTTCTCCCTCGGGTCGGTGTTGCCCGCCTGCTGGCCAGCGGCCAGCCCGACACCGGTTTTGGCGACAACGGCACCCTGCTGCTCGAACCAGGTCCGGCCGGCAATTTTTGCACCGATGTACTGGTGCAGCCCGATGGCGGCATTCTGTTGTCCGGCATGATCGAAAACGTCGATTTTCGCGACTTTTTCCTCCTGCGGCGGCTGTCGGACGGCTCGCCTGATGTTGATTTCGGCGATGCCGGGCTCGTCATCACATCGGTCAGCAATACCAACGACAACGCCTATCGGCTTGCGCTTCAAAACGACGGCAACGTCCTGTTGGCCGGCACTTCCGAGCGCCTTGTCGGCGCCGACATCACCTTGCTGCGCTACTCTGCCGATGGCAAAACCGACCTTTCTTTTGGTCAAAACGGCGTCGTACTCACCGATGTTGGAGCATCCCGCGATGTGCTTTCCCGGCTGCTTGTCCTTCCCGATCAAAACATCCTCTGCGCCGGTCTGGGCTACAAAGGCGCAGGCGCCGATCTGACTGCCTACCCCGGCATTTTGCAATTGCATCCTGGCGGAAATCCTGACACCGATTTTGGCAATGGTATTTCCTTCCTGAATCCGGCCGAGCCGGGCGTCCTCCTCGATATTGCGCCACTTGCCGATGGTAAAATTGTCGGCGCCGGCTTGTTCGACGGAAAAGCAGGCTTGATTCGCCTCAACAGCGATGGCCTGCCCGATGCTAGTTTTGGAAATAATGGCATTGCTACGAGCAGTTTTCCGGACCTCAGCAGTTTCCATGCACTTTCCTTCACGCCTGATGGCAAAATGCTGGCTTGCGGCGCTTCGCCCTTGCCGCAACAGACAGGAATACTGGTACGCTACCAGGCCAACGGAACTTACGATCTGAATTTCGGCCTGAATGGTCAAGCCCAGGCGCCGGCTGGTTTTCTTTCGTGGGAGCGTCTGAATACACTTCCCGACGGAAAATTCCTCGCTCTTGGAACCCGCTTGGTGAACGGCGCAAGTCGCAACTATCTGGTTCAGTTTCTTGAAAACGGCTCGCCCGACCTCAACTTTGGCAGCGGCGGGCTGGTGATCGATGCCGGCATGCCGGCCGGCTTGCACAGGGCCTTCACTTTCACCCGGCTGGATTCGGGCAAATTGCTCGTCGCCGGCGGAGGAAGCGCCCTGGCTTTCGCTCAACTTCTTCCGAATGGCGCTCCTGATCCTGATTTCGGCGTTTCAGGTTTTATTGCCCACCAATTCGACAACGACGAAATCGCGAAGGTCAATGCATTGGCTATTCAGGCTGATGGCCGGATCGTGGCCGCGTGTGAAAGCAGAACGATTGTCAATCCCGACCTGGACCATCAGTTCGTCCTCTTGCGCTTGCATGCCAATGGCAACCTGGATACCAACTTTGGGCTCGACGGATATATCCGACTGCAGGGAAGTACGGCCACTCAAATAGTCAGCCTCGACAACGGTCAGTTGCTCGCCGGCGGAATCCAAAACAATGGCCAGAACGACGACATCCTGCTGGTTCGCATCATCGATATTCCCTCGGTAGGCGTTATCAATGCCGCGACTGAAGGCGACTTGACCGTAGCCTTGTTTCCCAATCCAGTGCAAACTTCCTTACAAATCGACTACGAATTGACACAAGCCCAATCGGTTCGCATCGACTGCTACGACGAACAAGGGCGGCTGCAGACGACGTTTTTGCCTGGCAATATGCGTCAGGCCGGACCGCAACACGAACTGCTGACCTTGCCGGTCGACTGGCCGGCGGGCGTTTATACGCTGGTTGTACAAGCTGGCGGAGGAAAACGGTCGATGAAGTTTGTGAAACTGTAGCGCCGACCTGTAGCGCCGACCTAGAGGTCGGCGCAAGATCGCAATCACTTTTTGCCAATCCCCGATACCCGGGAACTCCCGGCGGTAACTTTTTGTGGACGATTTGCGCCGACTGCTAGGTCGGCGCTACAGGTCGGCGCAAGATCGCAATCACTTTTTGCCAATCCTCGATACCCGGGTAAATCCCCGGCGGTAACTTTTTGTGGACGATTTGCGCCGACCGCTACGTCGGCGCTACAGGTCGGTGCAAGATCGCAATCACTTTTTGCCAATCCTCGATACCCGGGAACTCCCGGCGGTAACTTTTTGTGGACGATTTGCGCCGACCTAGAGGTCGGCGCTACAGAAACACATCCAGCGACATCGCCAAACTCTTCCCGAACGCCTGCCGGTTGAGCCCGTGTTCAGCGTGCATTTCATCGAGGAAAAAGACCAGATTTTCGGTAGCCATATTGCCGGTCAAGTCGTCCTTGGCCATCGGGCAGCCGCCGTAACCCCGCATCGCGCCATCGAAGCGACGGCAGCCATTCTGCCAGGCGGCTTCGATTTTTTCGCGCCAGTTGTGCGGCTGGGTGTGCAAATGCGCGCCAAATTCCACGCCGGGGAAAGCCGGGATCAGGTTACCAAATAAGTAGGCGATATTTTCAGGATTCGAGCAGCCGATCGTATCGGACAGCGAAAAAACCCGGATACCCATCGGGACGAGGGCCGACACCCATTTTTGCACCGTTTCCACGTTCCAGGGGTCGCCGTAGGGGTTGCCGAAGCCCATGGAAATATACAGCACCAACTCTTTGCCGTGCCGTTCGCAGAGTTCCTGTATGGCCTGCGTGCGTTCCACACTTTCTTCAATCGTCGCGTTGGTATTGCGCAGCTGAAAGGTCTCGCTGATGCTGAACGGGTAGCCCAGGTAGCGGATTTCCGGAAATTGACAGGCATCCTCCGCGCCGCGCTGATTGGCCACGATAGCCAGTAGTTTGGTCGAGGTGGCGGAAAGGTCTAATTTTGCCAAAACCTCGGCGGTATCCCGCATCTGCGGAATGGCTTTGGGACTCACGAACGACCCGAAATCAAGCGAATCAAAGCCCACCTGCAACAACTGGTTGATGTAGGCAGCCTTGGTTTCCGTCGGGATAAAATCATGCAGCCCCTGCATGGCATCGCGAGGGCACTCAATTAATTTGACAAATTCTGAATCGCGGGTGGTAACAGACAAGGTGGTAAGCGGATTTGATTAGGACTGAACAAATTTGGCTTGCCAAAGTTAGGGGCTCTGATATTTCACCCGTTTTAAATTGTACAATCTTACTTTGATTTGACGATGAAAAATAAAGGACGCTGGCTTTTGCTCGGATTTGCGCTGATCATCCTCGGACTTTCCGCCATTTTTCTGCAAGTGGTGGGCACACACTGGGCTTTCCTCGGTTTTTTGGAAAAACCCGGACACCTGTTCTCCCTGATCATCAAAATCGTGATGGTCATGGTCGGATTCGCGGTCGTTTCCCTGGCCAATATGGACTGGGAGCGCGACCGGCGCGAAAGTCAGGAGGAGTAGCATTTTCTTCACCCTCCATCCCAATTTATCATGTTTGAATTCATTGCTCGCTATTTCTGGGTTCTTGGACTGGCTTCCGGCGCCGTAAACTATTTTTTTCTGAAAAAAAATATTCAGGCTTACATCGAGGAAGACCCCTCCCGGGAGCCGGGTTACAACCAGTTTTTAACCTGGTTTATCACCTTCTACACCCTTGTCTGGTTATTGATGGGCGCTGCGATCCTGAGCCACCCGCAAGAAAACGCCTTTACGTTTCTTCAGGGAATGTCGTCGGGCGGATGGGCGTCCCGCACTTTTTGGGCTTTTTTTCTCACGGTTTGGGGTTCCTGGTCGGCATGGGTTGTTTTGGGCAAAGGCGCGGAATTTCTGGAGCAACATCCCGGGCTTATCAAAATTCGTGTGCCCGGCGTCGATCCCGAACGCCCCAGCGCCAAAGCGATCCGCAATGTTTCTATCGCGGCATTCGTGGTAAGTTTGGCGGTTTTTTATCTTTTTTATTCCCAAAATAACGCCCTTGCCCACCAGCGGGAACTTCCGGAGCATCATACCCGTTGAAGCCGGCCTATGGAAAATCTGACCGTTTTCGGCGCTCCCATCATCGACGCTAACGCCATCGAACAGATTAAACGTTGTCCGGCATCGCCCGACGACCGTGCGGCGCTGACCGCCGATGCGCACTACGGCTATGGGCATCCCATCGGCGGCGTAGTGGCTTATCGCGACAAAATCAGTCTGTCGGGCGTGGGTTTCGACATCGCTTGCGGCAACAAAGCCGTGCAAACGAACCTGAAAGCAGCCGATATCGACCGGGAAAAGATCATGGACGAGATTTTCAAACAGATCGGTTTCGGCGTCGGGCGGCCCAACCCCAAACCGATCGATCACCCGGTGTTCGATCACATTGCCAAAGCCGAATTTGCGCCGCAAAAAGCCATGATGCGGCTCGCCATGGATCAACTCGGTACCGTCGGTTCCGGCAACCACTTCGTCGACCTTTTTGAAGATGAAAAAGGCTGGCTGTGGATCGGCGTACACTTCGGTTCGCGCGGCTTCGGGCACAAAACCACCACCGGCTTTATTGCCCTTTCCAAAGGAAAATCCTTCACCGATCACGTCCCGGAAGGTGGAATGGACGCCCCGCCAATCCTCTTCGACGCCGACAGCGAACTGGGTCGCGACTACCTGGCAGCCATGCGCCTTGCCGGCGAATACGCCTACGCCGGGCGGGATGTCGTGGTGGAAAAAGTGCTGGAAATACTTGGCGCCAAAGCCGGATTCGAAGTCCACAACCACCACAATTTCCTTTGGGAAGAGGAGCATTTCGGGGAAAAGTACTACGTGGTGCGCAAGGGCGCCACCCCTGCGTTTCCGGGTCAGTACGGCTTTATCGGGGCCAATATGGCCGATGAGTCGGTCGTGATTCGCGGTGTGGATTCGCCGCTGAGCCGCGACGGCCTTTATTCCACCGTTCACGGTGCAGGCCGGGTCATGAGCCGCAACCAGGCCGCCGGAAAAAAACGCTGGAAAAACGGCAAGGTGCAATACCTGAGCAAAGGGCTGGTCGATTGGACAGCCTGGAAAAAACGAATGAAAAACAAAAGCATCGCCCTGCGCGGCGGCGGCGCCGACGAAGCCCCCGAATGTTACAAAAAACTGCAGGAGGTGCTGGGCTACCACGAGGGGACCATCGAGGTCGTTCACCGGCTGCGTCCGATCGGTGTGGCCATGGCTGCGCCCGACCTGTTCGACCCTTACAAGGACTGATTTTTTACTAAGAGCATGTTGAGCTTTTCCTTGCCGGGCTGCAAACGGAAAATTTTATTTTCTGCTGCGTTAAATTTCTCGCCGGATCGCCCGCATCCGACTGCGAAATTTGCCTTGCCGAAAATAAAATTTTCTCGTTTTCGCCTCGGCAGGAAAAGATCAACATGCTCTAAAACCTTTTAATTAAACCATGAAAAAACTGTTTGTAGTCACGGTCATGTTGTCCGCCCTGTTGTCAACAGCGCAAACGCCGCAAGGCGCAGCGGTCGATTCCGCCAAACTGACGGTGGAAGCGCCCCTGATGCCGGTGGTCGGCGAAAAAACCTTTGAAATGTTCGACATCGAAAATCCGCCGCAATTTCCAGGTGGCGAAGCGGCGCTGATGCAGTTCATTGGCAACAACCTGATGTATCCGGATACCGCGCGGGAGTCCAATGTTGAGGGCCTCGTCGTCGGCACTTTCGTGATCGATAAAGAAGGAAAGGTGACTGACATTACGATCGTGCGCGACATCGGCTACGGCTGCGGCGATGAATTACGGCGCATCCTGATGCTGCTTCCCCGCTGGAAACCCGGGACGGCCAACGGCTATCCGGTGAGGGTACGCTATACGCTGCCCGTCCGCTTCCGGCTGGAGTAATTTCGTCGATCAATCCAGCGCCGGCCGTAACAAAAGCTTGCGGCCGGCGTTTCATGCTTCCGCCTTACATTTGGGCGACCCAAACGGATCGTACGACAAGCTCGCATCATGAATCAGGTACTGGAATCACAGGATATTCGCGCCCTCGGAAGCAACCTCGAACTACTCGCCCAGCAAGTGGTGGAAGGTTTTATCGTGGGCCTGCACCGCAGCCCTTTTCACGGTTTTTCGGTCGAATTCGCCGAACACCGGCTCTACAACGCCGGTGAAACTACCCGCAACATCGATTGGAAAGTGTACGGACGCACCGACCGCCTTTTCAGCAAACGTTTCGAGGAAGAAACTAACCTGCGCTGCCAACTGGTAGTCGATTCCTCCTCGACCATGTACTATCCCTGGGACGAAAAAAATCCGGACAAGTTCAAGTACGCCAACAAGTTCTGCTTTTCGGCGCAATCGGCTGCCGTGCTGATGAACGTGCTCCGCAAACAACGCGATGCTTTCGGCCTCACCCTTTTCGACGATGAAATACGGGTGAACACCCACAGCAAATCGAGCACGATGCACTACCGCCTCCTGCTCTCCCAACTGGCCGACCGCATCGAACACCCCGTGCTCAACCGACCCACCGACCTGGCCGCCAGTCTTCACCTCGTAGCCGAATCCATCCACCGCCGCTCGCTGGTCGTCATTTTTACCGACGTGATGGAGCATCCCGATCAGGCAGAAGCCATTTTTTCGGCCCTGCAGCACCTGCGCCACAACAAACACGAGGTCATTCTTTTCCACGTCACCGATAAAAAACACGAACTGGATTTCGAGTTTGAAAACCGACCCTACATATTTATCGACATGGAAACCGGCGAACAGGTGCGCCTGCAACCCGGGCAGGTCAAGGAATTCTACACCAAACAGGTCAATACTTTCAAGGAGCAATTGAAACTCCGTTGTCTCCAGTTTAAAATTGATTTCGTGGAAGCCGACATCAATCAGGGATTCTACCCCATTCTCCAGACCTGGATGGCCAAACGCGCCAAAATGGGCTGATTGTCAACAACTTGCAAAATTTCCAAATTTCAGCCTTATGGCCCGTACCACTGCGATCAAACTGTCGGAAATACCCACCACGGCGCCAGCCGAGGTTAAAGAAAAACACATCAAGGAAGAAACGGAAGACCTCGTAGAACGCCTGGGCGACCTCCAGCAACGGCTTTACGCCGACGGCAAACACAGCGTGCTCGTCGTGTTGCAAGGCATGGATGCCAGCGGGAAAGACGGGGCCGCGCACAAGGTTTTCGACAAATGCCGCATTACCGGCATGACTTACCACGCCTTTAAAAAGCCGTCGGAAGAAGAATTTGCCCACGATTTTCTCTGGCGGGTGCACAAAGTGGTACCGCAAAAAGGCATGATCGGGATTTTCAACCGCAGCCATTACGAAGACATCCTCATTCAACGGGTGCACAAATGGATCGACGAGGAGCGCGTACAACGCCGCATGGCCGCCATCAACGCCTTTGAAGAAAACCTGCTGTACGACAACAACACCTTGATTTTCAAGTTCTACATGCACATCTCCAAAGAGGAGCAGGAAAAACAACTCCGGCAACGCATGCAGGAGCCCGACAAATACTGGAAACACAACCCGGGCGATTGGGAGGAGCGCAAACTCTGGGACGAATACATGAAAGCCTACGAGTACGCCATCAACAGCAGCAGCATTCCCTGGTATATCTGTCCCGTGGACGACCGCTGGTGGCGCGATTATTTTATTGCCAAAACCCTGGTCGACAGCCTCGAACAACTACACATTCAGATGCCTCCGCTGGCCAAGGAATAAAGTCGCGTTTCGCCTCATAAAAAGCGCCGCCGTCCGATCAACATCCGGACAGCGGCGCTTTTTTATTGTAACACAAGCAGTTAGAGCATGTTCGGGATTTTCTCACCGGGTCAAAAACGGTTCTTTTTTCGCCATTTTTTACCTTTTTTCAGTCACAGAACTTCGGCTATGCTCCTTCAAAAACGCCAAAACTGACAAAAAAGCACTCGTTTTTGCCTCCGGCAGAAAATCCCGAACATGCTCTAAGCGGATCAATGGCCGCCAGGGCTTGGGTAAAACGGGTCTTCTTTTTTCTGAAAGAGGTTGAAACGCAGGAACACTTGCAAGCCTGCATTGGTCATACGGGCCGCGCCTTCGCGCGCCACTTTGTCGGTCAGGTCGAGCTCGCCGTAAAATTCGGCGCCGGCCAGCAGGGTCTCGGCTTCGTCGAGGCTTTTGGCGAGGCTGAAATGCAGGGTAAACAGGCTGCCTTTCTGGGTACCAAGCGGTTTTTTCGGGTCGAACCATTCGGAGGCATACTCCCGGGCAGTTTTGTGGCCGATGCTGTTGGTCAGTGTGTTGGCGCCGAAACCCTTGTCGTACACATACTTGTAGCCGCCCAGGAAGGAGAAATACAGGCCGATGTTGTCGCCGATGGGCAGGTCTTTACCCAGGCCGATCAGGCCGCCATAGGCCATTTTTTCATAACCCGAAGGCGAGCTCATGGCTTGCGCTTCGAGGATGATCGGCCAGTCTTTGTAGCGGAAACGGGCGGAAACTCCGAAATGAGGCTGTTCGTATTTCTCGCGCAGCTGGTAGGTTTCAGCGAATTGCTCCCAGGTGTAGCCTTCCGGGTGGGAGATTTCCACGAACTTGTACAGGCCGTTCATTTTGGTCGTCTCGAAGTTGGTGTTGTGGTAAAGCCTGCACATCCCAACGTTGAGGTTGAGGTCGACTTTAATCTTCTGAGCTTGAACGGCAGTGAAAACGGTCAAAAGGAGCGCGACGGTAGCGTAAATTCTCGTCTGCATGAAGTGGAGTGAATGGTGAAAGGTATGTTAAAGCGACTTTTCACCGAAGACATACGCGAAACAGATTAAAGGAGGGTATGGAAGCGTCGGGTCTGGGGGTTAACGACGGGCGAAATTACATTTTTCCGCCAACTAATTTTCCTTAAAAATGGGTCTTTTCGCAAAAATAACCCTTCTGTGGGAGTAAAAACCGCGCAGTGGTGAAAGCAGGTTTCGGACGTACAAGGCCGTTTTTTGTCACGAAAGTCATCTGTCAAATATTTCTTAAAAGAGAATATCTCTGGCAATAGGAACGCGCCGGCCGGCATTTATGTGGCGTATTCTTTTGAATCGCTGTTTTCTTTTAACCCATTCTTCATCTCAAACACTGTGAATCTAAACATGAAAAAGTCAGCCTTCATCCCGGTAATCGTAATGTTTGCGGCACTCGCCTTCACCGCCTGCAAAAAAGACGAAGTCAAAACACTGGAAGATCAGGCCACCGGCACCTGGTCGTCTCAAAGTGTCAAAATCGACAATGCCGACGCGACTTCATTTTTCAACTCCGTACTGACGCTCAACGAAGGAAGCTACTTCAACCTGCGCGTCGTGTCGACCAACCCGTTCACGCTCCAGAGCACGACGACCAACGAATCGGGCAACTGGCGCACCAACGAAGACACGCAAACGATCGTGCTGAATTTCGACAACTCGCCGACCCAGGAATGGAAGATCACCAGCATCAACCAGAACAGCCTGACGGCTCAATACTCCGATGCTGAAAACCATCAATACGTGATCGGTTTCAGCAAACAATAAACTCAAACAGAACACTACTTCGGGCCGGGCAGCACTTGCTGTCCGGCTTTTTTTATTTAAAAAATGCTGAAAATCTGTATTTTATGCAAGTGGAACCAATTGAAGGCAGTTTGCTGTTACGATCACCGATCCAACAATCACATCAACCAATGTGATAAATTTTACCTTTGCATCGAAATTATCGATCAATATCCATGACCCTTCAACAACTGGAATATGCAGTGGCCCTGGCCCGCGAGCGGCATTTTGCCCGGGCGGCGGAAACTTGCCACGTGACGCAGCCCACACTGAGCATGATGATCCAGAAACTCGAAGACGAACTGGGGCTTCGGCTTTTCGACCGCAGCAGGCAGCCGGTGTCGTTGACCCGCGAAGGCGAGGTGGTGCTCGAACGCGCCCGGCAGATTCTGGCCGACGTCGGCCGGCTGCGCGATGCCGTGGCCGAATTGCGCGGCAGCGTGATCGGAGATGTTCACCTCGGCATCATTCCAACGCTTGCGCCTTACCTGCTGCCGGTTTTGCTGCCCCGCCTGCAGCAACGCTACCCCTCGCTCAGCCTCCATGTACACGAGATGCAAACCGAGCGCGTGCATCAGGCCTTGCGGGAAGGCGTCATCGACCTGGCTTTTTTGGCCACGCCGGTAGACGATGAGCCTTCTCTCAGCTCGATTCCCCTGTTCGAGGAAGAATTTGTTGCTTACGTATCGCCGCAGGAATCGGTTTTTCACAAGACCTACATGTTGCCGGAAGACCTCAGCCTGAGCCGGCTTTGGCTGCTCGAAGAAGGGCACTGCCTGCGCGGGCAGGTGCAACAGATCTGCGCCTTGCGGCCCAAAACCTCGACACAACCAACCCTCGTGTACGAAGCCGGCAGTCTGGAGACCCTGACCAATCTGGTAGATGCACAAGGCGGCATCACCGTTTTGCCGTGTCTCGCCACGCGTTTTATGGACGCCGGTCGCCTTGCGCGGGTACGGGCGTTTGCGGATCCTGTGCCCGTGCGCGAAGTGCGGCTGGCAACTGCCAAAAATTATGCAAGAGCAGGCGTGGTTGCGGCATTAAAAGAAGAAATTTCCGCCCTTTTCGGCGATGTGGCCCGCCCGCAACACCCATCCTAACACCCAACGTATGAAAGTTCGTATCGACAAATGGCTGTGGAGTGTGCGCATTTACAAAAGCCGCACGATTGCCACCGACGCCTGCAAGGCAGGCAAGATAAAAGTGGGCGAAACCCTCGCCAAACCGGCTTCCCTGGTCAGCGAAGGCGAAACCGTGACCGTCAAAAAAGACGGTTTCAATTTTCAGTTCCGCGTGCTGAAAACCATTGAAAAAAGGGTCGGCTCACCCATTGCACTCACGTGCTACGAAGACCTCACTCCGCCCGAGGAGCGCAACAAATACCAGGTCTGGTTTATCAGCGCCCATTCCAACACCGAAAAACGCGAAAAAGGTGCCGGGCGTCCGACCAAAAAAGAACGCAGGGAACTGGATGAGTTCAAGGATTTCTACGACTGGGAGGATTAAATGGGGTGCCTGAAAAATATTGCCGGAGGCCAAAACGCAGACGCCACGTCGAATCATCGGCGTGGCGTCTGTTTGTAAATCAGGGGCAGAGCGGCGCTTTGCGATCACATCAGCCCGAAAATTTTGGCGTATTTCAGCATTTCGCCGGGATTGCTGATCTTGAGTTTGCCGGTCATCATTGCCATCATGGGATTGAGGTCGCCGCTGACCAGTTTGGAAAACGACTCCGCCGAAGTTTTGACCGTGCAGGCAGCCTCGCCTTCGAGGCCTTCGGATACGCTGAGTTTACCGTCTTCGAGGCGCACGGTGTATTGGCCCGAGTCGGCCACGTCGAAGTGAAAAAGGGTGTTCAAGCCTTCCAGTGCATCCGGGTTGGCCTTTTGCGGAAGGGAAAAAAGAAATTCTTTTGCGTCGATCATCTTAATTGACTTCAAATTAGGTTAACACAGGTCGGATTACCTTCGCTCAAAGGTACGCCATCGTGGCCGTGCCGGCTTTTTTCTGACTTAAAGTTTTCCGTTCTTGTCCGACATGTCTTTCCATCGATTTTTATTCGCCCTGCTCATGCTCTTTACCCTTGCTCTTGGCTGCAAAACCGTACCAAAAGCCGAACCGTCAAACAGTCCGGCTCCCGTCGCGGAGGCCAAATCCATCGCACCTTTTTTCGACTGGCAGGGCCACCGCGGCTGTCGCGGCCTGATGCCCGAGAATACCATCCCGGCCTTCCTGCGCGCGGCGGCAATTCCCGAGGTGACCACCCTGGAACTCGACCTCGCGGTTTCGAAAGACAACAAATTGATTGTCAGCCATGAACCCTGGTTCCACCCCGACATTTGCCACTTGCCCAACGGCGATACCATCCCGCAGAAAGACGCCGAACGTTACCTGATTTATCAGATGACGCAGCAGGAGATCAAGGCCTGGGATTGCGGCTCCTGGGGGCATCCGCGTTTTCCGCAACAGGAAAAAGCGAAGGCTTTCAAGCCTGCGTTCCGCGATGTCGTGTTTGCTGTCCGGCGCGCGCATCAGGAGCGCCCCATCCGCTGGAACATCGAGATCAAAAGCGAGCCGGCCTGGGACGGTGTGCGGCACCCGCCCGTTGCCGAATTTGCCCGACTGGTGGTCGACGAAATCAAATACCTGCGCATCGACACCCTCTGCACCATTCAGTCGTTCGACGTGCGGGCTTTGAAAGAAGTGAAAAAACTGGCCCCGAACCTCCCGCTGGCTTTGCTGGTGGAAAACGAACAGAGCCTGCAATGGAACCTGGACGCGCTGGGGTTCCAGCCCGACATTTACAGCCCTTATTACAAATTTGTGGATCAAAAACTCGTAGCCGACTGTCACAAGCGCGGCATCCGGGTGATTCCCTGGACGGTCAACGACAAAACCGCAATGCGCCAGCTTACGGCCCTGGGGGTGGACGGAATCATCACCGACTACCCGAACCTGATCGCGGAGCTCGGTCAATAGCGGCGCCTTGCCGCGAGGTCAGGAAGCGGAAACCTGTTCCTGGGCAGCCAGTAAATACAAAACCGCCATACGGATAGCCACGCCATTTTCCACCTGCTGCAAAATGATGCTGTGCGGGCTGTCGGCCACGTCGGAGGTCAGCTCGACGCCGCGGTTGATCGGGCCGGGGTGCATGATGACAATTTCGCGGTCGAGTTCGTCGAGCATCTGACGCGTGATGCCGAAATACTGGTGGTACTCGCGCAGGCTGGGGAAATACTTGATGTCCTGCCGTTCGAGCTGAATGCGGAGCACGTTGGCCACGTCGCACCAGCGGAGGGTGTCGCGCACGTCGTAAGACACCTCCACGCCCAGTTCGCGGTAGTGGTGCGGGATCAGGGTGGGCGGGCCGCAGACCCGCACTTTGGCGCCGAGTTTCTGGAGGCAAAAAACATTGCTCAGGGCCACGCGGCTGTGGAGGATATCGCCGATGATCGCGACGTTTTTGCCCGCCACGTCGCCCAGTTGTTCTCGGATGGAAAAGGCATCGAGCAGTGCCTGGGTGGGGTGTTCGTGGGTGCCGTCGCCGGCATTGACCACGTTGGCCGGGATGCGCTGGGCCAGGTAAACGCAGGCGCCGGGCGCGGGGTGGCGCATGACCACCATATCGACCTTCATGGCCAGGATATTGTTGACCGTGTCGAGGAGGGTTTCGCCCTTGCTGACGCTCGACGAGGAAGCGGCAAAGTTGACGATGTCGGCGCTCAGGCGGCGTTCGGCCAGTTCGAAGGAAATACGGGTGCGCGTGCTGCTCTCGAAAAAAATATTGGCCACGGTTATGTCGCGCAGGGAGGGCACTTTTTTGATTGGCCGGTTGATCACCTCCTTGAAGTTGTCGGCCGTTTCAAAAATCAGCCGGATGTCGTCGGCGGTGATGTCCTTGATACCGATCAGGTGGCGCGTCGAGAGTTTTTTTGACATCGGATATGGGTATTTCTTTCGTTGTTGCTGTGTTGTGTATTAGTAAAAAAACACCCCGCTTGGTGGACCGTCAAGAGGGGTGTTTTTTGTCAAAAAGGCGGATTTCATCGGCGCCGTGGTTGTCTTCCCAATGCACTTTGACGTAGGCTTCGTCGAGGGCGTCCACGCTGATGCCCACGTAGTCGGCCTGAATGGGCAGCTGTCGATTGAAGCGGCGATCGACGAGCACGAGCAGTTCGACTACCCTGGCGCGGCCGTAGTGCTGCAAGGCGGCGAAAGCGGCCTGGATGGTACGGCCGGTGTACAGCACGTCGTCGACGAGCAGGACTTTTTTATCCGCTACGATAAAATCCATTTCATTGGGATGCGGCGCCAGCGGTTGGTCGTGCAGGCGGAAATCGTCGCGGTAAAAGGTGATATCGAGTTTGCCGTAGGGAATATTCGGGTTGCCGGTCAACTGGCTGATGCGGCGGTGTATGCGGCCGGCGAGCGCTACACCCCTGGGTTGGATGCCGACGATGCAGGCGTCGGAGAAATCGTCCCAATCCTCGATCAGTTGGCAGCAAAGCCGCTCGATGGTGAGGGCGAATTGTTCGGGGGGAAGCAGCAATTTTCCGGTTGCCATAGCGAGGGCAAAGGTAAAACAATGGGCAAAAGGGCAAACGCCGGCTGCCGAATTTATCTGCGTCTTCGTTTTAACAAAGTTTTAAGAACCGTCTGTTTAAACCGGCAGCCCCCTTGGTGGTCTATATCATCGTTCCTCGGCCGGAACCGGAACAAACAAAAACTACGAAACACACATTCACCCAACACAACATTCATTCCGACCATGAAAAAGTCGCTCTTTTATCTTTCCCTTCTTTTTTTCTCCGCCGCGGTGATCATGACCGCCTGCAAAAAATCCGACAACGCCAAAACCCTCGAACAGGACGTCATGACCTCCGAAGACCTCGCTGAAAGCGAAGACTTCGACCAGCAGCTCGACTTCGATGCCGACATCGCGATCGAAGAGCGCGGCGGCACGTCTACCTGCCCGGTCATTACCATGGATCAGCCATACGGCACCTGGCCCAACACGATCACGGTCGATTTTGGCACGGGCTGCGATTTCAACGGCCGCCACTTTACCGGCAAAATCATCATCAGCCAGACGGCCGACATCCTGACTGCCGGGGCTGTACGCACCCGCACTTTTGACGGCTTTTCGGTGGATGACATCCAGATTGAGGGCGCCAAAACCTGGACCAACAACGGCCTCAACGCCGACGGCAACTGGTCGTACACCAAAACAGCCACCAACATGAAACATACCTTCCCCGACGGCACGTCCCGCAGCTGGAATGCCAACCACACCAGCGTGCTCTTCGAAGGAACCGGCACCCCGACGCATTGGGACAACGCCTGGAGCACCACTGGCTCCGCCTCGGGCGTCAACCGCGCCGGTAAGGCCTACACCGCTACCATCACCGAACCGCTGATCAAACGCGCCACCTGCCGCTGGATCTCGCAAGGCGTCGTGGAATTCACTCGCGACGACCGCACGGCTACGCTCGACTACGGCGACGGCTCCTGCGATCGCTTCGGCACGCTGACGACCGACAACGGCAATACCGTGACAATCCGCCTGCGGCAGTAAAAAATTGCCCGCAACGGATCTTTAAAATGACACAGAAGTTACGCAGGTCGTTCCTGCGTAACTTCTGTGCTTTTTTGGGCAAGGGTGCGATCAAAATGTTCTGTTAAAGCCCCGCTCTGAGCAGCGCCCAGCCCCATTTAATAGCCGCGTTCCGGTAACTTTGAGGCGGCTTGTTTGTCTATAAGTCAGTCTTTTGATTAAACACCTCTTGCTCATGCGATATAAAGCGGTTTGGAACCGGTTGATTGGTTTGCTTTTGTTCTCGGTTCCCGTGTTGCTTTTTGCCCAAAAAACCGCGCTCACGGTAGTACAAGGCACGGTCAACGACGCCGAAACCCACACGCCCATTCCATTTGCCACGGTGTCGGTCCCGGGGGTTTCTCTGGGGGTTACGACCGATGAAAACGGCAAATACGTGTTGAAAACCGAACGGCGGATCACCGAGATCAAATTTACGGTCATTGGGTACAATGCGCTGGTCAGGGAGGTCAAGCCCGGCAAAACGCAGACCATCGATGTCGACCTTTCGCCGGCTACCCAACTGTTGCAGGAAGTGGTGATAAAGCCCGAGAAATACAAGAAAAAAGACAATCCCGCCCGCGAACTGATCGAAGAAGTGATTGCACACCGGGCCGACAACCACATCGAAAACCTGCGCACTTACCGCGACGAGCAATACGAAAAGATCTTTTTCGGACTCAGCAACCTGGGCGACAAACTCGAAGACCGCCGCATGATGCGTCAGGCTCGTTTTGTGCTTGAGAACCGAGACACCAGCAAGTTTGCCGGCGTCTCGGTCGTGCCGGTATTTTTGCAGGAAAACGTGGCGGACTGCTACCGCCGATCCGACCCGAAACGCAAAAAAACCTACATAAAAGCCACACAATCCGTGACTTTTCCGGGCACCCTCGACCAGAAAGGGATCAACAACAGCCTGCAATACCTCTACGAGGAAATCGATATTTACGACAATTACGTCACGCTGCTGACCGACCAGTTTCTCAGTCCCATCGCCCCGTCGGGTCCTTTGTTTTACCGCTATTACGCCGCCGACACACTGATGGAAGACGGCCGGAAAATTGTCAAACTGGAGTTTTTTCCAAAAAACAAAACCGACATGCTGTTGCAGGGCGAGCTGTACGTGGCCCTCGACAGCAGTTTTGCGGTGACCAAGGTCAGTTTTACGGTGGGCGAGGGCGTCAACCTCAACTGGGTGCAGGATTTGCAGGTCGAGCAGGAATTCCAGCGGCTGCCAGCGGGCAAATGGATCGTCCGCACGGAGGACTATCGCCTGCATTTCGGTGTACTGGAAGGCAGCCTGGGCCTGGTCGGGCAGCGGTACCTCGTGCACCGCGATGCGCAGATCAATGAGCCCATTGCCGATTCCCTTTTTGCGGCGCCCGACGATGTCATGATTCTGCCCGGCGCCGACCATGCCACCAACCCGGTATTCTGGGCGGAAAACCGCCCTGTGCCGCTCAATGCAGCGGAATCCGAGACCTACACCAATCTGGACAGCCTGCAAAACACCCGTTTTTATAAAAACACCCGCTTCTGGATGCACACGCTCATCGGAGGCTATGCGCCCGCGGGCAAGGCCATCGAGATCGGACCGCTGGCCTCGTTTTACGCGTACAATGACGTGGAAGGCTGGCGTTTTCGCCTCGGCGGGCGCACCCGAGAGGAACTGAGCCGCCGCTATCGCATAGAAGGGTACGCAGGCTATGGCCTCCGCGATGAAAAGTGGAAATACTCCATTGCCGGTCGCTATGCCCTCGGCAACAGTGTACACAATGAATTCCCGCTCAATATCGTACGGGCCAGCTACACCAGCGACGTGATGTTGCCCATGCAGATCTTTCAGGGAAGCGCCCCGACGAGTAATATTTTCGGGTCGGTCGTTCGTGGGGCCAACGACAAATTTTTCTATTTCCAGCGCTTCAATGCCCATTACGAACGCGAATACCGCAACCATTTCAGTTGGCAGGCGGGTGTGATGCGGCAGCAGTTCCAACCCGCCGGCGCCCTTCGTTTCGAGCCGGCAACGGGCGGCCCGGCCGTGTACGACCCGGTCATCGAAGGCGCACCCTATATCATACTTCGCTACGCGCCCGGAGAAAAGTCGTATCAGGGCAGCAGCGGCCGTATGGTGGTCGATTTCAATTACATTGCCACCGTGCAATACAACATGGGTAAAAAAGGCTTCCTCGACGGGCAGTACGATTTTCACCAGGTAACGGCCAGTATTTACAAATACATGAACACGCCGCCATTCGGCTACAACACCACCTACATCGAAGCGGGCGGGATTTTCGGCAACGGCCTGCCCTACCCCTTGCTGGCCATGCACCCGGGCAATCAGAGTTATATTTATCAACAGTATTCGTACAACATGATGAATTTTATGGAATTCATCAGCGACCGATACGTGACACTCATTTCGGATCACTATTTCAACGGCTTTTTTCTCAATAAAATCCCCTTGTTGCGCCGCCTGAAACTGCGGGAAGTGGCCACGGTCAAAGTGCTTTACGGCGGTGTGTCGCGCGGGAATCGACCTGATGAGACCAACGGTCTCTATCGTTTTCCGACTAATCCTGACAACACGCCGATCACGTACACCCTTGAAGACAAGCCATACGTGGAGGCCAGCATCGGCGTCAGCAATATCCTCAAAGTATTCCGCATCGATTTTATGCGCCGTTTCACGTATCTCGATCACCCGGGCGCCGCGCGATTCGGGGTGAAGGCGGGGATTTTGATGACGTTTTGAGGTGAATTTCTGAGTGGTTGATCGTGTGAGTGGCTGGCTGACAGTCAGCCCCCTCGCTTGAATTGCAGTTGGAGCGGAAAACTCCCTATCATTGCATTATTATGCGTTTCCTACTGCTATTCCTCCTGCTTTCCCCGAGCCTTTCCGCCACCACTTTCCATGTCGGTTCCACGCGCAACTACGTGTCTCCCAATGCCTTGTACCTCGCCAACGTCGTCCAGAACGGCGACACCATCGACATTGATGCCGAGGACTTCACCGGCACGGCCGCACTGGCCCGCTGGAGCGCCCACAACCTGCTGATCAGGGGCGTCGGCGGTCGACCGCACTTGATTGCAAACGGACAGGCTTTGCAGGGGAAATCCATCTGGATTGTCGCCGGAGACAATAACACGATAGAAAACATAGAATTTTCAGGCTGTTCCGTGCCCGACCACAACGGCGCCGGCATCCGTCAGGAAGGCATTGGGGTGACGGTGCGGCATTGCTATTTTCACGACAATGAGACGGGCATCCTGACGAACAACCCGGGCACGGGCGACATCCTGATCGAACATTGCGAATTCAACGCCAACAGCTATGGCGATGGGTATTCGCACAACCTGTACATCGGGCACGTCAACAGCCTTACCTTTCGTTTCAACTATTCCCACCACGCCAAAGTTGGCCACAACCTGAAATCGCGGGCGACCTACAACTACATTCTCTACAACCGCATCATGGACGAACAGACCGGCAATTCCAGCCGGCTGATCGACCTGCCCAATGGCGGCACTTCGGTCGTGATGGGCAATCTGCTCATGCAAGGCCCGCTGGCCGAAAACAGCAATCTGGTGGGCTACGGCCTCGAAGGTTTGATCAATCCCGCGCCCCACGAACTCTATTTCGTTCACAACACCTGCGTGAACAAGCGCCCCAACTCGGGTATTTTTGTTCAAATCCAAAATGGCACGGCCGTCGCACAGATCGTCAACAACATCTTTGCGGGCGGCGGCACACAGGTGAGCGGCACGGCCACCCAGTTGTCGAACAATATCGTAGAGCCCCTTGTAGCCAACCTGCTGTTCGCCGACGA
Organism: Saprospiraceae bacterium; assembly: GCA_044226205.1. Lineage (GTDB taxonomy): Bacteria > Bacteroidota > Bacteroidia > Chitinophagales > Saprospiraceae > M3007. The sequence continues at coordinate 313,406 of JBGAHL010000001.1, forward strand.
ACCCAACTACGACTACCACCTCATCGCCGGCTCTCCGGCCATTGACCAAGGCATTGTGCTAGGTCAGGTTGGCGCCTTGTCCCTCTCACCCGACCAAGCCTACCTCCACCCCACGGCGTCTGAAAACCGAATTAATACGGGCCCCGTAGATGCCGGCGCTTATGAGTACAATCCGCCCAGCGCAACATTTGAATTAACAGAAACCCGGCCCCTGCTCTTTCCGAACCCGCTTGGCGAAGTGCTTTATTTTCCGGCAGAATGGAACGGTCTTTTTTATCGTTTGCTGCGTGCTGACGGGCGTGAAATTGACAACGGTACTTTGGAAAACGGCGCGCTCATTTTACCCGATTTGTCGCGGGGGGCGTATTTTTTGGTGGTGGAGCGGGTGACGGGAGTGAAGACATTCTCTTTGGTAAAATAACGTTGAAGGCTGTTTCTTGGGAGACAGTTTTTTTGGGGAGACAGGATCTACATGATTTACATAATTATGGACCAGTGGCGAAACTGCAAAGCCCTGTAAATCATGTAAATCCTGTCTCCCCAAAAAAACTGTCCCCCCTCACACATCCTTCATCGACAAGGCCACCCGTTTGCGTTGCAGATCAACCTCCACAACGCGCACCATCACCTGTTGCTGCAGTTGCACGACTTCCTGCGGGTTGCGCACGAATTTGTTGGCCAGTTGGGAGATATGCACCAACCCTGAATCCTTGATCCCGATATCCACGAATACCCCGAAGTTGGTGATGTTGGTGACGATGCCCGGCAGGATCATGCCCGGCGACAGGTCTTCGATGCTGCGCACGTTGCCAAATTCAAAGGGTTGTGCGGTGCCGCGCGGGTCGAGGCCCGGTTTTTCGAGTTCTTTGAGAATGTCCTGCAAGGTGGGCAGGCCCACGTCGCCGCGCACGTAACGTTTCGGGTCGATGCGCTGGCGCAGGGCGCGATCGCGCACGAGGTCGTGGACGGTGCAGCCCAGGTCCGCCGCCATTTCCTCCACCAGGGCGTAGCGTTCGGGGTGAACGGCCGTGTTGTCGAGCGGGTTGGATGCTTCGCGGATGCGCAGAAAACCCGCGCATTGTTCAAAAGCCTTGTCGCCCAGTCGGGGCACTTTTTTCAGGTCGCCGCGTTTTTTGAAGGCGCCGTTTTCGGCGCGGTAGGCGACGATGTTTTGCGCCAGCGTGGGGCCAAGACCCGAAACGTAGGTCAACAAGTGTTTGCTCGCCGTGTTGAGGTTGATGCCCACAGCATTGACGCAACTTTCGACTGTGCGGTCGAGACTGTCTTTGAGCAGGGTCTGGTTCACATCGTGCTGGTATTGCCCCACCCCGATGCTTTTCGGGTCGATTTTGACCAGTTCCGCCAGGGGGTCCATGAGGCGCCGGCCGATGCTGATCGCGCCGCGCACGGTGAGGTCTTCTTTGGGAAATTCTTCACGGGCCACTTCGGAAGCCGAGTAGATCGACGCGCCCGCTTCATTGACCTGAAAAATGTCGACCGGGCGCTGGAATTTGATTTTTTGTAAAAAATCCATCGTTTCACGGCCGGCCGTGCCGTTGCCCACAGCGATGGCGTCGATCTGGAAGGTCTCGACCCAGTCTTCCACCAGCGACTGGCTTTCGAACACCTGCCGTTGCGGTTCGTGCGGATAGATAGCCGTGTTTTTCAGCAAATTGCCGTTGGCGTCGAGGGCCACCACCTTGCAACCCGTGCGGAAACCCGGGTCGATGCCCAACACGCGGCGTTCGCCGAGCGGGGCCGACAGCAGCAGTTGGCGCAAGTTGTCGGTGAACACCCGAATGGCTTCCAGGTCGGCTTTTTCCTTGGAAAGATTGCGATATTCGGTTTCGATAGAGGGTTGCAGGAGGCGTTTGTAGCTGTCTTTCACCGCCAGTCGCACCTGTTCGGCCGAAGCGCCGTGGCCTGTAACAAACTGCCGGTCGAGGCTTTCGACTGCCGGTTCTTCTTCCGGGGCGATACCGACGCGCAGGAAGCCTTCTTCTTCGCCCCGGCGCATGGCCAGCAGGCGGTGCGAGGGACAGTTGCGCAGGGGTTCGGACCACTCGAAATAGTCGCGGTATTTCTGGGCCTCGGCTTCCTTGCCTTTCACCAGGCGGGAAGCGATGACCGACCCCTTGTCGAAATGACGGCGCACCCGGTCGCGGGCGTTTTTGTCTTCGCTGACCCACTCTGCGATGATGTCGCGGGCGCCTTGCAAGGCATCTTCGACAGTGGGCACCTGATCGTTGAGGTATTGTTCGGCCAGGGTTTCCACCTCGCGGTCTTTTTGGGCAAAAAGGCGTTTTGCCAGCGGTTCGAGCCCCCGTTCGATGGCCACCGTGGCGCGCGTTTTGCGTTTGGGGCGGTAAGGCAGGTAGAGGTCTTCGAGTTCGGTCATTGTCGCGGCTGCCTCGATGGCGCGGCGGAGTTCGGGCGTCAGCTTGCCTTGCTCCTCGATGCTGGCCAGAATGGCTTCGCGGCGTTTGTCGAGCTCGGCGAATTTCTTCCAGTAGTCTTGAATATCAGCCACTTGCACCTCATCGAGCGAGCCGGTGGCTTCCTTGCGGTAGCGGGCAATAAAGGGAATGGTGGCCCCGCTTTCGAGCAGGTCGAGCACCGCTTGTACGCGATGCTGGGGGATATTAAGCAGGGGGGAAATGCGGGGAGCGTAGGACATTTTTTCGAGCGAAGTGTTTTTAGCGGGGGGCAAAAATGGGGGTTAGGAAGCAATTTTGGAGGGGAAATTTTGGAGAAAGCGGTTGCGGGGTAAGGGAGAGATGAGGTATACTTGTACTTTCAAATTGAAGCCAGATTGAAGAAGCCAATTTATTTTATCAGCGGGTTAGGTGCAGACGAAAGAGTGTTTGAATACCTTCAAATCGCTGGCTACGAGCCTCGGTTTATCAAATGGATACCTCCCAAAACTAAAGAATCACTACAAGATTATGCGACTCGATTAAGGCAACAAATAGCGGTAGAAAATCCTGTAATTTTAGGCGTATCGTTTGGGGGAATGATGGCAATAGAGATATCAAAACAAATTGATTGTCAGAAAATTATCTTAATTTCTTCTGTAAAGAGCAGAGAAGAATTACCTATTTCGTACCGGTTATTGGGATGCTTGAATTTGCACAAATTAGCGCCAACATCAGTTTTGAAAAAGGCCAATTTTTTGACCTATTGGTTTTTCGGCACGAGCACCGCCTCGGAAAAAGCCCTGTTAAAATCAATCCTGGAAAACACAGACAAAGATTTTTTGAGGTGGGCGATAAATTCAATCGTTAAGTGGAATAACAAAAACGCAGACAATAGAATAATTCACATTCACGGACTAAAAGATAAAATTTTACCTGTATCAAATATCACTCACCTAAACTTTAAAATTAAGGACGGAGGGCATTTAATGATATACAACAAGGCCCAAAATATCAATTCGATACTACAAGCGGTCTTGAATTAAAGCAGGCCGGTCTTTCGAATAGTTACAAAAGAGAGGGGTTAGCAAAATCAGATATAAAAAGAATACCGACAGCAAAATACTCACGAAAATCTCACGAAATACCTCTAAATTAAACAAAGACCAGAAACATAAAATACAAAACATGAGGCAGGCAAGGAGGTTAAAAATGGCCAGGGAATTGGAGGTGTGGGCAAGAAAGTTTAAAATTGTAGCGGCAAGCCCTTTATCGGCTAAAAACAGCCCTCCGACTATATGAAATTGCCAATTTCAATTGCATTTATTTTTGCTTTTACGATACATGCTTTCTGCAACGATGGCGTATACCTGACCCGCGGCAGCGTGATTTACCCGATCAATGAAACCAGGGTTTCGCTCGACAAGGAGGTGTTATCCTTTACTGTCAGGGAAAAAATTTGTCGTGTCGATATCTATTTCGAGTTCAACAACCCCGATCTGGTGGAGCGTAATCTGTTGATTGGTTTTCAAGCGCCGATGGCCTATGGCGATGTACCTGAGGGAGCCAGTCAAACGAACCAGATTTCGGATTTTACAATCCTTTCAAATGACCAAATTGTACCGTACACTTTGAAAGTGGCCGAATGTGAAGATTGTGAACTTAAAGAGATAAAAGACGGAAACCTCCCGGAAATAGAATTTCCAGGGGTGTTCGTCTACCTGTTTCATCTTTCATTTAAGCCGGGCATAAACAAAATCAACCACAGTTATACTTTCCCAGCAAGCACCAATGTTGAAGCAAGCCAGTTGTACAATTATATTTTGACAACAGGGTCAAAATGGGCAAACGGTACGATCAAAGACTTGACGGTTCAAATTGATATGGGTGACAATACCTATTTTTACGTCAACGATGTCTTTGGAGACAAAGCAGACTGGTCGGTCATTGGTACAGGAAAAGTGATGGATAAAAAACAACTTTACGGCCCAGATCCTGTCCGAGTAGCAAGGCTGCTTTCCGGTAAATTACAAATCAATGTCAAAGGCTTCAAACCTTTGAAAAACATTGAATTCGGCATTAACAGGAGGCTGAATGACGACTTTCTAAATACAGAAGAATATACGCTCGATGGAAATTATTCAAGAGCCGACCTGAAACTATTGCGTAACACCATTTACGCACAGCACGGCCATGTTTTCAGGAGCAAAGAGATCATGGATTATTTTTTAAAATTTGAATGGTATATCCCAAACCCAAATTTGACTATGGATCAGATCATTTTGACAGAAAAAGAGAAAAAACTCCTGGATGAAATCATAAAACGCGAAAAAGAATAGTCTACAAGACGCGCACTATTGGTTCAATGATTCCGAAAATTATTTAAATAACACATAGCATATTCTGCATGAAATACCTGATACCCTCCCTGCTGCTGATCCTGGCAGCCTGTTCGAATAACAAAACCTCAATGATCAGCGTAGATCGATTGCCATTCCTGATCGACAGCCTGTATCACGCAGATCAATCAACCGCTTCTATACGGCCCCCGGACAGTGCTGCTGCCGCTTATCAACGGGCAATCAGGACCAATTTTCCCTTCGTTCAAAAAATCCATAACCGATATGGTTTCCCAGGCTATGATTTGGTTGGGGAAGAAACTTCCGACAAGTATTTTCTTCTGGTTCAGCACAGTGATTTCGACCCTGATTTCCAGTTAAAAGTGCTGAAATCCATGAAAAAACAGGTGCTCAAACACAATGCATCCGGGCAAGGCTTTGCCTATTTGACCGACCGGGTGGAAATTAACAATGGCCGCCCTCAAATTTACGGCACGCAGATCATTATGAGCGGGAACACGACGATCAAACCCTGTATCGACACGGCCCATCTCAATGAAAGGCGGTTGTCGGTTGGGCTTTCCACTATTGAAGAATACCTCGAAAAGTGCAACGAAACATTTTACATGATGAACCCGGGTGAAAAAAGGCCTGGCAAAGAGTAGAACGACGATAACGCAATGATAAATCCCCGCCTCAAACAGGTGATCGCCTGATATCCCGCCCATGCTACGTAACAACCGCAGTCAAACATCAATAAAACACATGTTTAAAAACTACCCACTCGTCCTCGCCACCGCCCTGCTTCTTTCCTTTGCCCAAAACAGCCTTGCACAAGGCTGCAGCGATGCCGGCGTCTGCACCCTCAACAGTTTCAAACCGGACGCGGCAGCCAACGCGCCGGCCAAGGCCAACCAACTCAAAATCGGCGGCTCCTTCGGCGGCGCCGATTATTCCATCTCGGTGGCCGGCGGCTATCTGGAATACAACCGGCAACTGGGCGACAAATTCAGCCTGGATGCCAAACTGACGGCCATGGGCCAGCAGGGCAACGACATTTCCGCGTTCGGACTGTCCGACCTGTTCCTCAATGCCAACCTGAACCCCAATTCCCGCCTGCGCTTCACGCTGGGCGCAAAAATTCCCTTGACCGACGGCAATGCAACACAGGACAATCTGCCCCTGCCCATGGACTACCAGTCGAGCCTTGGCACCTTCGATCTGATCGCCGGCGCTGGCTACGACATCGGAAATCTGCAACTCGTGCTCGCCCTCCAGCAGCCTTTAACGCAGAATAAAAACGCGTTTTTCGCCGATGACTACCCCGCCGGCTCTCCCCTGCGCGACTTTCAGACGACCAACAAATTCCAGCGCGGCGGCGATGTTTTGTTGCGGGTCTCCTACCCTTTCCACCTGGGTCAAAAAATCACGCTGACGCCCAGCTTGCTGCCTATTTACCACCTCGCCAACGACCAATACACCGACCGGCAAGGCGCCGAACAGGAAATTGAAGGCTCGCAGGGCCTGACCCTCAACGGCAACCTGTACTTCGACTACGCCCTCAACGAAAACAGCGCCTTGCAACTGAATGCAGGTTTGCCGTTTGTGGTCCGCGATGCCCGTCCTGACGGCCTGACCCGCAGTTTTGTGGCCAACCTGGAATACAGGTTCAAGTTCTAACTACTTTTGAAAATGCAATTTTTATTCAAATTCACCCTGTTTTGCGCATTAATGGGCCTCCATTCGCTTTCCGCGCAAAACACGCCGTTCAACCGCGGCGTCAACCTGACGGGCTGGTTTCAGGCCAACAGCGCACAGCAAATTCAGTTTTCCAAATACACCAAACAGGATTTTGAACAGATCCAAAGCCTGGGTTGCGACGTCATCAGGCTGCCGGTCAACCTGCATTTCATGACCAACGGCGCGCCCGATTACACCCTCGATCCGCTGTTTCTCAATTTTCTGGACCAGGCCGCCGACTGGGCCGAAGAACTGAACCTGTACCTGATTCTTGACAATCACACCTTCGATCCGGCAGCTGATACCGACCCCGCTGTGGGCGCAGTGCTTGAAAAAGTTTGGCTGCAAATGGCCCAGCATTTCAAAAACCGCTCCGGGCTGATTTGCTACGAAATACTCAATGAACCGCACGGCATCTCCGACGCGCTCTGGAACACGATCCAGCAAAACGTGGTGGCAACCATCCGCACGGTCGACAATACGCACTGGATCGTCGTCGGTGGCGCCGGCTGGAACAGTTACCAGAACCTCGACGACATGCCGGTGTACAACGACGACAAACTGATTTATACCTTCCATTTTTACGACCCCTTCCTTTTTACGCATCAGGGCGCCAGTTGGGCCACGCCCTCGCTGGTCCCGCTGGCGGGCGTGCCGTTTCCCTACAATATCTTCAACATGCCGGCCCTGCCGCCCGAACTGGCTGGCACCTGGGTGGAGTGGTCGTATGGTTTTTACCCTGTCGACGGCACCGTGGCGCAGGTACAGCAACTGCTCGACATTGCCATCCAGTTCAGAGATCAGCGGCATGTACCCATTTATTGTGGCGAACTGGGCGTGTTCATGGACAACAGCGACAACGACGACCGTGTCTTCTGGTACCAGACCGTGCGGCAATACCTCGAAGACCACAATGTGGCCTGGACGGCCTGGGACTACCACGGCGGCTTCGGGCTGTTCGAAGCGGGCAGCAACGGCCTTTTCGAGCACGACCTGAACGTGCCGCTGCTCGAAGCGCTGGGCTTTAACACGCCGCCCCAAACACCTTTTGTGCTCCTGCCCGACAGCACGGGATTCCCGGTTTACACTGATTTTATCGGCCCCAAAATTTTTGAATCCAGTTACAGCAACGGCGCACTGGAGTTTTATTCAAAAAACCAGCCCAACAACGGCGACTACTGCATCCACTGGACGGGCGCCACGCAATACAACGCCGTCGGGTTTGATTTTCAGCCCGATAAAGACCTGACTTACCTGCTTGCGGAAGGCTACGCACTCGATTTCCTCGTGCGGGGCAATTCTCCCGGCGTCAGTTTCGATATGCGTTTCATCGATACCGACACCGACGTGCCGGAAGACCACCCCTGGCGCATGCGGATCACCGTCGATGAAAGCACGGCTGCCTGGGACGGCCACTGGCACCACGTGCATATTCCGCTTGCCGATTTCGTCGAACACGGCGCCTGGGAGGCCGGCAACTGGTACACTCCGCAGGGCGATTTTGACTGGGCGGCCGTCGATCGATTCGAGATCGTCTCGGAATATTCGGCGCTGCAAACGGCCAGTTTGTGGTTCGACAACATTCAGGTGACCAATCTCGACACGGCGCAAGTGTATGAGCCGGGGCTGGTTATCGCGACGCAGCCATCGGAGGCGCCTTTTCACCTTTCCGTTTTCCCTAACCCGGCAAGCGAGTATTTTATGGTAAAAACCGACAAGCCGGACCTGTTGTACTGGCAAATGATCGACGGCAACGGCCGTGTGGTTCGTCAAGGCATTGCAGAGCAAAGCGCCCGTGTCGATCTTTCCGGCCTGGCAGCCGGCCCCTACTGGTTCAACTGGACCGACCGAAAGCGGGCGTTCGGGGTGGAAAAATTGGTAAAAACTGAATGATTCCGAGGAACTGGGGGATGAAGTCGGGTGCATTCCAAATTGTCGCTCAAGCAGCCTGAGCGGATGAATGTTGGATAAAATTATCGACTTTCTGCCACTTTTATGTCCGTGTTTTATCGGATGTCTCCCTTCGGTCGACATGACAAAGGGCGTGTTTCGTGTCTGTGCTTTATCAGATTTCTCGCTGCGCTCGAAATTTTACCCGCTGAAACAATTTCGAGCGCAGCGAGAAATCTGGGGAATATTGCCTTGTTTGGTCGTTCCATGTCATGTCGACCGAAGGGAGACATTTGATAACCCAATTGTGTAGGGGGACATTTCGAATTGTCGCACAAGCGGCCTTAGCGACAATTTGGAACACACTCATGAAGTCTGTTATTTCGCAGATCCGGACGGGCACATTATCGCTTTCGCACAGCCCCGAAAACCCTGAAAAAAACACCATTATGAACAAAGCGCTATTTATCTATCCGTCACTATTTCTCATTATCCTGCTGCTGTCCAACAGCCAAAGAATTTCACATACACAGCCTGATGTATTGTCCACGTACGGCGAATACATCTACACCCGCGAAAAATGTGCCCATTGCCATACGCAACACATCGAGGAAGCGAGCGCCGATCTGGTCAGTCTGGACGGGCTGGGGGGCAAATACTCCGACAGGTGGTTGGTCTTCTATCTGGAAGATCCGCAAAGCCTGAATCCCGGGGCCAAAATGTCGGGCTTCCCGCATTTGCTGGTCAACCCGATCAGCAAACAGACGATGGAACAATTAATCAGGGAAAAAAGTCCTGAAAATGTCGGGAACATGGACCTGCTCTGGTCGGATCTGGTTCAGCAATCGGACAGTATTTTCAAAAACCTGGAGCGCGACGACGTGGCGGCTCAAAGCGAGGTGCTGGCCCTGATCGCCTATTTGCAACAAATAGCGTCCACCAAGACTAAAATGGAACGCGACAGCATGGAATACACCCGATTGACGCAGATGGAACGGGAGCGACAAAAAGAATGGGAGCATGAACTTCTGGATGGGAACAGCATTTTATTAAAAACTGCCAAAAACAAAAAAAACGCCTCGAAAGGGGCTCAGTTGTACCGCGTCAATTGCCAAATGTGCCACGGTGAAAAAGGCGCTGGCAGCATTGGTCCCAACTTGACAGACCCATACTGGCTGCACGGCGGCCAAAGCGTGCAAATTGCTCAAACAATCATCGATGGAGTGCCCGATATGGGAATGGTATCCTGGAAATCACAACTTACGCCTGTCGAAGTGGGCCAACTGGTTGCCTATATTCATTCCCTGAAAGGCACAAAGCCGCAAAACGCGAAAGGCCCGCAAGGAGAAAGGGTTGATTGACGATTGTATTGTATTGATGTAAAAACTTAGGCAGGGGCAGCGCCCAGAAAGATTTGTAGCAAATGGAGGAGACATCAGGTACGGAGGGGCAGCGCCCCGAAAGATGTTTCGGGGCGCTGCCCCTCCGGGATGGATTTTGGCACAAAAAGACTACAAATATCAATGGGCGCTGCCCCTGCCTATGTTTTTACGAATTGATTATAAAACTATTAGCATGCTGACTGCCATTCATCCCAAACTCCCCATGCGCGACAAAGCCGCGACGCGGGACTTTTACGTTCGACAACTGGGTTTTCAGGAATTCGGGAGCGCCGACTTCGAGGGTTATCTCATGGTGCAGAAAGACGGGATTCAGATGCACTTTTTTGAATTCAAAGGGCTTGATCCACTGGACAATTACGGTCAGGTGTACATCCGGACAAATGCCATCGACCGCCTGTACGATGAAGCGGTGCGTCTAAAACTGAACATTCCCGCGCTTGGCCACCTGCAATCGAAGCCCTGGGGGCAGAAGGAATTTTCCTTGCTCGACCCGGACAACAATTTGCTGACCTTCGGGCAGGAGGTGTAAAGAGTCCTCACTGCCGTACCTCCAGCGCCATCGCCGCCGACATCAAGGCGAACGATTTCCAGTGGTTGCGGCTGCCGTATTTGTAAAAATGTTTGCTGCCTGCCACCGGCATTCCGATCGGGAGGCTCAGCACCGTGCCGCCGCGGCTGCCGTAAATCCATTCTACCCCGATGGCGAGCGACTCCTCCACCCGCAGGTCGTATGGCGCCAGATCCACCGTCACCCAGCCTTTGCTTTTTCCAACTACGGCCACTACAACATTGTCTGTCAACAGGTTATCACCCGGCTTGCCTTTTTTCAGGTCGTAAACGTTGATGCGAAAACGCACCGTGTCGAAGTCGTTATCGGCAAGGTAAAAACTGAATTTTTCGAGCTGCGACGGTTTGTGAATCCTGAAACGCCGCCCGATTTCAGAGCCGAGATTTTGATTGATCTTTCCTTCGAGGGCAAAATTGACCACCATGCGGGCCCTCATTTTTTCTTTACCCAGCACTTCCTTTCGGGTGAGATCAGGCCGGATGGTCACCTCCCGTATGGCCAAAGCAGTGGGCGCCAGCCGCACGAAGACCTGTTCGCCGGACGAAAGCAGGCTCAACACGGGCATCGATTGTGTTGCAAAGCCGATCAGGGAAAACTGAACATTACCGCCCTGATTATCCGGTATTTCAAGGGTAAAATATCCATCCGGCCCGGCCACGGTGCCAACCGAAGTACCCTGAATCCCGATGCTGACATAAGCCAGGGGTTCGCCGTTCGTAGTATCGAGCACACGGCCGTTGATGGTTTTTTGGGCAAAAAGAGCGGCGGTGCAGCACAGAAATGCGCCGCACAAGAGATTGATTTTCATAAGAATAAGATGATTGAATCAGCCGGCAAAAATGAAGCGCATTCCAACCATACAGGTGGCCATGACTGCGCAATAGATGCTCAGCCCTTTGCGCCATGTTGCTGGCATTTGTTTAATAAAATAAATGATACACCCGGCCAAACCGACCCCGAGCGCTCCCAGCGGCAAGCGCAGCGCCGGACAGAATTCCTGAACGGCGATCATGTCGCCCAACGGACGTAGATTGCTCAGCGTGAGGTAACTGGCGGCCTCGGTCAGATGGGCCAGCACAAACACATGGAACCACCAACCCGCCCAGAGGCCCATCCGAAAACGGCGCAACAGCATGTACGTGGCCAAGGCCAACAGGATATTCATCATAATTCCTCCCATGGAAGCCTGAAACGACTGGCAGGAACTCAGTCCTGCGACACATTCGACATCGAGCGGATCGGGGCCAGCGGCGGCAAAATGCCAGGGAACATGCAGATCGAACAGATCAGGTTTGCAAGCGAACAACCGATACACCAGCGCATGGCCCAATTCGTGCAGCCAGATCGCGACGTAAGTGGCAACATAAGCCAGCAGCGGGTAAAGCACTTTTAAAATCGGTTTCATGGCCAGAGGGTCGAGCGCGTAATTTCCAAAGGCAGACCCTTGCGGCGTTTCATCCGGATGGTCCAGATCACACTGATCGCAATGGTCGCCCCACGAAAAAAATTGGCCGCCAGTCCGCCGGCCGCGTCGGGGCCGGCATTGAACATCTCCCACCACAGGTTCATAAAGAAATGCATGGACATGGGCACCCACAGGTTGTTGCCCCACTCGATATACAGCCAGGCGAACCACAGGCCGCCCAGCGCCGTGACGGTGAAAACCCCGATTGCGCTGCCCAGGTCACCGGCTTGCCAGAGGTGGGCCGAACCGAACACCAGTGCATTCAGCAGACCTGCCGCTACAAAACCCCACCCCGCAAAACGGAACAATTGACCAAAAACAAAACCCCTGTAAAACAACTCCTCCGAGATGGCAGCCACCAAGCAACCCAGCAGGAAATCGCTCCAGCTGAGCGACACCTTGAAGCCTTCCAATATTGCATACCCGACAAGCATCGGCAGGCAAAAAACGAACGCGGTTGCCAGGGCTTCCAGAGCATTGGACCGCAGCCCCCAGGCATCGGGAAGTTTGCGCCAGTCGCGGCCGTGCACCCACCAGATCAGCAGTGCTGTGAGCAATAAGGGTACGATTTTGCGACCTAACAGCAGTTCCGTGTAGGACGCTGGCTGGGGCAAATTGCGCGCGCCGAAATGCAGCGCCAGAAAAGCCAGAGGAACGAGAAAAGAAAAGATTGTTTTGCTCCGCATGTGATTTCAAGTTTGAAAACCAATGAATTGAACTGACGGAGACAAAAGTGGGGGCGCCGGAAATACGCTGCAAATGAAAGGGGCCAGGCGACAAAATGCGGGGCCAGGTGTTTGCTCCCGGGGTAAAATGCAGGATTTCGGGGCGAATATCAGCGCGGTTTGGCGCTCAGAATTTCGCGAACAGGCCCGATAAAGGCCCGCGAGACGGGCACGCTCCCGGCTTCGGGCGCCTTTTCAAACACCAGATTATAGGCCGGCGATTTGCCTTCGAGCCGGAGCCTGTGTTCGAAATTGAGCACGTAAGAGCGGTGGACCTGCTGAAACGAATCCTGCCCTTCCAGTTGCTGAACAATAGCGGCCAGTGTCGCGCGCAGCATCAGTCGCTGCACCTGACCGTCTTTCAGCAAAAAAATCTCCACGTAATTGTCGGCCGCACGCAGGTAGAGCATCTCGGGACGCAGGAGGGTCAGTTTTTCAAATTTATTCTCGCCCATTAGAACGATGGTCGGGTCGGACGACACCGGCATGCGGGCGAGTTTTTCAGAAAATTCGGACGCGACAAGATGACTTTTGACCTCAAAAAAGCGCCAAATGACGAGCACCGCCAGGGGAAGCAAAGCCGTCGTCAGCGCGTAGGCCATAAAAACCAAAAAACCGGCAGCCGACAGGCGGCCTCCAATGGCCAGGTGGTGGTAAAAATAACTGGCAACGATCGACAGGAGCACAAGCAAGCCGGTCAGACCCAGTTCGCGGCGGAAGGTCCAGCGCGCCGGAGAGAAATAATCGGGGCGCCAGAGGGCGATACTTTCCCGAATCACCAAAGCCGCCAAGGGCACGAGCAGGCCGTACCCGGCCAGCACCAGATATTTCAGATTGTGTTCAAAAATGTAGGTCCCGAAAGGCTGAAACACCGCCAAAACGGCAAAAATAGCCAAGCCGATGAGGGTGGCCATGCGGTAAAATTCGGCCCGCGTCGGCGGGCGCGTTGCAGCATCGAGTGTTTTATGATCGAGCACCAATTGCAAAATTGAGTGGCGAAAATAGTCGGCATGCCTTTCGTTTGAAACCGAAACCGGCAATTTTCCGTCACGGCTACTCCGGAGTCCCGTTTTCAGACACCCCCTAATTCCCCTACATTCGCCGCCGGTTCGGGTATAAAAACAAGGGCGGCACGCTCTGTTTGAGCCTGAAATGACTTTATTCAACAAACTTTAAGCGCCTTAATAGTCAATAAACAACCACGATGACACCGGAGAACTGGACTAAAAGATGGGATGAACGCTACAGCATCGATGCGTATGCCTACGGCGAGCAACCCAATGCATTTTTGAAAGAACAACTTGACCGGCTGACGCCCGGCAAAATCCTTTTCCCGGCAGAAGGTGAAGGACGAAACGCGGTGTATGCCGCCGTCCGCGGGTGGCAGGTCAGCGCGTTCGACATCAGCTCGGAAGGCCGTAAAAAAGCCCTGATGCTGGCCGAAAAGAACCAGGTGACGATCGATTACCGGGTTGGGGAACTTTCCACTCTCGGTTATGAACCGGCTACGTTCGATGCCATTGCCTTGATCTATGCACATTTTCCCGCCGCAATCAAAGCCGACATCCTGAGATCGCTCGACCAGTATTTGGTCAGCGGAGGGGTTGTCATTTTTGAAGCATTCAGCAAAAACCACCTCGCTTATCTGGCTCAAAACGACCAGGTGGGCGGCCCCAGGGAAATCGACGTGTTGTATTCGACCGATGAAATCACGGATTGTTTCCCCGATTACGAAGCCCTGTTGCTTCACGAAACCGAGGTCGATCTGAAAGAAGGCCTGTTTCACAATGGTCTGGGGTCTGTCGTTCGGTTTGTAGGGCGTAAAAAATAGCCGGGTCGAAAAAGACATTCCTTTTCGACCCGGCTGTTGCTGTACAGGCATGTACTGAATTTTACCTGGTTGACTTGGTTTTTCCAAATAACGCCGCTTTCGGCGCGCCGTACTTCTTCGACCAAACATCGGCGGGGGCACGGGTCACTCCGATCGTATAAGTCAGCACCTTCCACGCGCCTTTTTCGTAGCGCAACAAGCCGATCACATTGTCGGAAAACCAGGCGGCCAGCTGATCCTGCGCGTAGGGCGTGAGCGAGTAATCGATGGCCGCGCCATTGGCTTGCAGGGGGCGCGCACTGATGTAGGCGAAACCGCCGCTGGTCTGATAGGTACCCATTTCAAGTTGTGTAGCCGTACCCAGTTTTTTGCCCACCGCCGCGTTCAGGGCTGCAATGGCGGCTTTTTTTCGCACCCATTTGGCCCCGGCGATGGATTCGTCGATGGTCGTCCGGATTTCGCTGCGCATCCCCATGCCGGTTTGGCCGACCGTGACAAAATCGACCTTGTCGGGAATGGAAGTGTAGGTTAACAGCTTGGCTTGCAAGGTCTTGCGCAGGCTTTCGAGGTCGCTGACGGCCTTGCCGTCGAGCAGCATGTCGCCATTTTGTTTCAGCGTCACGACGGGTCTGGTAATGGTGCGCGCAGGTTTGGCCGGCGAGGTTTGCCGGACGGGTTCGTTTACCTCGGGTTTTCCCGGGTTGGGCGCCTGCTCTTTTACCACTGGCCGCTCCACCCATTGAGCGCCGTCGGCAGCGGCAGGCAGCGGTTTCAAATTGTGGTAATCGTCGGACAAGCTTTCGCTTCTCGCGTATTGGCGGGCAGGTTTGGTCGCAAAATCGGTGACCGTTTCCGTCACCCTGTTCGGGTCGGTGCTGAATACGAGCGAACGGGTGCGCAGGGGCGCGCCGTTCTTTCCGATCAGGGTTTGCAGGATTTGGTAGCCCTGAGCGTTCGAGATCGTATCGATTTTAAGTGTATTGACGCTGTTGACATAGACTGCCGAGCCCCGTTTCGATGCTTTTTTCTTCCAGTTTGAAAGGTCGATGCTGCCAAAATAAGGATACCCGTATTCCGAAGTATTCATGGAATTTTTACCTGCGGGAGCGGATTGCTGCGCGGCTGATTTGAATTTGGACAAGTCGCCCATTTCGGAAAAAGGTATGGTCATCTGCGTATTGCCGATGGCGTACGGCCCCACTTCGTAGGGCACGTAATGGCAATAAATACCGTCGGAGCTCAGGCCGTATTGTTGCGGCAGGGCGAAAGGCTGATCGTCTGTAAATTCGAAGGGCTCGCTGCCGTCGACGGGATAGAACAGATCGGCGCGCACTTCGCGGAACTTCTTCTCTGCCAGCGTTTTAAAAGCCGCCTTGTCGGTAACCAGATCGTCCCAGGCGAGTTGCCGGCCGCTTTGGGCCTCAAAGGTCGCGACAGCGGCGCCAGGGCTTCCGTGCACGCCGCCCTGATAAGTGTAACTGACCAATTCGAGGGTAAGGAATTGCCCGTCGTTGAGCAGCACGTTGTAATTGCTTTCAGCAACCCACCCGCCGGATGTAATGGACCGGCCGGCATTTTGGTGGTCTTCGAAAAATCCTTTGACCGCAGCATCGAGCGTGGTAGCGGAAGTGGCCGGACCATCGGCCGAGGGCATCAAAACGCCTGCGAGACAGGCCGTGGCCCATTGATCCACGCTTTTTTTAAGCGCTTCGCTGCCTTGCTCCACTTTGGGCCACGCGAGATCGACCTGGGCGCAATCCACCCTCAGGGAATCGGGTTTGTTGCAGTCGGAGCCGTTTTGTTGTTTCAGGGTGAGGCCGCCGATTGTGGCGGGCTTGGCAGGTTCGGGTGTTTTGTTTTGTTTACAAGACACAAAACCGAGCAAAAGCAGTGCAATAATTGAAAGGGAAATGTCCCGCATGAGCAAGTGATACGAGGTGAAAGTATGTAGGGTCGGCGATGGATTACGAATGCGGGGGAGCGGCTCAAACGTACGAAATTTATCAAAACCGAACCGCCGTTGCAGTCTTTCCGAATCCTGCGACAGGATCTGCCAATCAGACTTGCATTGTACATTTGAGGGGTATGGTCAAACAATTTGATACCCGACCCCGGCAAACGCCCGCCGCCATTGTCGTCGGAGCCAGTTCCGGCATTGGTCGATCACTGGCTCGTCTGTTGGCCCAAAACGGCTACAAAGTCGGCATTACCGGCCGGCGCACGGCACTGCTGGAGCAATTGCGCGCCGAAGACCCGGGCGCTTATTTCATCAAAACATTTGACGTATGCGACACCGATCGTGTTGCCGAAAACCTGGAAGCGCTGACCGCCGAACTGGGCGGGCTCGACCTGCTGGTGCTTAGCGCAGGCGTCGGCGACCTGAACCCTGCGCTGGATTATCAACTGGAAAAACCCGCTATCGACACCAACGTGCATGGTTTTACAGCGGTCTGCGACTGGGCTTTTCGCTATTTTGAACAGCAGGGCAAGGGACATCTGGCAGCCATCACTTCTGTCGCGGGCCTGCGCGGCAACAGGCATGCCCCGGCTTACAATGCGTCAAAAGCCTATCAAATCAACTACCTCGAAGGCCTGCGACAAAAAGCGACGAGGCGAAAAAAAGCCGTTTTCATCACGGATATCCGCCCGGGGTTCATCGACACGGAAATGGCCAAGGGCGAGGGGCGGTTTTGGGTAATGCCCGTAGACAAAACGGTTCGCCAGATCTTTCAGGCGCTCAAAAGCAAACGAAAAGTTGTTTACGTGACCCGCCGCTGGGCGGTCGTCGCTTTTTTGATGAAACGAATCCCGGGGTACTTGTACAATAGAATGTAAAGCCCGTTTATCGCTTATTTTTTAAAAATGGAACTGATCAATCTGGATGATTTTCCTCTGCGCGCCTTCGACAAAATCCGGTACTCGGATACCGACAGGCAGGGGCACGTAAACAACGCCGTGTTTTCCACCTACCTCGAAACAGGCCGGGTGGAACTGTTGTACAATGCCGACCCGGCCTTGCTTGCCGACACCAACAGCTTTGTCATCGCCGCGCTGAACCTCAATTTCCTGAATGAAATCAGATGGCCGGGCCAGGTGGATATTGGCACGGGTGTTTTGAAAATCGGGACCAGCTCTGTCAAAATTTATCAACAACTTTTTCACGACGGGCTGTGCGTGGCCAGCGCGGAGACGGTTATCGTGCAGGTCGACAACAGCAGCGGCAAAAGCCGGCCTTTGGCCGAAGCAGCCCGCGCGGCTTTAAACAAATTGATGTTGCACTGAGCAAAATCGATATCGATCCTTCACACATGGGCCACGAAAAAATTCAGATCAGGGCTTTTGCTCCGGGCGACGCGGACAGCCTTGCCGCGCTCACCACCGAACTAGGCTACCCGACCAGCGCACAGGAGATGAGCGATCGCATGGCTCAAATATCGCGTCACCCGGATTATCACACGGCCGTTGCCCTTGCGGGTACTGAAATCGTCGGCTACATCGGACTGATCCTTTGCCGGTTCTGGGAGCAAAACGGGGGTTTTGTCCGTATTCAGGCTTTGGTAGTAAAAAAGGAAAGCAGGCGACTGGGAATCGGTCAAAAACTGATCGATTTTGCAGAACAATGGGCCCGGCAATCGGGCGCAGGCGTCCTGATACTCAATTGCGGCAACAGACCCGAACGCGAGGCTGCTCACCTGTTTTATCCGCGCATGGGTTTTGTGGCCAAATCAACCGGTTACATCAAAAAACTCACGACTTGAATATAGCTGAGCCCATTACTTACCTCAACATGAAGAAGCCTGTGTGGTTGATTATCAGCATTTTGATCACAGACGGCCTGCTGCATCCTGCCGCGGGTTTTGCCCAGATCGATACCGTGACCTTCGACGTCGCCGCGGAATTGCTCTTCCCGAGTTTTCCCGTCAAATCCTCCTATACCTCCCTTTTTGACAAAAGGGACGGGCAGCACTATCTGTATTCCGCCAACATGGAATTCGGGCTGGGGATATACGACACTGCCGATCCGACCCTTCTATCCACGGTGCAAAATTTGGGGATCGCCACCTTCGACAACCTCGACGTATCCACGGTGGAGCAGCGAAACAACTCGCTTTTTGTCGGCATCGGCGATTTTCAGGTCAAAGACAATGTTGCAAGCGGGCTTGCCATCCTGGATATCACCGACCCGGAAACGCCGGTGGTCAAAGACATCTGGGATTCGACGGCTTTTCAACGAGGAATCTCGCACCTGATCATCGACGGGGATTATGCCTATCTGACGACCATGAAAGAAGGCCTCCTGATCCTCCGTGTTCAGGATGAAAACCATATCCAATTCGTTTCCTCGCTCCAGCTGGATCTGTCATTCCCCGCTCCTTCGGGCAACGCGCACAACGCGCGCGGGCTGCAAATCAGAAACGACACCCTCTACGTTTGTTTCGATCGCGGGGGCTTGCGGCTGGTCGATGTCACGGACAAACAACACCCTGTCGAAATCTACCAGTACGTCAACCCGGTTTTGAATGCCAGTGCGGGTGCGGCGTACAACGACATTGCCCTGAAAGGGCATTTTGCTTTCGTAAGCGTCGATTACTGCGGACTGGAATTGCTCGACATCGGCGCGATTCCTTTTACTTCGGTGCTGTGGTACAACCCCTGGAACTGCAATTTTACCAACTGGAGCGGGGCCGCCATCCATACCAACGAACTGATACTGGCCAACAACGACAGCCTGCTGTTCGTGACGGGCGGACAGTCCGAGTTGTTCGTATTCGACGTCACCGACCCGGAAACGACGGTAAAAATCGGGGAGTTTGTCAACCTGTACGACACCCTTGCGACCAGCGGGCTGGATGTGTACGACAATCGGGTGAGTTTGTCTTTCCTCCACACGCCGGTCCATATTCCTCCTTTCACACCCTTTTTCTCCGACCCCGGCGGCTTGAAAATACTGGACTACCAGGTCGATCTCCTGAGCTCGGGCACATCGGAAAAGAGCAAGGGCGGCATCCGTATTTTCCCCAACCCGGCGACCGACCGAATCGTTGTAGAGGCAGGCACTGGAATTGAAGAACTGGAGCTGTTTGATCTGCTGGGCAGGGAGCTTGTGACAGCGGAATTTCATCAAACGCTTGAAAAAGTTGAACTCCCGATTCAGGGCGCCTTGCCCGGAGGGGTTTATTTTGTCAAAGTAAAAATCTCTGACAATCAAGTTTTTACAAAAAAAATTGTTCTGAAAAATTAGGAGACGGCTTCTACTCTTTGCCGGTTTCCAGCCTGTACCCTACCCCATGCACTGCCACGATGGCAATGCTCGTGTCGGCGGCCAGTTTTTTGCGAAGGCGAGACACGAACATATCCACGCTGCGCCCCACCAGCACCCCTTCATCCGCCCAGACCTGACGCAGAATTTCGTCGCGTTCCAGCAAACGATCGGGATTGGACGCGAAAAGCCGGAGCAGTTTGGCTTCCCGGAAAGTCAGGTGCTGCTGCACGCTGCCGCATACCAGTACCTGGCCGGACACATCGAGACGCGACTGGCCGAAGTTCAGCCATTCGGGCTCGGGCATCGCGGTATTAGCGCTTTCGGAAGGGCGGGATTCCCGGCGCCGGAAATACGTGTATCCCGTGAACCCGGCCAGCAGGACCAACAAAAGTCCTGCGGCCCAGGCCCGCGTGTTTTCATGGCTTTGTAACAATTTGATTTCGATGTAATGGCAGCCTTCGGGCAGTTCCCGGCCGCCGCAGGGTATGGTATTGGAGTTCGTGAGATCCAGTTGATGATAGCCCAGATCGATCGTGGCGTCGAAGCATCGGCGCACTTTGACTTCGTAAGGTGTTTTGATCGCGTACAAATCGAGCGACGACTGCAGAATGGACGGCAGTTGATCGTAATCGAAAGTTTGTTCGATCCGGACCTGCCAGACGTCGGCGCCGACCTGCTCGATGGCCGGAATACGGCTCGTGCTATCGCCCGAAGCGCGAAGCAGGGCGTCGGCCGTGCGGCGCAGGGCGAGGTTGACTTTATCAGGCAATTCCGAAGGCTGTTCGGCTTTCTGGCCCGGCGCCAGTATCAGCGCCATGATCGGCAGCACGAGTACGATCGGCAGCAATTTTACCAAACGAATAAAAGGCATGGCCCGAAGATAAGGCTGTTTTGATCAACAGCCTGCTGAAACAAGGAGGTAGATCGATTGTCCGGACACCGTCATTCGGTAGAAATTGTTTTTTTGCGGCGGGGCATCGTGGATTTTTTCCCAGGTTTTGCCCCGATCGGCAGAGCGGAAAATGCCGGCATTGCTGCATGCGACGAGGTGGTTTCCAACCCGTTCGAGTTCGTACATGCTCAGCAATTCGGTCGGGAGGGAGTCATTGATGCATTGCCAGCTGACGCCGTTGTCGATGGAGCGATAAATCAGTCTGGTTACCACGGTGTTGTCGTCATTTTGAAAATTCTCCACCAGGGCAATGAGTTCATTATCAATGGAACGGACGGTAAAAATCGCTTGCTGAGTTTTGAGTACGGGTTCCCAGGTTAAGCCGCCGTCGGCAGAGCGCAGCAGGCCGTTTCTGCAACCGGCGATCAATACGCCGTTCGATTCCCAGAATGTCTTGACGTCGTAACCCGTTGTTACTTTTTCCCAGACATTTCCCTTGGTCGCCGAACGCGAGATTCCGTTTTCACAGCCGACGAGTAAAACACCCTGAGTGGTCTCGTAGGCAGTTTGCAACGACCTGTCTTTCAGGTTTTTGTGCATCGGCACCCAGACGGCGCCGAGCAGGTTCTGGTAAAGGCCGTTCCACTGCGTCAGCACGTACGGGCCAGCGCTACCCGGGTAAATTTCGAAGATCGTCTCGTCGAAGAGTTCTTCCTTTTCCCAGATGCCATTGACGGCGGCGTTGTGCAGCACTCCGTTGTTCATGCCGATGTAGATGACGCCGTTCGACGAGCCGATGGTGTTCGGGCGGTCGTCGTCGGGCAGGCCGAAGCTGATGTCTTTCCAGGTAGTTCCGGCGTCGTCGGACTGAAAAATCACTTCGCTGACGGTCCTGGGGGTCATGTCGGGCTTCGGAAGGTTCGGGCCTGAAATTTCGGCGGCAAGTACTCGATTCCTGCCAACGTCGGGGCGGCAGGACAGAATGGTTTCGCAAAACAGGAGCAGTACGAAAAGGTAGGATTGCATGACATGTTCGGGTTGGTGAAACAATACGACAAATGTGCAGGCACTGGCAGATCGTTCCCGCGTTCGGCATGTAAAAGGATGTAACGGAATTGTAAAAGCTGGCTGGCGCCCTTTTTTATGGACAAATTACCCTGAAAAATGGGTTGTAAGTGCCAGGGCATGGTTATTATTGCCCAAATTACCTTTTCCTTATGAGCCTGAAAAAATTGATTACCAACTACGCGGCCTTCAACGTCTGGGCCAATCAAAGGATCGTTTCGTGGCTGCAAGGCCTGGACAAAGAACTGCTTTACCGGCAAACGCCGTCGAGTTTTACGAGCCTGGATTACACCCTGCAGCATATCCTGCGCACACAAATTTTCTGGCGCCTGTTCATTACGGGGCAGGATTATTCCCACCTCAAATGGGCGGTTCGCGAGCGGGAAGTTGCCAACATTCTGCGCGAGATACTGGCCATCTCCGAACAGATGGAAACGGATTTCGGGGCATTCGAAGAAGCGGACCTGCTGACCGAACTGAACCTCGACACGCCCTGGGCCAAAAACCGGCTTCCGCGCTACGAGTACATCGTCCATGTGGTCAACCACAGCAGTTTTCACCGCGGTCAGCTGGTTACCATGGCACGGCAGCTCGGCATCGACAAAGACATCCCGAACACGGATTATAATATTTACAACACGCAGCGGTTCAATGGGAACTAATTGGACCTGCTTTGACATTTAAACCCGACATGAAGACTCATCTTACGGTCGTCCTTCTTTTGTGTGTGACAACGCTTGTTGCACAGCAAAGCGCAACACCTGTCAGCCCTCTGACAATTGGTGAAATCCACACCCTCTACTCCGACGTTCTCCACGAAAACCGAACCCTCAACATTTACCTTCCGCAAGCCTACGACGCCGCGAAATCGTACCCCGTGATTTACCTGCTCGATGGCAGCATGGATGAGGATTTTATCCACATTACCGGCCTCGTGCAGTTTTTCAACCTGATGTTCGGCATGCCGGACTGTATCGTCGTGGGCATCGCGAATGTGGACCGCAAACGGGACTTCACCCACCACACCGAAGTGCCGGATCAACGGGAAAAATACCCGCAGACGGGCCATTCGGAAGAGTTCATTCGCTTCATCGCCGAAGAACTTCAGCCCTACATCAACCACCACTACAAAACCGACGGCACACGTTACCTCATCGGGCAATCGCTGGGCGGCTTGCTGGCGTCGGAGATTCTGCTCAAACGGCCCGAATTGTTTACGCACTACCTCATCGTCAGTCCCAGCCTTTGGTGGGGCAATGAAGTTTTGCTGAAACAGGCTCCTGCCTTACTGAAAAAACACAGCGACCAGCCGCTTTACGTGTTTATTTCAGTCGGCAAATACGAAGAAAAGGTCATGCGACGGGATGCGGCAGCGCTGCGCGATGTCCTGCGCAAATCGGGGCTCAAAAACCTGAAAGTCGACTTCAAGGAAATGCCCGACGACAACCATGCCACCATTCTGCACGGCGCAATTTACGAGGCCTTCAAGCGACTGTTTCCATTTAATGATAAGGGTTGATGAGGGTTGATGAGGTTTATAGGGTTTATAAAAGTGTAAAAACATAGGCATGGGATAGAAGGTAGAGGGCAGAGCGTTTTGGGAAAAGAATGGAAATTGACATTAAAAAAGGTAAAAACTTTTTTGCAGGGGCAGCGCCCCGCGATATTTTTTGTCGTTTTGTACCAAAATCCATCCCGGAGGGGCAGCGCCCCGAAAGATTTTTGGGGGGGCTGCCCCTCCGTACCTGTTACCTGTTGTCTCCACCATTTGCTACAAATCTTTCGGGGCGCTGCCCCTGCCTAAGTTTTTACATAAAAGTTAACGTATCCTCTCTCAATCTGATAAACCTTATAAACCTCATCAACCCTTATAAACCTTTATTCATCAACCCTTTTCAAAAAAGTCATGTCACTAACTGCCCATCTCGCCAAACACCTCCGCGACGTCTATTTCGGGGGCAACTGGACCTCCTCGAATTTTAAAGAACAACTCAGCGGCCTCGGCTGGCAACAGGCCACCACGCAGGTACACGGGTTCAATACCATCGCGACGCTGACCTATCACACGCATTATTACGTGGCCGGAGTCACCAAAGTGCTGGAAGGCGGCCCACTGGAAAGCAAGGACAAGTACAGTTTTGACCATCCGCCCATTCAGTCGCAGGAAGACTGGGAACGTTTTCTCGAAACCGTTTGGGCCGCCGCCGAGCGCTTTGCCTCCCTGATCGAACAATTGCCCGAACAACGGATCTGGGAAGATTTCATCGAGCCCAAATACGGCAATTACTACCGCAACCTGCAAGGGATCATCGAACACCTGCACTATCATTTGGGTCAGATTGTCCTGATTAAAAAACTGACTTCTGCTGAAAATCAATCTTAACCCGTTTGCCATGGACGAACCTTCGTTTTTTGACGACTCGCCTTCCTGGTCCCGTTTGTTCAGGCATCTTGTCCAAACGCTGGCCCGCCCGCAGATTTCCGAGGAAAAGCCATTTCAGTGGCGATACCTGCGTATTGTCGTCATGGTCCTGGTGATTTCCGGCTTTTTCACGATGATCGCCCTGATCGTAAAACTCTGGTTTGACAACTATTTCGGGTTCGATACCGCCAACGAAGAGCTGGTGCAGCAGCCCTTGATCAGGCTCATGACTGCCGGAATTTTGGCGCCAGTGGTGGAAGAAATAACATTCAGGCTGCCCATGCGCTTCAACGCCCGCAACCTGTCGGTGTTTGTCGCTATGCTCATCGTGCTGTTCTTGTTCGGGCAATGGATCAATCAGCAAATCGCTCCGTTGACCAACAACCACGCGTTTGAAATTCTTGCCAGACTGTCGGTCAAACTGCTGCTTGCGGCCTTATTGGCCTTTGTATTGTACCAGGTTTTAAAAAACTTCGACCCTGCGTTGGTCCGCTTCCGCGACCAGCGGTTCACCCTGGTTTTTTACTTTTTTACCATCCTGTTCGGCTTCGCGCACATTTCCAACGCGCAATACAGCTGGCACAACCTCTTGTATATCATACCACTTACCCTGCCTCAGATTATCAGCGGGCTGTTTTTAGGTTACACAAGGATCAAACTGGGATTGAAATACGCTGTACTCCAACACGCGATATGGAATCTCCTCCTGGTGTTGCCCTTGTTTTTAAAATAAAGCGGCGGCGTTTAGCGCAGGTCAATTGGTTCGGCCACCGGGTGTTCGCATTTGAATTGTTGCCCCAATAGCCCGGCAAGGGTCTGGGCAAACTGTCGCTGGTAAAATTGCCCCTTGTTATTCATTTCGCCGCCAGCGTAGACGCCGGGAGCGATGAGGGCACACCAGATTTGCGAGGCGTCGCGGATGTTGCTGCCGTGGCTGGTCCACTCGCTTTTCACGATGTCGCCGCGACCGTGGTCGGTGGTGATGAACAAGGCGGTTTTGTCGCGGTATTGCGGGTCGGATTGCAGCCAGTTCCAGATTTCAGCGATCCAGGCATCAGTCTGTCGGGCGGCGTCCAGGTAGTCGCGGTAATGGCTGTGGTGCGCCCATTCGTCGGTTTCACCGTAGCTGATATAAAGAACGCGCGGATGTTTGTTTTTCAGGTATTCGAGCGCGGCATAGTGCGTAAACACGTCGATCGGCTCCGCCATGCCGAAGGGTTTGTAGGCGTCCTTGCGCAGAAGATTGATCATTTTTTCGCGCTCCGTGGGGTTTTTCCCGCCACAATCTTCATGACCACACACGACCGGGAAGCCCGCGCGTTGTTCGTTCAGAATCCGATCGAATGCATCCCAGGCGCCGAAAGCCGCAATTTTGCCCTTGAATTCGGGCTGCTTGTTCAAATATTCAAGCAGATTGGTGTTCGGGTTGGGCGGATATTCATTCGAGTTGACTGCCGTGTCGACATAGCCGCAGAAAATTTCGCTGTAACCCGGGTAGGAGAACCAGTACGGGTTGGCGTTGTCCACCTGGTTGCCGTACTTTCTGTTGCCGTACAGGCGGCCTTCCTCCAGTACGGTTGTCCACAAAAAAGGCATCAGTCGGGAGCGCCGCGCTTTTGCATCGGCAGCCCAGTAGCGCTGAAAAATCGCGGCGCTGTCGCCCTGGTTAAAAGCGGGATTTATGGCAATAAGGGAATCCATTCCGCCGAAAACCTCCTGCCAGCGCATCCCGTCGAGGGTGATGATGACGAGGTTTTGAACGGGTTGCTGGGCCTGCGCGCGCCAGGCACAGCAAAGCAGGAGGATGAATAAAATTTGTCTTTTCATTGGATGTGTCGATTGCTGAACTGGCCGCAATGTTCGGAAAGCAGTATGATCGTCTGGTTAAATCAGTATTATTTTATTTGCAGGATAAACACAACCAAGGTGATGAAAAAGCGCTTACAACTGACCCTCTTTGTCGATGAAAAAGACGCGACAGCGCTGGAAAACATTCGAAAAACGCACAATCCCGCGCAATTTGCCCTGATCAAAGCCCATGTCACGCTTTGCCGGGAAGACGAACTGGAGCCCCTCGACCGTGTGCTCGACAACCTTAAAAACCTGCAACACGGGCCGGTCAGCGTGCAATTCGGGCCGCCGATCCGTTTTTCCGAAGACAAAGGCGTCCTGCTGCCGGCCAGCGGCGACAACGAAGCGTTTCAGGCACTGCGAGCCGGTGTTCTCGAAGGCCTGACCGAATCTCCGCGGCGGCACGAAGCCCATTTGACGCTGATGCATCCGCGCAATTCGGCCTGTACGGATGCGGTTTTCGAGCAAATCAGCGCGCTTGATTTGCCTCGCGAACTGAGGTTCCGCACTGTAAGCCTGATCGAGCAGGAAGGCGATAACGTCTGGAAAGTGTTGCTGACCGTCGATTTGGACGGAAATGGCGGGTAAAATCAGGAGTGTTCTGTCCATCTTTGTCGATCTCATTTTTTGCAAAATTTCGACCCGCTTGTAAAGGCTGCGCTGAATGATCTGCGCAATTAAGAAGGCTCAATCATGCGATACTATTTCATCCTTCAATTTCGCCGAATCGAGCGCTTGCTGGCCGAAGCGGGCGTCCACCCCAAAATCGGCTGGGCGTTGGTCGCGCTATTGTTTGTCGGATTGTCGCAGTATTTGTTTGAAAAAATGTCGTTCGGCGCGGCGTGGGTTTATGTGTTCCTCGGCGCCACTTTCGTGCTCAACCTGGGCGAACGCGGTCGAAACGAGCAGTTGAAAACCATTTTTGCCAAAAAACAATACGTGCTGATCCGCTTTTTGGAAAACGGTTTGCTGGCCATGCCGTTCAGCCTGTTTTTGCTGTATCAGCAGCAATACGTAGCAGCGGGCGTCATGCTGGCGGGGGCACTGGGGGCGGCGGGCGGGTCGTGGTCGGTCGGCGGGTCGTTCGTCTTACCTACGCCGTTCAAAAGACGGCCTTTCGAGTTTACGGTCGGCTTCCGCAAGACCGCGATATTTCTGCTGTTTCCGCCTTTTCTTGCCCTGAAAGCCCTCGAAGCCGGCAACACTACCCTGCTTTTGTTTGCCCACGCCCTGACCTTGCTGATCGGGGTGACGTACTACGTCAAACCGGAACACAAATATTTCGTCTGGGTCCATTCAGTTGGCAGCCGGGCTTTTTTATGGAAAAAAATGGCGAACGCGGTGGTCTGCGCGACCCTGCTCAGCCTGCCGCTGGCCCTGTTCGTACTTGGGTACCACCCGGAACTATGGGCCGTGCTGGCGGGCATACAATTCGCCGGCTACGTCCTTTTCGGGTTCATGATTTTGGCCAAATACTCGGCTTTCCCGCAGGAAATAAGCGTGGCGCAAGCCGTCATGTTCGGGCTGTGTTTCTGGTTTCCGCCGGCGGTGCTGATCGTCGCGCCCCTGTTTTATCGTCAATCACTCAGAAAACTCGGCCCGATACTCGAATGATCCGCATCAACAACTTGTCCAAATCGTACGGCAACAAAAGGGTGCTGCACGATATTCAGCTCGAACTGGAAGCCGGTCAGGTGTACGGCATCGTCGGCGAAAACGGCGCGGGCAAAACCACCCTTTTTCGCTGCATTGCAGGGCTCGAATCCTTTGAAGGCGAGATCGCTTCCGACTTTCCACAACTGAAAAACCGGCTGGGCTGGCTGGAAACCAACCCGGTTTTTATGTCGAAAATCACCGGCTGGGAATATTTGAAACTCTTGTGCATTGCCCGGGGCATTCGTGCGGAGCAATTCGAGGAGCAGAACATTTTCGAACTGCCCTTGCACGAGTACTGCGAAACCTATTCCACCGGCATGAAAAAGAAACTCGCGCTGATGGGTATTTTATTGCAACAAAACGACGTGTTTATCCTCGACGAGCCCTTCAACGGGGTTGATATTCACAGCAATATGATCATTGCGGAGCTCATCGGGGCATTGAAAAAACGCGGCAAAACCGTGCTGATTTCGTCGCATATTTTTTCCACGCTGAGCGACAATTGCGACCGCATTTACCTCTTGAAAGAAGGAAGGATCGCGCAAAATGTCGGCCGGGAAGATTTCGAGCAACTGGATCGCGACATGCGCAATTTTGTGGTCGGCGACCGGATCGGGCGCCTGAAATTTTGAAGAAAACTGCTTTCTCTTCGCCCCCTTGCTTACTATTGCCCCGCAACACCATTTCGCATGAGCATTCGGAAACTTTATTACGCCCTGCCGCCCGGACTGCGGCTCCTGGCCCGCAAACTGTACTACCTGCCCATCGATACCTGGGAGGCCGTCAGCGGCAAACGGGGGCGCTACGAGCCGCCCAAGGGCGATATTTATATCGGATCGGGCGATTTTATCCGGCAGGGTCGGCATCAACTGGATTTACTTCAACGCTTCATCGACCTGCAAGCCGGCGACGCCGTGCTCGACGTCGGCAGCGGCATCGGGCGGACAGCCGTGGCCTTGACCACTTTTTTGAGCCGTGAAGCCCGTTACGAAGGTTTTGATGTGGTCGAAAAAGGCGTCAACTGGTGCAATGCGACGATCCGGCGCGATTTCCCCAATTTCAATTTCCGGTACGTGCCGCTCAACAACGACCTGTACAACAATTCGAAGCAAAAAGCCGTCGAGTTCAGGTTTCCTTACGACAACGAGCAGTTCGACAAGGTGTTCCTGTTTTCGGTGTTTACCCACATGCAGATCGAGGAAATTGCGCACTATTTGTGCGAAATAGCCCGGGTTTTGCGTCCCGGCGGCCAGTGTCTGGCCACTTTTTTTCTGTACAACAAGGAAAATGAAAGCCGGGTCATGGCCCGTGCGGGGTTTCATTTTCCCGTAAAAAGAGAGGGCTACCGATTGATGGACGAGCAGGTAAAATCGGCCAATATCGCCCTCGACGAACAACTGCTGGCTGAATTCGTCGCGGCCGCGGGCCTGCAACAGGCCCGACTGATACAAGGTTACTGGATGGACCCGGCCATGAAAACCGCCGACAATTCGTTTCAGGATGTGGTGGTTTTGAAAAAAGCCGTTTAGAGCATGTTTAAATTTAACATTTCGGCGTCAGGCCGCCCAATTTTATCCTGTCGGGCGTTATTTTTTTCGCCGTATTACCCGTCGAACGCTATTAAACTTTTTCAAAATGCGACTTACTCCACTTGCCGCCTCCTTGCTTGCCGCCTCCTTGATGATCTTGATCACGGCGGTGCTGCCCTTGTATTTCAAACACTGGTTTGTGGAGGATAGCGGCAATTTTCGAATGTTGACAGGCATCGGTCCGCTGCTGGCCATTGGCTTATTGTTGCGTTTCCGGGTGCTTGTGCTTTCCGCGATTATGTACGGATTCGGGGCCGTTTCTTGCATTTACCTGCTGTTTACGGCTGCTCCCGCGTATCGGGCGGGTTTCGCATTGATGACCGTTTTGCAGATTATACTCCTTGTTTTGCTCTTTTCCGCACCGGTAAAGGCATATCTCGAGCGCAAAAGCGGCTCTCTGAACACCTGACGTGTTGCTTTTATATTCCCGGCGATTTTTGTTATTTTTGCTTCCTTGACACCTGGGAAGCCTGATTTTTTCACCCAATAACAGCTTCGCCAATGAAAACATTTGCCCCGTTTTTCGTCGTTTTTGTACTCCTGACCGGCCATTTGAACGCCCAATCGCCGACCGGCCTCTGGTACGGTATTATTGAAGTACCGGAAATGTCCATGGAGGTCACCTTAAAGGTCGATTACCTGAATAATACTTACAGCGGACAGTTTGAAGTGGCACTTCAGGGCGCGTCATTACCTGTACAGGATTTGCAGGTTAATGCGTCAAGGTTGACGTTCAAAATCAATCCTTATGATATTCAGTACGAGGGCGCCATTGAATCTGATTATCAAACAATTACGGGTACTTACACTCAGGGCAGCAGTAAATTCCCCTTGAATTTTTACAGAACGAAACCCGAAGCCCCTTTTGGAAGTCCGGAATGGGTAAATGCCCGGTATACCAAAACGGAAGTGTATATCACCATGCGCGATGGTAAGCGGTTGTTCACCTCTATTTATACGCCCAAAGACAGCAGCCGCAGTTATCCGATCCTCATGAATCGCACCCCGTACAACGTTGAACCCGGCGGAGCAGAGGGCGTTAGTTTTATGTTCATGACGATGCCGCATTTATTGCCCGACGGGTACATTATCGTCACCCAGGATGTACGGGGGCGCTTCATGAGTGAGGGCCTGTTTGAAGACGTTCGTCCCTACAACCCGAATAAAAAGGCCGGTGAGACTGACGACAACAGCGATACCTACGACACCATCGACTGGCTGGTCAAAAATGTGCCCAACAACAATGGCCGTGTCGGAATTTTCGGCGTGTCGTACGACGGATTTTATTCCACCATGGCGCTTCCCAACGCCCATCCGGCCTTGAAAGCCGCTTCACCGCAAGCGCCGGTTTGCAACTGGTTTCTCGGCGACGACTGGCACCACAACGGCGCTTTTTTCCTGATGGATGCTTTTAATTTTTACTCCAGTATTGGCCGCCCTCGGCCAGTGCCCACTCGTTCGTGGCCTTCCAATTTTGAATATCCAAATCAGGATAATTATCAGTTTTTCCTTGATCTGGGCGCCATTCGCAATATAAAAACGCGCTATTTCGGCGACACGATCCAGTTCTGGCCCGAACTGATGAACCACCCCAACTACGATGCATTCTGGAAAGCCCGCGATCCGCGCCCTCATCTTCGCAACCTGCACACCGCGGTTCTGACTGTGGGGGGCTGGTTTGACGCGGAAGATTGCTGGGGCGCCCTGCATACATACAGGGCGATAGAAGAACAAAACCCGGGCGCTTTGTCCAATCGCCTGATTATGGGCCCCTGGTCGCACGGGCAATGGTCGAGTGGAGATGCGCCCAAATTGGGCAACATCTATTGGGGGGTCAATAGTGCAGGGCATTATCGGGAGGTAGAGCGCAACTTTTTTTATCAATACCTGCATGGCGACGGTAGTTCCACCCTGCCGGAAGCCGATATTTTCATTACCGGCAGCAACGAATGGCGCGGTTTCGCCACCTGGCCGCCGAAAGATGTCGAGGCGAAAACGCTCTATTTCCAAGCTGCCGGCGGGCTCTCTTTTTCGGCGCCGACAGCCAAAGAAAGCTTTGACGAATATATCGCCGACCCGATGAAGCCGGTGCCGTACACCGAAGATGTACACCTTGCCCGAACCAGAGCCTATATGACTGATGACCAGCGCTTTGCGGCGCGCCGGCCCGACGTGATGGTTTATCAAACCGAAGTGCTTGGCGAAGACGTCACCCTGACCGGCCCGCTGTCGGCATCCCTGTTTGTCAGCACGACCGGCACGGATGCTGACTTTGTGGTCAAACTGATCGATGTTTTTCCCGACACCCTGACAAGATACCCGAACAACGACAAAAAAGTCCCCATGGCAGGTTATCAGATGCTGGTGCGCGGCGAAGTGATGCGCGGTCGGTTTCGAAACAGTTTCGAGACGCCCGAAGCGTTTCAGCCGGGCAAAGTGGAAGAAGTCCGATTTGACCTGCCGGACGTGGCGCACACCTTCAAACGCGGTCACCGAATTATGATTCAGGTCCAAAATTCCTGGTTCCCGCTGGTCGATCGCAATCCGCAGAAATTCGTCAATATTTACCAGTGTTCGGAGGCGGATTTTCAAAAAGCAACGCATCGGGTGTATCACGATGCGAAAAGGCCTTCACAGTTGAAAGTACTGGTGTTGGGTAAAAAATAGGAAGGCGCACTCCAGAGCAAATGTTGCAGCTTCCCACTTCCGTGCTGTGGCTACCTTTGCCTTGCCCCGCACCTCATCGATTCACCCTGACCCGTTGCCGCCATGCGATCCGTCCTGTTGCTTGTCTCCTTCTTCGCCCTTGTCTGCCCGTTTTATGCCCAAACCGACCGTTGGCAACTTGTCGATACGGGGGGCATTCTCTGGAAAATTGGCGACGGATTGCCGCATCAGGACCATATCGAAATGAGCGGCAGGTACCTCTCGGCGGTTGTCCGATACGGCGTCCGGGACGATCGCACGCTTTACCTGCGCCGCGACCTGGTGTGGCCGATGCTGCGCACCGTTCCCAACAATACGCACGCCAGCCTGACGCGCTCCTTCAACATCGACCTGATCGAATTGATCTCGATCGACAAAAGACCAGTGCAAAAAGAGGAGGTGAAAAACATCGCGCTGAACGGCAAACTTCTGATTGAAAGCACACTCGACGGCAAGATTCAGGTGTCCAGAACCCTGTTCCCTTCGGCCGACCGGCCTGCTTTCTGCGAATTATACCTCCTGACCAATCTCAGCGACAAACCCGTCCTGCTCGAAATCCCGGAGATCAACATCGTCACCCGGACGCGTGCGGCAGACGGCGTCGAAGGAAGCTACACGCTTACGGCGAGAAGTTTCCACTCGGGCGCCCTGACCCTGGAACCGCACATGACGGCGAGTTGCTACCTGGCATTCGAAGGAAGCAAGGACGGGCCCGTTCTGGATGAAAAGGGCATCGAGGGCGAATTGGCCAAACGCAACAAGCTGCTGGCGGAATGGTCGGGCAATCTCGTCCTCGAAACACCCGATACGGTGCTGAACCGGATGTTTGCCTTTGCCAAAATCCGCGCAGCGGAAAGCATCTACCAGACCCGGGGCGGGCCGATGCATGGGCCCGGCGGACTGAGTTATTACGCGGCGATCTGGGCCAACGACCAGGCGGAATACATCAACCCGTTTTTCCCGTACCTGGGCTACGACTACGGTATCGAATCGGCGCGCAACGCTTACCGGCATTTTGCGCGGTTTATGAACGACGAATATCACCCCATTCCTTCTTCCATCATCGCCGAAGGCGACGACATCTGGAATGGCGCGGGCGATCGCGGCGATGCGGCCATGATCGCCTACGGCGCCGCGCGATTTGCCCTGTCGCAGGGCGATCGGCAAATCGCCGAGGAACTGTGGCCGCTCATCACCTGGTGCCTCGAATACAACCGCCGCAAACTCGACAAACACGGCGTGGTGGCCTCCGATTCCGACGAACTGGAAGGGCGGTTCCCCTCGGGCGACGCCAATCTGTGCACCTCCTCGCTTTATTATGACGCCCTGGTATCGGCGGCGTATCTGGGAAAAGCGCTGGGCAAAGACCGCAAGATCACCGCAAGCTATGAACAGCAGGCGACTGACCTGCGCCGCAACATCGAACAACATTTCGGCGCGAAAGTCATGGGATTCGACACCTACCGCTACTACGAAGGCAATGACAAATTGCGCGCCTGGATCTGTATCCCGCTCACAGTCAATATTTTCGAACGCCGGCAAGGCACCATCGACGCGCTGTTTTCCCCCGAACTATGGACGGTCGACGGGCTGGCTTCGCAGGCGGGCGACAAAACTTTCTGGGACCGCTCGTCCCTGTACGCCCTGCGCGGGGTGTTCGCCGCGGGCGATACGGAGCGCGGCCTGAAATACCTTCAGTACTATTCGCGGCGGCGATTGCTGGGCGAACACGTGCCCTACGCCGTGGAAGCCTATCCCGAGGGCAATCAGCGCCACCTTTCGGCCGAAAGCGGACTGTATTGCCGGATTTACACGGAAGGCTTGTTCGGATTGCGCCCCACTGGTCTCAACAGTTTTACCCTGACGCCTCAATTGCCCGATGGCTGGGCCATGATGAAACTGAAAAAAGTGCACGGTTTTCAGCGGGTGTTCGACGTGACGGTGCAGCGCGAGGGAAAGGGCGTACGACTCACGGTGCAATCGGACAAGGCGGTATGGTTCGACAAGGTGGTTCCCAACGGCAGCACGCAACAGATTGCGGTGAAGCAGTAAGCCGGTTTGAAATTTTTTTCAAAAACAATTCGAGTGCCGGTGCCACCCTCTTTCCATTTTGCATCATGTTGTTGGCGTCAGGGCATGTTTGGGAATTTTATTGCCTTTGGCAAAAGTTCCCGGGCATTCCGATACGCCCGTCAAGTGTAAATCCGGTAAAACCCACGTCCCCGCATGTCTGCCATTTCCTGGGAAAAACTTTACGAAACCCAAGCGCCCCGGCTCCTGGGTTTGTGCCGTCGATACGTGGCTGATTCCGCCCTGGCGGAGGATTTGATGCACGATGCATTCCTGATTGCCCTGCGCAAACAGGACAGTTACCACGCCGGAGGTCCCATCGAAGCCTGGCTGCGACGGATCACGCTGAACACGGTTTTGCTTCACCTCAGGAAGGTGAAAAAGATGCCGGAACTGACCCAAAGCGATGTGGTCGAAGTTTTTTCCGGGGAAGAAGATGATGAAGCACCCGAATCGCTGCGCGAGACGCTGCTGGAAGCAGGCTTCGGCGCAAGCGAATTGCTGGAAGTGCTCGACAGCTTGCCGGACCACCACAGGCTGGTATTCAACCTGTATGTAATGGAGGGCTATACGCACCGGCAAATTGCCGAAATACTCGGCATCAGTGCAGGCACCTCCAAGTCGCACCTTGCCCGGGCGCGCAAAAAAATCCGGGAATTGTTACTCGAAAAAGTAAACGCCATGCCGAAAAAGGAACGCCGCGCTGCGATCTTCATACTGCCTTTCTTTAAACAAAAGAAGCACCCGGTCGACGAGTTGTTTCAGCAGACCCTGTCCGGGTTCGAGCTGCCGGGCCGCGCTCCGTTGCCCGAACAACTGGCCGAAGCCCTTAAAGCGGCGACTGCACCCCCGGGCGCCCCCGTAGGTTGGGGCCTTGTGGTCAAATTTTTACCGGGCGCCGTGCTGGTCCTGACCCTTGCGAGTATCGGGTGGTGGCTGACAAGCCGTCAACCGATCGCATCCCCGGGAGCAACAGACGCGGGTCTGAGCTTGGCGCCTGAGCTCACCGTGCCGGCGGTACAGGAAATCCAAAAGGACTCCGCCCGGGAGCAGCCCCCGGGATCGATGGCGTCTTTTTCTTCCACGGTTTCGCCTGCGTCGACTGACGATAAGGGTGCATCATTGGACAGGCCGGCAAAGCCGAAAAACGATGCTAGCAATAAGGAACTGCCCGTGGTGGTGCGCAGACAGGTGGTGCACAAAGACACGGTTTTTCAGTACAAGGCACCAGAAGAGTCCAACGATGAATAAACACATTTGGCGCCTCGGGCTCATTGTCTTGATCTGCCTTTTGAGCCATAGGGCAAGCGCACAAAAGACGCGCGGCGGCGATTCGCCCCGTCGCGACACGGTGTTTGTCTACGACACGCTGTTTGTCACGGATACGGTCTGGCTCCCCCACCCAGGCAAACAGCATCACCGCCTGCTCCCGACTTTGCCCCCTTTACAGCCCGAAGGCTTCGCACTCGGGAGTCCTTCAAAAACCTTGATATTTTTTTCCGGCAACACTGCCACCCTTGCAAATTCCGACATCATTGATTCAGTAAACATTATTCATTTAAAAAACACTGATACAATGAAAAAGATCGGTTTTTTCGGGGTCGTTTTCCTGGCCTTTCAGCACATGGTGTTGTCTCAAAATCACGTCACCCTCAATTCAGGTTTGGGCGTTTATCGCATGCTTGCAACGCCGCAGATGACCTCCAATCCGGGTGCAGATTTTTCGATTGGCGTGGGTTTTCGGCGGGATATCGTTGCCGGCAAGTTGTCGGCCGGGGGTGAATTGAATTTTCACCTTTTGATGCGGTCCGACTTTGATACCCTGTTGCACTCAGGTCAATACGCCGGTTTTCGGAATCCCCTTACGGGCGACGAGGATTTTTCGCGCAAACCCCTGATGATCAACCTTCCCCTCTTCCTGCGCTGGCAAACCCCGTGGTTGAGTCCGAGTATCGGGGCAGACTTTTATTACAAGATTACGCCTCGCAAAGGCATCGTGGTCAGCAATGACGGCCAGATTCTGGAAAATGCCCGCTATCGGACGCCATACGCGGGTGTGGGCCTGTTGTTCGGCCTCGATGCCCCCTTTTCGTCCAGGGTATCACTGGGTCTTACGTACGTCCACGGTTTGACGCGCGAGCGTTCCGCCGATTTCAATGGAACGCTGTTTTCCACCCGTATGCAACGGCTTGAATTGCGCGCCCGATATCGGCTTTAAGAGCATGTTGAGTTTTTCCTTGCCGGGCTGCAAACGGAAAATTTTATTTTCTGCTGCGTTAAATTTCTCGCCGGATCGCCCGCATCCGACTGCGAAATTTGCCTTGCCGAAAATAAAATTTTCTCGTTTTCGCCTCGGCAGGAAAAGCTCAACATGCTCTAAGCGCAGTCTGGCGCCTGCTTACTTCATGGCTTTTGTTTCCATCCGTTCGCTTTATCTTGGCGGCTGAACAAATTCCCTGTCCATGCCCCTCTTTAAAAAAGGCTCCAAAGCCTACAGCATTTTTTATCTCAAATGCCCGCGTTGCCAGGAAGGCGAGACCTTCGAGACTGGTTCCTGGTCGTTCGTCAAGCCTTTCGACATGCTCGAACGCTGCCCCCATTGCGACCTCAATTATTTTCCAGAGCCGGGCTATTACTACGGCGCCATGTTCATTTCCTACATCTGGACGGGCTGGTTTTGTCTCCTGTTTATCGCATTGTTCCACTGGTTTCTGGGGCTGAGCCAGACGGCGGCGTTCAGTCTGCTCGGCGTATTTTTGGCGATCAACTTCGTGTACATCTTCCGCATCTCCCGATTGATGTGGATCAATATCAATGTGAAATACAGGAAGGAGGATTGAGGGTGGTAAAGGAGGCTGCTCTTTTTACCACGCTCTTACTCCTTTTGCCCCTACTTTAAACTCCTGCCTTTGAACTAAAAAAACGCCCTGCTATGCTTGAACTCTTACGTCAACCCTGGCCCTGGTACATCGCCGGTCCGCTGATCGGCCTCACGGTCCCGCTGTTGTTGTGGATCGGCAACAAAAGTTTCGGTATTTCCTCGACGCTGCGCGACATCTGCGCGGCCTGCGTACCGGCCGGCATTCCCTTTTTTCAGTACAACTGGCGCGAACGCACCTGGAACCTGTACTTCGCGGTCGGTATCCTGCTGGGCGCGCTGGCCTCGGTGACCATCCTGGCCAACCCCGAGCCGGTGCAGATCGCCGCCTCGACCGTGTCGGATCTGCAGGCGCTGGGTTTGCATGATTTTTCCGGCCTCGGCCCCTCCGAGATATTTTCCTGGGAACATTTGCTGAGCTGGCGCGGACTGGTGTTCACGGTGGTGGGCGGTTTCCTCGTGGGTTTTGGCACGCGCTACGCGGGCGGCTGCACCAGCGGACACTCGATTTTCGGGTTGTCCACGCTCCAGTGGCCCTCGCTGGTGGCTACCCTGTGTTTTATGGCGGGCGGCTTCCTGACGACACATTTGATTCTGCCGCTTCTTTTCTAAACCCCTCACTAGCCATGGCTTCTTTTCGTCAAAATATTCCCTACCTGCTTGCCGGCCTTATGTTCGGCATTCTGCTCACCAAAGCCGAGGTGATCTCCTGGTGGCGCATTCAGGAGATGTACCGCTTGCAATCGTTTCACATGTACGGCGTGATCGGCAGTGCGGTCGTGACCGGCGCTTTGAGCGTTTGGCTGATGAAGCGCTTTCAGGTCAAAACCCGCACGGGCGAACCCATCGTTATTCAACCCAAAAACTTTGACAAAGGTATCGTGATCGGCGGTCTGCTGTTTGGCATCGGCTGGGGCATTACGGGCGCTTGTCCGGGGCCTTTGTACGCCCAGATCGGCGCCGGGATGACGGTCGTGATCGTGACCTTGCTGAGCGCTATGGCTGGTACCTGGGTGTACGGCCGTTTCCGCGATCAGTTGCCCCATTGAGCGGCCGGGGCGCGGAGTGCGCGGGATATTGCTTTTCTTTGCCGTCATGCGAGGCCTTTTCCCCCTGTTCATTTTACTCGTCTGTACCGGCTTCCTGAGGGGGCAGGAAACGCCGCGCATCCGCAATTTCACCCCGAACGACTACGCGGCCCAAAACCAGAACTGGGCCCTCACGCAGTCGACCGACGGCTGGCTGTACGCTGGCAACAACGGCGGCCTGCTGGAATTCGACGGGGTGCGCTGGCGCAACCTTTCACTGCCCGAGCGCCAGACGGTGCGGGCCGTGGCGGCGGGCGCTCACGGGGAGGTTTTTTGCGGCGGCTTCGCCGAATTCGGCTTTTGGTACACGACCGGCAGCGGCCGACCGGCCTATCGTTCGCTGAGCGCGGAGGTCCGCAGCGACAAACTGGAGAAAGAGGAAATCTGGCACATTCTCCCCGGTCCCGGTTTCGTGCTGTTTCAGTCTTTTTCCACCATTTACAAATATGATTACGACAAAATAACGGTGCTGCGGCCACCGGCTTCCATCATGTTTGCCCGGGAGGCCAACGGCCATATTTACCTGCAGGTCATCGGTCAGGGGCTTTATGAATTGTTGCCCGACAATACGTTCCGTTTCGTGGCCGGCACCGCGCCGCTGGCTGGCGAGATCGTACAGTTTATCGTGCCCAACCAACAGGGCGGCCTTTGGGCCGGCACCACCAACCGGGGCATCTTCGAGATCGCCGACGGGCAATGCCGTCCCTGGTCGCACCCGCTCAATGCCGAATTCCGCCGCTACCAGCTCAACAAGGCCATCGCCCTGCGCGAAGGCGGCTGGGCCGTGGGCACCATCCTCAACGGCGCCTACGTACTCGGTCCCGACGGCAACCTGCGCTACCACCTCAACCGCGAAAACGGCCTGCAAAACAACACCGTGCTCGCCTTGCTCGAAGACCGTGCGGGCGACCTCTGGATCGGTCTGGATCGCGGCATCGACCTGGTGGCCCTTCATTCTCCCCTGACTTTTTTCAGCGACCAGACGGGCCGCATCGGCACCGTGTACACCGCTGCGCGCCACGAAGGACTGCTTTACATCGGAACCAATCAGGGTGTGTTCGTCCGGCCCGCCGGCGGCGCCTTTCAACTCGTGGAAGGCACGCAGGGCCAAGTGTGGCAGTTGCAGGTGTTTGGCGGGCAATTGCTGTGCGGCCACAACAGCGGCACTTTTGCGCTGAACGGCCGAACGGCGCGCCGAATATCCGACGTGACCG
Organism: Saprospiraceae bacterium; assembly: GCA_044226205.1. Taxonomy (GTDB): domain Bacteria; phylum Bacteroidota; class Bacteroidia; order Chitinophagales; family Saprospiraceae; genus M3007. Next base: position 352,475 of record JBGAHL010000001.1, read on the forward strand.
GCGGCTGGTGCGCCGTGGCGCCCCCAGGGCACGACGACCTGCTGCTGCAAAGCACCTACACGGGTCTGGTGGTTTTTCGCCGCACGGCCGGCGGCGACTGGCAATTCAGCCACCGTGTGAGCGGGTTTGCGCAGCCTTTGAAAAAAATCGTGTTCGATCCCAAAGGCAACCTGTGGGGCGCGCACCCCAACAAGGGTTTGTTTCGCCTTCGGCTCAATACCGATTTGACCCAGGTAGAAGAGCAGCGTTTTTTCACCCGGGCCGACGGATTGCTGACCGATTATCAGCTCGATCTGGCCCTGATGCGCGACATGCTGCTGATCAACAGCGACCGCGGGGTGCAGCAATTGCACGTGGAGCAGGAGCAGGTGCGGTTTGAAAGTTTGCCAGACGGAACGCGACAGAAATGGCTGCCGGGCGAAGACAACGATTATTTCCGCATCGACAGCAGCAGTATTCGGCTCCTGAGCGGCGCGTCGACGTACACGTTTTACCTTCCGCTCGTGCCTTATTTTGAAAACGTGGTACGGCTCTCGGAGGGGGAATATTTGTTTTGTCTGGAGACGGGTTTTGCCCTTTTGAACAAAAAAACCGGTCTGCGCGCGCCGGCTGCGGCCGGCAACCCGATCGTCCGCCTGATCGAAAGCGCGGAAGGCCAGGCCGTCGATCCGGGCAAAAGCGGCGACATTTCCTTTTCCGCAAGGCAAAACAACCTGCGCTTTTTGTTTGCAGCCCCGACTTTCGGGCGGGCGCCCAAGTTTTCCTGGCGGCTTGAAGGTTTTTCGGAGCAATGGTCGGCCTGGCAAAATACCGGCGAAAAAGACTTTACCAACCTCCCGCCGGGCAAATACACCTTCCGGGTGCGCGCCGAAGGCAGTCCGGACGAGACCTCCGTGTCGTTTCGCATACAGCCGCCCTGGTACCTGTCGGCCGGGGCAGTGCTGTGCTACCTCCTGGTGGCCTTTCTGTTGCTCGGCAGCGTGGAACGGTACAGTCGCCGCCGGCTGGATCTCCAGCGCCGCCGGCTCGAAGCCGCGGCAGCCCAGGAACTGGAACGCCAGCGCGCCAGTGCGGAAAGCGAAAAACTGATCCTCGAAGTAGAAAACAAAAACCGCGAACTCTCCAACGCTGCCCTCAACCTGATCCGCAAAAACGAGGTACTCCAGCGCCTCAAAGACGACCTGCTCGATGCGCGCAACGACCCGCGCGCCTTGCAAAAACTGGCCCGCCTGATCGACAACCACCTCGAAGGCGATCACGACTGGGAGGTATTCGAGGAATCGTTCAACCGAGTGCACGACGATTTTTTCAAACGCCTGATGCTCGATTTTCCCGACCTCACGCCCGGCGACCTGCGCCTGGCGGCCTACCTCAAAATGAACCTTTCGTCCAAGGAAATCGCGCCCTTGCTCAATATTTCCGTGCGCGGGGTGGAAAACAAACGCTACCGCCTGCGCAAAAAACTCGGCCTGCCCGAAGATGCGAACCTGACCGGTTACATTATGAATTATTGAGCGGAGATTTGGAGAAGGGCAGGGGATAAACGTATTGATTTTCAGTCAATTACAGTATTTTTACCGCAAAGGCGCGGAGACGCAAAGAAATTCGCGAACCCTCCGCGTCTCCGCGTCTTTGCGGTGAAACATCACTCAATTACCACCCGCTCCGGTTTGCTCCAGACGCGTTGTTCGTTCTGGTAGTACAGGAATGCCTGACTGGCCGGGGCTTCGAAACTGCCGGCGAGATCGGCGCGCAGATCGAGGTCGAGGCGGCGTTGTTCGCCGGGGCCGAGGCGTTCGAAGTGGAATACGGCGAAGCCGTCCCATATCTCGTAGAAGTCGCATTTTTTCTCGTCCATGAGTTTTTTGAGTTGCCAGGGTTGCAGGCTGAGGCCGGCGGGAATACCCACTACAACCATCGGAGAGGCGGCGAGCGAGGTGCCGTCGTTGCGCAGCAGGGCGCTGAGACGCACGGTTTGGCCTACCGTTACGTGGTTGTTTTCCAGCGTGGTGCTGAATGCCAGCGGACAGTTCGAGGCATTGCGCGGCATTCGCGAAGCGTATTGTACTTCGAGGTCGAAAGGCAAAACAGCTTTCCCGCCTTCGAAAAACACTTCGACACGAGCGTTCTCGCCGGTCACGTAGCGTTCCAGTCCCTTGATCTCCAGACGGCGGGCGTCGCGGGTTGAGAAAGGTTGTTCGATCACGCGTTTGCCGTCGATCTGTACGATCATGCGGCTGTCGGCATCCTGTTCGGCGCCCTGACGGGCGAATGTCGTGAGGGCTTTGAGGGCCAGAACGGTGCTTTGTGTGCTGCCGTAGCCGTATTCGTTTTTAGCGCCGGCGATGTACTGCATAGCCTTGGCCAGCGGGGCTGCATGTTTGCCCTCTTTCATGAGCGCCAGCGCTGCGAGGCTGGTGGTTTCGACGCGGAAGCCCTCGCCGCTGCTGTACGTCACGGAATGGGAAGTGCCCGTCCAGGCGCCATTTTCCTCCTGTTTTTTGAGCAAACGGGTCAACAGTTCGTTGGCGCGCGGGTCCTTGATGATCAACATGGCGTTGGCCAGCAGGGCAAGCCGGTAGGGGTCGTCGCTCTGAATGGCGTCCTTGTACGCGGCATTGATTTCGGGCATGAACTTGTTGCCATAACCTGCCTCGCAGACCGCCCACGCGATGTAAGCGCCGATCACGCCATCGGATTGCCAGCCGTGCCAGTCTTCGCGGCGTTTCCAGCCGCCATTGCCGTCGCGACGGCTGAGCAGCCAGTTCACCGAACGGTCGATCAGGCCCTGGTCCACCGGGTAAACACGCTTCATGTCGACAAATTCCATGATGCCGTAAGCCGTAAGCCCTTCGTGCGCCGGGTCGCGGCCCCACCAGTCGAAGCCCCCGTTTTTACATTCGTAGGCCGCGAGCTGCTGATACCCGCTGGCCAGCATGGCATTGGCCCGGGTTTCGATCTCCGGATTGCTGCGGTTCGACTGCCGGAGCAGATCGAGGACGAGCAGGTTGGGATAATTGCTGCTCGACACCTGTTCGAAACAACCGCAAGGCTGGTTCAGCATCCGCTCCATGCCTTTGAGCACCTCTTCAAGCGCGTTGGGATAGCCGTTGAGGGTAATGCGGAGCGTGCCTTCCACCGGGTTGTTGAGTTTTAGGTTAAATGCGTTTTGCGCCGACTGGCCGCTCATCACGGCTTTTACCGGGTAGCCGCGATCGAGGGTCGGGATGTGCAGTTCCACGGCGTCTTCACCGGCATCAGGCACACGGAAACGAATGTGCAGCGCATCCGTCGTGCTGTCGCTTTGGCCGATCTCGTATTCCACGGGGATGACGCGCGTCTCGCCGGGCGCCAGACTCACTTCGGCGGGCGGGTTGTTGCGGCATTTAAAATGCGCGGGCACGTTCAGATCGACAACTCCGCTGACGGCGTGGTTCGTCTTGTTGCCCACGGCGAGGTCGAGGCGCAGCACGTCGCCGGAAATCACGTAAGGCGGGGTTTTGACCTGTACGTTGACCGGTTTTTCTACAAAAAACTTGTGTTCGGCGCGGCCGGCCAGTCCCGACGACGAAATGCCTTCGAGCGTAGCCCGGAAATTGGTGATGGCGTCGGAGGTGTAAAATTCCACGCTGGCCTTGCCGGAGGCATCAGTGCGCACCGAGGGATTCCAGTACAAGGTGTACCGAAAATCGCTTCGGGCGGCGTCGTTGCTGCCCTGATCGTAGCGGGGGGCGTAAAAATCGCGGGGCTGGTCGAAGCGCAGTTTGCGCCGCTGGTCGTAGTACGGCCTCGAAGGCATGGGCTTGGCTTCCGCGAAAGAGCGGGGTTCGATCTGATCGGCGGTAAAGGTGGCGCCGGTTTGCGTTTTATCTTTCTGGATAATCGGCACCTTGTAATCCATGATGACCACCGACTCTGCCAGTTCTTTTTCATTGGAAAAATCGGCCGGAACGCCGGCGGGCAGGTCGTCGATATCTGCCGTTTTCCTCTCATCTTCCGCAACAGCCGGGGAGACCCGGATGCCGTCGATGTAATACACTGTCGAACTGCTGCGCCCGCTTTTGATCATGATGTCGCCGCCGTCAATTGGCGGTGCATCGTCGGTTACAATGGCGTTGATGTCGCGTGTGGGCAGGTTTTTGATTTGTTCGGCCGTGAGTGTCCGGCCGCCGGCAGTTTTATCCGTCGCAATCGCGGAACGTTCGCTCAGGATTGCCACTTCCGACAGGGGCGCCCCGGTCTCCAGAGATACGTTCAGGCAGGTTCTGGAGCCTGCCTTTACCTCAAAACCGTTGACATAGGAAGGATTATAGCCCGTGTAGGAAAACCGGATATCGTATTCGCCGGGTTTTATTTGCGCCTCGAACCTGCCGTCTATATTGGTGATCAAACCCTTGACCACCTTGTTGTGGTTGAGAACTGCCACGCTGACCCCGATCAGCGGCTCGCCGAGTTCGTCGGTCACGTTGCCGAAAAGCGTGGTTGCGCCCGTGGCGTCGGGTACCGACCAGGTTTGATACCGAGAGGTCTGGCCGTCGGCGTACACCACCAGGTTTTGTTGATAATCGTAGACAGGCACGTAGCGGCCGTTGGGAAAAATCAGGTAGGCATACTGGCTCAGGTCGATATTTTTGAATTCGAAACGGCCGTTTTTATCGGTGGTCGTTTCGGGTCCGTTGGGCGCAAGTTGCACCTTTCGGCCAGCCCAGGGGGCTTTATTGGATTTAAGAAACTGGCCCGACAGCACGGTCATTTCGGGCGGGGTTTGGTACTGCTGCAGGTGGCTTTTTTTCCAGCAAAAACGCCGCCAGCCCTGGGTCATGAGCAGAAAGTCGAGCGCCTGGTCGGCCTTGGGTTCCGCGGCGTCGAAGTAAAAATTGGGTTCGTCGATCTTGCCTTTTACGTCCTGTTCGAGCAAGAGACTGGCGAGGATATGCCCCTGTTTGTCGTCGGCGTAGGACAGCATTTTTTCATCGACGACTGCGAGTGAAAACTGCCCTTGCACGGGCGTTCCGTTGCCGTCGCGGACGCGCAGGTTGAGGCGCACCTTTTCGCGGGGGAGGTATTGGGGCTTGTCGGGCTGAATATCGATTTGCAGGCCGCGGTCGCGGTTGACGAACACCAGGCGTTCGGCCAGGCCCTGCGTTTGTTCGTCGAACAGGGTAAAACTGGCGATGCCCGGCGGCAGCGATTCGATCGGCACTTCCACGGTCGTCGCCTGGTCGGCGAGCCGGCATTCGCGGAAGAAAAAGAGTTGATCGCGCACGGCGCCGGCGAGAAAAACTTTGGCCGGACGGCTGCCGGCAATCTCGAAGCGCAGGGTTTTGGCGCCGCGTTCGAGCAAGCGGAGGGTGTAGCCTTCGGGGCGGCAGGGCGGCAGGGAAAATACCTGCACGTTGCCGACGGGCTGGGTGAGCTTTGCCGTGTAACGTTCGCCCGCCTGGGGCACCAGATCGCAGGCGCCCATGCCGTTGTGGAAACTTTCAAAACGCGCCACCTGACGCCCTTTGCTGTCGAGAATCCGGCCGCTCACGTCGGAGGGTTTGCCAAATTCATTGACCGCCTTGAACCCCAGACGGGTGGGAATACCGGCCACCATTTCGCCTCCTTCGGGGAAAAACTGGAGATCGACGCGGTTGAGCAGGATGGGTACGGGCCGCGAAATGGCTTCGGGGCGACCGTCGTGTTCGAGCTGGAGGTTGAGCAGGCCGTCGGGCGTATCGAGCGATTCGGGCAGGCGGAAACGCACCCAGGCGCGCCCCGTGGCGTCGGTTTTGACGGCGCCGGTCTGGTATTCCTTGCCGCCGAGCGACACGGTAAACCGAATGTCCCGGCCGGCAATCGGCTGGTTGTTCAAGGCCAGGGCATCGAAGCGGGCGACGGCTTCGTCGCCGGGGCCCAGGCCCTTGCGCTCGAATTCGAGGCGGAGGTTGACGTTGGGCAGCACCGTTTTTTGCAGGGTAATTTCACGTTCGAAGGCTTCTTCGGTGTTGAGCATCCAGTTGGTCCAGGCTTTGATTTTGTACACACCGCCGGGCATGGTATTGTACAACATGAAGTCGCCGGCTGCCGTGCCGTCGAAGGCAAGGATCTTTTTTTCCTGCAAAACCGCGCCGCGCGGGTCGAGCAGTTGCACGTGAAGGATCTGGCTGCCCACGGCGGGCATCAGGTCGCTGGCGTTGCGGAGGTAGGCCTTGAACCAGACCGTGGAGCCGGGAGTAAAAAATGTGCGGTCTAACTGGAGGTAAAGTTTTTCGTGATGGTGCCCGGCCCGGTCTTCGGCCAGCCGGTTGGCCAGGGTGTGGTAAACGGTACTGTCGCCGGAAATGAAGGCCGGCATCTGGTCGGGGGCGAGGGGCGCCGGCTCCTGCGGAAGAGTAGCCGGGCGGAACAGGAGCATTGCCCAGAGTAGAAAGGTGATAGTAGGGTAAAACATGGCGGAAGATTTTTGGGGAAGGGATGAAGACGCCCCCGGGGATTGCATAAAACCGGGTTGAAAAAATTCATTTTACGCCATTTTTAAACATGGTGTAGTCATGGTGAGGTGCTTTTTTACTTATTTCAGCGCCCGGAGCCCTAATTTCATCCTGTGAAAAAAGCGGGTGACCGAATTTTTTCCCAAAATAAAAACCAACACCCAAAGCCGTTAAAACCGATCTGATGTTCCGATTGCGATTCCTTTTATTGCCGCTGTTGTGCAGCGCGTGTAGCTCTTTTGGGCAAGCGCCCGGCATTCCGGCCAACGTAAGCGCCACCCCTTACGAGCGCCATATCGAAGTGCGGTGGACGGCCAGCGCACCGGCCGCAACGGAGTATCAGGTGTACCGCTCCACCGACGGCGTCGACTATTCCCTGCTCAAAACCGTGTACCCGCCTTTCCTCGGCTGCATCGACTGGACAGGCGACGAGGGGCTCGACCTCACCCGTTTTTACAAGGTCAAAGCCGTCGCCGGAATTCAGTCCAGCGATTTTTCCGCACCCGTTTCCGCGACCACTTTCGGCATGAACGACGAGCAATTGCTCGACCTGACGCAGCAGTACACCCTTCGTTATTTCTGGGACTTCGGTCATCCGCTCAGCGGGATGGCCCGCGAACGCAACAACGGCGACGACAATATCGTGACCACCGGCGGCTCGGGCTTCGGCATCATGGCGCTCATCGTGGGCGTCGAACGGGGCTGGATCCCGCGCGAGGCGGCGGTGAACCGCATGGTGCAAATCGTGTCGTTTCTGCAAGTGTCCGACCGCTACCACGGCGCTTTCCCGCACTGGCTCGACGGCAGCACGGGCAACACCGTGCCGTTCAGTCAGTACGACAACGGCGCCGACCTGGTTGAAACCGCTTTTTTGATGCAGGGTCTGCTGGCCGCGCGGCAATATTTCGACGGCGACGACCCGCTGGAAAAAGCCGTCCGCGACGTGATCACCATTCTTTGGGAGGACGTGGAATGGGACTGGTTTCGCAAAAACAACGGCCCCGTGCTGTACTGGCACTGGTCGCCCAACTACGGCTGGCAGATGAATTTTCCCCTGCGCGGCTTTTTCGAGGCGCAGATCGTGTACATCCTCGCAGCCGCCTCCCCGACCCACCCCGTGCCGGCCAGTTTGTACCAGACCGGCTGGACGAGCGGCAGTTATGCCAATAACGCTTCTTACTACGGCTACCCGGTTTACTGCGGCCCCTACGGCGGCGGACCCATGTTTTTTGCCCATTATTCCTACCTGGGTTTTGATCCAAGGGGTAAAAAAGATGCGTTCTGCAACTATTTCACCCGCAACCGCAACCATGCGCTGATCCAGCGGGCCTACGCCCTGGCCAACCCCGAAGGCCACGAAGGCTACGGCGCCCAATGCTGGGGCCTCACCGCCTGCGACGGCCCCAACGGCTACTCCGCGCACGACGTCAACCCGCAAAACGACAACGGCACCGTCGCGCCGACGGCCGCGCTGGCTTCGATGCCCTACGTGCCGGCTGAAAGCATGGATGCCCTGCGCTTTTTCTACCGCAACCTCGGCGACAAACTGCTGGGCAATTACGGCTTCTACGACGCTTTCAACCTCGATCTCAACTGGTACGCGCCGTCCTATCTGGCCATCGATCAGGGCCCCATCGTGGCTATGATCGAAAACTACCGCACGGGACTGCTGTGGGATTTGTTCATGGCCAATCCGGAAATCCAGCCCGCCCTCGACGCTATCGGCTTCGTGCCCAACAGCAGCGCGACCGACGAAGCGGAAAACAAAGGGTTCACGGCGCTGGTGTTTCCCAACCCGGGCCCGACCGGACAGCAGTCTCTGCATTTGAGTTTCGAGCGCCCGCAGGAAGCCCTGAACGCCCGGCTGGTTTCGCCCGACGGCCGGCAGAGCATTCCACTTTTCAGCGAACGAGCAACGGGCATGGCGCCCGTGGATGTGCCTTTGCCGCCACTTTCCGCAGGCGTGTGGTGGCTGGTTTTGAGCAATGAAAAGGGGCAAACACAGGTTCAAACCCTGGTTACCCTGCCCGAAAAATAAACCCTCATCAACCTTTATAAACCCTCATCAACCCTTATCAACCTTCAATCAACCTTCAACCAACAACTCATTTTATCACAAACCATTTCAAAGAAGCGCGTATGAAAAAGCATTTCCTCGCTTTACTTCTGATGATCCTCGGCGGTCTCGGCCTGAACGCCCAGATAGTCTATGAAGACTTCGAAGGCGGCGCCAGCCAAAACTGGGTCGGTCTGAACGGTGCCTACAACGGCGCCGTGGCCAATCCCTCGCCCGATGCGGTCAACGGTTCGGCAACCGTAGGCTCCTACACCAACAACATTGGCTTCGATTTTTGCTTTGCCCTGGCCGACCAGTCGCAAACGATCGATGCCTCCGAGTACAACCAGTTCAAGATGAAGGTCTGGTCGCCCGTCGCCACGGGCAAGATCCTGCTCAAACTGGAAACCATCGGCGGCGGCGCTGCCGTGGAAAAAATCGTCGACATCCAGGGCGCCAACCAGTGGTACGAATATTCGTTCGACCTCTCCGCAGGCGCTGCCGGCACGACGTACAACCGTCTGCTCGTGTCGTTCAACTCTTTCGTGTTCGACAACAGCACGTTTTATTTTGACGAGATCCGCGCGGAGAAGGCTATCCGTGTAATTGAAGACTGGGAAACGCCTTCGGGCATCAACTGGATCAGCCTTAACGGCGCCTTCAACGGCCCCGTGGCCAACCCCGATCCCAACCAGGTGAACAGCTCGGCTACCGTCGGCTCGTTCAGCAACAACGCAGCCTTCGACTACAACTTCGCTTTCGGCACCCTGCCGCAGCCGCTCGACCTGTCGGTGTACAACCAGTTCCGTTTCCACCTCTGGGCCCCGCAGCCGACCCAGGTGCTTTTCAAAATCGAAGGCGCCGGCGAGCAAAAGGAAAAGGTGATCAACGTGGCCGTGGCCAACAAATGGCAGGAATACAATGTCGATTTCTCCGACGCGGCCGGCTTTACGACCATCACTAAAATCCTGATCGTCTTCTCCCCGGGGGTGACCGGCAGTTCCGACACCTACTACATCGACAACATCTACGCGGTGCCCAACCTCTGCGGCGGCTCGACACCCGACCCGGAAGTGATTGACGACTACGATTGTAACCGCAACGCGATTTACAGCATCGGCTGGGACAGCCTTCACGTAGTGAACAATCCCAACATCACCGGCGACAATACGTCCAAAAAAGTTGGCCAGTGGAATCGTCCTGCCGGCCCCGGCACCGAGTACGCAGCCCTGGTGATCGATTACGAAAATCCGATCGATCTGAGCGAACGCAACCAGTTCAGCGTGCAGGTTTGGGCGCCGAAAACGGGCACCATGCTGCTCAAGATCGAAGGCCCGAACGGCAACAAGGAACAAGCCTTCCAGATCACGCAAACCCAGTCCTGGGTGACCTACACGGCCGATTTCAGCAGCCAGGTAGGCCTCGGCCATAAAAAACTGGTTTTGTTCTTCGGCGCAGGCGCCAACGGCGAAGCCGGCGACGTGTACTACGTGGACAATATCCGGCTTTTCGCCCCCACCGAACAGGCTCCGATCGAAGACTTCCAGGGCGCTTCCACCAACCTCGGCTGGCTGCCGCTCGACTTTGTGACGGCCCTGCACGGCAACTTCACGGGCCCGACCAACAACCCGGCTCCCGGCGGCGTGAACACCTCCACCCAGTCGGGTTGCTACTCCAAAGGCAGCTCGCCCAACTCGACGCTACAAGTGCTCTCGATCAACAACTTCGACCTGAGCGGCTACCCGCAGTTCAACATCGACGTGCTGAGCCCCGCCACCGCGGTAGCCGGCCAAACGATCGTTACCATGCAACTGGTATCGCCCATCTCGGGCAACGAAGCCGTACAGGCCAAGATCCAGACGCCCGGCGCCTGGGAAACGCTCAAATTCGACTTCTCGGCTTTCAGCGCCGTGACCGATTTCAACGAGATCCGCTTCCTGTTCGATCCGAACAACGCCAACCCGGGTGAATCCTGGTGCGTCGACAACCTGCGCCAGAGCAAAACCACCACGGATCCCTGTGCCGACGTGGTTCCGAACCCGAACATCATCGACGACTTCGAATGCCAGCGCAACTACAACCAGATCTATTACGGCGCCGCCGACGTGTCGGTGATTAACAACCCGCACCTCAACAACGACAACCCCTCGTCGAAAGTTGGTCAGTACGACGATCCGGACAACGAGCCCTACGCCGGCATCGGCATTGAATTTGCCCAGCCCATCGACCTGAGCACCTACAACCAGCTGTCGGTCAAAATTTGGTCGGCCACGGCCAACGTGCCCTTCCTCTTCAAACTCGAAGGCAACGGCCCCGGCGTGGAAATTTTCGATACGCTGACGGAAGCCAACAAATGGTTCACGTTCAACATCGACTTCAGCGCCGCCAACCCGACGCTGCACAACAAACTCGTTATTTTCTTCAACGTCGCCAACGACCAGGGCGGCACCTACTTCGTCGACGACGTGAAATGGGGCCGCAAAGGCTACACCGGCTGCGTGCTCGACTTCGAATCGCCGGCTACGACCATCACATCCTTCAACTATTTCGACCAGGGCTCCTACAACCAGCCTTTCGAAGTGGTGGACAACCCGAACCCCTCCGGCATCAACACCTCGGCCAAAGTGGGTAAATTCGTGAAGCCCTCCGATGGCGGCAACTTCACGGGCTTCTACACCGACCTTGACGCTCCGATCGATTTCGACGGCCTGAAACAAATGCACGCCAAAGTGCTGATGGATCACCTGGGCGTATTCGTGCTCAAAGTTGAACAGGACAAATCGGGCAATAACTTCGGCTGGACGGAAATTCCGGTCAACAATACCACCGTCAACCAGTGGGAAGAAACCGTACACGATTTCTCCACCGCTCCCGACGGCGCCAAGTACTACCGCTTTACGATCTTCTTCGACTGGCAAATGACCGGTAACGGCTCCTCGAACGTGATCTCCTACTTCGACGACATCGTGATCGGCGCCGGCGAATGTGGCTCCATCGGCACCTGGCAACCGATCCCGGTCGGCGCAATGAAAGTTTCGCCCAACCCGGTCAGCGACCTGCTGTACGTGGAAAACTTCGACAACGTTTCGCGCATCGAAATTTTCAACGCATACGGCCAGCGCGTCCGCACGGTCAACACCAACCTCGACCTCAAAGTCGAAGTCGATGTGGCCGAACTGCCCGTGGGCGTTTACGTCCTCGCAGGTTACAACCCGCAAGGCTTGCTCCTGGGCAACGCCAAGTTTGTGAAACAATAAATTGCTGGTAAAAGGCAGAGGGTAGAGGGCGGAGCGCTCCTCCGCCTTCCACCCTCTATCCTTCACCTTCAATTTTACCCTGGTTAAGAATGTGAAAGAATGCGCGGGCGGCCGAACACGTTCGGTATTGAATTCGGCCGCCCCGTTTTTTCGCATATTTTTTATAAACACTTGATTAGCCGTTACTTATGCCGGGCAACTCATTATTGTCTGCATAAAATCCGAACCCGGCGCCTGTGCCGTTTGTGTTTAATGGCCTGAATTGAAAGGCAATACAGCGTGTCTTTTGTTGCCGTCCCATGATGGACATCCTGTACCTCGGGAGCGTGTTGTCCAACCCATCTTGTAGTGCTGCTCAAACAGTACGGCTCTCCCTGCCGTAATCAATCCAATTTCTATCATGACGCGAAGTATAGTCATCTTCCTGTTGTTGCTTTTTCCTGCCCTGAGCGGGCGGGCGCAACAGCGCAATCCGGCTGTTCTGTCCAAAAACCAACTGGTTACCCCTTTCTCCCTCGATGAATTACAACGGCGCAACTTCCTGTATTTCTGGGAGTTGGCCGATACGACCAACTGGCAAATACCCGACCGCTACCCCACCCTTACTTTTTCGAGTATCGCTGCCACCGGCTTCGGCCTGACCGCTTACCTAGTCGGGGCCGAACGCGGCTGGATTACGCGCCAGCAGGCGGCAGAGCGGGTATTGAACACCCTGAGCGTCTTGCAGGAACTTCCGCAAGGCCCCGAGTCCAGCGGCGTAGCGGGTTACCGCGGCTTTTTTTACCACTTTCTCGACCTGAAAACCGCCCGCCGATTCCAAACCGTAGAACTTTCGTCGATCGATACCGGCCTGCTCATGGCCGGAATTTTGTCGTGCATGACCTACTTCGATCGCAACGATCCCACCGAAAAAGCCATTCGTGAAAAAGCAGATTTCCTCTACCGCCGCGTCGAGTGGGACTGGTACCTCAACGAGGAACAACGCATGAGCATGGGCTGGTTTCCCGAGCGCGGATTTCTGTCCGCCGACTGGCGCGGCTACAACGAAGCGATGGTGCTGGTGCTGATGGCCATGGGCTCCCCGACCCACCCCGTCGGCCCCGAAGCCTGGGAACAATGGTGCAAGCCTTACTACTGGGATACCTATCAGGGACAGGACATGGTCAACTTCGGTCCCTTGTTCGGCCACCAGTACAGCCATTGCTGGGTCGATTTCAGGGGTATCAAAGACCCTTACATGCGTGAAAAAGGGATCGATTATTTTGAAAACAGCCGGCGCGCCACCCTCGCCAACCGCCAGTATTGTATCGAAAATCCGATGGGATGGGCGGGCTACGGCCCCAATGTCTGGGGGCTCACCGCCTGCGACGGCCCGCAGGACGTCCGCAAGGGCAACGCCAAACACGACATATTCAAGGGCCGCGAAGTCTGGTTCGACGGCTACTCGGCCCGCGGCGCCGCGGTCGACTACGAAGGCCGCGACGACGGCACCATCGCGCCGACGGCAGCGGGCGGCTCCGTCCCGTTTGCCCCCGAATTCTGTATTCCGGCGCTGGAAACGATGTGGACCGAATACGGCGCGCAGCTCCTCGGTCCTTATGGCTATAAAGACGCTTTCAACCCCAGTTTCACCTTCGAGCCGGGCTGCGAAAACGGCTGGTTCGACATCGACTACCTGGGCATCGACCAGGGGCCGATCGTGCTGATGATCGAAAACTACCGCTCGGGTTTCATCTGGGACCTGATGAAAAAGAACCCCTACATCGTGGCCGGTCTGCAACGCGCGGGCTTTACCGGCGGCTGGCTGTCCGACCTCAAAACGCCCGCGGCAAGCCGCCTGTCGCCCAAACCCGCCAACCCCGAAGTGCCGCTCGAACCGGCAGGTTTTTTCCGCCGGGAAGTTTTTATGAGCCGCAGCGGGCAAAAACTGCCTTACCAGCTCCTTGAACCCGCAGGCGTCGTCCGCAGCACCATTCGAAGCAAAGGCGCCGGCACGCCGCCGCGCTACCCGCTCGTCGTGTTTTTGCATGGCGCCGGCGAAATCGGCACCGACAATGCCGCCCAGATGCGCAACGGGGTGTATGCTTTTTGTGAAAAAGAAAACCGTGAAAAACGCCCCTGCTACCTCCTTGTGCCGCAATGCCCGCCCGGCAAACGCTGGAGCGGCGCAACCCGCGAAGAAAGTTCGATTTTCAATGCCACCCCTACCGAGCCTGCGCAAGCCGTACTCGAACTCATCGACCAGACACTTCGGGACAACCCCGACATCGACCCCAACCGCGTGTACATCACCGGCCTGAGCATGGGCGGCTCTGGCGCCATCGACCTGATGATGCGCCGCCCGGATTTGTTTGCCGCCGGGCTTCCGCTTTGCGGCAGAGGCGACCCGGCCCACGCCAAAAAGATCAAAAACATCCCGATCTGGATCTGGCATGGCGGCCTCGATGAAACCAACCCGGTCATGTACAGCCGCCGCATGTCCGCAGCCTTGCAGAAGGCAGGCGGCAAAGTCAAATACACCGAACTGAGCACCTTCAACCACGATATCTGGTACGTCACTTATTACAACCCGGCAGTGATGGAATGGCTGTTTGCGCAGCGAAAAAAATAGCCTCTCGCAACGGCCGTCTGCTGTTTAAAAACAATACGACTATGACTAAAAAACAACTTTATTTCTCGGCATTCGCCCTCTGCGGCGCCCTGTTGGGATTAACGGGCTTTGTGGTGAAACAATCGGGGCAGACTGCTACAAAGCAGGACAATACCGACCCGCGCGTCGAAAAACTGCTGGCGCAGATGACGCTCGAAGAAAAAATCGGTCAGATGACCCTCTACACCACCGACTGGGAAAGTACGGGCCCCACCATCCGCGACGGGTATAAAAACGACATTCGCAGCGGCTCCTGCGGGGCCCTGTTCAACAGCCACACCGTCGCTTTTACCCGCGAATTGCAGCGCATCGCGGTGGAAGAAACCCGCCTGCACATTCCCCTGCTGTTCGGCTACGACGTCATTCACGGCTACAAAACCATTTTCCCCATACCGCTCGGCGAAGCCGCCAGCTGGGATATGAACGCGATTGAAAAATCGGCGCGGGTGGCCGGCACCGAGGCTGCTGCTGCGGGCCTGCACTGGACCTTCGCACCCATGGTCGACGTGGCCCGCGATGCCCGCTGGGGCCGGGTCATGGAAGGCGCCGGCGAAGACACCTGGCTGGGTTGCCGCATCGCCGAAGCGCGGGTGCGCGGCTTTCAGGGCAAAGGCGTGGGCAATACCGATGCCGTCATGGCCTGCGTCAAACACTACGCCGGCTACGGCGCCGGCCTCGCCGGCCGCGACTACAATACGGTCGACATGAGCGAGCGTTTTTTCCGCGAATACTACCTGCCGACTTACGAAGCCGCCGTGAAAGCAGGCGCCGCCACGGTCATGACCTCTTTCAACGACTACGACGGCGTGCCGGCCTCCGGCAACAAATACCTCCTCACCGACATCCTGCGCGACGAATGGGGCTTCAAAGGTTTCGTGGTGTCTGATTACACCTCGATCAACGAAATGGTGAACCACGGCGTCGTGGCCAATGAAAAAGAAGCTGGCGAACTTTCCGTCAATGCAGGCATGGACATGGACCTGCAAGGCGGCATTTTTCAGCGTTATCTGGCGCAATCGGTCAAGGAGGGCAAAGTTCCGATGAGTGTTGTCGACAACGCGGTTCGTCGCATCCTGCAAGCCAAATTCGACCTGGGTTTGTTCGACGATCCGTACAAATTCTGCAACGCCGAGCGCGAAAAACAGACCATCCTGTCGCCCGCCAACCGCGCTGCTGCCCGCGACGTATCGCGTCGCAGCATCGTGTTGTTGAAAAATGACAAAAACACGCTCCCGCTCCAGCCCAACCAGAAAGTCGCACTCATCGGCCCGCTGGCCGACAACAAAACCGAACTGATCGGCAACTGGTGCGCTGCCGGCAATTTCAACGACTGCGTCAGCCTGCTCGAAGGCCTGCGCGCGGCCGGTCTGAAACCCGCGTACGCCAAGGGCTGCGACTTTGAAGGCAACGACAAAAGCGGCTTTGCCGAGGCCCTGCGCGTGGCCCAAGCCGCCGACGTGGTGATCGTCGCCGTGGGCGAAAAAGCCCAGATGAGCGGAGAAGCCGCATCCCGCGCGGAAATCAATCTGCCGGGTGTGCAGGAAGAGCTGGTGCTCGAACTGGTCAAAACCGGCAAACCCGTGGTCGTCGTGCTGATGAACGGCCGGCCGCTGGCAATTCCGCGCATCGCCGACAATGCCAGCGCCATCGTGGAAGCCTGGTGGCTGGGCACCGAAACGGGCAACGCCCTCAGCGACGTGCTGCTGGGCGACTACAACCCTTCGGGCAAACTGACCATGAGTTTTCCGCGCACGGTGGGCCAGTTGCCGATGTATTACAGCGAAAAAAACACGGGCCGCCCTTATGATCCCAACTCCAAATGGACCAGCCGTTACATCGACGTACCGAACGCGCCGCTGTTCCCCTTCGGCTTCGGCCTGAGCTACACGAGCTTTGAATACGGCGAGCCCAGGGTGGTCAAAAGCACGTTTAAAAAAGGCGAACCGCTGCAAGTCAGCGTCAAGGTGAGCAATACCGGCAAACGAGACGGCGAGGAAGTTGTACAATTGTACGTGCGCGACCTGGTCGGTTCGGTGACCCGACCGGTGAAAGAACTTCGGGGTTTCCAAAAGGTCATGATCCCCGCGGGGCAGTCGAAAGAAATCACGTTCACGCTGAGCGACCGCGACCTGAGTTTTTACCGCCGCGACATGAGTTTCGGTTCCGAACCAGGCGATTTCGACCTGATGACGGGCGGCAATTCTGCCGATTTGAAAAAAGTCAGGGTCACCATGGTGGAATAAGGCCGGGTGACTCACCAAGGATTGATCAAATTATTAAACCATTTTAGTATGAAGCACATGGTACAATTTTTCACCCTTAAACGCACGATCCTGAGTGTGTTGGCCCTGTTCCTGACAGGTTTGCTGGCAGCGCAGGTACGCGTCAGCGGTACGGTGACCGATGCCGAAACCGGCGAGGCGCTTATCGGCGCCAGTGTGCGGGTGCAAGGCACTTCAAACGGGGCGATCACCGATTTAAATGGCGATTTCACCCTTAGCCTCGACAATGCCAATGCCACCCTTGTGGTCAGTTACACGGGTTATGCCGAACAGACGGTCCCGCTGGCCGGTCAGACGACCGTTACGATCGCCATGGTCACCAATGCGCTGATCGAGGAAGTGGTCGTGGTCGGCTACGGTACGCAGAAAAAAAGCGACCTCACCGGCTCTGTGGGCACAGTAAAGGCCAAGGAAATCGCCCGAATCCCCACTTCATCGGTCGATCAGGCCCTGCAAGGCAAAGTCGCCGGCGTGTACGTCACGCCATCCAGCGGCGAGCCTGGCGCTGGCGGCACCATTCGTATCCGCGGCACGGGTACGCTCAACGACGCCAACCCGCTTTACGTGGTGGACGGGATGTTGCTCGACAACGCCTCCTTCGTCAATCCGCAGGACGTAGCCTCTATCGAGGTGTTGAAAGACGCTTCTGCAACGGCTATTTACGGCAACCGCGGCGCCAACGGGGTCATCATCATCACCACCAAACGCGGCGCCACCGACCGCAAGGCTATTATCAATTTCAGCAGTTCGTACGGCGTTCAGCAGATCGACCACTACCTGCCGCTGGCCAATGCTTCGGAATTTGCCCAACTGTACAACGAGTATTCGGGCGATACGACGCGCTACCCTAACCCGTCGCGGCTGGGCGAAGGCACCAACTGGCAGGACGTGATTTTCCGCGATGCGCCCATGGCCACCGTGCAACTGAGCGCCAACGGCAGCTGGAAAAAACTGCAATACAACATTTCCGGCAACTACTTCAACCAGCAGGGTATCCTGGAAGAAACGGGCTTCAACCGCTATACCGGTCGTTTTAAAGGTGAATACCCGATTATGCAAAACCTGCGTGTGGGCGCCAACATCGCCTATTCTACCAGCCTCAACAACAGCGTGGGCGGGGGCGTAATCGGCTCGGCTTACCGCATGCCGCCGGTCTTTACCGAAAAAGACAGCACGGGCGCCTTTACCGACCCGACGATTTTCGGTCAGGCCCTGGCCAACCCGGCTGCCGACCTTTTTTATAAAAACGACCAACACCAGCGCCGCAACCGCTGGGTCGGAACGGTGTACGGTAGCATTAATTTTGCCAAACACTTTACGTTCAAAAGCAGCTACGGCTTCGACCAGCGCCACGAACAGGAATACTCCTTCGAGCCGGTGTTTTATGTGTCCACCTCGCAGAAAAACGAAATTGCCCGCACTGGCCGCGACACCGTCCGGCTGCGCAACTGGCTGTGGGAAAACACCTTGACCTACGACCGCGAATTCAACGTGCTGCACCTCAACGTGCTGGCCGGCCAGACGGCGCAGGAGAACTACTACAAACGCCGCAGCACGGTCGATAACATACTGCAGCCCAACGGCGAATCCATCAGGGAATGGGCCATGATGAGTTTCCTGTTCCGCGCCAATGCCACGTTCTACGACCGCTACCTGATCACGGCTTCGCTGCGCGCCGACGGTTCTTCCCGTTTTGCCAAAGGCAACCGCTGGGGCTATTTCCCTTCCGCCGCTGTTGGCTGGAACGTCGCGCAGGAGCCTTTTATGGCGCATCAGAAGGTGTTTGACCGCCTCAAACTGCGCGCTTCCTGGGGCGTTGTCGGCAACGACAAAACCTCGGAATATCCCTCTTTGGGCGTCATTACCGACGAATTGTACAGCTCGTTCAACGACACCATTCAGCCCGGCGCCACCCTCATCAATTATTCCAACGCGGGGGTGACCTGGGAAACGGCGCGGCAAACCGACTTCGGCGCCGAAATCGCCGTGCTGAACGGCCGTTTCAGCGTGGAAGCCGACTGGTACAACCGTTTTACCTACGACATCATCGCCGACCTGCCCATTCCCGACTACGTCGGTTCGCAAGCCACACCGGTAGTCAACTCCGCACAGGTGCGCAACCGCGGCTGGGATTTCACGGTCAACTGGCGTGAAACCAAGGGCAAAGTGACCTACAATCTCGGCTTTATCCTCTCGACCGTCGACAACGAAGTCGTCAAACTCAACCAGGCAAAATCCGAAATTCTGGCGTCCGACCTCGGCCAGGGCTTTGCTACCCGCACCGTGGTGGGTCAGCCCATCGGTGGATTTTATGGCTACAAAGTGGTCGGCGTGTTCCAGAACGAAGATCAAATCAACGCTTATCCGACATTCGGCGACGAAAAACCGGGTGATTTCATTTATGCCGATATTAACGGCGACTCGGTGCTCAGCAGCGCCGACCGCACCTACCTCGGCAGCCCCATCCCGACGCTGACCTATGGCTTCTCGGCCGGTTTTGAAGCGTACGGTTTTGATTTCAACATCGACTTTCTGGGGGTGAGCGGCAACAAAGTACTGAATGCCAAGGCAATACAGACCCGTTTCGCCGTTAACAACTGGGAAAAAATATTTTACGACAATCGCTGGACGGGCGAAGGCACCAGCAACAGCGTAGCGGCAATGGACCAGACACGGTTCAAACACAATACGAAAGTGTCCGATCATTGGGTCGAAGACGGTTCGTTCCTGCGTCTGCGCAACATTTCCCTGGGGTATTCCTTCCCCAAAACCTGGCTGTCGAACATCGGTATGTCCAATGCCCGCATTTACGTGAGCGGCACCAATCTCTGGACCCGCCAGGAGTATTCCGGCTGGTCGCCCGAATTCCCGGGTAATTCGCCTTACGTAGTCGGCATCGATACCTTGTATTATCCGTTGAACAAAACCTACCTTTTCGGACTGGACGTTACGTTCTGAGATCGACAGGCTGAACATTCCTTTTTCTCATAAGAAAATGATTGTCAAGATGAAAAGTAAATATATCCTATCCACTCTCCTGCTCCTCCTGGGCGCAGGCGCCTGCCAGAAAAACTTTCTGGACCGCCAGCCGCCGGGCGAGCTGACTTTCGACAAATTTTTCCAGACATCCGATCAGGCCGTCGAAGCGACCAACGCCGTGTACGAGCAATTCCGCTCCTTCGACTGCATCGCTCTGGGTTATCTGGGCGTCACCGATATCATCAGCGACGATGCCGACAAAGGCTCCATTCCCGATGACCAGCCGCCGCTGGGCGAGATCGACAACTTTGCTTTCGACCCGTCCAATACCTATTTCAGTGCGGTGTATCGCGGCTATTACCGCGCCATCGCCCGTGCCAACATCGCGATCGAGAACATCCCGAAAGTTGACATGGACCCCGCCCTGCGCGACCGCCTGATCGGTGAATGCAAATTTCTGCGGGCGTACAGCTACTACCTGCTGGTGCAATGGTTCGGCAAATTGCCCGTCATTACCACCACGCTGACCTCGGAAGAGTATTACGCCCAGAGCCGCCAGTCGGTCAGCGAGGTGTACGACCAGATCGAGCGCGACCTTAAAGACGCCATCAATACACTGCCCAACAAGGAAGACTATCCCGCTGCCGACAAGGGCCGCGTTTCCAAAGGCGCGGCGAAGGCCTTGCTGGCCAAGTTGTACATGCTGAAAAAAGACTACGTACAGGCAGAAACCTACCTGCTCGACGTGATCAATTCGGGCAGCTACGCCTTGTTGCCGAAATACGCCGACGTGTTTACGCTCAGCGGGGAAAACAGCAGCGAGTCGATCTTTGAAATGCAGTCCGTGGCACTGCCCACGCAGCAATCGGCCGGTCCCGGCTCCTCGCCCTACAACATGGTGCAAGGCGTGCGCGGGGTGCCCAACCTCGGCTGGGGCTTCAATCGCCCCTCCGACAACCTGATTTCGGCTTACGAAAACAGCCTCGACCCGCGCCGCAAGGCGACGATCATCTACGAAGGCGACCAGTTGCCCGACGGTACGGTGGTGCAGCCCAATCCGCAGATCTTCCAGCCGCGCTACAACAAAAAAGCATGGGTGCCCTCCCACCCCGGTTTGCAGGACAACGGCCCTGGCAACATCCGCATCATCCGCTACGCCGACGTGCTCCTGCTGGCCGCCGAGGCCCTCAACGAAAACGGCAAGTCTGCCCAGGCTTTGACTTACCTCAACATGGTGCGCAAACGCGCCCGCGACTCCAGTCCCGTTCCGTTGCCGGGTTTGCTGCCCGACGTGACGATTACCGACCAGACGCAACTGCGGGAAAAAATCTACCGCGAACGCCGTGTGGAATTGGCCATGGAACAGCAGCGCTGGTTCGATCTGCTCCGCTGGGGCCGCGCAGCAAGCGCCATGCAGGCGGCAGGTAAAACCAATTTTACACCCGGCAAACACGAATTGCTGCCCATTCCGCAAACGGAAGTGGACCTGACCAATGGCCAGATCGAGCAAAATCCGCTCTATAACTAAGGAATAAAGTCTGACCCATTTCGAACGCGGGTGGCATTGAAAAAGAGGCTAAAACCTCAATTCATGTCATCCGCGTTCCATTTTACGGCGGTAGCGATGCTGCACAAAACGGCCGACAAGGCCAGAAACAACAGCACGTCGGGTGTTTGCAACGCCTGCGGGAGCCGCCCTGCCCAGCATGCCGCCAGCCAGGCCAGACTCGCTGCCGCGACATTGACCAGGGCGCCGACAGCGTATCCCTGCCAGTGTCGGGCGTGCGGCATCAACAGGCCCGTCGACATTGCCGCAGTCTGAATCAACAGCCAGCCCATGCCCCAGTCGAGCGCGAAGGCCGTCAGCAGGGCCGTCAAAGCCCAGAGCGCCAGGCCGGTTGAAAGGCCATAACGAGCCCTCAACACCCACGGTAAGGCAGCCAGGGGCAATATCAAGGGGGCCGCCACGGCGAATTGCTGGGTGAGATTGACCAATAAAATGACCAGTAAGGACAGGCCGGGCAACAGCAACAGTCCCTCGCGCGATTGCCAGATGAGCGGTGCAGCTTTTTTCAGCCAGATAAAAAATGCGGCAAACAGCAGAAAAGCCATCAGGGCAAATCCTGCGAGTTGGGCCCAGCCGCCGGGCTGCTCGTAACGCCGCGCCAGGGAGTCGAGTTTTTGTTCGATTTCGGGCGTTACCAGTTCGTTGTGGGCAATGATAGTTTCCCCTTTCCTGACCACGAGGCCTGTGCTCAACACGGCGGCGCGTTTTGCCCGAAGGGCTTCAAGGGTCATGGAGTCGGAATAAAACAGGTTGGGCGCCAGGCATTTCTCCAGTATGGGCAGGAGCATCTCAGGTTGGCGAAGGTTGCTGAACGGCAGGGAATCCGTCAACAGATCGTGGGCGCGCGACAGCGTAAACAACTGATCGGCCGAGACTTTTCGGATTGAATTTCCCGAAGACACATACACCTGACGGCTCGGGGCATCGCGCAGAAAATCCTCCGTTTCGGGCGCCAGAATACCCGCTTCGTAGATTTTGTCGAGCATGGCATGGCCATAAGCATCGTAAGTGCCGGGGTTGGCCACCAGATCGGCAAACTGCGGGTCGTGCCGGCTGATCGAGGTTTGTTCGGCCAGCAGCTCGGAAAAGCGCTTGCCGCTCTTTCTGCCGACCTCGGCATTATTGATCAGGTAAGGGCCGTGTTCGGCTTCAACTTTTGCTGTGGCCGCTTTCACCTGATCCTCAGGGTAAAGCACCTCGTAATCAAAAGGCGCGTTCAGGCTTCTGTACAGCCAGGGTTGCCCCTGCTCGTATCGATATGGAAATGGCGTTTGGCGCGGCAACAAAAAGGCAGTCAGCACCGCCGCGAATACAGCCAGCAGCAAAGGCGACCAGCCGCGCGGGTCCGAAGGCCCTGAAAGGGCGGGGAAATTACCCGAACCGATTGTCCTGAGCCAGCTCATGTCGTTTTGATCTTTGACGGGTTGGCAATGAAAAATGGAAGGAAAACAAAGGTCTGTAAAACAGCCTTTTATCATGATTACTGCTCAAAATGACTGTGTCTGAAAGGTAACCCTGCCCTCACTTTCGGGGTTTCCAGATGACTTCTTCCACATCCATTTGTTGTGCGAGCATACGCGACAACACGAAAAAGTAGTCGGAAAGGCGATTGAGGTATTGCAATGCGAGTTCGGCGACCGGCGCCTTGCGGTGCAAGGCAACCACCAGTCGCTCGGCACGACGGCAGACCGTTCGGCACACGTGGCACAGGGAAACTGTCAGGTGGCCGCCGGGCAGCACGAAGTTTTTGAGGGGCGGCAATTCGGCGTCCATCGCGTCTATTTCCCCTTCGAGCAACTGAATGTCGCTTTCGTTCAGATCGGGCGGCGGCGGATTTTTGGCGGGGTCGGATGCAAGGTGAGCGCCCAGGGAAAAAAGGCGGGCCTGAATTTCGGCCAGCACCTCGCGCAGGTGTTCATCGTTTTGCGTGTCGCGGAGCATACCGATGAAGGAATTGAGTTCGTCCACGGTGCCGTAGGCATCCACACGCAAATGACTTTTCGGGACACGCCGCCCTCCGAAGAGCGCCGTATCGCCTTTATCGCCGGTTTTGGTATAAATTCGGAAAGCCATTTGTCGGTGGTATGGTAGAGGTGGCGCCTTGCTCGACATTAAACAAGGCGCCACCCAAAACGAGCAATTATTGTTTTTGTTTCGGAGCAGGCTGTTGTTTGGGCGTATTGGCTGCGGGTTGCTTGGGTTTTGCTGCGGGCTGAGGCGCTTCACCGCGCGGATCGGCCTCTCCGGGCGCAGGCGGCGCCAGTTGCGCATCGGTCGAAGTCCGGGTCGCGGTCGAATCCGGCGCCGGAGGGTTCTGAATCTGGGTATCTTCTGCCGACCGCAAGCCCTGTTTGCCGATGGCGGAATCGGGAATTACGGGCAGGGGTTTGCCATTGAGCGCGGCCCACACATCCGGAGCCCATTCGGCCAGCGGTTTCTGGAGCGCTGTTTTTTTCGTACGACCCTGGGCCAGGGTAAGGCGATCCTTCAACAGTGCGAGCAATTTCGGGTTAGATCCCTGCAACGCACGAGCAACTTCGAAGTCGCCGGCCACGGCAATCAGTTCAAGGCAGGAAACGGCGTGCCCCAGGGCATCGGAGCCATCGACAACACCGCTGAACTCATAAAATTCACGAATAGCTTTCAAATCGCCGCCTTTGGCTTTTTCCAGTACCGACTGGTATTTGAAACCTGCCCATTCGGCAGTTTTGAGGGCTTCGGGAGACACTTCGACGTCGCCGCTGTGGCTTCCGGAAGGCGGCGTATTCTGACAGCCAACCTGTACAAACGGAATGCTGAACAGCAAAAACAAGCCGAGGGATAACATATTTTTCATGAGAATCTCGTGTTTAAGTGAAAGAAACGCCGCAAAGTTGGGCATTTCGAGGCAATTTTTAGTGAAGGGTATCGCAGTCCGGCTTTTTTTCTTGACAATGGATTCCCTACTTTTGCGCCGCTTTTCAAAAAAGACTCTTTACCAAAATAAAATCTACGCAGCATGGGACGCGCGTTTGAATTCCGAAAGGAACGCAAGTTTAAACGTTGGGCCGGCATGGCCAAAACCTTTACCCGTATCGGGCGCGAAATCGCCATCGCCGTCAAGGCAGGTGGTGACAACCCCGATTACAACCCTCGCCTCCGAGTGGCTATTCAGAACGCCAAGGCGGCCAATATGCCGAAATCCAACGTCGAAAATGCCATTAAAAAAGCCTCCGGCAAGGACGCCGAAAACTATCAGGAAGTCGTGTACGAAGGCTACGGCCCCCACGGCGTGGCTGTCCTGGTAGAAACGGCTACCGATAACCCCACCCGTACCGTGGCCAACGTGCGCATGCACTTCGACCGCGGCGGCGGCGCACTCGGCACCTCCGGCAGCGTGAGCTATATGTTCAACCGCAAAGGGGTGTTCAAAGTAAAAGCCGAAGGCCACAACTGGGACGATCTCGAACTTGAACTGATCGACGCAGGACTCGAGGAAATCAAGCCGGAAGAAGAGGATATGGTGCTGTACACCGATTTCAAGGATTTCGGCGCTATGCAGAAAGCCCTCGAAGATCGCGGCATCGAGCCGAACAGCGCCCAGCTGGAATGGATTCCTACCCTGGCCAAAAAACTCTCCGATACCGAGGTGGAACAGGTGATCAAACTCATCGACCGCCTCGAAGAAGACGACGATGTGCTCAACGTTTTCCATACGATGGACATGTCTGAATAAGGTCATCGACCAGCTTGCAAAAAAGCCCTTGCCTCCCGGAAGCAAGGGCTTTTTTCATGTAAAACAGCTAACTTGCTCCACGAAATGCGCCTGCTCGCTGCAATGCGCATCCTCCTGTCCTGAATTTTAAAACTACCCTCATGGCTCACATCCAACTGGAAGCCCACCTGCCGGGCGTCACCGGCCTGCTCGAATACCGCAAGGACACCGCCGAGCCCTTGCGCGAACTCACCCAAATCCTCCTGCGCGGCGAATCCACCCTTACGGAAGCGGAAAGAGAACTGATCGCCACGGCCGTTTCGGGTAAAAACGAGTGCGTGTATTGCACCACCTCGCATGCCGCCGCCGCCGATGCCTATTTCGGCAGCAACGAGGTGTCGCAAAAAGTCAGGGAAGACTTCCAGACGGCGCCTGTCAGCGATAAAATGAAAGCCTTGCTGGCCATCGCCCTGCAAGTGCAGGAAAGCGGGAAAAACGTTACCACCCAATCGGTGGAAAAAGCCCGTCAGGCCGGCGCCAGCGACCGCGAAATCCACGACACTGTCATGATCGCTGCCTTGTTCTGCTTTTACAACCGCTACGTGGACGGGCTTGGCACCTTTGCGCCCTCCGATCCGGTGTATTACGCCGAAATGGCCCAAAGACTCAAAGAAAGAGGGTACCACAGGCCGGCCCAGGGGTATGACCAACTCAAAGACAAAAAGTATGCATAAGGCTTCGAAAGCCGGTCAACGCTACCTGGTTTTTGGTCTTTGTTTTGCCGGCGGACTGCTGGGCGGACTGAACTCCACCCTGGTGTCGTCATACCTGCCGGAAATCCTGCGCGACCTCGCCCTGCCCGGGCAGGAAGAAAAAACGGGCGCAGCGATCAACGCCGCCTTTATCTACGGCATGTTGCTGGGCGGCCTCGTGCTGGGTTATCTCGGCGACCGCCTGGGGCGCAAGTTCGGGTTGCAAGCTTCGATGTTGTGCATCGGGCTGTTTACGCTGGCGACCGTCGGGGTGACCACGGCTTTCCAACTTGTGATTTGCCGTCTGCTTTGCGGCTTCGGGGTGGGTGGTATTTTGCTGAGCTCCGCCGTTTACATCTCCGAAATATGGCCCGCCGACCGCAAAAGCGTGGCCCTCGGCATTCTGTCGATCTGCTTTCCGGTCGGTATTTTCTCGGCGGGGCTCATTACGTATTCGGAACACAACTGGCGAATGGCCTTCTGGGAAGGGCTGATTCCACTGGGGCTGCTCGCAGCCAACCATTTTTTCATTGAAGAAAGTGCGGTATGGCTCGGCCGACGTCCGGCTGAAAGTGAAGAAAAACAACACGGATCATCCGGCCCAGACTTCTGGCGCAACGTGACGATCGGCAGCCTCATCTACGGCGCCATGCTGATCGGGCTGTGGGCGATCTTTTCCTGGCTGCCCACCTGGATTCAGACCATCGTGTCCGGCTCCGACGGCCAGCAGGAAAGAGGCGTCAGTATGATGATTTTTGCGGCGGGCGGACTGGCGGGCGGACTGGTTTCAGGCTGGATTTGCAGGATTATGGGCTTAAAAACCGTGCTCTTGTGGTGTTTCGGCGGCTGCTTTGTAGCCAGTTTGTACCTGTTTAAATTTACCCATTCCCTCAGTTGGCTTACCTACGCGGGCATAGGAGTGATCGCCGTGTTTTTCGGCGCCAGTCAGGGGGTGTTGAATGTCTATATTCCCGAGTTGTTCCCCACCGAAGTGCGATCCATCGCTACGGGTATTTGTTTCAATATCAGCAGGTTATTTACCGCTACGGCAGTCTTTTTTATCGGCTGGCTGGTCGAGACGCTGCACGGGTTCGGCAATGCCCTGTTTGTTTTTTCCTTCGTTTTTCTCGCAGGTTTTCTCATCACGCTGCTTTCAACCAATCACACCCGCTATGGCATACATAAATCTTGACGACAGCCTTCCCGGCATCCGCGGCCCGATGGCATTCAGCCCCGAAACCGCCGACCCGCTCAATCACCTGGCCGAGGTATTGCTCCGCTCCGACAACAACACCCTGAGCCGGGGCGAAAGAGAACTGATCGGCACTTACGTGTCTTATCTGAACGACTGCTTTTTTTGCCAAAATGCGCATGGCGGCATCGCCCAGCATTATTTGCAATGCGACATTCAGTTCATCGACGGAATCAAGGCCGATTTTGAAAAAATGGAGGTCTCCGACAAAATGAAAGCCCTGCTGGGCATCGCGGCGCAGGTTCAAAAAGGCGGAAAACACGTCCGCCCCGAGCACATCGACCGGGCCAAAGCAGCCGGCGCCACCGACAAGGAAATCCACGATACCGTGCTGATTTCAGCCTTTTTCTGCATGTGCAACCGTTATGTGGATGGCCTCGGCACCTCGGCCAACCCGGACCGGCAGTTTTATATCGACCGGGGTAAAATGAGAGCGGAAGAAGGTTACCTACATTTTGACCTCCACAAATAACCGTTATGAAAAAACTGTTTTACCTCGGCGCGCTGGGCTGGCTGCTGTTCGAAATTGCCAATGTCTATTTCATCATGCCCATGCCGGGCGGAAGTCAGGAAATTGAAAGTATAGGGTTCGCCTACTTTCTTTATCGCTGGCGGTGGTGGTTTCGGGCCGGTTTCGGGCTGCTCCTGCTGGCAGGGGTAAAAAATGCCTGGCAAGGCGCCCGCTGGCTCACCTTGATCGGCCTGTTGGCCGCTGCGGCCGTCGCTTACGTCGCCAATTTCCAGATGTCGGCCGATACCATGTTTTACCAGCCCGGCGTGGTGAATATGGCCGACGCCCGCGGCAACCGCGTACCCGGCGACAAACTCGTGATCGGCATCAGCCACAACGGCGAGGCGAAAGCCTACCCTATCCAGTTTTTGGGCTATCACCACCAGGTGCGCGACAGTATCGGCGGAAAACCTGTCATGGTGACCTATTGCACCGTTTGCCGCACGGGCAGGGTGTACGAGCCTGTGGTCGACGGGCGGGCCGAGCATTTCAGACTGGTCGGAATGGATCATTTCAATGCCATGTTTGAAGATGCCACGACAAAAAGCTGGTGGCGGCAAGCCACCGGCGAAGCCGTCGCAGGCCCTCTGAAAGGCGCTCTTCTGCCCGAATTCCCGTCGATGCAAACTTCTCTGGATCAATGGATTGCCTTGTACCCCAACACGCTCGTCATGCAGGGCGACCCCGTTTTTCAGACGGAATACGACAGTATGCTGACCTATGAAAACGGCAAACGAAACAGCAAACTGACCCGACGCGACACGGCCTCCTGGCAACCCAAATCATGGGTGGTCGGGCTGGTACTGGGCAATGCCAGCAAAGCTTACGACTGGAATGACTTGCAAACCCGTCCCGTCGTTCACGACACGCTCGGCGCACAGCCCGTTTTGCTGGTGCTGGCGCCCGACCACCGCGGCTTTGCGGCTTTTCAGCGGAGCGCTCCCGATCAAATGTTCCGTTTGCAAGGCGATACGCTGGTGTGCAATGGCAAGTCTTATTTCTTCAACGGCAAATCGGTCGATCCTGCGCAGCCCGATTTAGTACCTGTCAAAGCTTATCAGGAGTATTGGCACAGTTGGAAGACCTTCCATCCTGATACCCGATTTTAAAGCAACGAAGCGGTAAGGCCGTCTCATAAGTCCTTTTCGCGGCCAACTGACGGGGTGACTCCAAAGTCACCCCGTCAGTAATAACCTCAGCCTCGGCCTTTGTAGCGACTCCATCGCCGTTACGATGGGCTCCTAGCGTTCCAGCGTGACATCGCCTTTGTACAGATGCTCCGTGCCGTCGACAAATTCGACGACGCAATACCAGACGAATACCGCCGGGTTCATCGGCTGGCCGCGCAGTTTGCCGTCCCAGCCCTGCGAGGGGTTGTTGGGCACGAAATCATAGAGTTCGTACACCAGTTCTCCCCAACGCGAAAAGACCTGCAAGGACTTGACTTTGGGCACCCGAAGGGGGTCGGCGAAGACCGTGAAATAGTCGTTGTGGCCGTCCTGATCGGGGGAAAAGATGTTCGGAATATACACATCCACCCCGCGATCGACGATGAGTTGCACCGGCGCGCGGTCGGTACAGCCGTTGCCCGTCACGGCCACCACTTCGTAGCGGGTTGTCAGGAAAGGCGTAGCCACCGGATCGAGGCAATCGTCGCAGCTCAGCCAGGTAGAAGGCGTCCAGCTCACGGAAGCCAGGGTATCGGGCGATGCAATGCTGATTTGTACATCGAACTGGTAAGTATCGCCCAACAGCACCGTCACTTGCGGATCTATCTCCAGCAGGAATTCTTCGGCAGCAATGACGTCCAGGCTCAGCGTTGTGCTGCAACCCTCGGCGTCCTGCACCAGCAAGGTGTAGGTGCTGGGTGTCAGGTTGTTGAAATAAGTCTGGGAGGAAAAATGCTGACCGTTGTCGAGGGAGAACTGCACCGGCGGTTTGCCGCCCTGCACGCTGTCGATACGAATAGCGCCCTTGTCGCCGTAGCAAGGCGGTTGCTGCACACTAGCCGACACGTGTGGCGAGAGTGGCGAAATCAGCACGTTGTCGGTATCCATACAACCGTTGGAAGGGTTGGTCACGAGCAAAACATAGGTGCCGGGTTCGCCGATCAGCGGCGTCGCGGTGCTGGCGCCGGAAAGCAGCAGGCCATCGGTCGTCGTCCAGTTGAAATTGAGGGCGCCGGCGCCGGAAGACGCGCTGCCGTCGAGACTGGCCTGCGCGCCGTAGCAATCCATGGAGAATGGCTCGCCCGCCTCGGCGACTGGCAGCACCTGATCGGCGGTTACGGTGGTGGCAAGCCCGTTTTTGCAATTGTTAAGCGGGTCGGTACCGATCAGCAGATAAGTGCCCGGCGCATTGACGGACAAGGTGGTTCCGCTGCCCAGAACAGTGGTGTCTGCGCCCGAAAGGCTTGCCCAGACAAACTGAATACCCGGCACCGGCGAGCCGCCGTTCAGGGTGGCAACCGGGTGCGCACAGGTCAGCATGGCCGGCGGATTGATGAACAGGGGCGGGTAGGCCAGGTCCTGATTGATCACCAAAGTGGCCGTGTCGGAACAAAAACTCAGGGTATCCAAAATCACAAACTGGTAGGTGCCCGGCTCGTCGATTTGCAGGACGGTGCCCGGCGTGTAGGTGTTTCCGTTGCTGATCCAGATCGCATTGACATTGACCGAACCCTCGGACACCCCCGAGAGGATGATTTCATCGATGGTGCAGTCGAGAATATCGTCCGGGCTGGCATAAATCGTCGCTTTCAGTTCATTGGAAATGTCGATGACATTGGTCGAAACCGTGTCGGCGCAACCGTTGAGGCTGATCACAAGGCGGTAATTGCCGGCAGCAGTAGCCGTGGCATCGGGCTGACTGGCGCTGCCCATAATTTGCCCCGGCGAAGCGGTCCACTGATACGAGACGCCCGGCAAATCCGAACTTCCGCTCAACACCACCTCCTTGACGGCACAGGACAAGGCTTCGGGGGGCGCGATGGCGGCCACCGGGATTTGCCGGAACACCACCGGCGTGCCGAGCGAGACGACCGTGCAGAAATCGCTGAGCACGACATTGCCCGTTCCGTCGTTATTCCCGGCTACCGCCGAAATGTAGTACGTGACCCCGTAGCTCATCAGGGCGGCATTAAAACAAAACTCGGGCTGGCTGTTTCGGGCAATTTCATTTTGGATCTGGTTGCCGGTTCCCGTGTGCAGAATGAATTGCAACACGTCGCCATTTTCCAAAAACTGTCCAAACGAGTTGTAAGAAGCAGTGACACAACCGGTTCCACAATGCGACACCAGCGTGTTCTGCATCGTGCCGACCGCCGTTGAACAGCTGATCAGGCCGATATTGAAGCCACAAGTGGTGGTGCATCCGTTGGCATCGGTGACCGACACGGCATAGCTGCCTTCCGCAAGGTTGCTAAAAGTTGTGTTGCCCGGGAAAATACCGCTTTGCGTACCGCCCGGGCTTACCGTGACTTCGTAGGGCGGCGTACCGCCAGTCAGGGAAACACTGCCCGCGCCATCCGTCGCACCGGGCGCACTTACCGTATTGGTCTGGTTACAAGCGACTTGCACTGCGGTGGACGGTTGAGCAATGGTGTAAACGGCCGTCGAAGTGCAGCCCATGGCGTCGGTGACCGTCAGCGAATAAGCCCCCGAAGCAAGGCCGGTCAGGTCTTCGGGATTGCCCGGCGCGGCAGGCGACCAGTTGAAACCGAACGGCGCTACCCCGCTGTTGACCGTGACATCCACGGCGCCCGTGGCGGCGCTGTAACAAAGCACGTCGCTCACCGCGCCGCTCTGTGCGACAGGGCTCAGGTCGTTGGGCACATTGAAACTCGCTTCCGCCGTGCAGGCGCCGCCCGCACTGACCGTAAGGGTGTAGGCGCCGGCGGCCAAGCTGGTCAGGTCTTCTGTTTGCAGACTGTTCGACCAGACGTACGAGTAGGTCAGGGCCGGGCTCACCGTCACGGCAATGGCGCCGTTTCCGCTGACACAGGAGGAATTGGCCGTCACCGACCCTGAAATGGAAGGAATCGTGACGTTTTCGGGTATCGTTAACGCGGCTGTTTCCACGCAGCCGTTGGCGCCCGTGACCGTGACCGAATAGTCGCCCGACGGCAACCCGCTGACGTCTTCATTGCCCGAAAGGTCGGACCACGCAAAAACGTACGGCGCCTGACCGCCCGAAACGCTGAGATCGATGGCGCCACTGTTTTGACCGCAAAAAGCGGGTGTGATGGCTTCGGTCAAAGTCGGCGGTTCGGCTGCATTGCCAATGTTGAAGGCCGCCGTACCCGTGCAGGTGTTGCCCACGGAAACGGTCACGGAGTAGGCCCCTGGCGACAAGCCGGACAGATCCTGGCTCATCGAACTTTGCGACCACAGGTAATTGTAAGTCAGCCCGTTACCCGGGTCGGCGGGTGTGAGGGTGAGGTCAATTTGACCATTGTCGCTGATACAGGATGTATTGTTGGCGGAGGTACCGCCTACGGAAAATCCGATGCTGTTTTCCGGCACGTTCATCGAAGCCGTCGCTGTGCAATGGTTGGCATCGGTGACGGTGACTGCGTAGTTGCCGTCGGGGATGGCCGTAAGGTCTTCCGACGAGGGGCCGCCCAGCCATTGGTAGGCATAAGGCGGTGTTCCGCCCGTGGTGCTGAGATCGACGGCGCCGTTGGAAAGTCCGCATATTTCAGGCGTAATGCTTTGAGCAAGAGCGGGATATGTCCTGGCATCCACCACGATAAAGGAAATGGAGGCCACGCAGCTGCCCGTTTCCGTCACCGAAACATCGTAGGCGCCGGGGGCGAGACTGCTCAGGTCCTGCGTCGTCATGCTGTTCGACCAGAGGTAGGTGTAGGGCCCGGCGGGCGTTACGGTCAGGTCGATCGCGCCGTTGTTGGTGGCGCAATCGGTCAGCGGAGCGATGGTACCGCTCAGGCTGAACGTCGAACTGTTGTTGGGCACCACAAACGTGGTGTCGCTGGTACAACCATTGGCCGCCGTGACCGTGACGGTATAAGGGCCGGGCAGTATGGCGGTCAAATCCTCCGTGACGGCCATATTGGACCACAGGTAGCTGAAAGGCATGGCTGCGCCCGAGGCGTTCAAATCGATGGCCCCGTTGCTGTTGCTGCAAATCGCGGGAGTGACCGCACCGTTCAGGGCAGGGTTGGGGGTATTATTGCCCACCGCAAAAGTGGCCGTCGAACTGCAACTCAGACCCGAACTCACCGTCACCGTGTAATTTCCGGCCGGAAGGCCGGACAAATCTTCTGTTGCAAGCATGTTGGACCATGCGTAAGTGTATGCGCCGGAAGGGCTGACGCTGATGTCGAGCGTGCCGTTCGGCGTTACGCAGGAGGTATTTTCCTGTGGTGTGCCTGTGATGTTCAGTACGAGATTGTTATTCACCACATTGACCGAAGTGGTGGCTGTGCAGCCCCAAAAGTCGCTGACCGTCAGGGCATAGGTATTGGGCGCCAGCCCGCTGAGGTCTTCGGTGGTCATGCTGTTCGACCAGTGGTAGGTGTAAGGCGGTGTGGCGCCGCTAACGGTGGCATTGGTTCCGCCGTTGCTCAAACCGCAGGTGGCGGGTATGCCGACCGCCGACAGGTTGGGCAGTACCGCGGCATTTAAAATATCATAAGATGCTGTTTCCGAACAAGTTCCAAGCACGATCGTCACAGAGTAAGTGCCGGCCGGGATGTTGTTCAGATCGGCCGTGTGCAGGTTGTTCGACCAGTTGTAGGTGTAGTTGTAGGGCGGTTGAACGTCCAGATCGATATAGCCGTTGGGCGTGGTGCAGGAAGTGTTGTCGGAGGCTACGCCGTTGGGAGAAATGGCGAGTGTGTTGGCCGGTACGGTGACGAATGTTTCGGCCGTGCAGCCCAGCGCGGTCGTGACCGTAACGGCGTAATCAGCGGCAGACAAGTTGGTAAGATCCTGATTGGAGGTATTGTTCGACCAATGGTACTGGTAAGGCGTTTGGCCGCCGTTGACCTGCAAATCGATCATGCCATTGGGCAAATTGCAGAAGGCAGCGCTCACATCGGTCGTCAGGTCGGGGTATTCGATCAAGTTGTCAACGGTGAACGTTGTGGTTTCGGTACAAGTACCCCCTGCGCTCACGGTCACCGAGTAATCGCCGGGCGCCAAATTGCTGATATTGGCCGTGGTAGCCAGGTTCGACCACATGACGGACAGGTTGGAGGGACTCAGGACCAGATTGATTGCCCCGTTATTGGTCAGGCAGGAGGTTTGCGGCGTCACAAAACCGTCGAGGCTGATCGGCACCTGGTAATCGTCGACCGCCACGCCGTCCACCTCGGTACAGCCGTTGGAGCCGGTCACCGTGACCACGTAAATATCGCCGGGAATACCGCTCAGGTCCTGTGTAGTCGCCATGTTCGACCAGATGTAGGTGTACGGCCCTGTCCCGCCTGTTACGGTCAGGTTGATGGCGCCGTTGTTGAGGCCGCAATTGGCGCTGGTGGTGCTGAATGAAAGATTGGGCGTATTCGGATTGTCCGGCACAACGAAAGCATCCGTTTCCGTACACGACCCGCCCGCGCTGACCGTCACCTGATAAATACCCGGCGCGAGGTTGCTGATATCCTGCGTGGTGGCCATGTTCGACCAAATGTAGGTGTAGCCGGCTGGTGGCGTCACACTCAGGTCGATGCTGCCGTTGCCCGTGCTCAGGCAGTTCGTATTGGCTACAATATTGGTAATCAGGTTAATAGGCGGGTTATTGTTCGGCACATTGATGGAGAGAATCGTCGGACAGCCATTGGCGCCGGTCACGGTCACGCTGTAATCGCCGGTCATCAGGCCCGTAAGGTTCTGGGTGGTGGCGTTGTTGGACCACAGGTAAGTGTAGGGCAAAACGCCGCCTGAAACGGAGAGGGAGATCCCGCCATTGGGCAAATCACAGGTCGAAGTGGTGACGGAAGGATTAACAACCGGCGCATTGGGCACGTCGGGCACGGTAAAATCAGCCGTTTGCGTACAGGTGCCGCCCGCGCTCACAGTCAGGGAATAGGAACCGGGCGCCAGGCCGGTTAAATCCTGGGTAGA
The DNA here is from genome assembly GCA_044226205.1 of Saprospiraceae bacterium. Lineage (GTDB taxonomy): Bacteria > Bacteroidota > Bacteroidia > Chitinophagales > Saprospiraceae > M3007. The sequence continues at coordinate 387,036 of JBGAHL010000001.1, forward strand.
AGCCGGCGGCGACCAGGTATAGGTGTAAGCGCCGTTGGGCGTGACGCTTACATCGATGCTGCCGTTGTTGTTGCCGTTGCAGGTCGTATTGGGCTGAACATTGGCGGTGACATTGATCGGCGGGTTGTTATTGATCAAAATGACATCTACATCGTCGGTACAACCGTTGGCGCCGGTGACGGTTACACTGTAATTGCCGGCAGTCAACCCGTTGATATTTTGGGTAGTGGCCATATTGGACCACAGGTAGGTGTAGGGTGAAACCCCGCCAGTCACCGTGAGGTTGATGGCGCCGTTGGGCAGATCACAGGTCGAAGGCGTGGTGGACGCATTTGCATTGGGATTGTTCGGCACGTCGGGCACCGTAAAATCGGTGGTGGTGGAACAAGAACCCAGGCCGGTTACGGTAAGTGTATAAGTGCCCGGCGCCAGGTTGCTGAGGTCCTGTGTGGTAAATGTATTGGACCACAAATAGCCATACGTCCCCGAGGGCGTGATGCTCACGTCGATGCTGCCGTTGTAGTTTCCATTACAGGTGGTATTCGGGGCAATATTGGCGGTTGCCGTGATCGGCGGGTTGTTGTTGGTCAGGTCAATATTGGCAACATCCGTACAGCCGTTGGCGCCGGTCACGGTCACCGAATAGGCGCCTGCCGGGATGCCGGACAGGTTTTGGGTAGTGGCCGTGTTGGACCACAGGTAAGTGTACGGCGTCACCCCTCCGCTCACGTTGAGGTTGATCGAGCCATTGCTCTGATCGCAGGTGGTGGGGGTGGTGGTAAAGGTGGCGTTTGGCTCGTTGGGCTGATCGAGCACATCGAAGGTGGCAGAAGCCGTGCAGGTAATGCCCGTTGTCACGGTGATGGTGTAAGAACCCGGAGGCAGCCCGCTCAGGTCCTGTGTGGTGAAGGAATTGGACCACAGGTAAGTATAGTTGCCGGGTGGCGGCGCGACCGAGACATCGATGCTTCCGTTGCCGCCGTTGCAGGTTGTATTGGCCGTCACCGCGCCGGTTACGTTCAGGGTAACCTGATTGTCGGGCACGTTCACGTTGTAAACTTCCGAGCAGCCGTCTTCATCGGTGATCGTCACGGAATAAGCCCCGCCTGGAATGTTGCTCAAGTCTTCCGTTGCAGCGCTGTTCGACCAGAGAAACATGTAGGGCGTATTGCCGCCGGTGACGCTGAGGTTGACGGCCCCGTTGCTTTGTCCGCAACTAGCATTGGTCACGACTGCCGAAGGGTTCAGATCGGTGAGGGTCACCACTGCCGAGCCCGAGACGGTGCCGGCGCAGTTGCCATCCACCGTGCTAACGCTTTGCGGGGTGTAGGTTCCCGGTTGAGTTACGGTAAGGGTGAAAGGGGACGACGTGACCTGTATGGCGGGTTGTGGCGTGCCGTTAATTGAATAAACAAAGTTCCAGGGCCCCTGGCCCGTAAAATTCACCGTCAGGTCGACAGCGCCGCCGCTACCCGCGCACAATATGCCGCCGCCTGAAAGTGTGGCCGTCGGCTTGGGGATCACCTCCACCGTGATGCAGGACTCCATGGGATTGGAAAAGCACTGGTTGGACGATTTGACGCAAAGTGTGGCTGTTCCCGGGGTGCTGCCCCAGTTGACCGTCACGTTGTTGTTATTGACCGACAAGGTACCCATGTTGGCGGGTGTCAGCGTCCACATGTAGGAGGTAGCGCCCACGATCGCCGGTACGGAATAACTACCCGAAGTGTTTTGACAAACCTCGATGGGGCCGGTAACCGTGCCGGGGTCTTCCGGGGGCATACCCACCGTGGAGCCTGACAACACATCGATGCTGTAATCGCATACGTTGCCATTGCATCCGTCGAGGACAAACCAGTAAATATGACCCACGATATAGTTGTCGGCCGACAGGACGAAGGGGTTTTGCGTGCAGGAGCATTGCAGGTCCATCGCCGGGCCGCCGCATCCGTCATAAATACCGCCTTGCAGGCCCATCATACCACCCGAGCTGCAATTGGACGGGGTTACCTGAATGGAAATACTGGTACTTCCTGCGTAAAAGGCAAACCACTCGTCGTTGTTCAGAAACCAGCCAGGGCATCCCGGGAAAGACTGAGCCGTATTGTTGTTGTTAATGGTGGCACAATAGCCATCCAGATTTTCACAAAGAATCGGGGCCTGCGGACAGGTATTGCCCGGCTGAGGGAAGCCCGGAGGCGGGCACTGCGCCATGACAAGCTGCGGTAAAAAAAACAGTGCAACAAGGATAATAAGGTAGAGATGCTTCATGTAACAAGGAGTATTGGTTAAAGAGCAAATACTCCCGGATGGGGCCACCGGAAGAAACCTGGAATAAATTTCACGGTTTCGGGAATCCGCTTTAAAGCGGAAAGCACAGGACAGAGCGGCTGAATAACTGGTAAAAAACCAGTCGGAGTGGAGTATTAAAATCGGCCAAATGTAGCCAAAGCAGCCATTTAGCCAAACATAATTTGTCAAAAAGAATTTAAAAGCCCAATAGCAACATCGTAAAAACAATTTTTAACGACATCAATAAAAAAGCCTTCCGGGTCGCAAGACATTGACCCGGAAGACTTTGTAGTGGCTCACCCTTTGGCGCGTAGTTTTCACCGCTAAGACGCGGAGGCGCAAAGAAATTCGCGAACCCTTGGCGCCTCCGCGTCTTAGCGGTGAAAACGGGCTACTGTTTTACCACCCGCAGCATTTGCGCCCCCGAACCCGTTTCGGCAGCAATCCAGTAAAGCCCCGAAGGTGCGGCGGCAAGTTGTTCAAGCGGGTACAGGTTGACGCCCGAGTGCATCCATACCGGCCCTTGCTCGAACACCTGTTTACCTGTTGCATCGTAGCCTTTCAGGGTCACTTCCCGGGCGCCGGCCAGGGCAACCTCGATTTGCACCATATCCGTGAACGGATTCGGGTAGGCCCGCAAAGCCAGCGCATCGGCCGAAAGATCTTCGGCGTCCACCGAGCAATCCGTGTGGTAAATTCCACCCACGTACTCGCTGTAGCCCAGGGCGCAGAATACCCGCACCTCGATTTCATACGCAGTGCAGGGTTGCAGGCCGCCGATGATGTAGCTACTGCCGACGGTGATGCCCGATTGCCAGGCCGTCGAGCCTACGGCTCTCCAGCGCAGATCCGCTGCCAGGCTGGTGTTCGGGCCTTCCCAATGCAGGTTGATGGAGGTGAAAGTGCTGTCAGCAGTGAAATTGCCGGGCAGCGCGCAGGGCACCTTGTCCACAAAATAAGCCTTCACCTGGGCATTGCCCGTCAGGCTGAACTGGATGGCCTCGGCAAACTGATCGGGACCGAAACTGGTGCCGGCCACTTCCCAGTGGTCGAACACCTTGTCGGGAGCAGCCAGAGCCTGCAAGTTGATCACAATCCCCCCGAAATAGGTGGCATTGAAGGGATAAACGTCGGGAGTGACGGTGTTCACGTGTACTTTGCCGCTGCCTGCGGGTAGCACAGTGATGTCCAGCGCATAAGGCCCGGTGATGCCTTCGTCTTCATAACAATCGACGATCTGGTTGTTGATCAGGGTGCATTTCCCCTCGATCTGGGCGCGCATCAGGTTGAGGTTTTCGTGCCATTCATCCATATCGCCGCCCCAGCGTTCGCATTGACGCGGCATTTCAGGCTCCAGTCCGGCGACGAGCGAATCGAGGTGAGAAAGCAAATTGTCGCACGTAAAGGTGGTGTTGAGCAGGTCGGCGTAGCGGTTGATGTACATCTGTACAAACTCGGGATTGTCAAAAAACTTGGCCCACATGCCCGTATGCGCGATATTCGGATCATTCGGGAAATTGTCCTCCACGTCGCAGGGATCGTTTTCGTAGGTCGTGGTTTCAAGCCCCGTGTAGTTCTGCCCGAGGTTCCAGGTATTGTCCATGTCCCAGAGGGCGTATTTCCATTTGACAATATCGGGCTCCTTGGTTCCGCGCCACCACATGGTGTTCCAGTTGAGCCAGTCCGAATTGACGAAGTAGGTGTTGAGGATAAAATAATCGATAAAACTCTCGATATCGACCTGGCTTTTGACGTAGTCCCACTTCACCGGGTCGGCCATATCGTTGGCCATGACGTAATCGAACAATGCGTACCAGGCGTCGGGGCTGCCGTTTTCAACGTTGAGCCCGCCCCAGAATTTGAGCATATCGACGTTCGGCTCAGGCTGGTCGTAGTAATAGTCGGCGTAATCGTTGTCCACCCGTTCGCGCATTTCATACACGCCCCAGTATTCGCCGTTGAGGTACACCACGCTGACGCGGTAGCGGCGGAAATCGAGGTGCAGATTATTTTTTTCCGTCACCGTATGCGCAAAAGCGTCGCGAATATGGCAGGAATGAGCGCCCCAGCTGTTGGCCGCGCAGGGATAGTTGTCGGAAGCGCCGGCTTTCAGGATGATCACGTCGAACTTGTCGCGGTCGGTCGTCGGGAACATCTTGTGGTGCATGGTGTAATCCCATCCGTACTGGTCGCGGGAGTAAAAACGCATCCCTTTTTGGGGAAAAGCCCAGGAATCGTTGCCGTGACCGCGCATGTCGCCTTCCATCGTGAAAACACGGCTGTGATCGGTTTCGAAAAATTCAAAGGAGGTCATGATCTCTCCGTGCGTGGCAAACAGCTCGTCGTAGTCTTCCGAGGCCACCGAGATGACGGGCACGGTGTGGCTTTCATTGAGGAAATAGGTATTGGTTTCGACGAAGGACGGCAGTTGCTGGGCGCTGTTGGGGAAAAAGCGTGCGCGAATGACCGTGGTTTTGATAATGGTAATCGGGCTGGTGTAGGCCGGCGAAGTGGCGCTTGGCGTCGAGCCGTCGGTGGTGTAGCGCAGGGTGCCGTCGTTCTGGAAGCTGGAAAGCGCAATGTCGAGAGACGGCTGGTAGTAAAATCCGGCGGGTTGCGACATGACCGGCTTGAAGGCATAGCCAAGCGGATAGGGCGTCACGATGTTGTTGGTTGCATTGGGCGTAGGCTGGCTGAATACCGCCCAGGTGCTGCTGCCGTCGGTCGCGCGGCCGTAGGAATGATCGCGGCTGGTATGCAAAACCGTTTGTACCTGGTCGACAATCGTGCCCGAAGGGTTGGCCAGCACCACCCATTCGTTTTTGGTCTGCGTCAGTTTGAAACTCGTATGCAGGTACCCGCCGCTGGTGATATTTTTATCGGAAGCAAACACCAGCAGGTGTTTGCCGGGGGCGAGCGAGACGGCGGGGAACGCCCATTTGGTGGGCTCGGCAACGTCGTCGCTCAGGTACCAGCCGTTGAGGTTGACGGTCGTATTGGTCGGGTTGTACAGTTCGATCCAGTCTTCGGCGTTGCCGAACTGGTCGTACGTGGTGGTTTTGTTGGAAGCGGAAAATTCATTGATGACCAGCTGGGCTTGCATGGCAGCCGGAAGCAAAAGCAGGCAAAACTGGGAGAGGCGGTAAAGACTTTTCATGAGTAGTGGTGTTGGTGTGCGCGGATGTGGCAGCAAATTTGACCAAAGGTAAGAACACGTCCCAGGAATAAACCAAAATTGCCAATGCAGGCATTCTCCAGCCATTTTCAGGCAAGAAAATCGGACGGGTTCCTTGCTGCATCGTCGCCCGGCCTGTATCATTGCAGTCTATATCAAAGCATCTGTTCGTATTTCAGCAACCCAATGAAAGAGTATTACTATCTGGTCGGTCAGTCCAAAATGGGCCCCTACTCCCTCGAAGAACTCCTGAAACAACCGATTTCCCGCGATACCAAAGTCTGGTACAGCGGCCTGCCCGACTGGGTCGATGCGGTTGACATGCCCGAGTTTGCCAATTTCTTTGCCAGCGCACCGCCGCCGCCGCCACCGCCCCCCACGGCTCCGCCCCCTCCACCCCGCTCCACCAATCTCGGCGGCAGCAACAGCAGCAGCAGCCAGCGCCCCAATGTGCCCATGCCCAAAAACTGGCTCATCGAATCCATTCTGGTGACCCTGTTTTGCTGTCTGCCCTTCGGCATCGCGGGCATCGTGTTTGCATCGAGGGTGGAATCCCGCTACTACGCCGGCGACCTCGAAGGCGCCCAGTACAACGCCCGCGAAGCCGCCAAATGGACCAAAATCGGCTTTTTCATCGGCCTGGGCGTGATGGTCCTCTATTTCATTTTTATCATGATAGCGGCCATGACCGGCCTTGCCAACGCGGGCGATACCGACTTCTAGGTCATGTACGGAAAAATATTGCTGATGGCCGGGGCTGTGGTCCTGGCCATCCTTTTTTTGTACGACCCGGCGCATGGCGCACTTTTCCCAAAATGCCCTTTTTTGCTGCTCACCGGCTACAAATGCCCGGGCTGCGGCTCACAACGAGCCCTGCACGCCCTGTTGCACGGCGAGGTCAAAGCATCGCTGGGGTTCAATGCCCTGCTGGTGCTGTCCCTGCCTTACGTGATTACAGGATTCTGGCTCGAATGGCTGGGCGGCAAGCAAGGGTTCCCGAATTTCAGCAGGCGTTTTTTCGGGCCGGGCGCGGCCAAAATCTGGCTGGCAATTGTTCTGGCCTGGTGGCTGTTGCGCAACCTGGCTAATTTTTGAATATCTCGGCGTACCGTTTGCCGGCTTTGCGCAGCTTGTTCGTGTCGATGATTTCCTTCAAATTTTCTTTTTGAAGAAAAACATCCTCCCGGTCGGGGACGTCGATCAGCCGGTGGTCGTAGTTGTCCAAAATAGCCAGAATAATCTCCTCCGCCTCTTGTCTGTCGCCGTTGTCCGCATACATTCTGGCGATATGGATCATTCGTACATTCCAGTAAAGGCGCTCGTTGGGATAATACCGGCAGAAGTCGTCGAGAATGGTTTTGGCCCTTTCCCAGTCGCCGTCTGCGACCAACTGCCTGGCCAGAATCAGCGTCAGGAAGTAATTGGTTTGGTAAAAGGGCAGGCAATCGTAGGGCGAAATGGCATCGCTGGAGGACCATTTGAATTGCTGCGTCCAGAGCCGCCATGTGGCGTCCACGTCGATGGTTTGCTCAAACGTGTAGGCTTCCCAATCTTTCGGCGCCATGGGCGCCACCCGATACACCAGCCCTTGCATCAGCAGGTAAGGCCCGTACGGTTTGAGGATGCTTTTGTTGCTGGTCAGGGAAAAACACAAAGGGCGCGACCAGCCGTTGGCGGCAATCCAGTCCAGTTCGGTCAACAGGTCGGGCAGACTGTATTGATCCATCGATAAAGACATCTTGTCGCCGCGGCCCAGCGGCTCCAGGTCGTCGGGCACGGAGGCATGTTCAGGGCCGGGGATGGCGGCCATGGAAATCTCGATGGTTTTGACCGGAATTTCGTGGTAAACCCCGTAATAAGGCGACGTTTTGCGATAGGTTCCGTTTTGTAGCAGCGACAAAAAACGGTCCAGCGAAATGGTCTCGCCCAGATCGACCGTTTGGTTTTCTGAATAATGATACACCACCGGGGTTTCGTCGTAAAAAGTCTGGGGTAAAAGACGCTGGAGCGGCAGCGCGCCGAAAACGGTGTCTCTGCGCAAATGGCGGTTGTAATAAGGCGAGTACAGGAGGGAAGTATTCACCACCGATACATCGGGTCGCACGCCCTCCTTTGCCTGAAGGTACAGCAGCGGATAGGTGTCGGTGTCGCCGTAGGTCATCAAAATGGCGTTCGGCGGGCAAGACTGCAGCATGTTATAGGCCTGCTGGCGGATAAAAGGCCGGTACAGGTCGTCGGGCAGATAGGAGCGTGCTTTTTTCTCGTCGTACAAAGCCCCCATCCACAAGTACAGGTGCATGAGGTTGTTGGCGTATTCGGTGTCGATGTTCCCGACCAGGGTTTGAAAATTCGGATTGCGGGCCATCAGTTTTTTATGCGCGGCGCCGGATTGCAGGACCCGGTGGGCATATTTTTCGGCAATGTCGGGCGACATCCGCGGGTTGTTCAGATCATAGCGCACCAGATCGGCACTGTCCGCACCGGCAAAGTTGGTATTCTGCTGATTGGTCAGCACCAGTCCCGACTGAAACCAGGCCCTGCCCAGCGCGTACAATTCGTCGTCGTTGGGTGCGGGTATTTTTTCAAAAAAAGCAATGGCGTCCTTGTACCAGCCTGCGTAGCCGTAAAAAGGCTGCAAATCGTAGTCCCTGGCGCTGCCGGCGCTTGCAAATTTCGTATTGGACAGGCCCAATGGCAGGGCGAGCGGCAGGTACTTGTTTTGCGCGGCCGACCAGAACAACATCGGCGCCTGCAAACTGAAATTTTCCTTCGATCTCAGCACGATGTAGTAACCCTCCGGCTTCTTGATGGCATCCACACTGATGTACTGCTCATCGGGGTCGTAGCTGTTAAAAAAACGGGTTTGTACCGCCTGGAAAGCAGGAAAACCTTTCGGGTAAGGGTTTTGCGTCCCTGCAAACGCGGCTTGCAGCAGCAACAGACAGATGGGAAAAAGGCGATTCATGTGCGTAGGTTTATCCTCTGAAAAGATAGGACTGGTCTGGCGGAGGGGGCGGATCGAAGGTTTTCAAATAGCGCGCCCGCGCCTGCTCAAGTTTGTACATGCCGATAATCGACCATATGTAAGACTTGCTGTTTTGAACGGCCCACAGCTCGTCGCTGCCAAGCCGTTGCCGGTCAAAATTATCCAGAATAGTGATGATTACCCGATTCGCAGCCGCCTTGTTGCCTGCCCTGGCATAGCCATTCGCCACGACCAGCATCTGCTCGTTCCAGGGCTTGCGCTCGTCGGGGTAATAGCGGCAGAGGTCGTCGAGCACCTGCCGCGCTTTTTTCTTCTTGCCCGACTGAATAAACGCGTTGTACAAACGTATGCCAAGCATGAAATCGGCGTGGTAAAGGGGCATGGCATCCAGCGGCGTGATACCATCCTGCGAGCCCCGGCGAAACACCTCTCGCCAAAGCCGCCAGCTTGCCTCGACCTGGATCGGAAATTGAACGTCCGTAAATCTGCCGGGCGGCCGCGGTTGTATGGGCAACAGTCTGTAAATCAGGCCTTCCTGCACCAAATGGGCCGAGTAGGGATCCAGCATTTCCTCATCGTTGGTCATGGCGAAACACACCGGCCGGCGCCAGCCCTCGGTCACCATCCAGTCGATGATCGTCTGGTGTTCGGCCAGCGTATTTTTGGGGAGGGTGAAATAAAGGGTACCCGTCGTACCGTAAAAACGGTTCAGGTAGGCCGATTTTTCCAGGTTTTCGCGGCCGGGAATGTCTTTTAGCGGCGCCCAAAGGTATTTGAACGTGATGACGCCCCACTGATGGCCCGTTTCATCGGGGGCGAGAAAATCAGTTTCGTTCAGGTGGTCAAAAAAACCTTTGACGCTTGTCGAATCGGAAACACCCAGCCAGCTGAGGTCCGAAAAACGCAGCACCGGCGACATTTCGTAGAAAGAACGTGGCAAGCTGCGGGCTGGCGCGGTGTTGCTCCAGAATGTTGTGTCGTACACAAAAAGATTGAACTGGGTATTGGTCAGCAATACGCCCGGCACAACCAGCACATCCTTGCGCAGCCCTTCCGTGCGTTGCAGGTACCACAAGGGATAAGTATCCGAATCGCCATAGGTGATCAAAACGGCATTGGGGGGGCAGGACAGCAACATGTTGGCTGCCGCCTCCCGAAGGAACGGCCGGTACAAATCGGGCTCAATCGGCCGGTTGGCCAGACTGTCTTCACCGAATATGCGCAACAAGCCGTACTGCTGCATGCGTTCGTTGGCAAACTTGGTGTCGATATACCCGACGGGAGTCATGTATGCAGGGGAAATGCGCTGCATACGGTCGTACAAAAGGATTGCGTGGTCCGTCCATTGGGCAAAAAGGCGGATGCCTTCGGGCGTGAATCGAAGATGGCCCGGCGGTCCGTACAAAGAGGAGCGCGGCAAACAGCCGGCGGTTGTGTCCCTGTCGGTAAAAGTCAGTTCAATGGCTCTTTTGGAATATGCCCTTGCGAGGGCATTGAGGTCGTCATCCGTCGGATTGGGAATGTTTTCGAGCAATCGAATGGCATCCCGATCCCAGCCCGGATAGCCATAGCACGGCTGGCTGTCAAAGTTGTAGGCATCCCTGTGGGCAAAACCGCCAATTTTGTGCAGGTACTGTTGCCCGGTATCCGCCAAAGGCAGGGGCAAAGGCAAATATCTGCCGGACTTTGTGGAATAAAAGAGGTATTCCCTGGCCGCTTCATTGCCGCCGGAAGTATCCATTCTGATGTAATAACCGTCGGTGCGTTTTACGGGCTCGACCTCGGCTCCGTCCACACGATAACGTGAAAACAAGGCCGTCTCGATAACATTGTACCTGACCGGGTTGGCCGGGTATGGACTTTGAGCATTCGACCCTTTGGGCAACAAGGCGGCAAGGCCCGAGCAAAGGACGACATAATGGAACTTCATGGCTTAAGGAGTGCGCTAAGGGCGTATTCAGTACACGATTTTATCGGCTTTCGCTCGCCACTTTTCGAAAACGCTCATGGCTTCATCGCGCAGCAATTGTTCGATCGGGATGCTGCGCGAATCAAAAGGCTTGTCGAATTCCGTGTAGATAAATTCATCGCTGAACCCTGCGTAGGCCGCGTCGTGCCGGGTAGCGGCATACACGATCCGGTCGGGCCGAGCCCAATAGATCGCACCCAGGCACATCGGGCAGGGTTCGCAGGAAGTGTAGAGGGTGCAACCATCGAGTTGAAAATGTCCCAACTGTCGGCAGGCGTCGCGAATGGCTACGACTTCCGCATGCGCGGTGGGGTCGTTGGTGGAAGTAACACGGTTGTTGCCCCTTCCAACAATGACCCCGTCGCGCACGATAACACAACCGAAAGGCCCTCCTTCATCGCTGTTCATGCCCTGCTCGGCCGCATGGATGGCCTCCCGGATAAAATACTCGTCTTGACTCATATTGGCTTAATTGCCGGTTTTCTTTTTGTCTGTTTCGTCTTTCAGTTTTTGCAGTTGCTCCTCCGCCTTTTTGATATCTGCCTGTAATTGAGCCAGTTGGCGATTGGCGTCTTCGATTTTTTTGTTTTCTTCGGCAAGTCGGGCGGCTACGTCGGCGCGTGTTTTGGCGATTTCGTCGGCCGCCTGTTTTTTGGCATCGGCCACCGCCTGGGCTTCATTTTGTTTGGTCTGGGCGATGTTTGCTGCCGACTCCTGTTTGGTGCGGTAAATGGCATCGGAGGATTCCTTCTGCGCAGCGGCAACTTCTTCCAGTGCTTTTTTGCGGGCTTCTTCCGTATCGCGGGCGTACTGGAGGCGTTTTTCTTCCGCGTCTTTCCGCGCCTGGGTAATCGTATTGGCGGCCTGCTGGTTCACCTCATCCACCTGTTTTCTGGCGCGATCCTGGGCGTCGGCTACTTCGCGGGCAAAACCGGCTTTTTTGTCGTCGGCATCCTTTTTGGCCTGGGTAATGGCTTCGATGGCCTGTTGTTTGGCAGCGGCAACTTCGCGGGCTGCATTTTCGCGGGCGGTAGCGACCAGGTTGGCGCCGTCTTCGCGGGCTTTTTCAATGGCCTCAGCGGTTTCCTGACGCACTTTCGCCGCGTTCTCCTTGATGGTTTTGACTTCTTCGGCGGCCTGTTGCGTCGTTTGAGCCACTGCTGCTGCGGATTTTGAGCGCGCGTCGGCTACTTCGTCGGCAAGGCGCTGGCGTTCGCGAGCGCCCGATTCACGTGCAATACGGACGCTGTCGGCCTCGGCCGATTTGACGGCTGCAATATTCTGGGCGCTCTGACGGCGGGCCTCGGCCACGGCGTCTGCCGATTCCTGCTGGGCGCGCACCTGGGCTTCGCGGGCGGCAGCAATTTCGTTGGCGGCTTTTTCTTTGGCAGAAGCGATTTCGGCTGCTGCTTTTTCCTTGCTGGCCACGACTTCCTGGGCAGAAGCATTGACGGTTTCCTGTTGTTTTTTGCGTGCATCCGCGATTTGCTGGGCTGCTTCCTCCTGGATTTTTCGAATCTTGTCGTCGGCAGTCACCTTGCTGGATGCTACTTCAGTGGCGTATTGTTGCTGGGCCTGATCGGCTTTTGAATTGGCATCCACCACGCGTGTACGGGCTTCTTCCTGGGCTTTGGCAACTTCCGACTGGCTGCGTTCGCGGGCGCGGGCTACTTCCTGAGCGCTTTCCTGTTTGATCTTGTCTTCCTGTTGTTTGGCGGAAGCAAGGGTTTGGGCAAGATCAGCCTGAATTTTGGCAATTTCCTGATCGGCTTTCTGGCGAGCGGCCTGTACCCGGATCGTGATGGAGTCGCGTTCCGATTTGGCGCGCGCCTGGGCGTCCTGAATGGCTTTTGCCGCCTCGGCCTGCACGTCTTGCAGGGTTTGTGCTGCTTTTTGACGGCTGTCAGCGACGCCCTGGGCGATTTCAGCTTTTTCGCTTACGGCTTTTTGTTGCTGATCGGCCACGTCCTGCCGAATCTTCTCGATCTCTTCGGCAGCGCGTTTTTTGGCTTCCGCGATTTCCACGAGGCTGGCTTCTTTTTGTTTGGCCACATTTTCACGGATTTCGGCCAGTTCGGATGCGCTGTTTTGCTGGACCAGCGTTTTTTCTTCAGCAGCTTTGCGGCGCGATTCGGCGACTTCAAGCGCGAGGCGTTGTTTTTCCAGCACGCCGTTTTCGCGGGTTTGAGCAACCTGCTCCGCCGTTTCTTCCTGTACTTTCAGGATTTGTTCGGAAGCGCTTTTTTTGGCGTTGACCACGTCCTCCGTGGTTTTGTCCTGTTCTTTTTTAGCGCTTTCCCGGGCCGAGGCGACTGTGCGTGCGTTCTCATCCCGAATACTTTTGAGTTCTTCCTCGGCATTCGAACGTGCCGTAGCGACCTCATCGGCATATTGCAATTTGGCGTTGTCCAGTTTTTCCTTGATGGCCTGGAGTTCCTTGGCGGCGTTATCGCGCGCTTTTTGCACTTCTTCTGCCGAAGCAAGGCGAGCTTTTTGAATTTCCTCCCCGGCCTGCCGACGGGCATCTTCGACGGTCTGGGCTATTTTGGAATTTTCCGTTTCCGCCTTCGATTTGCTCTGCTCGATGGCCGCGCGCGATTCTTCCTGTGCTTTCTGAATTTCAGCCAGGCTCGATTTTCGGGCTTCCACGACTTCGTTGGCGTATTCCAGTTTTTTCTGGTTGGCGTTTTCTCGGGCGTCGGCCACTTCCTGCTGCAACTGAGCTTTGATGGCGTCGGCCTTGTCTTTTTCGGCTTTTATCTCGTTGCGAAGCCGCTCCTTGGTTTTATCCAGTTCGCTGCGCAGCGCGACTACTTCCTCGTCGGATGCGGGGCCTTTGGCCGGCGTCGTGCTTTTTGTGCCTGCCTTGGGGTCGGTTTTGCCGCCTGCATTGCCGCCCGCGGGGGCGCTTGCGCTGGTCTGTGCGCCGGCAGGAACGGGTTTGGCCACCGCGGCGCCAGGGGTATCGACAACCGCGCCGCGGTCGAGCGACGAGTTGAAGCAGGATACCAGGTTTTTGAATTCAACCTGCTTGTTGGGGTTAATGGTGAATTTGTACTTCTGCCGGTCGACAAAATTGACAAAATTCACCCCGGTAATGTTGGATTCCGAGAGCCACTGAATGGCTTCGAGATCGAGCCGGAGGTTGTTCTTGTGGGTCGGAACCGAGCCGGTCCCGACTTCCCCCATGCTGAAAAATTTGTAGGTCTGCTCCCGGCCGGTATTGTCCACAAAAACCACGAGGTCATCCTGGTTGAACTCAATCCCGCCCTGGGAGATCATACGGGCAAAAACCCCTTTTTCATCCGTAAAAAACTCGATGGAATAATTGTAACTGCCGCGAACAACGATGGTCAGCGACGATGTACGAACGATTTGCGTCCCCGAGATCTTTTTGTTTTCGATGATCACGGAGTTACAATCCTGGGCAAACAAGGGCCAGGATAAACAAAGGGTCAGAAGGGCGAAGGCAATTCGACGGACAAGAATCAGCATGTTAGTGTCAGAGAGTATTTGAGTATTAGAAGGAGATTGATTTCACGTTTTTCTTCGGGTGAAAATAAATATCTGAACGCACCTTAAAGGCATTTTTCAGAATTTATTTAGTTAAACAATCCATAAAAACCGAATTATTTTCTGAAAACCCTGTCCCGCAGGGGCGAAAATTCATCTTCGGATTGTTCGGAAGCCGGTCAGCGTCCAAGCCCTGCCTCAGGTGCAGGAAAGCAGGTTTTTGTCGGGTATGGGAAGTTATTTCATGGTTGAGGCAAACTCTTCTAAAAGCACAAAACGAGCCTGGGCGTCTCCGGGGTTGGCGCGGAAGAAGGAAAAATGTTCAAACGAGGAAAAAATTGCCTTTTGGCGGTTCAGTTTGGCAGAGCCGGCTTGTTCATTGCGAAACATTTCTTCGCGCATGGCGCCAAGAATATCGCTTTCGAGCGCAATCACCGACGATTCGTCGCCACGGTCGAAAGCTTCGCGCAGCAAGCTAACCTGTTTGGCAAAATGCTGCGGCGCCACCAGTGCGGGATCGGGCGCGGGGCGCGGGGCAGGCGCCGTTTTCTGGGCAAAAGCCGACAATTGAAGGGTAAACAACAAGGCAAAAGTGAAGAGCAGTTTTGTCATGGTATGAATCAAGTTTGGAATGGTGAACGGTACAAAAATGCGGTTTTTCGGATGGATATGGCAATTCGCGGTGTTTTCAGTCGGATCAGGACAAAATTTACGCCTTGACGGCCTTGCCCTGAACGCGCTTCAAGGTGCCATCCGGCCGGCAAAACCAGGCCTCGTCGGCCAGTTGAAACATGGCCTGGTCTCCTTTCGAGTTGCCGTATGCAATGACGCGATCAAATGCCGAAAGGTTGAATGCCGTGCTGATTCGCCGGCTTTTTTCCCTGTGATTGCAGTTGGGCGTAGCAAACCGGCCGGTAAATCGGTCCTGCTCGAATTCCGCCTCGGTGCACACCATTTGCACGCCTTCTTTCGCACAAAACGGCCGCAGCCAGAGATCGAGTGAAGCTGAGACCACGGCAACCGTCGCTCCGCTGCTCCGGTAGGCGCGCAATTTGTCCATCAATTCTTCGCGAAGCCGGCCGGGCAGTTGTTCGCGGCAAAAACGTTCGGCCAGAGCATCGAGCTCGGCCCTGGTTTTTCCGGCAAAAAAATAGCCGATAATGCTCTCCTTGGCCCCGCCGTTGCTCCATTTTCCGGAAAAAAGCAGCCCCGACAAACGGAGCAATAAAACCGGAAAAGCCGTCACCAGTCTGCGCCAGGCCCTCAGGCGGCGGCCCTCCCGCCCTTTTCTGCGCCCCCACTGGGCGGCAAACAACAGGTATTCGAGCAGGGAATTGCTGCGCGTGAGCGTCCCGTCGAAATCAAAAAGCACCAGTTGCCTGTTCGGGTTTTCCGTCATGAAAATCAATTGGTTGCAGGATATTGAATCACCCAGAAATGAGGACTCTCTTCCAGCAAGCGTCCTCCCGACAACACTTCCCGGGTGAAAGTCAGTTCCGCATCGGCGAGGATGCGCATCCGACCGTATGATTTTTCCACAAAAAATACCGGATGGGTTTGTTCCATTTGGCTGATGATCATTGAGTTATCCCGGTTGGTTTCCCGACCGACCACCCAGTCGAGCGGCAAGGGGGGACGGGTGCGGGTCAGGTAGTTGGCTTGTGAAAATGAAGGTAGGGTTTTAAAAACCGGGCCATAACGGGCTGCCAGATTGTTCAAATCGGCGTATAACAACGCCGAAGCGGTGTCGCTGCGTATGCCGTGCATCGCCGGAAATATTTGGCCCATGTCGACCCTCATCTCGTCCCGCCGACCGTCGCGGTACACAAATTCGTAACCGTACCGAAAAACAGCCAGCAAAGCGACCACCAGTGCGAGCCGTGCCCAGACCGCCGAACGCGCCGGAAAATTGGCCGTCCAAAGCCGACTTGAAAAGTCCATCACGGCCCAGATCATGGGTGTCGACATCAGGATCGGCAAATTATACCCCCAGCTGACACTCGCGCACCAGCTCAGCGCAAGCAGGGAAAAGAAGGGTACAAGCACGCCCCTGCCCCATCGGCCAGTCCAGCCTTGCCCAAAGCCATACAGCAACGCAAAATCGAACAACAAACGAGACGCAGCGAAAGGCGGCGTAAACTCCTGCCGCAAGGCGATACTCCTGACATAGAAGACCATCAGCGCCAGCACCCAGCCCGCCCAGGCCCACATCGCGGGCCTTCGCAAGCCTTCGGGTTTGCCTTTCCACCACCACCAGAGCGGCAAGGGCAACAACAGCGCGGTCGAGGCGGCATACCACGGATTGATCCTGAAATAATCGACAATACCGTGCTGAAAAGCCTGCCCGGCGCTCGCCGCGCCGCTTGTCATGCGCCAGAAACCGTCCCATGCGCCTGTCTGCCACAAAGCCAGCGCGAAAACCGAAACGCCGGAAACCAGCCCGGCCAGTCCCCAAAGGGCGTTTTTCCGGCCGCTGTGCCACAAACACGCGAGGCCCCAGAGAGGGACAAGCGGATAAAACGACTGCTTGCACAGGGCCGCGGCCAGCACCATCCAGCCGGATAAAAAACAGCCCCAAAAACCGCCGACGCGAAACAGCAGCCAAAGCGCCAGCGTGCCAAACAAAATCCCGTCCACGGTGTGCCAGGCCATCGGCGTGTAGCAATGCACCGACACCAGAAAACCCATCGCAGCCAATACCCTTGCCGCGTTTTTATCCGCAAGCACGGCAGCGGCCAGCCAGGCCGACAGCCCCATTTTGACATAAAAAATCCAGCGTTCGGCGAGCAGGGCCCACTGTTCGGGCAGTATTTGCAGTTCGAAAGCGCGCAACCAAACGGGCAAAGGCGGCCGCACGTACACCACGTCCACGTAAAGGGTCTTGCCGTTGAGCAGTTGCCAGGCAAGGCCGGTCAAGAAACCGCCGTCGGTTTCATTGGTGCCCCAGGGCGCGTAAGCCAGGCAATATCCCAGTACGAGGCTGATATACAAGCCTTTCCACAATCGGTTTTCGTCGTACTGTATGGGCATTTTTTACAATTTCCGGTCTGAAATACGGCCTTTTAACAAGGACCAAAACTTGTTTTCCCCAAAAGAATCCGGGTTTACACGGCCCAGATCGGGCGCCGATAAGGCGTCCTTGGTCAGGTAAATTTTCCCGTCGAAACGGCGCACCAGCTCGTCGAGCGAAGCTACCAGACGCGGCAACCGCGCCGTACGCGGGAAATCGAGGGCTAGCGACCAGCCTTTTATCGGGAACGAATGGATGGCTTCGGGCGGCCGCTCGCCATGCCGCTTCAAAACCGTGAGAAAAGGCGCCTGACCGCTCACGCGAATGGTGTCGAGAATGGTCGCCAGGCCGTCGAAAGCCTGGTTTTCAGGCAGACAAAACTGGTATTGCACAAAACCGCGCCGGCCGTACAGGCGGTTCCAGTTGCGGGTGCGGTCGAGCGGGTAAAAATAGGACTCCAGATCGCCGGTCTTTTCCCCGGTTTTGTTTTTTCGGTTGTAAAAATAGTTGTGAATCCGGGTGCTCAATGGGTTGAGCAGACCGGGCGGCGCGTAAAAAGGCACATTGCGCGGTTCGGGTACAATATATTGTAAATCAGCAACCTGCGCTTCACCTTCCAGGTGTTCGGCAAAATGCGCCGTCCCCCGATGCTGCGCAGAAAGCCCGTCCACCCAGCCGGCTGCGTAGGGCCACTGCCGATTGTCGTCGAAGGCCCGCCACAAGGCATCGAAATCGCCCGCCCTGACGGTCAGCTGGCGCAGTCGGGTGCTCGTGATCCTCCGCAACCGAAAACGCGCCGACAGGATGATGCCCGTCCAGCCCATGCCGCCACAGGTTTGCCAAAAAAGATCGGGGTTTTCAGTACGGGAGCAATGCCGAACTTCGCCTTCCGCATTCATTAAATCGAAGGAAATCAACCAATTGGAAAAACAACCCGCCGCCGGGTGATTTTTGCCGTGCACATCGCTGGCAATGGCGCCTCCGACGGTAATGGCCTTGATGCCCGGCGTCACGTGAAAAAACCAGCCGGCCGGCACGATCAGCGGCAGAATATCGGCAAGCAAGACGCCCGACTCGCAGGCGACTTCGCCTTTTTCACGATCAAATTCGAGAATGCGCCGAAAGCCCAGCATCGACACCATGTGCGGAGAAAGCGACGCATCACCGTAGCTTTTTCCATTGCCGCGCGCTATGCAGATGTTTGTACTGCGCACATAATCAGCCAGTTGTTCGGCCGAATCGGGATAAGCCACCTCTGCTTTTACCGAGGGATAATTGGCCCATCCGGCCATTTTTTCCTGTACAATGCGGGTCATACCATAGCTATTTGAGCAAGCCTCGAGCGATTCGGACGGCCAGTGTGGAATCGCCGAAGGCAAAATAGTTGAAGGGGTTTTGAGAAGAATGCAGCACCCAGGGGCTGATGCCTTTTTTCACTTTACGCAAAGCGCCGGGGTCTTCGGGCAGGTCGGGGGGCAGAACATGGAAAAAACGCAGCACCAGCGCCTCCGATTGCGGATCGGCCGAATCAAGCGTCAGCCGCGCAAACTCCTGCCGGTCAGCCTGACTGTCGTCGAAACCGTCGGCAAATTCGAGGGCATTGATCCGTTCGAGCAATTGAAACCATTGTTTGGCGGCATCGGCCGGGCAATTGAGCAGCGAGTCAGTCGTATGGCGCCACAAAGGCAGCGAATCAGCCCTCACCCATCGCTGCTCGGCACTGTCGAGCCGTTGAAGCGTGATGCTTCGCACCGCGGAGGGATCGAGTGCGAAGGCTGTTTTGACCCGGAATTGTGCCAGATTTTTAGTGAACAAGCCCCTGAGATGCCCGCCTACGACGTAAACGCCTTCATGACCGTCGAGCGCCAGGTAGGTGGCCGGCTGGCTGTTTTCCAGCAATTCCGAACCGAGCCTGAATTCATCCAGCAGCGTTTTTTGTCCAAAAAGTTGCACCATGATGCCCTGATCGAAGCCCAGCGTGTCAGTTCGTTTGCTGTGAACGGTGCGAAACGACGCGATGCCGGGCAGGATTCCCAACACGCTGTCTACCACGTCGGTCGGCACCCGGACCGCGCGCCCTTCCTGCATCGCCTGCCAGCCCGTTTCGGTTCGGACAAAACTGAATTCGGGCTGATCGCCCTGTCGCAGCACGATCCGGTCGATGGCGCTCGTGTCGGCTTTCACCAAACGGCGGCTCCATACGCTTTGCCGAAACCAGGAGAGGTTTCGGCAAAGCAAACCGCCGGTGACCACCAGCAAAAAAAGCAAAACAAGGTGCTTGTTCTTCATGTAGGTCAGCGATTGATCAGGAATGCGGCCGACGAGACCTTGCCCTGGCTGCGCACCAGCACGCGGTAAGCGCCTTCGGGCAACGCAGCACAATCAAGGCGCGCGCGGCCATCGGCATCGAAGCTGTGCTCGACGCTTATCTCTTGGCCCAACTGATTGAATACCAGTATGTCGGAAGAGGGGTCGAGTGCCGTTTCGCCGCCGATCCAGAGCAGGTCGCGGGCGGGGTTGGGCGCCAGGCGCAAGCCGCCCGTTTGCGGACTGCTGGTGCCGACGTTGACAATATGCAGGATCTGCTGGCTCGAAGCCGTGCAGCCATAAGGTGTTGATACCGTGAGTTTTACACGATAGGTTCCTGTGCCGGGGAACTGATGCACCGGCGACGCTTCGTTCGAAATGGTGCCGTCGTCGAAATCCCAGGTGTACTGGAGCCCGTCCTGTTGTGCCGTAAAGGTCCAGTAGTAGGCATCGATCGGTACCGTTTCGTAGCTGGCATCGAGCGAGGGCGTGTACTGGCCAATGGCGAAATCGAGCCAGTCGAGACGGGCAGCCGTCCAGGTTTTCAGTTTTTGCACCTCGCCCGGGTAGTTGTCGGGCAAAAAGCCAGGATTGGGCCACACGTAAACGCCGAGTATGGGCCAGAGTTTGAAGTTTCGCTCCTGGCTCTCCTGCAACACCGAGGCCATGGAGTCGATGGACATAAAAATGCTGTCGGTGCTCAGGGTTGTTTCGCGCAGGTTTTGCCAGTAGCAAGCCATGTTTTGGGTAAAAATCGAGTCCTGAAACAGTTTTTCCCACCAAAAAGGAATGCCCGCATCGGCGCAAACGTAATTGAGGTTGAATGCCCAACCCGCGGTGGTGAAGGCTTCGCAATAGTCGGCATTGTACCAGCCCAGGTCAAAATCCCATACCGGGCCCATGTGGATGCGGCCCCCCAGGTCGTCGCGTTGTTTGTGGAAATAGGTGCTGAGGCGGTAGCCGTCCACGTTTTTACTCATTTCATTGATAAAAAGGAAGTCGAAAAACGACTTTTCATCGCCGAATTGACGCCAACCCGTGACGGGGTCCTGAAAATCGGGCCCGTGCAGCGCGGTTTCAAAACTGTCCACGTAAGCCTGAATGTATGCGGCCTGCACGGGCAACACTTCGTCCCAGCGCGGGTAAGTCAGCTGAAAATAGGTCACATTGGCGCTGTTGGGCTGGCTGTACTGGGAGTACCAGCCGGGGGTGTCGTTCCAGTCGATATTGACGATGTAGCCGCCGGACAAGTCGACGCCGGCGGTATCGTTGGCCGAGAGGCGCGGAATATCGACGCGGTCGTTGTCGCGCCGTATTTTTTCGGTAAATGCGTACACGCCCTGATAAGTGTTGTCGACAAACACCTCGCAGAAGCGCGTGCGACTGGCATATTGTCCGAGGCGGCGCGAAAGTTCGTAGGATAAAGGATTGCGCATCAAGGTTTTATCAGAGAAATTGGCGCTCAGGACAAAATCGTTTCCCTTGGGCAAACTCAACAATGCCACCGAGGTATCCTTGCCGAGCGAGTCGCGCATTTCGATGTCGTAGGATTTTTTGGGAAATCCGAGCGTGCTGTTGCCGTGCAATTCGACGCCGATCAGACCCTTGTAGGCAAAACTGTCCTGATGAAAGTAGTTGCGCTGCCCCGGCCCGTTGTCGATCAGCGTGAACTCCCCTTGGATTTTGGGTTCGTTCACGATAGGTTGCCCGTTTGTGGTGATCTTCACAATGGGCAAGTCGCTGGATTCGAAGGGGAAGGGTTTGCAGGGCTGATCGCCGAAGCTCAGGCTCCAGTCGTACAGCACGCCCGCATCGGCAAAAGCGTAAGTGTCGAGGATCAGGAGCTGCCAGACTCCGTTGGGCGACTGACCATTGTTCAGCACGCCCATATCGCCGAAGGGCTTGTAGGTGCCGGTAAAAGGATAGGGCGCCTGAAAGATCGACTGGTCCGCGTTGGTGCTCAGACAGGTATTGGTGAAGCCGTCGAGGTCGCCGCCGACGCCTGAAAAAATCGGGATCACCGTGCCGTCGGGCGAGCGAAGCGAAATGGACAAGTCGCTGTCCCAGGTATGAAAAATATTGATGCAAACGCTTTCCAGACCGAAGTTGCTGGTGTCGAGTGCGGCTTGTGGAATACCACTAACCGGAAGATCATACACGATCAGCGTGCCGTCGTCGGGAATATTGCTGCCGGGCGCAGTAAAGGTTTGGGCAGATAATGGCCTGATTATCAGGGCAAAAAGGATACAGAGTAGAAGAAGGCGCATCGTACGGGAAAATTTTTCGGCCAAAGTAAGCGTCTTTCCGCGCACGATTTTCGACTACTTTCGCACTCTTTTTTGAACGTACCGAGATGATCAGCCTTCCAGCCTCCACCAAAATCACCATCACCGGCGACCTGGGCAGCGGAAAAAGCGCCGTTTCGCGCATCCTTTGCGACCGCACCGGGTTCACCTACGTCTCCACCGGCCGCATCCAGCGCCAGATCGCCGAAGAACTCGGCATCGACACCCTCGAACTCAATCGCCTGGCCGACACCGACCCGAGCATCGACGAACGCATCGACGGGATTTTTATCCAACTGGGCAACGACCCCGGCAACTACATCGTCGACAGCCGCATGGCCTGGTTTTTCCTGCCCAAATCCTTCAAGGTCTATCTGAAAATCGACGTGCATATCGCCGCCACCCGCATCCTTTCCGACGCCAACCGTAGCAGCGAGCAATACACCAGCATCGACGATGCCGTTCCGAAGATTCTGGCCCGAAAAAAGAGTGAAAACGATCGGTTTTTAGCCAAATACGGCGCCGATTGCGCCAATCTTGGCAACTTCGATCTGGTAGTCGACACAGCCAGCCGCACGCCCGACGAGGTTGCCGGTCTTATTTTGAAAGGTCTTGAAATGCGGACAGCCGGGGAAAACTTCCCGCATTCGCTCTGATTTTCAACAAATTACCTTGCTTACCGCTGCGCAGCCGCCTTCATCTCGGCAGCCAGCGTGTGCCCCAGGTAACGTTCGATCAACTCATGCACGAAGTAGATCACGGGCGTCATCAACAGCGCCATGGCGCCTTTGTAGCAGTAACTCATGATCGAAATAGCCAGCACCTGGGTGAACGACCAGCCCGCGCCGATATAAAACGCGATAAAAATCACGACAAAACTGTCGATGAACTGCGAAACCATCGTGCTGCCCGTGGCGCGCAACCAGATTTTGCCCTCCCCTGTGCGGCTTTTGATCCAGTGAAAGGTGGACACGTCGACAATTTGCCCCACCAGAAAAGCCGTCAGCGAGCCGGCGATGATCCATAAACTTTGCCCGAAAACCAGCCGGTAAGCCGCGTCAAAATCGGTCACCGCCGCTTTTACCTGCTCGCTCACATTGGGACTGGACAAATGCGAGGTGCGCCAAAAATCCGCCGGCGTGAGTTTCATGGCAAAAAACAGCATCAAAAAGCCGTAAGCGATCAAGCCCGCGGCCATGTACGACAACATGCGCACCCCGCGCCGGCCGTAATATTCGTTGATGATGTCGGTCATGATAAAAACCACCGGCCAGAGCAAGACCCCGGCAGTCAGGGTAAACGACAGGTTCGACTGGCCGAAAATGGTCCAGTGGACTTCCTGGTAGCCGAATGTTTTTTCCAGCGAAAACAGTTTGACACCCATGAATTCGGCGACCAGGGCGTTGGTCAGAAAAAATCCGGAAAGAATCATCCAGAGCCGGTTGGCTTTGGAAATAAAAAATTCACGCATGACTTGGGTAGAAAAAGGAAGGACGCTCCTTTTTTGACAAAGATAAATGTAAAAGATGGCTGTTTTGAGCCCGTAGAAAACCAATAAATTTTTAGTGTGTTTACTTTTGCGGCCCCAAATCAAAATCTTGTTCTGAAGCAGTGTGGCCGGCGCGCCCGGCATAAAAAGAAAATATGGCCATTATTCCCATAAATTTAAAAGACGGCAGCATCGAAAACGAAGCCCCCGAACTCATCGTGGGCATCGACCTCGGTACGACCAACAGCCTCGTGGCTTACATGAAAGACGGGGCGCCGGTCTGTGTCAAAGGCGCCGACCAAAAAAATACGCTGGTGCCTTCTGTTCTGCATTTTGCTGAAAACGAGGAACTTGTGGTCGGCGACGCCGCCCGGGCCAAACTGGTGACCGACCCCGCCAATACCATTTTTTCGGTCAAACGCCTCATGGGCAAATCCTACCGCGACGTGGAAGCCATGCGCGGATTTTTCGGCTATCAGATCATCGACGACGACCAGGAAGCCCTGGTAAAAATCCGGGTGAAAGAGCGTTTTTACACCCCGATCGAACTGAGCGCATTCATCCTGCGCGAGCTCAAAACCCGCACCGAACGCGAACTCGGCGTGCCGGTCTCCAAAGCCGTTATCACGGTGCCGGCCTATTTCAACGACAACCAGCGCCAGGCCACCCGCGACGCCGGCAAACTCGCCGGGCTCGACGTTTTGCGCATCGTCAATGAACCGACCGCCGCCGCACTCGCCTACGGCCTCGACAAGGACGAAGCCGAAACCATCGCCGTGTACGACCTCGGCGGCGGCACTTTCGATATTTCCATCCTGCAAATCCAGGACGGTGTGTTCGAAGTGTTGTCCACCAACGGCGATACCTTCCTCGGCGGCGACGATTTCGATCGCGCCGTGGTGGATTTTTGGTTGAAGGAATTAAATCTTGACCGGGAATTTTTGGCGGAGGAAAAAGAATTTGCCCAGGCCATTCGCTTGCAGGCAGAAGCCGCCAAAAAGGCCTTGTCAAACGCGGAAGACTTCGAAACGCGTATTCTGGACAAAACCCTTCGCCTGACCCGCCGTGACTTCGACGCACTGGTGCAACCGCTGGTGCAACGCACCCTCGACTGCTGCCTGCTCGCGCTCCGCGACGCCAAATTGCAAGCCGCGCAGATCGACAAGGTTGTGATGGTGGGCGGCAGTACGCGCGTTCCGCTGGTGAAGCGCGCGGTGTCCGACTTTTTCGGCCGACCGGTATTCGACAAGCTCAATCCCGACGAGGTGGTTGCCCTGGGCGCCGCCATTCAGGCCGACGTATTGGCCGGCAACCAGAAAGATTTGCTGCTGCTCGACGTCACCCCGTTGTCGCTGGGCATCGAGACCGTGGGCGGCCTCATGGACGTCATTATTCCCCGCAACGCCAAGATCCCCGGCAAAGCCGGACGGCAGTACACCACCAGCGTAGATGGACAGAAAAATCTGAAAATCAGCGTGTTCCAGGGCGAGCGCGACCTCGTGGAGCACAATCGCAAGCTGGGCGAGTTTATCCTTCGCGGCATCCCGCCCATGCCCGCCGGGCTGCCCAAAATCGACATTCATTTCATCCTCAATGCCGACGGCATTCTGACGGTGCGTGCCAAAGAACTGCGTTCGGGCGTCGAACAACAGATCGAAATCAAGTCCACTTACGGCATCAGCGAAGAAGACATGGGCCGGATGCTGCTCGACAGCATAGCCAACGCCCAGACCGACCACGCGCTGCGCGGCCTGCTCGAAGCCCGCAACGAAGCCAACAACCTGCTGTTGTCGGGCGACAAGTTTTTGCGGCAAAACGAGGCGATCCTGAGCGTCGAGGAGCGGGACATTACAAATGCTTTGTTAAACGAATTGCGGCAGGCAGCGGAAGGCCAGGACAAGGACGTCATACACCGCGCCATCGAAAAACTCAATTCCTACACCACTCCCCTCGCCCACCGCGCACTGGATTCCAGTATCCGGGAGGCGATGAAAGGCAAAAAAATTGCTTCCTAAACGCCCCCCTTCATCAACCTTATAAACCCCTTTTATAAACCTCATCAACCTCTTTTATCAACCTCTTTCATCAACCAACCGCTCAAATCATGCATCCCAAGTCCCTGTTTTGTTTGTTCGCACTCGGTATCTTTTTGTCGTGCAAAACTTTGCCCAGCGCACAAAGTCAGCCGGCCACACCCGTGCCGTTTGTCAGCTGGGATAAAAAAATGGTCGAGTTAGGCTCGGTAAAAAAGGGCGAGAAACGGACCCTGTTTTTTGAATTCACCAATCCTGGCACGGAAAACGTTCAGATAGACGTCGTGGCGGCATGCGATTGCACCACGGTGGATTATCCGCGGGGCGTCATCGCACCCGGTCAGAAAGCCCGTCTGGATGTTATTTTCGACAGCAAGGACAAGGACGAGTCGGAAACGATCGACATCGACGTCATTTTCAAAAATACGGATGCGGCGGGCAACCCGAAGATCGAGCGGGTGTCGTATAAATACGATCTGGTGAAGTAGGAAAATGTCGAACCCGCTTTACAGATTCTATACCAAACAGCGCAACGTCAAGCATTTCACAATGCTTGACGTTTTTCGTTATAATCCTTCAATATCACCGCCAAAGCGCCCAAAAACACCAGATTTTTAACGATATACTGTCCCACAATGGTAAACGCATACGGCGCCTGCGAAAATGAAACGTCGGGGAAAAAGAAAAGGGGCAGGAAGGTAAACAGCATGTGCACCACCGCCGCAAGCGCTGCAAAGCGAATAAACCGGCCGCTGATAAACAACACGCCGATCCCCACTTCCCAGATGGCCAGTAACACGAGATTTACCTCATCCGGGATCAAGCCGAAGGTGATCATGCGGATGGTGTCTTTGGCGAGGGTTTCGGCAGGACTCAGCCCGTGAAAGAACTTGAGCGCCCCGAACCAGAAGTAGTTGATCCCGATCGCCCAGCGAAGAAGCTTGGTCGTGTTGGCGTAAACAAATGTGGAGAAGGTGGACAAAAATGACATACCATTTGTGGATTGACGATGAGCAAGTACATCGGTTTTTTCAGTGTTCTCGCGCCAAAAGTAGCAGGCGGTTAATGCGGCGTTCCATCATCTTTGTCAGGCCAGGCGATGAGAAATATCAATTTTTCAGAACGCCATTTTGTAATAAATCGGAAGCGCTTGCGAATAATTGGGCAAATGATCGCCAAAAGCACATGGAAGAAACATTCCTCCGGCAAATAGAACAGCACAAAGCCCTGATTTTCAAGGTCTGTCACACCTTCCGCAACAACGACGCGGAGGCCCGGCGCGACCTGTTTCAGGACATTGTCGCGGAACTGTGGCGGGCGTTCCCGCGCTTCAACGGGTCGGTCAAGTGGACAACCTGGGCCTATCGCATCGCGCTCAACGTAGCCATCACCCAGGATCGCAGAAAAAAAATCGCCACCGTGGAATGGTCGGAAGCCCTCGCGATCGATGCCGAGCGCCAAAGCGCCCGGCCGGATTCAGAAGACCTGTCCGAGTCGCTGGCCGCGCTTTATCAGGCCATCGCCCAACTCAACGAGGCCGAAAAAGCGCTGATCCTGCTGTACCTCGACGACCTGTCGTACGCCGACATAGCCGACATTACGGGGCTGACCGAAAACCATGTGGGCGTCAAGATCAATCGTATCAAATCCAAACTCAAAACGCTGCTTTTTCATGGAAAACAATAAGGAAATACCCGACCTGGACCGCCTGAAAGCAGCCTGGAGCCAGGACCTCCAACGGCAGAGCGAATCTGCCGAATTTATCAACCGTCAAAATCTGTCCAACATGATGCACCAACGCACGCATTCCCTCATTTCCCGCCTGAAACGCAACCTGATGATAGAGGTGCTGACCACGGCCCTTATCATGATCGCCCTGTTCGCCTTTGTTCAATGGCGGCAAATCCCGGTCCCGCCACTTGCTTGGGCCTTCTTTGTTCTGGTCACCTTCTCCGGCCACCTGCTTTTGTACCGCTCGCTGCGCCGGCAAGACACGCTTTGCGAAAATGACCTGTCGAAAGCCCTCGACACCAGTATTCAGCACACCGGCCGCTTTGTTCGGACTTTTAATCAAAGCGCGATTGCCCTGGCGCTCGTCATTTTCCTCGGCGGACTCAAACTGTCGCTGGCAGTTTACGAACAGGGGCCAAACGCATGGCTTGGCGTGCTGTATGCCTTTTTGGCCGCAACCGGTGAGTACTTTCTGACCCGGGCGTACGTTCAAAAATTATATGGTCAATACCTCGAAAAGTTACTGGCCTGTCGCGCGGAACTGACCCGGGAATAAGCCATCTTCGTGCCTGAACACACAGGCAGCCCATGCAACACACCTCCCATATTCAAATCCGGTCCGTAACGCCCGACAACCTGCCCCAGCTCGGTTTATTTTGTATAAAAAACTCAAAATCAGCGGGGTATAAAGCCAAAGTCGCATGGTTTTCCCGCGCTTACCAGGATGGACTTCGGCTAAAAATCGCGTTCGACGACCAGGACCAACAACTGGGCTTTATCGAATATGTGCCGGCAGAATACGCCTGGCGACCCGTGCAGGCCGACAATTTTCTGTTCATCCACTGCATCATGACCTATGGCAATGCCCGCAAAAATGCCGGCATCGGCTCAGCGCTGCTGGCCGATGCCGAGCAGGCGGCCAGGGACGCCGCCAAACAGGGCTTGTGCGCCATGAGCAGCGCGGGGAGCTGGCTGGCCGACCAATCCATTTTTGCCAAAAACGGCTTTGTTCCGACCGATGAAAAAGGACGCTTCGTGATGATGAGCAAAGGGTTTGCCCCGAATGCTCCTTTGCCCCTCATTCGCGACTGGACGCAGACCCTGTCCCGATACCAGGGCTGGCATTTGCTCTATGCCAACCAATGCCCCTGGCACAAAAAATCGGCTGTCGACCTGCTTCAATGTGCCACCGAGCACGGAATTGAACTGCACATTACGGAACTGGATACCCCGGCAGCCGCACAGGCAGCCCCTTCCGGATACGGCACATTCAGCCTGATCAAAGACGGAAGGTTGCTGGAAGACCACTACATCAGCAGAACCCGTTTTGAGAATATTCTGAAAAAAGAAATAAACAGCGGAAAGCGGTAACACTGCAGCCCCGGAATGGATATGACCTCAACATATTCAACCTTTTATGAACAAAATATTCAGAATTTTCGTCGAGATCATGTTCGGCCTGCAAATCGCGGCGCTCCCTACCCTGTTCGGCATCATAGCCGGAGGACTGATTTATATCAAATGGCCCAACCAAACCGGCGCCACGCTGGGCTTGTGCAGCGCCACCCTGGGTCTGGTCGGAGGAATAATTTGGGCTCTTCGGGTAGCGCGCGAGCAGGGAACCGCTAATTTTGTATCCCGCATCAATTCCATCCCCGAAGTGGACAAGGAGGAGGAATCGAACTGACGCCCTGTCGGCAAGATTTAACCGGTCTGATCCGGTCCAGACAACATGAATGCTCCACGCGTATTTCTGCTGGGCGGCTATGGCGGCGCCGGTCAGTCTATTGCCCGCCTTTTACTTGCACAAACCGATGTTGGCCTGGTCATTGCCGGCCGGCATGCCGCTCCGGCGACCGAATTTGTCTCGGCATTGAACCGGGAATTCCCCGGCAGACAGGTATCCGCGCAGACAGTGGACGCAGCCGACGCCGACGCCCTGAAAAAAGCCTTGTCCGGGGTCGATTTGTTGCTGGTTTGCGCACCGCTGACCCAATTGGCCGCCCGGATTGCACAAACAGCCCTGAATGCCGGGGTCGATTACCTCGATATTTATTACCCCCAAAAAATCGTTCCGGCCATGCAGGCCCTCGCTCCCGGGATCGAGGCCTCGGGCCGCTGTTTTATCTATCAGGCGGGGTTTCATCCGGGTTTGTTGGCCGCGTTGGTGCGGGCGGCATCCGCTCGTTTCAGCGCGATGCAAAGGGTGCGGATCGGGCTGGCCATGAACGAAACCCACCTCGGTTCGGAAGAATCTGCCCGCGAAATCGTGGAAGGCATAGCCGATTACGAGTCGTTTGTGTATAAAAACGGCGCCTGGAAAAAAGCCGGAACCGCGGATATGCAAACCCTCGATTTTGGCGCCGAATTTGGCCGGCGTTCCTGTTTCCCCTTGTGGTTTGAAGAACTGAAAGATTTGCCGAAACAATTCGGAATCAAGCAGTTGGGTACCTATGTTGCGGGGTTCAACTGGTTTGTCGATTACCTGGTAACGCCCCTCGGCATGTTGCTTTTTTGGATAAAAAAGGGACTTGGGTTGTCCTGGCTGACCCGCATGATGCTCTGGGGGGCACAGCGTTTCTCCCGCCCACCCTACGGTGTGATGATGTTGTTACAAGCAGAGGGCAATGATGTCGACGGGCGCCCTCAAACGCTTCGTATCTCCCTGCGGCATTCGGACGCCTATTATTTCACCGCTGCCGCCACGACGGCTTGCCTGCTTCAGTATTTCGACGGCAGCATACGCCGGCCCGGGCTGCACATGATGGGCTGGCTGATCGATCCCGAAAGGGCGTTCACAGATTTGCAAAAAATGGGTGTAGTGGTGGCGTCTGAATGACAAATGTTGCGGCTTAGAGCATGTTCGGGATTTTCTGCCGGAGGCAAAAACGAGTGCTTTTTTTGTCAGTTTTGGCGTTTTTGAAGGAGCATAGCCGAAGTTCGAGGCAAAAACGAGTGCTTTTTTTGTCAGTTTTGGCGTTTTTGAAGGAGCATAGCCGAAGTTCTGTGACTGAAAAAAGGTAAAAAATGGCGAAAAAAGAACCGTTTTTGACCCGGTGAGAAAATCCCGAACATGCTCTTACTCCAGAATCCGCAAGGAACCAGCCGGCCCCTGGTGCTGCCGGTATTCGGAAGGCGTGCGCCCGGTGAGGCGCTTGA
This sequence comes from Saprospiraceae bacterium, assembly GCA_044226205.1. Lineage (GTDB taxonomy): Bacteria > Bacteroidota > Bacteroidia > Chitinophagales > Saprospiraceae > M3007. The sequence continues at coordinate 416,985 of JBGAHL010000001.1, forward strand.
ACAGTTTGTTGAAATACGTCACGTTGTTGAACCCGCTGGCGTAGCACACGTCGGTGATGCTGCGGGTGGGATTGCGCAGCAGGGTTTGCGCAAACTTGATGCGCTCGGCATTGATAAAATCGACCGGCGAGATGCCCAGTTCGTTTTTGAAACAGCGGAAAAAATGGGTCTGGCTCATGCAGGCCTTTTTGCTCAGCAGGTCGATGTTGAGGGGTTCGCGCAGGTGTTCGCGAATAAACTGGATGACGAAGGCCAGCCGGGAGTCCGACTTCGGGGCGCCGTTTTGATCGAGCAACAAATGACGCGCCTCGGTTTGCATGAGGCGGACGATCAGCTCTTTCAGCATGAAATCGGCAAACAGGTCTTTGGACGGGTGGTTTTCGGTGAACAGGAAAATCATCCGGCCGATGATCTGGCTGACGGCTATGTCGTTGGTAAAGTGGAAGTTATAATCGGTGAACCGCCATTGCTCGTGTTCGTCGGCCCTTGGCGCCGTTTCGTTGAGGTAATCCACCACGCCGTTGATCTTGTCGTGGTCGAGGGTGAGGGCCAGGCATTGGGTGGGGTTGTCGGTGGTCGCTTCCGGAAAGTCGATACGCATGAGTTCGCCGGGCGGCAGCACGACCGATTCGCCCGGGAAAAAGTCGAAACTGCGGTCGCGCAGGTGCATCACTTTTTTGCCGCGCAGCATGCTGGCCAGCACCGTGTAGTTGAAAGAGAGTTCAACCTGCCGGGCGAGCAGGTGGGTCTCGTACACATTCAGTTCGGCCGATTGCAGGGTGTAAACCGTTCGGTTTTCAACCAGCGATTCGAGCCGGCGGCGTTCGTAGTGGGTACTGGGCAGCAGCATGTTTTTTTAAAACTAAATTTTGTCTGGCTGGCAGGTTCAAAACAAAATCAACCAGCCAGACAAAGATACCGTATGGAATATGAATTTCGGGATGGCTCCCCGCAATATGACAGAATCGTGCAAGCATTTGGAAGAATCGTTCAAACCGCCGCCTTTACCTGCCAATAATTTTGCCCCATCATTTATCGACACACTTTTATTGTCGCATTTGAAGGATTTAAAAACAAACATTTTACATTTAAAATTAACGCAAATCATGGCAGACGTTATCGCAAATGCAAGCGCAGTCCTCACCCCGCCCCGTTTTAAGGATCAGTACGACAACTTTATCGGCGGCAAATGGGTAGCCCCCGTGCGCGGCGAATACTTCGAAAACATCTCGCCGGTCGACGGGCAGGTGTTCACCAAAATTGCCCGCTCCACCGCCGAAGACGTGGAACTGGCCCTCGATGCCGCACATGCCGCCGCTCCCGCCTGGAACCACAGTTCCGCCACCGAACGCAGCAATATTTTGCTCAAAATCGCCGACGTGATGGAGCAGAATCTCGAAGTGCTGGCCCGCACGGAAACCTGGGACAACGGCAAACCCCTCCGCGAAACCCGCGCCGCCGACCTTCCGCTGGCTATCGATCACTTCCGCTATTTTGCCGGCGTCATCCGCGCCGAGGAAGGTTCGGTAGCCGAACTCGATTCCACCACGGTCTCCGTCAACATCCCCGAGCCGCTGGGCGTCGTCGCACAGATCATTCCCTGGAACTTCCCCCTGCTCATGGCCGCCTGGAAAGTAGCCCCCGCCCTTGCCGCCGGCAACTGCGTGGTGCTCAAACCCGCCGAACAAACGCCCGTCGGCATCCTCGTTCTGGTTGAATTGATCCAGCACCTGCTGCCCGCCGGCGTGCTGAACGTGGTCAACGGTTTCGGCATCGAAGCCGGCAAACCGCTGGCTTCCAGCCCCCGCGTAGCCAAAGTCGCCTTCACCGGCGAAACGACGACCGGACGTCTTATCATGCAATACGCTTCGCAAAACATCGTGCCCGTCACGCTCGAACTGGGTGGCAAATCGCCCAATATCTTCTTCAAAAGCATCATGGATGCCGACGACGAATACTTCGACAAATGCCTCGAAGGCGCCGTCATGTTCGCCCTCAACCAGGGCGAGGTATGCACCTGCCCCTCGCGTCTGCTGGTGGAAGAAAGCATCTACGACGCCTTCATCGCCCGGGTGATCGAACGCACCAAAAAGGTAAAATTAGGCCATCCCCTCGATCCCGATACCATGATGGGCGCCCAGGCATCCAACGATCAGTACGAGAAAATCCTCAACTACATCCAGATTGGCAAGGAAGAAGGCGCCGAGGTGCTCTGTGGCGGCAAGGCGGCATACAACGAAGGCCTGGCAGGCGGCTACTACATCGAGCCGACCATTTTGAAAGGAAACAATAAAATGCGGGTATTTCAGGAAGAAATTTTCGGCCCCGTGGTGTGCGTCACGACCTTCAAAGACGAGGCCGAAGCCCTCGAAATCGCCAACGACACCCTCTACGGACTTGGCGCCGGCGTCTGGACGCGCGACATGCACCAGGCCTACCAGATGGCCCGCAAGATCCAGGCCGGTCGCGTGTGGGTCAATTGCTACCACGCCTACCCGGCGCACGCGCCGTTTGGCGGGTACAAAAAGTCGGGCATCGGCCGCGAAACGCACAAAATGATGCTGGGCCACTACCGCCAGACCAAAAACATGCTCATTTCTTACAGCAAAAACCCGCTGGGTTTCTTCTAAACAATGACACCAAGGGTAATCGTCAGTGAGGCGGCCCGGAGCATCATCGATCAGCTCCGGGCCGTTCACGGCCCCCTGCTTTTTCACCAAAGCGGGGGTTGTTGCGACGGCTCCGCGCCGATGTGCTATGCTGTCGGCGAACTCCTGATCGGGGATCAGGACGTATGGCTGGGCCAGATACACGGTTGTGATTTTTATATGTCGGCTTTTCAGTTTGAATACTGGAAACACACCCAGCTCGAAGTGGATGCAGTGCGCGGGCGCGGGGCCAGTTTTTCGCTGGAAATACCGCTGGGTTGGCGTTTTGTGGTAAAGTCGAGGTTGTTTACGGAGGAAGAAGAGCGCGATCTGGCGCAGGTCAGAATGGGGGTTTGAACAGTTTTAACGGGAATAAAAAAGTCGCGCCATTTCGATGCAGGAGCCTGGTTTCTAACTATTTTTGGCAAACACTATTTGTCAAAAAACGGCACAATGAAACCCGTATTCCTGTTCCTCTTTTTTTCGCTTACCGCTCTTCTATCCGCCCAAACCAATACGTTTTTCCCTTTTGAAAAAGATGGCCAGTGGGGCATCGTCGATCAGCAAGGAAAAGTGACCTTGCCCCCCACATTTAAAAAACTCAGCTTCTTCAGACAGCCCCGGCCAGCGCTTGCCATCAGCATCGCCACGGACGGCATGCGTCAGAATGGATTAGTCGATCAAAATGGTCAAGTCCTGTTGGCCTTTCAGCAGCAGGACTTGCGTTTTTCCAACCTTGACTACTGCGTCTGGGTCGTAAGGAATGGAAAATGGGGCGCATTCGATGCCCTTTCCAAAAAGATGGTCGTGCCGGCGTCGTACGATACGCTCATGACGATTTTTGAAGACAAGGAGCATCTTTTTGCCAAAAAAGGAGCCCGTTATTTCGTGTACTCCATCTCCGGCAAACTGGAGAAAAAAGAATCCGAAGACAAATTTCAGCAACGGATACCAATGGTTTTTGTTCCGCCAGTGATCAGCAGGGATGTTGATGAATATGCTCTTGGCTTGGATTTAGACAAGGAATTTACACTGGATGAACCAATAAGGGCAGGCGGTTATGTGTATCGCCTTTTTCACAACCAACAACATCTGTACGGCTTGCTGGATTTCGACGGTATTGTCGTTATGGACTGCAAGTACGAACAATTGATTGTCGAGACTCCGCACAACCATTTTGCTGACCGTTTCATCCTGATAAAACAGAATGCGTTGTGGGGCATTTTCCAGACCGATTATGATACGAACGGCTATTTGGCTTATTTTCAGGTCATGGAATGCCAATCCATGGTACAGCCTGTTCATATAGACGTGGATTATCCAGGGAAATATACAGGCGACTCGTATTACCTGGTCGTCGTCAACGGGGCAGACAATAAACCTGTAAAAGGATACTACCATGTTCCTTCCCGAAAACTTTTTGTTCCCAGTTTATAAATATTCACGCTAACCTGTATCGATTATGGATCCGCACGACCTCCAGATCAGCGAAGTTTACCCGCCAGTTGAAATCGCCCGCAAGGTGGAACGCATCGGCGTTTCGAAGGCCCGCACCGAAACCCTGACCATGTTTGTCCTGGCCATTCTGGCGGGGGCGTTCATCTCGATGGGCGCCCTGTTGTTCACGGTTGTGATGACTGGCTCCAACCTGGGTTTTGGCCTCTCCCGCCTCGTCGGAGGGCTGAGTTTTTGTTTGGGTCTGATCCTGGTCGTCATCGCCGGCGCCGAATTGTTTACCGGCAACAATCTGATTGCGATGGCCTGGGCGAGCCGATTGATCGGCACCCGCGACGTCGTGCGCAACTGGATCATCGTGTATCTGGGCAATGTGGCGGGTTGTCTGGCGACCGTCGTGCTGGTGGCCTGGGCCGATGTCGGGCATTTGGGCAACGGCACGGTGCAGGAGACGGCTATTGCCATTGCCAAGGCCAAGGCTGGCCTGCATTGGGAAGTCGCTTTTGCACGGGGCATTTTGTGCAATGCCCTGGTTTGTCTGGCCGTATGGCTGGCCATGGGCGGCCGCAGTTTGACGGATAAAATTCTGGCGATCCTTTTCCCGATCACGGCCTTCGTGGCTATGGGGCTCGAACACTCGATCGCCAACTGGTTTTTCCTGCCTTACGGCTTGTACCTCGACGGTCAGGCGAGTTTGTCGGTGGTGGATGTGGTCCGCAACCTTATCGCCGTGACGATTGGCAATATCCTGGGCGGAACGGTGCTGGTTGCCGGGGTGTACTGGGTGGCCTACTTGCGGAGCGAGCGGATGAATCGGACGGCCTGAAAACTAAAGGAACGTTAATTAACAGCGGCACGCTGTAACCTTTACTTTTTCCAAACGACCTTTCATTAGCCGAAGGGACCCACCCTTTCGCTTTTCTCCGATTGTTCCACCATCTCAATAACATGCCGATGCCAGTATTTTCCGCATCCCGCAGGGCATTTTTTCAAAAACTTTCCAGAGTGGCCGATTTACCCCAGCCGACGGCAGCGCCGTTGGCTGCAGAATGGCCTTCCGGAAACGTGACCCTCAGCGGCGATCTTACCCCCTACAACGGTCCCTGGGACTTCGACCGGGCCGCTCACCTGCTCCGCCGGGCCACGTTCGGCACACAAAAAGCGCAAATCGACCTGTTGCTCGCCCAGGGCTCCGCACAGGCTGCCGTTGATTTCGTGCTCAACCTGCCCGCCACGCAGCCCGACCCGCCGATCAACAACTACAACAACACCGATTACACCGACCTCGACGTGCCCGCAGGCGAAACCTGGGTGAATGCCTACCCGGATTTTAACAATGGCGGCGAAGGCTACCGCATCGAAAGCTGGCGGGGCTGGTGGCTCAAACTGATGATCGACGGCGAGCCCAACATCCGCGAGAAAATGACGCTGTTCTGGCACAATCACTTCGCCACGCAAACTACCGAAGTATTCGTCGGGCGGGCCGTATACAACTACAACCGCCGGCTGCGCGAGGGTTGCCTGGGCAATTTCAAATCGCTCGTCCGTACGATCACGCTCGACCAGATGATGCTGGTGTACCTCAACGGGTATCTCAACGACAAGTCGGCCCCGGACGAAAACTACGCCCGCGAATTGCAGGAACTTTTCACCATCGGCAAAGACACCCCCACACAATACACCGAAGCCGATGTGGTGGCCGCTGCCCGCGTGCTGACCGGCTGGCGCATCAACCCGTTCTCGCTCGACGTCTATCTCGACATCAATGCCCACGATACGGGCAACAAACAGTTTTCGGCCTTTTACAACAACACCGTGATCCAGGGCAGCATCAATGGCGACGCCGAACTCGATGCCCTGCTCGACATGATTTTTTCCAAGGAAGAGGTCGCGCTGTTTATTTGCCGCAAACTGTACCGTTTCTTCGTCTATTACGTGATCGATCAAAACGTTGAAGACACGATCATCACCCCGCTGGCCCAGATTTTCCGCGACAACAACTACGACATTTTGCCCGTCGTGGCCACCCTGCTCAAAAGCGAACATTTCTTCGACGCCTACAACAAAGGCTGTTACATCAAAAACCCGCTCGACCTGACTGTCGGGGTACTGCGCAACTTCAATTTGTCGATCGAGGCGCCGACCCTGCTGGAAGACTGGTTTATGCCCCTTTACCTCAACTATTACACTTCAAGCCTGCAAATGCTGCCCGGCGACCCGCCCAACGTGGCGGGCTGGGCCGCTTACCGCCAGGCGCCCATGTACTACCGCAACTGGATCACGGCCGACACCATTCGAAACCGGAATATCTTTTCCGACGCCCTGACCCTGTACTACATCGAGACGCCCGGAGGGTATCAGTTGAAGATCGATCATGTGGCCTTTGCCACCCAGTTCGATCACCCGGAAGACCCCGTACAACTGGTCGATGACATCGTCAAACTGTTGTTGCCGATGGACCTGTCGGCATTTAAAAAATACCTGCTGAAGTCAATTCTGCTATCAGGACAAGCCAGCGATTACTACTGGACCAATGCCTGGAACGCTTACCTGGCCAATCCGAACGACACCATGGCGTATGAAACCGTGCGCACCCGTCTGGCGCTGCTGCACAAATACATCATGAGCCTGCCGGAATATCAACTGGCCTGACGCAGTTCCCCATTCGTTTCATCCGCTGAAAAAATCCTCATTATGAAAAGAAGAGACTTCATCAAATATGCCGGCATAACGGCCGGGGCCGCTTCCTTCCCGTTCCAGGGTTTCGGCATCAATCCCATGCCACGACTGCCGTTTTTGCAGGCGCTCGCCGAAGGCGGCAACCCCAACGGCCGGGTACTCGTCCTGATCCAGATGATCGGGGGCAACGACGGCCTCAACACCTACATTCCAATCGACCAATACGACCACCTCGCCCAACACCGCGGCAGCGTCCTGATCCCTGAAAATCAGGTGCTTGCGCTGAGCGGCGTAGGCAACGCGGGCTTGCACCCGGCCATGAACCAATTGCGCGAAATGTTCGACAACGGGTTGGTATCCGTCGTGCAAAACGTCGGCTATCCGAACCAGGATTACTCTCACTTCCGCTCCACCGACATCTGGATGTCGGCCTCGGACAGCGATCAGTACCTGTCGACAGGCTGGCTGGGCCGGTATTTGCAATACGAATACCCCGACTACCCCAACGGCTACCCGAACCCCGACATGCCCGACCCGCTGGCCATCCAGATCGGCGCCCTGTCGTCGCTGGCCCTGATGGGCAACCCCAACCCGATGGGTTTTGCGATCACCGACCCGCAGTCGTTTTATCAATTCGTGTCCGATCTGGTCGAGCCCGCGCCCAACTCGCCCTATGGCGACGAACTGGAATTCATCCGTTTGATCACCAACCAGGCGCAGGTGTATTACAACGCCATCAAAAATGCCGCCGATGCCGGCGACAACCTGAGTAGCCTTTACCCCGATCCCGACATCAATCCGCTCGCCGATCAGTTGAAAATCGTGGCGCGGCTCATCAGCGGCGGACTGAAAACGCCGATCTACATCGTTACGATCGAGGGTTTCGATACGCATGCCGAACAGGTGCAGGCAGGCGACCCGGCCAATGGTCTGCATGCCGTTTTGCTCGGCCAATTGTCGGAAGCAGTCGGCGCATTCCAGAACGACCTCGAATTGCTGGGCGTAGCCGACAAGGTAGCCGGCATGACGTTTTCGGAATTTGGCCGCACCATCGCCTCCAATGCCAGCATCGGCACCGACCACGGCGCAGCGGCTCCTTTATTTGTTTTTGGGAAAAATGTCATCCCGGGCGTGATCGGGACCAACGCACAAATTCCCAACCAACTCGACGATTCTGCCGACGTGCCCATGCAACACGACTTCCGCTCGGTTTACGCCAGCGCCCTTCAGGACTGGTTCGGGGTCAACAACCCGGAAAGCATCCTCCAGTACGAGTTTCCGATCCTGCCGATCTTCGTGGCGCCGTCCAGCGGCATACACAACGTGGTCAACGACAGCGCTTCGCTGGTGAGCCTCTACCCCAACCCGGTGCAGCAATCGGCCACCATCCGCTTCGACCTGGCCGTGGCCTCACGGGTAAGCATCGTTATTCTCGACGTCAACGGACGACCCTTGCGGACAGTCATCGACAACAACTTTTACCCGGCAGGGCGCAACGAGGTTTCGCTCGACCGCGGCAAGCTGCCTGCCGGACAGTACTTCTACCAGTTGCGAACCAGTAGCGGCGTCGTTACGAAACAAATGGTAGCGATCTGATCGTACCACAGGCCTGACAGGCGGCAGCATTTTGTCAACAACAAAATCTGCCGCCTGCTTGCTGTTTCTCTCAGCTCAGCGCCGCTTGTACACGTCTTTCAGCAAAATGGTGTCGCCTTTTTCATTCACGACGTTCAGGTCGTAGCGAAAAACCACAGGCGTACCGATCGGGGCATAATAATACAGCAGCCAGGCATCGGCTTCTCCGCAACCGACACAACCGTTGGAATAGGCTTTGCCCAGACTCGCAGGATTGGTCGTGGGGTGCAACATCTGGCCGTAGCGGTGCCCGTCGAGTTCGGCTTCCAGCCAGGGAATCTGGGGCAATTTGGTGATGCGGCCGTCGTCGCGGTGGGTGACTTTGTATTTAAGGCCGGTTTGCGGGTCTTGCCAAACAGGGTATTTATTCACCCGAATGATCTTGCCCTTGCCGGGTTTGGTGCGCAAATCCTCCACCCGGTCGATGGTTTTCAGGTATTTCCGTTTGTTCTGCCCCACCCTGACCGGAAAGGAAAAAAGGGTGTCGTCCCCCTCCAGAATTCGCAAGCGAAACTCCGGGATGTTGACGTCGATGCGCGTCAGAGCCTGTCGCCGCCGGATGCCGGCCGCCAGAGCCGTGTCGGGCCCGAACAAGGTATCGCCACGGTGCAACACGGTGAGCAGCCGCTGGTTGTACACAAACTCTCCGCGGGCCATCCGTCGGTAATAGTCCGTATTCATCAGCGAATCCAGCACTTTCGGATTGGCGCGCACGAGCAGGCATTCATCGAGATGGTAAGGCGCGACGGAGTCATAACGAGCCACCAGGCTGTCCATAAAGCGGAAATAATCTTTCACCTGAACATCGTGCGGCACCACGTAAACCCAGGCGGGCGGCGGCTTGGGCGCCGAGTCGGCCGACGCGGGCCCGACCGTGGTGGCGCCGGCAGGTGAAGATGGCGAGGGCGCCGGTTGCCGGCAACTCGTCCAGGCCGACAGCAACAGTATCGTCCATGGGAGAATGTGGCTTTTCATACTTTGAGGCAATTTGATCTTTGACTTTTGCCGCTGATAAAAGTGCAAACTTTGCGCGAATGCGGGAACAAATCAAGCATCCCGAACAGTTCTGCACGCATGAACCTTCATATCAACAACGACATCGTCCTTGAACCCCTGTCGCCCGCTCACGCAGGCCCTGTTTTTGACCTGATCGAAGCCAACCGGTCACACCTGAGCGAATGGCTGACCTGGGTGGAGCGTATGCAAAACCGTGCAGACTTCGAGCAATTCGTCGAAGACTCCGGCAGGCGCGCCGACGAGGGCTTCGAAGCGCCTTTCGTCATTTTGTACAAAGGCGAAATTGCCGGAAGGATCGGCATTTATTACATCAACAAACCCTTCCGCTTCGGCTCCATCGGTTATTGGCTGGGCGAAAAATTTCAGGGAAAAGGCATCATCGTGCAGTCCAGCGAAGCCATTACTGAATACGGCTTTAATGCCCTGGGACTCAACCGGATAGAAATTCGTTGCGCGGTGGGCAATGACAAAAGCCGGGCCGTGGCCGAACGCCTCGGGTTCCAGCATGAAGGCATCATGCGCGACGGCGAGTTCCTGAATGGCGCCTTTATCGACCTTCATGTGTTTTCCATGTTGAAAAAAGAGTGGGCTTTGCGATGAAACAGGACATCGCTCAAATTGCGCTCGTCGTGACCGACTACGATGAAGCCATCCGGTTTTACACCGAAAAACTGGGCTTTGTGCTCCTCGAAGACACCCCGCTTTCTCCGTCGAAGCGATGGGTGCGCGTGGCGCCGCCCGGTTCTTCGACCTGCTGTCTGCTGCTGGCCAAGGCAGCCAATGCAGAACAACTTGCCTGCGTGGGCAACCAGACCGGAGGCAGGGTTTTCCTTTTTTTACACACCGATCATTTCGAACGGGATTACGAACGCCTGCTCCGCGAGGGGGTCCGTATCGTGCGCCCGCCCAGCAAGGAACCCTACGGGACCGTCGCGGTTTTTGCCGATCTGTATGGCAATTTGTGGGACCTGATCGAGCCTGCATAGACACTTATTTTTCAAAAACGCTGCGACCTGTTGCCGTTGAAGCGCGTCTGACGGAGAACTGGAACAATTCCCGTTTTTGAATCATTATGAAATACATACTCTCTACAATCCTGATGATCACAGGGTTATCTGCTGTTTTCGCGCAAAAATTCTGGCTGACGACCTATTCCTTTCCGGGCGGGCCCAAAACGAGCATCGCCAGTCTGAACGATTCCACCCTTTTTACCGGGCTCACACACGGCGTCTCGCGCAGCGCCAACGAGGGGCACGACTGGACGCAAGTTTTGGAATCGGGCCTCATTTTCACCCTGCATACCACTCCCGAAGGGCTTTTATTGGCCGGCGGTCGTGGCAAAATATTCGTGTCGGACGACCAGGGGATGCACTGGGATTCCGTCGACCTCGGCCATAATTACCCGGTGGTGCGTTTTGCGCACAATCAAACGGGCGGCCTGTTTGCCATCACCTGCGACTCCGACCTCGAACTGGGTTTTGTCGGCGCAGGGGTGTTTTTTTCCAATGACAACGGCCAGTCCTGGGCGCCTCGCAACAACGGCCTCAACAATTACCTCTGCACCGACCAGATCGACATCGATCAGAACGGGCGGCTTTACCTGACCGTTCGCAATGAATGGTCGAACGGCGAAGGCGGCCTGTTCATTTCCGACGACAATGCCCTTCATTGGACGCCCGTCAGCATCGAAATCGACGGCCAGAACGTCATTGAAAACGAGGTGCTGATCCACTCGACTTACGGCTTGAATGTCTCGAATCAGGACACACTTTACCTGAGCGTCGAGGGCGTCACGGGCTCGGCTGAAATTCGGCTAAACCTTTGCCGGCACTTGTCGGAACTCACCAGTCCCGGTTTCTGGAAGATCAACAAGGTGTGGAACGGGGCGAGTTGGTGGCTCGACCGACCGCTTTCAGGGGTGTTTGTCGCCCAAAACGGCGATGCGTACGGCTCCGTGGCCGGGTCGACCGGCTTCGGGGGCGGTTTTTTCAGGAAAAGCGGAACGGCGGACTGGAACCGTCAGTTGCAAGGCCTGGGGCTCGATGTTTTGGGCTTTTACAATGCGCAGATTTTTACCGAGACATCGTCGGGCAAAATATTCATGGTCCAGTATTTTGATGAACGGGTTTACTGGGCCGACACCAGCCAGACGACTGGCGTTTGGACGCCCGTCCAGTCCGCAGGGCAGTTTAATATTGCCCCCAACCCGGTCGCGGCAGGCGCTTCTTTTCGCGTAAGTTCCGACAGCGAACTCAACCACGAAACCGTTTACCTGATTGGCGCAAATGGCGAACTGATCGGCGAAACCCCTTGCTCAGGCAATTCTTTCGTACTGACTGCCCCGTCCCAGGCAGGTTTGTATTGGGTTTTCATCCGCGGGCGCGCTCAAAGCCTCATCGTTCTTCGCGAGTAAAACATGATTGATGAACACATTCCACCTTTTCTCCCTGAGCAGCATGTTGCTGCTGTTGTGCTGTTCCTGCGGGCAACAACAAGCGCCGGAAAACCATTCGGTATTCAGTCAGAACACTCCCGACAGCCCACTCTACAAAGCCGAACTGGCGCGACAAATCCGTGCCATCGGCGCCGACCGGCTCGATTACCACGTGGAAGGCTACACGGAGCGCCAGGGCGAAGCGTATTTATGGGTAAATGTGCAAGGAGAAGGGCTTTCCGCTATCGCGGAAATGACCGTGCCGGATTGGCAGAAACTGGATAAAATCCGTGAAAATCAAGGACTTGGCTATCGCGGCGCGAAACTTGACGGCCTTCGATTCGACATTTTGGACGACTCACCCGAGGTGCAATTCGTCTTCCGCGAGCTCCGGCGGATCATCGACTAAATCCGTGAATAGAAAGGCCGGACAAACTTTTAGGTCATTGATAAAGCCAGGCTACTGGACCTTTTTTTCCCGCAGTCAAACGCAGATTTTTTCGCAGATTTCGCAGATTTCGACACCGTGTAAACATTTGCGTAATCTGTTTTACATCTGTGTTTCTCTGGAAAAAAAGGTCCAGTAGAGTATGCATAAACCCTTATAAACCCTCATCAACCTTTATCAACCTTTATCAACCTTTATCAACCTTTATCAACCCCAATAGAATGGCGGTCGGCAACCCGGCGCGCCTTGCGGATACGGACGGCGACGACCTTGTATTCCGGGCATTTCGCTTCCGAATCGTTGACGTCGGAGGTCACGATATTGACCATCAGTTCGGGGAAATGGAAGGTCGTGCTCAGCACCCCCTCTTTCACTTCCTCGGTGATGCGCGCCTTGATATCGACCTTGCCGCGGGCGGATTCGACGCAAACCCAATCGCCCTCCGCGATCTGGTTTTTGGCGGCATCGGCCGGGTGGATGAGCAGCACGTCTTCCGTCACGATTTGAACGTTGCGCGTGCGGCGGGTCATGGTGCCGGCGTTGTAGTGCTCCAGCACGCGGTTGGTCGTCAGGATGTAAGGATAGTCCTTTGCGTATTCGAGTATTTCGCGGGTTTCCACGAATTCTCTGAAAATGAACCTGCCTTTGCCGCGCTTGAAGGAGTCCGTATGCAGGATTTTGGTATCGTTGCCATCGGGCGCCACCGGCCATTGTTTGCCCTGGCGGCCAAGTTCTTCCCAGCGAACGCCTGCGAAAAACGGCACGATCTGGGAGATTTCTTCGAGCATGGTTTTGGCGGAATACGGCGGCTGCGGATAGCCCATGCGGTTCATGATGTCCACCATGATTTGCCCGTCCGATTTGGCATTGCCGACGGGTTTCACCACCTGATTGACCCGCTGAATACGGCGTTCGCCATTGGTAAAAGTTCCTTCTTTTTCAAGGAAAGAAGCCCCCGGGAGTACGATATCGGCCAGTTTGGCGGTTTCGGTCATAAAAATCTCCTGAACGATGAGCAGGTCGAGCGCGTTCAGAGCGGCTACTACCTTGTTGGTATTCGGGTCGGACTGCACCAGATCTTCGCCCATGACCCAAAGCACCTTCAAGTCGCCGGCAAGGGCGGCATCGTACATTTCCGGTATTTTGAGACCGACGTGGTCGGGCAATTTTGCCCCGCCGTAAAAGGCCTCGTATTTGGCAATAATATCGGGTTGGGTCAAATCGAGATAACCGGCGCCCTGGTAGGGCTGCACGCCCATATCGGCCATGCCCTGCACGTTGTTTTGGCCGCGCAGAGGATTGACGCCACAGCCGCGTTTGCCCACGTTGCCGGTGAGCATGGCGAGGTTGGCGATCTGGATCACCGCGTAGGTGCCCTGATAATGCTCCGTCACACCCAGGCCGTGGAACGACATGGCGGCATTGGCCGAGGCATAGGCACGGGCAGCGGCGCGCACTTTTTCACGCGGCACGCCGGACACGGCTTCCAGTTCGTCGATGTTGAGGGCCAGGACGTTCTGCTTGAGTTCGTCAAAGCCCTCTGTGCGGTTTTCAATAAATGACTTGTCTTCAAGCCCTTCTGAAATAATGTAATACAACATCATGTTCAGCACGGCGATATTGGTGCCGGGGCGCAATTGCAAATGGTAGTGGGCGTAGCGGGCGATTTCAGTTTCCCTCGGATCGATCACGATCAGGGTTTTGCCCTTCATGGCCTGCTGTTTGATTTTGGCGCCCGTGACCGGGTGGCCTTCCGTCGGATTGGCGCCGATCACCATCATACAATCGGTGAATTTGAGGTCCTCGATCGAGTTGGTGGCCGCGCCGGTGCCGAAAGTCCGCTGCATACCGATGGCTGTGGGCGAATGGCAAACCCGCGCGCAACCGTCGATATTGTTCGTCCCAACGACGGCACGGATAAACTTCTGCATCAGGTAGTTCTCCTCATTGGTACAGCGCGACGACGAAATGCCGGCAATCGCATCGGGGCCGAATTGAGCGCGGGCCGAGGTGATTTTTTCTGCAATAAGATCGTACACTTCATCCCAGCTGGCTTCTACAAATTCGCCGTTTTTCCTGATCAGCGGCTGCCGCAGCCGATCCGGGTGATCGTAGAAGGAAAAGGCGTAACGGCCTTTGAGGCAGGTGTGGCCTTTGTTGACCTCTGCGTCCCAGGGCGCCTGAATACTGAGCACTTTACCGTCTTTGACGCTGACGCTCAGGTTGCAACCCACGCCGCAATAGGTACAAATGGTTTGCACCTTGTCTTGTCCGACCAGCGATTTGGATTGAAAAACGTCGGAGATGGCCGAAGTCGGGCAAGCCTGCGCACAGGCGCCGCAGGAAACGCAATCCGACTCCAGAAAACTCTGGTCGATGCCTTTGATGATGCGGCTGTCGAAGCCGCGGCCTTCCACCCCGAGGACAAATTGCCCCTGTACTTCGTCGCAAGCCCGCACGCAGCGGTAGCACATGATGCACTTCGACATGTCGGAGGTCATGTACGGGTGGCTAAGGTCTTTTTGCCGGTCGAGGTGATTTTTGCCCTCCGGGTAACGCACCGAACGGATACCCACGCGCGCGGCAGTGTCCTGCAACTCGCAGTTACCGTTCACTTCGCAGGTAAGGCAATCCAGCGGGTGGTCGGTAAGTACCAGTTCGATCAGGTTTTTGCGAAGTTTTTGCACCTCGGGCGACTCGGTGAACACGTACTGGCCGGCCTCCATCTGGGTGTGGCAGGCGGCTTTCATGCGGCGTGGCCCGTTGGCTTGCAGCGCGACTTCCACGCTGCACACCCGGCAGGCGCCGTATGCTTCGAGATTGGGGGCGTCGCAGAGCGTAGGTACGCTGTCGCGGCCGAAATGGCGACGGGCAACCTGGAGTATGGTTTCGCCCGGCTCGAACGTACAGGGTTGGCCATTGATATAGGCAACAGTGGTCAGGTCAGACATGGCGGATCAGTTCAGTTTTTAAAATACGGCTTCAATTCAGGTTCAAAATACTGGAGCGCATTTTTGACCGGGAGCGGAATACCGCCCCCCAGCGCGCACAAAGAGCCTTTTTCGAGCGTATCGAGCAGGTCGTTGAGCAAATCGCGATCAATGCGGTAATCGGAGGTGTAGGCTTTTTGAAAAAGTTCTTTTCCCCGAACGGAGCCGATTCGGCAAGGGAAACATTTGCCGCAGCTCTCATGCGCGGTAAAAGCGAACAGGTGTTCGATGTATTTGATCAGCGGGAAACGCTCGGGAACCGACAAAATGGAGGCATGGCCGAGCAAAAAGCCGTTTCCGGAAAAAGATTCGAAATCGATCGTGAGGTCGTTCACGCGGGAAAGCGGCACCAGTCCTCCCAGCGGACCGCCGATGTGCAGGGCCTTGACCGGCTCTTTAAAGCCGCCGCCCAGCTCGTACACGGCAAACGACAGGGGCGTGCCCATGTCCACCTCGTACAGGCCGGGATTTTTGAAATGGCTGTCGAGCGACAGGAGTTTGGTGCCGCTCGATTTGGCTGTGCCCACCGATTTGAACGCCTCGCCGCCTTCCTGCGCGATGAAAGGCAGATTGGCCAGCGTTTCCACGTTGTTGACGGCCGTCGGCTTGCCATAAAGGCCGTATTGCGCCGGAAACGGCGGCCGCGTCCGCACCTCGGGTCGGTTGCCTTCGATGGAGTTGAGCAAGGCCGTTTCTTCGCCGCAGATATAGGCGCCCTGGGCTTTGACCACTTTCAGGCGGAAGGGAAAAGGCTGCCCTTCGGGCGTATCGAGCGGGAAAAGATTGTTGAATTGTTCCGCTACCCGGCGCGCGATCGCGATCGATTCGGGGTACTCGGCGCGGATGTACACCACGCCCTCGGTAGCGCCCGCAATGTAGCCGGCCAAAGCCATGCCGGCCATGAGCAGATGGGGCTGTTCTTCCAGGATGTAGCGGTCGGAGAATGCCCCGGGGTCGCCCTCGTCGGCATTGCAGACGATGTATTTCTGGTCGGCCTGTTCCTTGCGGACCGTGTCGAGTTTGATGGCCATTGGAAAACCTGCGCCGCCACGACCGCGCAAACCCGAAATTTTCAAGGATTCCAACAACGTGTCGGCGCCGCGGCCGAGCCAAACCGGCAGCAAACGCAGGCA
Organism: Saprospiraceae bacterium; assembly: GCA_044226205.1. Taxonomy (GTDB): domain Bacteria; phylum Bacteroidota; class Bacteroidia; order Chitinophagales; family Saprospiraceae; genus M3007. Next base: position 433,424 of record JBGAHL010000001.1, read on the forward strand.
TTCTTCGAGGCTGAGGGCATTGTCTGTGAGAATGCCTCGCCCGTGATTTTTGATGATGTATTGGGCCGGGCGGCTTTCAGTTTCGTGGCGGCAAATCGCCGGAATGGCGTCCGCTTCGGCGCCCGAATGGTTCTGACCGTCGACGTGGAAAGCGCGATTTTCGTAACAACGGCCCAGGCAGTACACCGGCCCCACCGCCTCGGCGCCAAATTGCGCTTCGAGCTCGTGCCGAACGGCATCCTGCGTACCTGCCAGCAGGCAGGCGCTCCCGGCGCAGTAAAAACCTTTTTTACCGCTGTTTTCGGGGTTTAAAAAATCATAAAAAGAGGCCGTTCCGTAAGTGGATGCATTGCCGATCAAAAACTTTCCGGCTACCTCGCGGTAGCGCTGATCGTCGGGGCCGCCGTCGGCCGGCAGCTGCTCGAAAAGATTGTCGTCGAGACCCTTGCGGGCCGACAGGTTGCGTATATTCTTCGACATGGATATGTGGTAAGGGCTTCTAAAAGTACCGGCTTTTTGATGTTTTCTGCGAAAAAAGAAACGATTGTGTCGCCAGAACCGCTTCCGGGGCAATTTTACAATAAAATATGATCTTTGGCCGCTCATCTCAAACGGATAAATCCGGCATGAACACTTTTATCGCCATTCTTCGGGGCATCAATGTCAGCGGCAAAAACATGATCAAAATGCCGGAACTCAAAGCCCTGTTTGCCGACTCGGGTTTTGCCTCCGTGCAGACTTATATTCAAAGCGGAAACGTGGTTTTTTCCGCCCCCGAAACCGTGGAGGCGCAACTCGCCGCCTCGATTGAAAAAGCCCTTGCAGACCGTTTCGGCTTCGCCGTTCCCGTTTTGGTCAGAACGAGCGAGGAATGGGCCCTCGTGTTGCGTAACAACCCTTTTTTAGCGGAAAAAGACATCGACCCGGCCTTTTTGCACGTCACACTGCTCGACTGCCAGGCCGGGCCGGAAGCCATTGACAAACTGATGCATTACCAATACGAACCCGACCGCTACCGCCTCGAAGGCAGAGCGGTTTATCTGTATTGCCCGGGCGGTTACGGCAACACCAAACTGAGCAACGCTTTTTTTGAAAGCAAACTCAAGGTGCGTGCCACTACCCGCAACTGGAAGACAATGAACGAATTATACCAACTTTCCCTCACAGTTTAAAACTGACCGAACTACCCTGTCATGCTTCGTACGATCCTCGTTTTGCTCGCAACCCTGATCGCCCTGCCCATCGTCGCCATTTACTGGGATCAACCGCTTTCGGCGGAGATCGCCGCCACTTTGCACCGCCTGGTGTACATCATGCTGGGGGTGGCGCTCACCTGTTTTGTCGTGAGTGAAATCACCGGCAATTGCAGCCAGGTGGACAAACTGTGGAGCGTCGTGCCCGTCGTGTACGTCTGGACGGTCGTCCTGGCTTCCGATTATTCGCCCCGACTGGTGCTGATGGCCGTTCTGGCAACGCTTTGGGCCGCCAGGCTCACCTACAATTTCTGGCGGCGCGGCGGCTACGACTGGCTCCCCTGGCGCGGCGAGGAAGACTATCGCTGGAGCGTATTGCGCCAGAATCCTCTGCTCAAGGGACGCCTGCGCTGGGGACTGTTCAACCTGTTTTTTATTTCCCTTTACCAGAACAGCCTGATCCTCTTGTTCACCCTGCCCACCCTCGTGGCCTGGCAGGGCAGCGAACGCCCCCTGGGCATTTTCGACGGCGTGGTTGCGGGTTTGTTTCTGACGTTTTTGTTGTACGAAACCATCGCCGATCAGCAGCAGTACAACTACCAGACGGAGAAATACCGCCGCATCGCCGCCGGCGAACCGCTCGACGGCGAATACGCGGCCGGTTTTTGTCGCACGGGCCTGTGGTCGGTGGTGCGCCACCCCAATTACGCCTCGGAACAGGCCATCTGGCTTTGCTTTTACCTGTTCAGCGTGGCGGCCACAGGGCGCTGGCTCAACTGGTCGCTGGCAGGCGCTATTCTGCTCATGCTGCTGTTTTTGGGCAGTTCGGATTTTAGTGAAAAAATCTCGGCCGGCAAGTATCCCGCTTACGCGGAATACCAGCGGAAAGTGCCCCGTTTTTTGCCAAAACTGTGGTAAAAAGGGTTGACAAACGCCTGATTTACAAACCTGCCTGAGCCGTCCGGCTGCTTCGCCCTTTGCGGTTGAACGCCCTGATTTTCACCGTACCGACGGCTTTCACAGGGCCTTTGTACTCGGCGCTTTTTACCGTGGGCTCCTGGCCGTCGGTAGTGTAGCGCAGGGTCAACCCCGGGAACTGGATATTGGCCAGCGCTTTGCCATCGCGAACAACCGCTCCCGGCGTGGGAATACGGTAATTAAAGCCGCCCGATAGATAGTCGAGGCGCGGCAATTCCGTTTGTCCGAGGTGATAGACAAATTCTGTCCAGGCCTGCGCGTACTGTTGTTCGAAGTCCCTGGGATCGCGGGCCGTTTCCCAGCCGGGCGTGGGCGCCCAGGCGCGTTCGGCCAGTCCGAGCAGTTTGGGGATCACCATGTATTCGAGATCGTTGGGGCCGTTGAGGGTTTCCGACCAGATCAAGCCTTCCATGCCGAGGATATTGCTTTTGCCGTAGTCGGTCAGCCGCTCCTTGCCCTTGAACATAGCCGGGTCCAGCGGGTTGCCCATGCGATCGGTTTTGGTGGTTTTGAAATAATCGTAGGGGGCGAAGGAAAAGGCCTGCTCCACGTCGGTGTAGGCGCCCCAATAGTAGCCCGGCTCGTCAAAATCCTTTTGGTAAGCCATGTCGAAATAAAGGTTGCTGACGGGTCCCAGCACGACCGGGTAGCCCGCGTTGGCCATGCGATAGGCGAGGTCTTCGGAGCCCCAGCCGATCACGTTGTTCCAGACGTAAAGGCGGTATTTATTGCCCACGAAATCAGGGTTGGGGATGTAACGGGGCTGGTCGTCGAGGCGGGTTTGGCGCATTCCGACTTCTTCCCAGCCCGAAAGTTGCAGGCCGCGGTTGGACATAATACTGCCCATTTTAGCCCAAAAAAGATACCAGAGATCTTCCGTGCTGGTCATGTTTTGCTCGGCTCTCACTTTTCGGCAGACGGGCGACAGTTCCCACACGCCGGCGGGAACCTCATCGCCGCCCAGGTGCATGGTTTCGATAGGCGCGCCCGCGTCGTGGTACATGGACAGGAGTTCGTCCACCACTTTTTCGATAAAAACGTAGGTAGAAGCCAGCCCGACACAGACGACGTTGTCGTTGTAGCCCTGCACGGATGTGTAAGCAGAGCGGTCTTCGAGGTCGCGCAGCAGGTATCGCCGCGCTTCCTCGGGTTTGCCCTGATTGAGCAGGCGCTCGTAGCGGGCATCCATCGATTTGATGGCCGCGCGGGCATGGCCCGGCAACTCGATCTCCGGAATCACGCGGATATGGCGGTCGGCGGCGTAGCGCAGAATTTCGACAAAATCCTGCCTGGAATAATACCCCGAGCCGTTCGTCTGGCCGGGTATCGGGCCCGAGCCGTACGCCGGGTGCAGATAATACTGTTCGTTGGAGGCATGGCCGCGCCGGGCGCCGACCTCCGTGAGTTCGGGCAATCCCGGGATTTCGATGCGCCAGCCCTCGTCGTCGCTGAAATGGAAATGCAGGGTGTTGAGTTTGTACAAAGCCATCACGTCCAGCATTTTCAATATTTCACTTTTGGTCTGGAAATGGCGCGCCACGTCGATGTGCAGTCCGCGGTAGGCAAACCTGGGCTGATCGATTACCTCTATGCAGGGAAAGCGCATTTCGGCTACCGACTGCTGCAAGGCATCCGGGTCGACCATGGTGGATAGCGACTGTATGCCATAAAAAGCGCCAGCTGGCGAAGAGGCCCATATTTCGATGCCGTGTTCTGGGGTGATACTCATTTTGTACCCCTCGTTGGGCAGCGCCTCCCCGGAGGTGCGTACGGTCACGGCGACGCCTTCTTTCACATCGGCGCGGGCCAGATTGATGCCGCCGAACCAGTACCGCCAGTTTTCTTCAAGCAGGAGGCCTTCGTATTCGAAAGAAGGATCGATCCAGACGGGCGTATTTTGTCCGATCAGCACCCCGCTTCCGAGCGGGCTCCATTTCATCGGAGTCGGGAAAATGGGGCAAAGTTTGTCCATATCCGGCGTGCCGATGGCCTGGTTTTGGGCGTAGATATCGGCAGAAGTGACCGGCATTTTTTTGTCGACAGCCGAGCGCAGCAGCTTGCGCGGATCGGTCGGTCCTTTGACGACGGGCTCCTGAAGCGGATAGCCTTTGTCGGGTTCGCGATCAAAAACCAGGTAAAAACCGTTGGGTGCGTCGGTGCGGTGCACGAGCCAGTCGGAGCTGACCAGATCGATTTTGCAGCTTTGGCCCGGGGCGAGTCCGCCGAACTGATCGGTCGGCCGCAGTCGGAACCAGTCGCCGCTGAGTTGTTTTACTTCGAAACCCGAGGCCTGAGTCGCTTCCGGCCGGAAACTTCTGCCGAAGTTGAAATAAATGCCCCAGCCCGACGGCAGCAGTTTGTTTTTGGAGTCGTTGGTGAGCGTCAGGCGCGAGAGGGTTTGTTCGGCGCCCTGGTACTGGTTTTCGACCAGTTCCCATTCCAGTCGCAGTTTTTCAGGCTGAAATTCAGTCGGTTGTTGCGCGAAGGCGAATGAACAGACAAGGGTAAAAAGCAGGGCAATACTGGAGCGAAAGATCATGCAAGGTCGAATTTGGTCAGATTTTTAAAAAAGCGGGCGGCAGGCCCGGCGGGAAAGAACGCGCAAAAATTTGGTCAAAAATCCATATTACCTACATTTACGCAGCAGATTTCTGTTCATTAAAAACAAAGCTACTCTTATGCGCACCATTCAAAGCTGGCTGTCCGAATACGGCGAAAGCCACCAGAATCCGACCAATAAAACCGTGCACTGGATTTGCGTTCCGGTCATATTTTTCTGCGTCACCGGCTTGTTGTACAGCGTGAAACTGGGTGTAGCAATTGCGCCCGGCATGCCGCTCAATCTCGCCATCGTCGCGCTGGCCCTGGTACTGGCGTATTATCTGCGGCTCTCTCCCACCCTTGCCCTGGGCATGTTGTTGTTCAGCGCCGTGTGCCTGTGGCTGTGTCGCGCCATCGAGCAAAGCGGGTTGCAGTTGTGGCTGGTGAGCATTATTTTGTTCGTAGCCGCCTGGATCGGGCAGTTCTGGGGCCACCACGTGGAAGGTAAAAGGCCTTCGTTTCTGAAAGATTTGCAATTTTTATTGATTGGTCCGGCCTGGCTGATGAGCTTTGTTTACCAGCGGCTGGGCATCCGCGTGTAAATTTTTCAATTTGGAAACTGTGCTATACGGCATCACGTTTGTCGTCTTTCTGATGTTAACTTTTTTGCCGCCGGTGGTGTTGTCGGGACTGGGGACGGGCTGCCTGGCGGTGGCGTGGTGGCGCAGTTAGCTTTTAATAGCTCATCTCGTCCAACCGCACTTTCCCTTTAAACGTCCAGAACACAAACGCGGTGTAAAGCCCAACTAAAGGTGTGCCGATCATAGCAATGAGCAGCAGTAATTGCATGGTTTTTTCACTGGATGAAGCATTGTCTATCGTAAGACTGTTGGCAGGATCGTTGGGTGCAAAAACCAGATAGGGAAAAACCTCTACGGCCACAGTCGCCAGCAACGCGGCGATAGTCAACGACGAACTAATGAATGCCCAACGGTACCGCCGACGAGCCAACTGACGGGGAATATTCGCTACTGATGCGAGCATAGCCATAGGAAGCAAAAAATACACCGGATGCGAGCGAATCTGATCGCTGAGATGTGGAACAAAAAGCAAAGTGTAAAAACTGGTCAGCGCAAAAGCCACGACGAAAAATATCGTGAAATTTTTGGCCAGCACTGTCAACTTGGCAAACAGTCGATGCTCCGTTTTCATCGTCAGGTATATCGCCCCGTGCATCATAAACAGAGCCAATGTGGTCACGGCCACCAGTAGACTGAATGGATTGAAAAATGCCAGCCAATCGCCTGCAAACTCGTTGTTTTTGTCCAGCGGAATCCCCTTTACAACATTGCCCAACATCAGGCCAAGCGAAAGCGTCACAGTGGTGCAAGCGAAAAAGTAGATAAAATCCCAACTGGCCCGCCACTTACGCCCCGGCTCCTTGCTTCGAAATTCGATCGCTACCGCCCTGTAGATTAAGCCGATAATGAAGACCATAAAAGGCACATAAAAGGCCGAAAAAATGGCAGCATATGCCTTAGGGAAACCCGCAAACAATGCGCCCCCACCGATTACCAGCCAAACTTCATTGCCATCCCAAACCGGGCCTATGGCATTGAGCGCAATGCGACGGCTTTCTTCTTTTTTTAAAAAGAGATGCAGCGCCCCAGCGCCAAGGTCGAAACCATCCAGAATGGCATACCCTGAAATGACAGCGCCAAATACTAGAAACCACCAGGTAGAATAGTCGATACCGAGAAACATGCTTACTGTTGTTTTGAATGATTACCGGGTTTCATAAAGGGGTTCTCCCGTCTGGAATATGTTTCGTTATCATCTGCCAGATGCGTATCTTCTTCCGGTCCGTGCTGAATTTTTCGGGTCAGCAGATAAAGAAACAGGACCAAAAGAACGAGATAAGCCAGGGTAAACAGGATGAGCGAAAAAAGCACCTGATTAGCGGTAACCGTTCGTGAAAACGCATCACTGGTACGCAATAAACCATAGACAACCCATGGCTGACGGCCCATTTCCGCAGCAAACCAGCCTGCCTGATTTGCGAATTGAGGCAACAAAACCGACCAGACAAACATCTGCAAAACCCAGCGTTTCTCAAATAATCTGCCACGCCGCAACATCCAGAGCCCCAGCACCGACAAGACGATGAGGGCCATGCCGATGGTAACCATCAGGTGATAAAACTGAAAAATTGCATTCACCTGGGTCGGACGTTCGTGAAGCGGAAAACTATTCAAACCACGCACAGGCGTCGAAAAATCCTGATGCAGCAAAAAACTAAGCCCTCCGGGCAGAGCGGCCCCTTCAACGGTTTGCTTTTCTTGATTCACCCAGCCGAACAGATACATATCGGCAACAGCTAGCGAATCATAATGGCCTTCGAGTGCAGCCAGTTTGGCAGGTTGATTATGGGCGACTCCGTCGGCGCTTTTGTGTCCGGTAAACAGTTGCGCAATGGAGGCAATCGCGCCCACGACCAGGGCTATCTTAAAAGCACGCTGCGCTATGGCGACATGTCTCATTTTTAAAATATACCAGGCATTTACACTCATCACAAAAAAAGCGCCAGCCAGGAAAGCCCCAATCCAAACGTGCATCAAACGATCGATACTCGACGGGTTAAACACCATGGCCCAAAAATCAGTGATCTCGGCACGAGCCGCCATGCCCTCTCCGACAATATGAAAGCCGGCCGGCGTCTGCTGCCAGGAGTTGGCAACAACGATCCATACCGCCGAAAACATAGAGCCCAACCAGACCATAAGCGTGGAAAAAAAATGAACACGCGGACTGACCCTGTTCCAGCCAAAAAGCAATACTCCCAGAAAACCTGATTCCAGGGCAAAAGCAAAAATGCCTTCGGCCGCCAGCGCCGAACCGAATATATCGCCCACATATTTGGAATAGGTAGCCCAGTTGGTGCCAAATTCAAATTCCATAACAATACCTGTCGCAACCCCGATCCCGAAAATCAGGGCGAATATTTTGATCCAGAAACGGGTCATATGTTCGTACACCTTGTCTCCGGTACGCAGATACATACCTTCCATAATCACCAGAATCAAACCTAGGCCAATACTCAGCGGCGGGTAGATATAGTGAAAAGCAACAGTGAATGCAAACTGGACTCTGGCAAGTACTTCGATATCCATATTGATCTTAATGAGTCAGTGAACGAAAAGTAACTGTGCCGTAGAAAACGAAGGGACTGGTTGTCAATTTATCCGAGAGGTATTCGGAGGCAGACAATCGCCACGGCCGGGTTCGGGCCGTTGCGAAGGGACTATAATTATTCGACATAACAGGATAATTTTCAGAGGCAAAAATGCCGGAAAACTGTACGATTTCAATGGCATTAAATATAGCGCTATTGGGCTTTTTAGTAAAAATTATCGTCCTGAGAGCGCATGATCTCATTGTTTAAAGCTTGATTTTCGTCTGATAAACCAAGGTGTTTCTTAAAAAAACAAAAATAGGCGACCCGTTTCCGGGCCGCCCATTTCAACAGTGTAGTCTTGTTCATTATCAAACCAGATCGAATCGATCCAGGTTCATCACTTTATTCCAGGCTGCCACGAAATCGTTGACGAATTTGGCCTTCGCATCCGAGCAGGCGTACACTTCGGCGAGGGCACGGAGTTCGGAGTTCGAGCCGAAGATGAGGTCGGCGCGGGTGGCCGTCCAGCGAAGTTCGCCAGTGCTACGGTTGCGGCCTTCAAACACCTCGGTCGAGCCGGCAGCGGCGCTCCATTTGGTGCCGAGATCGAGCAGATTGACGAAGAAATCGTTGGTAAGCGTTTCCGGACGCTGGGTGAACACGCCATGCGCCGAGCCGTCATAGTTGGCGTTCAGTACACGCATGCCACCCACAAGCACCGTCATTTCGGGCGCGGTAAGGGTGAGCAATTGCGCTTTATCCACCAGCATTTCCTCGGCTGAGGCTTCATAGCGGGCGTTTTTGTAATTGCGGAAGCCATCGGCTTTGGGTTCGAGCACGGCGAAGGAATCCACGTCGGTTTGTTCCTGCGTAGCGTCGGTGCGACCGGGCGTGAACGGCACTTTCACATCGTGACCCGCATTTTTAGCGGCCTGCTCCACGGCTGCGCAGCCGCCGAGTACGATGAGATCGGCCAGCGATACTTTTTTTCCGCCGGTCTGAGCGCCGTTGAACGCAGCCTGAATGCCTTCGAGGGTCTGCAATACTTTCGCCAACTGGGCCGGGTTGTTCACTTTCCAGTCTTTTTGCGGAGCCAGACGAATACGTGCGCCATTGGCGCCGCCGCGCTTGTCGGAGCCGCGGAAAGTAGAAGCCGAAGCCCAGGCGGTCGACACGAGTTGCGGGATCGAAAGACCCGAAGCGAGGATTTTACCTTTCAGGTCGGCAATGTCCTTTGCGTCGATCAGGGCATGATCGACGGCCGGCACGGGGTCTTGCCAGATGAGTTCTTCCGAAGGCACTTCCGGGCCGAGGTAGCGGGCGCGCGGGCCCATGTCGCGGTGGGTCAGTTTGAACCAGGCACGGGCAAAAGCGTCGGCGAATTCGTCCGGATTTTCAAAGAAACGACGGGAGATTTTTTCGTAGGCCGGATCGAAGCGCAAGGCCAGGTCGGTGGTAAGCATCACCGGCGTGTGGCGCTTGGCGGGGTCGTGCGCGTCGGGGACGGTGCCTGCACCCATGCCGTGCTTCGGGATCCATTGTTGTGCGCCGGCCGGGCTTTTGGTCAACTCCCATTCGTATCCGAAAAGGTTCCAGAAGAAGTTGTTGCTCCACTTGGTAGGCGTGGTGGTCCAGGCGCCTTCGAGGCCGCTGGTGATCGTGTCGCCGGCATTGCCGCGGCCATAAGTGTTGGTCCAGCCCATGCTTTGTTCCTCGATGCTCGCGGCTGCGGGTTCGCGACCGACGTATTTGCCCGGGTCGGCAGCGCCGTGGGTTTTACCGAAAGTATGGCCGCCGGCGATGAGGGCCACGGTTTCTTCGTCGTTCATGGCCATGCGGCCGAAAGTCTCGCGGATGTCGCGGGCGGCGAGCAGCGGGTCGGGATTGCCGCCCGGGCCTTCGGGGTTCACGTAGATGAGCCCCATTTGCACGGCGGCGAGCGGGTTTTCGAGGTCTTCGCGTTCGCCGGAATAGCGTTTGTCGCCCAGCCATTCGGTTTCAGCGCCCCAGTAGATATCTTCCTCGGGTTGCCAGACGTCTTCACGTCCGCCGGCAAAGCCGAAGGTTTTGAAACCCATGGATTCGAGGGCGCAGTTGCCGGCGAGGATCATCAGGTCGGCCCAGGAGATCTTGCGGCCGTATTTTTGTTTGACGGGCCAGAGCAGCAGGCGCGCTTTGTCGAGGTTGGCGTTGTCGGGCCAGCTGTTGAGTGGCGCAAAACGCTGAGTGCCGGAACCGGCGCCACCACGACCGTCGGAGATGCGGTAGGTACCTGCGCTGTGCCAGGCCATGCGGATGAAGAAGGGGCCGTAGTGTCCGTAATCGGCCGGCCACCAGTCCTGCGAATTGGCCATCAGGTCGAAGATGTCCTGTTTCACTGCGGCGAGGTCAAGCGACTTGAACTCCTCGGCGTAGTTGAAGGATGTGTCCATGGGATTGGACAATTCCGAGTTTTGACGCAGGATATTCAGTTTCAATTGATTGGGCCACCAGTCGCGGTTGGAAGTACCGCCGCCGGCCACGGCTTTGAGTGCGCCGCCCGAGAAGGGACACTTGCTCTGACCATTGCCATTTTGGGTGGAAGAGGTAGGGGAAGACGTATTTTCCATGAATTATTCAGTTTTATTTGGTGCGAAATTAGGACAGGGTTTTGATAATTAATATCGATTGTTTTTATACGGATATCGACAAACCTTATGATTTTACCCAATAACCAGTGCCCCTTGCGCATCTCCCCTTCTTCGTACCTTGCCGCCTCAAATCACCTGCCATGTCCCGTATTGTTCTAATCTCGAGTTTCCTGCTGACAACTGCGCTGCTGCCTGCCCAGAGCATCTTTCCCGGCCTTTCAGGCGAGGAACTGGTCGACAGTCTTGCAGCCCATTACCGCCCCCTCGTCGTGTTCGATTATGCCCACGCCCGGGATACCCTGTATGCAAAAGTGCTCGGGATCGATGACGATTCCATTCGTTGTATTTATTCCGGCCACACGCTCTATCTGGCGCCCGGCCAGGACCCCACCCAGTACATTTACCTGAACGGCAGCAGCCTCGGCATGAACACCGAACACGCTTACCCGCAGAGCAAAGGCGCCGCTACGGGCAATGCACGCAGCGATATGCACCACCTTTTTCCGGCCCGAATCCCGGTCAACGAAGCGCGGGGCGACGTGCCTTTCGCCGACATTCCGGATGCTCAAACAGAACAGTGGTTTCGGGGCGCCCAAATCCTGAACAACCAACCCGCGCAAAACAAAGACCAGTACTCGGAATTCCGAACCGGTCAGTTTGAGCCGCGGGAGGCCGTAAAAGGTGATTTGGCCCGCTCGATGTTCTATTTCTACACGATGTACCGGGCCCAGGCGAATGCCGCTGACCCCAATTTTTTCGAACTGCAGCGTCCCACCCTGTGCCAATGGGCTGCCCAGGACCCGCCGGATTCGGCCGAACTGGTCAAAACCTGGCGCATCGCGGCGTATCAGGAAGGCAAACCCAATCCTTACGTAGTCGATTGTACGCTGGCACACCGCTGCTGGTGCCCGGACGTGCCGGCCGGGTGTCTCGTGCCGGCGCTCGAACCTCTTGCGCCCTCGCTGACCCTCAGCCTGAGTCCCAACCCGGCAGCCGGCGTCGCGAGGCTCAGCACTACTCTGCCCTTTTCCGGCCGCCTCGATATTCGTTTGAATGATATGCAGGGACGGTTGTTGAGCCAATGGCAGTTTACGGATGCCGTTGCCGGTGACTTTTCCACCCCGCTGGAATGGTCGTCGCGATGGGCAGGCCAGGCGGCAATTCTCGAAGTGCGGCTTTCCGGCAGCGAGGGTTTCGTCCGTCAGGCAATCCCTGTGATTTTGTGGTAAACGGCCGTCGACATGGCGATCCTGCTCAAAAATGACGCTGTTTTTCTGCACGTACCCAAAACCGGAGGCACCTACCTCCGGCGGCTGTTCGTAGCACTCGATCTCGTGCGCTTCAATTTCAGCCGCGACCACGCCGACATGGAGCGGGTCATAAACGTCTCCGGGCATTATCCCGGCAATTTTTTACGCTGCTCGATGCGACTGGGCAAAAACCTGGATCAATACACCCGGCGTTGTTACAAATTTTGCTTTGTCAGGCACCCTTTCGATTGGTACGAGTCCTACTGGCGTTTCCGCTGCGATCATCCGGGCGAGTTGTTTGTGCCCCGCCACACCCGAACCAGATTCGGCTTTAAATACGACGACTGGCACCCCTGGGCACCCATCGAACCTTTGTTCGACCCGGATTTCAACCGTTTTCTGGACAATGTTATCCAACATTGCCCCGGCTATTTGACCAAAATGTATGGCTGGTATGCCGACCCCTTATACATCGATTTCGTCGGCAAACAGGAATGCCTGATAGAAGACACCCTGCACGTCCTGAACCACCTGCAAATACGCTACCCGGCGGATATTTTCGAACGGATCGGGCGTATCAATGAAAGCCGGGCGCCGCGCCCCAAATGGAACGATTCCAGCCGGGAAATGATCTACCGGCTGGAATACGGTGTTTTTCAGCAATATGGATATTCGGCGGAGGACTAAACCGATCGCGATCAACGAAACTCGGCATTGATCGCCTGCAAGGCCGCCTCACCCGGCGCCAACTCTTTGTCATTCAATTGATTGAGTGGCGTAGCTGAGGTATTGAGCATATCGTGCAAATCCTTGCTTTCCGGCTCGTAGTACAGCAAGCCTGTCAGAATTTCCCCCTGGGCCCGGGCTTCATGGAGGCGTTTGAATGCCTCGTCGCGGTTGGTCGGGTCCCAGCCCGGCGCCAGTTTGTGCAGGTCGAGCACAGCATGGTCGTGCATGTTCACCTGTTGGGTCGTGCCCTCGGCGTATTCGATGGATATCGGGTCGCGTTCGGGCACCAGATCGGAAGCCCCGACGGCATCCATGTGCTGGCGAATATAATCGTAGGATTTGGTGCTGCCCGGATTGTTGTTGAAGGTCACGCAGGGCGACAGCACATCGATAAAAGCAAAGCCATGATGGTCGAGCGCGGCTTTGATCAGCGGCACCAACTGGGCCTTGTCGCCCGAAAAACTGCGGGCAATAAACGTAGCGCCCAATTCAAGTGCAAGGCCGACGAGGTCGATGGTCTGGAAGGGGTTGGCCTGTCCGCTTTTGCTGATGGAACCAACGTCGGCGGTAGCCGAATCCTGGCCCTTCGTGAGGCCGTAGCAGCCGTTGTTCATGACGATGTAGGTCATGTTCAGGTTGCGACGCACAGCATGCACAAACTGCCCCATACCGATGGACGCCGTATCACCGTCGCCCGACACGCCGAGGTAGATCAGGTCGCGGTTGGCGAGCAGGGCCCCGGTTGCCACAGAGGGCATACGACCGTGTACGGAGTTGAATCCGTGCGAATTGCCCAGAAAATAGGTCGGCGATTTGGATGAGCATCCGATACCCGACAACTTGGCCAGGCGATGCGGTTCAATATTCAGTTCGAAACAAGCCTGAATAATGGCGCCGCTGATCGAGTCGTGGCCGCAACCGGCACAAAGGGTGGAAAGGGCGCCTTCGTAGTATTTTTTCGTGTAGCCCAGTTCGTTTTTGGGCGATTCCGGGTGGCGAAAGTTGGGACGAATAAAGGTCATAGCACTAAATATTTCGGCTTGTAAAATTCAATTTTGAGGGTATTCGGGGTTGAAAATAAATGAATTAGAACAGTTCAAATCGAGCCAAGTGTCTCTTTGAAAAACCAAAAGTCCTTGGTGGCGCGCACGTTGAAATGCAAAAAAAGGAACAGGCCAAGTTCAAGAACAGCCATGCAGGCCATGATCCCGATGATCATGAACGGCTTGACCGGCACTTTGGCGAGCGTTTCGAGGGCGAGCGGAGGCAAACCCATGGCGGCCCGCAGCACCGAACGCCCCCTTTCACGATTCAGGTAGATCAAAATTCCAACCCAGATAAAATACAGAATCGCGCTCATCAGCGGTCCGGGCGAAACCCCGTAGCAAATGTCGACGATAATGATATTCAGCATGATCGGAATCATGGATGCGAGGGCAAACAACTTTGTTTTTTCAAACAACATCATGATACCCGTAAAGGCCTGCGACAGTCCGATAAACCAGAGGTAAAACAGCGAATACCCGAAAAACACCCAGGCAATATCGTGCGCTGTGGCCTGTACCAGCGTCTTGTTGCCTATTTCAGCAGGAATTTCACCGCGCAGAAAAAACTGGTCGCCAGCGAGTTTTCCCCAGCCATATACACTCATGGTCAGAAAAAGATAAATACGCATGGCGCGTTCGAGATTACCCTGAAAAACCGGAGACAATCTGGACATAACGTGTTGTATTGGGGTTATTCGCTCAGTTCGATCACTTTTTCCTCGCCGCCGCTTTTACGCGCCCGCAAACCGGGCAATACCTGCTTGCGGATCGTTTCGGCGGTGATGGGAAAACCGTCGTAGTTCAACACAGGCACCAGTCGCAAAGGATTGACATCCAGTTCGTTGATGAGCAAGGAGCGCATCTGCGCATCGCGGTTTTGCTCCACGACGTACACCCTGTCGTGATGGGCGATGAACTCACGCACCGTGTCATTAAACGGGATTGCCTTGATCCGAAGCGCATCGAGCGGCATGCCGTCGGCTTCCAGTTGATCGAGCGCTTCGAGCGCTGCGTAGGTCGAGGTTCCGAAGAAAATCATGCCGTCGCGGCTGCCCAGCTTTTCCTGATAAAGTTCGGGGGCAGGCACGTACTGCTCGGCAGTATGCCATTTTTTGATGAGGCGGTCCATGTTGCGCACATAGGGCTCGCCGTCTTCGGTGTAGCGGGCATATTCGTCGCGCGAGGTGCCCCGGGTAAAGAAGGAACCTTTGGTCGGGTGCGTGCCCGGCAAGGTGCGGTAGGTAATGCCGTCGCCGTCGCGGTCGAGATAGCGGCCGAATTGCTCGGTCAGGGCATCCAGATCGGCGGCATTAAGCACTTTACCACGGTCGTAGTGCCGGTTGTCGTCCCAGTGGAGGGCCGGCGTCAGGTGCTCGTTCATGCCCAGATCGAGGTCAGTCATGACCATCACCGGTGTTTGCAGGCGTTCTGCGAGGTCGAAAGCCGTTGTCGTGTGTTCAAAGCACTCGGTTGGAGTGCTCGGAAACAGCAGGATATGTTTGGTATCGCCATGCGAGGCATAGGCCGCCAGCAAAATGTCGGACTGCTGCGTACGGGTCGGCATACCGGTCGAAGGGCCTGCGCGCTGTACGTCGATGAGCACCGTGGGGATTTCGGCGAAATAGGCCAGCCCCAGAAATTCATTCATCAGCGAAACCCCCGGGCCGCTTGTGGCTGTGAAGGACCGCGCGCCGTTCCAGGCTGCGCCGATGACCATACCGATCGCGGCCAATTCGTCCTCGGCTTGCACGATGGCGTAGTTGTTGCGGCCGGTAGCGCCGTCGTAACGCAATTTTTTAGCGTATTTGGCAAAAGAATCGGCTACCGAGGTAGAAGGGGTGATTGGGTACCAGGCCAGCACCGTGGCTCCTCCATACACCGCGCCAAGGCCGCAGGCGGTGTTTCCGCTGAGCATGATGCGGTCGCCGACCAGATCCCGGCGCTCTACACGCAACGGCAAAGGATAGTCGTAGTGCTGACGGATGTATTCGACGCCAAGGTCGAGCGCCTTGTGGTTGAGCGGGATCAGTTTTTCTTTTTTGCGGAACTGCTCGGAAATGAGGCCTTTAAACACCTCTATTTCCATGTCCAGCAAGGCGGCAAGCGCTCCGATATAGATCACGTTTTTGAGCAAAAGGTGCGAACGCGGGTCGGTCGAAAAATGCTCGCGGCACAACTCGATCATCGGTATGCCGATGTAATGCAGGTCATCGCGAAACAGCCGTTTTTCAAGCGGTTTGGTATTGTCATAAATGAACCAGCCTCCCGGGCGAACGGAAGCCACGTCCTTTTCATAACTCTGTGCATTTACCGCCACCATAATATCGATGCCGGCCCGGCGCCCCAGATACCCTTTTTCATTTACCCGAACCTCAAACCAGGTCGGAAGCCCTTGAATATTGGACGGAAAAATATTTTTGGGTGTCACGGGCACACCCATGCGAAAAACAGCTTTGGCAAAAAGTTCGTTGGCACTGGCCGAACCGGTGCCGTTCACATTGGCAAAACGAACAACAAGATCATTGATCGTCGGACTGATATTTTGCATTTTGGAAGCAATAATTTGTAAAAAAACTGTCCTTAAACAGCGAGGCTTTTGATGCCCGCCCAAACGTACAGATTCTGCCGAATTGTTAAGGGGGAAAAGAAAAATTTGGTCAATATTTCCGCCTTTCCCCGAGGTATTTCAGCGCAAACCAGCCCTTCGGGCCAGTCGCGTCCTGTATTCTTCCAGTAAAGCCCAATAGCGCAGCCCAGTGGCCTGTGTTGCCTTTTTCCGGTGCTGCTGCCACTCGAGCAGCGCCACTTTGAGGCGCACATTGGCGCGGTAGGCTTTGTAAAAAAGGAACAACAACAACTCGTCCGATCCGACCCGGTAATTGTTGGCGGCATTGTAGGTATTCATCAACTGAATTGCCAGTTCGGGCTGGTCGTTGGCGTCGAGGTCCATGCACAAAAAAGCGAGGTCGCTGAAACTGTCGATTTTCCGGAAATGCGGATTGAACTCGATGCAGTCGAAAACCACCGGCCCTTCGGGCAGCAGGAAAATATTCCGGGCGTGCAAATCGCCGTGCCCATCTACCCAGCGTTCGTTTTCAATACGTTGCCGGATCAAAGGTTCCAGCCGTTCGAACAAGGGTTTCAACTGATTTCGCCAGCTTTGAAAAAGGTCGGCAGCCCGCTCTCCCAGCATCTCCAGCGCGGTTGGCTCCAGTTCGAAAAGCGCTTCAAAATCGCGCATTGCATCGCCGGGCTGGTAGTTGACCGCTCCCGGCGCCAGGGTATTTTCCCGATGAAAGCGGGCGATGAGGCGCCCGAGCCGGTCCATGTCAGCCCTTGTCACAGCATGTTCGGCCAACAAACGATCCATCTGAAAACGGTTGTCCAGCCGCCGCATTTGCACGGCGTAATCGATCGGTTCGGTCACCGGCTCGCCAATCCTGATCTGTCCTGCCGGGTCGGTTCCGATCGGCAGCACATCCAGGTAAATTTCGGGGGCAAGGCGGCGATTGAGGCGCAATTCTTCCCTGCAAAAATGCAGCCGTTGCCCCGGCGTTCGAAAGTCGAGAAAAGGCAAACGAACAGCCTTTTTGATTTTAAAAGCGAAATCCCGGGCAAGAATGACCCATGAAATGTGGGTTTCCAGCATCGATGCTTCGCCCGGGTGGCCGGGAAAACGCTCGTCCCGCACGATTTCGCGCAGCTGAGCCTCCGTCACACGGGGCATTTCGCGGGCGGCGTAGCGCGCCACAGCCCGTACCTGTTCGGGCAAGGGCAGCCGATCGGTTCGGATGATCAGATGGGGATCGGTCAGGGGCTCGTACGCGGCTTTTATTTTTTGGTAAACAGCAAAATCAGCTTCGCTGTCGGGGCGTGCCTGCCCCACCCTTTCCCGCACAAGAGCCTCGTCGGCCATCACTTCAATCCAGTGTAATGCGGCCCCGCAATCGGCCGCGATTTGTCGGAAGGGTTGTCGGATCGATTCGAGGTAAAAAGTGCTGTCAACAACGACGGTTTGCCCGGCCAACAGCGTTTCGCGTGTTTTTTCGAGCAATGTTGTATAAACCCTGGCCTTGTCTTCGGGTTGGTAGTGCCCCCGCAAACCCAGCGATTCCCTGACCGCATCGCTGTTGAAATGCCTGGCAGCAGCCTGCTCGCAAAATGCTTTTGCAAGGGTGGTTTTGCCGGCGCCGGGCAACCCGCTGATCAAAATCAGATCGGCCATGTGAATCAGGTGCGAATCGTTTGGACAATTTGCCAAAGATCGGTCAAATGGAAGCGGGACCGACTGACAACTCTCAACACTCGACCTGACCTGCATCAGAGCGACCGGCCCCAGTTCCTTGAAACATTTGCAGAAGAAAGCGCCAGTTTTTCCAGGCACAAAGGCTTTCTAATTCATCATAATCACCTGAAACCAGTTGATAGAAAAACAAGCGGTCGAGGATTCGCCAGAAGCGCGGCTCACCAATCTATCACCTTGTTATTGACCGTAAAAAAGACTGATCCTGATCATGAAAAATGAATCCATCACCACCCTGATGACAAAAAACGTGGTGACCATCGAACTGAAAGAGTCCCTGGAAAAAGCGCAGGCCCTGATGCAACATCATCATATCCGTCACTTGCCGGTTTTGAAAAAAGGTCAGCTCGTCGGCATGTTGAGCATGACCGATCTGATGCGCCTTAGTTTTTCCGACAATTTCGGCGAACTGGAATCCGACGCCGATGTGGCGATTTTCAAAATGCTGGGCATCCGCCACGTCATGAAACAACACCCGGAAACCATTACCACAGGGCAAAGTATCCGCGAGGCAGCCGAAATACTCGCCAACCGGGAGTTTCATGCTTTGCCGGTTCTGGAAGCCGATAAAGTAGTCGGTATCGTCACGACCACCGACCTGATTCGGTATTTCCTGAACCAGCTGGACTATTGAAAGGAACCCATCCCTTCATTTAAATAAAACTGAATATGACAACCGTGCAAACAGGCATCTGGCTTGATTTCCGCGATGCCTACGTCGTTTCCATAAGCGAGAACGGTGAAGCCTATATCCGGCATTTTCGTTCCGAAATCCACCACGAAGAAACCAAAGGCGGCTCGCGTTCCAAGTCGCCGTGGGGGCCTCAGTTTTCACCCGCCGACGATGTCAACCTCGAACGCGACAAACACGCCGAACACCGTTTTTTCCAAAAAATCATTGAAAGTATAGGCCCAGACACGGAAGAAATCGTTGTGTTCGGACCAGCCGAAGCCAAAATTGGCCTGAAAAAAGCCATCGAAAGCATCAAACACTACAAACCCCGCCTTTGCGCTGTTTTACCCTCCGACTACCTCACCCAAAACGAAATGGTAGCGCTGATGCGCAACTTTTTTATGAACCCAGACCGGTAGATTGAAGATTGAAGATTGAAGATTTAAGATTGAAGATTGAAGATTGATGAATTCGTGAATCATCAATCTTCAATTTTCAATTTTTATACGCTCGCCAGGCTTGATCGAGAAAAAGGCAAATTACGCCGGTCGTGATCGATACATCGGCAAAGTTGAAGATGCCGGTTTTCAGCACACCGAACTGTACGAACAGAAAGTCGGTAACGGAGCCGTATAAAAACCGGTCGACCATATTGCCCAGACCGCCGCCGATGATACAACTCAGGCTGAACAGCCCGATACGGCTGAGGCCCGAAGGTTTGAGCAACCACCACATAGAGCCGACCAGCAAAAGCAGAGGCAATCCAAGCAGAAATACGTACCTGGCGGCCTCGGGCAATTGGTCGCCCATGCTCAGAAAAGCGCCGGAATTTTCCACCTTGGTCAGGACAAGATGCCCCTGGAAAAAGTGCTGCCGATCATAGTCGGGGATATTTTCGCGCACCAGCGCTTTCGATACCTGATCGCAACCTGCATTGATCAAAATGACGACCAGCAAGGCAGCAAAGTGGTACCCTCGTTTCCAATTCATAGGCTAATTATTTGTAAATGAACAGGTTAATTATACAAGTTCGTGGTAGCAAACATGCCCGGCCTTGGTTACCTGATACAGATACTTCTTCATATCCCAGGCGGCTGTCGGGCAACGTTCGGCGCAGAGGCCGCAGTGCAGACACACATTTTCGTCTTTGATCATGACGCGGCCCGTGGGCAGATTGTCGGAAACGTACAAGTCCTGTGTAAGATTGTGCGCAGGCGCCGACAGGCGGGTACGGAGCTCGTCTTCCTCGCCATCGAGGGTAAACGTGATGCAGGAAGTCGGGCAAATATCGACACAGGCATCGCATTCGATGCAAAGCGAGCGGGTGAAGACCGTCTGGACGTCGCAATTGAGGCAACGCTGCGCTTCGTGAAAACCCGTGTCGGGCGAGAAGCCGAGTTCGACTTCGAAGGTGCGGCTTTTGAGCGCCACTTCATTGGCCGCATGCGGCACGGCAAAGCGTTTGTCGTCGGAAATCGGGCTGTCGTAACTCCATTCGTGAATGCCCATTTTTTGAGCCACCAGATTGGTGGTGGGCGGCAGGCGGTCGGCTTTCAGGTCGAGCCCCTGACAGAACAGATCGATGGACACGGCTGCCTGGTGGCCGTGCGCCACGGCGGTAATGACGTTTTTGGGTCCCAGTGCAGCGTCGCCGCCGAAAAACACGTTGGGAACCGTGGAGGCAAAAGTTTGCGGGTCGATCACCGGCATGCCCCATTTGTCAAATTCAAGGCCGAGGTCGCGTTCGATCCAGGGGAAAGAATTTTCCTGACCAATAGCGACCAGCACATCATCGGCTTCGAAAAACACGAGCGGTTCGCCTGTGGGTTCGAGGCGGCGTTTGCCATTGGCGTCGTACACCGCCGCGACTTTTTCAAAACGCATGCCCGTGAGTTTGCCGTTTTCGATGACAAACTCCTTGGGAACGTGGTTGTTGTAAATCGGAATGTCCTCCCGCTGGGCGTCTTCAATTTCCCAGGGGCTGGCTTTCATTTCTTCAAAGGGGCTGCGCACCACGACTTTCACCTCCGCTCCGCCGAGGCGGCGGGCCGTCCGGCAGCAGTCCATGGCAGTATTGCCGCCACCCAGCACCAGCACGCGACGGCCTACGGTCGACGTATGTTCGAAGGCAACGCTCGCCAGCCAGTCGATCCCGACATGCACATTTTTACCGGCTTCCTTGCGGCCCGGAATGTCGAGGTCGCGGCCCTTTGGGGCGCCTGTGCCGACAAAAACAGCATCGTAGCCTTTGTTCAAAACCTCGCGCAGGCTGCTGACGTAGTGGTTGAAGTGCGTATGAATACCCAGCCGCAGCACAAAACCGACTTCTTCGTCGAGCACGTGCTCGGGCAGGCGAAAAGCCGGAATTTGGCTGCGCATCATGCCCCCGCCTTTCGAAAGTTCGTCGTAGAGGTCGATCTGGTAGCCCAGGGGCGCCAGGTCGCGGGCGACGGTGAGGGAAGCAGGGCCGGCGCCGATCAGTGCGACGCGTTTGCCGTTGGAAGGGAAAGGGCCTTGCGGCATGTATTCCAGCACGTCGTCCTTGTTGTCGGCAGCCACCCTTTTGAGGCGGCAGATGGCCACGGGTTTTTCTTCCACACGGCCGCGGCGGCAGGCAGGTTCGCAGGGACGGTCGCAGGTGCGCCCCAGCACGCCGGGGAACACATTGGACTCCCAGTTGACCATGTAGGCCTCCGAGTAGCGGCCGGCCGCGATAAGGCGAATATATTCCGGCACAGGCGTGTGCGCCGGGCAGGCATATTGACAATCAACTACTTTATGAAAGTATTCCGGATCTTGAATATTGGTCGGTTGCACAGCAAAAAATGGATTTTTCTCAACAATCGGATGAGCGGGTAAATATGCAATGTTTGTCGGCAACCGCTCCAACTTTTTTTCCATAAAATGCAACTCTCCCAAAATTGCAGCCAATGCAGCCGGTCCCGCTCGGGCGAACTATCTTCGCCCCCGTTTTTGAACCATAACTACCCACATGCTCGACCTGATTCATCAGTTTTTTGATTTCATTCTGCACCTCGACAAATACCTGGAAGATATCGTACGGGAGTACGAATTGATGACCTACCTGATACTCGCCCTGATCATTTTTTGCGAAACCGGCCTTGTGGTCACCCCGATTTTGCCGGGCGATTCCCTCCTGTTTGCCGCCGGCCTTATCACGGCCAAAACCGGCATCCTCAACATCTGGCTGCTGATCCCGCTGCTTTTTATGGCGGCTATCCTGGGCGACAATACCAATTATTTTTTCGGGCGATACCTGGGCAACAGGGTCTTCACCCGCGACTACTGGTTTTTGAAAAGAAAATACATCGACCAGACGCAGGAGTTTTATGAAAAATACGGTGGCCGCACCCTGGTCATCGCGCGTTTCGTACCCATTGTGCGCACTTTTGCGCCCTTCGTGGCCGGCGTCGGCAATATGGCTTACCAGCGGTTTATCGGCTACTGCGTCGCCGGCGGCATTCTCTGGGTGTCTGCGCTCACCCTGGCCGGTTATTATTTCGGCCAAATTCCGTTTGTCAAAAACAACTTCGAACTCGTCATTTTCGGCATCATCGGGATTTCGCTCCTGCCGATTGTCGTGGAAGTGATCAAAGCCAAACTCAGAAGCCGGAAAGCGGCAAAACAGAAAAAATAACCCGCTTGTACCCGTTTCACCGCAAAGACGCGGAGACGCAAAGGGTTCGCGAATTTCTCTGCGTCTTTGCGGTGAAAATGCTTTGCTTTTTGAGGGCGGTCAATCGACCTTTTTGAACCGCATGATCTCCTTTCCGTCCTTGAAGAGAATCAGGCGCAGGTTCTCGATTTTGAAATCATGGGAGCCCCGCAAAAGCGCGAAATAGTCGCTTTCAGCGCCTGCATTCTGACAGGCCATCAGGGTCGAGGTAAGCCCGCCGAACCTTATAAAATTACCGTAGGACTCGATCTGCCCGGAATACTCATTGCAGAGGCCCCGGCCGCCAAAGCGGTTTTCGGACAGGATGATTTCCAGCGTGGGTTTCTGCGCGAGCGGAAGGTGGTTGAGCGCCGGTTTGTCTTTGGCCGACTCGAACACCCAGATGTCGTGCAGACGCCTGTCGGGCAACGCCTCTTTTTTCTCCAGAATCTCGATCAGTCGGTAGTAATACAAAGGCTGGCCAGGGGAAGGATTGGGCATCTTTTGCTTCCGAACCTTGATTTTGTATTCAAAGCCGTCCTGGTGGAAAAAGCCGTTGATCGGGTCGGAAAAGTAGCGCCACTCCTGCTCGCCTTCGCCTTTGACCAGCAGGCATTCTTCCAGCATCGGGCCCGGGCAGGCAGCTTTGTGGTTGGCTACAAACAGGATAATCGTATCGTTGGCAGGCGCCTGCACGACTTCCGTTTGGGCCGGATGAGCCGTTTTGCAAGCCGTCAAAAGGAGCAGAAAAGCCGCTACGGAAAACAGGAAAGGACGCATGGCGCAGCGATTTGGTGGAGGGAAAAAATTGAGGCTGTTATTACTGACGGGGTGACTTTGAGTCACCCCGTCAGTTGGCCGCGAAGGACTTGTAAGACGGCCTCAATAAATATTCATCAGGCGTTTCGGCCAATGCAGTTCAAATCTTCAAATGCCTGCCGCAGGCGCGCAACGAAGGTTTTTTCGCCTTCGCGCAGCCACACCCTCGGGTCGTAGAATTTTTTGTTGGGCTTGTCGGGACCGTCGGGGTTGCCGATCTGGCCCTGGAGGTAGCCTTTTTTTGCTTCGTAAAAACTGCGCACGCCATCCCAGAAAGCCCACTGCATGTCGGTGTCGATGTTCATCTTGACCGCGCCGTAGCTGATGGCTTCCCGAATTTCTTCCTGCGAAGAACCCGAACCGCCGTGAAATACAAAATTGACGGGATTGGGGTCGTTCAGGCCGAATTTTTGGCGGATATAGTCCTGCGAATTTTTCAAAATAACCGGCTGCAGTTTCACATTGCCGGGTTTGTACACCCCGTGCACGTTGCCGAAAGCCGCTGCGATGGTAAAGCGGTGGCTGACCTTTTTCAATTCTTCGTAGGCATGCGACACCTCGTGCGGCTGCGTGTAGAGGCGGGAGGAATCCACGTCGGAATTGTCCACCCCATCTTCTTCGCCGCCGGTGACGCCAAGTTCGATTTCGAGGGTCATGCCCATTTTGGCCATGCGGGCCAGGTAGCGGGCCGAGATCTCGATATTTTCCTCGATCGGCTCCTCCGAAAGGTCGAGCATGTGGCTGCTGTACAGCGGGTAGCCGTGTTTTTCATAAAATTTTTCCCCGGCATCGAGCAGTCCGTCCACCCACTGGATAATGTTGAGGGCGCAGTGATCGGTGTGAAGAATAACCGGCACGCCGTAGGCTTCTGCCATGGCATGCACGTGCTGGGCGCCGCTGATACCGCCCAGAATGGAGGCGCGTTGGGCCTCGTTCGAGAGGCCTTTGCCGGCAAAAAACGCCGCGCCGCCATGTGAAAACTGAATGATGACAGGGCTGTTGACCGCCGCCGCGGTTTCGAGCACGGCATTGACGGAATTGGTGCCGATCACGTTGACGGCAGGAAGGGCAAAATCGTGTTGATTGGCGTAGTTGAGCAATTCGGTGACTTCCTCGCCATGCAGCACGCCGGAGCGAAAACGACTCATGTGAAACAAGTGATGAGTGATGAGTTATGAGCGATGAGTGCGCGCAAGGGTGTTGCGGTGACTCATAAGCTGGTAGAAATGGTGCGGGCGCGGCGAAGGTAGGAATTTAGTGCCCGACGAAAAAAACGTATTCAGGAATGTTGCGCAGCAGCGACCGGCCAGCGAATTGTAAAGGTCGCGCCTTCGCCCGGCGCACTTTCCACATCGATGACGCCGCCATGCTGATCGACGATCGCGTAGCTCACACTAAGCCCCAGGCCAACCCCGTCTCCCACATCCTTTGTGGTAAAAAACGGCTCAAAAAGCCGTTCTTTCGTTTGTGCATCCATGCCGGTTCCGTTATCGGCTATTTCAATCAGCACGGCGCCCTGTTCAAAACGGGTTGAAATGCGCAACCGACCTGCTTCCGGGCTGCCCGGAAATTTCCGACCGATGGCATGGATCGCATTGGCCAGTACATTGACAAAAACCTGCCCCGGACGGCCAGGGTCGGCCAGAATAGCCGAGGGGGCTGCATCGTATTGTTTTTCAAGCTTGCAAACGCCTCGCCATTCGCTTTCCAGCAACAGCAGGGCATTGTCCAGTTCCTGATGTACGTCGTGCGGTTGCCGCTCGCCCTGCCCGGCATAGCTGAATGTCCGCAGTCCCTGCACAATGCTTTTGGCACGCTCGGCGCCTCGCAGGATACTGCCCAGCAAATTGGTGATTTCCGCCCTCAGCAAGGGCAGATCAATTTGGTTTTTGAAATTTTGCAAGCGCTCCGCAGCGGCGATCGGAGTTTCTTCTTCCACCGATTTCAATACCTCCTGCGCCTCTTCAAGATCGATCTGCAAGGCTTCGGCAGCATTGGCGATGAAATTCAGCGGGTTATTCAACTCGTGGGCAATGCCTGCTGTGAGTTGCCCCAGCGAAGCCATTTTTCCGGCTTGCAGCAGCTGGCGCTGGGTCGATTTCAAATCGGCGAGCGCCTGTTCGGTGCGCTGCTTTTGGGCTTGCAGGCGGCGGTTGAACCAAAACAAAGCCCCGACGAAAAGAAACAGGATGACGAGGCCCAGGCTCAATAACAGGATATTCTGCCGCTGTACGCCGGCCTGAGTTTGCAGGTTCTGAATAGCGGTCTCTTTTGCACGGGTTTCGAATTGGGTTTTCAAGGTTTCCACCTCGCGGCTGTGGTGCGCACGGTTGATACTATCCTGAAACACCGTGCTTTTTTTCCACCAAAACAGGGCTTTGGGATAGTTTCCGGTCGCTTCGTAGGCTTGCGCAAGGTTTTGCGCCGTCTGCTGGCAAGCCGGAAGAATGTTGAATTTTTGCAGGCCGCCCATCGCGGTTTCCAGGCATGGAATGGCCTGTGCATACCTTTTTTGTTGCAGGTGCAACTCCCCGATTTGCTGCAGGACGAGAAAGGTGGTGCGGGTGGAATCCCCCATTTTCCCCAAAATATCGAGGGCTTTCAGCCCCAGTTCGAGCGAGCGTTCGGGCTGTTGCATTTTTTGGGCGATGGCCGCCCAGGAGTAGTACGAGGTGCCGAGGATGTTGTAGTCGCTGCCGTTTTTTTCCTGGTAAGCGATGGCTTCCCGAATGTAGTACTCGGCCGAATCCAGTTGATCGAGGTTGGCGTAGGCGGACGACAAACTGTTGAGCGTCTGCGCGACTTTTTCTTTCATACCCGTCTGCTCGGCCCGGCGGATCAGGTCTTTGGTGATACGCACGACGTTTGGATAGTCTTCCTGCAAACCGTAAATCGTGCTCATCAGCCACAGTACATTGACCACATCCCGTTCGGAATGGAGGCGTTCGGCCAGGTCGTGCGCCCGTACGTAGTAGACCATTGCACTGTCGTAATGGTTTTGGTTTTTGTGGTACTGACCCACGGTTTGCCAAAGCCGGCAGAGCACGATGCTGTCGCCGCTTTCGACGGCACAGGCCAGGCCCGCATCGATCAGCGGTTTGGCTTCCTCGTAGCGGGCAAGCGTGTTGAAAAGCGATGCCTGCAGGTTGTTGCAGCGGGCGCAGTAAATCTTGTCGCCGCTTTGTTGCGCCAGGGAGAGGCACATGCGGGAAAAAAGCAGGGAACTGTCGGGGTTGTTGAAAAAATACCGCCTGGAAAGTTCAAAACTCAGGTGCATGCGGGCCGTGTCGGTCGTAGCCGACTCGAGTTCCGACAACATACCTGCCAGGCCGGGTTGTTGCCCGAAAGCCGTCCAGAAGGACAGTCCGAAAAACCAGGCCAGCCAGTATTTTTTCATGCTCAAAGATTTTAAAAATCCGCGTTTACTTTTGCTGTTACATGCAAACGGATCACGGCACGCCCCACAACATTCTTTACGTCGACGACGACGACGACAACCTCACGGCCTTTAAAGCCATGTTTCGGCGGCATTATTCCGTGTTTTGCGCCAACGGCGCGGAAGAAGCATTTGAAATTTTGTCAAAACAGCCGGTCGATCTGATCATCAGCGACCAGCGCATGCCGAAGATGACAGGGGTGGAGTTTTTTGAAAAAATACTCGACTCCCATCCCGACCCCGTGCGCATCATCCTGACCGGGTATTCCGACGTGCAAGCCATCATCGATGCGATCAACCGGGGCAAAGTCTGGCATTACACCACCAAGCCCTGGAAAATGGATGAAATGAAAGCTCTGCTGGACCGCGGGCTGGAATATTACAGTCTGAAAATCAGGGCGCAACGCCTCGAAGTAGAAAAAAATGCGCTTGCCCTGCATGCCGCCCGGGAAGAAGCCGCCGGCCTTCGCAGCCGGTTCGAAGCCCTGCTCAACCAGGTGCATCCGCATTTTTTGTTCAATTGCCTCAATATCCTGCATTCCCTGATCGGCGCCGACCCTCAAAAAGCCCGGGAGTTTGCCGCAAGGTTTGCCCGTTTGTACCGCACGGTGCTGGAACGCGGCAACGAGGGGCTCATTCCCCTGCAATCGGAAATGAATTTCGTCGACGACTACCTTTATTTACAAAAAGTGCGCTTCGACAACACCTTGCTGGTGGATATTGCATTGACCACCCATGTTCTGCGACCCGAAATACTGCTGCCGCCCTTTGCCGTCCAACTGAGCCTCGAAAACGCGATCAAACACAACATCGTGTCCGAAGACCAGCCCCTGCACATTCGCCTGTACATCGACGGCGCGTTTCTCGTGGTGGAAAACACCCTTCAACGCCGCCGTCAGCCGGTCGAAAGCACAGGGCTGGGTCTTCGAAATCTGCGTGAACGATATCAGATGCTTGTCGGGCAGGAACCCCGCGTAGCGGAACATGACGGCGTTTTCAGGGTGTATTTGCCCTTGGTCGAAGCGGATTAGCGGCGTTGAACCCTGAATTTGCCTTCGGTGATTTCCACCTTGTCCACTTCGTCATCACTTTCATAGGGCGTAAACGAAAACGTGCCTTCGATGACATCCGCGTCTTTTCGGGTGATGGTCACCGAACCGTGGCCTTGCCCGTAGTAGGTGTCGTAGTCGTCGCTGTTGGACGTGACGTACCAGCCCGATTTTTCTTCGTCGGAAGGGGCAAATTGATGAGTGCCGACGCCCAGCGTATTTTCCAGCGTCATCGCCACGAGTTCATGCCCGTTGAGGCTGGCCGATCCGTAGATCGAATATTGGTCCGACCCGAAAGTGGTCCAATAGGCAAGGTTATCGCCTGCCACGAAATCACGGCCGTCGATTTTACATTGGAGATAAAAGCCGTCGGGATTGGTTCCAGGGTCGGTTGAATCGTCTTTTTTACAGGCGCCCAGGGCAAAGACAAACAGTGTGAGCAGGAACAGGATTTGCTTTTTCATGTGGAATGTGATGTGGTGGTAAATGATAGTCAATGGCTCAAAGGTGAGCGCCTCCATCATCACGACGCCAGCGCAATGCAGTGAATCGGGAAATAGCTGGAGTGAATCCGGCAGTCGGACAAGTCGCGCGGGTTAGCGACCTTTACCCGCATTAAACCGCACCAAATGACGATCCTTCTCGTTGAAGACGAAAAACTCGCCCGTGAGCAACTCGAGCAAATGGTCCTCGAACTGGCGCCCGACGCCCGCATCGCCGCGCGGTTCGACAGCGTGGCCCGCACGGTGGCCTGGCTGCGCGACAACCCTGCGCCCGATCTGGTTTTTCTCGACATTCAACTGGCCGACGATTTGAGTTTTGCCATTTTCGAACAGGTCGAACTGCGCTCTCCGGTCATTTTTACCACGGCATTCGATCAGTACGCCATCAGGGCCTTTAAAGTCAACAGCATCGATTACCTGCTGAAGCCGGTTGATCCGACCGAACTGGCCGCTGCTTTGCAAAAGTTCAGGGAAAACCGCCGGGCTGCGCCACCGCCTTTCGATATTGCGCAACTGGCAGAAGCCCTCCGCAAGCCGGCTGTGCAGCAGTACCAGGAACGGTTTATGGTCAGTCGGGGCGAACGGCTGCTGAGTATTCCTGCCGATCAGGTGGCCTGGTTCGAAGGGGAAGATCGTTATGTCTGGTTGATGAGCGCCGACGGCAAGCGCTACCCGGTGGAGTACAAACTGAGCGATCTGGAAGGGCTGCTCGATCCCCGATCTTTTTTCCGCCTCAACCGCAGTTTCATTGCCCGCTTCGAAGCGATCAAAGAGCTCGTTACCTTGTCGAAAAGCAGGGTAAAAGTCGTGTTGTCGCCGCTACCCTCCCGCGAAGTGATCGTTTCCTCGGAGCGCACCGCCGAGTTCAAGCATTGGCTGAACCAATAAGAGCATGTTGAGCTTTTCCTTGCCGGGCTGCAAACGGAAAATTTTATTTTCTGCTGCGTTAAATTTCTCGCCGGATCGCCCGCATCCGACTGCGAAATTTGCCTTGCCGAAAATAAAATTTTCCCGTTTTCGCCTCGGCAGGAAAAACTCAACATGCTCTAAGCGGTTGACTCACCCTGCGCGCTGTTTCACCACACCGTTTTCCCGATTGACTGCACCCGGCTGGATGGGCAGCAGCAAACCCGCACAGTTTTGCGCATCGAAACGATCTTTTCATTTCTGCAAAAAAAATCCAGCCACAATGAAAAAAATACTGTTTTCCCTGCTTTTGTGCAGCCTCGCCCTCCACGCCCACGCCCAACTGGGTAAAATTTCCAAAGACCTCAACCAGGCTTCCAACGATGTAAAAAGTGCGGGCAAATCCGTCGGCATCGGCAACAAGCCCGCTTCCGGCACATCAAACAGCGCCACCCCGGCCGGCAATTCCGCCGCCGCCTCGGCTGCGCCGGCCGCCACGGGCCGTGACTGGTACGTCTGCGCCGCCACGGGTAAAGGCCAGAACGGCACCAAAGATCAACCTGCCAAAGACCTCGGCGCCATCGCCCACAAACTCCAGCCGGGCGACCGAATCCTGATCGCCGAAGGCAGCTACACCAGCCGGGCCGACGAAGGCGCCGATGTGCTCGAAATGCCCCTCAGCATCATTGGCGGCTGGGATTCGGGGTTCAACACCCGCGACCCCTGGGGACGCCACAAGACCATTATGACCGGTACCAACGAGTACATGAAATCGTCGCTCGACCGCATCGCCATCCTGACCGACAAGGCCTACAAAGACTGGGACGGCGAAATCCTGATCGACGGGCTGATCATCGACAACGGGTCGCGCAACCGTTACACCGACGAAAAACAACTCTGCATCCTGCGAAAAGCCAAACCCGAGGCAGGCCAGAACCCCTCCCCCGAATCGGCCGGTATCAAAATCCGGACGGGTCAAAACACGCGCGTCATCATTCGCAACTGCGTCATTATGAACACGGCGCCGACCCAGGGCGCGCTCGACCTGCAGGTCAATAAAAACGGTTCGGCCCTCGTGGAGAACAATCTCATCATCAACAACACGGGCGAGGGCGTCATGTGCAAGTCCAACTGGCACAGCACCGACGGGCTGCCGGAATACACAATCCGCAACAATACCATCCTGTTTTGCTGGAAACACGACGCCGTAGCGACGTATGGCGGCAACTGTATCATGATGGATACCGACGTGAAAATCAACATTGAAAACAACATCCTCGGGTTCGGCGATTTCGGCGGAGTGAACAACATCAAACAGTGCAAAACACTGACACTCAAAGGCAACATTTTTCTGGGTCATAAAAAGTATGACTACAAGGAATTCAACACGCCCATGAAAATCGACGAGATCGAAGACTACGCCCGCTTCATCGTGGAAGCCGAAAACAACACCACCGCTCTGCTCAAATTCCCCATGCCGGCTGCCTGGTCGGAAACCTACCTGGCCCGCAAAGACATCTCCCGCGAGGAGCTTGATGCTTCGGTGAAGGTCAGCAACAGCGCCAACAACCAGGTGCGCGGCATTCTCGGCCTTCCCTTGCAGGGCAGCGCCGTGAAAATAGACGCCGAAATCTGGCTGCACCGTCTGCTGTTGTCCGAAATAGACCCGCTGAAATTCCAGGCCAGCAAGGGCGCCGGCTGCAGTGCGCCCAAAGCCTGAGTTCGTTGTTTCAGATTAAAAACCCCGAATTGGGTGCAAAACCTACTGTGTTTTGCACCCAATTCTTGTTGTATTGCTTAAACCCCGACCGTTTTCGAGGGTCTGAGCAGAGAACCAACAATCGATTAATCATGCGTAAAATCCTTTTCCCGCTTTTTTTCCTGGCCTTCTCCCCCGCGCTTTTTTCCCAAAATTGGTTTGAGACATTTCAAGCGGCCGACCTGATGCTTTCCGGCGCCGGTTTCAACCAAACCGGTGGCCCCGTGCCGTTCAACCACCCCAGCGGCATCGCCTCCGATGGCGTCCGTTTTCTGGTTTGCGACCGCTTCAACAACCGTATTTTGATCTGGAACAACCTGCCGCTGAACTGGGACACGCCTCCCGACCTCGTGCTCGGCCAGGTCGGTTTCGAGACCAATCTGCAAGGCAACTCGAAGGCGGGACTGAATTTTCCGGGCAATGTTTCGTTGGCCCCGAACGGCAAAATCGCGGTAGCCGACACCGAAAACGACCGCATTCTGCTTTGGAACCAGCTGCCCGCGACCAACGGCCAGCCGGCAGACATTTCGCTGCACCTGCCTGTTTTTACACCCCCGGGTGCGTCCCTGCCCTACTCCTGGCCCTGGGGCGTCTGGACCGATGGCGCCCGGCTGATCGCTTCCGCAACCCAGGGCAAAGCTTTGCTTTTTTGGAACAACTGGCCGCAAAGCGACAATCAGGCGCCTGATTTCACCATCACTCACCCTTCGTTTGGCACGCTTCGCAATATCTCAACGGACGGCGAGAGTTTTCTCGCCGTAGGCGAACACAATTCCGCCATCCCCGGCCTGACCAATACCGCGGTGACCTACTTCTGGAACAGCTTCCCAACGGCTGCCGACCAGCCTTACGACTGGTACCTGCCGGAGTGGGTCAAAGGCGTAAAAACCGCCGACGGCAAATTCATCGCAGGCGGGATCGTGGACGTAAAAATCTGGAACGCCCTGCCGCAAAGCGCGGCGGCGCCTGCCGATCTCTTGTTGTCCAACAACTGGTACAACAACGGCGACGGCAACGATATCATCGTGGCCGGCGGCCGCCTTTTTGTCAACAATTACAATGGCAACAACGTGCAGGTGTACGACGAAATTCCCGACCTGCCCGGCCAGCAACCCGACTGGGCGCTGGGCAGTCCGGCCGTGGATTACAACACGCTCAACGACCTGCACTACATGCAGAACCCCGTGCTTTGCTCCGACGGCCAGCACCTGATCGCCACTTCCGATTTCGACCGGACGCTGTGGATTTGGAACACCGTCGAGCCGCTGACAGGGCAGGCCCCGGATGTTGCCATTAACCTGAAAACCAGCAACTTGTTTGTCCGCGGCAATGCTGTTTTTAATCAAAAACTGATTTTGGCCGGGCAAAAAAACGTGGCAATCTGGAATGGCGTCCCGGCAGCGCCAGCCGGACCGGATAAAATTTTTACCAACCATATCGGGACCGCGCAATTCGACTACCTGAATGCCGTGGCGTACGACAGCGCGTTTTTTTACCTCGGCGAACGGTCCGGCAAAATTTGGCTTTGGGACCACCTGCCCGACAACGCCAGCGACAATCCCGACCTGCAAATCGACCTGCCTTACGAGCCGCTGAGCAGCCTGCACAGCGACGGCGAATACCTGACGGCAACGATCCAAAACGGCCAGCCTTACATCTTCATTTTCAAGGTAGCCGAGCTCCAAAACGGCAACCTCACGCCCTGGAAGATCATCACCCGCGACCCGCCGATGCCCGGGCAGCCCCCGTCCTTGCCCCTGAACCTGTGCGCCGGCGCTATCGCCTTCAACGGCAGCCTGGCCATCGCCAATACCAACAACCACAATGTCTTGCTTTGGGAAAACATTGAAAACGCCGGCGACCCCGCTTCTGCAATTGTGCTGGGCCAACCGCAAATGGCGAACACCCAGCCAGGTCTGGGCGATCAATACCTGACGCTTCCGCAGTCGTTGTGCGCCGTCGGGCAGCACCTGTGGGTGGGGGAAGTCAAGTTTTCGTCCCGGATCGTACGGTACAGTTATGAAGCCAGTTCCGGCGCCTTTTCGCCTGCGCAACCGCCCGTGGCGGTTTGGCCTAATCCTGTGTGCAACAGGTTTTATATCGACGCCCCTGAACCCCTTCGGGCGGTTCGGGTTTTCGATGCGCAGGGGCGCTGCATGGGGAATTTCAGCAGCCAGTCCATATCGGTCGATGGATGGCCTTCCGGCTTGTATTTTTTACAAATCAACACTGAAAACGAGGTATTTACAGCAAGTGTATTTAAAAATTGAGGGCTTCGGTCAATGCCTCCATATCTGCCGAATCGTTGTAAACATGGGGTGAAATACGGACAAAATCACCCCGAACGGAGACTGAAATTCCGGCGTCTTTCAGCTTTTGCTGCAAGGCATCCGGCCTGATGTGCGCGGGGAGTTCGAGGCCGAACAAATGCGCGGCCCGCCACGTCGGGTCTTCGGTATGATAGCCCAAAGCCGCCCATTTCGGGAGGCAGGCGTCGGTCAGGTTTCGGCAATACGCCTGCACATTTTCGGGCCCCCAGCGCAGTATTTGCTCGAGTGCCGCGATGCACATCGGCACCGCGATGAAATTGCTCCGTTCGCCCACATCGAACCGCCGGGCGCCTAGCTGATAGTCGGCCTGATAGTCGACCAGCCGGGCGAAGTCCTGGCTGTTGTGGCGGTTGATCCAGTTTTCTTCAATGGGAAGTCCGTTCGCGAACGCGGACCCAAACCACGCATAGCCCGACGAATATGGCCCCATCAGCCACTTGTAGCCTGCACAAACCAGCGCATCGAGACCGAATGCCTGCACGTCGAGCGGCAAAGCGCCCACACTTTGCGTGCCATCGACAACGATCAGCCCGCCATGGCGGTGTGTTTTGTCAGCGATCCGTTCGAGATCGAAGCGCGTCCCGTTGGCCCAGTGAATGTGTCCCAAAGCGACAAGAGCCGTTCGGTCGTCGATGGCCAGTAGCAGGCGTTCGTTCCAGATTTTCCCGCGCTGCTCTTTTTCGACCGGCATCGGGACGAACTCAAGATCGAGGCCGCGCGCGTCGGCCATTTGCATCCAGGGATAAACGTTGCTGGGAAACTGGGCTTCCGCCACCACGATTTTCTGGCCGCGACGAGCCGGCAGGTTTTGGGCCACGATAGCCATCCCGTAGGAAGCCGAGGGAATCAGGGCCACCTCGTCGGCCGAGCGGGCGTGGATCAGCTCCGCAAAAAGGGAACGCAGCCGTTCGGCATCCTCAAAAAAATCGGCAGGGGCGATCCGCTGTGGCTGGCGCTTGCGCTGCAGCCCCTCGATGCCGGCTTCTTCCACGGATTTCAGCAAGGGCGACATGTAGGCGCCGTTGATGTAGTGCAGGTCGGGATCGAGGGAAAAAAGATGCTTCTGACAGGGTAGCAAGGTTTCCAAAGTATTCATTGTTGGTTGGGAATTCGATCAGAAGAGCCTGTAAACGAGCAAAAAAGCGCTTGCCGGATTGATGAAAAGGTACCATCACCAACCCGGCAAGCGCTTTTAAAAAGTCAAAAATCAATATCCGTGTTCGACCAGGTAGCGCTCGGCGTCGAGGGCTGCCATGCAACCCGTACCGGCGGCGGTGACCGCCTGGCGGTAGATTTTGTCCTGGGCATCGCCGCAGGCAAATACGCCCGGTATGTTGGTGAACGTACGGCCCGGGACGGTTTTGATATAGCCCGTCTCGTCGAGATCGATCCAGTTGTTAAAAATACCCGTATTGGGCTGGTGACCGATGGCTACGAAAAAGCCGGTGACGTCGAGTACCGTACTTTCCTGCGTTTTGTTGTTGACAATCCGGACGCCGGTGACACCCGCTTCGTCGCCGAGGATTTCGGAGGTTTCCGTATTCCAGTGGACGATCAGGTTGGGCGTATTGAGCACGCGTTCCTGCATGATTTTGGACGCGCGCATTTCGTCGCGGCGCACCAGAAGATGGACTTCCGAGCAGATTTTGGCCAGGTAGGTGCTTTCTTCGGCAGCCGTATCGCCACCGCCCACGATGGCGACTTTTTGTTTGCGGAAGAAAAACCCGTCGCACACGGCACAGGCGGAAACGCCGCGGTTTTCAAATTCCTTTTCGCCGGGTACGCCCAGCCATTTGGCGCTGGCGCCCGTAGCGATGATGACAGCCGGGGACTGGATCTCGTGGCCGGCTTCCGTCCAGGCTTTGTGGATCGGGCCGGTAAAATCGACCTTGACGATCATTTCATTGCGGATGTCCGTTTCAAAACGCTGCGCCTGCGCCTTGAAGTCATCCATCATTTCCGGACCCATCCGGCCTTGCGGGTAGCCCGGGTAGTTTTCAACGTCGTTGGTAATCATCAACTGGCCGCCGGGTTGGGGGCCGGTGTACAATACGGGGCTGAGGCCGGCACGAGCGGCATAAATGGCAGCGGCATATCCGGCCGGGCCGGAGCCGATAATGAGGCATTTTACTTTTTCCATAATGGGGGCAAAGGTAGGCGTCCGAACGCCGGTGAGGATGGACTAAAACAAGGATTTTTTGGCATTGTTCGGACACGGGCAGCCGCGCTCAGGACTTTGTTTTTTTCAAAGCTTGCTCCTGGCCGCGCTTACACGGCTCTTTCAACAGCGCGGATCGACTACTCGTTGAAGAATTCCGACCACCGGTTGAAATTACGGGTGAGGCTTTGCACCTGCCGCTACTTTTGAAGCAAACAATCTTTTGACATGGAAACCTCCGCCTATACCCAACACCCCGAAGTAGTCGCCCTGATCGATGACTTAAACAATTTTGCCGCTGCAAAGCCGGGAGGCCAGCTGACCGTCTCCGACGTCGCCGATGAACAGGGCATGCAGTATGTCGACCTCGTGCTGGAAGGCGGCGGCACCCTCGGCGTTGCACTCCTGGGCTACGTGTACGTACTCGAGCAAATGAATATCCGCTTTCTGCAACTGGCCGGCACCTCCGCCGGCTCCATCGTGTCGATGCTGCTCGCAGGCGGAGGTCCCATCGACGCCGCGAAATCGGAATGGCTGATTCGGGAAGTGGCGGGCAAGGATTTCAGCGATTTTATGGATGGCGACAAGGATGTGCAGCATTTTATGGACGCCCTGCTCGATCCAGACAGCAAAAAGCGCAAAATCGCGCGTTATTCCGCGAAAATCCTCGATGATGTGAAGGAACATTACGGGCTGAACCCCGGCCTGCATTTTCAGGAATGGCTCACGGGCCTGCTCCAGGCAAAGGGGGTTTTTACGCTCGGCGATTTAAAAAAAATGCGGCAGCAAACGCCTGCCGGGCTGCACAACCTGCGGGATGACACGCCCCTGGGCCCCGAACGACACGAACGCGTCGCGGTTGTCACCGCAGAAGTGACAACTGAAACCAAGGTGGTTTTTCCGGAAATGGCGCCCTTGTATTTTGCCTCCCCTGACACGGTCAATCCGGCCGAGTTTGTGCGCGCCAGCATGAGCGTGCCGGTTTTATTTTACCCTTACGTGGCCAAAAACATACCGAATACCGCCGATTCGGTCGCACTTTGGCAACAAATGGCCAACTACCGCGGCCCCGTTCCACCCGAGGCCTTGTTTGTTGACGGCGGGACGATGTCGAACTTCCCCATCGCCTTGTTTCACAAACTGGACGGGCCGCCTTCGGCGCCGACGTTCGGAGTAAAAATCGGTATCGACCGCGATTCGTTCAACGCCAACGCCTCGTTCGGCGACTTTTTCGGCGCCACCCTCGATGCTATGATGAGTTGGGGCGACAACGATTTCATTGTGCAACACCCCGACTACGGCCAATTGATCGGTTTTATCGATTCCGGCGACTATAACTGGCTGGACTTCAGCATTTCCGACGAGGGCAAACTTGACCTTTTCGTTCGTGGCGCGCGCGCCGCGGCGAGTTTTTTGAAAAATTTCAACTGGGACGCTTACAAACAACTGCGCGCCGCCCTGCTGGATTTCAAAAAGACCATCACCTGAACGCGCTATTTCACCTGCAAAACAGTGGTCGAAGTGCGCAGTCCGGGAGCCGAAGCTTTCACCGTGATTGTCCCGGCTTCTCCTTCGCGGGTTCGGATAATCAGCATGCCCTTGCCGTAAAACACCTTTCCCTCCCGAGCCAGAAACGGCGCCAGCGATTGCGGGTCGCCGTTGTCGACACCGGCAATGTCAGCCGGTCCGGTCACCTCGTAGCGGATCAGGTTGTCGGCAAGAGGGCAAAGATTGCCCTCCCGATCCAGCACTTCGACGAGGAGGAACGAAAGGTCGTCGCCGTCGGCATGTAGCGTGGCGCGGTCGGGCGTGAGGCGGATGGCGGAAGGCGGGCCGGCTGTTTTGACCACGTCTTCGCCGATGACTTTGCCCTGGCGATAAGCCACCGCGCGCAAGGTTCCCTTTTCAAAAACCATGACATCCCACATAAATCGATAATGACCCAACACATCGCCGGAATGGCGCAGCGCCCTGCCCTGTTTGCCGAGGGATCGCCCGTTGAGAAACAACTCGACTTCATCGCCATCGGAGTAAACAAACACCGGGATCCATTCGCCCTCCTTCCAGTTCCAATGCGGCAAAATGTGCACGGTATTGGCGCCGGGGCGCCAATGGCTTTTGTATAAATACCAGCGATCCTTGGGGATTCCGGCCAGGTCAACTATCCCAAAATACGAACTGCGCGCTGTCGCGTCCTGTTTGATGCGGCCTTCCTGCACAGCGTAATCGCCGTAAGGCGTGGGCTCGCCGAGGTAATCGAAGCCGGTCCAGACAAACTCTCCGGCTACAAAATAGTCCTCCGATTGCCAGTTAAAATCATCCTCGGGTATTTCTGCCCATTCCGGCGCATTGAGGTCGTAAGAACTGACCCTGGGCGTTGGTTCGAAATCCGTTTTCTTTTCCGGCATTCGCAGGTTGTAGTACCCCCGGGTGCTGACGGTGGAAGCAGACTCGGAAATGATCACCGGTTTATCGGGGGCAAGCTGGTGCGCGAGCGAATATCGACGTCCGTAATTGTAGGAAATGACATCGTAATAATCCATGTGGCGCAGCTCGGCCGCTTTGTAATTGTCACAAACCAGGGTAACCGGGCGCGTGTCGTCGTAGCGGCGGAACAGGCTCGTCATCAGGTCGAGTTTGGCAAATCCGCCATTGACATTTCCCTGTACGTCGCCGATCTCGTTGCCGCAACTCCAGAGAATGATGCTGGGGTGATTACGGTCGCGCAGCATAAAGTTGTGCACCTGGCGCCGGGCAAAATCCTCGAAATCCGTGCCCGGCAGTATATCGGCCCGGCTGTCCCATTTATCAAACAACTCATCGACGACCAGTATGCCCATTTCATCACACAGGTCGAGTAGTTCGGGCGCGGGGGCATTGTGGCTGGTACGGATGGCATTGCAGCCCATTTCCTGCATAATTTCGAGCTGACGCTGCGCCGCCCGGCGGTTGAAAGCGGCGCCCAAAGCGCCGAAATCATGGTGGAGGCAAACGCCTTTCAGTTGCACCCTGCGACCGTTGAGCCAAAAACCGTTGCTGGTAAACTCGGCGTTTCGAATGCCGAAACGGGTCTCGTACAGGTCGCAAACCTGATCATTTTTGCGCACAATAGTCTGGACGGTGTACAATTCCGGGTGATCGATATCCCACAGCGTTGGGGAGGGAATGGTGACATATTGTTCAAAATAATGGGTTTCTCTGGCTTTGATCGGACATTCAAAGCTCATGTATGTCGACCCGACCATCAAGCCTTCCTGATCGAGCACTTGTTGCTCGATACTGACTCGCTGTTCGTCTTTTTTGCCGTCGTTGCGCACGAGGGCGCACACCTTGACCACGGCAAATTGAGGCGTGATTTTGGTGGTTGTGACCTGGGTACCCCACTGCGCCACATGCACCGGGTCGGTAGCGATCAGACTGACTTTACGGTAGATGCCCGCCCCCGGGTACCAGCGGCTGTCATGTCGGCGCGTGTCGGCATGTACGGCCAGCACGTTGGGTTTGCCAAACTCGATCTGGTCGCTGATGTCCAGGTAAAACGAGTTGTAGCCGTAGTCCCAGCGGCCGATCTCCTTGCCGTTCAGCCAGATGGTGGGAAAAGCCATGACCCCGTCGAAAAGCAGGGTCAGTTGTTTGCCCTGCAGGGCGGGGTCGGGGGTAAAAGTGTAGCGGTACCAGCCTTCGCCTTTCCAGGGCAATTTGCCGGTTTCGGCCTGCCCCAGGGGATCAAAAGGACCCGCGATAGCCCAGTCGTGCGGCAGCCGCACGGTTTGCCAGCCGGAGTCGTCGAAGGCCGGGTTTTGCGCGCCTTTGAAATCGCCTTTCGAAAATTTCCAGGGATGGGAGAGCACTATGGTTTGGCGGGCGCCATTTTGGGCACGCAGACCGATGCCCAGACCGGCAGTCAGAATGGCCAGGAAAAGGATTTTCCGCATAAAAAAAGAGTCATTTTATTGGATGAAATAGGCGACGTTGTTCAAATGGCGTTGCTCCGTATCGCCCGGGCATAATGTGGTAATTTCACTAAAAACGAAGACATCGCCGCTTGCCGCCAGCTTGACCAGGGCCTCGGCCTCCGTCGAATAACGCATCCCAAGGTTGTAAACCGACTGTCGTTCGCCATTGGAACTGATCCGCGTCAGCCGGTAGCCGACCGGCTGGCACCGCGCTTCAAAATCAAAGTCTTTTAAAGACATGAACAACCCTTTCATTGCCTGAAATTCGGCAGCGCTGAAGTCATTTTTGCCGGGATAACCCAAAACCGGCATGGGATCGGGGATACGTTTTGCCCGGAAACTGAAGACCTGACGAAGGGTCGATTCCGAATCAGAGGCCTTCACCGTTATTCTGACTTCACCGGGTTTGTCAACCCTGACGATATAGGCAGGTTTATAAGATGAATCCTGTGTAATCGTTCCGTTTTCAATACTCACGTCGATTTCGTCGGAACGCACTCCGGTCACAAAAACGCTTATCGGGTTATCGACGCCGATGTAAAAAACATTCATTTTATCCGCTGTCAGGATGGCTGTATGACCATAAACCCCGGCCGCGGGGCGGGCATGCTGAATGGCGACGGCGTTCTGCATGGGCGAACAGGCCGCGTACAACGCAAGCAGGAAAAAAGGGTAAAAGGCGCGCATATCTTTTTTTGCTGCGATGATACCCTTTTTCGGATGTTTCTACCCTTTTTTCCCTTTGCCGGGCGCTTTTTTCTTGTCGAATGCGCCTGGGATTTCCGCTTCGATGATCTTTTTTACATCCGGCAGATCGAGCGAACGCGCCTGATCGGCGGTCATTTTCGTGCCCTCTACGCGGGGCAACTGGATAAAATTTTTGCCGAATTTGATCACCGGCCCCCAGCGGCCGTTTTCGATACTGATGTTTTCCTCTGGCCAGTGCTGAATGTAGCGGTTGGCTTCTTTCTCGATTTTAGCCTGAATGAGTTCGATGGCTTCCTTTTCGGTCAGCCGGTCGAAGTTGTAACGGGCGGGGATGTTGACGAACAGA
The DNA here is from genome assembly GCA_044226205.1 of Saprospiraceae bacterium. GTDB lineage: Bacteria > Bacteroidota > Bacteroidia > Chitinophagales > Saprospiraceae > M3007. The sequence continues at coordinate 473,588 of JBGAHL010000001.1, forward strand.
TCGGTCCATTTCACAAAAGGTCCGAAACGGCCTTTTCCTTTCGTAATCGGCTGATTTTCAAAATACCCGAGCGGTTTGTCGGCCTCCTGACGGGCCTGGATCAGTTGCACGGCGCGTTCGAGCGTCACGTCGAACGGGTCTTCGCCTTTGGGCAGGGAAATGAACGTATCGCCGAACTTGACGTAGGGACCGAAACGGCCCGCGCCCACCGACACTTCGTGGCCTTCATGATCGCCCAGCGTTTTGGGAAGGGCAAAACTGGCCAGCGCTTCTTCGAGGCTGACGGTTTCGAGCGTCTGACCGGGTTTCAGGTTGGCGTAGCGCGGTTTTTCCTTCTTGTCGAGTTCTTCGCCCGAGCCGATTTGCACCACGGGTTTGCCCAGACTGCTCATGCGTACGAGCACGGTGCGGCCCGTTTCGGGGTCGGTTCCGAGGATGCGTTCGCCACTGGCACGGTCGGCTTCTTTCAGGGTTTTTTCGACCGTATTGTGGAAGGGGCGGTAGAAGCCGTCGATCATTTTGGCCCAATCGAGTTTGCCCTCGGCGATGTCGTCGAAGCGTTTTTCGATGCCGGCCGTGAAGCCGTAGTCCATGATCTGGCGGAAATGCTGGTCGAGAAAATCGCTCACGATCACGCCCATATCGGAGGGATAGAGCACGTTTTTGGTGGCGCCTGTGATTTCCTTGCCGGACGTTTTTTTGATCTCGTTGTTTTTCAGCGTCAAAATCTGGAAGATGCGCTCTTCACCCGGACGGCTGTCGCGCACCACGTAGCCGCGGTTGGCCTCCATGATTTTGGAAATGGTGGGGGCGTAAGTGGAAGGACGGCCAATGCCGAGTTCTTCGAGTTTTTTCACCAGACCGGCCTCGGTGAAGCGAGCCGGCGGACGGGTGTAACGCTCGGTGGCGGTCATCGCATCGAGGTCGAGCGACTGGCCGACGGCGAGGGGCGGCAAAATGCCCTGCGTTTCTTCCTCTTCGTCGTCGGTGCTTTCGAGGTAAAGTTTGAGGAAGCCGTCGAATTTGAGCACCTCACCTTCCGCGACCAGTTTGGCCGAGGGTTGCGTGCTGATGCCGATATCCACGGTCGTTTTCTCCAGTTCGGCATCGGACATCTGGGAGGCCACGGTGCGTTTCCAGATGAGTTCGTAGAGGCGTTGTTCGTCGCGGGTGTTGCCGGCCGCAGGGTTTTCGGCGTAGGTGGGGCGGATGGCCTCGTGGGCTTCCTGAGCCGATTCGTTTTTGGTTTTGAAGCGGCGTTCGTGGTGGTAGCGCGGGCCGAATTGCTTGACCACTTCTGCGCCGATGGATTGCAGGGCCAGTTCGCTCAGGTTGGTCGAATCGGTACGCATGTAGGTGATCAGACCCTGTTCGTAAAGGCTTTGGGCGACCGACATGGTGCGGTTGACCGACATGCCGAGTTTGCGGCTGGCCTCCTGTTGCAGGGTGGACGTGGTAAACGGCGGCGCCGGGCGGCGGCGTGTGGGTTTGACGTCGATGTGGTTGACTTTAAAGGCGGCGCCGACGCATTTTTTCAAAAAAGCCTCCGCGTCGGTCCCCGTGTCGAAGCGGGAAGGGCTTTCAGCACGGAAGGCAACCATTTTGCCCTGGCTGTTTTTGGCCAGGAAGTCGGCAGTTATTTTGAAAAAAGGCGTGATTTTGAACTGTTGAATTTCCCGTTCGCGATCCACGATCAGTTTTACAGCGACCGATTGCACGCGGCCGGCGCTGAGTTGACCTTTGACTTTTTTCCACAAAAGCCCCGACAGTTCCCAGCCAACGAGGCGGTCGAGCACCCGGCGGGCTTGCTGGGCGTTGACGACGTCGAGGTCGAGGTTGCGCGGGCTTTGCACGGCGCGCTGGATGGCCGGCTTGGTGATTTCGTGGAAAACAATGCGCTTGGTGGTCCGCTCGTCGAGGCCCAAAACCTGACAAAGGTGCCAGGAAATTGCTTCGCCCTCGCGGTCTTCGTCAGTCGCGAGCCAGACTTCTTCGGAGCGGTTGGCCGCTTCTTTCAACTCCTTGACAGTCTTGTATTTATCCGCTGGAACGACGTAATTGGGCTTGTAGCCATTATCGACATCTACGCCCAGGTCGTTGCCTTTTTCAAGGTCGCGGATGTGGCCGTAGGATGATTTTACGGCGAAGTCGCCACCGAGATATTTCTCGATGGTTTTCGCTTTTGCGGGAGATTCTACGATGAGCAGCTTTTTCGCCATATATCGGTTGGGCAGGTTTTCAAGTTTTGTGTGAGGGGCTAAAAACGGCGGCAAAAGTAAAAAGTTTCGTCAGTGCAAGGGGAAGCAAAGCAAAATACGGTCCAAAAGTTAAGAAAGCGTTAAGTACTGGTCAAGTAATGCACCCCGTCTTGCAAATCCGGATTCACCCCAATTATCTTTGCCCCATCAACGCTCCTCCGAGTGTTGATTTTTATACCGAAAGGGCGGAGAGAACAGGCTCTGTGATGCCCTGGCAACCTACCGAAAGGCGTGGTGCCAAAGCCTGCCAACAAAGTTGGAACTATAAAAATCAGCAACCATGCCCAACTGCGCATCCACTCAATTTTCCCACGGGACCGGCTCGGAGTCCCGATCTTCCATTCTCTTCAAGTCTGCCCAAATTGCATCGGCAACGAATTGTTGTCCGATGATGGTTTGTTGTTGCTGTTGATGCCCGGCGCCACCGGCTAAGCAGCTTCGACCTCCCCGACTTTTGTCAGCCTGGTCGAAGCAGTGCATATCTGCACGTTTGCTTCCACGGTGTCCGCGCAAGGGCAACTCCGTATCTGTTTTTCCAATTCATTTTTTCCACAACACACTCCTGCTCAGGCACGTACGTCGCCTGTCAGCAGCAGCCCTTCACGTCCCCACTCATCACTCATCACTCGTAATTCATCACTACTCATGTCCAATTTTCGCTTCGAAACGCTCCAACTCCACGCCGGCCAAAGCCCCGATTCCGCTACCAACAGCCGCGCCGTGCCGATTTATCAAACCACGTCCTACGTCTTCAACGACTCCGAGCACGGCGCCAATCTCTTTGCCCTGAAACAGTTCGGCAATATTTACACCCGCATCATGAATCCCACGACCGACGTCTTCGAACAGCGCATTGCAGCGCTCGAAGGCGGCGTGGCGGCCCTGGCCGTGAGTAGCGGCCAGGCGGCGCAGTTTCTCGCCCTGACCAATATTCTGGGTGTGGGCGACAATTTCATCACCACCAGCAATCTATACGGCGGCAGCTACAACCAGTTCAAGGTCCAGTTCAAACGCCTGGGCATCGAGGCCCGTTTTACCGAAGACGACCGCCCCGAAAGTTTTGAAAACCTGATCGATCCGCGCACCCGTGCCATTTATCTCGAAACGATCGGCAACCCGCGTTTCAACATCCCCGACTTCGAAGCCATCGCTCAGGTGGCCCGCAACTACAACATCCCGCTCATCGTCGACAACACCTTCGGCGCCGGCGGCTACCTTTTCCGTCCGCTCGAACACGGCGCCAACATCGTGGTCGCCTCCGCTACCAAATGGATCGGCGGACACGGCACCAGCATCGGCGGGGTGATCGTCGACGGCGGCAATTTCGACTGGGGCAACGGCAAGTTCCCGCAGTTCACCGAACCTTCGGAAGGCTACCACGGACTGGTCTTCAACGATGTTTTCGGCCCGAACGGCCCCTTCGGCAACATCCAGTTTATCATCCGAGCCCGGGTGGAAGGCCTCCGCGACTACGGCCCCGCCATAAGCCCGTTCAATTCTTTCCTGCTGATTCAGGGACTCGAAACGCTGAGCCTTCGGGTCCAGCGCTCCATCGACAACGCCCTGATGCTGGCCCAATGGCTCGAGCAACACCCCAAGGTGGAGTCGGTCAATTACCCGGGTCTGAGCAGCAGTCCGTACCACGCCCTGGCAAAAAAATACCTGCGCAACGGCTTCGGCGGCGTGCTTTCCTTTACTATTAAAGGCGAAAAAAGCCATGCCACCCGTTTTGTGGATTCGCTTGGGCTCGTCAGCCACCTTGCCAACGTGGGCGATGCCAAGACGCTCATTATCCAACCCTCCGCAACCACCCACCAGCAACTGACCGACGCCGAGCAAGTGGCCAGCGGCGTTACCCCTACCCTCCTGCGCGTGTCGGTCGGCATCGAGCACATCGACGACATCATTGCCGATTTCGAGCAGGCTTTCGCTCAGGTACCCTCTTTCGAACTGGTATAAACTTTAAAACGGCAGTGGGCAATTGCGAAGGGCCATCTTTTTCCGGAGTCCGATCGACAAGCGCCCACTGCCTGCCACCGAGGCTGAGTCGCCATTTTTTAAAAGAAAAACAATGAAATTTTTAAAAATATACACGCCTTTCCAACTCGAATGCGGCTCGGTGCTGCCAGAACTGGAAATCGCCTACACCGTTTACGGCACCCTCAACAAACAGCGCTCCAACGTGGTCTGGATCGCGCACGCCCTCACAGCCAATGCCGACCCGGCAGAATGGTGGGACAGCATGGTCGGCCCCGGTAAACTGTTCGATCCGCGGCGGTATTTTATTGTGTGCGCCAACATGCTCGGCTCCTGCTACGGCGCTTCCAACCCGGGAAGCATCAACCCGCATACGGGCCGGCCATTCGGTCGCGACTGGCCCCTGATCACCGTGCGCGACATGGTGCGTTCGCATCAGGTTTTGCAGCGCGAACTGGGCATTCGACAAATTCATCTCGGCATCGGAGGAAGCATGGGGGGACAGCAAATCGTGGAATGGGCGATTCAGGACCCCGATTTGTTCGAAAAAATCGCTCTGATCGCCACCAATGCCCGGCACTCGCCCTGGGGCGTGGCGTTTAATGAAAGCCAGCGCATGGCTTTGCGCGCCGATTCCAGCTTCTGGTCCGACCAGCCCGATGCGGGTCGGGCCGGTCTCGAAGCGGCGAGGGCCGTCGCCTTGTTGTCGTACCGCAATTACCCGACCTACACCCGCGCGCAACACGACCCGGACGACAAACTCGAAGGATTCAGGGCCACCACTTACCAGAATTATCAGGGCCTGAAACTCAGCCGGAGGTTCACGGCGCAGTCGTACTGGTCGCTGACCAAAAGTATGGACAGCCACAACGTCGGCCGCGGCCGCGGCGGCACGGAAAAAGCGCTGGCGTCCATCAAGGCGGAGACCCTGGTGATTGGCATACAATCGGACCTTCTTTTTCCGCTGGAAGAACAAATACTGCTGGCCGAGCACATACCCGGCGCCCGGCTGGAATTGATTGACTCGCCGTATGGCCACGACGGTTTTTTGATCGAAGGCGAACAGTTGCGCAAAAAAATCGGCGACTTTCTGGATATCCGGAAAGCCGCCGACGCGCGCGAAACCTTGCGTGCCTGATTAATCCTTGGGGCGCTTGCGTGTTTCTTCATGAAGCACAGGCATGCTCTGTTGCCGTTCTTCAAACTCTTTTTTGCGTTTTTCCTTGTAAAAAATGGCGAGGTCGCGCACGTTCACGGGTTTTCCGTTCAAATGGCGGTGGTAGCCGATGAGCAGGAAATCGGCCATGTCGTCGGGGTAAGTGATGCCGGCGGAGCGCAGGTAATGCGAGAGGCGGGAGCCGTCGTAGAAGCCCCAGTTCATAATCATCCATTGGCCCAGGCGGCGGTGCAAGACGATGCAAACGCTGTCTTCGGGGATGGATTTGATCGTCGCCTGGGATTCGGGGGAGATCAGTTTGTTGAGTTGGGCGAAGGCGTCGTCGAGATTTTTAGGGATATAGACGCCGTTGAGCACATCTTTTTTGATGCGTTCCTGATATTGGCGCTCGAATTCATCTTCGTTGTTGGCCGGCGTAAATTGTTGGCCGAACAGGTTGCCCTTCGCGGCCATCCCCATGACCAGGAGGCAAAGCAGGGAGAATTTCAGTTGCATAGTATGTTAATTTGGGCAAACAGGTTACCGATGCAGAACATCCGTCTTTCGTTACTCGAAATTTTTTTGCTGGAAAGTGTCGTCTGGCTGGCGCTTTGGCTGTTCAACGACTACCTGGCGACGCTCTTAACGATCATTTTGACCGCTATCGTATTTGCCGTGCTGATGATTGCCCTGATTGCCGAGTGGATCGAGCGCTCGAAGGTGCCCAGAAAATATTTCGGCGTGATGGGCGTCAGCGTGCTGGCGCCGCTCGTGACCGCTTTGATTTACGTGCTTATTCTGGGGGGAAAACTTGATTTTTTGGATAAGGGGTTTTGAGCATTCAATGGGGGACCTGCCCATGACGTTTAGCCAACGTTAAAGAGAACTTAGTTGCTTTTCCAACATTGAGTCTAGTTCTTCTAAAATTTCGGTTTCAATACCCTCAGGTACATATGGTTTTGAAAAATTGTAGACCATCTGTTCTTTCCCCCAGACAGGAACCATCGCAAATTGGTAATCATAAAAGTCCAGCGTTAGTTTTTGTACCAAAGTAATTAAGCTTAGTTGTGCCCTATGGATGTTTCCCATCGAGAACTTCTTGTCGTCCAATTCCAATGTGTCCTCACTTTCTTCATCGGCAGCATGGGCAAGGTATTTGTTCACTACATTTTTGATATGTATTATGCTAGGGTCTTCGAGTAATTTTTGGCATTCGTCCCAATAAGCCTGAGATACCGTATCTTCTGCCCCCCGGTTTTGTTCAGAAACCCCGCTCAAACGATCAAACATCTTATGACGCTTAGCAGACTGCGCCCCAGGCCCAGATTCATCTAACCATCCTCCATTGGGCATCTGCATCATCTTTGCTAACTGATCATGTTTTTCTTTTGCAAGTAAATCAGAGTAATCATAGGGTAAGTCATCTACACTTACAAATGCCTTTCTTGTGATCAATTGATTTTTCATTTCATTGAACAACCGTACCAAAGAAGTAACTCCTGTTTTTTTATTGCCATTTTTAGACGAGTCGGTCAATCGCCGAATAGCAAGATATTGAAAGGCTAAGTAGCCATCAAGAATATAACGATAAAATACCTGATTATCTGCCAGATAAGATTTATGATTAGGTTGACTAGCCACCTTTTTGAAAGCAAGAAAACAGGCTTGGAACATGAATTCATTGTTCATCATCTCTGTACACTGATGCCAAATAGTGTTTTTACGAATTTGCTTATTAAATAAGCCAATCCATCTTGCCCATCGTTGTTATGACTCAGAAAAATCTGTAACTTGATTCATACTTATATAACTTCAAAATCAACAGTAAAATTCCAAACTATATTGAATAGTCTGAAATAGCCATACTTAGATTACCAGAAGTAAGTGTAAACAGTTGTCGGCAATAAGGTAGTAATTACTTCAAATCCCCTCCTCCCGACCTTGCCCCTCCTCCACCGGCAACTCCTCAAACGTCCCCGTCTGCCGATTCTTCCGCACACGATTCCAGGGGAAATACCGCCCGTTCATCACCACGTACACGCCCGGCGGGAGCACCTGCACGAACGCCAGCGCGCTGCCCAGATTGAAAAAACCGTCGGAGGAAGTACCGAACGCGTAAGGGATCATGGCGCCGGTCAGTACGATGGTTTTACCGGCGATATTGGCTTCGGCGAGCAGCTTGGCGGTGTTCACCATGCGGTCGGTGCCGTGGGTGAGCAGGATGCGGTCGGCCGGCGTCTTGCGGCAGTTGTAAACGATGATGGCCAGGTCTTCGTCGCGCATTTCGAGCGAATCTATCATCATGAGCGTTTTTACGTCGATATCGACCTCCGAACGCCCGCGTTCGAACATTTCGTTGACGTGGGTGTCTTTGAAATACAGCTCGCCAGTGAGGTAATTGTATTCCTTGTCGAAGGTGCCGCCCGTGACAAAAACCTGGATCATTTTCCTTTTTCTTTGAATCAATGTTGGCCGCAAAGAAACAGCTTTCCAAATTCCTTAAACAGCGGTGAACGATTGCCAGAAAGGTTTTTACCTTTGCCCGCAAGAATCAAAATTGGTATTGCACATGAAAAAGAACGAAGAATACACCCAAAACCGCGGTCGCGATTGGCTCCTTTTTCTGGTCAGCACGGTCGCTACGCTCGCAATCCTGGTCCTGAAACCGGAATGGGTATGGGTTGGCTTCCCCTTTGTTTTTACGTCGCTGGCCGGCGCTTTGGGACGCCTTTAATTCGGCCTGCTTTGGCCCTGACATGAAAACATGAGTCATCCCGAATTTTGAGCCAAGCAATGTGCGAGGCAATTAGAGATGGCCTGACGGAATCTGTAAATCGGCATCGAAGCCTTTCGGTGCCGATTTCCTGTTCTATGGCACCAATTGTTGATGAATTGGGCC